>CAJXVC010000005.1 GCA_913060975.1 uncultured Gammaproteobacteria bacterium
ACACAAGTTTGGCGCATTGTGACGCCGGTAGGGAGCGTCCATCTCATCACTGATAACTTAGTAACTTAAACGACTAGCTCATCTATATCTTCGCTTAAGTTACTAAGTTATCAGTGTCCCCTCCTATTCGCTTGGTGATATCAAAGCTATTATTTTTTATGCCAGCTTGTTACCCGCATTTGTCGATCTCACCAGCCTGGATGCATCAGACATTGCTGTGATTGCCGGTATCACTGTTGTGGCTGTCGGAGGCGTCAAGTTGGGCTATGCAGTTGCGGCCAGCCGCTTGGCCAGAGTATTGACAAGTCATAAGAGCCAGCGTCGAACAGAGGTAGCGGCAGGGAGTTTGCTGATCGGTACAGGTGCATATTTGCTGGTTAAGGTTTAGCATTGCTCTTTTAATCAGTGTCGGCAGGTGCCTGCAGCAATACTGCCACCGCCAACCTTCCTCACATTATTCCCAATGGGCCAGTATCCATGACTATTGAAAGCCAACAAGACATCGACGGCATCCTCAAAGCCGGCCGCGTTGTCGCCCACGTCCGTGACACCATGCTCGACGCTGTTGAGCCGGGCATGACCACGGCGGAATTGGACGCGCTGGGCGCGGACTTGCTGGACAGCTTCGGCGCGAAGTCGGCTCCGCGTGTGACTTACAATTTTCCTGGGGCCACTTGTATCAGCGTTAATGAAGAAGCGGCGCACGGTATTCCTGGCGCGCGTGTCATCAAGGCTGGCGATATCGTCAATATCGATGTCTCTGCCGAGCTCGAGGGCTATTTTGCGGACACTGGCGGCACGATGGTGGTGCCGCCTGTTAGTAGCATCAAGACGCGCCTGTGTCATGCCACGCAACTGGCGCTGAAAAATGCCTTGTCTCAGGCCCGTGCCGGTGCGCCCATTAACCAGATTGGCAGAGCCATTCAGCGAACGGCCAAGTCCCATGGCTTCAAGACAATCAGGAATCTGGGTGGTCACGGCATCGGCCGCAGCTTGCACGAAGAACCCGAAGGTATCGTCAGCTACTTTGATCGCCACGATACCCGGCGCTTACGAGAAGGGCAGGTCATTGCCATCGAGCCGTTTCTGTCGACGCGGAGCACTCATGTTTCCGAGGCTGCTGATGGCTGGACGCTGGTTGGGCATCCGGCCAATTTGTCCGCGCAATATGAACACACGTTGATCGTCACCAAAGGCGCACCGATCGTAGCGACGCTGTCGCAAGCTTGCGCCTGATAGTGATCGATATGGGTAGCTGGATAGCCTTGCTATAACACTGGAATTCAAGCAATGAAGGTTCGCGAAGCGCTGCAATCAGATACCTCCGAGTGGTCGCGCATGCGCACGCTGTTGTGGCCCGATACCGATGATAATCATTTGTCAGAAATCGCCGACTTCTTTGCTGGCGATTCACATGACATCGCCCAGACCTATGTTGTGGATAACAACGGTAAGGGGCTGGTGGGTTTTATCGAGCTCAATATTCGCAATTTTGTTGAAGGCAGTCGCAACGATGCCGTGCCCTATATTGAAGGCTGGTATGTGGATACCGATTATCAGGCCCAAGGGTTGGGCAAGAAGCTGCTAGAGCGCGCGGAAAAGTGGGCCAAAGACCGGGGCTTTACCGAATTGGCCAGCGATGCCGAAATGGATAATACTCGCAGCATTGCCATTCATGAACATCTGGGTTTTGCAGAGACGTATCGAGTGGTCTGTTTCCTGAAGAAGATTAAGTAGCCCTGCGTCCGGTATTACAGGCTTCTTGATACGGTTGGAGAAATTTAGTGGATATATTTTTTGCCAATCTGGCAACTATAGTCGATCTGATTACTTTGCTGGGTGTACCAACTGCTATTTGTGTCTACTCTATGGAGCAGCGCCAACGGCGAATGGAGCGAGAATATGGTACGTACGATGCGCTAGATGATAAATACATCGAATTGCAGCAGTTGTGTTTGAATCACGTTGAGCTCGATGTATTCGATACTCCTTATGACTCGCCACGCGAGTTGTCCGAACAACAGAAAAAGCAGGAAGATGCCATTCTCTATATTCGGAAAGCAATATTTGAACGCGCTTACCTGATGTATAAACGCTCACGCTCAAAAGGCATTCGCAAGAACCAATGGGCAGGCTGGGAAATTGAAATCCGTGAATGGCTGGAACGAGAAAATTTCCGTGCGCTTTGGGCCCTTAATAGGCAGTATTTTGACCAAGAGTTTATTGAATTCTTTGATCGGCACTTAGATTCAAAGGCTTCTTAAGATATTTTATATTTACGAAGAGAAACTGGCATGGACAGACTTGTTTATATTTTATTGGCGATTTTTCTGCCTCCGGTTGCGGTATTTTTAAAAAAGGGTATCGGCAAAGACCTGCTCATTAACATTCTGTTGTGTCTGCTATTTCTAGTCCCGGGTATGGTGCATGCACTTTGGGTGGTCACCAAATAGTCTTGTCCGATTGGCGCGCGGCTGGCTCTCAAAAACGAACAGCGATGCCCTGACGAGGTGAGCTTGCGATTATGAATGAGCATTCACTAAACCAGTTCGAGACAGTTTTGTGACGACACTTTGCGCCTGGTGTGAAGCGCCCAAACAGGGCGGTGATATCTGTCCGAATTGTGGTGCCGACTACGCCAAGGCCGAGGCGATTAAAAAGCACGGCAGAGTGCTGTCTGCGTCTGACCATCATGCAGATTTCACTGAACCTGATTCCAACTCAAACTCTGTAGATAACTCTCCCAATTACGAAACCATTGTCGGCGATGAGCAATATATCGACGATCCACAACGTGAACGGCTGATTTGTTGGTATGCCTTGCCGGGCATGCTTTTCGGTGCTTGGCTAGTGCAATGGCTGGGTGTATTTGATGGGCTGCAGTCTATTGTGTTTGGCATGCCACTGCATGAGTTGGGCCATGCCTCAGCCGCCTGGTTACTCGGCTATAATGCCATACCGACATTATGGAAAACGGTGACGTTTTCCGCGGGCTGGTTATGCCCGACGCTGGTGTTCTTGTCCATTGGTCTGGTCGCCAACTACGGCCGCCAAAAAGAAAGTCCTGCCTGGGTCGTGTTCGCACTGGTTTTATGGCTCATACAGGGCGTGTTCTTTTTTGGTTTTGATCGCAATACCGAAGATATGCTGATTACCTTTGCCGGTGACGCCGGTGGCATGATTCTGGCCAGTGGCTTAATGCTGTTGTTCTACGTGGGTAAACAGACCCAGCTTTACCAAGGTGCCGTGCGTTGGGGCTTGCTCTTTATCGGCGCTGCCGCCTTCATGGACATGTTTATGCCGTGGTGGCGCGGCCAATATGATATTCGCAACATCGGCTATGGCATGACGGGCGGCATGTACAGTGATGCGTTTTTGCTGATCAATCAACACGGGTGGAGCTGGGATGCAATGATCAGTCGGCACTTGCTGGTAGCTTATACATGCATGGCTGTGTTGGCAGTTGGTTATTATTTCGGGCTGCGCCAGAGCGCGGTATGGATCAAAGACAAAGCCCGTACCGACAGGATACTCAAAGCAAGGCAACAACAAAAAGAGTCGGCCAAGTGGACGGCGGGCTCACCGATCGCTGCGCCAACCTTCGAACCACCAGAGCCCATCACAGGACCAAATAACGACTCCAGTCGCTAGCCTGCCAACAATCAGAACAGCAATCCCGATTTCGGATGACAACGTATGGACCCAGTCAAAGCCACAGTCGCTACCTTCGATAAATACGCCGAGCAGTACCAGGACAAGTTTATGGACTATCCGGCCTACACGAAAACCTATGCCCGCTTTGCGTCATTGCTGACCGAGCAACATCGCACGCTGCTCGATGTTGGTTGTGGCCCCGGTAATATTTCGCGCTATCTGCTTGCGCAACACCCGCACTTGAAAATACACGGTGTTGACCTGTCACCACGCATGGTGGAGCTGGCGGCAAAGAATAATCCCAACCATAGCTTCGCGGTGCTGGACACGCGTGACATTGGTCAGCTGGAGCAAACCTTCGATGTGATCATTTGCGGTTTCTGCCTACCCTATCTGGAACCGGCCGAAGCTAAAACCTGTCTGGAAACCGTCTATCGCCTGCTCAACCCCAATGGCCTGCTGTACTTAAGTACCATGGTTGGTGATCCGGCGCGCTCGGGTTACAAGGAAAACGCCAGCGGCGATGGTGTGATTACTACTTACTACGAAGCCAAGGAGCTATTACAAATGCTCAGCGCTTGTGGCTTTACTGTCTGTGAGCATTTTAGCCAAAACTACCCCGCAGACGGCGAAGAACCTGTCGAGGATCTGTTCGTCTTTGCGTTGCGTCAGTAACACTGTGTTAACGATCGAAAGTGGAGGCGCAAACCGAACTCTTCGCTGGCTAACCGGTCATACCGATTAACCAGCGTAAGAGGGTTTGCAAGACGAGGCCGTTAGCGACCTGATTGGGCTTGTCGGGTCAGTGCAGGCAGCTGCAGACGACCGGCAACGACGCCGCGACAATGTTCAGCACCACAACTACAAGGGAACGTACGGAACAAATAATCTTCGGTACGGGCGTAGTCGATAGTGATGAAGTCACCGGGGTTGATTGCTTTAAGAGCAATAAACGTACGAGTGTTCAGATCCACATAGCTGTTTGGATCACAGCTGTGGAGAAGTTTGCCGTAAAAATACGGGTCGTGCAGGTGCAGCTCAGGAGTGATCTGCAGACTGAACAGCGTGACATCCGGGCTGAAAAAACCTGTGCAGGTAAACACAATTTCGCCTGGCTCGATGTGACCCAGACTCACGACACCTTCACCCACACCATTGTTGATGTGGTTAATTGCGAAACGATCACGCGTCGGCTCATTGGCAAACGCAGGCAATTGCTCAGGATAGAAGCGGTTTTCCTGACCGGAACGATTCTCGACGTGCAGTGTGTTTAGTGTCAGCTCGTTGATAACGGCGTGGCCGTTCAATTTCTTGGCATTAGTACTGATAGTCATGGCTGTAATTCTCTTCCTCAATCAATCGGGCATGGGTAGCCGAAGTAAATAGTTAACCACGGTATTCCCGTGACGGACGATCGGGCTCTGCGCTACTGCATAGCAGTGGCAATGCGTTTCAATACGGCTGGCTAACGCCAGGTAAAAAACGTGCAGGTAACCCAGTTGCATTCTGATCGACAAACGTCGCTGCATCGCCAGTGCGAGGCAAACATCGTCAGTGTCGAAATCCATTGTTACAAAGTGCCGGCTTATACACGGCCAGAAGCAATACGCCGCCAGCGCTTATCGAGCGCAAGCGATCGCAGAGGCAGGCAAATGCTGTCATCAGCGAAGTCATACAGATCTGAGAAATCCGGTTCCCCGAATGGGCAACAGAATTCAGCAGGCTAACGAACACCTTCCCCATGGAACCTTGCTGGGCGCTATCGTGGATCCGCAAGTGGTCTGTTGGACCGACTGCTTCTAAAACAGCGTTAAGGTTCATCTTTACCCCTGATTGTCACCTGACCGTAAAGGGCAGGATTGGATGCGACAACCACATTGGATAGAGGGATTCAGGTTCAATCCGTTAGCGCGCGTATAGTATTCTTTTTTCCGGAAAACGAAAGAAAAATTTGTATCAGATGCAAAATAATTTTGCCTTGGTAGGCCGGGCTGACTGTGAGATTCTTCTGTAGTGTTCTAAGGAAGTGAGGAAGTGAGGAAGTGAGGAAGTGAGGAAGTGAGACAGGTGGGCTTTGGGTGTGCAGTTGCCAGGCCAAAGGAAAAGCCCGCGGTTAGAGACCGGCTACGGCAGGCCATAATGAACTTGTCGCAAGTAATGCGCCAAACCACCGATTGAACTGAGGAGCCTGGATGTCGCAAAGTAGTCAACACGCGTTTCGTCTGAATCCGGGTGCGGATCTGCGGCAAAGTCTGGAAGCCTATCTAGAGCGCCATGATATCCAGGCTGCCGTGCTCCTGACTTGTGTCGGTAGTCTCAGTCAGGCGGCCCTGCGACTGGCCAGCGCCCAGGCCGAGACGTTTTTGAATGGCCCTCTGGAAATAGTGTCTGCGACCGGGACGTTGTCAGTCAACGGCTGTCACATTCACTTTTCGGTTGCGGATGAAAAGGGCGTAGTCACGGGAGGGCATATGCTGCCCGGCAACCTTGTTCTGACCACTGCCGAGATCGTCATGGTCGAGTTGCAGGACACCAGTTTTACACGAAAAATGGATAGCGCCACCGGTTATAACGAGCTGGTTGTTGCTAAGGAGCATGGTGGGGAAAGATGAGTCTGCAAGGAAATTGCCATTGTGGCGCTGTGACAATCACGCTGGATTTCCAGCCGGTGTCGATTACCGAATGTAACTGTTCAGTGTGCCGCCGCTACGGGGCGCGCTGGGTACATGGCACGCGCAGCAATGTGCGGGTCGAAGCCCAGCCTGATGCCCTGCAATTCTATTGTTGGGGCGACAAGTTTATTGAGTTCTACCACTGCCGACACTGTGGTTGTCTGACTCATTATGAGAGCACCGAAAAGACGGAAGAATCACGCATCTCCCTCAACACTCGTATGTGTGATCCAACGACGGTTAGCGACCTGCGCGTGCGCTTGTTTGATGGGGCTGATACCTGGGAGTTTCTGGACTAGCCCGGCAGCGTCATGCGCTTCCAGACGAGCAACTGATTATTGGCAGGCATATCGATGTCTTCGACGAGCGCCAAGCCCTGTTGCTCCGCCAGTTTATTGACCCACTCAAAATCGCGGACGCCGCTGTCTGGATCGCGGGCTTTTAACCAGCCGTCAAAATCGCCATTGCTCGGGGAGGTGAACTCGCCACTGTATTTAAATGGCCCATAGACAATCAGTAAACCGCCCTGCTGCAAGCAACGGCCGACGCCGGCCATGAAGTGTTCGACCTCGGCAACGGAAATGATATGCAGGCAGTTGGCGCTATAGATAATATCGGTGGCTTCCACCGGCCATTGTGATTCGTTGACATCCAGAGCCAATGGGGCGGGCAAGTTGGCCAGATTGGCCGCCGCCGGGCGTTGCGCCAGCGTCGACACATTGTCGGGGACGTCTGTTGTTTGCCAATGCAGATGGGGCAGGGCAGCAGCAAAGTGCACTGCGTGTTGGCCCGTGCCACCGGCAATTTCCAGAACCGCTGCTGGCTCGGTCAGATATCGGGCCAACGCTTCAAGAATGGGCTGTTTATTATTCTCGCAGGCCTGACTAAAGGGCAGGTCATCGATCACGGTTTACTTACCCTGCTGTTTGCGCAGAAAGACCGGTTTGCTGTCGGTAGATTCGTCTTCACTATATTTATAACCGTCGACATCGAATTCCCTGATCTTGGCCGCCGAGTCGATGCGGTTTCGAATAATATAGGCCGCCATCTCACCGCGGGCTTTCTTGGCAAAGAAACTCAACACGCGATATTTGCCACTGGAATAGTCTTTAAAGACCGGCGAAATAATATCGGCCTCCAGTGACTTGGGTTGCAGGGAATTGAAATATTCGTTGGATGCCAGGTTCACCAATACCTTTGAGCGTTGCTGGGAAAATTCCTCGTTCAATGCCTTGGTGAGTTTTGAGCCCCAGAATTCATAGAGGTTTTTGCCACCTTTGTTTTTCAGCTTGGTGCCCATCTCCAGCCGGTAAGGCAGCATCAGATCCAGCGGCCGCAGGATGCCATAGAGCCCGGACAGGATGCGCAGGTGTTTTTGGGCAAACGTCACATCGGCCGCCGAGAAATTTTCGGCTTTCAAGCCCAGATACACATCACCCTTGAAGGCGAATAGTGCCTGACGGGCACTGGGGGTTTCGAGCGGCGTGCGCCAATTGGCATAACGTTCGAAGTTCAACTCGCTGAGTTTGGCGCTGATGTGCATCAACTCGGACAGATCGTCCGGTGTCAGTTTCTTTAATTGCGCGGTGAGCTGACTGGCTTCCTTGAGAAACTGTGGCTCGGTGTGTTTGCGAGTGCGGACCGGGGTCTCGTAATCCAGCGATTTGGCCGGGGAAACTACAATTAACATAGATAGGCGTATTCCAGATTAGTATGACTGACTGCGCGCGGCACAATCGATGGGCCTTGCTACAGTTGTATAAGTGACGCTGATTCGGCTTCTGCTCTCAATCGAACTCTTCAATCAAGCTATTCAATGGAGTCGAAATCCTGCCACCAGTTTAGCGGCGTCGCGCCGTCTTGTGGGTCGTAGACATTGCCATAGTACCATTCAGTGCCGGCGTGTGCCTGACAGGTGTCGTTGAGCAACTCCTCGATCTGGGTAAAACCAATGGAGAAGTGCGCGCTGAATACCAGGGCACGGTCTGTCTTGCCATCCAGCTTGCCACCGAGCTTTTCCAGTTCGGGGACCAGTGAATGGGCGACCGCCTCGATGTCTTCTTTACGCATGACGCGGATACACAGATTACCGCTACGTTGCTCCAGCTCATACTCGGCAGTCGCCGGATTGATAACCTTGACGCGATCGCCCGAGGCCAGATTGCGGGCGAACAGCGGTGAATGCAGCAAGCGCACAGTATCGGCGGCCGGGTCGACAATCTCGACCTTGATGGCTTCGAAGACCGGTTGCTCCTCATCATCGACGCCGGCAAAGAAGGGCAGCTCCGTAGTTTCGCTCAAAATGGACTCCTGCTTGAGGTACGCGAATCTCGCCGTTAAGCTGGACGCACACTCTTTCTACGATTAATTTCAAAGCCGCCTATGATAGAGCGCTTGCAGCGAATTGCCAGTGTCCTGGCCCGCATCGAATGGTTACTGTTGGTGCTGTGTCTGGCCTTTATCGGGCTATTTATCTATAGCCTGGCGCAAACCGGCGATACCGAAGCCGAAGCACTGATGATGCCGGCTATGGTGGGGTTTTGCTGGTCAGCTCTACTCATCTGCATTGCCCGATTGTTCATCCGGATACCCGAGCAACCGGGCATGCAACATGGATTTTGGCGCCGCACGGTGCTGCGCTTCCAGCGCTCAATGGCCGGCTTATTGGCGATTCTGGTCATCGCGCTGACACTGACCGTTGTCGTGTTCAGCTACCAGTTTCTGCGCCTGTTTTTCATGGCCTGAAAACCTGCGGATGCAGCGCCGCCACCCATACTACTGAATACGCCTGCTGTGGTTTAATGTGGCCAACTTTCTATGGGCTGGCCACGCCCTGAATCTGGCCCGGGACTTCATGTCAGTCATGCTCCGCATCAGTCAATTGATCGACCGTGTTAACGACCTGTTAGGCCGCAGTGTGGCCTGGCTGGCGTTGGCTATGGTGTTGGTGATGGCGCTCATCGTTGTGCTGCGCTACGTCTTTCAATTCGGGTCCATCGCCATGCAGGAATCGGTGATGTACTTCAATGCGCTGGTATTTTCTCTGGGCGCTGCGTACACATTGAAAGAGCAGGGCCATGTCCGTGTGGATATATTCTATAACCGCTTGAGTGAACGTGGTCAGGCTCTGGTGGATCTGGGCGGCGGGCTTGTGTTCTTGCTGCCGGCCACACTGTTTATTCTCTGGGTGAGCTGGGACTACGTAGCGCTGTCGTGGCGGATTCAGGAAACCTCGACTGAAGCCAGCGGGCTGCCGTTCGTCTATTTGCTGAAAACCACCATGTTGCTGTTGGCCGGGTTGCTGGCGTTGCAGGGTGTCTCGGAAATCATCAAGGCGGTGCTGCGCCTGCGCAAGGATACCTCGCAATAGTGGATTATCTGGCGCTGGTCTTTTTCCTGGCAGTCTGTGGGGTGTTAATGGCAGGTTACCCTGTGGCCCTGACTCTGACCGGCATCTCGCTGATCTTTGCCGCACTGGGCAATCTGGCCGGCGTGTTCGACACCGCTTATCTGAATCTTATTCCCAACCGCCTGTACGGGATTTTGGTGAATCAAAATCTGTTGGCGGTGCCGCTGTTTGTCTTCATGGGCTCCATGCTGGAGAAGTCGCGGCTGGCCGAAGACCTGTTAAAAAACATGTCGGTCGTTTTTCGGTCCTTACCTGGCGGGCTGGGCATCTCGGTTGTGTTCGTCGGCATGTTACTGGCGGCCAGCACGGGTATCGTCGGAGCGACCGTGGTGACCATGGGCATTCTTTCCCTGCCGACCATGTTACAACGTGGCTACAACCCCTCTTTGGCTTGCGGCACTTTGTGCGCCACTGGCACGCTGGGGCAAATCATCCCGCCGTCGATCTGTCTGGTGTTGTTGGGCGAGGTCATGTCCAACGCGTATCAGCAGGCACAATTGAATCAGGGTATTTTCGCGCCCGACTTTGTGTCCATTGGCGACCTGTTCGCCGGTGCGATTATTCCCGGGTTATTGCTCGTGGCTGCCTATGCACTTTATGTAGTGATTTTTGCGTTGCTGAAACCGGATCAAGCACCGGCGGTACCCGATGATGATACGTCGCTGGCCGACAAACTTGTGGCGCTGGTCAAAGGCTTGCTGCCCCCTGTTGTGCTTATCATTGCAGTGCTGGGTTCTATTCTTGGCGGACTGGCGACGCCGACAGAAGCGGCCAGTGTTGGCGCGCTTGGCGCAATCTTGCTGGCAGCAATACGCGGCATGCTGAACCTGAAAGTGACCCATGAAGTCGCTGTGGAAACCACGCGCATCACGGCTATGGTGTACTTGATTCTAGTGGGCGCCACGATCTTCTCGTCGGTGTTTCGCGGCTTTGGCGGTGACACTCTTATCGAAGAATGGCTGACTGGATTGCCAGGAGGTGCCATGACAGCCACTTTAGTGGTGATGCTGCTCATCTTCTTATTGGGTTTCATTCTGGATTTCGTCGAAATTACTTTTATGGTCGTGCCAATTGTCGGCCCTATACTGCTCGCTATGGGTATTGATCCGGTCTGGCTGGGCATCATGATCGCGGTGAACCTGCAGACCTCATTTCTTACGCCGCCGTTTGGTTTCTCGCTATTCTATCTGCGCAGCGTGGCACCCAAGTCGATCGCCACGGCGGAAATCTATCGCGGTGTGATTCCATTCGTGATGATTCAACTTGCTCTGTTGGTACTGCTGGCTTTGGCTCCGGGCCTGGTGACCTGGCTGCCGGAACTACTCGATTAGTAAAACCTACCTTCAGGCTCCAGAGTGTTTGCTCGCCGGGTTACAATAAGCCGTTCCGTTCAATGTACGACTGATATCAGGATAAGTAATGACAGACTCTCAATCAGATGCCAGCAAGCAAGCTCCCACACCCAAGGGTGAACTGGCCATGCAGACGATTGCCATGCCGAAAGACACCAACGCTAACGGCGACATTTTTGGTGGTTGGCTAGTCTCGCAGATGGACCTTGCTGCCGGCATCATGAGCAAGCGCGTGGCGCAGGGCCGGTCGGCGACTGTATCGATCAAGGAAGTGAACTTTCTACTGCCAGTGAAAGTCGGCGCGACCGTCAGTTGTTTTGCCTCAATCGTGAAAACCGGTCATACCTCTATGCAGATCGCAGTCGAGGTGTGGATTTCAGCCTTTGCCGCACACGATGATTTGCAAAAAGCCGCGGAGGGCTTGTTCGTCTTCGTGGCCATCGATGATGAGGGCAAGCCACGCGCCTTGCCGAAGCCGCGCTAAAAAGAGCGGCAAGTGCGAGCTAGGGCGCGACGAGAAGAAACGACCAATTAGTTAAAAGCCAGCTGCTCTGCCAAGCCCTAAACTTGCAGTTAAGTTAGTCGCTGGTTAACTTGCGCGCCTCAATAAACGCTTCCTCGGCCACACTGTGGTAATTCTCCACGCCTTCCTCAAACGTTCGATAAGAGTCATAGATGCGCTGCGTCATGGCATTGGTGCTGGCCATCTCGGCCACGACTTCATCGGAGAGGCGGCGCAGTTCAACAAGGACATCATCGGGCAACCGGCGTAGTTCAACATCGTGCTCTTCTACCAGTACACGCAGAGCCTCGTTGTTGCGCGCAGTGAATTCATCGAGCAAGCGCTGATTGGACGCTTCAGCTGCAGTGAGAATGATGGCCTGCAGATCGCTTGGCAGGGCTTCGAAGCGTTCCTTGTTGATCAAGGTTTCCAACGCCGAACCGGGCTCATGCCAGCCGGGGTAATAGTAATAATCCGCGACCGTGTGATAACCGGCGGCCAGATCGTTGTAGGCGCTGACAAACTCGGTAGCATCCAGCGCACCGGTTTGCATGGCGGTAAACACATCGCTGGCTTGCATGGTGATGGTGGTGGCGCCGGCGCGATTCATGACCTCACCGCCGAGGCCGGGGATGCGCATCTTAAGACCTTGCACGTCGGCCAGTGAATTAATCTCTTTGTTAAACCAACCGAACATTTGTGTGCCGGAATTACCACTGCGAACAGGGATCAGATTGAATGGCGCATACAGCTCTTGCCACAACTCCTTGCCACCGCCGAATTCCAGCCAACCATTGAGTTCCTTGGCGGTCATACCAAACGGTACAGAGGCAAAAAACGCAGCTCCTGGCACTTTACCCTGCCAGTAATAAGAAGCGGCATTGCCCAGCTCGGCGACACCTTGCGAGACGGCGTCAAAGACTTCCAGACCACTGACCAGTTCGTTAGCACCGAATACTTCGATCGTCATACGGCCGTTGCTCATTTGCTCGACCAGCTCGGCAAAATACACCGGGTTGGTGCCCAGCGCCGGCAGGTTGCGCGGCCAGGCAGTAATCATCTTCCATTCGTATTCGACTTCCTGCGGACCAGCTGCATTGGCAGACGCAACAGACTCTTGCGCGTCTTGGCTGCAAGATATGAGCATCAGTGCCGACAAAAGCAATGCACTGCTGCGTACGAGCCAACGCATTGAAAACATCTGACTGTTAACAACTAATCGCATGTGTAATCCTCATAACCGGCTTGCCATGTATGCAATGCAATATGGCTAATGTAAAAGAAATAGAGTCCGGCTGCCTAGCCTAGCACTTCCAGCTTGGCATAAGACAAAACCAGCCACTTGCTACCCACCGCATCAAAGTTGACCTGCACTCTGGCGCTGGAACCCTGGCCTTCGTAGTTCAGCACAACGCCTTCACCGAACTTGCCATGGGCGACGCGTTGCCCTAACGACAATTCGGTATTGGGTATTTCACTATTGGCACCGATACGTTTGCCGTTCGTGGCGGCCTGCTTAAAGGCGCCGCGGCTGACGGTAGACTTGAGCCGAATCTCATCAACCAGCGCCGAGGGTATCTCGCGAATAAAGCGTGAAGGGCGGCATAGGTTCACATCGCCATGCATGCGCCGCGATTCGGCGTGGCTGATATACAGTTTGTTCTTGGCGCGGGTAATGCCGACATAGCAAAGGCGACGCTCTTCTTCCAAACCCGAGATATTGTCCATAGACATCTTGTGAGGAAATAAACCTTCCTCCATGCCTACTAAAAAGACCAGCTGGAATTCCAGGCCCTTGGCTGAGTGCAAGGTCATTAGTTGGACGGCATCTTCGCTGGCGTCGGCCTGAGTATCGCCGGCATCGAGAGAGGCTTGGTCGAGAAACGCGGCCAACATGGTTTTCGATTTGACGTCGACATCTTCTTCCAGCTCGGGATCATCGAAATTGCCCGTGGCGCTGATCAATTCTTCCAGATTCTCGATACGACCGCGGGCCTTCTCACCGCCTTCTTTCTCATGGTGCTGCACCAGACCGGATTTACTAATCACCAGTTCGGTCTTTTGATGCAATTCCAGATCGGCCGCCTCAGCGTCCATTTCATCAATAAGTTCCAAAAAGGCCAGTACCGCATTGGCTGCCCGCGAGCTGAGCATCTTGTCGTTTACGCAGGTCACACAAGCTTGCCAGAGTGAACAGTTCATCTCGCGGGCAACATTACGAATGGTGTCGATGGTACGGCCGCCAATACCGCGCGTCGGCACATTGATGATGCGCTCCATGGCGGTGTCATCATCACGGGTCACCAGCAAGCGCAAATAGGCCAGCGCGTTCTTGATCTCCAGTCGCTCATAAAAGCGGTGACCGCCGTAAATGCGATAAGGCATACCGACGCGCAACAGGGCTTCTTCCAATTCGCGTGACTGGGCATTGGAGCGATAGAGGATGGCAGCATCGGCGCGGCGATTACCGGCATTGAACCAGTCCTGCAAGCGGTCGACGACAAAGCGGGCCTCATCCTGTTCGTTGAAGGCCTCGTACAAACTAATGGGTTCGCCTTCGACACCTTCGGTCCACAAGTTCTTGCCCAACCGCCCCTGATTATGGGCGATCAATTCATTGGCCGCCTTGAGGATGGTGGAAGTAGAACGGTAATTCTGTTCCAGACGCACAGTCTCGGCACCGGGAAAGTCAGTACTGAATTGCTGGATGTTTTCGATCTTGGCGCCGCGCCAGCCATAAATAGACTGGTCATCATCACCGACCACCATCAGGGCATTGTCGCCGCCGGCCAGCACTCGCAGCCAGGCGTACTGAATGGTGTTGGTGTCCTGAAACTCATCCACCAGTATGTGATGGAAGCGTCGGCGATAGTGGTCAAGCACCTGGGGGTTTTTCAACCATAGCTCATGGGCGCGCAGTAAGATCTCGCCAAAATCGATCATACCGCCGCGCTCACACGCCTCTTCATAGGCCTTGTAGATATCGATCATGGTCTTGGTGTAATCGTCACCAAAGTGTTCGATGTTGCCAGCCCGCAGGCCTTCGTCTTTCTGGCCATTGATGTACCACTGGCACTGTCTGGCGGGCCAGCGTTCCTCGTCGATACGCAGCGACCGATTGATGCGCTTGATCAGCCGTAGCTGATCGTCGGAATCGAGGATATAGAAGTCTTCAGGCAGTCCGGCTTCTTGCCAGTGCGTGCGCAGCAGGCGGTGGGCCAAGCCATGAAAAGTGCCCACCCACATGCCGCCAATTGACTGACCAAGCAATTCTTCGATGCGGCCGCGCATTTCCCGGGCGGCCTTGTTGGTGAAGGTCACAGCGAGAATGCCGAAGGGCGATATTTGCTCAGCCTGCAACAACCAGGCAATACGGTGCACCAGCACACGGGTCTTGCCGCTACCGGCACCAGCCAGAACCAGAAGATGTGGAGCGGGATTGGCTACTGCGTTGCGTTGTTCGTCGTTGAGGGAGTCGAGTATGTGGGAGACATCCATGGGCAGCTATTCTAGCAAACTGACAGCAATGTACTGTAATTATGTACACTGGATTGAGCGGTTTTTCGGGCTACCTGCCTTGTGACCAGTGGATTTTTCCGTCATTGATGTTCTGCTATGATTGGGTAACTCCGAGAAAAGGGGCTTAACAATGAGACGAACTATTTTGTTGGCTTCACTACTGCTTCTTGTCACGGCTTGCGGCATTACTTCCCAGCGTTTCGCCCAGTTCAGTGATGAAGAGCTTTATGCATACAACCGTACCAAGCCATTTGATGAAAAAGTGACCTGTGTGAATGAAGCCACAACAGGGTCCTATATCCGTAAAACCCGCTGCCAGACCAACGAACAGTGGGCTCATGATCTAATCGATGCCTTCAACTCGCTCGATACCTTGAGTCCGACTTCTGACTACGCGGTAATTCGGGGTCGAGACTAGTCGGTCAGCCATTTTATAATTTACCGGTACGGGATTTCCCCGGAAACTGCTTTTGAGTGCAGTTTCTGGTCTTAATCCCGTATTTTGGTAGAATTTCCGCCCTGTTCCGGATTTTGTTCCCGAGACAGTTATTTCCCTGCCAGATGTACCAAGTTGCCGGCGACCATCCGCTTCGCCAGCTACCTCAATGTACTGGCTAACTGTGCGCCTGACGACCCACGTCAGCCCATCCAAACACGATTCAGGAGAGCGACATGAACGACATGTCAGTAAAAGTAGACGACATCGCCTTTGACTGGAAAGACCCTTTCCGTCTTGAGGAACAACTTACGGAAGAAGAGCGGATGGTGCGCGATACCGCGCGCGACTTTGCCCAGGAAAAGCTCCTGCCACGCGTTCGGGAAGCCTACCGCAATGAAACATCGGAACCGGCAATCTTCCGCGAAATGGGCGAGATGGGTTTATTGGGTTCGACGATAGAAGGCTACGGCTGCGCAGGCGTTAACTATGTCTGTTACGGGCTGGCCGCGCGAGAAGTTGAGCGCGTAGATTCCGGCTACCGCTCGATGATGAGCGTGCAGTCCTCACTGGTCATGCACCCTATCAATGTCTTCGGTAGCGAAGAACAAAAGCAGAAATACTTGCCCAAGTTGGCCACCGGGGAATTCATCGGTTGTTTCGGCCTGACTGAACCTGACTACGGCTCTGATCCCGGCGGCATGATTACGCGCGCCAAATCAGTGGACGGCGGTTACCTCGTTTCTGGCGCCAAGAACTGGATCAGTAATTCGCCATTCGCCGATGTGTTTATCGTATGGGCCAAAGATGACGAGGGGGTCATCCGTGGGTTCATTCTCGATAAAGGCATGAAAGGCCTGAGCGCACCAAAGATCGAAGGCAAGCTGGCGTTGCGGGCATCGGTGACTGGCGAAATCGTCATGGACGAAGTGTTCGTCCCGGAAGAGAACAAGTTACCCGGTGCCAAAGGGTTGAATGGACCGTTCAGTTGTTTGAATTCGGCTCGTCTGGGCATTGCCTGGGGTGCCTTGGGTGCCGCCGAAACTTGCTGGCACACGGCACTGGACTACACCATGGATCGCAAACAGTTTGGCCGGCCTCTGGCAGCCAATCAACTGATCCAGAAAAAGCTGGCTATCATGCAAACGGAAATCGCGCTGGGTTTGCAGGGTTGCTTGCAAGCGTGCCGCCTGAAAGATCAAGGCAAGCTGGCACCACCGCTCATCTCTTTGTTAAAACGCAACTCCTGCCTGAAGTCATTGGAAGTGGCACGTGAGGCACGCGACATGTTGGGGGGCAACGGGATCTCTGATGAATATCCCGTCATGCGCCACATGCAGAATCTGGAAGTGGTAAACACTTACGAAGGTACGCAGGACATTCATGCCTTGATTCTGGGTCGTTCGCAAACCGGCATACAGGCGTTTACCGGCGCCTGATCGCAACGTAATGAATCACTGTGTGCAGCCTCGAGCTGCGCACAGTGTCTCAAAGAAGTCCTTGTTAGTTTTAGTATTACAGCTTCGGCAACGGCAGTTCGAGTTTGCCAGCCCATTAAAGGATCTGTCTTGAAACGACTCTCCCGATTTTATGCAATGCTTGCTGCGTTAGCGCTTGTCCTCGCGACCACACACACTTATGCAGCCGAATTAATTCAGCATACTGTGTTGTCCGAAGGTCATCCCATGGCTGTTTGGGAAAAATCGGTGGCAAATGCGAAAGGCCAGATTCTGTTACATCACGGGCGCACCTGGAGTTCCATTCCTGACTTTGATCTGCAGGTTCCCGGTGAGGAACTGTCTTTGATGGACGGTTTCAATGAACAGGGGTTTTCGGTGTGGGCAATCGATGCGCGCGGCTATGGTGAAACACCACGAGATGCCTCTGGCTGGAACACACCGGACAAAGCCGCTCAGGATCTGGCCAATGTGCTGGACTGGTTAGCGGATCGTACTGGCGAGACTGTGCACGTCTGGGGCTGGTCTTATGGTTCCATGGTTGCGCAATTAACAGCACAGCGCTATCCCGAGCAGTTTAGAAGCCTGACGTTATTTGGCTATCCGCTGCGTTCGGGTCGCGCATACTCTGACCCGGCGAATCAGACAGAACCGGCAAGAGCGCCGACGACTGCCGAGGCGGCAGCGTCAGATTTTATTGTCGATGGTTCGATCAGTGACAACGCCGTCGCAGTCTACGTGCGCGAAGCGCTACGCGCCGACCCGGTACGGTCTGACTGGAATCAACTGCAACAATGGAATGCTTTGCAGGCGAGCGCAGTCACTGCACCTACCTTGTTATTACAGGCGGAGTTTGATCCGTTGGCTGACACCCAATCCCATGCCGAAGTGTTTACTGAACTGGCAAATCCTAACAAGCAATGGGTGGTGTTGGCAGGTGGCGATCATGCAGCACTATTGGAAACTCCGCGACAGCGTCTGATTGATGCATCGACGGCGTTTATGCAGTGGATCGATCAATAGTTACATGGTTTCGCGGCGCTATCTCTAGAGATAGCTTAGCAGTACGCCGGTAAACAAGGCAGCGCCAACCCAGTTGTTATGCAAGAACGCTTTGAAACAAGGGCCAGGCAATCGGTCTTTGATCAGTACTTGCTGATAAGCCAGCAAGCCCGCGGCAATCAGTAGCGACAGATTAAACGCCAACCCCAATTGCAGTTGCCGACCAGCCAACCATATCGCCAGCAAGAACATGACTTGCAGACTTCCCACCATTAGCTTGTCAGCCTCACCAAAAAGTATAGCGGTAGACTTGACCCCTATCTTCTCATCGTACTCTCTGTCTACCATCGCGTATTCGGTATCGTAAGCCACGGTCCAGAGAATATTGGCAACAAAAAGCAGATAGGCGGGAACAGGAATGCTGCCAGTCTGCGCGCTGAACGCCATGAGGATTCCCCATGAGAAAGCAACGCCCAGCACGACCTGTGGCAGATTGGTGTAGCGCTTCATGAACGGGTACAAGCTGGCAACGGCGACTGCCCCAAACGACAATACAATCGTAAACTTGTTGGTGAACAAAACCAGTAGAAAGGCCAGCGCCGCCAGTACGGCAAAGCAAGACAACGCCTCTTTGCGACTTAATAATCCTGTAGCCAATGGCCGATTTTGAGTACGGCCGACTTTGCCGTCGATATTGGCGTCGGCGTAATCATTGATACAACAGCCAGCCGAACGCATTAAAGCCGTGCCGGCGACGAAAATGCATACCAGTGACCAGTCAGGGCTACCTTCACCGGCTATCCATAACGCGCTTATTGTTGGCCACAATAACAGTAAGATACCGATCGGACGATCGGCACGGGTAAGCGTGACATAGGCAGGCAGCTTGCCGGCGAATTCCGGGAAGCGCGCGCGGAACCGGGTGGCGAGTCGAGACCAGACAGAGCGTAGTACGGACATGATAATTCGGGCTACAAAAGGCGAGGCGCTAGGATAAAAGATTTACGCGATCAGGAACACCGTTGCGCCGGTAATCCGGAGACTCTCTGTTATCGCCTGCACACTCTCTACAGACTCGCTATGCATTCTTTATACATTCACATAGTGGATGCGCTCACCCAGCCAGCGCTCTATTAATGGATCGACGATATCCGGATGATTCTGCAAAATGTCTTCCGCGGCCGATTTCACATCATCCAGCAACGCGGCATCGCGCTGGATATCGGCAATGCGGAAGGTCATGAGTCCGGTTTGTTGGGTGCCGAGTACCTGACCAGGACCACGGAGTTCCAGATCTTTCTCGGCGATATAAAAGCCATCAGTGCTTTCGCGCATCACCTTGAGGCGCTCTTTGCCAAGCCGAGACAGCGGCGTTTGATAGAGCAAAATACAGTGGCTCTTGACCGAGCCACGGCCGATGCGCCCGCGCAACTGATGCAGTTGCGCCAACCCCAGCCGTTCCGGATTCTCAATAATCATCAAGCTGGCGTTGGGCACATCCACACCGACCTCGATAACTGTGGTGGCAACCAGCAACTTGATCTCACCGGCTTTGAAGCGTGCCATCACATCGGCTTTCTCGGCTGGCTTCATGCGCCCATGAATCAAGGCGATAGACAGATTGGGCAGCAGTTCGGCCAACGATGTTGCCGTTGCTTCGGCAGCTTGCGCCTGCAATGTCTCGGAGTCTTCAATGAGCGTGCAGACCCAGTATGCCTGACTGCCACCCTGACAGGCCTCGGCGATGCGCGCGACGACTTCGTCGCGGCGCTCGGCGGAAATGAGTGCGGTGTTGACTGGTGTGCGCCCGGGCGGAAGTTCGTCGATGATGGAATTATCCAGATCGGCATAGGCGCTCATGGCCAACGTGCGCGGAATGGGCGTCGCAGTCATGACCAGTTGGTGCGGATTGAGATTGCCCTGATTGGCCTTGTCACGCAGCGCCAGACGTTGATGCACACCAAAACGATGCTGCTCATCAATAATGACCAGACCCAGCTTGTCATAGGTGACTTCATCCTGGAAAAGCGCATGCGTGCCAATCAGTAACTGACACTGACCATTGGCCAACGCCGCCAAGGTTACTTTACGCTGCGCCGCTTTAGTCTTGCCAGATAACCAGCCAACCGTCACGGGCAGGTCGGCAAACCAGCGCTGAAAATTAAGATAGTGCTGCTCGGCCAGAATCTCGGTTGGCGCCATGAGGGCCACTTGCAAGCCGCTGGCAATGACTTGCAGCGCCGCCAGCGCCGCCACCACGGTTTTGCCAGACCCTACATCGCCCTGCACCAGCCGCAGCATGGGATGTCCGGCCCGCAAATCCGTGTCGATATCGCTGAACGCGCGTTGTTGTGCCCCGGTGAGAGTAAAACCAAGCGTGGCGAGAAAGGGTTTGATCAGGGCCTCACCCGAGTGCATCTGCGGCGCCGGCAAGCGCGTCGCCTCGCGTCGAAACATGCGCATACACAAGCGGTGCGAGAGTAACTCTTCAAAAGCCAGGCGCTTCTGCCCGGGATTGCTGTCGCTGCTTAGCCATTGCAGCGGCGCGTCTGCAGGTGGTGCATGGACGAGCTGAATAGCACTGCGCAGCGATTCCAGTTCAAAGCGCCTGGTAATTTCCGTTGGCAGCAGGTCGACAACCGAACCGGACTCATCAAGCCGCGACAATGCCTGATCCACCACTTTACGTAATCGGGTTTGCTGTAACCCTTCGGTCGTGGGATAGACAGGGGTCAGGTGACTCTGCTGCGTATCCAGCGCCTGCTCGCCGTCTTTGAGTATCTGGTACTCGGGATGATAGAGCTCAAAGCCACTACGCCCCCGGCGCACTTCACCAAAGCAGCGCAGGAATTTGGCCTCATCAAGAGTGCGTTTTTGTGCTGCGGAGAAATGAAAGAAGCGCAAACTGATCAGACCGGTGCGGTCGCGCAGCATACACAACAGACTGCGGCGACGGCCGAACTGCATGGTCGTGCCGACGACTTCACCTTGCAGTTGCACCACATCACCCAGCGAGACGGAGCCGATGGCCTGAATACGCGTACGGTCTTCATAACGCAGAGGCAGATGGAACAACAAGTCACTGACCTGATTAATGCCCACTTGGTGAAGTTTCTGCGCTAGCGCGGGTCCGACTCCGGTCAGAGATGTTAGTTCTTGGGATTGCTTGGTTGACCCGGGCATGGCGTTTGTCAGAATTGGCTTGGCTGGTCGATCACTGAATTAGATTTAGCACAGCCGGCGTAGAAGAGCCAGCCACAGGCTATTCACTGCAATAAACTGCACAGTAAGAAAAGTGAAAAGTATTTCATGAAACCGGATAGTCAGTGCGAGGCAGCGCTGCCAGTCAAAGGCCCAATCAGAGGCCCAATCAGAGTGCCAGTACTGCGTCAATCTCAACCTGTGCACCTTTGGGCAAGGCGCTGACTTCGATGGTTGCCCGTGCCGGGAACGGCTCGGACAAAGTATCAGCCATGATGGCATTCACCTTGGCAAACTGGCCCAGGTCAGTCAGATAAATGGTCAGCTTGATCGCATTGTCCAGGCTCGTGCCGGCAGCTTCAGCCACGGCATGCAGATTGGCAAATACCTGACTGGTCTGTGCTTCGATATCTTCACTGACTATTTCCATGGTCGCCGGATCCAGTGGAATCTGTCCGGAGATAAACACCAGATCGCCAGTTTTTACAGCCTGGGAATAGGGGCCAATAGCGGAGGGGGCCTTGTCGGTATTGACGATTTCGCGAGTGCTCATTAGTGTAGATGACTCCCTATTGTGCCGGGAATCGCTTTACGGACACGGCGTGACTTGACGCGGGTGACGCGGGTAACAGGTTTGATCAGGCGCACGCGCTTCATTACACGTGCCAGGTGTACCCGATTACGCACATTGAGTGAGAGATTGACGATACTGAACCGGGCATCGCGCTCCACAGTGCTGATCTTCTCGATGTTGGCTTCGGTGCCGGTAATCGTAGTAGCGAGCGTGGCAATTATGCCGCGCTCGTTCTCAATCTCGACACGCAGCTCGACTGAGAACTCGCCTTCCACATCCGGATCCCAACTGACGGCAACACATTTTTCCGGGTTGTCGCGAATCTCGGAAATATTATTGCAGTCGTCGGTATGGATAACCATGCCGCGACCAGAACTGATATGGGCGACTATCGGGTCACCGGGTATTGGATGGCAGCATTTGGCATAGTTCATTACCATGCCTTCTGATCCGCGAATGGCAATAGTGCCTTTCTCTTCCGGTGTGCGTGCGTCCTCTTCGCCTTCGCTGGCCGGACGTGCCGTCAGGCGCTGGGCGACCATATAAGACATGCGATTGCCCAGGCCAATTTCTTCCAGCAGATGATCCAGTGACTTGAGTTTGGCCTGCTCAAGAAAGGCATCGATGTTGTCTTGCGGAACCGCTTCCAACTCGCTGCCAAATCCAGCCAGAGCTTTGTTCATCAAGCGGCGGCCCAGCGCCACCGATTCGGAATGCTTCTGGTTCTTCAGGTAGTGGCGGATATTGCTGCGCGCTTTACCGGTCACGACAAAACTCAACCACGCCGGGTTAGGCTGCGTGCCAGGCGCGGTAATAATCTCGACTGTCTGACCACTTTGCAGTGGCTCACTCAACGGGGCCAACCGGCGTGAGATACGACAGGCGACACAGGAATTACCGACATCGGTGTGGATCGCATAAGCGAAATCCACTGCCGTGGAGCCAGCCGGTAATTCAAAGATCTGGCCTTTGGGCGTGAAGACGTAGATTTCATCGGGGAACAAATCGATCTTGACGTGTTCGATAAACTCGAGCGAATTACCCGCACGTTTTTGCATATCGAGCAATCCGTTCACCCACTCACGCGCGCGTAAGTGAGCATTGGTCGGCAAGTCTTCACTGGACTTGTACAACCAGTGTGCAGCGATACCGTTATTGGCCATCGCTTCCATTTCTTCAGTACGAATCTGAATCTCGATAGGGACACCGTGCATACCGAACAGGGTCGTGTGCAAGGACTGATAGCCATTGGCCTTGGGAATGGCTATGTAGTCTTTAAAGCGGCCCGGTACGGGTTTGTAAAGATTATGCACAGCACCGAGAACGCGGTAACAAGTATCAACCGAATCGACAATGATACGAAATGCGTAGACGTCCATGATGTCAGAGAAGGACTTGCGCTTGCTGCGCATTTTCTCGTAGATACTGAACAGATGCTTTTCGCGGCCAATCGTGCGGCCCGGCAAGCCTTCGCGTTCCAGACAGGCTTCCAGTGACGTTTGAATCTGGGACACTATTTCTTTGCGATTGCCCCGTACGCGTTTGACGGCTGCACGAATCCGTCGTGAGCGCATTGGGTACAAGGCTTCAAAGCCCAGTTCTTCAAATTCTACGCGCACGTTATTCATGCCAAGGCGGTTGGCGATGGGGGCATAGATGTCGAGGGTTTCGCGAGCGATACGGCGGCGCTTCTCCGGAGACAATACATCCAAAGTACGCATGTTATGGAGGCGGTCGGCAATCTTGACCATGATGACCCGCAGATCTTTCGCCATGGCCATGGCCATTTTCTGAAAGTTCTCTGCCTGGGCTTCAGCGCGGGAGCTGAATTTCATCTTGTTAAGTTTACTGACACCGTCAACCAGGTCGGCTACGGTAAGCCCGAACTGGTTCTTGATAGCGGTCTTGGTAATACCGGTATCCTCGATGACGTCGTGCAACATGGCGGCCATCAGAGACTGATGGTCCATGTGCATTTCGCTGAGAATACCGGCTACTGCGAGGGGGTGCGTAACGTAGGCATCGCCACTGCGGCGATATTGGCCCTCATGGGCCTGCTCTGCATAAAAGTAGGCGCGTTTGACATTATTCACCTGCTCCTTACCCAGATAACCGGTAAGGTCGGAGGCCAAGGTGTCGATACTGTCAACCGCGGCTGGATGCAAGAGTGTTTACCTCGTTAGTGTTCGTCCTCCGAAGCAGTTTCCTGTTCGGCGCTTTCTTCTTCGCTGGCAGTTTCGTTGATCACTGGATCACCTTCCAGCTCAGCGGCTGCCGCAGCTAATGCTTTCTCTTCTCGTTCTTCGTCCATTTCTACACTGGGCTTCTCGATCAGAATCTTGGCGTCAACCAGACCCTCTGCAATCTCGCGCAGGGCGAGTACGGTTGGTTTGTCGTTGTCGACTGACACCATTGCGTCTTTGCCGCCAATCTGGATCTGGCGAGCACGCTTGCTCGAAACCATAACCAGTTCGAAACGGTTATCTACTTTATCCAAACAATCTTCTACAGTAATACGTGCCATGTTGTTCCCTTACCAGCCGCGCAATGGCGGCATCAGCTTGCTTTCCGGTCAATCCTGGACCCGAAGCAAAGCATTGTGATTGAACTGTCTTGTGTGACTACTATGACCAATATGCCCTCTCGATTCCACTCTCATGAGATATTGGTGCGGTCAGGCCTTCTTTAAAGTGGCTGGTTGCCGCGAGCCCTCGGACTAGTCCGTAAACGCCCCTATTAGCAACTGCCTCTATTAAACTGCCTCTATTAAGAGGACCGGCAATTCTACGCAAAATGACGCGAAAATGCATGGTTTTCTGTGTAAACAGGCGCTTGCAGCCTGTGGCAGTACAAACCAGATCATCCGCGGCGGCCAGCAGGCGCCCGGGCAAGGGCGCCATCTCAAAGTACGGCATGCAACCACTCCGAATCGCAGAAATCATCGTAAAACAATAATTATTTATTGTAATACAGCAATTTTGTGCGTAAAGTGCGGCTAATCAGAGTCGATTAATTACGAAATACAGGAGAGAGCATGCAAAACACCCGGAAAATTCATGCCCTGAGCAAATTACTGGAACACGGCTGTTTGGGCATCGCCGTGCTATTGGTTGGCTTTCAGCTGTACTTCACATTGATGATCAAACTGAATCCGGCGCTAATCATGCCGGTGGTGACCGAGCGGGCTATTGCCAACACCATCGCTGCAGCCGAACCCTTGGGTTACTGGCTGGCCAGTCTGGTATTCCTGTTGCCGACTTTGGCACTGGCCTATGGAATCTGGCATCTCAGCCGTATGTTCAATGCCTTTGCCAATGGCAACTATTTCACGGAACAGAGCGTGGCGCATTTACTGGTATTTTCGTTTATCGGCTTTGCTACCCAGCTTTTGGGGCCAGTTGTGCACGCGCTGGCCGGCTTACTGGGGCGTCTTGGTAAACCGGAGAACTTTCTGGAGCTCAATATCACAATCGATCAGGAAGGCATAATCCAGTTGATTGCCTGGGCAACCTTTTTTGTCGTGGCGTGGATCATGCGCGAGGGAACGCGGCTGGCCAAAGAAAATGCGGAGTTCATCTAGCCCATGTCTATTCGCATCAAGCTCGATGAACTATTGCTAAGCCGTAAAGTCCGCTCCAAGGATTTGGCAGAATTTGTCGGTATTACTGAACAAAATATTTCGCTGATCAAGACCGGGCAGGTGAAAGGTATTCGTTTTAATACGCTGGCCAAGCTATGTGAGTTTCTCGATTGTCAGCCCGGTGACCTGTTGGCATACACACCTGACGAATAAACTAGCGTCCTAGCTGCGGGTGAGTTTAGTCAACAGCTCGGCAAGATTGCGCTGCTGGTGAGCTGTGGTCAGACGCTGCGCGCGAATCACCGCCCGCACATCTTCCAGCGCCACGTCGAAATCGTCATTGATGATCACAAAATCGGCTTCGGCAACATGGGCGATGACACCGCGGGCTTGTGCCATACGCCGCTCGATAGTGTCAGCATCGTCCTGGGCCCGTTGCTCCAGGCGATCGGTCAATGATTCCAGTGACGGCGGCAAGATAAAGATATAGCAAGCTTCCGGAATCAGGTTGCGCACTTGCGTGGCACCCTGCCAATCAATTTCCAGAATGACGTTTTGCTGCTGCTCGAGCTGTTCGACCACCCAGCTGTGGGAAGTGCCGTAGTGGTGGCCATACACTTCAGCGCTCTCCAGAAAGTCACCAGCATGCAGCATGTCGAGAAACTGCGCTTTTTCGACAAAGTGATAATTGACGCCGTCTTCTTCTTTACTGCGTTTCGGGCGCGTGGTGTGCGATACAGACACCCGCAAGCTGGGATCGCTTTCTACCAGCGCCCGTACCAGTGTTGTCTTGCCGGCACCAGATGGCGCGGTCACGATGAATAATTTCCCTACTGGACCATGCAACGCTTTCATTAGGACAACCTATTCGACATTCTGAATTTGTTCGCGCATTTGTTCGATCAACACTTTGAGTTCCACAGCCTGCATCGTGGTTTCGGCGACGATGGATTTGGAAGACAGGGTATTGGCTTCCCGATTCAGTTCCTGCATCAGAAAATCCAGACGCCGGCCCTTTTGGCCTTTGGTATCGATCACTCGGGCACACTCATTCAGATGGGAATCGAGACGGTCCAGTTCTTCAGCCACGTCGGCCTTCTGGGCCAGTAGTGCAACTTCCTGCTCCAAGCGAGTGGACTCAATATCCATCTGCAGATCATTGACACGCTCAACCAGCGTCTTTCTTTGGGCGTCGAGTATGAGCGGCATCTTTTCGCGTACAATCGCGACGATCTCGCGAATACCATCGATGCGCTGCTGCAAGAAGCCCCGTAAGGCTTCGCCCTCGCGCTGTCGGTTGGCGATCAGTTCACTCAACCCCTGATCGAACAATGTCAGAGCATCAGCTTGCAGTTGTTCGGTATCGACATCCTGATCCATGACGACTCCGGGCCAACGCAAAATATCGACCGCCCGTAGTTCGGAGGCGCTACCCGACAAGGATTCGATCTTTTGATTGGCTTCGATGAGTCGCCCGATGAGCGCTTCATTGATCTGGAGATCGGCTTGTTCGGGGGCGGCGGGGTGATAACGCAGCTGGCACTCGACCTTGCCGCGATCCAGCTGCTTGCGAATCTTGTCGCGCGCGGCATTTTCCAGGCTTCGAAATTGTTCAGGCAAGCGCAGGCTGACTTCGAGGTAACGGTGATTGACCGAGCGGATTTCCCAGACCAGGGAACCCCAGTCGCCATCGAGTTGCTGCCTGGCGAAGGCAGTCATACTTAACATCATAATAGTAGCCTGTTTTAGCGAAGCCGCTATTTTAGCCTATCGCGCTATGAATCACAGTGCAGGCAGGCATCTTTGTGAATATTGTCAGCTGCTTGTCACCGTCCCCGGGTCGCGCTTGGCAGTGAATTCAAGGATAATGCCGGTCCACTCATTCGATGCACAACGGACCCTTTATGACTGTTACTTCCCGGCCCAGTGAACGCGCCGCCGACCAACTCCGCGAAATTTCTCTTACCCGTCGTTACACCAAACACGCTGAAGGCTCGGTACTGGTAGCTTTTGGTGATACACACGTTCTGTGTACGGCCTCTGTTGAGGATTCTGTGCCGCGCTTTCTGAAAGGCACTGGACAGGGCTGGGTAACGGCAGAATATGGCATGTTGCCACGTTCGACCGGCAGTCGCATGGACCGGGAAGCTGCGCGCGGCAAACAGTCAGGCCGCACCCAGGAAATTCAACGCTTGATCGGTCGTGCCCTGCGTGCCGCTGTGGATCTGCGCAAACTGGGTGAACACACCATCAAGATCGATTGCGATGTGATCCAGGCCGATGGCGGTACACGCACAGCCTCAATTACTGGTGGCTGCGTGGCGCTGGTTGATGCCATTAACTATATGCTCGACAAGAAGATGCTGAAGGAAAATCCCTTGCAGCAAATGATCGCATCAGTCTCGGTCGGTGTTTACCGTGGCATGCCGGTGCTTGACCTTGACTACGCCGAAGACTCCAAAGCCGAAACCGACATGAATGTCGTGATGACTGAGAAGGGTGGTTTTATCGAACTTCAAGGTACCGGTGAAGACGGTGATTTCAGTCAAGAGCAACTGATGTCCATGATCGGCCTGGCTGATTCTGGCATCAAGCAACTGATTGAAAAGCAGCGCGCGGCACTGGGCTAAACCGACAGGCAGATTACACAGCGAGAGAAACCATGCAGGCATTTCAAAAGGAATTTCTGGAATTCGTTATCGCCAATGACATTCTGCGCTTTGGCGAGTTTACTCTGAAGTCAGGGCGCAAGAGCCCGTATTTTTTCAATGCGGGTTTGTTCAACACTGGCGAGAAACTGGGCTTTTTGGCGCGCTGTTATGCTGCTGCCATTGCCGATGCAAAAATCTCTTTTGATGTGCTGTTCGGCCCTGCCTACAAAGGTATTCCGCTGGCAGCGACTACAGCGATGGCGCTGGCAATGGAGCAGGATATTAACAAGCCCTATTGTTTCAACCGCAAGGAAGCCAAGGATCACGGCGAGGGCGGTAACATAGTCGGCGCCGAACTGACCGGCGATGTCTTGATCATCGATGACGTGATCACTGCAGGAACCGCGATCCGGGAAGCGGCCGATATTCTGGCGGCCAACGGCGCTAAGTTGTCTGGCATCGCCGTAGCGATGGATCGTCAGGAAAAAGGCACGGGTGAGTTGTCAGCGATTCAGGAGATTGAGCAGCAGTATAAGATCAAGGTGGTGAGTATTATCACTTTGCAAGACATCATCACCTACCTGCAGTCAGCCAGTGACAGCAATCTGCAAGAACATCTCGATGCGGTGAACGCCTATCGGCAGGAATACGGGGTGTAGTAATCGGCAAGTCTCGCCGGCGCGTTAAAAAGCCGGCGAGTCTGACCTTTCAGCCTGAAATGGCAAAAACAGGTTTTGCTGCAAATACTCCCACTGCAAATCCCAGTGCTCCAGAGGCGAAGCCTTGAATTCGCTGCGTACGAATTGTGCGAGCCGACCTTCGCAGGAAGCCAGTAACAAATTGGCTAATGCCGCGGCAGAAATCGAAGGTTTGAGATTTTCGCGAATCTGCGCTTCTCGCAGAATCTGTTTGAGCTGTGCTTCCAGCCGATCAAAGAATTGGGCAATCCGTTCCCGCAAGCGCTCCGTTTCACCAGCCAATGCATCGCCAGTGAGCAGGCGTGTCATACCCGGATTCTTGTCTGCAAAAGTCAGCAGCAAAGTAAGGATTTTCTGGCAACGCTGATCGGCCTTGTCTTCCTCTTTGAGAATGCGTGCGATGCGGACAAACAAGGTGTCTTCGATGAACTTGATCAGCCCTTCGAACATCCGCGCCTTGCTGGGGAAATGACGATACAGCGCCGCTTCCGATACACCTACTTCTCTGGCCAGTGCGGCCGTCGTGATGCGTTCACCCGGGGATGATTCGAGCATGCGCGCCAGCGCCTGGAGAATCTGTTCTTTGCGAGAAGGCTTATTACCTGTTTCCATCAGCGACAACTACCTACTTTTTCTTGAGGCCATTCTTGGTTATCAGAGTACCGACCCCTTCGTCGGTGAAGATCTCTAACAACACGGCATGCTCGACACGGCCATCGATAATGTGAGCACTGGTAACGCCGGCTTTCACAGCGTTCAATGCACACTCCACCTTGGGTAGCATGCCGCCATGTATAGTCTTATCGGCAATTAGCTTGTCAACTTGTCTGGTACTCAGACCTGTCAGCACATCGCCCTTCTTGCCCAGCACCCCTGACACATTGGTCAGCAACATGAGTTTCTCTGCCTGCAACACGCTGGCGATTTCACCCGCCACGGAGTCGGCATTTATATTGTAGCTGGCCCCGGACGCGTCAGTGCCGATTGGCGCAATCACCGGAATAAAATTGCTGTCCTTCATCATCTCCAGGACTTCAGTATTGATGCTCTCTACCTCACCGACTTGACCGATATCGACCAGTTCGTCGTCGGCCTTCTTCTTGCCGCGGCGACGCAGAGTCAGCTTTTTGGCACGAATCAGATTGCCATCAGCACCGGTGACTCCCACGGCTTTACCCTGATTGTGATTGAGTAGATTGACGATCTCCTTGTTCACCAAACCGCCTAATACCATTTCAACAACATCCATCGTGCGACTGTCAGTAACACGCAAGCCGTCCACGAAGTTGGACTCGATATTGAGTTCGGCCAGTAGTTTGCCAATCTGCGGCCCGCCACCATGAACAACAATCGGATTCATGCCTACCAGTTTCATCAGCACAATATCGCGGGCAAAACTTTGTTTTAGCTTGTCGTCGACCATGGCATTGCCGCCATACTTGACAACAATAGTGCGGCCGGTAAATTTCTGAATATAAGGCAGCGCTTCAGTCAGGACTGTGGCAATATTTTTGGCGCTGGCGATGGTAAGAGACATGTTATTCCTGTGTTCTGTCAGCCTGATGCCTGCTTGTGGTTAGCAACAGGATTGTTGTTAGAGCCGCCTTGGTAAGGCTGGCTTTTAAAAGTTCAGATCCAAGCTTGTATCTGCGCTGCGTATCAAAGCTTTAAACAAGGCCTGGATTTCCTTCAGACGTTGTCTTGTATCGGCTTCAAATCTTAGTAGCAATGCGGGACTGGTATTGGATGCTCGAACCAACCCCCAGCCATCGGGAAACTCTACCCGCAGGCCATCGATAAGAATCATTTTAGCGTTCGTGAAGTCTGCGTGCTTGAGTATTTTATCCATCAGCGCAAATTTTCTGGTTTCGGCAACTGGAATCTTGATTTCCGGTGTACTGACCAATATTGGAAAACTGGCGAATTCCTCACTGGCGTAGTGTGGCAAGTTGCTTAGTATCTCCACAACGCGTGCAGCGGCATAGATGCCATCATCAAAGCCGAACCAACGATCCTTGATAAAGAAATGCGCTGCGTATTCGCCGCCGAGCGGCGCATTGCTGGAAACCATTTTCTTTTTCATTAGGGAATGGCCGCTGCTATGCATTACCGGGTTGGCATTCAATGAGGAGATCAAGCTCGGCAAAGTGGAACTGCACTTCACATCGAAAATCACACTCTCGCCCGGGTAATCAGGCATGATGTGTTTGGCTAATAACATCAGCAGTCGGTCGGCCGGTATTGCCTCCCCGCGATCAGTCACAATCGCCACGCGATCACCGTCACCATCAAAGGCAATGCCAAGATCGGCTCGCTCGGTGAGCACTCGAGACTTCAGATCAGCTAAATTGGCTTCAACTGTCGGATCAGGATGGTGGTTGGGAAACCGGCCGTCCACCTCGCAAAAAAGCGGCGTCACGTCACAGCCTAGTGCGCGAAATACATCAGGAGCTATAGTGCCGGGTACAGCGTTGCCGCAATCAACCACGACGCGCAATTTCCGGCCGAGCTTGATGCGGCTGCTGATCGCCTGCAGGTAATCTTTCTGCAGCGTTAGTTCGCTGTATTCCCCCTTGCCTGTAGCAAACCTGTGTTGTTCGACACGAGTTTTTATCTGACTGATTTTGCTGGCGGCGAGACTGGTCTGATTAAAGACCATCTTGAGGCCATTGTAATTCGCTGGATTGTGACTGGCTGTGAGCATTACACCGGAATCAATGCCGCTGGTATAAGTACCGAAATACAATAACGGCGTAGGTACTTGTCCAATGTTCACGACGGAGCAGCCAGTACTGAGAATGCCTTCAATCAACGCCTGAGAAAAATTTGGGCTCGATGATCTGCCGTCATAGCCAACAAGTAGTTGAGTAATGTCAGCGTCCAGCGCCTCGCTAGCTACAGCTTTGGCGATAAGCATAATTGACTGATTGGTCAGTTCGCTGCCGACCAATCCGCGAATATCATAGGTGCGAAATATGGCAGCCGGGATAACAGGCTCAGCCATTTGCTCTGAACGCAAACGCTCTTTACTGCTATCTGACGCAAGTTTTGATGCAGGCATGATTGCTGGAGTGCCCCGGTAAAGTCGAACGAAGACCTACTTTTTTGCAGCGGGTAGTCGTTGCGCGATTTCCTGTAATAACAAGCGAGCAACTGTTTGCTTGCTGCCCGGTTTAATGGCTTGCTCACCATCAGCACTGATAACCGTCACAGCGACGGCGTCGCTATTAAACGTGTCAGTAGCATTGTTGGCGAACAGCAGGTCGAGATTCTTTTTCTGTAATTTTTCTTTGCCATGCTCGATGAGCTTTTCTGTTTCGGCAGCAAAACCAACTACAAAAGGTTTGTCTGCCAAGTTGGCGACCGTACTGATGATGTCGGGGTTTTTTACCAGAGTCAGCTGCATGGTGTCGGCGTGCTTCTTGATCTTTTCTATCGCGCTGTCTTCAGGGCGATAATCGGCAACCGCCGCTACACCGATAAAAATGTCGGCTTCACCGACAATGTCCAACGTGGCATCCAGCATTTGCCGGGCACTGACGACATCGATGCGGGTGACGTCCTTGGGTGTGGGCAAACTGACCGGGCCGCTGATCAAGGTTACCCGGGCCCCGGCGGCGACGGCTTCAGCTGCCAATGCGTAGGCCATTTTTCCAGAACTGTGGTTACTCAGGAAGCGCACCGGATCGATGGCTTCTCTGGTTGGTCCACCAGTGAGTACGACATGTTTGCCAGCCAGGAACCCGGTAGCAAATAATTCTGCACAAGCTGCACTTAGCGCCAATGGTTCGATCATGCGACCCGCACCGACATCGCCGCAGGCTTGCTCACCTGAATCCGGTCCGAAAATATGGACTTGGCGTTGTCCTAACACTTGCAGGTTGGCCTGGGTTGCTGCGTCGGCCCACATACCCTGGTTCATAGCCGGGGCCACGGCCACAGGTGCGGGCGTGGCGAGGATCAATGTGCTCAGTAAATCATCTGCCCGTCCGTGGGTCATCCGCGCCAGGAAATCTGCGGTGGCCGGTGCGATCAAAATCAAATCCGCCCAGCGGGCCAATTCGATGTGGCCCATGCCAGCTTCGGCTTCCGCATCCAGTAAATCGATGTGCACGCGGTTGCTGGTCAGCGCCTGCATGGTCAAAGGTGTGACGAACTCTGTGGCAGCCCGGGTCATGACCACACGCACCTGCGCGCCGGCTTTGATAAACAGCCGCGCCAGTTCAGCACACTTGTAGGCAGCGATGCCGCCAGTGATGCCGAGCAGTATGTGTTTGTTAGTGAGGCTTAACATGGAAAACGTTGTGCCACCGGGCTTTCAAGTAGGGAGCAGTAGACTAGCAGTTAGCCCAGATAGAGGCAATTTGCGGGATCGGTGAAAAACTCGCATCTGTATTGCTTCCGACTATGCTTTGACAAAGCGGTTGAACATGCATTTGAGGAACAGCAACAGCTTGAGTTGCGTCAGGGCTAACAAGGCCATTGCGGCAACGCAGCAAGTGCACAGGCAAGGAAGCCAGACAAATGAGTATTTCAGATTGGCCCGCTCAGGAGCGGCCGAGGGAGAAACTGTTAGAGCAGGGCACGGCGAGTTTGTCTGACGCCGAGTTGCTGGCGCTGTTTCTGCAAACTGGCCAGCGCGGCAAAACAGCCGTGGATCTCGGCAGGGAGCTTCTTGCGCATTTTGGCGGCCTGACCGGTTTGCTGGCGGCTGAAACAGGTGCGTTGCTTCGTCGCCCCGGCATGGGCCCTGGCAAGGCGGCCAGGCTCATGGCTGCCAGAGAGATAGGTGTGCGCCTGCTGCGGTGCAAACTGGAAGCCAGGGACGTGCTGACCAGCTCAGCCGCAACCCGTGATTATCTGCGTCTGCGTTACCAGAGTTGTGAGCGAGAGGTGTTTAGTTGTCTATTTCTCAATAACCAGCACCATGTTGTCAAAGTAGAAGAGCTGTTTCTGGGGACAATCGACGGCGCGGCCGTCTATCCCCGGGAAGTGGTCAAGCGCTGCCTGCAACACAACGCCGCGGCGGTCATTTTTGCTCATAATCACCCATCTGGCGTGGCTGAACCCAGTCAGGCGGATATTGCGATTACCGGCAAATTACGCACCGCACTACACACCATTGAGGTCAGGGTGCTGGACCACCTGGTCATCGGTAGCGATACTGTGGTGTCCATGGCCGAGCGGGACTTGCTATGAGTATGTGACAAGGGGCTGGTCAGGTCGCTAGCAGGCGGCTACTGTGGTCGGCCATGACGGCAGACGCGACATCCGCAGCCGACAGGCGTAAAATCACCTGAAAAGCCGGTTGTTTCTTGCTATTGCCTGGGCCTTCTGGTATAAAACGCAGCTCTTTTTTGACCCTAGAAATGGTTCCCGCGACGGGCCAACAATTTGGGACTTTAGAAGACACCAAGTTTAAAGACGATTAGCAGGTTGAGAGGTCTCCTGCTGACCGGGGTCACTACAACATTTAACGACGAGGCTACATCATGTCCAGGGTTTGCATGGTAACCGGTAAAAAACCCGTTACTGGAAACAATGTGTCACACGCACACAACAAAACCAGACGCCGTTTCTCCCCCAATATCCACACGCATCGGTTTTGGGTTGAGTCCGAAAATCGCTTTGTGAAACTGCGTGTTTCCACCAAGGGCATGCGCATTATCGACAAGGTCGGTATCGACGTTGTGCTAGCGGATATTCGAAAAGAAGGCGTGCGGGTTTAATTCGAACCGTACCCGAGTAATCACAGGTAACGATCATGAGAGATAAAATCAAACTGGTTTCAAGCGCAGGCACTGGTCACTTCTACACGACTGACAAGAACAAGCGCACCATGCCGGACAAAATGGAGATCAAAAAATACGATCCCGTTGTTCGCAAGCACGTGGCCTACAAAGAAGCCAAGATCAAGTAAGACGTTTTTGCTGCCGTCACCCACAATGGCGGCGGCCTGTCTGCCTCGATCGATTCAAGTAGCTATTTTGCTTACCATGCGTGCCCAATTGCATGTACTGGACTAGCTCATCAGTGATCACTTTCAGCAAGTTGCTATAGAGTGTTAACTGGCAAGCCAAGAGCTGACACGAAAGCTGATACACGATCTACAAAAAAGCCGGAATCAAATGATTCCGGCTTTTTTATTGGGCGCTGCTTTTATTGAGCGGGGATTGAAGCGAGGCTATTTCAGCTTACTTGCCTTTGCTCAATTGCTTGATAAGCTTTTCAGTGGCTTTGGCCAGCTTGGGATCTTCAGCAAATTCCTTGCGTAACTTGCCTACTGTCGTTGACACAGTGCCATAGCGCTTCAATTTAAAGAGCTTGGCAATGGACTGTAATGTATTGGCAGACAATTCCTGACAAAGATACATGGCAACCCAGCGCGGTACGTTCTTTGAACCGGGGCCACGGGCTGCTTTGTAGATACTGGCTTCGTCAACTTTGAATTGCTTGGCCACAGCACTGATGATCTGTTTGCAGGAAGGGCGCCACTTGGCATTGGCGCCACGTGAGACACCTCGAACCTTGGTCGTAGAGCGCTTTTTCTGAGCCGCTTTGCGAAATTTGTCATCGCCCATGATCGACGACAGATTCTTTTTGCCGTAGAAATGCGCCATCTCCTCTTCAATGCCTTCTTTCACAAACTTGCGGAAGTTAGCCGGGCGCTTGGCAGCCGGGCCGGGGAGTTGTTTCAGCGTCTCCTCACGGTTAAACCAGGCAGGAGGATTAGGTTTGCGCGTAAAGTAGGTGAAGCTTGTATAAGGGTAGGAAACCAATTCGGCGGGCTTCACCATACTGTGGATGTAACGTGACAACGGCAACAGGTACTTGTCCGCTTGAATCAGTACCGCCTTGTAGCGTCCTTTAAACAAGGATCCGTCAGATTTCTTCATGCGCTGATAGTTTTGCGTGTACAGACCATCGACCTGACGCATAAAACGACTGAGGTTCGCCTCTGGTGTTTTGATTACCAGATGATACTGATCCTTGAGCAGGCAATAGGCATGAACTTCTACATTCAATCGTGAGCAGGTTTCCCCTAAACCTTCCAGGAATGCATCGAAGTACTTTGCGGACGGAAATACACGCTGTTTTCCTGCGCTAAAATTGGAGACGTGATAAATAGCGTCCGGATATTCTATTCGGAGAGGTCTGGCCATCTTTTATTCTCTATTATTGTTAGTTAGATAGAATTAGAGCTGACCCTTCGCGGAGTCAGAATGTAGTGATAAACGAATTGAATGATAACGTCAACAGAATTGACGGGTTAGTCAGGGAAAAGAAATCTGCGCATTTTTTACCGGGCTATTTGGCAAATTTAACAGGACTTGTGTCACTGCAATCGCAATGTTTTATCACAATCAGTTACAAACTTTTGGAATAGATTGCTGTATTGCTACTAACCGGGAAATTGTTATGAATGCGCGTGCCCACGAATGGCCGCTTCAAAAGGTTGAGATCGGTTATAAGGACGTTAGACCCCTTTTGACGAACAGGAGATGATTCATTCGAGCGCAGAACCTGCACGCTAGTGATTGATTTTACACATTACGCTGACGGTGTATTGGCGATTACGATCGCCCGACGTGGGGCAGGGTAGCCTTCTATGGTCAGACTTTTGTTGTCACTATCCAGCGAATCATCGAGTGAGTCGTATGGCATCCAGGGAGTCTTTCGCTGTTCGGTTTCTGTCGTAACGCTCTCATCTACGACACGAATATTGATATACCCACAGCGCTCCAGCCAGCCCACCATTGTGGCCACCGATGGCACAAACCAGACATTCCCCATGCGCGCATAGCGATCCTTTGGGGTGAGTGAATAGCCCCGGTCGCCGGGCACAACTATCGATTCCAGAATGAGTTCACCGTCGGGCCGCAAGAGACGCTTGATTTGTAACAAGTGCTCCATTGGTGCCCGGCTGTGATAGAGCACGCCCATCGAGAAAACCGTATCAAACGCAGGTTCGTCGCCAGGCCATTGTTCGAGTGAAACAGGCAGGACATAAACCGGCAACTCGGGCAGGTAGTGTTTGATCGCCCAGAACTGGCCAATGTAGGGCAGGTGGGAATCCACACCAATAACCAATCGAGCCCCCTCGGCCTGCATGCGGAAGCAGTGATAGCCATTGCCACTACCAACATCGAGCACTGTCTTGCCTTGTAGCGGAGACAGATACGGTAGCAGTCGGTCCCATTTGATCTGGGAACGCCATTCACTGTCGATATCAATGCCGAACAGTGAGAAGGGACCCTTGCGCCAGGGTATAAGCTCACGCAAACAGTTTTCTAACTCTGTTAGCGAAGCATTGTCGGCATCATCTGTAGAGCCGACGCAAATCTGATCAGCGGCGGAATAGCTGGACGGCGTGATTCCCGGCATGGCGTCGATGAGGCGGCGCCAGCGTTGAAAGTCGCCATGGCGCAATGTATCGAGGAACTCTGACGTGAGTAGTGGTTGCAAAGCAGCCAGAGGCGAATTCGCAACAAGAGCTCGCAGTGGTGAGTAATCCATAATCAGTCCGGCTTGCAGGCAACTAAGGAAGCAAAATTGAAACACTGAAACCAGACGTCGAGAGGGTCGAAGCCAGCTCCGCGCAGGCGCTGCTGATGTGTAGCCAGAGTCTCCGGCAACAACACATTTTCCAGCGCGGTGCGCTTTTGGCTGATTTCCAGCTTGCTGTAACCCATAGTTTCCTTGAACCCATGATAAAGATCGATCATCAATTCATTGAGCCGGGCATCGGGCAGCAGTATTTTCTCGGAGACGATGAGAATGCCACCGGGATTCATGCCAGCATAAATACGCTCAATAAGCGCTTCACGCTGCGTCAGCGGAATGAACTGCAAGGTGAAATTCAGAATCACGAGTGAGGCGTTGTTAACAGGAAACTCGAGGATATCGGCATGCTGGCAATGGATGGTTGGCGAAAATTCCGCGGCGGCGAGTTTGTTTTCCAGCCGCTCAATCATGGCCGCAGAATTGTCGATGGCCTGGATGCTGTAGTCACCATGCTCAACTGAATGGGCCACGGCAAAAGTTGCCCCGCCCAGACTACAGCCAAGATCGTAGACCACTGATCCGGGCTGACAGTAACGCTGTGCCATCACGCCTATCATCGCCAGTATGGTTTTATAACCGGGCACTGAGCGATTGATCATGTCTTCAAAGACACTGGCTACATTATCGTCAAAGGCGAAATCTCCAGGCAGCATCTGCTCGGCAAAGAGCCTGTCTTTTTGAGTCTTACTGTGGCTCATGCTGATGCAGTGCCCGGTGAGAATCTGGTGTTTTTGTTGTCGTCATTTGCGTAGATCTGCTCGGCGCGCAAAATTATTTCGTGAATGATGCCCAAGTTATTGCCCATGCCAACGATAAATAATCGTGAATAAATATTGTGCCGCCGATGCGATTCACTTATTTTACGCGAAATAGCACAGGCAAATCCGCAGCCGTATTATCCGTCGATTAATGTCACATTCAACTACCAGCGCCGCTCAGCTTCTGGTCGACAATTTAGCGTTGCTGACGGAACTGGAAATACAGTCGGGCATTCTCGATTTGGCCTGCGGCAAAGGCCGCAATTCCTTGCCGCTATTAGAGCATAATTTGCCGGTCATTTTTGCCGACCGTGACGGCCAGGCGCTGGCTGCAGTTGCCGAGCAAGTCAGTCATTTGTCAGGCGACCAGCAAAAACTGGCCGAGTACTGGCAAGTGGATTTTGAAGAGGCGGATACAACGCCGCTGGCAGGCAAGCAGTTCGATGCGGTGCTGGTGTTCAATTACCTGCATCGGCCAGTGTTGCCAGCCATACGCGAGGTGATCCGGCCTGGCGGTTTGATTGTGTATGAGACGTTTACGGTGGACCAGCCAGATTATGGCAGACCCACCAACCCGGATTTTTTACTTGCGCCGGGTGAACTGGAAGCTTGCTTTGCAGGTTGGCACGTAATTCGCAGTTTTTCAGGCACCATGCCAACACCAACCCGTGCGGTGGCAAACCTGATTGCCCGGAGACCCAGACAGAAATGAGTCGATCAAAAGTTGTTGCACTGAATTTCGGTGCCGGCAATAGCAAGCTACGCAAAGCGTTCCCCTGTGAAGTGGAGCGCAGCAAGCGCAAGACACTCGCTCTTCATGTGACTCACAAGAAGGTCGTTGTGCGCTGCCCGTATCAGGCATCCAGAGCCGAGTTAGCGGAATTCGTTAACGATAATCGCGACTGGATCGAACGCCGATTACTGGAAGAATCGCAGCGCTATCGCCAATCATTGCGCATTGAGCGAAATGCCAAGATCTTCTACCGAGCGCGCGAGCTAACGATTGAGTTCAAGGAAGGCCGTAAAGAACGCGTGCTTGTGAATGGCGATCGCTTCATCATTCAGGGGCACAAGCTGACTAATGCGCGTGCGCGTGTGTTGGTGGAAGACTATCTGATCGACAAGGCCAGTAACTACATTGTGCCGCGTGCGAAAGGGCTGGCGCGTTATCTGGGTGTTGATCACAAGATCACAGAAGTGCGCCTGCGCAAGACCAAGACCAAGTGGGGCCATTGCACCTCAACAGGCGTGCTGCAATACAACTGGCTCATCATGCTGGCCCCGTGCAGCATTATTGATTACATGATCAGTCACGAAGTTTGCCATCTGGTTCACATGGATCATTCGCACCGATTCTGGAATCTGGTTGAATCAGTTTGCCCGGATTATGAGCACTACATTGAATGGTTGCAGGCTCATGAGCACCGGTTCTGGTTCTAGCGCCTGCTAACTTTTCTGGTACAACAAATCCCACACACCGTGTCCCAGTCTTTGGCCGCGGCGCTGAAACTTCGTCTCCGGCCGCTCGGGCTCCAGCCAGTAAGACCCTTTGCCCTGCGTGTTTGTCAGGGCTGAATCCTCAAGCATCTCAAGCATGTGCTCGGCATAAGGCTGCCAGTCGGTAGCCAGATGGAATGTTCCCTTAGTCTGCAAGCGGGAGCGGACCAGTTCGATAAATGCGGGCTGGACGATACGACGCTTGTGGTGTTTCTTCTTGTGCCATGGATCGGGAAACAACAGCAGCAGCCGGTCGATACTCTCTGTGGCCAGGCAATGGGTGAGCACCTCGACGGCATCGTGACAGATGATACGGACATTGCTCACGTCATTGGCGACAATGCCATGCAGCAGTTTGCCCACGCCGGGCTTGTGCACTTCGATACCGAGGTAGTTACGGTCCGGGTTGGCGATAGCCATCTCCAGCAAGGAATCGCCCATACCAAAGCCAATCTCGACAGTGAGCGGGCCCGGTTTGGGAAACACAGCCGATAGATCCAGCAACTGGGGCTGGTAGTCCACGACGAAGTCCTGCCAGTGCTGTTCAATGGCTTTGCGCTGGGAATCAGTCAACCGCCCGGCGCGAATGACAAAAGAGCGTACAGGACGCCTGGAGGATGTTTCCGGTGACTCTGACAAAGGGTTTGTTCTCGTTGTTTGTTTGGTGCTCTAGAAGAAGGTACCGGACAATGGCGATGACGCACTGGCATACAAACGCCGCGGCATACGACCGGCGACATGAGCCTCACGTCCTGCGGCAACGGCCTTCTGCATCGCGGATGCCATCAGGACAGGGTCACCCGCTTCGGCAATAGCTGTATTCATCAACACACCATCGCAGCCCAGTTCCATGGCGATGGCGGCATCGGATGCAGTACCGACTCCGGCATCGACGATGATCGGCACGTTGGCATTGTCCAGAATCATTTTGATGTTGTAGGGGTTGCGAATGCCCAGGCCGGAGCCAATTGGCGCACCCAGCGGCATGACCGCGACACAGCCAATCTCCTCGAGGCGTTGGGCAATCAATGGGTCATCACTGGTATAGACCATGACATCGAAACCATCCTTGACCAGCGTCTCGGCAGCGGCCAGCGTCTCAGTGACGTTCGGATACAGCGTCTTCTGGTCACCTAGCACTTCCAGTTTGACGAGTTTGTGACCATCCAGTAACTCGCGTGCCATGCGGCAAGTACGCACGGCGTCTTCGGCGCTATAACAACCCGCAGTGTTGGGCAGGATGGTGTACTCATCTGGTGAGATTACTTCCAACAGATTGGGCTCATCTTTATTCTGGCCCAGATTGACGCGCCGAATAGCCACTGTAATCATCTCGGCTGCGCTAGCCTGCAATGCGGCCAGATTTTCTGCGAAGCTTTTGTATTTGCCGCTGCCAACAATCAGGCGAGAGTTGTATTGCTGGCCGGCGATGATCAGTGGTTTGTCTTTTACTTCAGTCATATTGAATCCAGTTGTTGGTTAGCCGCCACCGATTGCCTGCACGATCTCTACACTATCGTCAGCCCGTAATACGTGCTCACTAAATGTGCTACGCGGCACGATCTCTCCGTTCACTTCGACAGCGAGTCGGCCCGTCGCGACCGCAAGAATATCCAGAAGCTGCTGAACATTGGTGCCTTCACTCAGATTCCGGCTATCGCCATTGACAGTAATAGTAATCATGTCAGCTTTGCGCCTCGTTACTTGCATTGTTCTGGCGGAATTGCGTGTAGCCAAACTTGCCAAGCAATGCCCAGGCCAGCAAGAAGCTAAGTCCACCCAGTGGCGTGATAGCACCGAGCCAGCCAATGCCGGTAACGCTCAGCAAATAAAGACTACCGGAGAACAGAATTATACCAAGTTGGAAAAGCATGCCGGCGCGGCGCAGTGCAGCGGCAGAAGGGTAGGACTGAATTAGTATAGCCAGACCAAACAGCGCCAAAGCGTGGTACATGTGATAGTCGACTGCAGTTGCAAAGGTAGCCAGATAATTCGCTGCCAGTACATTGCTCAGGCCATGGGCAGCGAAGGCGCCCAGACTGACGGCGAGGAATCCGTTAAGTGCGGCTAGCATCAGGAACAAGGCAGGCATGGCAAGTAAGAATAGCTCGATTATTCAGTAGGAATTGATTGGGCCAGCAATAAAAAAGCCGCGAGTGGGTACTCGCGGCTTAACAAGGACATACACAGTAAAAATCGATCTCGATCAGGCTTCCATTCTAGCCTTGATCTTGTTCATCGCATTGCGTTCCAGTTGGCGAATGCGCTCTGCAGAGACGCCGTACTTGTCGGCCAGTTCATGCAGAGTGGCTTTGCTGTCACCCAACCAGCGGCTACGCAAGATATCCTTGCTGCGCTCATCGAGTTCGTCCATAGCCAGATACAATCCGTTGTTGGTTACAGCTTCCCATTCCGCTTCTTCCAGGTTGTCTGCCAGATTGGAAGACTGGTCTTCCAGATAATAGGCTGGGGCCCGGTAAGCGGTTTCATCGTCACTGTCAGGTTCTGCATCGAACGCCGTATCGTAGGCACTCATGCGACCTTCCATTTGACGAACCACCTTAGCATCGACGCCAAGGTCTTTGGCGACAGCTTCAGTTTCTGCGTTGTTCAACCAGCCCAGACGCTTCTTGGAGCTGCGCAGGTTGAAGAATAATTTGCGTTGCGCTTTGGTGGTCGCGATTTTCACGATACGCCAGTTGCGCAGGATGTACTCGTGCATTTCGGCTTTGATCCAATGCACGGCAAAGGATACCAAACGCACACCGACTTCCGGGTTGAAGCGCTTAACCGCCTTCATCAGTCCGACATTGCCTTCCTGAATCAGGTCGGCTTGCGGCAGTCCATATCCGGAATAGGTCTTGGCCATGTGCACAACAAAGCGCAGGTGGGCCATAACCAATTGGCGAGCCGCATCCACATCGTCGTTGTAGTAGTACTGCTTGGCTAACTCCAGCTCTTGTTCCGGAGTCAGCACAGCAATGCTGTTTACCGACGCCATATAGGCTGTCAGATCGCGACCCGGCGTGGTGGGGTCGAAAGTCTGTAAGTTTTTACCAGTACTCATTTCAGCACTTGTTCCCATGTTGTTAACCTACCTTCTACAAACGTGTCCTAATGACACCTTCATACTCTGTATTTTAGCACTAAATTACGTTTGTCGCTAATAGCAAACACCAGCAAAAAATGCTCTTGAGCCCCATAAACAGGCGTCTCACGCCGTTTCGTTCAGACCTGCCATGCAGGCCGCTAGCTCAATTTTACGGCCATTGGCCCTAACTTGTTTGAACTTGGGGGCACTACCAGGCTTTTCAAGGCTGGTGTTGGCAAATAACTTGTAATTAATTACGTCAGCAGAAGGTAAAGGGATCATCAGGGCTGAATCCGGGTGGCATACTGGAGTCGTCGCATACAGCAGCGCTGTGGACGAGATCAGGCGTCGATCTCGCGGATCGTGCGCCAGGCGGCCAGACAAGCGGCCAGCCAACCCACCAGAGCCCCGGCGAGTAATAATTGCACACAACCAAGCAAGCTGAGCCCGCGAATTGACAAATTATTGCCAAATTCATCGGCAACAGCAGCCACTGCGCCCTGCACAATCAGATAGATCAGCAACATCAGCAGCAGTGCCAGCACCGCACCGAACAAACCCTGAAACAATCCCGAATAGAGAAACGGCCTGGCGATGTAACTGTCGGTACCGCCGATCAGTTTGATTACTCGCACTTCTTCCCGGCGCTGCTCAACACTCACTCGAACAGTGTTGCCGATGATAAAAATCAGCCCCACGGCGATCACCCCGCCTAATACGAGTGCCAGGGTATTGATCAGGCTGCTGATCGCAGCAAGGCGCTGAATCCATTGTTCATCGACTTGCACCAGGTCGATGTCGGGCCGTTGACCTAACTCCTGAGTGAGTGCTGCTACGACGGTGGTGGATTCTGGCTGAATGACGATGGCGGCGGGCAAGGGATTGCCTTCCAATTCCGGGAGTACCCGGTCGAAACCGGCGGCTGCCGAGAAGCTCTCCAGTGCGCTCTGGCGACTTACCAAGCGCAATGATGCTATACCTTCCAACGAAAGCAAGTCTTCACTTACTTGCTCAACCTCGGCGTCACTCAGACTATCTTGCAGGTAGACGGTAATGCGCGCGGATTCGCGGAACTCGCCCATCAAGGTGCCGAGATTGGCTTGCACCACAAACAGCAAGGCTGGGAGGAGCAGCGCAATGGCTATTACGAACAAGGTCATCGCGGATGCCAGTGGCGTGTGGCGTAGCCTCTGTAAACTGGCTTGCGCATCTTTCTTGTGCTTTGACCACACGTTCGCCGACTTTGGCGAATGTTTTGGCCTCTTTTGCGATCTCTTTTGCGATCTCTCTTGTGACTTCGCGTGCGCCTTCATGCCGGCTCAGGCCCTCCCTGATCATTCACCAGGCGCCCTGACTCCAGCGTCAGAACACGGCATTGGTGACGCCCGATGAGCGCCAGGTCATGAGTGGCCACTAACAGGGTAACGCCGACATCACGGAACTGTTGGAACACGGCCATGATCTCGGCCGATAATTCCGGGTCAAGATTCCCCGTCGGTTCATCGGCCAGGATCACGCTGGGGCGATTCACTACTGCTCTGGCGATGCCGACGCGTTGTTGTTCACCGCCAGACAGTTTGCCGGGCATGAGCCGTTCCTTGTTGAGCAAACCGACCTTGGCCAAGGCGGCGCGGACGCGACGCTGAATTTCGTGTTCGGGAAAACCGGAGACTTCCAGCGGCAAAGCTACATTGGCGCCGACGGTCCGATCTGACAGTAACTGATGATCCTGGAATACGGCGCCAATACGGCGACGGTGTTGGGGAATCTGGCGACGTGGTAGCTTGTTCAGGTCCAGACCATTGACAATAAGCTGTCCGCCACTGCAAGGCTCCATCGCCAGAATCAGCTTGAGCAACGTGCTCTTGCCAGCGCCGGAATGGCCAGTAAGAAATGCCATTTCGCCCTTGCCGAGGGAAAAGCTGATATTGGCCAGAGCTTCCTGACTATCGGTGTAACGTTTGCTGACGCGATCGAATTGAATCATTCAGCGAATAAGGCATCGACAAATTGTTGGGCATTAAAGGGCCGCAGATCATCTATTTGTTCGCCAACCCCAATGAAGCGAATTGGCACGCCCAGTCGTTTGGCCAGCGCAAACACCACGCCGCCCTTGGCGGTGCCATCCAGTTTGGTCAGCGCCAGACCGGACAAATTGACGGCGGCATGAAAGCTGTCGGCCTGACTCAGCGCGTTTTGCCCGGCGGTGGCATCGAGCACCAACAGGATCTCGTGGGGCAGATCCGGGTCCTGCTTCTTCAGTACCCGCACAATCTTTTCCAGTTCATTCATGAGATTGTCTTTGGTGTGCAGGCGACCGGCAGTATCGGCAATGAGAATATCGGTCTGCCGGGCCTTGGCGGCCTGATAGGCATCGAAGATAACCGACGCGCTATCGGCGCCGGTGGCCTGAGCCACGACGGGCACATTATTGCGTTCGCCCCAGACTTGCAGTTGCTCGACAGCAGCGGCCCGAAACGTATCGCCAGCGGCCAGCATGACCTTGTGGCCGTCGTGCTGAAAGCGCTTGGCCAGTTTACCAATAGTGGTGGTTTTACCGACGCCATTGACGCCAACAATGAGCATGACGAAGGGCTTGTTGCTGGCCTGAATTGCCAACGGCACGTCGCAGGGTGCCACAATCGCTCGCAGTTCTTCGCGCAATGCCGCCATGAATTGCTCGGGGTCGGACAGCCGTTTGCGATTCAATGCTTTCTTGAGATTGTCGATGACCTGATCGGTGGCCTCGAGGCCGACGTCGGCGGCCAACAATTGCGTCTCCACATCTTCCAACAGATCGGCATCGATGGTCTTCTCGCCAAGCACCAGCGTGCCCAGGCTGTCGCTCAAGCGACTGCGCGTCTTGCTCAGGCCCGATTTGAGGCGTGCGAAAAAGCCATCATTTGCGCCAGAGACTTCGGCTGCGCTGCCGGTCTGGGCAGCCGCAGTTGAATGCTCAGCGTCCAAACCAGAGTGAGAATCAGCAGCGGCGATAACGTCAGCGACTGCTTCGGTCTCTTTGTCAGACGCCGGATCAGTGCTTTCGTCAGCCGCCTTTGCAGGACTGCTTTCTTCAGCCGGCGTGTCGGACTTGGTGTCCTTGTGTTTTTTACCAAAACCAAACATGGGGAATTACTGCATCTGGAAATTTTTCAGGCGGCTATGCTACCACCTGCCAACATTCTGTGACATCTCTTCACCAATGGGCACACGCGTATCTGGCGTTGCCAGCGCCGAGCCCAGTCACTAGACTCTCTAGCCATCGTACAATGCAACATCCTACGCACTACACAGCGCATCGCAGGCTTACACTACGGGCCAGCTTCAGGTTGACTGAATGGCAAGCACAGCTGACTACACAGTGAACCCGGGTAAGTAGGTGCTTGGCGATACAACAGTCACAACATGCGCGCCTTCCTAGATGGAGATGAGATTGTCCAATAGCCCCGGATCGAGACGTAGCGTTCGCATTATTGGCGGTGAGCTGCGCAGTAGACTAATTGAAATTATCGATAGTGAGGGTTTGCGGCCCACGCCAGACCGTGTACGAGAAACGTTGTTCAATTGGCTGCAGCATGACTTGGCTGGCGTGCGTTGTCTTGACCTCTATGCTGGTACCGGAGTGTTGGGTATGGAAGCGCTGTCTCGCGGTGCAGGGCATGTTGATCTGGTGGAGAGTAACCGACAGGTGGCAAGCGTATTGCGCGACAATGTAGCCAAACTGATTAACAACAATCTTGGTTCAAGCAATGTCTACAATGCCCGCGCCGAAGATTGGCTGGCGCAACAAACGGCTGGCACAGGAAAATATGATCTGGTGTTTCTTGATCCACCGTATGAAGCCCAGTGTCTGCCTGCTATCAGCAAACAATTGGATGCGAGTAGATTGCTGACACCAGAGGCTCTGATCTATTTGGAAAATGACCAGCCGATATCGATGCAATCTTTGCCATCGCACTGGCAGTGCTTAAAGGACAAAAAAGCCGGACAGATTTACTACTATTTAATGCAGAACAAAGCGCCGGGTATAAAGTGACAATTGACACCTCAAACAATAACGCTGGTATGGCCGGTATGAAAGGCAGCACAAAGTTTACCTCGCCCTGGTGGTTGCCGGGGGGGCACGCGCAAACTCTTTATAGAAAATTCTCGCAAGCTCCGGCGCTAACGCAAGTCCGGGAACGCATTGAATTGGATGACGGTGACTTTATTGACGTTGATTGGTCCGCCGAAACTGGCTACCACGAGCAGGCATCAGACATTGTTGTTTTCATTCTCCACGGGCTGTGTGGCTGTTCCCGTTCGCCTTATATCCTTTCTTTGCAAAAAGAACTGGCTGCTCATGAAATCTCCAGCGTGGCGATGAACTTCCGTGGTTGCAGTGGTGAAATGAATCGTTTGGCCAAGGCTTACCATTCGGGCATCTCGGAAGATGTAGAAGAGGTGGTTGAGAAGTTGGCCCGGCGCTGGCCGGGCAGGGAGTATGTGTTCGTAGGTAATTCACTCGGTGCTAACGTTATGCTGAAGTGGTTAGGCCAACGTTCGGGACTGTCTTTAGGTGATGGTGAGCGCGCGACCGGTCGTATCAAAGGGGCCATTGCAGTTTCAACGCCGTTTGATCTGGCCGAATGCTCGCGGGCCATGCTCAAGGGCTTGAGCCGGTTCTACGGCAGCTATTTCGTCAATAAGCTGGTGGCAGACATGGCAGCCAAACTGCAACATTTTCAAACTAACGATCATGCCGAGCAGACCGAGATTCTGCGTGCGCTTGGTGACCCCCAATTGGTTGGCAACATCTGGGAATTTGATGATCGCTTTACAGCCCCGCTGCACGGGTTTGCCGATGCATCTGACTACTACACCCGCAGCAGTAGCGGGCAGTATCTGCCGGATATCACGGCGGAGACACTGCTCATTCAAAGCGCAAACGACCCTCTTATACCGCCCACGGCGTTACCCGACAGGGCGGCACTTCCTTATAATGTTCGGCTGGAGCTGACTAGTACTGGTGGTCATGTCGGCTTTATCACTGGACGGCGCAGTAACTGGCTGGAAAGCCGTATCGTGCACTTCATCAAGGGTGAATTGAGCAGGACATAGCAATTCGCTAGAATGCCAGTCCAACCTCTGCGAGTCAGCACATGAAAATCGCCGTCTACCCTGGAACATTCAACCCCATTACCAATGGTCACACCGATCTGGTGGAACGCGCCGCGCGTCTGTTCGACAAGATCATCGTTGCTGTGGGTACCAATCGTCAAAAATCGGAGACTATGCAGGTAGACCAGCGAGTCGCGCTGGCCGAAGAAGTTCTGGGGCATCTTGAGAATGTCGAAGTCACTTCATTCGATTCATTGCTCACTGAGTATGTGAAGAGCTGTGGGGCCAATATCATTCTGCGCGGCTTGCGCACCGTAGCTGACTTTGAGTACGAATTTCAGCTGGTGGGTATGAACCGGGTTCTGGATCCGGAGATTGAAACGGTGTTTCTGGCGCCGGAAGAAAACCTGTCCTATATCTCGTCGACACTGGTGCGCGAAATCGCGTCCTATGGCGGCGACATATCGAAGTTTGTCCATCCGGTGGTTGCCAAAGCGATGGGCAAGTAGTCCAGCGCGTCTATTTCTGACATGCTGTGCAGTAGACGGTACTGCGACCACCCATGCGAATTTCTTTCAGTGCACTGCCACAGCCATTGCAGGGCAGACCGCGGCGGCCATATACATTAAGTGACTGTTTAAAGTAGCCCGGATTACCTTCACTGTTAGTGAAATCTCGCAATGTGGTGCCACCGGCGGTAATGGCGTTACCCAGGACCTGACGGATGGCAGTCGCCAACTCGTCAAAGCGCGCTGCTGAGACCCGACCTGCCATACGCCTTGGGTTAATGCCTGACATATACAGCGCCTCATTGGCATAGATATTACCCACCCCGACTACTACCTGACTGTCCATGATGAAAGACTTGATTGGCACTTTGCGAGTTCGGCTGCGTTTGAACAAATACTCGCCGCTGAATTCATCGCCGAGCGGTTCCGGGCCCAATGAATCCAGTAGTGGATGGCTTGTGACGCCCGGCTCCAGCCAGAGCATGCAGCCAAAGCGGCGCGGGTCAGTGAAGCGCAGAATATGGGCGCCATCGAATTCGATATCTACATGATCATGTTTGCCGGCGGCAGTGCCGGTTGGCAATATTCTTAAACTGCCCGACATGCCCAGATGCGCCAACAGGGTTCCACTACTCGTAGTAATCAACAGGTACTTTCCGCGACGGCTAACTGCCTGCACACGCGCCCCAGGCAAACTTTTCGATACCTGTTGCGGAATCGGCCAGCGCAGGCGCGGTTGGCGAATGGTGACGGCGGTAATCGATCTGCCATCTATGTGTGGTTCAATTCCACGCCGGGTGGTTTCTACTTCGGGTAGTTCGGGCACTAACGCAACCTGAATTGAAACAAGGGGTAGGGTTAATCTTCGGGTCTGCAGTTATAATCGTTTTGCCAGTATAAAGAAACCCAGAGGCAGACAAGTGGAACTACAACGATTTCTCGGCGTCGATGCCGGCGGGACATTTACCGACTTTTTCTATTTGGAAATCGGCAATGAGACTCGCGTGCAACTGCACAAGACACTGTCTACCCCCTCGGCGCCGGAGCAAGCCATTCTCGATGGTATCGCTGCCTTGGGCTTGGACAAGCTACCCAAAGGTGCCGTGTTGCACATTATCCATGGTAGCACCGTTGCCACCAATGCAGCATTAGAAGGCAAGCTGGCCAAAACAGCCTTTATTACCAATTATGGTTTGGGCGACATGCTGTCGCTCGCCCGCCAAACTCGCCCTGAACTCTATACTTTGCAATTTCCCCCGCAGCAAGATCCAGTGCCGGAAGCACTTTGTCTGGAAACGGGCGGCAGACTCGGCGCTGATGGCTGCGTAGTCGAACCACTTACCGACGCGGAACTTGAGAAGTTGATTGCCGAGCTGCAAACACTGCAACCGGAAGCTGTTGCCATCAATTTATTATTTGCCTTTCTCGATGATGGGTTCGAAAAGCGCATATCCGAGGCGATCGAGGCTGCTGGCTTGCCGGTATTTATTAGTCGCTCATCATGGGTGTTGCCGGTCTATCGGGAATACGAACGTGGTATCGCGACCTGGCTCAATGCGGCGTTGGGCCCTGTCGTGCATGGCTATCTGAGTCGATTGAAAGCCCAGCTACCCGATGCGGCTTTACAGATCATGCAAAGCAATGGCGAGACTCTGCCGGCTGAGCAGGCAGCAGACTCCGCCGTGCAATTATTGTTGTCTGGCCCAGCCGGTGGCTTGACGGCAATGCGGTATCTCGGCACGCAACTGGGTGAAGACAGAATCATCAGTTTCGACATGGGTGGCACATCCACAGATGTCGCGTTGCTGTCCGGAGAGCTATCGATCACCACCGAAGGGCAGATTGATTGTTACCCGGTGGCCGTGCCTATGGTTGATATGCACACCATCGGCGCCGGTGGTGGCTCAATAGCGCGTATCGATGACGGCGGAATGTTGCAGGTAGGTCCGCAGTCGGCCGGTGCAGAGCCAGGCCCGGCTTGCTATGGTCGCGGTGGCAAGTTAGCTACCGTGACTGATGCGAACGCCGTGTTGGGTCGATTGCTGACAAGTGGCACCCTGGCTAATGGTTTGCAATTGGACAAGGCGTTAGCGGTGGAGGCGATTGCCAATCTGGCAAGCCAGATCGGGTTAAGTAATGAAGAGACTGCGCTGGGAATTGTGCGTGTTGCCAACGAACACATGGCCAAGGCCATGCGCTTGATTTCTGTTAATCGCGGCCACGACCCTCAGCAGTTTTTGCTCGCCAGTTTTGGTGGGGCGGGGGGGCTGCATGTGTGTGAAATTGCCGAGGCCATGCAGATGCGCAAAGCAATCGTACCGGTATACGGTGGAGTTTTGTCCGCCCTGGGCATGCTCGTTGCCAATCAGGGGCGCCAGTTTACTCGCACGGTCAGCACGCTATTGCCGAATACAAACAGCTCACTTGCCGACAGTTTTGCCGCATTGGAAGCCCAAGGCAGACAACAATTACTGGACGAAGGATCGGCACCGGATCTGTTGCAGTGCAAGCGCAGTGCAGACATTCGTTATCAGGGGCAGTCCTATGCGTTGAATATTGCCTGGCAAGATGCAGCGCAAGCAGCGCAGGATTTTGCCGCGCTACACTCGCAACGTTATGGTTATAAGTTAGAAGTGCCGGTCGAAGTCGTCAATCTGCGCGTCAATGTCTTTGTGCCAAGACAATTGCCCGGTCTACCCGAATATGAGCAACAGATATGTAATAAAGCTGAGACTACTATGGTCTATGGTTATGATGCGCCGGTTTCTGTTTTTGATCGCCTGACGTTAACAGTCGGACAATCAGTTTCAGGCCCGGCCATCATTCGCGAATACGCGGCGACGACTTATGTGGCAGCTGATTGGCAGTTTCAGGTTGATAGGCTTGGCAACATTTTGCTGGAGCGTTGTGAGCCCATTCTTGCATCTGGCGATGCCAGCAATCGCAGTGGCGACTTTCTCTAAGTCTCTGTTCGCCGCCGGCTTGTCTTGGTCAGCATTGCAGGCCTTATAGCCCGGTGATATAACTGATCACCCTGCTTGCGAAACGTGGGTTGTTGTGAGTTGATCCTGTTGCCAGTGTGGGGCGTAGGATCAGGAATAGAATTCGCAGTAGTTCCGGAAGTTCCTGGTTCAGAAGAACTGCTCAGGTCGCAAAATGAGAGACAGATACCTCAACATGCCATTCAATGGTCTGGCCGTACCGGCTGCGTTGCTGGTGTGGGTGACTTTTGCTACAGAAAATGCCGCCGCCCAGGAAGCAGATCCCCCAGCGCCTACCGCCCCCGATCGTTCGCGGGTTCTGTATGTCGACATTCCAGTCCCATTCGAACCCGGCACAGATCCGGAAATGCCCGCGCCACCACGGCCAGCGATTCCCGAAGATGATCCACAATATCAGGTGCAAGTCGCCAATCTGAGCGACTACAGCCAGTCGGTAGCGGAAACAGAATTCAACGGTGGGGTTTGGGATCAGGGTCTGGTTGAAGATCTGACCGCACTGGGGCAGTTACAGCAGGATCTGGGGAATCACCCTGAAGCCGTGCAAATCTTTGATCGCGCGATGCATGTCAGTCGCATTAACGAAGGGCTGCATGCCCTCGATCAGATTCCCGTGGTGGAAATGATGATTGACAGCTATCGCGCGCTGGCCGATTGGCAGCAAGTCGATTTGTACGAGAATTATCTCTATTACATTCAGCAAAAAGCCTATGGCAGTAACGACCCGCGCCTCATTCCGGTGCTTGATCAATTAGGGCAATGGAATATAGAGGCGTTCACAATAGGGCACGGAGAACCATTGGGGCTGCGTCTGAGTACGGCGCAGATCCTTTTTAGTGCAGCAGTGCGAATGGTTGGCATACATTTTGATAAGGATGACCGGGTAGTTTCGTTTTCACGTAACCTGGCTCGCACGGCCTATCTGGACAAACAATATCCGGAATACGTCACCGAACTGGATCGACCGGAGTATCGGTCAGCGCAGGATCGCATGCGGGATCTGTATCAGGGGCGCCGCGCTAACTCGGCTCGTGGCTACCGCGTGGGGGCTGAAGCACTCACCGAGGTGATCAGATTTTACGAGCAGAGTTCAGACGACCCGTACCTTCTGGCCGAAGCGATCGCTGATCTGGCTGACTGGGAGCTGATCTTTGATCGCCGCCAGTTGGGACTCGATTTGTACGCTGAGGCCTGGGCGGTGTTGGCAGATCAGCCTGATAGTGAGGAACTTCAGCAGCGTTTATTCGGTCAAGTACTATCAGTGCCGACGTTTGCCGAGCTGCCGACGAACTTGCTGATGGGCTCAACAGACAGTCAAGAGCGGCCCGGTTTGCGCTATGACTATGCAGATGTGGTTTTAGACTTGACCCAATATGGTGCGCCTCGCAATGTGATGGTTATCAGTGAGGGGACGGAGGACAATGCCCGTCAGCTGGATCAGTTGCGCCGTGTCGTGCGTAGCATGACATTTCGGCCCATGATTGTTGATGGTCAGGCGCAGGAATCGGAAGGCCACCATTTTCGTTATCGTTATTGGTACTGAAAACAGGGCCGAGCAGGCTGGTAACAGGAGCAGTGGTGCTCTACCGTTAAGGGACAGTTAAGCGGACGGAGTCTACAAAGGTAACTTGCCAGTATCGACTTTGCGAAATCGCGAGATATCGTCGAATTGAATGACTAAATAGTCACTAAAATCGCCGAAGATCCTCTAACTGGCAATTTTCACCCGGGTTGAACCCGAATGGTTTCGGGTCCATGTACGTATAAGTAGGTATATCAGGTATAGATGAACAGAGAGTCAGACATGAATAGTCACATCAAGACAAATGCCTTGCGACCGCTGGCCAGATTCATTCTGGTTGCGGGAATGAGTGGTGCCTTGCTGGCCTGTCAGACTTCATCCCAGCAGCAAAGCTCGTCATCCAGTAGCATGCCGTCCATGCCCTCGTCGTCCAGCTCTTCAAGCAGCTCGCCGTCTATGCCTTCACCGTCGCCCTCTTCGCCGTCAAGCAATTCGCCTTCGACGCCATCGACAGCTTCGTCATCGTCGAGCAGTCAGCCGAGTAATTCTTCGTCGAGCAGCTCCAGTTCATCGCCTTCCTCAAGCTCCAGCAGCTCGAGTTCCTCCTCGACTTCGAGCTCTTCTGCCTCGTCGTCATCCCCCGCTGGCAGCGATGCATCGCCATCAGGTGCCACAGCTGGCTCTGATACGGCGGGAGGTACGTTGAGTTTTCCTGCCCAAACCGGTGGTCAAGCGGCGGGCTCGGACAGCAGTGGCCAGCAAACCGCTGGCAATTCACCCGGTCAGACATCAGGTAGTGAATCACGATTGCCTGGAGACTCCGGAGATCAGGGTACTGGCAGAGATGGCGCCACTGGTGACCTCTCAACAGGGCAAAGTGGTAATTCAGGTTCATCCGGAGGCACTTTAGGCGCTCCAAGTGGAGATTACAGCCTGGAAACACTGCCTTCAGGCACCTTGGGTGGTGGATCTCAGCAACAAGCAGGCACGACATCAGGCCAAACTGGCACCATGACAGCCGCCGAGCGCGCTGCAGTGCTGGATGAGCGCTTACGCCGCGGCTATGAAGATTTTGATGGTTTTATTCTCGGCGAGCGCGAACGCGCCCAGCGCGAGAGCAACGAGGCTGGCAGTGTGGCTATCCTTGAAAGCGGTGGCGGGGGTGGTAGCGCCGGTGGCGATAATGCCGGCCAGCCGCAAACCTTGCCTGCAAATGGCGCGCAGCTACCGTCTGGCGTAGTTTCTGCGTCCCAGCCTACGCAACAAAGTTCAGGCCAGGCCGAATCCTTTCCGCCGCCAGAAGACATTCCCAGTGGTCGCGATGATGATGTAGTGGCACGCCAACTGCGTGAAGCTGCCATGAGCGAACCAGATCCCGAATTGCGCGAAGCGCTTTGGGACGAATATCGACGCTATACCGGCATTGCCGAAGGTGACGAGTAATGAATCAAGTAATGAGTAGTGGATTTAGAAATATTGTCGTAATGCTGACTGTTGCGTTATACGCCACAGCATGTGCCACGCATACGGTAAAAACGACGACTTACACACCGGTTGTTCAGGCCAGTGAAACTGTGCCTGAGGATTTGTTGATGGACGTGGGTGTGGCACTGTTCGATCCGGGCATTGACGAGATCAAGAAAGCCGACGAAGAAGTAGTCAATCATGAGATCCGTGTTGCTGAATCGCGCTATGCACCGTTTCTATTATCAGAAACGCTACAGCGTTCAGGCAATTGGGGTATCGTGCGTTTGATGCCTAATAATGCCAGCCCGATGGATGTTGTGATACGTGGCACTATTCTCGAATCGAATGGCGAATCGATGGCGATGCGCGTCACTGTTACTGATTCAACCGGTCGCGAGTGGTACACGCGCGAGTATGAAGAAGTAATCAGCCAGTTCAGCTACGAACCGGTGCAGCGTCAGCAGAACGATCCGTTTCAGGTGATCTACAACAACATCGCCAATGATTTGCTGGCCTACCGTGAAGCGAATATTTCCAACGCGCGAATTACAGAAATACGCGCAATCTCCAAGATGCGTTTTGCCGAGCGATTCGCCCCAGAGGCATTCGATGAGTATTTGGCAGAGAACCGCAATGGTTATAAAGAACTTACGGCACTGCCAGCAGACAATGACCCGATCATGAATCGGATCGAACAGATTCGAGAACGGGATTTCATGTTCATCGATACCGTACAGGATTATTACGCTACCTATACCCGACAGATGCGTTTGCCCTATGACTCATGGCGCGAGCAGAGCTATGAAGAAACTATCACTTTGCGCGAGTTGCGGGATTCAGCACGACGCCGGTTCATCGCCGGCACAGCAGTTGTACTGGGTGGTCTGGCCGCCGCAACCAGTGGTGGCAACTACGCAACACAAACCGGTGGCGCAGTCGGTGTCGGTGCCGGGGCATACCTCATCAAGAGTGGTTTTGATAAACAGGCTGAAGCACGCATGCACATGGAAGCGTTGGAGGAACTTGGCCAATCCCTTGAGAATGAAGTGGCACCGCGTGTCATCGATTTGGAAGATCGCACAATTACACTGACTGGTACCGTCGAAGAGCAATACGAACAGTGGCGCGAAATTCTGGCAGATATTTATGCTGCGGAAACGGGCGAGCTTTAACTCGTATTCACTAATTACCATGGAATGTGACAACACAGACGTAACCGATGTCAGACAAAGATTCGATCAATCAAGACGGCGCTGAGTCCCGCACTGAGAACAGCAATGATTTTCAGTTTGCACAACCGGCTCCAGTAGCCAGTAATAAACCCCCCGCCTGGATGTGGATAGGTGTAGGCGTTTTGTCATTGCTGGCACTGGCAGTCATTTTTGTCCTGCCGGGTATCGTGTCGGAATATGAACTTCCGCTGGAGCGTCGCAGCGACGTTGCCACCTCTCGGCCTGCGCAGCAGACTGAACCAGTAAGTACTATCTCCCCGTTTGAAGAGGCCCAGCGAGCTCGTCAGCGCAAAGAAGCACAGGATATTCTCGCGACTTTGCTGGAGCACCAGGATGAACTGGACGCATTGGAAGTTGCAAGCTGGGCGCCAAGTGACTACGAGACGGCGTTGGAACAAGCCAGCATTGGCGATGAATATTATCGTACGCAAGACTTTGTCAACGCGGCCAACTTCTACGTGGATGCCCGTGATCAGCTTCAGGGTTTGTTGGCGCGGGTACCGCAGGTGATGGAGACAACATTGGCAGAAGGGCAGAGTGCATTGGCCGCTGGCGAGTCTGGTATTGCTGAAGACAAATTCTCTCTGGCGCTACTGTTCGATCCGGAAAGTGCAGCGGCCCAGCAAGGTCTGGAACGGGCACGCTCACTGGACGAGGTTAATTCCCTGTTCGCCGATGCGGACCAACTGGCTGAGGACGGCGAATTCAGTGCGGCGCGCGACGTCTATCGCCAGATTGCGAGCCTGGATAGCTATAACGAGCAGGCGCAAGCCCGCATAGACAACATGTCTGCCGCAATTCGCGAAGCGGAATTTAGCCGTGTTATGTCCCGCGGTTATACCCTCCTTGATGCGGGTAATCCGGAGGAAGCGATTGCCGCATTTGAGGAAGCGGCTGATCTCGGTGTCAACGCTGAACAGGCGCAGGCGGCTATCGTGCAAACCGAGAACGAAGTCGCCAATGCCCAGATCAATGCCTTGCGCGAGCGCATAAGCGAAGCGGAAGCCAATGAGCAATGGCAGCAAGCCGTGGACCTGTACGATGAAGTGTTGGCCATTGACCCTAATCTGCTGTTTGCGACACAGGGCAAAGACTACGCGGGCAAGCGTGCGCAGCTGGACCGGCTGTTGGTTTATGCCAATGATAACCCGGAAAGATTTGCTGATCCTGCTGTGTATCAAGAGACCATCGACGTTTATTACACTGGTCGTGGCATCGAAAACCCCGGGCCCGTCTTAACGAGTCAACTCAACGAGCTTGAGTCCTTGCTGGAAGTTTCCCAGATTCCCATTGACGTGAGATTCGTGTCTGACAATTTTACCGATGTTGTTTTGTTACGACATGGTGAGTTGGGGTTGTTTGAACAGAAAACATTGACGCTCAAACCCGGCCGCTATGTCGCGGTGGGCAGTCGGGCAGGGTATCGTGAAGTGCGAGAAGAATTCGTGGTTGGCTATGGTCAGACACCAGAAGCAGTCGTGTTGCGCTGCGAAGAACGTGTGGTAGCCACCAGTAGGTAGACATGACCAACCTAGAAGACAAGAAACCGGATCATGGGTCATCTGACCCCATTGTCCCAATAGACTTTACTCCAAATACGGAGCAGGTCAGTAAGTTTTCCTATCAGCCAAAGTGGCATCATCTGTTTATTGCCATTGGTGCCGTTCTGGCGTCAGTTGCTGGCTGGTTTGTCATGACTGCCAAGTCGGTGTCGGTCGTCGTAGAACCCGTTACCGCCGAAGTCGAGATCAATGGCGGTATGAACTTTCGCATGGGGCAGCGCTTTCTGATCCGTTCCGGTACCTATGATTTGACACTGACCAATCCAGGCTACTTCGACAGTGATACTTTGTTAATCGTCGGCAGCGAACAGGCACAGACCCATGACTTCGAGATGCGCCGATTGCCGGGTATCGTCACGATTACTACCGAAGCACCAGTGGGTGCACGGGTGCGCATCGATGGAATTGATATCGGAGAAACACCGCTAACAGACATACCTGTGGATGCAGGTGAGCATACTCTGAGCATCACACGTGATCGCTTTCTCGAACATAGTGAAATAATCAATATCGAAGGCCGTTCTGTTGCGCAAAGCTTTCATGCTGAGCTAGACCCAGCCTGGGCCAATGTCAGTCTGGCTTCGTCTCCGGCTGGTGCCGAGATCCTGGTCAATGGTGAACTGATTGGTACAACGCCGATGCTGGCGGAAATCATGCAGGGTCAGCGCGAAATTACTCTCAAAGCGCCTGGCCACAAAGCGTGGCAAGAAGACTTCGATTTCGTCGCCGGTGAAGACTTGTCAATTCCCGAAGTGGAGCTCGAAGCAGCGGATGGTCTCGTGTTTATTCGCAGCACGCCCACCGAAGCCAGCGTAACCGTCAATGGTGAGTTTATCGGCTTGACGCCGGTAGAGGCGGCTCTGGCCCCGGGCGAGAATCATGAACTGACTTTCTTTAAGAACGGTTATCAGTCCAGTCGTCGATCAATTCGCACAGAGCCAAATCAGGAACGCGAGCTGAATGTGTCTCTGGACCCTGTGCTGGCCAGTGTCGAAATCATTACACAACCGAACGACGCCGAGTTGTTCATCAATGGGCAGTCACGCGGTTCAGCCAATCAGACTATTGAGCTAATGGCTGCCAGCCAACAGATTGAAATCCGGCGCGAAGGCTACGTGCCTTATGTCACCGATTTCACATCACGTCCGGGTCTGGATCAACAAATCCGAGTCACCTTGAAATCTCTTGAGCAGGCACGCCTGGAGCAAATCGAGCCAATGATTACGTCAGCGGCTGGTCAGCGACTGAAGTTGTTTTATCCTGGTGCATTCACCATGGGTGCTTCACGACGGGAGGCCGGGCGCCGACCTAACGAAACGCTGCGTGACATACAACTTGAGCGGCCTTTCTATCTGGGCTTACAGGAAGTCACTAATGCCCAGTATCGTTTATTCGACCCGGAACACAGTTCTGGCACAGTACAGGGCGTCACACTCAACAACGAAAGTCAGCCGGTCGTGCAGGTTACCTGGACGCAGGCGGCGCTGTATTGCAACTGGTTAAGTGCACAGGAGTCCATCGAGCCTTTCTATATTGTAGAAGGCGATGAAGTAACCGGCTTCAATCCAGACTCAACAGGTTACCGCTTACCCACCGAAGCTGAGTGGGCCTGGACCGCACGAACGAACGGTAGTGGCCAAGTGCTGCGCTATCCATGGGGCGACGATCTGCCACCGCCAGATAATTCAGGCAATTTTGCCGACGTGACCGTGCAGCAGTATCTGGGGCAAGTCATGTTCAATTACAACGATAGTCATTTCGCCACTGCGCCGGTCGGTTCTTTCAGCTCGAACTATCATGAAGTGTATGATCTGGCGGGCAATGTGGCTGAGTGGGTGCACGATTACTATGGTTCGGTCGGTGCATTCGGTGGTGTTGAAATTGATCCCATGGGACCAGAGTTTGGCGAATTTCACACAATCAGAGGATCAAGCTGGGCCCATGGTGCGATTACCGAAATGCGCTTGTCCTTTCGCGACTTTGGTGTCGAGCCTCGTGACGACGTCGGCTTCCGGGTGGCGCGCTATCTCGATCCGCCGGAAGGGTTCGCGCAATGAAACCATTGCTGCGCTACATAATGTTGTTGAGCCTGTTGCTGGGCTGGTCGGTGCAGGCTGCCGAAGACCCGGTGCCCCAGTCTCAGGACACAGAAGAAATCCAGGCCGAACAGGATGCTCCCGCTGCGAACGATAGCGAGGACGATCAAGCGGTAGCGGATGATGCTGAGGAATCGCCGGGGCGCTTTATCCCCACCGAAGAAATTTCCCAGGATTTGGGAGTCTCGTTTCCAATCGATATTTGACTGGTGACGAACAAGGATTGGCAAGATAGGAAAATGATATGAAGCAGGGCTCGTTATACGAAACACTTTTCCAGATTGGGACGCTCATTTTCGCGGTGATCATTGTGCATGCAGCCTATGTCACGGTCATTCGTCCCAATGCGGAGTTGATACAGGAACAACAAAACCTGCTTCAGGAGACTGATGACAACTTTGTTCCGGAACGCTCAGTATTTATTATCCTGCGCGACTTCGAGCAGGAAACGTGCATCATCTTGCTGCTTTGGGCGGTGTCGATTATCGGCATGAAAACCCAACATACACTCAAGCAGCGGGCCTTGTTAGACCGCACGCTGATACAAGTGTCTGACGGCATGAGTATCCTGCCGGAGGATGCCAGAAACTATGCCAGGCCGGTGCAAGCGCTACCGGAAAAAGAGCGAGATTATCTGTTGCCCCGCGCATTGTTGGCCGGTTTACACCGATTCCAGAGTACGCAAAATATCCAGGATGTCGCCAATACAGTCCGCAGCACTTGTGATACCGAGGCTGAACGTATGGAGACCGAACTCACCATTGTGCGTTATATCGCCTGGGCAATTCCGTCCATTGGCTTTTTGGGCACAGTGCGCGGTATTGGTACGGCGCTCGGGCAGGCCTATCAGGCAGTAAGCGGCGATATTGTCGGCGTGACAGTAAGCCTTGGGGTGGCTTTTAACTCAACCTTTGTTGCCCTGGTTGTCAGTATTTTCCTGATGTTTCTATTACACCAGTTGCAGCTGCTACAGGATCGCCTGGTGTTGGACTGCGAGAACTACTGCGATGAAAGAATGGTACGTCATCTACAAGTACCGGAGCGGAACGATTAGACATGACATTAACGGTAGTCGAACTTAATGACAGAGCTATCAAGGTCGGGAATGACGCGGGCATTATTGCGCGCAGCCCTGGCTTCGCTCTGGCTGATGGCAAGATTGTCCATCTCGGTACCGAGGCGGAGCAGCAAGCGCGCTTAAAACCGACACAGAGTTACAACAAGTATTGGAGTGAGCTCAGCATGGAGCCACTGACTCACGGCAACAATTTTCGCCACCACGCCGATATCGCCCATGCCCATCTGCAACATCTGGCAGAGATCGGTGGCATAGATGGCGAGGTCATTTTCGCGGTTCCTGGCAACTTCAGTCGCCAGCAATTGGCTATTCTTCTGGGGTTGGTTCAACACAGCCCAATGCAGACTGTGGGTGTAGTTGACGCTGCAGTGGCGGCCGCTATGCAATCTGAACCGGCGATGACGACACTGGTTGCAGACATTCAGCTGCATCAGGTTGTGCTGAGCAAACTGTCAATGGCAAGTGATCAGCTTACGACTGATTCAGTGATTCAGGTGCCCGGTGTCGGCAGCCAGCATTTCATGAACCTCATGATGCAATTGGCCACTGGATTATTTATCCAGCAGTGCCGCTTCAATCCGCAGCACAATGCAGAATCTGAGCAGCAACTTTACAATGCGTTGCCGGCATGGCTTGCCCAGCATGAACAAGACGGGAATCTGATTCTGGAATTGCAGTCGGGCAGCACGACCCATACTGCAAAAATGCCGCGGGAATCTCTGGTCGCGAATCTCAACGGCTACTATAAAAAGATACTCGAGCAATTACTGGCGTTGGCCGGTAGCGCCAACACACGCTTGGTACTCAGTGCCGAGATGGCCGAACTGCCAGGTTTCCTCGCCACGCTGGAGGCGTTTGCTGACAAACATGTTTTGGGGGCGGACGCGGTCATTGTTGGCAGCCTGATGCATCAGCAACACATTGTGGCTGGTGACAGCGGCCTGCATCTGGTTCAGTCGCTGCCGCTCGCGACCGGCGCATCCGCGAAGACCATCTTGAGCGAGGTTGAGAAGCCAACCCATGTGCTGTATCGCCATCGGGCAATCCCCCTGCGAGATCTGGAAATTCGCAACAAGAATGGTGCGAACGGACATGCAGGTTTGGCCAATACGTTGGAGCTGAACATCAACGGTTTGCCGGAAGTGCTCGGCCGCATCGAGTCACGCGATGATGGCGTGTATCTGACCAGCGATATCAGCGGTGTCATTGTCAATCAGTCGAAAGCAGCTGCCGAGCAACGACTCAGTCTTGGCGATCGAATACAGTTTTCCACCAAGAGCGACAGTATCAGCCTGATCAGGGTGGCCGATGAGTAAGAAGACCGAAAGACGCAAGGTTAATCCGCTTAGCCTGTCGTTTCTCGATGTCATGTTTTGTGGCTTCGGGGCGGTAATTCTTATTTTCCTGATTCTTGATCACACGAGTACCAATCAGGACGCCGAGACTACGCCCGAGTTGTCTGCCGAAATTAATCTTTTGGAAGAAGAGGTAGAGGACGGACAGGAAGGGCTGGTGCAATTACGCAATACCGTTGATGAAGTCAGTCTGGACGTCGTGACCGCTGAAGGCCTGGCCAATCAGATCCAGGACGAGGTCGACAATTTCATGCAAGAGCTGGCGGCGCTGGAAAACAATAGTCTGGCTACCGTGGAAAGCGAGGAGCAGCTGCGCTCCGATATCGAACAACTGGAACAAGACATTATGCGTCTGCAGGCGCTGTCCATGGAACAGGAAGGCAATAGTGTCAGGCAGCACATCGGGGATGGCAATCGGCAGTATCTGTCTGGTTTGTTCCTCGGCGGTCAACGGATTCTCTTGCTAATCGACAGCTCGGCGAGCATGCTCGATAGCACGCTGGTCAATATCATCCGAACGCGTAACATGCCGGATGATCGTAAGCGCGCCGCGCCAAAATGGCAACGGGTTGTCAGAACAGTGGATTGGGTCAGCACCCAGCTGCCGGTGACCAGCCAGTATCAGATATGGGAGTTTGCCGACGACACGGCCAGTGTTATTCCCGGCATGGAAATGGATCGCTGGCTGGAAGTGGCGGATCGCAGTCAACTTAATGAGGCCATGGATGCCGTGCGGCAGTTGGTACCGAATAATGGCACCAACCTGCAGCAGGTTTTTCAGGCGGTGGCGAATATGTCACCAATGCCTGACAACATCTTTCTCATTACCGATGGCCTGCCGACGCTGAATGGGCGTAACAGCTCGGCCAACACGATTTCGCCACGCGACCGGCTGGCGCTGTTTGAAGGGGCGGTTGAAGCACTTCCCCAGGGTATTCCGGTCAATGTGATTATGATGCCCTTGGAAGGCGACCCGAGTGCGTCGGCGGCTTATTGGCAACTGGCACAGTATTCGCAAGGATCATTTCTGACGCCATCGAAAGATTGGCCTTAGTCGTATAGATTGGTAGCACAATTACTAAATTGGAAATGCAGGTTATCAGGAGATGCAATAAGTCATGAGGCGTAAAAAGGATCGCGAAACAGATTCTTTTACCGTGTCCTTTTTGGACGTGGCCTCCTGTGGTTTTGGTGCCATGATCATTTTGTTGATGATCACCAAGACCTCGGCCCCTATTACTATCGATTTTACAGAAGTGACGCCGGAAACCACGGTCTCGGAATTACAGGAACAATTGTTTGCGATCCGTGGCGAGTCCACCATTCTCAATCGCGAACTGAATGCGAAACGCGAACAGTTATCATCACTGCAAGAACGCGTGGCGCGATTGCGTCGCGATCTGAATGACGTGCGTGGTCAGTACAACGCGTCAAGACAAATGGCAGAAGACACGACGAACGAGCTGGGCGAATTGCGGCTGGCACGGCAGTCCATGACAGCAGAGATGCAGCGTTTACTCGCCAATACAGTCGCACCGGAGAACAATGCCGTTGGCGGTATTCCGGTGGACAGCGAATACATCATTTTTGTCATCGATACTTCGGGCAGTATGTACAACAACCCGAGTTGGAACAAAATGCTGCAAGTGATTGATGACACTCTGGATGTCTATCCGGAAGTGAAAGGCATACAAGTCATGAACGACATGGGCGACTACATGTTCGACTCCTATCGTGGTGACTGGATCGCCGATACGCCTTCGCTAAGAAATCGCATTCTGTCGACCTTGCGTACCTGGAATCCGTACAGCAATAGTAGCCCTGTAGAAGGTGTGACACGGGCTATTAACACTTTCTATTCGCCAGACAAGAAAATCAGTATTTACGTGTTGGGGGACGACTTTCAGCCCGGCGGTTCCATTCAGAATGTCTTGCAGACGATTGACCGCATCAACGTCGAGGACGAAAATGGTAACAGGCTGGTGCGTATCCACGGCATAGGCTTTCCAACCATTTTTGCTGGTCCTCAACGATTTCAGCAAAGCGTTTATCGATATGCGACCCTTATGCGGGAGATGACGCAGCGAAATGGTGGTACATTTGTCGGGTTGAACGATTACCGTTAATCAGCAGGGATCAAGCACTCTTTAGCAGGTCAGATTATGACAAACAGAATCAGCAGCATTACAAACCGCTTGCGGTCGAACAGCGCCAAACTTTGTGTTGGACTGCTGGCTGTGCTGTTAAGCAGTTGTGGCGTCAACAACGTTGTTATCGAAGGCAACTTTCCGACTCCGAATATTACCAAGATGCCCGTCACAGTGGCGGTCTATTATGATGACGCGTTACGCGATTTTTCCTATATCGAGTATTCCGAAACCGGGCAGGAGGAATACAATATTGAAAGCGGGGTCTCCCACATCGAGTTGTTCAATGCCATTCTGCCGGCCATGTTTGAAAACGTCGTTACGGTTAGCAGTTTGGAAGAAGCTGAGAGCCGAAATGTAGATGCCGTATTCGCACCGGCCATTGAAGAGTTTCAATTGGCACTGCCGGCCAAAACCAAACTGGATGTCTACGAAGTCTGGATCAAATACAACATGCGTTTGTTATCCGCCGAAGGTGACTACATCGCTGACTGGGTGTTGACCTCTTACGGCAAAACACCAACCGAAAACTTTCGTTCTACTGAAGCAGCAATTAATGATGCTGCCATTGTCGCTCTGCGCGACCTGGCTTCCAGCTTTTCATTGAGCTTCGGCCAGGTCCCGGAAGTGCGAGACTGGCTGGATTCCCGGGCGACTCGGTCGTGATTTGAGGTTAGTTATGAATGCTCCTCTTGGATGGTCAGATTTAAAGCTCGCTGCGTACGCAATATTGTTTGTGGGCCTGCTGGCGTCATGTACCAGCACGACGGTTGATGAATTTCGCCGTGCAGAAACAGGCATCGAAAGCCACGAGTCCGTGGTCATTCTCGGCCGTCGTCAGGCGAGTGACTATGAAACCCGATCTGAATTTGTCGAATGCGTGGGTGAGCGAATGGCGCGTGGCGACAACGCATTAAGCGTCATCCCCGAGCAAGAATTTATCGACGCCATGTTTCCCTGGTTCGAACCACGAACCGCTCCTTTGCGCACCCGTGACCTCGAACAGTTAATGACCGAAGACGTGGTCGCTGCCAAGATGAATGAATTTGGCGTGCGTTATATTGTCTGGGTCGATGGTTTTACTGAAACAACCGATCGTGCCGGTTCGATTTCCTGCACTATTGGCCCAGGTGGCGGCGGCTGCTTTGGCTTTGGTACCTGGGAAGACGATGCGAATTTTGATGCCCGGGTTTGGGATGTGGGATCTCTGACCAATGTCGGCACAATCAATACGGATGCGTCCGGACAATCTTATCTGCCAGCGTTAGTTGTACCTATTCCGTTGATCGCGAGAGTTGAGGCGAATGCCTGTAGTCGACTGGCGAATCAGCTTAAGCAATTTGTTAATGGCAGCTAGTCCTTCGCGAGCAAGCTGCCCCTAATTAAAGACAGGTGGCACTATGAAATCTCCGGTTCGACAGTCTTTAGCCGAAACTACTGCTGTTTTGCCCTCGGCCAGAACTTACCAGCTTGGCATTCTGGCCTTGCTTCTGCTTTTCGTGTTGTCTTCCTGCGCCGTGAATCCGGCAACGGGCGGCGCTAATCTCGTCTTGATGTCGGAAAACCGCGAGAAAGAAATCGGGGCTGAAGAGCACGAAAAAATTCTTGCCAGCATGCCGATGTACGAAGACGAAGAGTTGTTGGCCTACCTTAGAGAAGTGGGAAATCGGCTGGCGCTGGCGAGCCACCGACCGGATCTCGAATATCAATTCTTCATAATAGACAGCCCCGACATCAATGCGATGGCACTCCCGGGTGGTTACGTCTATGTGAATCGTGGCCTACTCACCTTTATGAATACCGAGGCGCAACTGGCGGCGGTTATCTCTCATGAAATAGGCCACATCACAGCCCGTCATGCTGTGCAGCAACAAGCGCGCGGCGCACTCGCCAACGCGGCGTCGACAGTCGGTGGCTTTGTCACAGCGGTTGCCACTGGCAGCGGTTATGCGGGTTCGCAAATCTCACAGGTCGCATCTATCTGGGCGCAAACCGGATTGAGCGGCTTCGGCCGGGAAGCCGAACTGGAAGCTGACAGTTTAGGCGCTGAGTATCTGCGGGAAGCTGGTTATGATCCTTCGGCAATGATTGATGTCGTCACTGTGCTGAAGAATCAGGAAGACTTCAATCGCCGGGTCCAGGGCAACCGTGCCAGCTATCATGGACTGTTTGCAACCCACCCTCGTAATGACACCCGATTACAGGAAGCCATCGCTTCGGTTGGTCAATTGGAGCAGGGCGAGATCACCCAGACTGACGACGCCAAGTTTCGCGATCACATCAATGGTTTGATCGTCGGCGAGAGCAATGCCGCGCGACAGACCGACACCCGCAATCGTTACTATCAGAATTTGATGGGCTATACCGTGGTCTTTCCGGATGAATGGGAAGTGTCGGAAACACCGACAACGGTAACGGCGGTCAAACCTGATGCAGGCAGCATGCGTATAGCGGCGCAACGGGCCCAGAGCAATATTGCTCCGCGCGATTACATTCGTGATGAAATGGGCATTACCAATCTGCAAAAATCTGAACCGTTACAGCAATACGGGTTGGTTGGGCATACCGGCATGGTTACTGACCCGGCAACTGGCAACGCTCAGCGACTGGCGGTGATTTATTTCGGGCCGCGAGTATTTACACTGCGCGCAGACATTTCCAGTGCTGATAATGTTGACGAGCTTGACGATATCGCCCTGCAGTCAATTCGCTCTTTTCGTCCAATTCAGCGTGGCGAGCTGGCTACCGGGTCTGAACCAAAGATACGTTACGTGCAAGCCAGCCAGTTCTTCGATTTTGCTGTTGTGGCACAACAGAGCCCTATTGCCAATTATCCTGAAGCCACTCTGCGACTCCTCAATGGCTATTACCCGTCGGGTCAGCCTAACGAGGGAGATTGGGTTAAACTGGTCGAGTAAGCGTTTCAACACCAATCTGGTTGAACCGCGTTGTTAATGCGGGAAAACCTTGAAATACCTCACTTTATTAGTACTCCTTATCTGCTCCGGTGTTTGTTTTTAGCCGGGGCAGAGTTACACTTGTTGATCATTCAGTGTTGCCTGCTGCAGGCTCCAGACTCGCGAGATCCCCATGGCTGTCGTCACACCTGCTACCAAACCCGCTAGTCGAGCAAATACTCCGCTTGATCTGCGTGATTTTCTCGAAGGGTTGCTAGCCGACAAGCGCATAGAGCAGGCTGACTACGATTACGCAGTCGCAAACCATCGTGCGGCTGAACATCGCGACAAACATATTCTGCACTATATTGCCGATTTGGGCTTCGACGACAAGTTATCGAATGGCAAGAAGCTCGACATCGAGTCATTGACTCGGGCACTGAGCAAGCAATGCGGGCAAGAATATTTTCGTATCGATCCGCTCAAGGTTGACGTCGCCAATGTCACTCTGGTGATGGACCACAAGTTTTCCCAGCGGCATCAAATCCTGTGTGTTGAAGAATCTGAACATGAAGTCATCATTGCCAGTGCTGAGCCTTATATGGATTCGTGGGTTTCAGTACTTGAACACACGTCCCAGAAAAATATAAAACGTGTAGTTGCCAACCCTCTTGATATAAAGCGACTCACTACAGAGTTTTACAGTGTCTCCCGATCGATTCGTGGAGCGAGCCGTGGCAGTGTCGTTGGCAAGGGCATCGGTAACCTCGAGCAGATGTTGGAGCTTGGGCAATTAAAGGACCCGGAAGCCAACGATCAACACATCGTCAATGTTGTCGATTGGTTGCTGCAATATGCTTTTGAGCAGCGAGCCAGCGATATTCATATTGAACCACGGCGAGAGCAAGGGACTATTCGATTTCGCATCGATGGCGTTCTGCATACTGTTTACGCATTACCTATGCAGGCCCTGAGTGCCGTTACCAGTCGTCTGAAAATCCTTGGCAGAATGAACGTTGCCGAGAAGCGCCGGCCCCAGGATGGCCGCATAAAGACCAAGAGTCCCCAGGGCAATGAGATTGAGCTGCGACTTTCGACACTACCAACTGCGTTTGGCGAAAAGTTGGTGATGCGGATATTCGACCCGGAAGTGTTGCTCAAGCCTTTTCGAGAGTTGGGGCTTGCCAGTGAGGACTTGCAACGCTGGAACAAGATCATCAGTAATAATCACGGTATTGTGATCATCACGGGGCCAACCGGAAGCGGCAAAACCACGACTCTGTACTCGACGTTGAAGACACTCGCCACTGAAGAAGTGAACGTGTGTACCATCGAAGACCCGATTGAGATGGTCGAAGACAGTTTCAACCAGATGCAAGTGCAGGAAAACATTGATCTGAATTTTGCCGATGGCGTGAAAGCGCTCCTGCGACAGGACCCGGACATCATTATGATCGGAGAGGTCAGAGATTTGGCGACTGCCGAGATGGCGATACAAGCAGCGCTGACGGGACATCTGGTTTTCACCACACTACACACCAATGATGCACCGTCGGCCATTACCCGACTGCTGGAGCTGGGCGTACCCCCTTATCTTCTCAAGGCGACCGTGGTGGGCGTGATGGCACAACGACTGGTACGGGTGCTTTGCCCTCACTGCCGTGAACCGGCCAATCTGGACCCGGAAGCATGGGAAACCGTGACTGCCCCGTGGAAAGCCAAGTTGCCGGGCAAAGCGCACGCCGCGCCGGGCTGTCTGGAATGCCGGGAAACCGGATTCATGGGCAGAGAAGGCATTTATGAAGTCATGCCCTTCTCGGAGTCTTTGCAGCAATTGGCTGACGACAAATCCAATCTTCCTGATCTGCGGCGCCAGGCATACAAGGATGGTATGCTGAGTCTACGCATGAGCGGCGCTCAAAAAGTGGCTTCCGGCATGACGACGATCAACGAGGTATTGCGAGTGACACCGGATACCCGCAGTTGATCGCCAGACGCAGCGACTCTCGCGCCGAATTCTCAAACTGCAACATGGCACACATAACTTGCAAGCTCAGGATAAACCAAAGTATCTGATTATTGGCCCTTCTTGGGTTGGCGATATGGTCATGTCCCAGTCGCTCTACAAGGTACTTCGCCAACGGCACAGCGAATGCGATATCACTGTAATGGCCCCCGCCTGGACGCAACCGCTCCTTGAGCGGATGCCGGAAGTCAGTCAAAGCATGGCGCTGGACCTGCAACACGGCGAATTGAATCTTGGCAAGCGCAAGGAGATCGGCAGAAGTCTGCGTGATGCAGGTTTTACCGATGCGATAGTTCTGCCCAATTCTCTCAAATCTGCGCTGATTCCATTTCATGCTGGCATACGCCGACGTGTGGGTTGGCGGGGTGAGATGCGCTATTTCTTGCTCAATGATTGTCGCCGGCTGAATAAAGCGGCTTTTCCATTAATGGTTCAGCGCTTTGCTGCGCTCGGTACAGCAAGCGCGCATCGCCCGCCGGAGGATATTCCGCGCCCAAGTCTTGTGACGAGCTTCGATCAGATTCATCAGGCCCGAGAGAAGCTTGGCCTGCAGTCATTGTCTCGGGTCCTGGCTTTGTGTCCGGGCGCTGAATTTGGCAGTTCCAAACAATGGCCTGCTGAGCACTATGCTGCGCTGAGTAACTACCTGCTTCGGGCGGGTTGGCAGGTCTGGATATTCGGTTCTGACAACGACAGCCTGATGGCGGAAGCTATTATGGCCGACATAGATGACGAACAGCGAGAGCGTTGTCAGGATCTGACTGGCAAGACGTCACTTGGAGAGGCAATCGACTTACTGTCACAAGCAGAGTGCGTCGTGAGTAATGATTCCGGGCTAATGCATATCGCCGCGGCGTTGGGTAAACCGATAGTTGCCTTATTCGGTTCTACGTCACCGGAATTTACCCCGCCACTGACAGACAAGGTAAAATTATTGTCGACTCAAATTGAGTGCCGACCGTGTTTCAAGCGAGAATGCCCTTACGGCCACAAGCGCTGCTTGACCGAAATAAAACCCGAACAGGCAGTGGCTGCTATTCACGAATTGGCGTTATAACAAGAAGGATTTAAACCCGTTGCGAGTATTGATAGTCAAAGTCTCATCGCTTGGAGACATTATTCACACACTTCCTGCTGTCACGGACGCCAAGCGTGCACACCCCGATCTACAGTTTGATTGGGTAGTCGAAGAGAATTTTACGGAAGTCCCTGCCTGGCACCCGGCGATCGACAAGGTGATTCCGGTTGCTATCCGGCGCTGGCGGCGCAACATCGTGCGGACATACATGAACCATGAGATCCGCACATTCAAACAGGCGCTGCAGGGCGTTCACTATGATCTGGTCATTGATGCTCAGGGTCTTATCAAGAGCGGCATTATCTCGCGCCTGTCTCGCGGTCTGACCATTGGCCTGAGCAATCGCACCATCCGTGAACCACTGGCGACTTTATTCTACAACAAGGTTTACTCGGTACCCTGGTCAGAACATGCCGTCGATCGTGTACGCCAGCTTTTCGCCCGTGCGTTAAAATATCACTATGACAAAGACTCAATTGACTATGGCATCGATGTCTCTCTGATCGATTCGACATTGAAGCCTTCAGACAATAAGCGCGTCATGTTCCTGCACGGTACAACTTGGCTTACCAAACACTGGCCAGAAGAGTATTGGTGCCAGCTAGCCCATATAGCCAAAGAAGCAGGCTATGAGATTGTTTTACCCTGGGGCACGGAGTCCGAAAAAGCGCGTGCGCAGAAGATCGCAGAGGGCAATGCCAATGCCACTGTTCTGGAAAGGCAAAATCTTACTGGCATAGCCAGAGAGATAGTTCAGTGTTCGGGTGTAATAGCAGTCGATACAGGACTGGGGCATTTGGCTGCCGCGCTGGAGAAGCCAACGGTTTCTTTGTATGGCCCAACCAACCCCGGGCTGTCGGGTACCTGTGGCAAGAACCAGTTGCATCTCAACTCCAATTTAAACTGTGCACCTTGTGTTAAAAAGGTGTGCGGTTATACGGGGCCGGGTATCAGCGATAGTTATTCCGGCAAAACGTTTCCGGTCGTTCCGCCTTGCTTTTCTACTCATCAACCTGCTGCAGTGTGGCAAAAGTTCACTGAACTGGTAAACAGTTAAGCGATGCGCTTCGCTCTTTTGATACATTCTTATTTTCCCTATGGCGGTCAGCAGCGTGATTTCATGCGGATTGCCAGGGAGTGCCTGAACAGGGGCCATGAAGTTATCGTGTATGCCTTTCGCTGGGAGGGCAAGGTCCCGGAGCAGATTGAGTATGTGCCAGTGCCGATTAAAGGCCTCACCAGGCTGGCTCGATACCGTTATTTCAGTGAATGGGTCGCAGCACAGATTCAGGCTCAACCGGTAGACGCAGTCATCGGCTTTACCAAGATGCCGGGGCTCGATATCTACTACGCGGCTGACCCTTGCTTTGTTGAGAAGGCAATCACCCAGCGTGGAGCCTACTATCAATACACCCCACGTTATTTTCATTTCAAGGATTTTGAAGAGCAGGTCTTTGGCGCCAACTGTGCGACGAAAATCCTGACACTGTCAGAACTGCAACGGCAGGACTATTTGAAGCACTATCCAGACTGTGGGAATCGCATGCTGAATTTGCCACCAGGCATATCGCCAGACCGGCAAGTACTGGAACGCAATCTTGATTGGCGCGCACAACTGCGCAAGGACTTCGAGATCAGCGACGAGCAGTTACTGCTATTACAGGTTGGTTCCGGCTTTCGCGTGAAGGGTGTTGATCGCTCTTTGAAGGCCATTGCGGCATTGCCGCCACGTTTGCAGAGGCGTGTGCACTTTTTGGTGATTGGTCAGGACCGCGCAACACGCTTTCGCTGGCAGGCGCAGCGCCTGGGTCTGGAGCGTCAGGTTTCATTTCTGTCTGGCCGTGATGATATTCCGCATTTTTTTGCTGGCGCAGATATGTTGTTGCATCCAGCATATGAAGAGAGTGCCGGTTATGTTTTACTGGAGGCCGCAATTGCCGGCTTACCGGTTCTAACTACAGCTACCTGTGGATACGCCGATTACGTCAAGGAAGCCGAGGCCGGCGAAATTTGTGCCCAACCGTTCAGTCAGAGTGAACTCAATTCGCGCCTGACTTCAATGTTGGAAAAACTAGGTAGCGCTTCGTGGTCAGACAATGGTCTGCGCTACGGGCGTCGCCCCGAACTCTATACTATGCCGCAAAAAGCCGTCGATTATATTGAGCAGATAGCCAGCACCAAGGAGTCGCCCGTATGACTATGGTGACACTCGGGCTTGCTGGGGCCATCGGACATGATCCGGCTGCGGCGCTATTTGTTGACGGCAAGTTGGTTGCGGCAATCGAAGAAGAACGGTTGATTCGGCGCAAACATGCCAAAGACGAGATGCCCTATCATGCTGCGCGTCAGTGTCTGCGCATCGCTGGCCTGAAAGCATCGGATGTGACCCATGTTGCTATACCCTTCGCACCTATTTCTTTATTCAGTCGTGCCCGGTGGCATTATGCGTATCGGCACTGGTATGCCCCGGACCGGGCAATAGATTCCATCTTCAACGGCAACCGCCGTTATCGCCGCTATATCCGTGACCTTAAAGGCTTGTTGGAAAAGTTGCACATTCCCTTTGAGCAGATAGAACTCTGCCCGGTAAAACACTTGCTGGCTCATGCCAGTAGTGGCTATCACATGAGTGAGAATGGCAAGAAGACCGCAATCTTCGTACTCGATTCCAAGGGTGAGTACGCCAATATGTTCTTTGGCTATGGAGAGAACGGCAAGATCCATAAGCTTAAGGTGTTTAACAATCCGGATTCCTTGTGTGGCATGTACGCCGCTCTGACTGACTATCTCGGCTTTGAGATTCTCGATGGAGAATTCAAGGTTATGGGCATTGCCCCTTTCGGCGACCCGAATAAATATGATCTATCGGAGCTGGCCTATTTTGATGGCAAGAAATTCCGTGTTAACAACAAGCTGATCACGACGATAGGGCTGCGCCGATATAAAGCCAAATCAAAGGGCCACTACTTTAGCCGCAAGCTGGTTGAGAAACTCGGCCCTCGTCGCGCTGGCAATTTGTTTGAAGATCCCTATGTGCACTATGCAGCGGCAATCCAGAAACTGTATGAAGACATCGCTGTGGGGTTGGTTGTCCACTATCTTGAAGAAGTGATGGAAGAATCCGGACGGTTGGTCATCGCTGGTACTGGCGCGATGAATATCCGTCTCAACCAAAGGCTGACGGCACTACCCCAGGTCAAAGAGCTCATTGTGCATCCGGCATGTGGCGACCCAGGAACTGCGATTGGTGCGGCGGCATACACAGTACGCCAGGCAGGTAAGCAGATTGAACATCTTGAAAGTGTCAGTCTGGGGCCGTCATTCAAGTGTAGTGATTGTATCGAAGCCTGCGAGAACCATCGCGACAAGCCACAATGGGAATTCCTCGACGACCCCTATGGCAAGGCGGTAGAACTTTTGGATGAGGGCCAGTTAGTAGCCTGGTTCCGTGGCCGCATGGAGTTCGGTCCGCGCGCCTTGGGCAACCGGAGTATTCTGGCCAATCCCACCAAAAAAGGCATTATCGAGTCGATCAACAAGCAGGTGAAATTCCGGGAACACTGGCGTCCCTTTTCGCCATCGATGCTGGATACCGTGGCGGATGAGTTTCTGCCCGGTAAATATCAGGATGAATTCATGTGCCGCAGCGCGCCGGTCAGCGCCAAATGGCAGGAGAAGTATCCGGTAGTCGTTTTTCGCGATGGCACGATGCGCGCGCAAGTAGTCAGGGAGAAGACCAGCCCGGATTTCTACCATCTGTTGCAGCGCTTTCAGGAAAAGACCGGTCACGGACTGCTGATCAATGCCACCTTGTGTCGCCCCGGAGAGGCACTGGTGTGTTCGCCTGAAGATGCGGTAAACATGTTTATGGGCGCCGACCTGGATTACATGATTCTGGAAAATCTGCTGGTGACCAAACGGCCAGAATCCGACAGTTGGTAACCCGGGTCAGGGATTGCTGCGCTGAAACACGGCAACGCGCTGTTCGGTTTCACTAGGGAAAGCCGTCTGGGGTGTCAGCATGCGCTGAATCTGATCGTCTTCCAACAGCACAACCACTTCACTGATCATTTCTACAACGAGCAAATCGCCGGGTTGCATCTGACGAATCTGATCTGCCGTGATGATACGTTCAACCTCATCGTAGTCAGTCACTTCACCACTAAAGAACGCGATCGTGTGATTGTTGGTCAGCACGTTGCTATTTGCGCCGACCTGCGTCTCGGTGTAATTCGCAGCTTGCAGTAAATAGTCTTTCGAGCGACCGAAACTGATATGCGCATCCATGAGGCAATACACGGCAAACAACATCAACAGCATGCGCGCAGATTGTCCACGCTTACTATTTACTGATCTGTCGAGGAAAGTTGCTACCACGAAGGGTACCTGCATCACGACCAGTATGCAGAGCAACATGGCATAGCGCGATGAGAGATAACGCGTGATATACAAGAATGTCAGCAGAATGAGGACATTCACCAGCGCAAAAGCGATTAATGGCAACCACTTACTTCTGTCGAACTGCCAGGCACGCATCCAGCCGCCCAGCGCAAGCAACCAAAAATAGGGGCCACTTATCCCATAAAATATCGTCATAATCAGGATAACGAGAAGCCCTGCGGCAATCACCCCGTTCATATACTCTTGGGAAATAGTCGCCGCGTACTCACCGAATAGCAGCCTGCCCAGTTCAGCTGTCTCTGCCGGGGTCGGGTCGAAAGTGCCTTGTATAAAAGGCAAGTAAACAGAAAAGAACTCTATGGCTTGGGCAAAAACATTGACCCCAAGCAGCAACAGGAGCAGGCAGACCGATAATCCGGTACCGTACACCAGTCTACCCAACTGCCAAAAATGCGCGCGGCATTGTGTTTGGCCAAGAGATGAGTCCACAAGCAATGCCAACGGTGCCAGCGCTAAATAGGCAACTGCCTCAGCGCGGAACACGGTCGCTGCCAACATGCAGGAAATAAAAGCAAACGCTGTATGGTTACTAGGGTGCTCACGAAACTTCATGAACTGTAGCAGGCCAAAAATACTGAACGCCCAAAAGCCGATATCGCGAATAATGAAGTGCCTGAACTCATTCAGTTCCGGATAGAGCAATACGGTAACCGCTGCTAGCGCGGTGATGCGGGCATTGTTGCTCAGCTGGCTGACCACCGAAACAAACCCATAGACTAGCAATGCAAACAAGCCAGCATTAACCAGGTAGGCTGCGTTAAACAAGGACAAACCGAGCATGCTGACGAGGCCAATCAGAATGGGATAACCAGCCCAGCCATAGTGACTGAATGCGGCTGAGAACCCTTCGTTGAGAAAAATCTCCGCCGTTCTTATATAAACATAGGCATCGTCATTGGGGAGCTCGGCGAACAATATGGTGAAGCCAGACAGGGCGAGGCTTGCTAATACCGCTAGCAAGCGAATGTCATAGCGTTGCCATACTGCCGAGTTCATTTTTTATAAGGGTCCCTGTCTGTGCCCGGGGGTGGGGTCTTGAAGCGCTTATGTAACCACAGATACTGATCGGGTTGATAGCGAATCGCGTCTTCTACCAGCTTGCTGAGGATTTCACCATCTTGTTGTTCGCTGCCGCTGGGGTAGCCTTCTACAGGCTCGGAGAAAAAGAATTCATAGCCGGAATTGTCAGGCTTGCGGTAGTAGTTGAAGAACAACACTTCCGAATCATTAAACGCCGCGAATCGACTGCCGGCGGTAATGGTAGCAGCCAGATTGCCAAAGAACGGTACGAACACGGAATGCTGGGCACCATAGTCCTGATCCGGGGCATACCACAAAACGCCATTGTTCTTCAGGCAACGCATGGCACCGCGAATATCCTTGCGCTCGAAGATACCGGGGAAGTGCTGGCTGCGCCCTTTGAACATGCAGGCGTCGAACAGGGGGTTTTTATCATTGGCCCGGTAGGTGACACTAAGATCGCCAAACCTGGCAAACAATGCACCAGCCAGTTCAAAGCAGGTGAGGTGGGCGCCCAGTAATAACACGCCATTGCCTTTCTCCAACGCCTTGTGTAAATGCTCCAGACCGTGAATCTCGACTTTGTCAACGTAGCGGTCGATGTTGGCAAACCAGGCAATGGCGATCTCGACAAAGCCAATGCCATTGGCGGCGAAAGTGCGTTTAACCAGATCACGATGCTCGTCCTCGCCAAGATCGGGAAAACACATGCGCAGGTTCACTTCACAGACATGGCGCCGGCTGGAAACGAAACGATAGGACAGCCAACCAATGAACTTGCCAATCTGTATTTGCAACGAGTAAGGCAATTGCGCTACCAGCCACATAGCACCTATGCCCAGCCAGGTTGGCCAGTAGCGCGGCGCTTTGAACTGCCTGAGAGATGTTGTTTGTGGTGTTTTGGGAGTCACGGGATTAACGGTTTGAAGTAAATCGCAAGGTGTTGTTCTTGGGCGTCATCAGGATCTGCCATTATAGGGGCTTCAGCCTCAAATCGCTTGTTTTCCCGGCATCTACACCTCACATCGCCTATGGTATGATCTTGCGCCATTACGAACCGGACTGAGTCCCAACGCTCTGTGGAGTGCCTAATGAAGCTCGAAATGCCCCCCTTCCAAGATGCGCGCCTACTGGTGGTTGGAGACATCATGCTGGACCGCTATTGGCACGGTGCAGCCAACCGCATATCGCCGGAAGCCCCGGTACCTGTGGTACGTGTGGGCAATGAAGAGGATCGTCCGGGTGGCGCTGGTAACGTGGCCCTGAATATTGCAGCCTTGGGCAGTGCGACCAAGCTGATTGGCGTAGTGGGTGATGATGCCACCGGTGATGGCTTGCGATCGCGCCTGACGGCAGCAGGTGTCTACTGCGATTTTCTGGTGTCGCCGGACAAGCCGACTATCACCAAATTGCGTGTCGTCAGTCAGCATCAGCAGTTGATTCGTATCGATTTTGAAGAGCCTTTTGATAGCGACGACGTCGCCGACATGGCCAGCAAGACCGAAGAACTGCTGGCCGACGTGCAGGGACTGGTTCTGTCTGATTATGCCAAGGGCGCATTGCAGAATGTGCAGGAACTGATTGGGCTGGCACGACAGCGTAAAATTCCCATTGTTGTCGACCCCAAAGGCACAGACTTTGAGCGCTATCGCGGCGCAACATTGATTACACCGAATCTTAGTGAACTCGAAGCAGTCGTCGGACCGTGTCCTCACGAAGACGATCTGGTTGCCAAGGGTTCCAAACTGGTCAAAGATCTGGAGCTGGAAGCCTTACTGGTAACCCGCGGTGAACACGGTATGACCCTGATTCGCCCCGGCGCTCCCGAACTACACTTGCCAGCCAAAGCGCAGGAAGTGTTTGATGTTACCGGCGCAGGGGACACGGTGGTTTCTGTTCTGGCTGCCTCGTTGGCTTCAGGTTATGGCTTGGCCGATGCCACTGCGCTGGCAAATCTGGCTGCTGGCCTGGTAGTCGGCAAGTTGGGTACGGCGGCTATCTCCGGTCCCGAGCTGCGTCGTGCCGTACTTGCTGAACAAGGGACTGGTCGCGGTGTGATGACAATAGAGCAACTGCAAATCGCCGTACAGGATGCCCGGGAACACGGCGAGAAGATTGTGTTCACTAACGGCTGCTTCGACATTATTCACGCCGGCCACGTTGGTTATCTTGCCGAGGCAAGAAAATTGGGTCATCGACTGATAGTCGCGATTAATGATGACGATAGCGTACGTCGCCTAAAAGGGCCTGGTCGCCCAATTAATCCTGTCGAACGTCGTATGGCGGTACTGGCGGGCTTGGAGGCGGTTGATTGGGTGGTGAGTTTTGGCGACGATACGCCCGAACGGTTACTGGAAAAACTAAAGCCGGAAATTCTCGTCAAAGGTGGCGATTACACACTGGATAAAGTAGTTGGCGGCGCGTTTGTAGAATCCTATGGCGGCGAAGTCAAAGCATTGGAATTTCTCGACAACTGCTCGACGTCGGCAATCGTTGAGAAAATGAAACAGGTCGACGATTAGACTTGCGATGCTGCTTTTGCATTAGCTGCTAAATGCTCAATGCTGAGCGTCCCCACGATGGCGCTGCTAACACCTTGCTTACGCAGAGCAAACTGTAGAGCCTCCTCGCTATTGCTCGCGTGACCACTGGCCAATGCCTTCTTGATCAAGACTGCCTTGCCACATGCATTGGCATAATCAATGACCTGTTCTTCCTCACGGTGCTCGGTGTTGTAAGTCACCATGACGGCGTCCATTAGCTCAACGGCTTTGCGGCCACCCGCAATCGTCTTGGTAGACATGCCAATGGCACGAATCAGGCCTTTGTCTTGCAGTTTAAGCAGAGTTTCCAGACAGTCGGTGGAGTTTATAATCTCGAGATCGTTACCATCCGAGTGAATGAGTACAAGATCGAGATAGTCAGTATCAAGATACCGCAAGCTTCGCTCAATACTCAGCTGCGTATGTTCCCCGCTAAAATCGTACTCCGACTCGCCATCGATAAATTCTTCACCGACTTTTGTTGCAATGACCCACTCGCCGCGATCACGTAAAAGCTGGCCCAGACGCTGTTCGCTACTGCCATAGGCAGGTGCAGTATCAATAAGATTGATACCCATCTCTTGTGCGGACTCCAGTAACTGCAAAATTCTTGCGTCATTGGGTAAAGAGAAATCTTTAGGATACTTAACACCCTGATTGCGCCCAAATTTGACACTGCCAAGCCCCAAACAAGATACGTCAATACCGGTGGCACCCAGTGGCCGATGTGGCACTCTCATGATGAACTGCCCCACCTGGGCTGCCCCATAACTGGCGCCGACAGCTGCTGTGTTAATTCGCCTATGGATGGATCATGGATGCCAGGCACTACGTCTGCGCTTTGCAAGTGGGATAGAATTTTGTCAGCGAGAACGGGAGCAAGCGTCAGCTTGGTGGGCCAGGCACTGATTACATTGTGATTCACAAGCATAGCGGCATCATCGGGTCGGTTATTGTCGTCATAAGCTATTTCGGCACGATTGATCAAAAAGCAGCCCCACTGCGCCGCATTAACATCCAGCCATGGGAAAAGCGACGCCAGTTGCTTTTTGGCATCGGCAATCACCTCAGCGTCGCTTTGCTCGACGCCGGCCTCGGCCAGCTGTCCACCCAGATACCATGTCGCAGAGCCATCGTCCTGTGGATGAGTCGTCACCGTTAGCGCTGGCTTCATACTGAAATCGTCGCCGATACAGTGCACATAGACTTCCGGCATATTCGGCTGGGTCAAGTGCACCATCTTGAGCGGCCGCAATTGAGTCTGGACAGAACCAAGCCCGCATTTCTCTAAAAGTGACTTGTTGCCTTCGCCGGCTGTCAGAATGAACTGCCGGGCAGTGATAGCGACTTGTTGCCCTGCGGCAGTGAAATCCGCTTGTTGAATGGAGCCCTCAGCGCTGCGTGTGAACTCAAGACTTGGCGCATCGTAGTGTAATAGTTGTTGTGCAACAGGCACTGACAGGGTTGCCAACAACGAGGGCGTGTCGACCACGAAGTCGGGCAAACGATAGAGATTGCCAGCGACAGTAGCAGCCTTGAAGAAAGCCGGATATTCGGCAGGCGGAACCGCATCGATGCGGCCGCGCAAACTCTTACTGCCAAGAAAGGTCTTGAATCGGGAACGGAGACCCGCGTTGGACCACATATAATAGTGATCGCTGAGAGTTTTGACTGCTGACAGATCAAGATCGCCTTCGCCGCGCAGTGCAGCACGCCACCGGGCGGGCATTTCAGCGATAGCCTGGGAGGCCCCGGTTAATACACCACCCAGGGCATACTTGAGTCCACCGTGGATAATGCCCTGAGAGGCCAGTGTCTGCCCACCACCCAGCGTCTCGCTTTCCAGCAGGAGCGCGTTATAGCCGGCCTGACGCAGACGGTTGAGCAACCACAGGCCGGCAACGCCGCCGCCGAATATGACGATGTCAGTTGAATAGCGTAATGTCATTGGTTACCTTAGCTTGGTCGCTGGCGAGGGTGCGTCACGCATGTCTGTATAGCCTGTGTGGAATGCCAACACGGCACGATCGCAATTGTCTCAACAAGCACTCCGCGATTCGAGACTCGAAAAAGCTGAGTTGGTCAAACGATAAAATGAAAAGCGAGTATAGCGACATCAAGCCATTTTTCCCATTGAGCGGCCATGCTGCACAGACATTGATAACGACATCATGATCCGGCTGCTCTATACCCTGGTACTGACACTGGTGCTGCCGGTGCTAGTGTTGCGACTCTTCGCGCGTGCTCGCAAGGCACCCGCTTATCGTGAGCGTATTGGCGAGCGGCTGGGTCGACAGCAGTGGCCTGCGCATTTTGACAAGCAGCGCAGCACAATCTGGATTCATGCCGTATCGGTTGGCGAAACCGTTGCTGCATCGCCACTGGTCACAGCGATCCTGGCGCAGTGGCCAGAAAGCCAAATTGTCTTCACGACCATGACACCGACAGGATCAGAGCGGGTCAAAGAGCTGTTTGGCGACAGCGTACTGCATTGCTATTTACCCTACGACTCGCCTTTGCTGCTGGCACCTTTGTTGCGTCGTACGAACCCTGACCTTTTTATCGTTATGGAAACAGAGCTGTGGCCCAATCTGTTGCACTGCTGCCAACAACAGCAGATTCCAGTCATGTTGGCCAATGGGCGCCTGTCAGAAAAATCAGCGCGCGGTTATCAGCGTATTGCCGGTCTCAGCAAGACCATGCTGAACCAGTTTGCGGTTATCGCTGCACAGGCTGACAGTGATGCCGAGCGATTCATCCAGCTGGGCGCACCTGCTGACAAGGTACAAGTCACCGGCAGTTTGAAATTCAATGTTGCTGTGATTGAACGGCAGCTTGATAGCAAGCCGTTTTTTGTTTCCCTACGTAAGGCCAAGCGACCGGTCTTGATTGCAGCCAGTACTCGCGAGAAAGAAGGTGATGCCGAAGAGGCCAAAGTGTTTGCTGCGTTCAAGGTTGCATTGAGTGAAAAACCGGATCTGCTTTTACTCATCGTGCCAAGGCATCCAGAGCGCTTTACCGAAGTTGCCAGCATGGCCAACGCCGCCGGCTTTGTAACCCAGCGGCGTAGTGTCTCTGAGCAGCTGGAACCAGACACTCAAGTCGTGGTTGGTGACTCCATGGGCGAGATGGATGACTACTATCAAAGCGCCAGCGTGGCATTCGTTGGTGGCAGCCTTGTCGATACCGGTTGTCAGAATGTGTTGGAGCCGGCGGCGCTGGGTTTGCCGATTCTTGTCGGCCCATCGCAATTCAATTTTGCCACTATCTGTCAGGCGCTTGGTGATGCCGGCGCACTGCTGACAGTGCCCGATAGTGTTGCGCTGGGTGAGAGTTTAAAGGCATTGCTCGAAGACCCTAAGCGAATGGCCAGGATGGGTGCGGCCGGACGCAAACTGGTTGAAGCTAATCAGCAGGCGTTGCCGCGGCATCTTGAAATTCTGCGGAACTTGCTTCCTGCTGCGCAGCAGTAGCTTCTGGCCGGTTCTGTTGTCGCGCTGAACACACTAGCTGTGCAGTGTAATAATATCGGCGTTGGTAATCGGGCCACGCGTGAGATTCTCAAAGCCGTCCTGAGTGACGCGCACATTATCTTCGATACGGATACCGCCCAGCGGCGTCAGCTGATCAATCAATTGCCAATTAAACAACTGTTTATGCTGACCGCCGCGTTGGGGATTCAATAGCATGGGAATGAAATAACAACCCGGTTCGATTGTGAAAACCATGTCTTCGGCAACAGTCCGAGTCGAGCGCAAATTCGGCGAATGAGCCGGCGGAGCGACAATACCGCCTTCGATGGTCGCCTGATGGCCGCCGACATCGTGAACCTGCACACCTAGTAAGTGACCAACGCCATGCGGCATAAAAAGCTGGGCAATGCCGAGCTCCGTTAACTCAGCCAGGCTGCCACGGCAAATATCGAGGTCGAGCAGCAGTCGCGCCACGCCATCCAAAGCCTGGGTATGAAAGTCAACATAGGACAGGCCGGGCCGGACACTGGAAACAATAGACAGCTCGAGATTGACCATGCCATCCAGCAGTTGCTGGAACAATGGATCCACACCCCGCCGTGTCGACGTGCGGGTAATATCCGATCCGTAGTTGTTCACCCGGGCGCCAGCATCGATGAGTAACACTTGACTGTCGTCGGCACTATCTCGCCGTTTGTGTTGGTAGTGCAAAATGGCGGCCTTGTCGTCCAGCGCGACAATGCTGGTATAGGGGCAGTCGTCTTCCAACATTCCACAAGCTTGCAGATAGGCCATATGGATCTGGTATTCGCTGCCACCGGCCATGAATTCCTGACGTGCGGCGTCGTGGCCTTTCAGAGCGACCTTGTTAGCCATTCGTAGCTGGGCAATTTCGTATTCGGTTTTGATGGCACGCTGAAAATCCAGTGCATGAATCAGCTCTATCGGATTGATGAGCCGGTCAGCAATGTCGAGAGTCTCGGCCAGATCAGGGCTCTCGCCAACATAGGCGATAACCGAAGAAGGCAGGCTTGCTGCCAGATCACTAACCTGTCGCAAGCGGACAATATCGAACTCATCAGCCCACCAGTTTTCAGCCTCGATGCTCTGGTCGTGCCAGAAATCATCCGGTACCACCTGGTAGTAAACCGGCTGCTGGCCCGGCTGGAACAAGACAAATTGATCAGGTCGATTGATCGGCAACCAATGGCAGAAGTGGCCAAAGGCCTGAAACGGGACTCCCCGGTCGTCACCGTAGTAGTGCTTCTCGCGGCCACTGTGAACCAGTATTGCATCCGCCGCTATAGCATTGATCGCCACAGAATACAGTGCTTGCAACTGCTTGATATGTAGAGAATATTTGTCTGTGCCGAGTTGAATTGTCATGGTTTGCCTTGGCTTTGAGGGCGCCGGTGATGTGTACCAGTGTGCCGACTGAATTATACTGCGAAGCAACAGTTATCCAGAACTGCCCAGGAGAATCCTCGTGATTTACCCAATGTTCGCTATGGTACTGCTGAGGTTTGTCGCCATGCTCATCACAGCCCGGGTGCGTGTGCAGTCTGCGCGTCGCGGGGAGGTGTCGTTATCCTGTTTCTCGCTCATCCAGGGCGACAAGATACCTGACATGGTAACCAAGACCTCGCGGCATTTCAGCAATCTTTTCGAGATGCCGCTGCTCTTCTATGTGGCGGGGACCCTGTACATAGCTCTGGATCTCACAATTCCTCTGGCGATCTACTGTGCATGGGCGTTCGTTGTCACCCGCATTCTACATAGCGTCGTCCATTTAGGTGATAACAATGTCGCCCATCGTCTATTCGTCTTTGCGCTGAGTAATCTGTGCGTTCTGGCACTATGAATTAGCATCGTTGTTGCTATTTCGCCCAGGCACTAAAAATCAAATGAAAGCAGGAGAATCACATCGTGAGCAAATTGAATAATACAAGTGACATCATGGTTCTGCTGGCTGACAGTCAAGGGCAAGCAGGAATAATTCTGCATGAGGATGAAGTAAGTACAAAGCTGTTTGACTTGAGTTCTGGTCTGGCCGGCGAACTTTTTCAAAAGATGGTCAACTACAATAAAAGGCTGGCGCTGGTGGTGCGCGATCTCAGCCAATACAGCACAAATCTTCAGAAGCTTGCTTATGAGCATGAAAACCACCCCTACATCAGATTCTACTCAAACCGGGCCGATGCAGAAGAATGGGTCAAGGACTGAGAAACCATCGAATTCAAACACGATTATCAATACGGAGATGCAAGATGATAAGAACGACCACTAGTACATTACAAGGACGAGAAATTCTGGAATACAAAGGTGTTGTTGTGGGTGAGGCGATTCTGGGCGCGAATATTTTCAAGGATTTGTTCGGCGCAGTAAGAGATATAGTAGGTGGTCGTGCGGGTGCCTATGAGCAAGAACTGGGCCGCGCCAGAGATATCGCTTTTCAGGAACTGGAAGACGAAGCACGTTCTATGGGAGCCAATGCCATTATCGGTATTGATATTGACTATGAAGTAGTCGGCTCCCAGGGTGGCATGATGATGGTCAGTGTGAGCGGGACGGCTGTGCAAATCAAGTAAGCACAGTAACTATCTCTGATCTGAAAATCCTCGCATTGGATTGGCGCGGACAAATTTTCGTGACTACACTAACTAAAGTCATCCCGCTACGGGTCATTCAACATTGCTGTCAGGTTATGGATAACAACCAGCGATGCATCCTGCTACTGCACAATTAGCTGGCGGTCGATCTTCAACTACCGACGATGTGGCAGGTAAACCTGCCAGTCTGGTAGCTCGACTCGCCAGCTATGCCTCACAAAGAAGCCAGTATGCCCAGCATACTGACATTCTGTCGGTCTGCCTGCGTGAACCACGTCACCATGTTCGTAGACTCTGCCGCGACAATTGGCGCTTCTTGACACGGACGGAACGGCGGCGTCACTTGTTGCAATCACCACATGTGGTCAGGAAGATTGGCAATTCGATTGCCTGCGAAACAAAGACGGCGTTTGATAGCCTGCTCAAAGCGGATTCGCGTTCACGCATTATCGCCACCTTCCACTTTGGAGAGTTTACCTACGGCATCAGTTATCTGATGTCTGGCCTTGCCGCAAAGTACCCGCGCTATTTTCTGAGCTTGGCCCCTTGCCGACCTGCCACCTATACAAACATGCAGCGGGCAATAGGCCCCAGCGTTGCTGATCGTCGTTCAGAGATCGTATTGGCAGAAACGTCGATGCGCGATCTGTCCGCGCTTTTGCGGCAGCCGAAAACCAATCTCGTCATGTTCTGCGATCTTCCGCATGAGTTTGGTGAACGCATCGATGTATCGTTCTTACAACGTCAAGCTGCATTTCCCAAAGGCCCAGCAACGCTGGCGCTACTGAATCGCGTTCCCATTGTGCCCGCCATCTGCGTTCAGGAAGCAGGCGGATTGACGGTGCACTGTGGGCAACAGATCGAGCCACCATCAGCCATAGGTGGGGACAGGACAGAAGCCATTCGCCAGCTAACCCAGCAGCTGGTCGACTACTTTGCCTTTTACTTTCTGAAGTTTCCGGCACAGTGGCGTTATCTGCAGCGTCTACCAGACTACTTCGTTCTGTCGGAGCCGAGCCAGGATGGACGGTGTAAGACGTAAGACCGCGCCCGAGTGACAATACCGACGATGAGGCCCAACAACCCACACAATACTTCAGGAAAATGCCTAATGACAACGGACGTCAAAACAAGTGTGCTTGAAACCCTGTCTGCACACGTACCTGAAAAACAAACTCTCGAAGCGCTGCATGAATCTCAGAAGCTGGATCAACTGGCGTTGGATTCCCTAGACATGATTGAGGCGGTGTTTGAGCTCGAAGAGCAATTCAATATTGTTCTGGAAAGTCATGAGTTATCGACCATCGAGTCTATAGGCGACCTGATAACCGCCATTGAACAACAACTTCGCTCAATGTCAGTAGCAGAGTTTGAAGAAGCTTGAGATGAGCGACAGTAATCTATTCAGACCGATCCTGGGCCGCCAAGATTCCGGTACAGAGATGGCGCCACTGATCCAAACCAGTATGGCGACGAGAGGGTGGAGTGCTTTGCTGGCACTCATGTTTATAGCACTGGCTACGGCGCTGGCATTACTGCAGTACAAAGAGACGGCATCAGCCCGTGGCACGATCGAAGCCCGCACCGGGGCGAGTATGTTAGTAGCGCCTGATGCGGCACGAGTCGCTGAGCTGCTAGTCGCTCCGGGCGATACAGTGCGTAAAGGTCAGGTCCTTGCGAGGCTTAACCAAACCCGCTTCAGCGCAGCAGGTGAATCAATCAGCAAAGTTGATGCGCGGCATTTGCAGCAACAGCTGTCGTTACACAAGAAGGAATACGCACTGCTGCAGCAACAACAGAAACAGAATGCCGATCGTTTGAGCCGACAACTGCACCACCAGCACGAACGTCTTGAACTGACGAAAAATGAAACGTCTTTACTGAATACCCAGGTAAAACTGAGCGGCAATGCTCTTCAGGCTTTGCAGCGCCTCGCGGCCAATCAAGGCGTAGCCAAAGCTCGTGTCATGCAGGAACAATTGAGTCACCTGGAACTGCAACGAGGCCAGCAACTGATCGCAAGACAGCGCAGGGAACTGGAGCTTCTGACCGAAGATCTGCAACAGCAGTTGCATAGCAGCAAGTTGGATTATGAGAAGCAGAAGATTTTAATAGAACAACGAATTGCCAATTTGCAACATCGCCTCGGCGTGGCCATGGTGTCTGATGACAGGGCAGTGTTAGCTGATCAGGATGGAATCGTGGCCAGTATCGGTGTCGCGGTTGGCGATGCTGTGACGGCTAACCAAAGCCTCATGACATTGCAGTCGCAAACACAGTCGTTGCAAGGCACCGTGTTTGTGCCGTCGCGAATCGCTGATCAGCTGCAAGAAGGGCAACAATTGATGCTGCGCTTTGATGGTTTTGACTATCGCTACTATGGACGTTTTTCGGCAGAAATCGAACAGCTCAGCAAATCACCCCTGGATCCAAGAATGTCTCAGCTACCTGTGGCTGGCATTCGCGAACCGGTCTTCGAAGTAACCGTGTCGATACCCACAGGGTCGGGTGCCGCCCGTAATGACGATCCGGCCATCCTGCCTCTTACCACCGGTTCCGCATTCACTGCTGACTTCATACTGGCAGAAAAGCGCCTGCTGGCGTATATCTTTGAACCCTTGCTGGCACTGCGAGGCAAGGTGTCATGAAGCGACTGTTCCAGCGCCAACAACAATTGTCCATGGTGTTCCAGTCCGAGATTAACGAATGCGGCCTGGCCTGTTTGGCAATGGTTAGCAATTACTACGGGAATATGGTGGAGCTTAGTTCCCTGCGAACGCTGTTAGGGCAGACGCTAACCGGCGCTTCGGTCAACATGCTGCGGCGTTGTGCCCGAGAGCTAAAACTTACCAGCAGAGCACTGAAGCTGGAGCTGGATGAGCTCAAGCAACTGGAACGACCAGCAATCCTGCACTGGGATATGGATCATTTTGTAGTACTGCAGGGTGTGACTAGAAAGTATATTCAGATTCACGACCCGGCAGTGGGTATTCGTCGCTATACCTGGTCAGAGTTGGACAGACACTTCAGCGGTATCGCGCTTGAGCTACAGCCAGATCAGGACTTCTGTGCCGATCGGAATGACAACAAGTTAAAGCTGGGTGATCTGCTAAGCCCGGGACAGAGACTAAAAACGCAGGTGATACAGATCGCCGGGTTGTCCTTGCTTATCCAGTTTCTCATTCTGACCTCGCCACTCTATCTGCAACTAGTGATCGATCAGGGTGTGGGCAAAGGCGATATGGATCTGATTTTCGGTCTGGCACTGGTCTTTGTATTGTTGGTTGCTATGCGAGTGCTACTTAATTACGCCAGAGCTGTGCTTACTATGGGCTGCACCAATAATCTTGGATTTCAGCTTGTGAGTGACACATTTAATCATCTGCTTCGCTTATCGATGAACTATTTCGAAAAACGGGAACTGGGTGATATCACCTCGCGGTTCAACGCGTTGGAATCTATCAAACAAATTGTTACGCAGGAAATGGTAACGATTCTGATTGATGGCGTGTTCTCCATCGTGACTTTGCTGCTGCTATTCTTCTATAGCCCACTAATGGCAACGCAGGTGTTGTTTGCGGTCTGTCTGTTTGCCGTGTTGCGGTTGATGACACTGTCAGCCGAACGTAATCGACGTCAGGAAGTAGTCGTGCTCAATGCCAGTCAACAATCACGCTTTATGGAGAACGTACGCAGCATCAGGACGATCAAGGTCAATGATCTGGAATCTGATCGAGTGGCTGATTGGGAGCAGCGCTATGCCAACTACGTCAACGCCGGATTTCAGCTTGGCCGCTTTCAAGAGAAAATTGCCGGGTGGCAGGGACTCATTCTCGGCGTAGAAAATATCCTGACTATCTATGTGGGCTCGCTTTGGGTCTATCAAAGCCAGCTCACCCTCGGCCAGTTCATGAGTTTCATTCTATTGAAGCAGCACTTTATCAACTCAGTCTCCGCTTTATTACCCAAGTTGAGTGAGATCAAGCTGATGCAGCTGGAGCTGGATCGTGTTGCTGATATTCGCCGGCACCCGTCAAGCCAAGCCCGTAACAGTCAAAGCCTGATCCAGCATACGCTGGAATACCCGGTTGAATTTTGTGAACTCACTTTTGCCTTTACGAATCAGGAACAGCCTCTGATAGATAAGCTTTCGGTTACGGTGCCGCAAGGCAATCTTTGTGTGATCACGGGCCCGTCGGGTTGTGGCAAGACCACTTTATTGAAACTCTTGCTGGGCCTTGAGACGGCGAGTTCCGGGCATATTCAGATTGGTACACAGCGCCTCGCGACTCCTCAAAGCATGCCGATACAAGGAGCCTTCAGTGCCGTGTTACACGATGAAGGGTTGCTGTCCGGCGATCTTGCCTACAATATTAATCTTGGTGTGGCACCACACGATCAGGAGCGTCTGAACGAAGCCTGCGCCAAGGCGGGGCTCACGAAGATAGTGGAATCACTACAGTTAGGTTTTGCCACCCGGATTGGCGAGTTGGGTAATATCTTGTCGGCGGGTCAGGTCAAGAGAGTATTACTTGCCAGGGCATTCTACCGCCGTCCGAAATTGCTCGTGCTGGATGAAACCCTCACGCATCTAGGTGATAAAGATACATGGCACGTTCTTGAATCCATTCGAAGCGCGGGCATAACCGCCATTATTACTTCTCATGACTATCAAATAATCAGTCAGGCTGACCAGATCATTTCCATGCCTAATGACCGGGCCGGTACAGGGCAAGACCATCAAAGCAAAACATAGTAGAAACAAGGAAGTTTCCATGTCGGCACAAACGATGTACGAGCGAGATGCTATTGCGACGCAATTGGGTTCGGGGCAAGAAACGCGGCGACAGTTGCCGGTTCGTAACTGTCCCAAAGCAGCGCTTCGAGACAATAGTGCGAGCGGTGCGCCATGCGCCTCTAGCAGTGACAACTATCAGTCAGGACAAACCTATGTACTGCGAATTGAAAGTGCACTGTGTTCACAAGCATTTTTCGATACTGCGTGCTATGAGTTCTATCAGGTTCGGCTATTGAATCGCGCTCGGCCATTGAACATACAGTTGCATGCTTACTGTTTGTTGTCCGAAACCGTCTATCTAATGATGACGCCGATGACACCCACTGGCTTGCATGAGCTGCTTGATTCGCTTAATGAAAGTTATTCTGAGTATTTCAATCTGCGGTTTCAACGGCGCAGGAAAGTCTGGCAGGCGAGAACGAGATTGCATCCATTACCGGACAACGCAATATGCCTGGATTTTCAGAAATATATAGAGCGCTTACCCGTAGATCAGAACAATCATGTTCATCCTGGCACCCATCCCTGGTCCAGCTACAGTCGGTACGCCTTTGATCGAGTTGATTCGCATCTGACTATGCACCCTCGTTTCCAGCGCTTTAGAAGAATGACTGGGAACCCGATGGGACGTTATCGTGATTTCATTGCCAGCCCATTCAATGAACAGTACCGGCAGTCTTTGGCAGATACTTTTTGCAAATGAGTGCACTGTCAGAACCCGTTGCTGTGGTATTCCGGAGCGTGCTCGTCGCCAATTGAGAAGCGGGAGCCTCAATCTCTGATTTCATTTCTGAAATAGCCGGGTTTTCTACCTCTGGAATTGTCAAAAAGTGGAATTCTCGGTGCGGTAAATCAATAATTTGCAGGATACTTGCTTAACTTCTGTCAAAAACCTGACGACATAAACAATATTGGGTAACATTTAACCGTTATTTTATTGAGTGAGAAGCTTCACTCAGATTAATTTTCAGGCATGGACGCTTGAGCGGTAATCCAGATGACCACAACTACACCTTTCCATCCATTTTTCGATCCCTTGCGGGATGGAGAAAGCCTTTCGCTGCAAGCCAGAATTGCCATTTCCGTCGCAATTGGTTTGCTGTATGGCATTACTCTGTATGGGGCCATGGAAGACAAGGTGGCTTATATCGATCAGGGGTGCTGGGTGTTGTCGGCGGTCATCACTACCTGCGTCTTCTCGCTCTACTTGGCGACCGATATTTTTCGCCACAGCTTGACGGCGATGAATGCGCTGGTCGGTAACAACCGATTGAGCAATAGTGTCATTCAATTCTGGCTCAGCGATAGGGCCTTCGTGATTGCCGGTGTTGTTTTCGCGTTGGTCAATGCGTCAGTCGCACACTTGTTGGGTGTGCCTACCGAATCCCACAATACCGCCTTTGCCTATTTTGTATTGAATCTTGGTTTCATTATTACCGGCTTCGCTGCGGGCATGGGGCTGTGGGCCATTTGTGCGGTGATCGTGCTGTATCTCAAGTTTGCGACAACGTTGCAGCATACACTCAATCCAAACAATCCAGATGGCCTGGGTGGTATCAAGGTACTAAGCGACGCGCTTTGGTATTTTGCGATGTTGACCGCGGCAGTTGGTTTGATGGTAGCGACTTATATGTTTTCTGCCGACTGGACCAATCTGGCACTTGGCTATGTGCGAGACGTATTCGTGTTTTGGATTTCGCTGCCATTTATCATGGCGATTTCGATAGTGCTAATTCCGGGTTTGGCTGTACGACGACAGGTTGACCTTTACAAATCTTTTTGGGAATCACAGTTATTGCAGGAACGGGCCCAGCTCTACTCTATGTTCAAGAAATTCAAGCCAGATGAGGATGATGAAATTATCACTGCGAAAAAAGAGCTGAATGACAGAATGCAGTTGGTCCAAGCACAGCTGAAGAAGCTACGCGGCATGCGTAGCTCCCACATTGATATAACCAGCCGATCCAAATAACTTTTAGTCTTCGTAGGCTTCGATAGCCGGGCAGGCACAGAAAAGATTTCTGTCGCCATACACATTATCGATACGATTCACCGCCGGCCAGACTTTGGCTTCTATCTCCATGCCACCAGGGTATGCAGCTTCCTGTTTCGAGTAAGGGCGGTCCCAACTCTCATCCAGCATATCCACAATCGTATGTGGTGCATTACGGAGTGGATTATTTTCGGCGTCGATCTCGCCTGCTTCAACTTGCGCGATCTCCTTGCGAATCTGAATCATTGCATCAATAAAGCGATCCAGTTCCTGCTTGGCTTCACTTTCGGTTGGCTCGATCATTAGCGTTCCAGCTACCGGGAACGACATTGTCGGCGCGTGGAAACCAAAATCCATCAAGCGCTTGGCGACATCTTCTTCGCTTATGCCAGAGGCGTGCTTCAACGGTCGCATGTCGATGATGCATTCGTGTGCTACCCGATCATTACGACCGGTATACAGTACCGGGTAGTAAGGGCTTAGTTTTTTGGCAATGTAGTTGGCACTCAGAATGGCAACCTGAGTGGCCTTGAGTAATCCTGAACCACCCATCATGGCAATGTACATCCATGAAATCGGCAGTATGCTGCTGGAACCCCAGGGAGCTGCAGAGACCGCTGAATTGTCGTCGTTTGGACCGACCAGCTTCACTACGCTGTGGTTGGCCAGATGTGGTGCCAGATGGGCTTTAACGCCAATCGGGCCCATGCCCGGGCCACCGCCACCGTGGGGAATACAGAATGTTTTGTGCAAATTCACGTGCGAGACGTCTGCACCAATCTCGGCTGGCTGGGCTACACCTACTTGCGCATTGAGATTGGCGCCGTCCATGTAAACCTGTCCGCCGTGGTCGTGAACAACCTGGCAAATTTCTCGCACGGCTTCTTCGTATACACCATGAGTCGATGGGTAGGTAATCATTAATGCGGCGAGTGTTTCCTTATGCGTTTCTGCTTTGGCCTTGAGATCATCGACATCGATATTGCCGTCGTCGTCACATGCGACAAGCACCACCTTCATGCCAATCATCTGGGCGCTGGCCGGGTTAGTGCCGTGTGCTGAAGTTGGAATCAAACACACGTTACGGGATTCACCGCCATTACTGTCCAGATACTTACGAATCGCCAGCAGACCAGCGTATTCACCTTGTGCGCCAGAATTCGGTTGCATGCTTACTGCATCGAAGCCCGTGATTTCCGCCAGCATTTCTTCCAGCTCGCGAATCATTTGCTGATACCCGGCCATCTGGTCAACGGGTGTAAACGGATGTGGCTTGGAAAATTCGGGCCAGCTGACTGGCTGCATTTCTGCAGCAGCGTTGAGCTTCATGGTGCACGAGCCCAATGGGATCATAGCGTGCGTTAGCGAAATATCTTTATTCTCGAGGCGTTTAAGATAACGCATCATCTCGGTTTCGCTGTGGAAACTGTTGAACACTGGATGCTGCAAGAAATCGCTTTGACGGCGCAGCGCTTCCGGGATAACGGACGCAATTTCTCCGCGGGCAATTTCCGAGTCAATCGTATCGACATTCAATGCAACGGCCTTGTCGCCAGCAAAAATGCGCCACAAGTTGGCCAGCTCCAGTTCATCAGTACATTCGTCGAGGCTGACACCAATAGTGCCGGCCTCGCTCATGTGACCGCTACGCAAGTTGATACCGAAGTCGCTGGCGCGTGCCAGAATGTCAGCTTCAGCTGCAGGATCAACGGTCACGGTAATTGTGTCGAAATAGTTGTCGTTGATTACCGTGAGGCCGGCACGTTGCAAACCAGTGGCCAGAATAGTTGTCAGTCGATTGATGCGTTGGGCAATACGGCGAATGCCTTCCGGACCATGGTACATGCTGTAAAGCGCAGCGATGTTGGCCAGCAATACCTGAGCTGTGCAAATATTGCTATTGGCCTTCTCGCGACGGATATGTTGTTCGCGTGTTTGCAAAGCCATGCGATAAGCCTGTTTGTTACGCACATCAACAGACACACCGATAATGCGGCCGGGCACGGCACGCTTGTAGTCATCTTTGGTGGCAAAGTAAGCCGCATGGGGGCCGCCGTAACCCATGGGTACGCCGAATCGTTGTGTATTGCCGAGTACGACATCGGCGCCCATTTCGCCCGGTGGCTTGAGCAGCGCGAGACTCATCAAGTCGGCGGCAACAATACCAATGGCATTGTGTTCGTGCAGTTTGCTCATCAACTCGTCGAGCTCGCGCACGTCGCCGCGGCGATCGGGATATTGGAAAATGGCGCCGAAGACATTTTCAGCATCTAACTCGCTCGGGTCGCCAATAATGAGGTCAAAGCCGAAGCTGGCCGCCCGCGTCTTGATTACATCGATAGTTTGCGGAAAACAATACTGGTCCACGAAGAAAGCATTGGCGGAGCGATTCTTGCTCACCCGTTTAGCCAATGACATGGCTTCGGCTGCTGCCGTGCCTTCGTCGAGCAAGGAAGCATTGGCCAAATCCATCGCTGTCAGGTCGAGAATCATCTGCTGGAAATTGATCAGACATTCGAGCCGGCCTTGCGAAATTTCCGGCTGATATGGCGTGTAGGCGGTATACCAACCGGGGTTCTCCAGCACATTGCGCAGGATGACGTTAGGAATACGCGTATCGTAGTAGCCCAGTCCGATGAACGAGCGTGTTGACTGGTTTTTTTCGGCAATGCCTTTGAGTCGCGCCAGTGCGGCCGCTTCAGTCATTGGAGCGCCAAGATTCAGGGCCGACTTCAATGCTATCGCCTGGGGAACAGTTTGCTCGATCAGTTCATCGAGAGAACTGATACCCAGATCGGCAAGCATGGTGGCGATCTGGTCACCATTCGGGCCAATGTGGCGATCAATGAATTCACTGTTGTATTGCAGTGTAGCCAGAGTTGGCGCCGAATCATTTTCGGCAGCACCAGTCGAGCCGACTGAGGATTGCAATGGAGTAGGCATGAAACGTGTCACATCCTGTTTTAACTGTTAAGAATTAATGAGCGCCGGGCGCATTGGCGCTCCGGCGTTAAGGGCGGCTGTGTTGGCCCTGTCGGGTTCAACACTTATAGTATTGAGTACAGCGACTGGCGCAAGCGATTGTTCGCTACCAGCTAGTCTAACGTGTCAGTGCAAGTAATTAAGACAGGACACGACGGGACGAAAGGGATTAGTCGTCACAGTGCTCGCGGTATGCATCAGCATCCAGGAGTTCGGCCAATTCGGCTTCATCGCTAAGCTTGACCTTGAAGAACCAGCCATTGTCGTAAGGGCTGGAATTCACAGTCTCGGGCACATCGACCAGTGACTCGTTGACAGCAACGACTTCACCGGAGACCGGGGCGTAGATGTCAGAGGCGGCTTTGACAGATTCAACAACAGCGACTTCGTCTTTGGCGATGATCGTCGCACCAGGCTCAGGCAGCTCAACAAAGACGATGTCCCCCAGAGCATCCTGAGCGTGGTCGCTGATTCCCACAGTGGCTACGCCATCGTCATCAACTTTGACCCATTCGTGGGACTTGGCGTACTTAAGATCTTCAGGAATATTGCTCACGGCGTGACCCCCCGGAAAAAGCAGCTGTTTTAGCTACTAAGTGTGTTTAATCAATGAATACCCGCGCGACGGGACCTACTCGAATACCTTCTTACCAAAACGGACAAAATTCGGTTTGACGATTCTGACCGAAGTCAGCTTGCCGCGGATATCTACCTGGCAGGATTCGCTGTTAACGGGAATTCTAGCTAATGCGATTGAATGCTTCAATGTAGGAGAGAAGCTACCGCTGGTAATGAGGCCTTCGCCTTTGTCGGTTTTGACTTCTTGTCCGGCGCGCAGAACACCCCGACCCTCCAATACAAGCCCGACTAATTGTGGGAAATTGCCTGCAAGCAGGCTGGACCGGTGTTCTTCTATCGCTTTGCGACCAATAAAGTCGCGTTCTGTCGGCTCCCAGGCGATGGAAAAGTTCATATTAGCCGCCAGAGGTGAAATCTTTTCATCCATATCCTGGCCATACAGATTCATGCCGGCCTCCAGGCGCAAGGTGTCGCGAGCGCCCAGACCTACTGGTTTAACGCCAACGCCTAGCAGTTTGTCCCACAGCTGTGGAGCCTGTTCTTGTGGGAAAATCACTTCCAGGCCTTTCTCGCCGGTATAACCGGTGCGGGCCACAAACCAATCGTCGAGCTCCACGCCACGGAAATTACCCAGCGCTCGGATAGTCTCGGTATGTTCAGGCAGGACCTCACAGACCTTGTCGATCGACTCCGGGCCGTGGACGGCCAAAATAGCCATACCTGGTTGTTCTTTTATCTTTACATCAAAGCTGGCAGCTTGTTTTGCCATCCAGTCCAAATCTTTTTGCCGTGTTGCGCAATTGACGACGATCCGATAACCAAAGCTCATGCGATAGACGATCAGGTCATCGATGACACCACCTTCTTCATTGAGCATGGCGCTGTACAGGGCGCGACCAATTGCATCGAGTCGAACCACATCGTTGGCCAGCAAATACTGCAGATAGTTTTGGGCATCAGGGCCACTTAGATCCACAACGGTCATGTGGGAAACATCGAATACTCCGGCTGCCGTGCGAACCTGTTGATGTTCTTCAATTTGGGAGCCGTAATTGATTGGCATGTCCCAGTCGGCAAAATCCACAATCTTGGCACCAGCTTCAAGGTGTTTGGCAAAAAGTGCTGTCTGTTGTCCCACGAGAATTCACTACCTTGTCAGTGCGTAGCTGTGCACTGATGTTTGTTTGCAAGAGAATTTCGAGATTCTACCCACACAACACAGGAATGAACAGTGTAGTAACGACAGCAGATTGACAGTAATTAGTCAGATTGACCAAAGCAGGGGGTGGCTGGCAGAAAGGGGCAGTTCTGGGGCAAATAAAATGCACCATTGCGATGAAAGGCCATACAATGGTGCACGTGCTGTGCACTATTAAGCGCCAGTTCTCACAGTAAAGCCGCATCTGCAAGAACTGGCAAACGAGGAGAGTTATTGCGAATCAGCTTCGTTCAGTCGCTGTTCGAGTATTTCCAGCATGGCGTCAGCGGCGGCAGGAAATTCATCCAGTTGACGGAGCCCTCTTACAGCCTGACGCTTGATGTTGTCATCACTATGACTATTGTAAATATCCAGTAGTACTGGAATGGCTGTTTCCTGATCGCTGTCACCTAGCGCCCGCGTGGCGACGACAACAAGTTCAGGGTCGCTTAGATTGCTTACATATTCCGACACTACTTCAACCGCGCGTGCAGTTTCAGCCTCGCCGAGCCCATTCAGGGCAGCTCTTTTTCTTTGCAAGCCAGTCGCTGAGAGCAGGATATGTTCCAATGCTGCAACACCTATGTTGTCTTCACGATCGCTGATCTCATCGATCGCTATCGCCGCCAATTCTTCGTCGCTGGCAGTCAGTGCGACATCGGTGAGCAGATTTAACACAGTCGGCGACTCGATGGAGCCCATTTCGTCCAGTAACAAGTAGCGTGTCTGTAAATCATCGCTACTATTAAAGGTGCGGATCAACAATTCGATAGAGGCATCGGTTTCCATGTCGGCCAGCACATCAGCCGCTTCGCTAATCAGCGCCGGTTCGGTTTCATTGGCAAAAATGTCTGCGATGATGCGTAAAGCGACATCCTCATCGAACTGATCGAGATTATCGAGAATTTCTGCACGGATCGGCACTGGATAACCCTGGTCACTGACGATGGAAAGCAACATCTCATTGGCAACCGGGTCATCGCGATCCAGCAGTACAATGATGGCGTTATTGCGCACTTCCTCTGACTCATCTTCTTCCGCCAGTTGCATCAGTCGTTGCGTGATATCACTACCGGGAACATCTTCGAGCAACAAAACGATACGCGCGCGGAGTTGTGAATCCTCGCTGCTATCCAATCGCTGCATGAGAATTTGTGAGGCACGTTCGTCATCGCGCAGCGCAGCAAGAATAGTCAATAGTTCATCATCGGCCGACGATCGCGAACTGCCACGTGCTATTTGCCGATGACGTTCCATGTTGTTTTCGAATTCTCTGACGATTATGCGCACTTGCTCAGGATCGCTCAGGCTCGATATATCCGGGATAGGTGGCAGTGGCGGCAGGCTCTGGAAAACACGATTCTCACGAACCCGCTCCAGCTCGCGCTCGGCGCGATCCAGGGCGACAGCGATGGTTTCGCCAAGCTCATCTGAGTCAAAATCGAAATCGAAATCAAAGTCGACATCAACGTCTTCAGTGTTGCCGAAATCGATGCTCTCCAGTAACGAAGGATTGCCTCGGGACGCCTGAGTCGTGCCTATGACCAGCAGCTTGGAGCGGGCATCGGCTGTCCATGAGCTGTTCGGAAAACGCGTGGTCATTTCCTGATAGCAATTGAAAGTATCGACTGACGGACCTACGAGTTGCTCCTCTGCGTAACATCCCCAGAAGGCGGCATCGTCTACCCAGGCACTATCTGAGTAGTCGGCCTGGAATTCTCCAAAGTAGTTGATAGCCTGCTCCCAGTTTTGCTCGAGAATCAGGTTATAGCCTTCACGATACGCGTTATTGTCTGCGGCAGCAGAGAAAACCAGAGCCGTAGGCCACACCAGAGTACCCATTGTGATTGCCAGTAATTTACGTTTCATAGTAGTACCTCATTTGCTGTCGATGCCTGCGTCAATCGGTTCTGATTGCGCATCTCCAGCAGGCGAATCTTGAAGAAGACGCTGTTGTCTTCGATGTATTGTTGTAACAGACGGACACCGTCTGCCATGTTGGCTTCATCCAGATTGGCAATCTGCATGAGCATGAATTCGATGTCTTTAAGCAGCCGTGATTGGCCAGCGCTAATAGCTGGATTGGTTGTCGTTGTCAGATAGCCGGCTTCCACGGCCATTTCCCTGGCGGCTGTTTGTCTGATTGGGACAACTGATACGTTGTCAGACTCGGCATTAGCGACTAACAGCAGCATGGTTTCTGCCTTGGCCAGATAGTTCATCAACTCGGGACTGATCGCTGGCATCTGGGTGGGTGCCTCAGCAATTTGTGGCGGTGTTGGCTCGCCGGTTTCGATGCTCAGATCAAAGACAAACAAGAACAGCAACAAACTGGCAGCCATGGCCAGCGCACCAGTCAGATAAGGTGTCCAGTGCCGTTGCGGTAGTTGCCGCAAGCGTGCGGCATCGACGGCATCCAGTTCAGGTTGCAGTTTTGCCCAGAGGTCTTCCATGTCAGAGCCCGTCGGTTTGTCATCGCGGCGCTGGGTGTAAGCAGAGTCCAGACCAGCGTCTTGTAGCACTGCGCGACTGGCTTGCAACTCTTGATAGAGAGCCTGACAGGTCGGACAATCATCCAGGTGTTGGTTCAGGCGTTGCTCGTCACGATGATTCAGCTCGTTGTAGAGCGCATCGGCAAGCAACAACTCGCAAGCTTCACAGCTCAGCATCGTTCGATCTCCTGTAGGGCGAATTCAGAATCCGCCAGTTGGTCGCGCAATTTTCTGATGGCGCGAAACAAGATATTTTTGACTGTCCCTTCGGAGCGATCTACCACCACCGCAATTTCTCTCAATTTGAAATTCTGCAAGTGGCACAGGGTAAATACGGTTTGCTCGAAAGGACTCAAACGCTCCAGTGCGGTGGTAATCTGCTGCCTCAACTCGTTGGTTTCGAGTGCCGCGCTTGCGGTCGCCTTACTATTGCCAGCGAAATGACAGGTTTGTGTCTCGGTGGCTTGCTCAGCGGCGTCAGCTAGCTTCAAATGGCGTGACTGCTGGCGTTGATGGTCGATTGCCGTCAAATAAGTAATGCGATAAAGCCAGGTGGACAAACTGGCATCACCACGAAACTCCGGCAAGGCCCGGTAGGCCTTTATAAGTGCGTCTTGGACAACGTCTTCTGCCAGGTGCGGATTATCCACAACACCGTTGGCGACACTGAACATGCGGCGTTTGTTGTCTTCAACGATCTGCTGGAAAGCCTGCCGATCGCCGCCAACCGCCCGTCTGATCAGGGCCCGGTCGGTTTTGCGATCAGACTGATCACCGGACTTCGCGCTATTGATGGAGTGAATGGTGGCAGTCCCCATGAAATCTTGTCCCCGTACTGTATTAAGTCAGACGAGGCAGATCAGTAAAGGTTTGCAAGCGGCTAGAGAAAAAAGCCATTTAATCGGGAAGTGTACACCGGGTAGCAGGGTACCCGGTGATGGGTCTGGCGTGGAGAGATCAGGGCAGCCAGGCGTAGCTGAATTTGGCAAAAATCGCGCGATCTGTGTGTTCAATGGCATTGAAGCTGTCGTTTTGGAAGCCGCCGTCTGAATAGCCGACAAAGAAGCGCGTCACGGCATTGACTTTGTAGCTGTAGAGAAGCTGCGAGGAGAGCTCCTTGTTCACGCGTTGCACAGAGTTCACATAGAGTGCCGGATTACGCTCATTGTCCGTGTACTGTGCCGTATAGCGCAAGAAGGCGCGATTGTTGAATTGATAGGTCACACCGGCATCGAACAGTTCTGCAGTGAACAGGCGCCCGCCATCGACATCGAATTGCTGGTGTTGGTATTCCAGATCCAGTTCGAGATGGCGACCGAAGCGGTAGTTGACCTCTGGTCCAAAACGTACTGATCGGCCTAGTCGCGTATTGGCAAAATCGACGATGTCTTCGACGCGCACCAGCATACCCAACTCCAGACCGGAAACCGGTGAGAAATCTATGCTGAGCTGGTTAAACTGCTCATCGAAGTACTGACCATTCCAGTAAGTCTTGCTGCCGCCAAACAGGCCATCGATACGTGATTGTAACGGGCCATCGATATTGAGGAAGACTTCGAATTCTTCTTCGAGCTCAAATCCTGACTGGTCTTCTGTCTTGTCGTAGTCCAACGCGACGCGAAAACGATTCAGGAAATTGTCACCACCCCAACGCCAGGTATGTCCTACGCGTGTGACAAAGTATTTATAGTCGACGCGATTGACAAAACCCAGGTCAGCACGAAAGTCAGTACCTACATCAGAGTAGGCAACCCAGATGTCCCAGTTGCGATCATTGTGACGATATTCGAGGAACTGGAAGCTGTCGCTCATTGAGGCAGCTTGATTGAAGGCATTCTGGATTTGTGTGGGGTAGTCGCTGCTCGAGTGCATGGACTGCAATGTGAATGTGTCCTGATCAGTTGGACGCAACACAGCATCGATGCTGGTGACCGTGTTTTGATAACCCTCGGCTTGGCGATCAGTCACCAGTGCACCAATGCTGGAGTTACTGAAAATGTCGAATCGGTAACGACCGATATTGACATCGGAATTCACTTCGCCGAGTGAAGCAACGCTGGAACGCAGTGCTCCGGGAATCAGAAAGCTGGTGCTTTCATCGTTGGAACTAAGCAGGCCAAAGGTATGGCTGCCAGTCTTGCCGGTGATCTTGGCACCGTAGTCCGGATTGGCAATATTGCGCGTGTGTACCAGGTTTTGACTGGTATCGAAGTAGTCTGCTCCGTCGAGGAAAAAGTCGCGACGCTCGGGAAAGAACAGACTGAAAGTGTTGTTGATATCAAGCTGAGCACTGTCCGCCTCGACTTGCGAAAAGTCGGGATTCAAGGTGGCGTTGAGGTACATGTCCTGGGTAATACCCCAGCGTACGTCCAGCCCACCGTCGGCATCAAAGCCATCGCCTTCCCACTCTCCATTGCCGGCCGGGTTACGACTTTCGATGACGGAGCTGGTTAGCGTTGGCACGATTTGCAGGTTGCGATTGGAGTCCAGATTGGCAAAGCCTTGTGCCTTGCTTATCTGGCACAGATAGCAAGATACATCGCGATCTCGTGGTGCCATGGCTATGCGATTGCGGCGATCACGCGGGTAGTGACGTACGGCGTCAACTCCCCAGACTTGTTCGCCTGCGGCTGGAGAGAAGCGCAATTGCTTGAGGGGAATGGACATCTCCACTTCCCAGCCACTGGCAGTGATGCGCCCCTCACTGTCCCAGATAGCATTCCAGGAATCATCGTCGGTATTGTTGATGTCATCCTGAATCGAGTCGGCCTGCACACCTAGTGGATTGACCAGGAATTGATACGCCCGGCGTTCGTCGTTGAACGTATCCAGCACGATGCCCATCCAGTCGTCATCCCACAGTGAATCCCGGTCTCGGTAAAAAGCGCGAATCAATTCCGGGTTCGGGTCTTCGGCAATGAATGCCACGAACAGTGTCTCACCGTCTTCCATGATCAGTGCTTCGGCACTCACTTGTGCCGGTACTGAATCGCCGGGTTCAAATTCAGTGGCTACGGTAATGCGTGTGGCGATAGCCCATTCACTGTCAGTTACCTGACCATCAATGCTTGGCGCATTGGCAACCCGAGGGACGCTGTAAGTACCTGTGGTTTGCGCTAAGGCACTCGCGGAAAATAAGCTTAAAGCGGAATAGAGGCCAGCAATCAGATAGCGACGGTGGCTGAGGTAAAACCGGGAAAATACGTTCATAAACTGCCGAATAATTATTGTTAGTAATAGGACTACGATCTGGCAGTCCGGAACATGACCGGTGATGATGCCGGCACTGTTTTGACGCTCTGACCCTCCAAAAGGTTGCAGTTTCTCCCGTGCTGCGAACAAGCGCTCGCTCAGGGCCGCTACACATGTTTACGTGCCGGTGCAGAGAGTCCGGCGCATTCTAGCAGGAGCGCAAACAAAACAGGAGGCTGAAAAGCCTCCTGTTGAGTATCGCTTGTTGCCTCAGGCACTTTATCAGCGCATCGGCAGTTTGGTTGCTACTCGGCCATTTCGGCCGCTGCTTCCAGTATGTTGGCGAAGTCCGGACGGTCCCGATAGCTCTCTTCGGCGAACTTGTGCTGGATCACACCATCAGGGCTGATCAGGAAAATGCCTGGATAAGGCACGCCATAAGCTCGTTGCCCTGGCTCGTAGTCGGTGACATTAAGAATACCGAAACGATTAACATGGGTAATTTCTTCATCATGGAGCAGGGTGAACGTGACGCCTCGGTCCAGTTCCGCGTCTTTCAACGTGGCAACCGAGTCGTAGGTCATCGCGGCAATCCCGAAGCCCATTGCTTCAAACTGGTCTGCTATCTCTGTCAGCTGCACGAGCTGGGAAACACAGAATGGTCACCAGTCAAACGAGCGGCTGAACATGAACAGCAGCCCGTTCTCACCCACCAGATCATTGAAGTCGCGAACATTGCCGTCCTGATCCGGCGCCGATATTTCGGCGAATTCACTACCGACCGGATAATCCGGTGCCCAAACAAAATCCTGTGCGGACAAGCTTAGGGGAGTGAACAGAATCAGCGCGAGCAAACAGCGCGACAACAGACCGGGGGTCAATTGTCGTCTAGTCTTCATGGTATCTCCTGTTGAAGGTTGCATCACAGTATATGACGCCTTTAACTATACCGGAGAAGTGCAGATTTTATTGCAGCTGGGCTTATATAAACACCAATCGGCGTTATTCAATAATTTCCAGAAAGCGATCGCCGCGGGGCAGGTAGTTGTTGTGGCTGTCCAGTGAGAAGACGACCGAACTGGAGCGGCCTATGAGTTCTTCGCGCGGGATGAAACTGTAAACCCGGCTATCGGCACTGTTGTCGCGGTTGTCACCGAGCACGAAGTATTGATCGTCGGGCACGATGGTAGGGCCGTAAGAGCGCGTTGAGCGATTCACAAAGCCCTGGGATACCTGTGCCTGATGGGCACCTTCGGGTAGTTCCTCAAGAATGATGATGGCGTCACCATCACGCTCGAGCACTTCGTAGCCAGCCGCTTCGCCATTGATGACCAGCGCGTTATTTTGCATGTAGATTGTATCGCCGGGCACGCCGACAATACGTTTCACTAGCCGCTTGTCAGCGCGTTTGGAGTCAATAATGACCACGTCACCCCGGCCCGGATCGGCTATTTCGGCCAGCGATATCTCGGTAAACGGGATCTTGATGTCATAGGCCAGCTTGTTGACCCAGACCTTGTCGCCATCGAGCAGTGTTGGCTGCATCGAGGCCCCGGATATCGAGCTTAGATCCGCGATGGCGCTTTTGAAAAAGACAATACACAACAACAACAGCGTGAAATGACGGTTGTCCTTCCAGAACTGATGCAGGTTGGTGCGCAGGCGAGTCAATACAGGGGGATTATGCAATTCGTTCATGATGGGTGAATCTACCTCTTCAATGCTATGAAGTTAGCCCTGGCGCGGCAGCTTGTCAATTCAATCAAAACCAGTGTTACTGGGCCTTGTACACTGCAGGTAGCAATGAGCTTGCAAGTTCTGCGATGCTCCCATAACCTGTACGCCTGTACAGTACTCCAGCATTTACCTCATGGCCCTGTCGCAATTTCATCCAGCTTGTCGTAACTGGTTCACGGCCCGCTTCGGCGCACCGACCCCGGCGCAAGCCCAGGCGTGGCCAGCGATTCAGGCTGGTCGGCATACGCTGATTTCGGCGCCAACAGGCAGTGGCAAGACACTGGCTGCCTTCTATGCCGCCATCGATCAGTTGGTGCAGAAAGGTGTTAACAACCAGCTTGAAGACGGCGTCCATATTCTTTATGTGTCGCCGCTCAAGGCGCTATCCAACGACGTACGCAAAAACCTTGAAGTGCCGCTGGATGGTATTGCCGAGCACATGCATTTGGCTGCCCAGGCCCCGGTGGATATCCGTATGGCGGTACGCACCGGCGATACGCCAGCTAATGAACGTGCCAAAATGGCTCGTCATCCGCCGCATATTCTGGTGACCACCCCTGAATCCCTGTATTTGCTGCTGACCAGTGCCAGCGGCCGCGCCATGCTGGCCTCGGTGAGTACGCTAATTGTGGATGAAATTCACGCCATGTTGGGTGACAAGCGGGGCGCGCATCTGGCTTTGTCGGTGGAGCGTCTCGAACATCTGGTGCAAACCAGCAGCGGACAAATGCTGCAACGCATTGGTCTGTCCGCGACCCAGAAGCCGATTGCCATGGTGGCGCGTTATCTGGTGGGTAATTCCCGTAGTCATGGCGAGCAGGTTGACTGTGAAATCGTTGATGCCGGCTTTCAGCGCAAGCTCGACATCCAGATCGAAGTGCCGGGCTCGCCGTTGTCTGCATTGATGAGTAATGAAGTCTGGGACGAACTCTACGAGCGCCTGGTCACCCTGGTTAACAGTCATGAAACCACACTGGTGTTCGTTAATACCCGGCGGCTGTCAGAACGTTTGGCATTGGCGTTAGCAGACCGCTTGGGCGAGAGCGCCGTGTGTGCCCACCATGGCAGCATGAGTAAGGATCATCGTCATGCAGCTGAGCAAAAACTCAAGCAGGGCGATTTAAAAGTGTTGGTCGCCACTGCGTCCATGGAACTGGGTATCGATATTGGTTCTGTGGATCTGGTGCTACAGTTTTCCTCGCCCAAGAGCATTGCAAAATTTCTCCAGCGCGTGGGCCGTAGTGGTCACAATGTGCACGGTACACCGAAAGGCATCTTGTTCCCCTTGACGCGTGACGATCTGATTGAGGCGACGGCACTCATTCACAGCGTTAAAACAGGCCAGCTTGATCGTATCGTTATGCCGGAAAAACCCAATGACATTCTGGCGCAGCAAATTGTCGCCGAGATTTCATCACCGGGAGCGGGTGCTGCAGAGGCTGATGGCTGGACACTCGATGCGTTGTACAAGTTATTTGCGAACGCCTTTTCCTACCGCGATCTGTCGCGCGATGAATTTGATGCAACCATTGCCATGTTAGCCGAAGGCTACTCAACACGACGTGGGCGACGTGGCACCCATATTCATCATGACGTGATTAATAACAAAGTCCGGGCCCGGCGTGGTGCCAACCTGACATCACTGACCAATGGCGGGGCGATACCGGACATGTTCGACTATCAGGTCGTGCTCGATCCAGAGGACACTGTAGTCGGTACGCTTAACGAAGACTTTGCCCTTGAGGCCTTGCCGGGCGACGTATTCACCCTTGGCACCCATAGCTGGCAGATGCTGCGTGTTGACGGGCTGAAAGTGCGCGTCAGAGATGCCCAAGGCATGCAGCCAACCATCCCTTTCTGGTTTGGCGAGGGGCCTGGTCGCACACAAGAGCTTTCGCAGTCTGTCTCCAATCTGCGTCAGACCATTGCCGACTTGCTCATCAATGACTCCGCCAATGGCGCCGTGCAATGGCTGGCCGATCAGGTTGGCTTGCCCAGGTCAGCCGCAACCCAGTTAGTGGAATACCTGCAAACCGGCATGCAGGCACTCGGTGTTATGCCGACTCGTGAAACACTGGTTATGGAGCGCTTTTTCGATGATGTCGGTGATATGCATGTAGTGATTCACTCACCCTATGGCAGCCGGCTAAACCGAGCCTGGGGGCTGGCGCTGCGCAAACGTTTTTGTCGCTCTTTTAACTTTGAATTGCAAGCGGCAGCCAACGAAGACAGCATTGTGATTTCTCTGGGTTCAGTACACAGCTTTGTGCTGGACGAAGTGTACCGCTATTTGCAAAAGGCGACGGTCCGTGAAGTATTGATTCAGGCCATGCTGGATGCGCCGATGTTTGAAGTTCGCTGGCGCTGGAACGCGACACGCTGTTTGGCGATTCAGCGCAATCGCAATGGCAAGCGTGTGCCGCCACAATTCCAGCGCATGGATGCCGAGGATCTGGTTGCCCATGTGTTCCCCGATCAGATCGCCTGTCAGGAAAATATCACCGGGAAGCGCGAAGTGCCTGATCACCCGCTGGTCAATCAAACTATCCATGACTGTCTCACTGAAGCCATGGACATTGATGAGCTGGAGCAGCTTATCGGCAATATTGAAGCGGGTAAGCTAACACTGATTGCCAAGGACCTGCGTGAGCCATCGCCCTTTGCGCAAGAGATTATCAACGCGCGGCCCTACGCCTTTCTCGATGATGCTCCGTTTGAAGAGCGGCGCACCAATGCTATTCGCAATCGCAGCTGGGCTGATCCAGGTCAGGCCAAGGATTTTGCCTTGCTTGATGCCGCGGCAATCGAGCGCGTAAGAGAAGAAGCCTGGCCATTTATAAACAACGAAGAAGAGTTGCATGATGGTGTTCTCAGCGCGGGCTACTTTACTGCTATAGAAATGCAGGCGGGTCTCTGTGAGCGCTATAAAGACGCGTTGATTGCGCAAGGGCGGCTGCAACAATTGAGCAATGGCAAGGAGCAACTCTGGGTCGCCACCGAGCGCTTGCCAAGCTGCCGAGTGATCTACCCGGGCTTGGCCCTACCTGACAATTTGCCAGCCAGTTTGACCGAGCAGCAATGGACACGCGAAGACGCGATTCGCGAACTGGTGCGGGGCAGGCTGGAAGCGCTGGGGCCAATAGTAGCCGATCGTTTGAGCAAGGAACTGGCATTACCCGCTCGTGATATCAACGCAGCTCTTATTGCGCTGGAAGTGGAAGGTTTTGCCTTTCAAGGTCAGTTCACGCCCGGCCTGGATTCCTCAATAGTCGAGTGGTGTGAGCGGCGACTGCTGCAACGCATTCACCGCTATACCATCGACAGTCATCGCAAGAGCATCAAACCAGTCTCATTGGAAGTGTATTCAGAGTTTCTGTTTGCCCATCACCAGCTGCTGGATCTTGCGGCGAACAATGCGGCGACCCCTGCGCTGGATGGTCAGACGCGTTTGCAGAGCTGCGTGAATTTGCTGGACGGCTATGCGGCGCCGGCGGCTGGCTGGGAAGGTGACATCTATCCGGCACGCATTCAGGACTACGACCCCAACTGGCTCGACGTATTGTGTATTAGTGGCCGGGTGAGTTGGGGGCGTTATCATCTACCAGCTTCGCGGCGCATTGATAGTCGCAAGCAGAAGGCCGGGCCGGTACGCAATACGCCACTGATTCTGGCGATTCGTCAGAACCTGGATATCTGGCAAGCACTGGCCCGAGCCCAGCGTGTCGGCTCAGAACCAGAGGCAGATACAGGCGGCAATGTGGCGAGTCGCATTATTGCTGATCTACAGCAGCACGGGGCCAGCTTCTTTGATGAAGTGCAATCGCGTACTGGCTTGTTGAAAACCCAACTCGAAGAAGGCCTGGCAGAATTAGTGAGTCTGGGTAAAGTGAACAGTGATAGTTTCACTGGCCTGCGTGCCTTGCTGACGCCGAATCACAAGAAGCCCAGCGCTCATCGCCGCCGTGGCCGCAAAGCTTTGTTCGGCGTTGAAGACGCCGGGCGGTGGAGTCTGCTGCAAACGTTTACACCACAGACCGAACCTGAAAAGACATCGCGTCACTGGGATGTGCTTGATGAGGAACAGCTTGAGCGGTTGGCGAGTATTTACTTGCAGCGCTGGGGTGTGGTCTGCCGCTCATTTATAGAGCGTGAATCACTGGCGCCACCCTGGCGCATATTGCTGGCGACACTACGGAAAATGGAATTGCGCGGCACGGTGCGCGGCGGCCGTTTTATTGCCGGAGTTGGCGGTGAACAATTCGCTTACGCTGATACCGTCGATACGCTGCGCAAATTCAAACGTGATAGTGAACAGCGGGCCAACGTCCCATTTTATTGTCTGAGTGCTTGCGATCCATTGAATCTGGTTAATCTGGTGCAACCTGGCCGGAAACTGGCTCGCCTGCTGGCCAATCGCGTGCTGTACCGTGGTGGTGTACCGATTGCCATGCTCGAGTCGGGCAAAGTTCATTTCTTGCGCGAGGCGGATACAGAGGAGCAATGGCAGTGGCAGCAGATGCTACAGCAGCGCCAGTTCCCCACGCGCCTGCGCGCCTATCTGGGCAGCCGCTAAGCGCCATACTCGCTCTGCTCATCCTGCGCTCAGGTTTCACGGCCTCGTATCTGTTCTTTGGTTTGCACATAAAAAAATCCCGCTGCCCGGATTCTGCAGATCACAGAATTCAGACAACGGGACCTTCTACTTGTGGGAGCCTGGAAATTCGCAGAGCGACACTTCCTCTCCGGCTTTGAAACTCAACCGAGTCACCTTTCTTTTGCCGCATTGCAAGAAAATCTCACAGAAACAGCGATTGATTGGTGCGAACAGTCGCAAGACTGGTCGGGCTTAGCTCAAATTACCGGAGGCTCCCTTAATAGATTGACTATTGATGGGATCACCTCCTTTGCGTGCTCAGGGTAGCAATGGATGCTAGGAGGTTCCCCCTGTTAGAACCACTAACAATCGTCAAGATCATTTATAGCTCACTACACGAAGGCTGTAAAGTGATCAGTGCCTGGTGACGATTGTGCAAAAAATGAGCAGAACGTCACATTAATTTAGCATTTTATTCGTACCCTACTGTACTAGATAAAGGTGCCGTGGCTGATCCAATTCAACAGATCTTCCGGTTCACAGTTGGCAGAAGCGTTGCCAATAAAGCGATTAGTCTGGATTGTTGTATGTGTGACATGGCACTATAAAGTCTTGGAAAATTACGACTCGAAGGGTATGGCTCAATGATAGAACGGAGAAAGCATCGGCGACTCAGCATTAACTGCTGGGCGAGCATGAAGCATCCTCTGTTGGGCACGATTACAGCCGAAGTGGAAGAGATTTCTTTTAGCGGTTTGTCAGTCAAGCTGGACGAATCTTTGAACCTGTTCGTCATGATGGAGCTGGACATGCGTCTGCATGGTGATGAATGGGATGAAGGCATGCCCGATTTACCCGTTCAGGTCGTGCGTATCGAAGAGCGCCAGGTAGCCCTGAAATTCTGTCAGAGCTTTGATAGCTATTGGATTCCTCCTGTAATTAGCGGCGGCGAGAGTGCTGATGCAACTCAAGATGACCGGGATACAATAAACAAGGAAAACCCTGTTGTTGCGGCGCGTAGCGTTTCACCGACCAATGCGAACACTACTGGTCGCGCAACTGGGCTAAACAAAACAGCCGGGCTATACAAAAAGGCACCTAGAAAGAAAGGAAGTACTGCAAAGACAAAATTAATACCGCCGCGACTAGTCCCATATAGCCAATAAACTTCATTGGGTCTTCCCGGAAGCTATGCCAGAGAGAGCGGGCTTCACCCCGTTGTCGCTGCTGCTCATACTCTTCCCGCATTCTTAGCGAACGCTGCACCTGATATTCCTGGAGTAATTGCCGTGCTTGGTCATACTGCCGGTCGTCTGTTATCCATATAGCGGGCAGCGAGATGCCCCAGTTACCTGCCGAGGTCTCATAAAAATCTATTTGGTTGTTCACCAACAGTTCACGGACTTCTTCCGCTTCGTCGTCAGGTACGCCGCGCATTCGGAAAATCAGTTTGGACATTATTCGTTACTTCATTCAGGTATTGGAAATTAATCTATTTCGCTGACGACATTGAGTATAAAGGCTTCGGGTTGTCTATGCAGACAAGTTTCGCCTGCGGATTCAAGTTAGAAAAGCTGGCCAGAGCGTGCAGACGGGCTTGCTAGGCAGCCCGCCAAGGCCATGCTACCTTTATTGCCAATGGCTGTAATACAGGGATATAAATGATGCAAAAGCTCGCCGATTTTTTATCTGGGCTGGTCAGTGAAAAGACTGTTTTGGCCGCGATCGTTTGCTGTCTCTCGTCGACATCAGTTGTAGCAGATACTTCTGTGTGGGAAGTCAGCAATGGCAGTAATACCGTCTATCTGGGTGGTACTGTGCATTTGCTCCGGCCAGCGGACTACCCCTTACCCGAGGCGTTTGATGAGGCATACAACAACTCCGACGAGTTGTACTTCGAAACAGATCTGTCCGCGATGGGCGATCTCACCACGCAGACGCAAATGCTCCAGCAACTGACTTATACCGATGACCGTACGCTGCAGAGTGTACTCAATGATGAGGCATATTCCGCCTTGCAGGACTACGCCAGTGAAGTGGGTATGCCAATCGGTCTCATGCAGAAATTCAAACCAGGCATGGTGATCAGCACACTGCAGGTATTGGAGTTTCAAAGCATGGGCTTTACGCCCCAGGGTGTGGATGCGCACTTCAACACGCGCGCTATCAATGACGGCAAAGCTGTCAATGCGCTCGAGACGATTCAGGAGCAGATCGGGTTTCTGGCGGCTATGGGTGAAGGCAATGAAAGTGAATTCATTTTAGTGTCACTTGAAGATCTCGAGGAAACCGGCACGGTGATGGAGCAAATAATCAATGCGTGGCGAAGCGGCGATGCCGAGCAATTAGCCGCCTTGTTTGTCGATGATATGCGCGAACAGGCGCCGGACATATACGAGTCCTTACTTAACGGACGCAATCAGAACTGGCTACCTGTGGTGGAAACCATGTTTGACGATGCCGATACTGAGTTCGTCCTGGTAGGAGCCGCCCACTTGGTGGGTGCTGACGGGCTGGTGAGTTTACTTCTGGATTTGGGCTATGAGGTCCGCCAGCTTTAAAACAGGAACGGGGACGCTCTGACGAGGCCGTGGTCACCTTTTTTGATTTTTGCGAGGCACATTATGGGCCCTTAGCAGGTGTTAACAAGGGCATATAGAGTGCTTCAAGCGGGGCAGCAAACGACGAATTGACGGGGTTCTGTTGGCGGCTCTATTGGTGGTTCAATCAAGAGTTAGCGAGGTGTGTCAACTGAGTGCTTGACAGAAGGAGCAATCGAGAGGAATTGGAAGCTTATAACCGAGGATACTATCGAGGGTTCTTTTGAGAGTTTGATCGGGTTTGATTGATAGGTCCTAATATTGATAGGCCTTAAATTGCAAGACTCTAAATTGAAAGGACTTACATTGAAAGGACTTACATTGAAAGGACCTAAATTGATAGACCCTAAATTGAAAGTCCCTAAGCAAGAACAGAGAAGCCCCGCAGGAGACTTCTCAGTTCGATCTGGCTGATTCTCAGGAGCTGGTCTTGTGGCTCAAGACGATTTGGCGTGGACCACTGGTTGAGGTCTGGCCACTAACCCCGGAAGGGATCTGCTGAACTTTGCCGCCTTTTTTCAGGAAGGCTTCAATATGTTCTTCCAGATCATCGCGGCTGCTGACGGCCGCTTCTTTTTTGGATTTGTTCGCCATATCTACTCTTTCCGCTAAGTCAAAAGCCCACCATTATACACCAAGCGGTGTTTTTCGGCTAATTACACCAACTGGTGGGCTTCTGAGCGCATTTCCGTCGTATTACTCCGAACCGGAACCCATGCGCTTACGTGGTCTGACAAAATACTCAGAGTAGTAATCTTCAGGCAGATCGCCAATCAACTCATCCAACGAAGTTTTGTAGATAACCTTCATTTTTGCCAGTAACTCCAGATCGAGGTGGCACCCGTAGTTACGGATGGTCTCAACATCTTCCAGTTGCTTGCGGGAAATACCCAGTAGACGGGCTCCCTCATTCATAGAGTAGCCGGCATTAAGACGTAGTTGCCGAATGTTCTTTTTTACGGTCACTGTAATTGGTGAAAACTTTGTAAATTGTGGATGGCTCATGACTTGTTTATACCAGTCGGTTTGAGTTCGCGACCAGTCTATTTCCTCTTAAAAAATTAATTTAACTTTTCCACGTCAGGTTCTGCACACGGCACGTCGAGACAGAAATTACGTTAACACAGGCTCACGAGATTGGTAATTTATTCTTGAAATTGCCGGGACATGCCGTCAATTTCAGGATTTAGTGTTTGGGAACTGCAAATTTCATTATCGAAATCCCGCCTAAGTGCCTATTGTTTCGCAGAAATACGCGGGAATGGATTTAAAACCTATTATCACCGTGTATTTCTCTTTTGCAAATAAAGTGTCTCGAGGCACTTCTAACTTCAAACTTGATTTCGTAGTCTGTCCGCGATTCCGCGCCCTTGATTGGTTGCGCTTGCAGAATTTTAGAATCCGTCAGCATATTCTCAACAATCAAATGATGACTAGGGGATACTCACAGCCGCGAAGGCCTGGTTATTGATGCCGGCCTTCTTGTCCACGTTGAGCTGAACGGGAAATCAATTAGGAACCTCTCTAATCAGAAAACCGTGTATCGCGAGTTTCGAGAGAGAATCGACTAGCCAGGCTAAGTCTGAGTGGCAGCAGTTTTAGCTGTTTGGCCGACTTTCTCAAGTATCAGTGACAGCACTTTGCGATTAACTACGATCTCATAATAACTCTCTTGTGCATCTGGGTCTTCAATAACCTGTGAGCCTTGCCATAGCCCTATTTTGCCTTCCCTGATAACGAGATCTTTCTTGCGACCTTTGGTGTCCGGATATTGGCCATAGTGAAAAAGATACTCGACACCATTGAGTTTCATTTTCAGTGAGCGCAGGGACATCTCTTGTTGAAGCTTGGCGTAAGCTGCATGGTCAACATTGATACCATTCACGTTGTAACGCAGGTACTCCTGACCCTTTTCGCCCTTGCCTTTTTCACCATCTGCATAGCGCAACACATTGACGTTGAACAATCCCTTTTCCATGACCGAGCGTAAATTCCAGGAACAGCCGGACATTCGGTCGGCAAGGCCAATCGCGCCAGAAATCATGATGGGACGGTCGCCGTCATACAGAAAGCGAGGACCCTCATTCGAATAACAAATGCCGACACCAAGTTCCAGCAACGGCAAGCCCATCTGTGTCGAATAGCGATTATTGGAGGCCACGATTTTGATCATATCGCGGGCATAGCCACAGGCGCGGGAGGCAGAGAACCACTGTTGCGGTGAGGTTTCATGCTCAAGAAAACTGAGAATGATGGCATCGCCTTCGATGAAGACTTTATTAGCGCCGTAAGTTTCCAGAATTTTGTTAATAGGATTAAAGAAACGAGTACTGAAATAAGAAGCCGGATTCAATCCCTTGGCTTGTAGATCATCAGTCACCGTTGTAGAGCCACGGACATCGGCCTTCATGATGGTATGGTGGCAAATACGGTCACTGTCGTCTTCAATTTCTTTGCTGGTAGGTAGCTTATAGAGCGTACCCGCCGATTCGGAAAGTTTGATGTCGTCTTTGCTGGTGAGCAGATTGAGGCGATTGAAGGCGCGATGAGCAAAGCGAAAATATTTCAGTTGCTGACGGTAACGGCTGATTTCCGTCAGTAGTTTGATCAGATCGCTGTCATCTATAGCTTCGAGATGCTCGGTGATATCCGACTGCAAGGCCTCTAGTGATTTGAGTTGTTCTTTGTTGAGCTTGTTGCCTGTCGCGGCACTGTCCTCTACCTTGTTGATCGCTATTTGGCCGCACAGATACTGACAAACAGTTTTCAGGTCAACGCGTTCGAGAATACTGGAGCTGACGGAACGGCGTACAAACTGACTCGTGATGAGTTGCTCGAGCATCTTTTCGGTGCGCAGCTGTTTGGCGAACGCTTTCAGGAATTTGTCGAGATGCTTGACGTCTTTACCGGCCTTCCAGCCTGCTTTCATGCCGTTCGCGTGTTTTTGATCTTCGATGTATTGCTGATTCTTCTTTGGGCTAAAAATACTGTGGATGTTTTCCGGGATATCCAGCCAACAGAAAGATTCGGATATCGTGGCTTTGGTATCACCTGCGACACCAAGGAACGGTTGTGTTCGAAACAGTCCACCAAGATCATCGTGGATTTCGGATGCCGTCGACTCTCTGCCACCGTCTGAATGCAAAGGAATAAAAGGCAGGTCAGGGAAGTACTCGCATACAAGTGTTTCCAGCTTGTTATTCATGGCAATGAAGTCGGCATCTTCAGAGACCGAACTCCACATGCAGAACTCGTTGATCAATAGTGGCAACGAACTAAGCTCGGAGGTCAAATGCAGCGGCGTAGTAATAGCGTTGGTAATAAACTGGTAGTCAGTACCCAGATATTGGCGGCGTACGGGTGCCAGTTGACGCTCTTCTGCTTTTTGCAGTTCACGGAAAAGCAGTTTGCTGATCTGGTAAAGTATGCGTTCGTAGTTTTTCTTTAGCCAAAACAGGCGAGCCTGGGTAGCCAGCGCTTCAGTAGAACCCTGACTACGCAATTCTGCCAGGCGTGAACTGATAGCGCGGACTTCTTCATCCAGTTGCGCGCGGATCGAGTGGACCAGGTATTTGATGGGCGCGAATTGCAGCAGAGCAATATGGTCGGCATCCAGATCAGTTTTCAAACGGTGAATCAGAACCGTCATCAAGTCGCGATATTTGTCGCGGAATTTATCGAATACTTCGGCGCCGTCCCAGGAGCCCGGGGTTGGTTTGGCATACACGGAAACGAGCGTGCGGACAATCTTGCGAACATCAGCAGTGAAGCGGCTGCTCAGGCGAACGTCATAGCGATAATTATCGATACCACGAGACATTGACTCGAAGGAAATATGAATAGCGCGCTGGGGTTCAATCCGATCCAGCAAAAATTCGGGCGCTTCAGCTGTCATTAGGCATCTACTTGTTCAATCTGGCTGGCACGAGTGCACAAACCTGTCGTGGTTACTGGCATACCAAACTGCATGAAGATAGCAGAGGTGGTTTCGCACAGTGTGAAGTCCCCCACATTACACCGGAATATGTTAAAAATCAGCAAGTTGAGCTAAGAAGCCTGGATCTGAGCAAGAATGTTCGAGATACAATCAATTGCGGTGCAACATACAGTTGGGCACAAGATATAGCATAAAAACCGGTTATTCGGCGTCGGCTATGAAATCTGCGAATAGCTGTTGATGCCGGCGATAGCCACGTTTTTGCTCGACATAGCTGTAGATTGGCGACAATAGTGCATGCAGGCCGAGAAACTTGAATTCCATGGCGAAGCTCAGTTTGCAATGCGCGGAATCGACCCCGGGTTCCAGTCGATAACTGTAACCGAGGCGTTTACTGCGCGTGTGAACCTGAAAATCGATACGCCGGTCCGCGTCAAAATGGGTAATAGTCCATGTCGTCGCCTTGCCGTTGAAAACGCGCAACTGACTGCCACGGCCCAATTCCCCTGTATCGAGCCGGTTCACTTCCTTGTATTGCCCAAGCCACCGCGGCCAGGACTGAAAATCTGTGAGACGCGCCCAGACCCTTTCGAGACAATTGTCGATTGGCCCCAAAGTGATGACGGTGGGGTCGAAAATGATGCGATATGCATTATTGGCGGCAAATTGCGGGGTATCCGTTCCGTTGGACATCGCGTGCTTTCCTGATCAATGCGCGGCTAGTGAGTGATTGGGATTGTTCGCCACTATAGAGGGTCGGGGGCCGAAGTTGAACAGGCTGACGCGCGGAAATTGATCTTGGGTGCTGCCTATTTGACTGTGGTATCGTTACAAGCACTAGCAGTCAATATGCAGATTTGGTAAACATTTTACGAATAATGAGACTGTCTCATCGAGGCGGCACAACACGAGAGAGAACATCATGAATCCTGAAGACAATGGTCGACGCAAGGTATTAAAAGGGGCTCTGGGAGGAGGCGTGCTGGCAGCAGGTGCAGCTACACTACCAGGATTTGTATTGCCAGCACTGGCACAAGGCGAGCGACTTGTGCCGTTCACTGATGTACCGGAGACATTTCAGGTGCGGGCCGTCAGACCCAATTCGACCCATTATCAGGACACCCGTCAGATTGACAGCTTTCTGACTGACAACGATGATTTTTATCTCGTGCAGCACTATGGCCAACCAGAGATCGACAATGATTCCTGGCGCCTGCGCATTACCGGTATGGTTGATAATGAGTTGGAATTTTCTCTGCAAGATCTGATGGACCGTCAGGCAGTCGAGGAAGTGATCGGCTTTGAATGTGGCGGCAACGGTAATCGACTCTTTCATGGTTTGATTGGCAATGCCTCCTGGCGTGGCACTGCTTTGCGCAGCTTGTTGGAAGAAGCTGGTATCCAGGACGGCGCCAAGGAAATTGTTTTTTTTGGTGAGGACACAGCCACGGAAGAGATTCGCGGTAGAGAAGTGGAAAAAGCTTTCGCCCGCAGTTTATCGATTGACGATGCCATGCGTGATGAAAACATGCTGGCCTACAGCATGAACGGCGAACCCTTGCCTCATTATCACGGCAAACCAGTGCGCTTGATCGTACCGGGTTGGTATGGCGTCGCCAATGTGAAATGGCTGACGCAGATTCATGTACAAGACACGCGTTACATGGGCCGTTTCATGGGGCGTGACTACGTAACGCTTAAACGCAGTAATGTCGGTGGTGTCGAGCGCTGGGTTGAAAATTCCGTCACTACCATGAACCTGAAGTCTTCTATCGTGCGAGTCACTGAGCTTGGTGGCAACTACGAGATCATGGGCTTTGCCCTGAGCGATGGCACGCCACTGCGTTCTGTTGAAATCAAGATTGATGACGGCCCATGGCAGCAGGCCCAAATGCACCCTGATAACAGCAGATACTCATGGAAGCTGTTTAGCATGGAATGGCCGAATCCATCAGATGGCGAGCACACGATTGTGTCTCGAGTGACTGACGTGGATGGCAATGTCCAGGCGCGCGCTGAAGATCTGCCCGAGCGAGTCAGCTACTGGGAAGAGTTCGGCCAATTCCCGCGGACTGTTCGCATTGGCTGAAACTAACAGTGCGGAAACTGCAAGCTCCGCACTATGAGTACCGAGAATAAACAAAACGCGACATTCGACGCGTTCATTCTGACAAGACAATGGCACGAAACCGATGCTGGCCTGGAACTCACGTTCTGGCTGGCCTCGGCGTACGGCCCATTGCGCTGGCGAGTGCCGGACCAGGAAGCTGTTTGCTTCGTCGCCGATCAGGACAGTCCTCACCTCGACCGTTTATTACGCCGCGGCAATCTGTGGCGTAGTAAATCTTCCCCCCTAAAAGATTTCTCCGGGCAATCCGTACTGGCCTGTTACTGCAAGAGCCAACGCGCGGTATTTGAAGCGCGAGACAAGCTGGCGGCAAAAGATATTTTTCTGCTGGAAGCGGATATCAAACCCACCGATCGCTACCTGATGGAACGATTCATAACCGGCAGTTTGCGAGTGACAGGCTCGCTTTCTGAAAACGGCGGTTTCTTCGACCTTACTCCAGAGAAGATAGATAGCAGCGACTACCGACCTGCATTGCGCGCTTTGTCCATCGATATCGAAACGAACTATCAGGCCACCTCTCTCTATTCCATTGGCGTCTACTCCGATACGCAAGCATTGGTGTTGATGATTGGTGACACAGGAGAACACCACTCTCACCCAGCCGAAGCATCTGACCCGGAACTACGCTACTACCCGGATGAGAAAACATTATTGCAGGCCTTTGTCGAACTCTGTAAGGAACTGGATCCTGATGTGCTGATCGGGTGGAATGTGGTCAATTTTGATCTGGTATGTCTGCAGGAATTCGCCGATCGACTGTCCGTACCTTTGACGTTGGGTAGAAACGATCAAACCATCAATTGGCGGCAAGCGCGAGATAACGCTAATCGTCGCTACGCGCTGGTGCCGGGCCGCGTCGTGCTGGATGGCATTGAATTAATGCGCACCGCGACCTACAGCTTTGAAAATTTCTCTCTGGACCATGTCGCTCAGCAGCTGTTACAGCGCGGCAAGCTTATCGACGACGTGGATCAGCGCGGTGCGGAGATCACAGATCTTTTTCAGCACGATAAATTGGCATTGGCGCGCTACAACGTGGAAGATTGCCGGTTGGTCTGGGACATCTTTCACCAGGAAAACCTGTTGGATTTTGCTATTGAGCGCAGTTTACTTACAGGCCTTGAGCCTGATCGCTACGGGGGTTCTGTCGCTGCATTCGATTTTTTGTATTTACCACGATTGCATCGGCAAGGCTATGTTGCACCCGCATTGGAGCAGCTTGGTAACAGCGGAATTAGTCCTGGCGGTTATGTCATGGAATCGGTACCGGGTATACACGACAATGTCATCGTGCTCGATTTCAAAAGCTTGTATCCCAGCATCATCCGCACGTTTGGGGTTGATCCGCTTGGCTTGATCAAGGGGTTGGAAGAGGCGGATAGCATTGAAGGTTTTGATGGTGGCCGCTTTTCTCGTCAACACAACATTCTGCCGCAACTCATCGAGCGTTTGTGGGCGGCCCGTGACAAGGCCAAACAGAATAACAATGCTGAGCTGTCACAAGCCATCAAAATCATAATGAACTCTTTCTATGGCGTACTCGGCACCAGCGCTTGCCGTTTCTTTGACACGCGGCTGGTCAGCTCGATAACCCGCCGCGGCCATGACATTATTATCCAAAGCAAAGACTACATTGAAGAGCAAGGCTTCGACGTTATCTATGGTGACACCGATTCGGTATTTGTGCTACTTGGCCCCTCGCTCGAACAAACGGTAGCTGAGATAGGAAATGGACTAGCTTCGAGCCTGAATACCTGGTGGCGTGATAAACTGCGCCACGAGTACGACATCACGAGCAATCTGGAAATCGAATTTGAAACACACTTTCAACGTTTTCTGATGCCGCGTATACGTGGTTCAGAGGCAGGCAGCAAAAAGCGCTACGCTGGTCTGGTTGCCGGCGACAGGTTGGTATTCAAAGGCCTTGAATCAGTACGCAGTGATTGGTCGCCGCTGGCCCGCGAGTTTCAGCAGGAGTTATTTCGCCGCATATTTAAAGACGAACCGTTCGAAGACTATGTCAAATCAGTCGTCGCGGGCTTGCTGGCTGGCGACTTTGAGTCAAAACTTGTTCTCCGAAAGCGGTTGCGCCGGCAACTGAGCGACTATGTGAAAAACGTACCGCCTCATGTGCAGGCCGCCCGCAAAGCTGAAGCCATAAGAGCAGAGCGCGACCTGCCCAGTTTGTATGATTCCGGAGGTTGGATAGAATACGTCATGACCACTGGCGGCCCTGAACCCAAACAGTATCGCCAGTCACCAATCGACTTCGAATTCTATTTGGACCGACAACTCGCACCGATCGCCGATTCAGTACTCGGATTCAAGTCTTCATCATTCGATGCGATACTGAATCAACAGATCGGACTTTTTTAGGCCTAGCAGGCATACTTTGCAAAGTCTTTCATAATGTCTTTTGCAGCGACTGGCAGCGGGAATCGCATGAAGGCTCTGTGCAACTGAGCTGGGGACAAAAATGCCAGATACAATTGCCAGACAATAGCGGAACAGAAAATGAGGTAAATTATGACAACCTATCTGGTGCTTACAGTGATCGCCGACGACAAGCCTGGGCTCGTGGAATCGCTTTCGCAAATTGTTGCCGCCCACGATGGTAACTGGCTGGAAAGCAGCATGTCACAGTTGGCGGGCAAATTTGCCGGCATTCTGCGAGTGAGTGTCAACGACGAGCTTGCCGATGATCTTATTGCTGCCTTGAAAGCCAAAGAAGGTGACTTGAAACTATTGATCGAGCGTGTTTCTGGCGATGAGCTGGGTGATGCGCCGTTGACCGTGACTCTGTCGCTGGTCGGCAATGATCGGCCGGGTATCATCAAAGAGATTTCTCATTGTCTGGCGGAGCTTGCGGTCAATGTTGAACAGCTCAATACCGAATGCACTCCGGCGCCGATGAGCGCGGATATCTTGTTCAAGGCCAAGGCGACACTGCGTGTTCCGGCTACCATTACGTTAGACACGTTGCAGTCCGAATTGGAAAAGCTTGCTGATGATTTGATTGTCGAAGTGCATGCCAACTAGTTAGTCAGAGCTTGTCGCGCCTGTTGCAGGTGATCAATCATATTGTTGAGCAGATTAATGCACTCCACGATTTCGAATTCGTTGGCGATGCGCTCTTGTGATGTGGCTGGCGGTGTGACTTGACTGTAGAGCAGTACCAGACATTCCTTGCTGGCATCAAAATTCTGATAGAAGAATTCACCAAAATCCGGGGTTAGTTGTATCAGTGCTGTGTCGAGTGAAACGCCGGATGCGGTCTGCAGGACCAATAATAACTGTTCGACACTCACCAATTGGGCGACGATTGCATTTTGCGTCGAACCACTAAACGGCGATTGCATGGCCTGAGTGTAGTTGCCATTTAAAAGCGGGTACAGAGATCGGATCAGAATTTCATCGCTTAGTAACGCCCACATACTCGACGCTAATAAGTGCACCAGCTGGGCACCACTGTAATAAGGTAAATCCTGCCTGAAGGCAGTGACTGCCAGTGTTACCGTGTCGTAAGTCTCCTCAAAATCATCGACCAGCAATTCAGCCACGGTCGTGAGTAGTTGCCGGCGCCGATTGTTTGGCAGCATCTCTAGTGAATAGCCGGCAATCTCTTGAGTTTGTGTTAGCTGTGTATTGTCACGAAAATCGCTGACTGGGCGCAATCCGCTGAGTGGCTGATTTTCTCCCCACAATAAAAATTCCAGCACATGAAAGCCGGTTGCGGCCTCATTGAGCTCAAATTGACCATGTAGCTGTCGCAATGCGGCGGCATTGATCTGGACAGTGGTATCAAACACCAGTCCGCTCTCGCCAAACCCTGATACGGCATCCAGATAGCCGGGCAAGATGGGCCACTGGTTGATCTGATATTCCAGTTCAAACATCCGCAGTTCGATTTCGTCGGTTGCTATCGACTCTACAAAGCGCCGATGCAGAGCGGTTGCTTCATAGCTGACGTGGGCTTGCAGCCAGGCCGAACGCGCTGCCGACAGAGTTGTCTGGGATGGAGTTGCCAGCAATTCAACGATACGCGTAGCCAGCACGCCAATACGCTGCGACGCGGTCTGAAAATCAGTTTGCACCTGCTCGAGATAGTAAGTCGTCAGTTCGCTGACAGCAGGGGTCAATACCGGGTCCAGATTGGCTGCGTTGACACTTGGAGGTACAGTGAGATTGTCACTGCCTGGTGCTGGATCAGACTGGCTATCACAGCCCAACAACAGCAACAAAGTGAGCACGGAGACTGCCTGTCTGTAGAGGGTGCGTCGCTTGCACAGGTTGTTAAGGCGCTTGGCCATGGCAGAAAGACAACGCCTCAGGGTTTATGCAGATCCAGTCTGCGCCATTGTTTTTGCTCCGCGATGCGGGCCAGTTTCTCGTCAGGATTAACGACAACAGGTTCGCTACTCCATTCCAGTAGCGGCAAGTCGTTGGAAGAATCCGAGTAAAAAATGCTGTGTTGTTGACCGATTCCTTGTTGCTCGCCCACCTCCTGTAACCACTGCTGCAGTTTCTCTACTTTGCCTTGCTGGAAGCAGGGAATGCCAGCAATATTGCCGGTTAACTGACCGTTTGCTTGTTCCAGATCGGTTGCCAACAGTGTATCGACGCCAAACGCTTTCGCCAGTGGTGTCGTAAGCAGGGAGTTGGTGGCCGTTATGATTGTGCAATAGTCGCCGGCCTCTTTGTGCTCGCGAACCAAAGTCAGAGCCTCATCGGTTACCATCTGCTTGATGACGCCTTCGGCATAGTCGCTGACCAGCGTCTCCAGATCGGCGCTGGGCAGGCTGAGTACAGGGCCTAGTGTGAATTTCACATAGGCGTGGATATCCAGCTTGTTCTGCACATACTCCTGATAGAAGCGATCGTTGGCTGCGCGATGCGCATCCGCATCTACCAGACCATTGTCGATCAGGTACTCGCCGAAAGCATGGTCACTGTCCCCGTTGAGTAGAGTATTGTCGAGATCGAACAAAGCGAGGCGGCGGGGTGTATCGAGGGGCATCGGGGAACTCCGGAAAAAGCCTGATTATAACTGCATGGCTGGCCATGGCGCAGTCCAGCAGCCTTCTTTATATGCCGGTGCAACCTCATATTAACCTTAACGTATTGTTATTATTAATAATATACGGGTTGGAGCCAGAATAAGGTGATTCAACTTCGGCGGCGACTGGGAAACCAATATGCGCTATATTTGTCTAAGGAAGGACATCTATGATTGATTCAGAAGGTTATCGCGCCAATGTTGGTATCGTTATCTGCAACCCGCAGGGCGAATTGCTGTGGGCGAAGAGAATCGGTCAGCAGGCCTGGCAATTTCCCCAGGGCGGGATAAACGAGAGTGAATCGCTGGAAGAGGCGCTCTATCGCGAACTCGACGAAGAAGTCGGTCTCGCAGCGGATGATGTGCAAATATTGCATCAGACCAATGATTGGCTGCGCTATCGTTTGCCCAAGAACTTCATCCGCTACCATCGTGATCCGCTTTGTATTGGCCAGAAACAGAAATGGTTCCTGTTGGGCTTGAAAAGCGATGAGAACAAGATTGCTTTGGAAAAGTCCGGCGAACCCGAGTTTGACGATTGGCAATGGGTTAGTTACTGGTACCCACTCAATCAAGTCATTGAGTTCAAGCGCAGCGTTTATCGTCGAGCATTGAAGGAATTGATACATCCGCTAAACAAGTACTTAAAACAACAATAAAGCTTACCTGGCGCCTTGCGCCGGTCATTCATCGTCCCGTTTCGTCCCGCAATAGAACTCGGCGAGTCAGCCGAGCGCAATTTGTGTGGTCGGGCGAATCTCAACGGTATTCAATGGCAATTAACGAGCGCCATAAAGGATTAAAGGGAATCATTAAGTATGCTTGAAGAACTTCGGGCAATCGTTCAGGAAGTTAACGCTGCCAGAGAACTGCAGGCAGCGCTGAACATTATTGTGCATCGGGTTCGCGAAGTATTGGGCACGCAAGTGTGCTCTGTTTTTCTGCTCGACAAGGATATTAACAGCCATGTTCTCATGGCGTCGGAAGGTCTGCGCAAAGAAGCAGTTGGTCAGGTGAGCCTGTCTGTTGGCGAAGGGCTCGTTGGTCTGGTGGCTAAGCATGCCGAACCTATCAACTTGCAAGATGCCTCACTGCACCCCAGCTTTCACTATCTGCAAGAAACCGGGGAGGAAGAATTTCATGCCTTCCTCGGTGTGCCAATCATTCACCATCGCTCCGTACTTGGTGTTTTGATTGTTCAGCACAAAGAGAAGCGGCGCTTCGATGAAGGCGAAGAGGCATTTCTCGTTACCTTGTCAGCGCAGTTGGCCGGCGTCATTGCGCATGCCGAAGCCACGGGTGCCATTCACGGTATATCGCCCTCTGGCCACAAAACGTCAGATACTGTGTTCCCCGGCGTTTCCGGTTCTTCCGGTGTGGCCATTGGTACGGTGGTCGTTGTATTTCCACACGCAGATCTCAATCAGATACCGGACCGGCCTGCTCGGGATATCGACGCAGAAATCGAATTTTTTAACAGTTGTCTGGAATCTGTACGCGAAGATATGCGCGTCTTGCATGATCGTATAGCGGGGCGTGTCGCCGAAGAAGAGCGCCAGCTTTTCGATGCCTATTTGCACATGCTGGATGACAATGCGCTCGGCAAGGAAGTCGTCGACCGTATTAGCCAAGGGCAGTGGGCTCAGGGCGCGCTGGCCGATGTTGCTCGTGAACACGTCCGCAACTTTGAGCAGATGAACGATTCCTATCTCAGCGAACGGGCTGTGGATATCAAGGAGTTATGTAGTCGAGTCCTCTTCTACCTGCAAGACAAGGACCGAGTCCTAACCGAGTATCCCGACGACACCATTTTAGTCAGTGAAGAACTCACCGCCGCCATGTTGGCTGAAGTGCCAAAGGAAAAACTCAAAGGGCTTGCCTCGGTAAAGGGGTCAGGTAACTCACACGTTGCCATCTTGGCACGCACCATGGGTATTCCCACCGTCATGGGTGCGGTCGACTTGCCTTACAGTCAGCTCGATGGCAAGGAAGTCGTGATCGATGGCTACAAAGGCGAGGTGATTAGCAACCCGTCCGAGTCAGTAAAAAAACGTATTCTCAACACGCTCAAGGAACAGGACCAGCTCATCGCCGGGCTCGAGGGTCTCAAAGACCTGCCATGCGAAACCGCCGATAAGCACCGTGTCCACCTGTGGGTGAACACGGGATTGATGTCTGATGTTATGCATTCGCTGGATCAAGGTGCTGAGGGAATCGGCCTGTTCCGAACCGAAGTGCCGTTCTTGATTAACGAGCGCTTCCCATCCGAGCAGGAACAGACCGAAATTTACCGAGAACAGCTGCAAGCCTTTGCGCCAAAAGTTGTGACTATGCGTACGCTGGATGTCGGTGGTGACAAGTCCTTACCGTATTTCCCGATCGAAGAAGCCAATCCGTTTCTTGGCTGGCGGGGTATTCGTGTCACCCTGGATCACCCGGAGATTTTCACTGCACAAGTAAGAGCCATGCTGCGGGCCAGTATCGGTTTGGAAAACCTGCAGATCATGCTGCCAATGATCAGCAATGTGCAGGAAGTGAGTTCCGCATTGCAGCTCATCAAGAAAGCGCACCGTGAACTTATTCAGGAAGGCCTCGAAATCAAGTATCCGCCTGTGGGTGTGATGATTGAGTTACCCGCTGCGGTCTATCAGACGCGGGCACTGGCACGTATGGTGGACTTTGTTTCGGTGGGCAGTAATGACCTGACCCAGTATCTGCTCGCCGTGGATCGTAACAATCCACGCGTCGCTCACTTGTACAGCGCATTCCATCCGGCGGTGCTGACCGCATTGCTGCAGGTAGTGACGCAGGCACACGAAGAAGGCAAACCGGTCAGTATTTGTGGCGAGATGGCCGGTGACCCCGGCGCCGCGGTGCTGCTCGTGGCGATGGGCTTTGATGTGCTGTCGATGAATGCCATGACCCTATTGAAGGTCAAATCGGTTATCCGCAGCATTAGTCTTGATGCGGCGCAGGATTTGCTGGATCAGGTAATGCAGATGGACGATGCACAAACGATTCGCAGCGCAGTAGACTTGACCCTTTACAATGCGGGCGTCGATCGATTGCTGCGCTCTTCACGGACTAATTGATTCGAACTCTTCGCGAGTGATTCGGTACAGCAGATGCTCACTCAACGGACTGTCCGGATCGACTTTGGGATGCTTGAAGTTCTCGTGACAGTTGCGCATACCGATTTTCTGCATGACGCGTTGAGAAGCGAAATTCTCGAGGGTCGTGCACGCAACCACTTCCGGCAATTCCAGTTTATCGAATGCAAACCGTAGTGAGTGTTTGGCAGCCTCCGGCGCATAGCCATTACCCCAATGGTCACGTGACAAGCGCCAGCCAACTTCGACAGCGTCAGGGTAAGGTGTATTGACTGCAGGATTGAGGCCGGTAAAACCAATACATTCCTTTGTATTGCGCTTTTCCACCGCCCAGAAACCCCAGCCGCGTTTGCTAATCCCTTCCTGCAGTAAAGCCAATAACTCATCTGACTGCTTTCTTGATAATACAGCTGGGAAATGGCGCATGACTTCTGCATCAGCAGTGAGCGCCGCAAACGGTGCTGCGTCAGCTTCCTGCCACTGACGTAATAGCAAGCGCGGGGTAGTTAAAACAAAGTCATCATGCTGACTCATTGCCGCATTCCCGTGCTAGTCCGCGTCGTCGAAAAAATCGATGACGCCGGATTCGAGATTGTATTCAGCGCCAACAATAAGCAGGCCATCATTGGTGACGAGGTCTTCGAGAATAGCCGAGCCATGCCGCAGCTTTTTAACAGACGCTTCGATGTTGGCGCGTACAGCGCAACCGAGTAACTCCTCGGGTGCAACTGAGTCGTCATTGGTCAGGTGCTCGATACCGGGAACAATCCGGCTCACAATGGAATGCAGATTGGCAGAGCGTGCCTCACCCGGATTCTTAAGCTGTTCCAAAGTGGCAGAAACGGCACCGCAGGAGCTATGCCCAAGAACGACAACCAGGCGTGTTCCAAACTGTTCGGCCGCAAATTCAATACTGCCGATCTGTGAGGGTGCGACAATATTCCCGGCAATGCGAATAACAAACAGATCACCTAGCCCCTGTGCGAAAATAATCTCGGCAGGCACACGCGAATCTGAGCAGCCAAGAATAATGGCGAAAGGTTTCTGTTCCTTGATCAGCTCGGTGCGTTTACCCGCATCGATTTCGATGTGCGAGCGATCAATCGCCAGAAAATCCCGATTGCCTTGTTTGAGACGCGTGAGCGCTTCTCGAGCAGTGATCATGGTAATTTGTTCTCCAGGCTACCCTTGATTTGGCCAGCCTATAGTTACGAATTAATCGTGGTCGTGGCCGCCATGACCAATAGGCTTGTCGGTGAAAAGCCAATCTTTCAATTCCTTGTCCAGATAGTCGTCTTGTCGACGAATCCATTCCAGGACCATGGCCGCATGTTCTTTTTCTTCGTCACGATTGTGAATAAGAATACGCTTCAATTCTTCGTCCTTGCAGGCATCAACGCGCTGGTTGTACCAATCGACGGCTTCGAGCTCTTCCATCAACGATGTGATCGCCCGGTGCATGTCGCGGGTTTCATCGCTGAGCTCGTTAATAGGTTCATGGTAGCCTTCATTCGCCATGTTGATCTCCAATAGTGTCTATAATGTTAAAAAAATTGAGTTAATTGTGGTCCTGTTAGACCTGAATTCTAAGCCAATAGTATGGCCAAGCTCAAAACAGCACTACATCACGCTTTTGATCAGGCTGCCAGCATCATCTCATAGAAGTGACGTTGGCCAATTGCGCCCGATACACCGTAATTCTGTTCACTAAAGCGCAGCTTGCCTGAGCCCTCCAGAAGCAATGCGCTTGAACACACTGTGCCATACAGTCTTTCAGGATTGATGATGAATGCTGAGGACAAGCTACGTTCCAGCTCCTTGCCTATGCCAGTATCAGGCAGCTGACTGTCGTCGGCCGGCTGTGGGTCTCGCATCAGCTCAATGAGCTGGTCTGTAGCCAGCGATTCCGGGGCATCTATCAGCGCCCCCAGACGCTGTTTGCCAAGATTGACCTTGGGCCAGTCGCTGTCCAAATCACCGTTAGACAAGCCATAGATGCCGGGCTCCAACTTTTCACTGCGGCCACTGAAATTGTTGACGTAATAGAGCTCGTTTGGGTCGCCCACCAGCAGGTTGTAGCCGGCATACTGATCAAAGCTGGCTGCAAGCTTCTCACAGTAGGCCGCTGGCGCCATCGTGCCGAGCAGAAAATCTCGCGTAAGTTCACCGCGAGAGCGGGTTTTCAGTTCTGCCTGCGATGGATCACGAATATTGGTGACTGCGGCAAAGCGGCCGCTACGGGTAATACCGAGCCAGGTGCCACCCGCTAATTTGTCTTGACCGGCCAGTAGCCTTGTCGAAGCAGGGCTTTCTTGCCAGAGGCTGGCCTGAGTAGTAGGGCGGGTATAGAATTCATCGCGGTTGGCAGCGACAATCAACGGGTATTCAGACGAGGCCTGATAGGCAAAAATAATTAAGCACATGCGGGCTATGGTAGCGCCTCGAGTGAGGCCAGAGAAGCAGGCATTTTTCTGTACGCTGATTCGGACTACGGTTTCTTGCCTTGCTATACTCTCTATAGTCCCTATTCTCCTTCTACTTGCGAATCCTTGCATCCAACGCCCATGCTGACTTATCCCAATATTGACCCTGTAGCGATTGCCATTGGCCCTCTGGAAATTCACTGGTACGGCCTGATGTATATTTTGGCCTTTGGTGGCGCCTGGGCGTTGGCTACCTATCGAGCCAAGCATGGTCCCCAGCAGTGGAATGCGGAACAGATTTCTGATCTTGTCTTCTATGGCGCCATGGGTGCCGTCATAGGTGGTCGGTTTGGCGCGGTCTTTTTCTATAACTTTGATCGTTTCGCGGCCGACCCGCTCTGGTTATTGCGGGTATGGGAAGGTGGCATGTCATTTCATGGTGGCTTCCTGGGCGTGATGGTGGCGTTGTGGTGGTATTGCCGGCGCACTAACCGGGACTATTTGTCGACACTGGATTTTATAGCCCCACTAGCACCTTTCGGACTGGGCGCCGGACGCCTTGGCAACTTTATCGGCGGCGAGCTTTGGGGGCGACCAACCGATGTCGCCTGGGGCATGGTCTTTCCCCATGTTGATCAGCAGGCGCGGCATCCCTCGCAACTCTATGAGTTCGCTCTGGAAGGGGTCGTGCTGTTTACCGTGGTCTGGCTCTTTTCGGCCAAACCGCGTCCGCGTTTGGCTGTCAGTGGGCTGTTTGCCGTGGGCTATGGCAGCTTTCGCTTTTTCATCGAGTTCTTTCGCCAGCCGGACGAGCAACTCGGCTTTATTGCCTTCGAATGGCTGACGATGGGACAATTGTTATCGTTACCCATGATCATTGCCGGTGCCACATTCTTGCTGCTGGCCTATCGCAACGACGGCAAATTGTCGCTGCGTTAGCAAGCTCGACATCTGCGTACCCAGTACGCAGCCATAACCCGACAAACCAAGAGTTCACAGCACGAACTCAAATCAGGACACCGACACCGTATGCAGCAATATCTGGACCTCTGCCAACGACTCATTGATGAAGGTGTGTGGATCGATAATGAGCGGACCGGCAAGCGTTGCCTGACGGTGATCAACGCAGACTTGCAATACGATGTTGCTGGCAACGAGTTTCCCATTATTACGACTCGCAAAAGCTACTGGAAAGCTGCTATAGCAGAGCTCATTGGCTACTTGCGCGGTTACGACAATGCGGCCGACTTTCGTGCACTGGGCACCAAATCCTGGGATGCCAATGCCAATGAAAATGCGGCCTGGCTGGCCAATCCGGTGCGTCAGGGCGATGACGACATGGGCCGTGTCTATGGCGTACAGGGCCGGGGTTGGCGCAAGCCTGAGGGCGGCACCATCGATCAGTTAGCCAAGATTGTTAACAACCTGAAGAAGGGTCTGGATGACCGCGGTGAAATCCTGTCTTTTTACAATCCCGGCGAGTTTCATCTGGGTTGTCTACGGCCGTGTATGCATACCCATAATTTTTCGCTGCTTGGTGATACCCTCTATCTCACCAGCTATCAGCGTTCCTGTGATGTGCCATTGGGTTTGAATTTTAATCAGATTCAGGTGTTCGCCTTGTTGGCCCTGGTTGCACAAATCACAGGGCATAAGCCGGGTATGGCCTATCACAAGATTGTGAATGCGCATATCTATGAAGATCAGTTGGAGTTGATGCGAGATGTGCAATTAAAACGCAAACCGTTTCCTGCTCCGACTTTGCATATCAACCCGGATATCAAATCTCTGAAGGATCTGGAAACCTGGGTCACCATGGACGATTTCCGCGTCGAAGGTTATCAGCACCATGAGCCTATCGCTTACCCGTTCTCAGTCTGATCGGAGATCGGGCTACAACACACGCAGTGAATGAAACGATTCACTTCAGAGTCAGTAACCTGGAAGACAATACATTGAAAATCTCACTCATCTGGGCCATGTCCGAGAACCGGGTTATTGGTCGCAATAATAGTTTGCCCTGGCACCTTCCTGAAGACTTGAAATACTTCAAGCGAACCACTATGGGTTGCAGCATTATCATGGGCCGCAAGACCTGGGAGTCTATTGGCAGACTATTACCGGGCCGTACCAATATTATTGTCACGCGCAACACCGACTACGAAGTTGAAGGGGCACGTGTCGTGGAGTCCGTCGAAGCGGCGATCAAGCTGGCAGAAAGTATTGCCTACATCGACGGTTCTGATGAAGCGTTTGTTATCGGCGGTGCGGAGATCTACAAACACGCCTTGCCACTGGCCGACCGGCTGCACATTACTCGCGTGCATGCCGAGGTTGATGGCGACACTTATTTCGCCGAGTTTGATGAGAGTGAATGGGATGAAGTTTGGCAAGAGGATTTTACGCGTAACGACGCCAATCCCTATGACTACAGCATCTGCGTTCTCGAACGTAAATAACTCGAGCTTGCTTCAGCCAAGCGGCTTGCACAGTACTTTGGAATTACGCTGAAAGTTATACAGTTTCTGTCGCGTCTCCGGCAGAGCTTCAGGCGAACTCTCAACAAAGCCGTGCTCGATGAACCAATGTGATGTCACAGTAGTCAATACGAACAGTGATTTGACTCCATTGCTGCGCGCTTCAGATTCCAATGATTGCAATAGCCGTGATCCCAGCTTCTGCTTCTGATAGTTCGGGTGTATGGCGATACACGCGAGTTCGGCAGCATCTTCGCTGATTGGATAAAGTGCAGCGCAAGCGATAATAGAACCTTCCAGTTCGATCAATTTAAAATTTTCAATCTCATTCTCCAGTCGTTCGCGTGAGCGTTCGACCAGTGTGCCGTTGTCCTCAAGTGGCTTGATGAGATTGAGGATGCCGGGTACGTCGGCTACCTGGGCATTGCGCAACAAGTCAAAACTGTCGCTACTCAGCAGGCTGCCATTGCCTTCCCGGGTGAAGAGTTCCTGTAACAACGCGCCATTGTCCTTGAAGCTGATCAAGTGGGTACGATGTACACCATGCCGATAAGCGTGCAACGCGGCACTGAGCGCTTGCGCGATACAGGAAGACTGCTCGTCATCAAATTGCTGCAAGCGTTCCATGTTTGCCACCGCATCCTGCTCGTTGAGCGAAGGCAATTGTTGCCCGTCACTGTCGAGCACCCCGGCGGTGGGCAGTAGCAAGAGTAGTTTTTCGGCATTCAAAGCGATGGCGGCTTCGGTGGCAATCTCCTCGGCCGACAAATTGAAGACTTCGCCTGTCAATGAATAGCCGAGGTTGGACAGCAGTACCAGATTGCCTTCATCCAGCTGCTTTTGGATTGCCTGTGCATGAATCTTGCGCACCTTGCCGGTGTAATGGAAGTCGATTCCATCATGGATGCCAACCGGCTTGGCGGTGACAAAGTTACCGCGGATCAAGCGCAGCTGTGCGCCATGCATCGGCGAGTTCGCTGTACCCATCGATAGCAGGCCATCCAGCCAATAGCTGAGATCACCAACGGTTTCTCTGACTGTCGCCATACAATCCGTTTCAGTAATTCGCAGATTGCGGTGATAGCGAAGCTCTTTGCCGGTTGCTGCCAAGGCCTTCGATATCTGCGGTCTGGCACCGTGCACCAATACCAGCTTGGCACCGAGGCTGTGGAGCAGGCTGAGATCATCAATAATTTTTGCCAGGTTGTCGTCTTCGAGTGCTTCACCACTCAGTAATACAACGAAGACTTTGCCGCGGTGGGCATTGATGTAACTCGTTGAGGCACGAAACCAGTCGATGAGAGTGCTGTTCTCGGTCATATTATTTGTCACTCACACAATGGGCGATGATCAATTGTCTTAAAGTGTTGATACACGGGTCGATCATGTTCTGATCCAGATACTCATCAGGCTGGTGTGCCTGATCGATATTGCCCGGGCCCATGACTATAGTATCCATGCCCAGCTCTTGCAGATAAGGCCCTTCTGTCCCGAAGGCGACACTAATGCCGTCATGGCCAGTGAGTTTTTCGGCAATCCGCAACAGTTCACTATTCTCATCGGCAAAGAAAGCCGGGACACCAGTAAACAGGGTTTCCATCTTTAAGCCAATGCCTTTGGGCTCGGTAATGCGGGCGACCCGCTGGTTTATCTCGGCACGCACATCGTCCATGTGCATGCCGGGCATCAAGCGGACATCGAACTCAAGTTCACAATGACCGCAGATACGGTTCGGATTGTCACCACCGTGAATACTGCCCAGATTGAGAGTTGGATAGGGAATGGCAAAGACGTCTGATTGATAGCGGCTCTTGAGTTCAGTGCGATAAGCCATCAGATCGGTAATCACTGTGTGCATGACATCCAGCGCGTTGTTACCCAGGCCAGGATCTGAAGAGTGACCACTTTGCCCATCGAGGCGGATGCGGTCCATCATGATCCCTTTGTGTGCACGTACCGGTTGTAGGCCTGTCGGTTCGCCAATAACGGCGGCCCTTGCCTTTGGGCGACCCATTTCAACAAGCTTCTTGGCGCCATCCATAGATGTTTCTTCGTCAGCAGTTGCCAGGATGATTAATGGTTCTTTGAAAGTTTCACCTAACAGGGGTTCGACGGCAGCCATCACCAGTGGAAAGAAGCCTTTCATGTCAGTAACACCGAGACCGAAGAAACGATTGTCTCGTTCTGACAATGTGAAAGGGTCTACCGTCCACAGCTCGCTGTTCATGGGTACAGTATCAGTATGGCCCGACATGACGAGCCCGCCAGGGCCGCTGCCCAGTGTCGCAATCAGATTCAACTTGCCGTCCCCGCAGGGGATGGTTTCGCAGGCAAAGCCCATGGCCTCAAGCTCGTTGGCAAGATAGTCAACGATAGGCTTGTTGCTCATGTCGAGTTCGGCCAGTGTTGAACTAATACTGGGTATGCTTATGACATTGCTCAGTCGTGTCAGTAACTTGCTATCGGATAACGCCATGGACAGAACTCGGAAAGTGAAAATTAATAATCAGATTGCACCCGACTAATAATTCAAAAAAAATAGGGCTGGCTCGATTGCTCAGGATGCGGCTTGCTTCTCAAGCATAAGTTTCGCGATTACATCGGTCTTGGCGGCCATCACGAAATCATTAACATGTAAGCCATTAATTTTATGCGTCCACCAGTACACGGTTACTTTGCCCCATTCGGTCAGTATAGCGGGGTGATGTTGTTCTCTTTCAGCGAGGTTGGCAATCTTGTACGAGAATTCGAACGCGTCCTTGAATTCCATAAAATGGAATTGACGAATGAGCTTGTCGACACCCTCATGATATTGGCGGCGCCAGGAGGGTATGGAGAGAATCAACTCATTGGCTTGTTGGTCAGTTACAACTGGAGCGCCTAATTTACAAGCTTCGCAATGTTGCTTGTGTAGATCCGTCATGACAGAAACTCCTCGAGTACACTGTTCAGCATCTGATAACCGCGATCGGTTGTGGTCACGACACCGCCGCTACTTTGCATTAGTCCTTTAGTCGTCAAGTATTCTACCTGCTTTGCAATACTGCTAAAAGCCAGTCCGGTACGGGCACTGAACAGGGATTCACTAAAGCCTTCCCGGAGGCGTAAGGCATTCAGCACGAACTCCAGAGCGCGATCCTCTCTGGCCAGCGTTTGCCGGGGCGCTTGCCGTTGCACACTGCTTTGCAGGTAATGTGCCGGTTGTCTGCTTTTACGCGTCCGTACGATACTGTCTTGAGACGGATCAGTGAGCTTGCCGTGGGCACCCGCACCGATACCAATGTAATCGCCGAACTGCCAATAATTGACATTGTGCAGCGATTTCTTTCCCGGCTGTGCAAAGGCAGAGACTTCGTATTGCGCAAAACCAGCTTCGGCCAACATCGCCAGACCGGATTGCTGGATCGAGTCCAGCTCATCGTCGGCCGGTAAGGGCGGGGGGCGATTATAAAAAACCGTGTTGGGCTCGATAGTGAGTTGATACCAGGACAAGTGAGTAGGCTCCAACGCAATCGCTTGTTGTAAATCAGCCATCGCTTCGGCACTGGTTTGGCCGGACAGACCATGCATCAGGTCGATATTGAAATTATCAAAGCCTGCTGACCTTGCCATCGAAATAGCTGCTGTGGCTTGTGTCGTATCATGGATGCGCCCAAGCTTTTGCAGTTGCAGATTGGAAAAACTTTGTACGCCTATCGACAGGCGATTTATACCGGCCTCGCGATAGGCAGCAAAGCGTTTGGCCTCAGCGGTGCCAGGATTGGCTTCCAATGTAATCTCGATGGTGGGCGAGAACTCAATCAATGCCGCGATGCGTTGCAACAAACGCTGGAGTGACGTGGCACTGAACAGCGAGGGAGTGCCACCGCCGATAAAAATTGATTGCAGTGACCGGCTGGGTAGCTGATCAAGATCAGCTGTCAGATCGTCGATCAATGCATCAATGTATTTTGCCTCAGGCAATTCACCCGAGTACTCGTGAGAGTTGAAATCACAGTAGGGGCACTTACGCACACACCAGGGGATGTGTACGTAAAGGCTTAGCGGTGGGAGTGCCAGCATGCCTTCAATTGCTGCAGGGCTTTACCCCGATGGCTGAGTGAATTTTTGATTTGGGGGCTAAGCTCTGCAGACGAACAATCATGTTGTGGCACATAGAACAGCGGATCATAGCCAAAGCCATTCTCGCCTTGCGGTGCAAACAGGATACTGCCCTCCCATGTGCCCTGACAGATCAGCGGCATCGGATCGCGGGTAAAGCGCATATAGACAATGACGCACTGAAATCTGGCCGTGCGCGCTTCGCTTGGCACTTGCTCCAGTTCTTGCAATAGTTTTGTGTTGTTGTGGGTATCGGCATCAGGCCCTTGCTGTCCCGAGTAGCGTGCTGAATAAATTCCCGGCTCACCTTGCAAGGCATCAACCTCGATACCGGAGTCATCTGCTATTGCGGGCAGTCCGGTTGCCTCGCACGCGTGCCGTGCCTTGATGAGTGCATTCTCGACAAAGCTTAATCCGGTTTCCGCCACATCACTCACTGAGAATTGAGATTGTGGCAGTAACTCTACGCCCCAATCGGCCAGGATCGTCTGCAGTTCGGCGAGTTTGCCAGCGTTGCCACTGGCGAGCACAATCTTGCTCATGAGGCGTCATTCCGCGTCAGGTGATAAATGGCAATCTCGCCCAGAAAGTTTGGCCAGAAGCGAATAGCCCAGTTGCCCTGATGTTCAGAGTCCACCACTGTGCGTGCCAGCACTTTGAAATCTTTTTCACGACAGAGCACGTCAAAGTCTTTCACTGTACAGAAGTGAATGTTGGGTGTGTCGTACCATTCATGGGGCATGAATTTGGAAACCGGCATACGTCCTTTCGAAAGAAGATGCAGGCGACTCTTCCAGTTGCCGAAATTCGGGAAAGTGACGATGCCGTTCTTGCCAATGCGCATCATGTCGTCGAGTAGCTGTTCCGGCTTGCTGAGGGCCTGAATCGTTTGCGCAAGCAGGACAGTATCGAAGCTGTCATCCTGAAAGTTTGACAAGCCGGTGTCCAGATTCTGCTCGAGTACACTGACGCCATTTTCGATACATTGTTCAATATTGGTTTGATCAATTTCGAGGCCGATGCCGGTAACGCCTCTTTGCGTCTGCAAATAGTGCAACAGGCTGCCGTCACCGCAACCCAGATCGAGTACCTTGCTCTGAGGTTTGATCATGCGCGCAATAATTTCCAGGTCAGGCCGCATTAGTGACCTCCCTATCTGACTCTGGCTGACTATTCTGCGCTTGAGGAATCTCACCATTCAGCTCGGCATGCACGCGATTCATGTAGCGGCTAAACGCCGATACATAGCGTGGTATGGGCAACAAGAACGCGTCATGACCGGAGTCTGATTCGATCTCCAGATACGTCACCTGTTTACCTGCCTTGAGCAGGTCGTTGACGATTTCCCGTGAACGTTCCGGCGGGAAGCGCCAATCGGTACTGAAAGACATCAAAAAGAATTTACAATGGCTGTTCTCAAAAGCACGGCTGAGATAACCCTCATAGTCCACTGATGGATCGAAGTAGTCCAGCGCCTTGGTCATTAACAGATAAGTGTTGGCATCGAAGTTTTCCGAGAACCGCTCGCCCTGATAACGCAGATAACTTTCGACCTGAAAGTCAACGTTAAAACCAAAGCTCAATTTACCGGTGCGTAATTCCCGGCCAAAGTTGGCGCCGCCGAATTCTGGCAGAGACTTGCCAAACTTGGAACGCATAGCGCTGTCGGACAAATAGGTAATGTGGCCAACCATGCGAGCCAGAGTCAGCCCCTGTTTGGGTGACGTGCCGTGTTCGAGGTAATGACCATTGTGAAAATTCGGGTCGCTGATAATGGAATGACGAGCGACTTCGTTAAAGGCGATGTTTTGCGCTGAGAGTTTTGGTGCGGCTGCTATACAGACCGCGTGCCCCAGTCGTTCCGGATAACTGATCGACCAACGCAACACTTGCATTCCACCCAGACTGCCACCAACCACTGCCGCCCATTTCCTGATGCCCAGGCGATCTGACAACATAACCTGACTCTTCACCCAGTCACGCACAGTGACCACAGGGAAATCTGGACCGTAGTGTTTGCCGGTTTCCGGATTAATTGACACGGGACCGGTACTACCCGCACAGCCACCCAGGTTATTCAGGCACACCACAAAGAATTTATTGGTATCAATGGCTTTGCCCGGACCGATACAGGAATCCCACCAGCCGGGCTTTTTGTCGTTCTCACTGTGGTAGCCGGCAACGTGATGATCACCACTGAGGGCATGACAGATAAGCACCGCATTACTGCCAGCCGCGTTGAGCTCGCCATAGGTTTCAACCATCAGGTCAAAACTGGAAAGGACTTTACCGCTTCGAAGTTCGAGCGGTTCGTCGAAATGATAGGACTGTGGCGTGACGATGCCGACCGAGTCCTTGGGCAGTTTCGTACTCATTGTTATTGCTTGGTTACTCTTTCCTTTATTGGACAAGGTGTGCGGGTAATCTCTCTATACCTTCACACACCAGTGTCTTGCGCCGCGAAGTGTGGCCACTAGCGATAGCGATTGCCGCGGGTTTCAAATTCAATTCTTTTGCCAACAGTTTTAATAACGCCGCGTTAGCCTTGCCATCGGTTGGCGCTGCTTTAAGTTTTATTTTTAGCGCATCAGCCAACCAGCCAACGATTCTGTCTTCACTGGACTTTGGGACAATAACACAGTCCAGCCGCAGCTTCTTTGCCGCACCGGCCATTATTGGAGCTACACGCCCAAAATAATAGGAGCGTACTGCTGAATTCCAAAAACCGTATTGAGAAAATTCTGAATTACGCCAATAGCGATGAAGATAAAAATTGGTGAAAAATCCAGTCCGCCCATAGGAGGAATGATTTTTCGAACGGGTGCCATCACGGGTTCAGTTAACTGCCAGATCAACATGAGAATAGGGTGCGGATTCATGTTGCCGGAGAACATCATAACAAAAGACATGATGATCGAGGCAATCAGGGCAAAATAATAGATGCGAATAATAAACAGCAGTACGCCGATAAAGCCCCAGGTGATGGCTGGGCCGATTGGCGGCACCGAATTGGTATAGAGAAAAGCAAGAATGAAAATAGCCAGTATTTCGATGACCAGTGCCAGAATCAGGCTGGAAAAATCGATGCCACGATAGCCGGGAATAAAAGACCGAAAGATTCTCACCATTGGATCAGTAATTCGAAAAACTGCCTGCGACACCGGATTGTAGAAATCGGCACGTGCCAGTTGTAACAGAAAGCGTAACAACACGGCCAGCAAGTATAATCCTGCCAGAGCGTTGAAAATCAGTGCTGCTGAACTACCTATTGCTTCCATAACTCACTCTCTTGATTGTAATGCTTGCCCGGATCTGTTTCTTGATCCTTGCAGTTAGTCTTTGTCTGATTCCTGCGCCAATTCGATTGACCTGTCACGGGCAGCATGTAAAGACGCTTCTACGAGCTGGCGTAAATGCCCAGCCTCGAAAGTATTAATGGCGCGTTCTGTTGTGCCGCCGGGAGATGTGACCCGGCGCCGCAATTCGTCCAACGCCACGTCGCTGTCCTGCGCTAATGCACTGGCACCCGATGCTGTTTGTAGCACCAATTTTCGGGCCAGATCTGCCGGCAACCCCATTTCTTGCGCCGTATTCTGCATCGCTTCCATGAACAGGAAAAAATAGGCCGGGCCACTACCTGATACGGCTGTAACGAGATCCAGATCAGCTTCGCTATCGACCCAGGCACTGAGGCCAACAGCATCCAATAGCTGCTGTGCTGTCGTACGCTGGTGATCGGATACATTGTCGTTGGCATACAAGCCACTCGCACCTTGACCGACCAGTGCCGGCGTATTGGGCATACAGCGCACAATCGCGGCTGCTTCGCCAAGCCAGTTGCCAAGCTGAGGCAGTGTAATGCCGGCAGCCACTGAGACAAACAACGGATTCTGTGGGCCGTGATTGAGAGCGCGGCAAACCGATTCCATGACTTGTGGTTTGACGGCCAATACTATGACCTCGCAATGGCTGGCGATCTGCTCACTGCTGGTTGCCTGAATGCCGCATTCGGCGGCGAGTTCAGCTAATTTGTCTGAATCAATATCGGCGATGTGGATGGTGTTGGCCGGGGTGCCTTTGGCAATCAAGCCTCGCACCAGGCTTCCGGCCATGTTCCCTGCACCGATAAAGCCTATGCTGTTTGCTTGCAAAGCTTCTCCTTGCTTGAGTACCCGGAAATCAAGGCCATTATTCTAGCGCAATCACTGCTATCAGGATAATCACAATTGCAGGGGGAGCGAGACGGGATTTCTAGTCCCGACTACCAAACAGCGCAGTCCCCAGCCGTACTATAGTAGAGCCTTCGGCAATCGCTGCCGCAAAGTCGCCACTCATGCCCATAGAGAGTGTGTCGATGCCAGGCAAGCGCGATTGCAGCTCGCGGTACGCCTCGGCCAATGGACGAAAGCTGTTGCGTTGCTCTTCCAGTCCGGAAAGCGGCGCCGGTATGGCCATCAAGCCACGCAGCTGCAGCCCCGGCAGGTCGGCGACTGTTTGGCAAAGAGCGATACTGTCTTTCAGAGTTGTACCGGATTTGCTCGCTTCGGCAGAGAGATTGACCTGTACGCAGACATTGAGAGGCGGTAGTGAGTCGGGTCTCTGCTCACTGAGCCGGCGCGCAATCTTTTCCCGGTCCACACTCTCAACCCAATCAAAATGCTCGGCGATAGCTTTGGTCTTGTTACTCTGAATGGGGCCGATAAAATGCCACTGGCACTCCAGATCACTCAGTGCTGCAATTTTCTCCAGTGCTTCTTGCACATAGTTTTCACCAAAGTCGCGCTGACCTGCAGCTACCGCCGCTCTGATTTTTTCCATGGACTGCTTTTTGCTCACAGCAAGTAATTGCACGGACTGCTCTGCACGCGAGTATTGCCGTTCAAGCGCGCGGATCTGTTGGCGAATCAATTCGAGGTTTTTTGTTACGTCGGTCACGCTCTGAGCCTAGGTTGCGCTGGGATATTAATTACAGGAAAGGTACTATAGGAAAGCTTCTGGCTAATGGCCAGCGCAGAATTATTGGCATGGAAGCGATTATTCATCACTGCTGTTATAAGCAAGATAAAAGGTAGCGTAGATGGACATTACAGAACTGCTTGGATTCAGTGTTAAACAAGGCGCCTCGGATCTACACATCACCGCCGGTATGCCGCCACTGATTCGTGTCGATGGCGATATTCGTCGCATTAACATCCCGGAAATGGATCATAAAGAAGTGCATGCACTGATTTATGAAATCATGAATGACAAGCAGCGCAAAGATTACGAGGAGTTTCTGGAAACCGACTTCTCGTTTGAAGTGCCAGGTCTGGCTCGTTTTCGTGTTAATGCGTTTATTCAGAATCGCGGCGCTGCAGCGGTCTTTCGAACCATTCCCTCGAAAGTATTGTCCATGGAGCAACTGGGCATGGGTGACGTCTTTCGCAAGATAGCCGATGTGCCGCGCGGGCTGGTCGCCGTCACCGGGCCTACCGGTTCAGGTAAAAGTACCACGCTGGCAGCCATGGTCGACTACATTAATGATACGAAGTACGAACACATTCTGACCATCGAAGACCCGATCGAATTTGTCCACCAGAGTAAAAAGTGCCTGGTAAACCAGCGCGAAGTGCACCGCGATACACACGGTTTCAATGAAGCTTTGCGTTCGGCGTTGCGTGAAGACCCGGATATTATCCTTGTTGGTGAGCTGCGCGATCTGGAAACTATTCGCCTGGCCCTGACTGCTGCGGAGACCGGGCATCTGGTATTCGGTACATTGCACACCACATCTGCAGCAAAAACTATTGACCGTGTTATTGACGTCTTCCCGGCCGCAGAGAAAGACATGGTGCGTTCCATGTTGTCGGAATCTCTGCAGGCCGTAATCTCGCAGACCTTGTTAAAGAAGCCAGGCGGTGGCCGGATAGCTGCACATGAAATAATGATCGGCACTCCGGCGATTCGCAACCTGATTCGCGAAGACAAAGTGGCGCAGATGTATTCAGCTATTCAGACTGGTGCCGGCTCAGGCATGCAGACTTTGGATCAGTGCTTGAAAGAGCTGGTATCGAAAGGGCTCGTTTCTCGTGCAGATGCTCGTTTGAAAGCAAAGATGCCTGAGAATTTCTAAGTAATGCCAATTGGCACTTTTAAGAATCTTGCGCTGAGCTTCTCTGCGCGAGTCCACTGAACCAGTTTTCGAGAATAATCTGAGCCGCGATGTGGTCGATCGCGGTTTCCTTGTTGCCGCCATTTTTCTGCACGCATTGCTCGATCGCTTCTTGCGATGACAGCCGCTCATCCATTCCAAAAACCGGCAAATGAAAGCGACCGTTCAGGCGATTGCCAAACTTGACGGCTCTGGTCAGTAGCTCACTTGTGCTGCCGTCCAGATTAAAAGGCATACCCACCACGAACACATCCGGCGCCCAGTTATTAATCAGCTCTTGAATCTGTGCCCAGTCAGGAATGCCGTCCCGTGCCTTGAGCACACTAACTGGCTGGGCGCTACCGCTGACCGACTGGCCAAAGGCGACACCGATCCGCTGTGTTCCGTAATCAAAGGCCAGGGCCTTCAACGCCTTGTCGATACGATGAGGAAACAGTGGCAGAAGAGAGGGAGAGTCGGACATGGTTGCCTGGCAGTGCGCCTGATTCAGGAGTGGCCAGCTTCAGGGGATATCTGCTGCAGATCGATACCAAGCAAGGCTGCGGCTGCGTTGGCCTTGCTGGCGTAATCAGTGGAGAACAGCAGATCGATGTTTGCCGGGGTAGTGAGCCAGGCGTTCTCGCTAATTTCCTGTTCCAGTTGTCCGGCATCCCAGCCGGCACAACCCAATGCGACGAGATAATTCTCTGGTCCTTTACCGGCGGCGATATCCTGCAAGATGGTTCGCGACGTACACACACTGATATCGGGGGTGACGGCTATCGAGGATTCCCAGTCGCTATTGGAGTCGTGAATAATAAAACCCTTGTCACGTTCCACGGGGCCGCCAGCCAGGACATGTTGGCTGCGGAACATACCTTCACCCATTGAGCAGACAATATCCAGTTCGTCGAAGATATCAGCGACACAGGCTTGCAGGGGTTTATTGATGATGATGCCTAGCGCGCCTTCCTCATTGTGTTTCCACAAATAGGTGACGGTATGGGCGAAATAGGAGTCCGTTAACTGCGGCATGGCAATCAAGAACTGGTTTTCCAGGTAGCCGGTGGTCGCTTGCGTACTCATGACAATGCCTGACCTGGCGGTCTAGTAACTGGTTAGGGAGTTGCCCTCGTGGAAACGCCAGGTGCGAATGATTTCCAGTATATCAGCTTCTGCACGCATTGCCTCGGGAAAGGGTTCAAAGGGTGCGGCCATGTTGACAATCTCAATAGCGGCCTGATCCAGCACACTCTCACCGGATGATTGCAGAATTTCGACATTCTCCAGAGTGCCGTCCGGGCGAATGGCGACCAGCATGCGCAGGCTGCCGTATATTTGGCCTCGCCGTGCTGCTTCGGGATAGTTTACATTGCCAACTGCTTCGATGCGCCGGCGCCAACTATCCAAATAGAATGCGTCCTGACTCTTTTGTGTCGATGCGGATGAAATCGTATAACGACGTGGACGCTTGGCAAAGGCTTCGCGGCGGCGATCGAGTTGCGCCTGCAAGCTGGCAATCGCCATGCTGAGATCTTGCGATGAGCTTTCTTCTGTCAGTGGCTGTTCTTGTTCCGATTCGACTTCTTCCAATTGCTGGCTAATGTCGTCACCGTCAGTGAAAGTGGAGAGAACTTCGGTGTTCTGCAATTCAACTTCGTTGACGACGCGGGGTGCTTGCGGAATCGGCAGCACTTCCTCGATGCTGTCTGCGCTGAAGTCAGATTCAAACGGTGTGCTGGGCGCGACCGCTTCATCGAGTACGCCACTGCCTAATTGATTTTCCTGGGCCAGAAAATCAGCCTCATCAGGTGCCAATTCGCTGCGGTATTGGGCCAGTGTAATCTCCATGGCAGGCTGGCTACTGAGTTCTTCCAGGTAGGTAAAGCCCACGCCAAGGATGAGAATGGCATGGGCACACACCGACAGAAACACGGTAAAGCCGAACCGCTCATTGCTCAGTTCCTGACTTTGATTCTGGTCTTCAGTTGCCATAACGCGTCTGCTCTTTGCGGCTACTGGTCGCGGCTGCCCGTGGCTGCTTGGCCGGTCGGGCCTAGCTCAATCGCTTCTCGATACATTTCATTAAATCGCCTGCAATATCAAGGCCCTGATCGCGGTCGATCTCGCGTACACAAGTGGGGCTGGTAACATTGATCTCGGTGAGATAATCGCCAATCACATCGATACCCACGAAGAGTAGCCCTTTTTCGCGCAAGCTCGGACCGATCTGTTCACAAATCCAGCGATCGCGGTCGCTGAGTGGCTGTGTGACACCACGGCCACCGGCAGCGAGATTACCGCGACCTTCGCCGACAGCCGGTATGCGCGCCAATGCAAAAGGCACTGGTTCGCCGTCAATCATGAGGATGCGCTTGTCGCCATCGACAATCTCGGGAATATAGCGCTGCGCCATGATCGGCCGCGTGCCGCCCAGAGTCAGAGTCTCGATGATTACGCTCAAATTGGAATCACCCGGTGTTACCCGGAATATGGCGGAGCCACCCATGCCATCCAAAGGCTTATATATAACGTCTTCGTGCTCAACGTAGAATGCCTTGAGTTTTTTTGCATTGGCGGAGACCAGCAGCGGCGGGCAGCACTGGGGAAAGTGGGTGGCAAAGATCTTCTCGTTACAGTCCCGCAAGCTCTGCGGCTTGTTCACAATCAGCGTGCCTTCGCGCTCGGCCTGTTCCAGCATGTAAGTGGCATAGATGTAGTCCATATTGAAGGGCGGGTCTTTGCGCATGAGGATGACATCCAGATCGGACAGAGCCAGATCTTGTACTTCGCCAGCTTCATACCAGCCATTCGGATCGTCTTTCACTGTGACTGTGCGGCTTAGCCCCCGGGCCTTGCCTTTGTCCAGATACAGATCCGCTTGCTGCATATAGTGCAGCTCCCAGCCTTTGGCCTGAGCGGCCAGCAACATGGCCAGCGTGGTATCTTTTTTGACGACAATGGACTCGATCGGGTCCATGACTACACCAAGTTTTACGGTCATGTTTGAATTCCTGAACGGGACAATTACTGGGGGGACTGCTGTTTACGGGGCTTATAGCCCGATAGAGGCGGGCATAGTAGCTTATTTTGGGGGTAGAAGCGACGTGATCAGAAGCACACGATAAGGCGGTTGCCAGTCTGCATTAGGCAGCAAAGTGTTTATAATAGCCGCGGTTTTTTAGCAGCAGAGATACCGTGAAATCAATTGGTCCAATCTGGGGAGTAGGTGGAGTTTTGTTACTCCTGAGCTTCGCCATCTATCGTCTTGCCCCACTCGCCTTCGATCTGGTGGGTGTGACGCTCACGTCACTGCAATGGGCGGCCCTGATATTCAGTATCGTCTATATGGCCTATGCCGAAGGTTATCGCGGCTTCCATCTCGGCTTTGCACCGCGGGTGGTGTCGCGCGCCAATTATTTGCACCAGAACCCGCGTCTCCTGCATGTCTTGTTGGCGCCCATGTTCTGCATGTGTTTTTTCCACACCACGCGCAAGCGCCAACTGATGTCTATTGGACTAACCGCCATGATCATGGTCTTCGTGCTGATCGCACGTAGTCTGCCCCAACCCTGGCGTGGCATTGTTGATGCCGGTGTAGTCACTGGTCTGGGTATGGGCATTGTGTCGATTTTCTATTTTGCCATTCTCGCCAACCGCGACCCCAGTGCCATCGCCGCGTCGGCCGAAACGCCGGTTATCAATACCACCGAGCCTGTGCATGAGTGATATCACGCATCAGGCATGTGCCATTGTTGTCACTTATCACCCTGAATTGACGGCGCTATTGAAACTGCTGGGCCAGCTCAACAAAGAAACAGATTTCATTATTGTCGATAACGGCTCACCGGAAATCGACGAGCTGGCCGACTCCATTTTAGTCTATGAGCGCTGCAAACGACTGATCAGTTTGGCGCGCAACGAAGGTCTGGCGCGTGGCCTGAATATCGGCATTGAATGGGCGCGCCGGGCTGACTACGAATTTGTTTTCCTGTTTGATCAGGACAGCAGTCTGTGTGATCTGTATGCCCAGCGTATGCTGTCCGCCTGGCAGGAAGTGAATAGCGTATCGAAACAAGGCGTGGCAGCGCTGGGCCCGCGAATTATAAATCCACAGACTATGCGGCAAACGCCATTCAAAGTCTTCGATCGCATGTTTGGGCGTAGCGACCGTCGCTTTGCTAGCCAATCTGGGTTTTTTGAAGCAGATTTTCTGATTACTTCCGGTAGCCTCATACCGATGCAATGCTTGGATAGCATCGGTGCCATGAAAGAATCCCTTTTTATCGACAACGTCGATCTAGAGTGGTGTTTTCGCGCCAAGTCACAAGGCTACGATGTCGTGGGGACCGATGCGGCAGTGCTTTACCATGCGATCGGCGAGCGCAGCGAAAACCCGCTCGTGCGTTCCGGCTTTATGGCCCAACACAACCCGTCGCGTACTTATTATTCAAGTCGCAATCGTGTGTTTCTATACCATGTTGATTACGCGCCCGCAGGCTGGAAAATGCGTGATCGCATTCGCTTCTTTCTGAAAGCGAGCTGGTTATTGTTAGTTTCACCAAGACGCGCGGAATACTGGGAGAGCGTACGCCGCGGCGTACAGGATGGCCGAACCCTGAGTTAGCACATAGCGTGGATAAGTAGAAAGTAAAAACCAGGAAGTAAAACCAGAAACAAGCAGCCAGCAATCAACCAGAGTCAGCCAACCATTCATGACGACAAGCCATTCACAGAATACAGCAACGCCAAAATTGGCGATCCTGTTATCAACCTACAACGGATCGCGATTTGTCGTCGAACAGCTCGATTCGATTATCAATCAAACCTATCAGAATTTTGTCATTGTCATCAGGGATGATGGTTCCAGTGACGACACTGTTGCCATACTGACCAACTACCACGGGCGCCATCCGGATAAATTGCATCTGGTTAGTGAGCAGGTCGGCAACCTCGGAGCCAGTGGCAGCTTTGCCTGGTTGGTAGACTACGCCTTGCGCCATAAAACGGTGTTGGGCCTGGAGTCGGCCTATATGATGTTCTGCGATCAGGATGACAGCTGGTACGAAGACAAAGTCGCCACTGAAATGACCGCCATGCTCAAGGCTGAGCAAACTGCCAACACCGACGCTTTACCTTCACCAGTATTGATTCATAGCGACCTGCAAGTGGTGAACGCCGACAAGCAGGTGTTGGGCGAATCACTGATTCGCTATCAGGGATTGGAAATTACTCGCAACCGGTTTCCCAATCTGGTCATCAGTAATCTGATCACCGGTTGTACCGCATTGATCAACGAACCCCTGGCCCGCAAAGCACTGCCTGTACCAGATGATGCCATCATGCATGACTGGTGGCTGGGTTTGGTCGCCTCGGCGTTTGGTAAGGTGGAGTTTATCGATCAGCCGTTGGTGCACTATCGCCAGCATGGCAATAACACCATTGGTGCCAAGGAACAGATTGTCGAGGAAGTCACCGACTTGAGTTTGTGGCGGCGAGTGTTAACTCCGGCGGTTAATACACATCTGTTTGAAGTGGCTACTCAAGCACGTTGTTTCAAGCAGCAGTTCGGAAATCAATTGTCACTGCGCCAGCGATTGGGGCTGACTTTTGCGGCCTGTATGCGCGTGCGCGTAGGGCTGTTGCAACGCTTTTTCTATCGCGTGGCGCGACAATTCTAGCCAGCGGTTTCGCGCCCGAACAATTCTTGCAAGGCATTGGTGAACTGGGTTTCCGAGCAATCGCGCTCGATGGCTGCAAAGCCATTTGCCTGCAGGGAATTCCACAGCGTTTCGTCAGTATGCAGCCGGGTACAGGCGGCGGCAAATTCTTCTGCTGATTCAGCCGACAACAATTCTGTACCATCTTCCCAGCCAAGCTGTTCGGCCAGCAACGGTTTGACGACCGACGGTATGCCTTTGCCGGCTGCTTCATGCACTTTATGGGGAATGCCAGCAGCGAAGCGGGTCGGCGCGATAAACACCCGGGCGGCGTCGTAGTAGGTATCGATGTTGTCGATACGGCCAGTGAACGTCACATTGTCCAATTCGATGGCGGCCAGTGCTGTGGCAAAATTATCGCCCACCACGGTCAATTCAATATCAGGTATTGCAGTGCGGATCAGCGGCAGTACATTGACGATAAACCATAGCAGCGAATCAACATTCGGCGAGCCGTCATCGCGCAAAGCGCCGACAAAAAGCAGGCCATTGCGACGATCGAACGGTGCCGGGTTGTCGATGGGGTGCGAGATATGCCCGAGTACGGTGGTATCGCTAAAGCCTTGCTCGCGGAATAACCGGGCTTCGTTTTCGGAGACCGCAACGATCTGTTTGGCCGGCTTGGCGATAGCCAACTCGTCTTGCACCATCTCTTGTTCGGCCTGTGCTGAGACTTCAGCACCAAACAAACGACGGCGATTGGCCTCGCGCGGCGCCACGACCGCCTCGGCATCATAGATGACGCGCACACCACTGAGCAGCGTCGGATCTTTGCTCACGATTCGATTAAATACTTCCATGTTGTGCACACGCGAGACCATGATGATCTGGTAGTAACCGCGGCGCTCTTCCAATAATTTGCGCAGTTGTGCTTCGCCGCGATTGAGTAGTACTTCGATCTTGCGCGACAGCGATTGATACACTTGTTGCCAATTGTCGTTTGGATACAACAAAGGGAAAAAACCCACGTTGAGCTGCATGTCTGCCAGTGAATTCAGGATATGACAACAGCGCGGGTAGCCTGCCCCCAAACTTGGATGCGGCACGCGATCGTCGATGATCAGGACATTGGGATAGTCGTTGGCAATGCGCCCCCACAATACGTTGTCAGGATTATTGTCGGCTCTGGCCTGCAAGTAGTCCGGGTGTTTATTGCAGAGAATCTTGCGGTGTTCTGCCTGCAATGCCGAGGCACCCTTGAGGCCGCCGGAACTGGCAAATTCGTAGTGACTGATTTGCACTGTGGGATCATAAACAACGCGCAAGCCTCGCTCATGCAGCCGTACGCAAAAATCCGATTCTTCGTAGTAGGCCGGTGCATAAGCCTCGTCGAAGCCACCCAACTCAGTAAACGTCTGGCGACTGAACAACAAAAACGCCCCGGAACAGTAATCGACGTCACGCTGAAACATGTACTCCGGTGCCAGTGGATCGGCAGTACGCCCATAACCCAGACAAGCGCCATCATTCCAGATCAGGCTGCCGGCTTCCTGCAAATGACCATCGAGTAGTTTGATCTTGCCACCCACGGCGCCGATGCTGGCATCGCTGTTCAGTGTGGCAAGCGCATTGCCAAGCGCATTTTCTTCAATGACCGCGTCATTATTCAATAGCAAAATAGTATCTGCGGTGGCTTTGGCGGCGCCTTGATTAACGGCCAATACAAAGCCCAGATTACTGTCATTGCGCACAATTGTGGCACCCTTAATGCGATCCAGTAGGGCGCCAGTATCATCACTGGATTGGTTGTCGACCATGACTAACTGAAAAGGCACGTCGCCATGTTCGAGCAGAGAGCGCAAACATAAGAGGGTCAGTGCGGCGCGGTTATACAGAACGAGGACAATGGTGATCTGTGGTGCGTCGCCTGGATCGAATTCCAGGCTTTCCTTGCCAGCCAGAAAGCGTTGCAGTTCCTCTTCAGCCTGACGGTCATAGCTGAGTTTGAAATCTTCTTCCGGCTTGCTGTCCTGTTGGCTCTCTATACCTGCGTTGTTGGCCTCACCAGATTGTTGAACAGTTGTGCTGGCGGAACCGGAAAACTTGTCGCGCAATTTGCGCAGCGGTTCCGTCATGCGCCAGAAAATCGAAGACTCGATCATGGCATGAGCGTGTTCAACGCGCTCACTGTGTTGTTCCAGTTCCTGATAGCGAGTCTCCAGCGACTGGTATTGATCATGCCAATAACTTTCGCCGGAGTTGGCATTGCCGGTACTGGGCCGACCACCGCTGATGGCTTTATCACTGAAGTGGCGTTGCTGGAACAAAGCATCCTTGGCGCTGGCAATAATCGTTGGCGTGTCGCTGCTATCGATGGTTAGCGATTGCAGGTAGGCAAGATTTTCAACGCTGCGGGTTTGCTCGACCAGCAGGTGACGCCAGCGAAACTGCATATAGCTGTGTTCTTGCAACGCGCGGCCGCGGTTCTTGGGTAGCCGGTCGCTGTGTCGTGATACTGATTCATGATGAATCAGACAAACGCCGGTATGCAGGAGTACGGGCAGACCCTTGTCGCGCAAGCGCAAGCACAGATCGACATCGTTAAATGAAATGCTCAACTGCTCGGCATCGAAGCCACCGACGCGCTCGAAAAGGGATCGCCGCACTACCAGACAAGCCGCAGTGGCAGCCTCCACGGCGATCACTGTTGGCAGTTCGAGCGCCTGCAAATCGCTGACAGTTTCCAAATGGGCAATGTGTCTGGCAATGGCAAATTCATCCAGCGCGATACCGGCATGCTGTACCCGGGCATCGGGATACTGCAACAGGCAGCCAACAGCGCCAACCTCGGTGTGCTGCGCCACCTCTAGTAACTTGTCCAACCAATCATCCTGAATAATCTCAATATCGTTATTGAGAAAGCACAGCATCTCGCCCTGACATTCGGCCACAGCAAAATTATTAATGGCGGAGAAATTAAATTTGTCGGCGTATTTCAGTACCCGGCAGTTAGCTTTTTGGTTCAGTTGTTCCAGGTAAGCCAGTGCCTCGGGTGTCTCGCTGTTGTTATCGACAACAATGACTTCAATCGGTTTGCCGGCGCAACTGGCGAGCACGCCTTCAACACAAGGTTGCAGGTACTCCAGTTTATCTTTGGTGGGGATAATGATTGAGCAAACGATTTCCGTGTCCGCTGATAGTGGCGTGGCTTCCTGCGTCATTACTTGTGCTCTTGCTCGTCGGTCGATGGGCTGGTTGATGAAGGCGAGCGTAGTGCTCGACTCGCCTTGCGTAGGGGGCCGGTCAGTTTCCAGCTGGTGGAGTTATACAGATCGTGTAGCTGTTTCTCCAATGTGGCAATCTGCGCAGTCAGGTTATCACGTGTATTCTGCAATTCCGCACGAGCCAGGTTGGCTTCATGGGTCAGAGTTTCAAGTTGCTCATGCAGTTCTTTGATTTGCTGCTGGTGCGCCAGATTGGCCGCGTGTTCTGCGTCGACATTATTGCTTAGTTCGGCAATTGTTGCCGACTGGTCCAGATGGCCCAACAAGGCATTGAACTTTTCGCCAGTTAACGTTGGCAACCATTTATTGAACAGATAGGAGCGAGCCTGTCCTAACTTATTGTCATTGTTGTAGCGCGATGCCACATCCGTCGCGGCGGTTTCTGAATCACCGCCATCGCGATAAAAAGCCGTGATGGCATCGACATGAACGAATTCGGTGTGTTGATTGAGTTGCAACCAGAAATCCCAGTCTTCATAAATATCCATGGCTTCATCAAAGCGGCATCCGTGGTCCAGCAAGGAACGCGAAAACAACATGGCATGAATAGGAATGTAGTTGTCTCTTAACAAAAGCAAGGGGTCGTAGTCGGTGGCGAATACATAGTCACCCGGTTCGCCGTTGGCAGTGGATTTTTGCACACTGCTATAGGCGGCGTTGCAGTTGCTATTGTCACGTAGACAAGCATGCAATTTTTCCAGATGCTCAGGGGCAAACCAGTCATCGTCATCGAGAAAAATCAGATAATCGCCGCTGGCATTTGTTAGTCCGGCATTGGCAGCAACCGAGCGGGGCAAGGGTTTGCCTTCGTTGACGACTGTCAAATTGGCCGGCTTGACCTGATCAGCCTGCACCGACAGGTCTTCGCCACTGGCACACACCAGCACGAATTCAATATTGGGGTAGGTTTGTGACGACACCGAGTCTATGGCCGCTTTGAGTTGCGGTCGGCCAATGCTGCGACAGATGACTGAGATCAGTTCGGGTTGCCCGGTGGCTTCAAGGTTTGTCATTGGCGAGTATCTGCTTGCTGGTCAGCGCACCGTGCATGGACGAATAGACAGACTCAGGCAGAAGCTTGTTCGGAGTTGTCTATTTGTTTATCCAATACTGCGCCAACCACGCGTCCGATAAAATCAAGAAACAGCGTGTCCAGATTAATATTGAAATAGTTGTCTTCCTGATTACCGAAGGCGAGCAAGGCCAGCACTTCGCTATTGCTAATAACCGGGCACAGGGCGGTGGATTTAATGCTACCGCCATGGCTTGGGAACAAATAGTCCACCAGCGCAGGATCGATGGCACCGCAGTGCGTACGTTTCAGTCGGAAGACATCGGCGAAATCCTGACGCAGTTTGGCCTGACTTTCGGTGCGCACTGAATCGGACGTCTGCAGGCCAGGCACTTCCACGAGAATAATTTCGCAGGCATCGATGTTGCTCTGGCTCGACAATTGATCCTGGGTTACGTTGGCGATTTCAGTCGCATCATCGGCGCGCAACAGGGCCAGCACGAGATTGCGAGTGGTGTCGAACAACTGATCGTTGTTACGGGCATTCTCCAGCAAGTTATTGAGCTTTTGTCGCGCTTCAATGCCGCGCTCACGAAGAATAGTGACCTGACGCTCCAACAAGGAAATCGCCTTGCCACTTTCGTGCGGTAAAGACAGTTCGGCAAGCAAGTCTTCCTGCTCGACAAAGAATTCGGGATGCTCCCTGAGATAGTCGGCTACCTGATCAGCTGACAGCTCGGGTGACTCATCACTATCGACCTGCTTTGCTGTTGATGCCTCATTACTCATAATTCTATTGTCCCCTCGAAGACGGTTGCGGTTGGGCCTGTCATGGTGACGGATGCGCTTTCCTGGGGCCAGGAAATCTGCAGTTGACCGCCAGTCAGATTGACCTTGACCGTATCACTTAACACTCCTCGCAAGCAACCAGAGACCACGGCAGCACAGGCGCCGGTGCCGCAGGCCAGCGTCTCGCCAGCACCACGTTCAAAGACGCGTAGCTTGATCTCGGATGGGCTGAGGATTTGCATAAAACCCACGTTGACGCCGGCCGGGAAATCCGGATGCCCGCACAGTGCACTACCTATCTTTGTGACGGCCGAGTTGTCCAGGTCTTTTACGCTTAATACGGCGTGCGGGTTACCCATGGACAGGGCTGAAAAGGTCAATTCCAGTGTCTCGCCATCGATCTCGACCGAGCGCGTGTAGACAGGCGCCTGCGTCTCAGTCTTGAACGGGATCAGGGCCGGGTCGAATTCCGGGCGGCCCATGTCGACACTGACTTCGCCATTGGCGTTACGATGCAGCGTCAATATACGATTGATGGTTTTAACCCGTATAGGATTCTTCGCCGTGAGGCCTTGCTCGAACACGAAATTGGCGAAACAGCGGGCACCGTTGCCGCAGTGTTCCACTTCCTCGCCATCGACATTGAAGATGCGGTAATCGAAATCCACATCAGGCGCACTGGGTGGCTGCACGACCAATACCTGATCGAAGCCAATACCAAAATGGCGATGACCCAGTTCCAGAATACGCTCGGGAGTCAGGTGCGCCTCATTGGTGACCAGATCCAGCATGACAAAGTCATTGCCCAGTCCGTGCATTTTTGTGAATGGTATTTTCATTGTCGTCAGCTTGTCGCGTCAGCCCTGCTTATTCGGGCAGACAGGATTCCAGTTTCAGTAACTCTTCTACTGTTTCACGGGCCCTGATCAGATGGCAAGTAGCGCCGTCTACCATCACCTCGGGCGCCCTTGGCCGGGTATTGTAATTGGAACTCATGACAAAGCCGTAGGCACCTGCAGAACGCACTACCAGCAAGTCGTCTGCCGTCACCACGAGATCGCGGTCCTTGCCGAGAAAGTCGCCAGACTCACACACCGGTCCGACAATGTCATAGCGTACCGCCTCGCCGGGCTGCTTGACGACCGGAATGATTTCTTGCCAGGCACCATATAAGGCAGGGCGAATCAGGTCATTCATCGCGCCATCGACGATGGCAAAATTCTTGTGTTCACTGCGCTTGATGTATTCCACACGGGTCAGGAACACTCCGGCGTTGGCCGCAATTGAGCGGCCCGGCTCCAGCATGAGTGTCATGTTGCGCTCGGCGAAACGATCCTGAACGGCAGCGATCAATTCCGAAGGGTGGGGTGGCGTTTCTTTTTCGTAGGTCACGCCCAGGCCGCCGCCCATATCGAAGTGCTTTAATTCGATACCTTCGCTGGCCAGTTGGTCCACCATGGTCAGCAGCTTGTCGATGGCATCGAGAAACGGGCCGATGTTGGTCAGCTGGGAGCCAATATGGCAATCGATGCCGGTTACCGCGATGCCGGGCATCTGTGCCGCCTGCCGGTAAACATCAAGGGCCAACTCGCTGGAGATACCAAACTTGTTCTCTTTCAGACCGGTAGAGATATAAGGGTGCGTGCCGGCATCCACATCGGGATTGACGCGTAGCGAAATCGGCGCCTGCACGCCACGGGCGCTGGCGATCGCATTCAAGCGCTCCAGCTCTGCAGTGGACTCGACGTTGAAGCAATGTATGCCATAGTCCAGTGCCATCTCGATCTCGGCCGCCTTTTTGCCAAGGCCGGAGAAAATAACCTTGTTCATGTCGCCGCCTGCCAATTTGACTCGCTCCAGCTCACCGGCAGAGACAATGTCGAAGCCAGAGCCCAGGCGTGCCAGCAGGTTCAGCACAGCCAGATTGGAGTTCGCCTTGACGGCATAACAGACCAGGCTGGGAATATTTTTCAGGGCGTCGGCATAGACCCGGTAATGGCGCTCGAAGGTCGCCCGGGAGTAGACAAAGCAGGGTGTGCCGAATTGTGCGGCAATGTCCGCTAACGGTACGTCCTCTGCGAACAACGTATCGTCTCGGTAGTTGAAATGATCCATGATGGTATTACGTGACCTGAATGCTCAGGGTGGAATGTCAGCGTTGGCTTTCAGCAACGCTCGTTAAGTTGCTGGCTTCCGGGCGGGTGAGACCCCCTTTCTGCCCGCAAGCCGACAGACCGGCCAGTAACAGTAGGGTGACGCTCAGGCGTGTAATCAGTTTCATCTTCAGCACACTCGTTTCAGCAGCCGGCGATTATAACGCTGGCCGATAAAGAAGCACAGGTTTGCCGGCAAAAATCCAGTAAAATCCGATATTTCCGTGATATTGGGTGTGCTTGAAAATTACCTGCAACAACCCTATATTTCCAACTCATTTTTTCCTGGTGCGCTGACGGTGGGCGTACAAGCAATGAATGCTGCTCACCGCTGTAATGGCTAACAGAGATAAAGGAACTATGATTGAAATAAAAAATCTGTCCAAGAAATTTGACCAATTTACCGCCGTCGATGACCTCAGCTTCAATGTGGCCGAGGGCGAGGTACTGGGCTTCCTGGGGCCGAATGGCGCCGGCAAGTCGACCACGATGAAAGTCATTACCGGTTTTCTGGCCCCGACGTCGGGTTCCGTGACCGTTGATGGCCACAATATCGCGCAATCGCCGATCGACGCCAAGCGCCTGATTGGCTATCTGCCCGAAGGGGCACCTTCCTATGCGGACATGACTACCAGTGAATTTCTGAACTTCATTGGCAAGGTACGTGGCTTTTCCGGTCAGGAACTGCAGCAACGGGTCGCTCATGTCATTAAAGAAGTCGAACTGGAATCAGTCGCTCAGCAAACTATCGAAACCCTGTCCAAGGGCTTCAAGCGTCGTGTGGGTCTGGCGCAAGCCATTATCCATGACCCCAAGGTGCTGATTCTCGATGAACCCACTGACGGGCTGGACCCGAATCAGAAGCACCACGTGCGCGAGTTGATCAAGAATCTGGCCCGCGACAAGATCGTTATTATCTCAACCCATATTCTGGAAGAGGTCACTGCGGTCTGTACGCGCGCCATTATTATCTCCAGTGGGCGTATTGTCGCCGACGGCACACCTGCCGAGCTGGAATCCAAGTCACGCTACCATCAGGCAGTGCGCGTCTCGCTCAGTGAGCAATACGATCTGCAGGCGGATCTGTCCGGTGTCCCCGGTGTTGCTGGCGTCGAAGCAGAGGCGGACCAGCAGTTGTCCTTCACTATTCTGGCCGATGGCAGCGAGCCGATCTTCGCCCGTGTATCAGAGCTGGCGCAGTCCAAACATTGGCCCATCGAAGAGTTTCATGTGCAGCGCGGTCAGCTCGAGGATGTGTTCCGCCATGTGACTGCCAAGGAGGCAATGCGCGATGAGTAGTCTGGGTATTATTTTCAAGCGCGAGTTGTTCAGTTATTTTGCGACTCCGCTGGCTTATATTTTTATTGTTATCTTTCTTATCACTAACGGTATCTTTACGTTTGATCTCGGCGGTTTTTATGCGCGCGGTCAGGCCGACTTGTTGCCTTTCTTCAGTTTCCATCCGTGGCTGTATCTATTCATGGTGCCAGCCATTGCGATGACGCTGTGGGCTGATGAACGCAAGACCGGGACTATTGAATTACTCCTGACCCTTCCTGTGCGTTTATCTGAAGCCGTGCTGGGTAAATTCCTGGCAGCCTGGGTACTGACGGGTATCGCTTTGCTGTTGACCTTTCCCATCTGGATTACCGTCAACTACCTTGGTGATCCAGACAATGGCGTGATCTTTGCCGCCTATCTGGGTAGCTGGTTCATGGCCGGCAGCTTTCTGGCGATTGGCTCTTGTATGTCGGCCTGCACCAAGAACTCGGTGATTGCCTTTATTCTGACAGTGGCGATCTGTTTCCTGTTCGTCATCATGGGTTCACCCATCTTGCTCAATGCTTTCCCGGCATGGGTGCCACAGATTGTCGTCGACGCCTTTTCGGCGTTGGGCTTTCTGACTCACTTCGACGCGATTGCCAAAGGCGTTCTGGATATTCGTGATCTACTGTTCTTTACAGTGTTTATAGGTGCCTGGCTCCTGGCCAGTGCGATTGTCATTGAAATGAAAAAGGCGAATTAAGCGATGAATAAAAAATCACTATTTTCCGCCGTTGGCCTGTTGGCCATTGCTGTTGTTCTGGTTGTCAGTGTTGCGATCATTAACGCGCTGCCTGGATGGCGCGTAGACCTGACAGAAGATGAATTGTTTACCCTGTCTGACGGCACTCGCAGTATTGTCGGCAATCTCGAAGAGCCTTTGGAGTTGCTGTTCTTTTATTCAGACAGTGCGACTCAGGACGCGCCGCAGATTCGCAGTTATGCGACTCGCGTTGAAGAATTGCTGAATGAGATAGTCATCGCCAGCAACGGCGACCTGACGTTAACGCAGATCGATCCGGAGCCGTTCTCCGAGGATGAAGATCTGGCAACCCAGTACGGCATTCAGGCCGTGCCTGTTACTCAGGGCGGACCGGGTATTTATCTTGGGCTGGTGGTGCGTCGTGCCGTTGACCCAATCCAGAATCCGGTTGAAGGCGCGATCTTTGAAACCATGCCATTGATTCGTCCTGATCAGGAGGAGTTTCTCGAATACGAATTCATGAAACTCATTACCAAGGTCGAAGACCCTGAGCTGGATGTGGTTGGCCTGATCACTGAATTGGAAATCGATGGCGGCTTCGACCCCATGTCCGGCCAGGCAACATCACCCTGGGTAATCATGGAATACGTGCGGCAATTGTATGACGTGCGCCGTCTTGCCTCCGATATCGAAGACATCGATGAGGATATCGATATTCTCATGGTGGTGCATCCGCAGGATCTGTCTGAGCAGGCGCTCTATGCCATCGACCAGTATGTTTTGCGTGGTGGCTCCACGATGGTGTTTCTTGATCCCAATGCCGATTCGAAGATTATGCGTTCGCAACAGGGCAATCTGGTCCCGGCGGGCATGAGTTCGGATCTGCCGGGCTTGCTGGCGCAGTGGGGTGTCGAGTACGACAGCAACGCCGTACTGACTGACAGCGAACTGGCCTTGCGCGTGCGCATGGGCCAAGGGCAACGCCCCTCGCCACATCTGGGCATGCTGGGTGTACAGCGTCAGTATCTGAATCAGGACGACATCATCACACGTGGTCTGGAGACCATCAATATGTCCACCAGTGGTTCCATTGCGCCGCTTGCGGATGCGGATGCGAGCTTCGAGCCAATCATCGAATCTTCCACCAGCGCCATGATGATGAGTCGCGGTCTGGTCGAAGATGTGATGGATCCATCGGTCCTGTTCGATGAGTTCGAATCGGCCAATGAAAGCTACGTAATCGGCGCCAGAGTCGCTGGCATGTTCGATACCGCATTCCCTGATGGCCGCCCTGTAGAAGCAGTGCCTGAGACTGAAGAGGCGGTTGAGGGCGATGAAGCGTCTGCAGCGAATGAAGAGCAGGGCGATGCCGCTGCTAACACCGACAATCCAGCCCAGCCGGATGCAGATGATGCAGCGGCCGTGGCGGAAGCTACGGAGAGTGAGGCAACAAGTGCAGCAGACAGTGAGACAGAGGAAGAATCCGGCCTGCCTCATGTGGCCAGTTCGGAAAGTATGGCCAACATTCTTGTCTTCGCCGATAGCGATTTGTTGAGCGATCGTCTCTGGGTGCAAGTCTCCCAGTTTCTTGGCCAGCGCATTCCGCAGCCGTTTGCCAACAATGGCGATCTGGTCATTAACTCACTCGACAATCTCAGTGGTGGTGCGGATCTGGTGAGCATTCGCAGCCGCGGGCGTTATTCAAGACCCTTCACACGCGTGCTCGATCTGCAGCGGGAAGCCGATGATCGCTTGCGTGTTGAAGAGGCTGAGTTGCTGGATCGTATTGCCGAATCAGAAGAAGCTCTGGCCGAGTTGAATCAAACCGAAGATGGTCAGCCATTGGGCCAGATCACTCCGGAGATGCAAACCGAGATTGATCGTTTCAATGAGGAGTTGTTGCAGACTCGTCGCCGACTGCGTGACGTGCGTTATCAGCTAACCGAAGATATTGAGCGGCTGGGTGCGAATCTGAAACTGATTAATACGGCATTGATTCCAGCCTTGCTCACAATATTGATGTTGGTGGCTTACTTTACGCGAACCCGACGCCGCAAGACTGGCAACTAGGTTCTGGAAACTTGCGTCTAGTAACAAGAGTTTAGTAAAAAGAGCCCAGCAATAAGGGGCTGGAAAAAAGAATCTGGCGACTGGTTTGCCACGCCAGAAATATCAGCTAGTCTGACTCGACCGCCGCAATATGCGGCGGCTTGTCAGGCAGGTTGACGGTGATGTGCGTACCTTCGCCGATGGCGCTCTTGACGATTAACTCGCCGCCGTGGGCTTGTGCAATCAGTTTGCACAGATACAAGCCGAGTCCGAATCCGCCGGTGTTGCGCTGGCGGGCGCTATCAGCGCGATAGAATGGTTCGCTGAGATGGGACAGATGTTCTTCGGAAATACCTTCGCCCTGATCGATCACTTCAATAATGCCGCGGTCATCCATAAAGCTGACGCGAATGGTGATGGGCTTGCCTTCACCGTGGCGCATGGCGTTATTGATGAGGTTGGTTATCAACAGGCGAACCCGCAGTTTGTCGATAGTGAAGTCCCTGTCTTCCTCGGTGAATTCGGGAATGATGCCGCCTTCGTAATCTTCAAAGTGTTGCGCCACCGAGGCGACAAATTCGACAAAATTCACCGGTTCTTCTACCAGCACTGAGTGGTCATTGTTGAGACGCTCGGCTTCAAGCAGATCGGTAATCAACAAATCAATCTCGTCGATGTCTTCCTTGAGGTGCTCTTTCTCGTCGCTGTCCGGCATGAACTCCATGCGCAGTTTGGCTTTGGTAATTGGCGTACGTAACTCGTGACTAATAGCCATCAGTAACTGGCGCTTGGCTTCCAACATGGACTGCAATGAGTCGGCCATGTGATTAATGCTTTCAGTCAGCTCGCCCAACTCATCCTGACGATTGGTTTTCACGCGAAAACTCAAATCACCCTGGCGAATGCGCTCTGCACCACGGCGTAACAAGCGTACTGGATTGAGTAATTTGTTGACCATGAAGTAATTCAACAGCAGTACGATTGCTGCCAGCGTAAGACCGACGTAAAGCACAACAAGGTCGATAGTCGTATCGATACGTGAACGCTGATAGAGATAGAAGTCGTAACCGCCGCGTCGTACCATGATGATGTCTTCGGCGTCGATGCTGCGCACTTCGGCATCGTTGGTGAGTGTGCGACTGTAAGAGGACTGGTCGACGTCGAGGCGATTGTCCGGGTCGGACGTCCACCGCATGATTGGATTGCGAATATTGATCGTCCAGTCCAATTCATCGGCAAGACGCATGGCATTGCTCAGATTGGGCGGCGTACCAATATCTTCAATAATGGATTCGACATTACGGGTAAAAAAGTCAGGAATGGTTTCAATGGCGCCGGTTTCTTGATTGACGGCCCGCAATGACACATAAATAATAATAACGAAACAAAGAACAGTGACGCCAAAGATCAGCAGGAGACGAAAAAAAAGGGACTTACGAACTTGCTGTATCAGCGGTGTCATGCTTGCTCGCCGACAAAAGTATAGCCACGTCCCCACACCGTTTTAATAAAACGCGGTGTCTTGGAAGTGTCTTTCAACTTGTGTCGCAAGCGGCTGACCAGAGTATCGACTGCACGAGAGAAAAGCTCGGCATCAATGCCACGCAGCCGATTCATTAATTCGTCTCTAGTGAATGTTTTGTTGGGAAACTGCATGAACAGAACCAACAGTTCATATTCCATCGTGGTGAGGTCGAGTACATCACCATCGAGTTTGACCTCGCGGCGCGAGACGTCTACTTCCAGACCGCTAATAGGTTTGATATCACGCACGCCATTATCGTCGCTGCTGCGGCGTAAAATGTTGTGAATGCGAGCAACCAGTTCTCGTGGTTCGAAGGGTTTTGGCAAATAATCATCCGCACCCAATTCCAGGCCGACGATGCGGTCAGTGACTTCCGCATGAGCGGTAAGCATCAGTATCGGCAGTTGGCCATAGATGGATGACTTGGCACGTATTTCCCGGCAAATTTCAAAGCCATCTTTTTCCGGCAGCATGACATCAAGAATCAACAGGTCGGGCTTGACCTTTTTGAGCATCTCAAATCCCTTGCTGGGCGTCATGGCGACATGGACTTTCATGTCATAACGCTCAAGATATTGAGTCAGTAACTGACCCAATTTCTCATCGTCATCAATAATCAGGATTTGCTTCATGCCAGAACCGATAGTGTGGGTGAATAGATTAACTAATTGAAAGTGCAGTAAATATGCCGCAATAGTACGAATTCGGTCTGATTAAATCAATTGTGGTGTATCATTGCCGACCCCGAAAGTATGACCATTTCTGAAAGCGCATGATTTCCCTAAACGACATCACGTTGATGCGGGGCCAGCAGACATTGATCGAGCAGGCCAGTCTGACCATCCACAATGGTCAGCGCGTCGGTATTATCGGCCGCAACGGTAGCGGCAAGACCAGTCTATTCCGCGCCCTGGCCGGTGAGATTCCCCTGGAACAGGGCGAAATCAAGCGCCCGAGTGATATGCGCCAATCCGTCATGTCACAGGAAACCCCCGGGGTTGATCGCTCTGCGCTTGAGTTTGTCATTGACGCCCACGTGATCTATCGCCGCATCGAACGTGATCTGGCGATTGCCGAGGAAGCCGACGACGGGACGAAGTTAGCGACACTGCACGGCGAACTGGAGCTGATCGATGGCTATGACATTCAGCATCGCGCCGAACGCTTGCTCTCTGGATTGGGTTTCGACACTGAGCAGTTTGCCTACCCTGTCGGGCAGTTCTCTGGTGGCTGGCGCGTGCGCCTTAATCTCGCCGCGGCCCTGATGTGCCCTTCTGACTTGCTCATGCTGGATGAGCCAACCAACCACCTGGACCTGGAAGCAACGGTCTGGCTGGAACAGTGGCTGATGCAGTACCCGGGTACCTTATTGGTAATCTCCCACGATCGGACTTTTCTTGATCGCGTCATCGATCACGTCATCAGTTTTGAAGGCAGTCGCCTGGATCTGTATCGCGGTAACTACAGCGCCTATGAAAAGCAGCGCGCAGAAAAACTGGCACAACAAGCGGCCATGGCTGAAAAGCAGCAACGTCGACGCGCCGAGATTGAAGACTTTGTAAGACGTTTTCGTGCCAAGGCATCCAAGGCCAAACAGGCCCAGAGCCGCATGAAAGAATTACAACGCATGCAGGATATAGCGCCGGCCCATGTCGACTCGCCGTTCCGTTTCAATTTTCCCGATGTGGATGACCTGCCCAGCTTTTTGCTGCAAACCGAAAAGCTGGCTATCGGTTTTGGCTCGCCGTTGGTTAGCAATATCAACATGGGCATTCGGGCCGAGTCACGTATTGGCCTGCTGGGTTATAACGGCAGCGGCAAATCCACGCTGTTGAAGACACTGGCTGGCAAACTGGCGACAGTGGCCGGTGAAGTGACTGAAGCGAGAAAACTCAAGATTGGTTATTTTGCCCAGCATCAAGTGGATGAACTGGATATGCATTTAACGCCTATCCAATTGATTGAACAGATTTCCGACGACCGTACCCGGGCAACAGTGCAGCAAATCCGCGATTATCTGGGCGGTTTTGATTTTCGTGGCGCGCGCGTGGATGAAAGTATTGAAAATTTCTCCGGTGGCGAAAAGGCGCGGTTGGCGCTGGCGCGAGTCGCCTGGCAACGTCCGAATCTATTGTTGCTGGATGAGCCCACTAACCACCTGGATCTGGAGATGGTGCATGCGCTAACCATGGCGTTGCAGGAATTTGCTGGCGCATTGGTGATTGTCTCCCACGATCGCCACTTGCTCGCCAATACCGTGGATGAGTTCTACTCCATCCACCGCGGCGAGTTTACTGAATTCAAAGGCAGTCTGAGCGCTTATGAGAGTTGGTTAAAAGCTTCGGAGAAAGATCAGCCTCTGCCGTTGATAAACGACTCTGAACCTGACGATGGCAATGGCGCCTCGGGCAGCACAGAAAAGCCAGAAAAGCGTGACAAGAAAGCCGAACGCCAGCAAGCCGCTGCACGTCGCGCTGAAGTGGCACCATTGCGCAAGCAAGCCAGGCAACTGGAGTCCGGTATCGACAAGCTGCAACAGCAATTGGCGAAGATTGAAACCCAACTGGCGGACCAGAGTCTTTATGAAGAAGACGCCAAGGCGCGACTGACTGAGATTTTGCAAGAGCAGGGCAAAGTAAAGTCTGATCTGGAAGCAAGCGAAGAGCAGTGGTTGGAGATTCAGCAGCGGCTGGAAGAAGCCGAGCAGGGCTGATCCGGCAATCGCCCTCGTACGCATTCAGGGCTTGAAACAATCCCTCGAACACCCATTTAATAAGGATTCAGCTTGCAGTCAGCCCAGCGGGCAGACACTGTGAGCTAGTGGCCACTTGCCGGCCATAGTCGCGCGCACGTTCTGACATTGGAGACACGACGACATGAAATCCCTGCACTCATATTCCGCCCGCTTATGCACTCGCCTTTTCCCTGGTTTTTTCACTGCCTTGGCACTGGCCCTGACTGCATTGACAGCACCTGCTGTGGCGCAGACCGCGGGCAGCGTAAACTTTTCCACCAATGACGAAACAAACAACATCGAGGTCTTCAAACTGGCGAGTCCGTCAGTGGTGAATATCACCAATTCCCGGTTAGTGCGCTCTTTCTATTCATTGAACCCACAAGAGGTACCGCAGGGTAGTGGCACGGGTTTTATCTGGAATGATGAAGGCTACATCGTCACCAACTTTCACGTTGTGCAGCAAGCCGACCGGGTCATGGTGACACTGCAAGACGGCACGACTTATGACGCGCGGGCGGTCGGCGTCGATCCGGACAAGGATCTTGCCGTACTGAAAATCGAAGCACCGGAACAAGAATTGTCTCCGGTGACTCCCGGTGACTCGGCCAGTCTGGAAGTTGGCCGCAAAGTCATCGCCATCGGTAATCCGTTCGGTCTGGATACGACGATGACGGTGGGTGTGGTCAGTGCCTTGGGCCGCGAAATCGATTCGGTTTCCCGACGTAAAATTCGCGATGTGATTCAAACCGATGCGGCGATCAACCCGGGCAACTCCGGTGGGCCGCTGTTGAATTCCCAGGGCGAACTGATAGGCGTGAATACCGCGATCTATAGCCCCAGTGGTGCCAGCTCCGGTATTGGGTTTGCTATTCCGGTCAACACAGTGAAGCGCATCGTGCCGCAATTGATTACCTATGGCCGGGTACAAACACCAATTCTGGGCATCACACGTATTCCACAACCGGACTATTATCGCCGCTTGTGGGGTATCGAGGGCGTGATTGTACTGGACACAGTTGCAGGCAGCGACCCGGACCGACAAAACATGCGCGGTCTGGTGCGCACCGAACGTGGCCGCATCCGATTGGGTGATGTGATTGTTGAAGTGGATGGTGAAGAGATCCGCAACGAAGACGATCTGGCCACTGTTATCGAACGCCATCAGGCTGGTGATGTCGTGCTGGTCAAAACCTTGCGTGACAACCGTGAGTACGAATACGAAATCGAATTGTTACCGCCGGCAGATCGCTAGCGCTTCTGCAGTTCAGCCTGGGCACGTTCAGCCGCAGCGCGAACCTGTTGTGGTGCAGTACCGCCCAGATGGTTACGGGCTTGCAGTGAACCTTCCAGAGTCAGTACCTCAAACACATCAGAGGTGATGATGTCGGAAAATGTTTGCAGTTCCGACAACTCCAGTTCAGATAGTTCCTTGCCCGACTCGATCGCAAAGGCGACTGCCTTGCCGACGACTTCATGGGCATCGCGAAACGGCAAACCCTTCTTGACCAGATAGTCGGCCAGGTCGGTCGCCGTGGCAAAACCACGACGTGTCGCGGCGCGCATATTGTCTTTCTTGCACTGAATCGCCGGCATCATTTCGGCGTAGGCGAACAGGCAGTCCTTGACCGTGTCGATCAAGTCGAACAGAGGCTCTTTATCTTCCTGATTGTCCTTGTTGTAAGCCAATGGTTGCGATTTCATGAGCGTCAGCAATGACACCAGATGGCCATTGACTCTGCCGACTTTACCGCGAATCAATTCCGGCACATCAGGATTTTTCTTTTGCGGCATTATGGATGAGCCGGTACAGAATCGATCCGGAAGGTCGATGAATTCGAATTGCGCCGAGGTCCATAACACCAGTTCTTCGGAAAAGCGCGACAGGTGAGTCATCAACAAGCTGCCGAATGCGGCCAGCTCAATCGCAAAGTCACGATCACTGACCGAGTCCAGGGAGTTCACAGTCGGCTTGGCAAAGCCCAATAATTCGGCCGTGTAATCACGATCGATTGGATACGTCGTGCCAGCCAAAGCAGCTGCCCCCAGCGGTGATTGATTGGCGCGCTTGCGACAGTCCATCAGACGACCATAGTCACGCTCCAGCATTTCGTTCCAGGCCAGCATGTGATGGCCAAAGCTCACCGGCTGCGCCGTTTGCAAATGGGTAAAGCCAGGCATAATAGTGTCGGCTTCTCTGCTGGCAAGTGCGATCAGCGCCTGTTGCAGGCGCGTCAGCAAACCGGCGATCTGATCGATCTCATGACGGACGAACAAACGAATATCAGTGGCCACCTGATCGTTACGTGAACGGCCCGTGTGCAGTTTCTTGCCCACCGCACCGATGCGCGCTGTAAGCGCCGCTTCGATGTTCATGTGCACGTCTTCAAGCTCGATCGACCACGCAAAACGATCTTCCTGAATGTCCAGACGAATGGCCTCCAAACCGGCAATGATTTGCTCGACTTCGTCTTCGGTCAGCACTTGCACCTTGCCCAGCATCTTGGCGTGAGCAATAGAACCATCGATGTCGTACTGATAGAGGCGCTTGTCGAATTGCACAGAGGCGGTAAAGCGTTGCACGAACTTGTCTGTCGCTTCGCTGAAGCGACCACCCCATAATTTGCTGGTGGATTCAGTGCTGGCTTCTGTAGGGTCGTTTTTCTTGTCAGTCATGTCAGGGCTGGCGCGCCGAGGCACCGTTCCGGGTTCGTTAAAAGGCTGGCGATTATAGCAGGATAGCAAGCGGCGTATAAGCCAATCTACATCAGACAAAGCCACGCAGATGCCGTAAAATGGCCTCTTTTCAAGAAACAATGAATTCAAGCCAATGTCCGACAACAAACTGCGCATCGCTACCCGCAAGAGCCCTTTGGCGCTCTGGCAAGCCCACTATGTAAGCAACGCTCTCAAGGCGGCCCATCCTGATCTGGAAGTTGAGCTGGTCGCCATGAGCACGAAGGGCGACAAAATTCTTGATTCGCCGCTGGCCAAAGTCGGCGGCAAAGGCCTGTTCGTGAAAGAGCTGGAGCGCGCCATGCTGGATGGTGAAGCGGATATCGCCGTGCATTCCATGAAAGACGTACCCATGGAGTTCCCGGAAGGGCTTGGGCTGACCACGATCTGTGTGCGCGAAGACCCTTCCGATGCCTTGGTGTCGAATCACTACGACAGTTTCGAGGCCCTGCCTCAGGGTGCCAAAGTCGGCACCTCCAGTTTTCGCCGCCAGTGCCAGCTGCGCAATCTGCGTCCTGATCTGGAAATTCTCGACCTGCGCGGTAATGTGGGTACTCGTTTGGGCAAACTGGACAACGGTGACTACGACGCCATTATTCTTGCCAGCGCCGGGCTGATTCGTCTGGAGCTGGGTGACCGGATTCGCGCGCGCTTGCCTTATGAGCTCAGCTTGCCGGCCGGTGGCCAGGGTGCAGTGGGTATCGAATGTCGATTACAGGATGAATCCACACAAGCACTACTCGAATGTCTGCAGCATGATGACACAGCCTATCGGGTGACTGCCGAACGCGCAGTAGTAGAACGCTTGCAAGGTGGTTGTCAGGTGCCGATTGCCAGCTATGCTGAGTTGCAAGGTGATGAAATTTACCTGCGTGCACTGGTAGGCAGTATCGATGGGCAACGCATTATTCGCAGTGAGAAAACCGCAGCGGTGTCCGAAGCCGAAGCGTTGGGTATCAGCGTTGCCGAAGAGTTGTTGGCCAAAGGTGCCGATGCAATTCTGGATGAACTATTACAGAATGAATAAAGACCTGGCCAATCTGAAAGTGCTGGTCACGCGGCCAGCACATCAGGCTGAACCACTGTGTGAAGCGATTGCCGCGCTGGGCGGCTTGCCAGTTCGTTTACCGTTGCTTGCTATCGAGCCACTTACTCCAGATGCGCGTCTGCGTACGCAGATCCAACAACTGGATAACTTTAATATTCTGATTTTCATCAGTACCAATGCCGCCGTGTTTGGCGCTGCGCTTATCGATCAATATTGGCCGCAGTTTCCGGTGGGTATTGAAGTGCTCGCCATTGGTCCAACTACAGCAAGCACATTAAACGAACAACTCGATTGTGCAGCACAAACATCAGCCAATGGCATGGACAGCGAAGCGGTGCTGGAGCTTGATGTGCTGAATAAAGTCGACGGCAAGCGTATCGGCATTTTTCGCGGTCAGGGCGGACGCGAATTATTGGCTGACACTCTGCGTGGCCGCGGCGCCCAGGTAGATTACCTGGAAGTGTATCGTCGCTCGCCGGTTAAACATGATGCACAGGAGTTCGCCCGGCTGATAAACACTGACGGCGTGGATCTGATTACCGTCACCAGCAGCGAGTCCTTGCGTCTGATAGAGCAGCTGGCAGGAGATAACACCGCCCGACTGAGTCTGATACCATTGCTGGTGCCTTCTGCTCGTATAGCTGAACAAGCCAGCGCTGCTGGCTTTAGCACAGTACTGGATGCCGGAGGCGCCAATCAGGCCAGCATGATAGCGGCATTGCAGAATTACGCCGCGGGAGCCGACAACAAGGCATGAGCAAAGATTCCGACAACACTTCAGACACAAAGCCCAAGCAAGACGACACGGGTGATGCTGTTCAGTCAGCCAAGACAGCAGCCAAGACAGCCAAGACAGACAAGTCAGACAAGTCAGGCGAGACGGCCGAGACAGGTAAACCAGCCAAGGCCGGGAGTACCGCCAAGGTCCTGGACGAACTAGCCAGCAAGAACAAGCCCAAGGCCGGCGGCAAAACGCGCCGGGCCAGTTCAAGCAAGTCACAAGCCCCGCTGGTTCTGTTAATTATCCTATTGCTGCCAATACTGGCAGTGGCGCTGTTTGTGGCTTATCAGCAATTTCTGATGCGCGATACTGTTGTGCAACTGCAACAGGCCAATCAGAATCTGACCACGACCTTGCAGAATCAGACTGTGACGCTATCCGAGCTGGAGCAACAACTGGCGCAACAGATGGCTACGCCCCCGCAAGTCGATACTGGACCGTTACGAGAAACAGAAGCGGCCTTGCGCAGTGAAATTCAGCGGCTTGAACAGCAACTATCGCGCGTTGAAAGCCAGCAGGTCAGCGCCAATGCCACACCGGATTTTGGCTGGAAGCTGGAAGAGGCCGAGTATCTGGTTACGCTCGCCAGTCAGAAACTACAACTGGAAGACGACATTTCAGGTGCGATCAGTTTATTGCAGTCTGCGGATGTGGCGCTGACTGAATCAGAACAGCCCGGCATCTTCAATGCACGGCAAGCTATCGCCGATGATTTGACCAGCTTGCAAGCGCTAACACCAATGGATCGCGATGGTTTGTACCTGCGCTTGAACGCGCTGAGTAATTCCGCTGCGAATATCAATTTGCTCACCTCCATGCGGCAGAGTTTTGAAAATCGCCGCAACGTTGAGTCCACGCCTTTGGCTGTCACTGATACCGAAAATAGCGTAGTCGATGCCACCCTGGAATTTTTAAGTGAAGTGTTTATCTGGCGCGAATGGGATGAACGTCCGGAAGCGATGTTGGCTTCGGGTCAGGAAGCCGTCATCAAACAGAACCTGAGCCTGCATTTTAAACAGGCACAACTGGCCCTTCTGGATCGCAACAGTGCGCTCTATGAACGCAGCCTGCAGGATGCGCGCGTGCTGCTTGAGCGCTATGCAGTCACCAACTCAGCGGCGGGCCAAGCTGTATTGAGTGAACTCGATGCGGTACAAGGCATCGACATCGATCCACCGCTGCCAACTCTCGAGCAGTCTATCGCAACCGTCAGACAACTGACTGACAGCGAGCGCTAGCCGATCATGACGCGTCTTTTCATATTCAGCCTGATGGCGATCGTCGTGGCTCTGTGGGTGAGCCTCTATCTGGGCTTTCCTGCTGACCCTGGCTATTTACTCATTGCTTTTGGCAACACGACTTTCGAAACCAGTCTGTTTGCCATGCTGATAGCCGTTGCCACGTTTTATTTGCTAGTGCGCATCGTGCTGGCGGCGTGGCGCGTTATTAATCCTTATCGCTGGTTCCGCGCGGGCAGAGAACTGGCCCACCGCAGCCGCTCGCGATCACGCAGCAGAACGGTCGAGGGCATGCTGTATCTGACGCGCCGTAATTGGCGCTCGGCCTATAGCTTGCTGCTCAAGAGCGCCGATGATGAGGACGCCAGTGTGGTTAATTTTCTCGCTGCGGCTTATGCGGCTTATGAATTGGGCGAACGTGAGAACTGGCTGAAATGCCTGGCCAGAGCCGAGCAGGAATACCCCGCTGCACACACCACGATCAATTCATTGAAAGCCCAGCTGCTGCACAAGACCGGGCAACTGGAGCAATGCCTGGCGCTGTTGGAGATGCTGCGCAAGAACTCACTGAACGATGCGCCGCTGCTTACCATGCTCAAAGAAGTCTATATGGAGTTGGAGGACTGGCAGAAGCTGCAGTCTATACTGTCTTCGCTGCAGGAGCTGAATATTATCAGTGACGAGGAAATCAGCCTCATTCGCAAGCGCATTGTCACCGAGCAGTTGATCGCGGCGGCGGCATTGGAATCAGCTGGCCCAACGAAAGAAGACAACAAAGAGCAGATTAATGCCTTGCGCAAATTATGGAAGAAGTCGGCTTCCCAGTATCGGGAAGAGGCTGATGTAGTGCGTACACTGGTCGATCTCTATTTGGTGTTGCATGCGCGCGAAGAAGCGGCCCATGTGCTCGAGCAATCTCTTTCACGCAAATGGAATCAGGCCTTGTTGCTGTACTACGGTGAAGTGGACTTTGGCGTGAGCAGTCAGCAATTGCTGGCAGCTGAAGGCTGGCTCACCGACTGGCCATCGGACCCGACACTGTTTCTGACGCTGGGCCGCATTGCCATGCGCAACAAGCTATGGGGCAAAGCCCGGGAGTATTTCGAGGCCAGCATCAAAGTGGCGCCTTCGGCAGCGGCCTGTGGTGAACTGAGTCGATTACTGAAGTGTCTGGGTGAAGAGGAAGCCAGTGCCAAGTACTTGCAGCGCTACAGCGAATTACTGGGCGCTGATCTGCCGGAGTTGCCGATGCCAGCGGCGCCAGCCAAAGCATCCTGAACTTTTCGCCGCACGCCTTTAGTTGGCGTCACTATCCAACCCGGGTTCAATTCCCAGTTCCTGCCAGATTGAATCAACACGTTGTTTGACGTCATCACTCATGGTGATGGGCTCGCCCCATTCACGATCAGTCTCGCCTTGCCATTTATTCGTGGCATCCAGGCCCATCTTTGAACCCAGGCCGGAGACCGGTGAAGCAAAGTCCAGATAGTCGATCGGTGTGTTGTTGATCAGGGTGGTGTCGCGGGTTGGGTCCATGCGTGTAGTAATCGCCCAAATCACATCTTCCCACTTGCGAATATCGACATCGTCGTCAACGACAACAATAAACTTGGTGTACATGAACTGGCGCAGAAAAGACCAGATGCCCATCATGACGCGCTTGGCGTGACCCGGATACTGTTTCTTGATACTGACTGTAGCCCAACGATAAGAACAGCCTTCCGGTGGTAAATAGAAATCGGTGATTTCGGGAAACTGTTTTTGCAGCAGGGGCACGAATACTTCATTGAGTGCCACACCCAGCATGGCCGGTTCATCTGGTGGCCTGCCGGTGTAGGTGCTGTGATAGATCGGGTCTTTACGATGGGTGATGCACTTGATCGTGAACACCGGGAATTTATCGACTTCATTGTAGTAGCCGGTGTGATCGCCAAACGGGCCTTCTTCAGCCATCTCGCCAGGGGCGATCTCGCCTTCGAGAATAATTTCGGCACTGGCGGGAATCTGTAAATCGCTGTGCAGTGATTTCACGACATCGGTTTTACTATTGCGCAGCAAACCGGCGAAACCGTATTCGGACAAGGTATCGGGAATGGGTGTGACAGTAGCCAGAATTGTCGCCGGGTCGGCGCCGATGGCGATGGAGACAGGAAAGGGTTTCCCCGGATGCGCATCTTGCCATTCCCGAAAATCCAGCGCGCCGCCGCGGTGTGACAACCAGCGCATGATCAGTTTATTGCGGCCTATAACCTGCATGCGGTAAATGCCCAGGTTCTGGCGTTCTTTGTTCGGCCCTTTGGTAATCACCAGTGGCCAGGTAACCAGTGGTCCGGCATCGCCGGGCCAACACGTTTGCACAGGCAGGAACGACAAGTCGACGTCGTCACCTTCAAGCACGACATCCTGACAGGCTGCGGATTTTTTGACGTTGGGCGACAGGTTCAGAACATTGCGATAACTCGGCAGGTTCTCCCAAAGCTCCTTCCAGCCCTTGGGCGGTGTTGGCTCTTTCAAGAACGCCAGCAGTTTGCCAAGATCGCGGAGCCCTTCGAGATCTTCCTGGCCCATGGCCAGCGCGATGCGACGAGTATTGCCGAACAGATTGGCCAACAGTGGCACTGACGAGCCCTTTGGGTTTTCAAACAGCAACGCAGGGCCGCCCTGACGCAAGGTGCGGTCAGAGATTTCGGTGATTTCCAGATAAGGGTCTACAGGCGTTGATACCCGTTTCAATTCCCCTTCCTTTTCGAGAAGGGTAATGAAGTCACGTAAGTCACTAAAAGACATGGGTATCGCTGCTCGCTTTCGGCCGGCTTGGCGCCAAGGCCTTACTTGCGTTTCATCGAATCAAAGAATTCGTCGTTGGTCTTCGTACCTTTGAGTTTATCGAGAATAAACTCAGTAGCCTGTACGTCTTCCATGGAGCTAAGCAGCTTGCGCAGAATCCACATGCGTTGCAATTCTTCATCACTGGTCAGCAGGTCCTCGCGACGCGTACCGGAGCGACGAACATTGATGGCCGGATAAACACGTTTTTCTGCAATCTTGCGATCAAGATGCAGTTCCATGTTACCGGTACCTTTGAATTCTTCGTAAATCACTTCGTCCATCTTCGAACCGGTTTCTACCAGTGCGGTGGCGATAATGGTCAGGCTGCCGCCTTCTTCCAGATTACGCGCAGCACCAAAGAAACGCTTTGGACGTTCCAGGGCGTGAGCATCGACACCACCGGTCAATACCTTGCCGGACGATGGAATGATTGTATTGTAGGCGCGCGCCAGACGGGTGATAGAGTCGAGCAGGATCACCACGTCTTCTTTGTGTTCTACCAGACGCTTGGCCTTCTCGATGACCATTTCGGCCACTTGAACGTGACGCGAAGGTGGTTCGTCAAAGGTACTGGCCACTACTTCGCCACGTACCGAGCGCTGCATTTCCGTGACTTCTTCTGGCCGCTCATCGATCAACAGAACAATGAGGCGACATTCAGGATTGTTACGGGTAATGGACTGAGCGATGTTCTGCAGGATTAATGTCTTACCTGCTTTCGGTGGCGAGACGATCAGGCCACGCTGCCCTTTACCGATAGGTGCTGTCAGGTCAATCACTCGCGCACTCAGATCTTCGGTGCTGCCGTTACCGACTTGAAGATGTAAGCGTTCCTGGGGGAAGAGCGGAGTGAGGTTTTCGAAGAGAATTTTGTGCTTGGCGTTGTCTGGCTTGCTGAAGTTGATCTCGGCGATCTTGAGCAGGGCAAAGTAACGTTCGCCATCTTTCGGAGGTCTGATCTTGCCAGCGACTGTATCACCAGTGCGCAGATTGAAGCGGCGAATCTGACTTGGCGACACATAAATATCATCGGGGCCGGCCAAATAAGAGGAGTCTGCCGAACGCAGGAAACCGAAACCGTCCTGAAGAATTTCCAATACACCGTCACCGTAGATGTCTTCGCCGTTCTTGGCGTGCTTCTTCAGGATGACGAAAATAATGTCTTGCTTGCGTGTTCTGGACACATTGTCCAAGCCCATTTCATGGGCCGTAGCGAGGAGCTCGGCGATGGGCTTTTGCTTGAGTTCTGTCAGGTTCATTTTGTGAATGCTTCCAAATAGATTTTCACTTGCTTGAAGTTGTCATGTGATCAGGCAACTCCAAGCACGCTTGGGACCTTTGTCACGGTTAATGAATGAGTTAGTTAGAAACTGGTTTTTAAGTTAGGGGTGTCAGAATTGGATTCGGGTAATGAGAGAAATAGTATTTGATAGAAATCGTCAGAGTGACCTGGCCGCGGTGGATTATTTTGACCGAAGCGTCATTAATTCAACTGTTTCTGTACTTATGCTAGGTGTCTATCACTCTCTTGAAAATTATGAATGCTCTTTCAATTGTAATTACAAATTCGGTTTTCGAATTCGCTATTGTTCTTCTTATTAAAGAGTCTGGCCAGATTCGGGAAAAATTATTCGGTAAAGGTTGGGCTCTTCTATCGATTGCATCAACTCTTGAATCGAGAGAGTCACTTACGTGCATTAATCTCAATGGATCGAAAACAATCAGAATTCAAACTATTGCAGAGTAATACTACGACTTGAAATGTAACGACTAAAGTCGAAAGAACTTTACCGGGATATTCAGAATGCCTCTCCACTCTGACTATCTTTTTTAACTTAGTGCCTATTACTTCTTGTTACTCGCGCTAATTGCTGATTCTAAGTCCAAACCGCAGCTTGGCTATGTAATAAAATGTAATCTTTGCCAATGCTGTAAATTGGCTTATTGGTATTCTTATCAAGCTGGCAGTCTGAGTGATGTTGCTGTCAGCAAGGTCCCTTCAAACGAAATTATTATCTATGCCAATGCGAAAAGCGTGAGCTTTCTGGCCGAAGAAGGGGGGTAAAAAATTCTGTATAAACCTGATTTTGAGGCACCCGCAGGCAGCGGGCGCCATCATTAAACGCAATTTATATGACGCTGTCAATAAATGCAGACAACTGGGATTTGGACAGGGCACCAACTTTTGTGCCGGCCACTTCGCCATTGTTGAATAAAATCAGAGTCGGGATTCCACGAATACCGAACTTGGGTGCCGTGTCTGTATTGGCATCGACATCCATTTTGCAAATTTTCAGCTTACCGTCGTATTCGCCAGCCAGCTCTTCAAGTACTGGGGCAATCATCTTGCACGGACCACACCATTCCGCCCAAAAGTCTACAAGTACCGGGCCTTCTGCCTGTAAAACGTCTTGTTCAAAGCTACTATCTGATACGTGAACGATGTTGTCGCTCATTACAATATTCCTTTTGTTCCGGGGGTTTTGGGTATGAGTAAACGAGTTCTATGACGAGCTCAAAGCGTTGATTAGCAATCCGATTGGTTAATCGGCTGTACGCGGAGTACTGGTCAGGGAGTAAGCTAATAATACGGCCAAATTTTCAGGATTCAAGGGCTTTATGCCTGTAGATGGCCGTTATTGGCCGCTTTCTGACCGTAAAATTTGTGCGGCTTTTTTCGCGAAATAGGTCAAAATCGCATCGGCACCCGCCCTTTTTATGGCTACCAGGGACTCCATCGCGACGGCGTCTTCATCGAGCCAGCCATTCTGTGCGGCCGCCATGTGCATGGCGTATTCACCACTGACCTGATACACCATGGTGGGCACCTGAAACTCACGTTTAACGCGGGAGACGATATCCAGATAGGGCATGCCCGGTTTGACCATGACCATGTCGGCACCCTCGGCCAGATCCAGCGCCACTTCCTGCAGGGCTTCGTCGCTGTTGGCCACGTCCATCTGATAATTGTATTTATTGCCGGCGCCGAGATTGCCGCTGGAACCGACGGCATCGCGAAACGGGCCATAATAGGCAGAGGCATACTTGGCCGAATAGGCGAGGATCCGCGTGTAAATCTGGCCATTGTCTTCGAGAATCTTGCGAATAGCGCTAACCCGGCCGTCCATCATGTCTGAAGGGGCAACGATATCGGCACCGGCTTCAGCATGGGAAAGTGCCTGTTTAGCCAGCACCGCCACTGTCTCATCATTGAGCACATAGCCGCTCTCATCGATGATCCCGTCCTGACCGTGTGTCGTATAGGGGTCGAGTGCCACATCCGTAATCACGCCAAGCTCGGGATGCGCTGCTTTCAGCGCCCGAACAGCGCGCTGTACCAGACCGTCAGGATTGAAAGCCTCACTACCATCTAAAGATTTGCTATCGGCGTTCGGGGCAGGAAACAACGCGATGGCAGGGATGGTCAGCTCGACAAGTTCGGCCGCCTCGAGCAGCAGATTATCGATACTGAGGCGAAATACGCCGGGCATCGATTCCACGGGCTGGCGCTGATTTTCACCTTCAACAATAAAAAGGGGAAGAATCAGGTCATCTGTGGAGAGTCGGGTTTCCCGCATGAGCCGGCGTGAAAAATCATCACGTCGCATACGTCGCATTCGGGCCTGGGGGAATAGTCTCTGATTGCCGCTGTCAGTCACGCTAACCAACCTTGTACATGTTGTTAAATTGGTAATGGCAGGCGACTATAGCCGCCTGTTCGCCGGAAGTCACCCCGAGTCGATTGTGGGGAAAACTATGCCGGTCTGCCCGGATATCGCGTTATATCATACCATTTCGACGCCGGTGAACACTCGAACCACTGCAAATCGTCAGCTAGCAGAGGTTGTGCAATTGTGTCGCAGGAAGATAGAGAGACGGAAGAGATTGATGAAGATAGATAAAGAGAGAGAAAAACAAAGAGAAAAACAACGAGTCAAAGCTCTCACGGACACGAGCGCAATAGAACAGACATTGTGAGTTACCGGCTCCCATTCGAGTCAAAAAAGCATTAAACAACAGGGGAGAACCTGAGTGAGAACATCAAGAATTCTGATTGTAGCGATTATCGGTCTGGCCATCGCTGCCTATTATCTGTTTGGCCTCGATCAGTATCTCACTTTGAATTATGCGCAATCGCGCTTGTCCGAGCTGGAACAGTTCCGTGATGAGAATTTTGCTCTGACAGCCACCATTTACTTTCTGGCCTATGTCAGCATCACCGCGCTATCAATTCCAGGCGCGCTCGTTATCACGCTACTCGGCGGCGCAATCTTCGGGCTCTACTGGGGCACACTCATTGTTTCTTTCGCCAGTAGTATCGGTGCCACGATCGCCTTCCTTGTGTCGCGCACATTATTACGCGATTGGGTGCAAGCCAAATTCGGAAGCTACCTGGCTCCTATCAACCGGGGTATGGAACGCGATGGCAGCTTCTATTTGTTCAGCATTCGCATGGTGCCGCTGTTCCCGTTCTTTGTCGTTAACCTGCTAATGGGTCTCACGCCGATCCGCACAGTGACTTATTATCTTGTCAGTCAGGTAGGCATGTTGTTCGGCACGGCTGTTTACGTCAATGCCGGCTCCGAACTGGGTCAGATTACTTCCTTATCCGGGCTGGTTAGTGGTTCCGTGATTTTCTCTTTCGTCCTGCTCGGTGTTTTTCCCCTGGTAGCGCGTTTTCTGGTTGGCATCATTCAGCGCAATAAAGTCATGCGCAAATACAAAAAGCCTTCCTCGTTTGACGCCAACATGGTGGTCATTGGTGCCGGGTCGGCAGGGTTGGTTTCATCGATCATTGCCGCGGGTGCAAAATCGAAAGTTATCCTCATCGAAAAACATCAAATGGGCGGCGACTGTTTAAACACCGGTTGCGTACCCAGCAAGTCGCTGATTCGCAGCGGCCGCATCATGTCTTATATTCGCCGCGCCGGCGAGTTTGGTATTGATAACGCAAGCGGCTCGGTGGAATTCGGCAAAGTCATGCAACGTGTACGCGATGTGATTGCCCGCATCGAACCCCATGACTCCGTTGAGCGTTATACGGGGTTAGGTGTTGAATGCATCAGTGGTGAGGCAAAAATAGAATCGCCGTATACGGTGCGAGTCGGCGAACGTTTAATCACAACCCGTTCCATTATCATCGCCACTGGCGCGCGACCATTGGTGCCGGGAATTCCCGGACTCGATGAGGTCGAGTATCTGACTTCAGACACAGTGTGGAACCTGGAAGAACTTCCAAAACGTTTGTTAATAGTTGGCGGCGGCCCGATTGGTTGCGAGCTCACGCAAGCGTTCAGCAATCTTGGCTCGCAAGTCACCCAGGTTGATTTGGCGCCGCGCATCATGCCGCGTGAGGATGCCGATGTCTCAGAACTGGTACAGCAACAATTTGTTGATCAGGGCATTAATGTGCTGACCGGTTGCAAGCTGACACGCTTTGGCCGTAACGGCGATACGCAATTTATGGAAGCCGAGCGTGATGGTGAAACTGTCACTGTTGAGTTCGACAAAGTGTTGTTGGCTATGGGTCGCAAACCCAACGTCGAAGGGTTTGGTCTGGAAGAACTTGAAATGCCGCTGACCGATCAAGGCACCATCAATATCAACAACAGTATGCAGACTGCCTTTCCAAATATCTATGCCTGTGGTGACGTGGCCGGGCCATACCAGTTTACCCACATGGCCTCTTTTCAGGCTTACTTTGCTTCCGTCAATGCGTTGCTCAATGGCTATTGGAGGCTACGTGCCACCTACCGAGTTGTACCGTGGGCTACGTTCACTGATCCGGAAGTTGCGCGTGTTGGTCTGAATGAACAGGAAGCGAAAGAGCAAGGCGTTGATTACGAAGTCACACGCTATGAACTGGATGATCTGGATCGCGCCATAGCCGATGGTGAGGCGCGCGGTTTTATCAAAATCCTCACGGAGCCAGGCAAGGATCGCATTCTCGGTGTGACGATTACCGGTTATCACGCTGGTGAACTCATCGGCGAGTTTGTCTTTGCCATGACTCATGGCATGGGCCTGAAGAAAATCTCGGCTGTGACTCATATCTATCCAACGCTATTGGAAGCCAACAAGTTCAGCGCCAATGCCTGGCGTAATGCGCGTCTGCCTGAAAAGTATTTTCCCATGTTGGAGAAGTTCTTTGCCTGGCAGCGTGGTGGTTAGGTTTCTTTACTGGCTTTAAACTTTTCAGATCCAGCGCTCTAAACAGGCTGATTGAGTTCAACAGATAGGTTGTTTGGTTATTGCGGCTTCGGCTTCGAGTCGCACTATGGGCCATCTACGCCAGTCACTGGCGCCGGCCCTCCCGGCTGCCCTCTCTCCGCAAAAAGCCCAAACGGCGGTTTTTTTGCTGCGCTCGGCGTGCGCCTCTGACGTGCCTGGCGTAGATAACCCATAGCACGACTCTGCATTTGAGAAATCGTCTGGTTATGCAACTTCGAGATACATCCAGAGTTGACTGGATTTTGAGGTATTGCTGATTATGGTGGAAGGTTGAAGGTTAGATTTCGGGTTTCGCGGTTTCGGGGTGCACGATGTTCAATGGGAACTGCGAGCGCTGGGTCAGAGGGTGGGGATAGACCGGCGTAAAAGCGCAGCACCGACTGACCGAGGAAGACCGCGTTACTTCGGCTTCCGACGAAAGGAGGGAACTCTGGTTTAAACCTAGGGTCGGGTGCAAGCAGCCGGTCTATCCCCACCCTCTGGCTCAGCGCGTACTCTAGGCTTTAAACCTAAAGTGAACAGAGCCAGTGAGTATCCAATAAATAAAAGGTTTAAGTGGCCTTGCCAGGCTGATTACGAGACGCCATGAACAGACACAGTGAGAACAGGCCGCAGAAGATCACGAAGACACGCTGGGTAATACACAGCCCGCATGGGGACAGCAGCATGACGTGCTCCATGTAGAGCACAATACCAATTGTGATCACACATGCGACAAAGACACGCAAATTAAGAAGGCGGTTTCCGGGCACAATGCCAGTGCCGTCGTCTCGCCTCTATAATGGTGCTGAGGCGCTGCTGCTTTCTAAAATCCTGGTCTGCCTATTGGCTGTTCCACTCATCGAGGAACTGGTCAAAACTGATAGTTTCAGAGTCTTCCACTGCCTTTTGCGCTTCGTGCGAGGCCTTGCTGGCTGCTTCAAACTCGGTGCTTGTTTTTTCATCAAGGCCACCGTTTCTCAGTTCCACGCCGTGCTTTCTTGATTGCAGCATTGAGAATTCAAAGAAAGACATCTGCCCCTCCTGCATTTCCGCCAGCATTCGACCTGAAGGTGTCAGTGCCGGGTTGGCCAGTTTTTCGGCCTGTTCGGCAAGACTGGCTGAGTGCTTGTTGGTCTTTTGCAGATGGTCGAGAAGGCTGGCGCTGTGTTGCAAGTCGGTCAGCAACTCATCGGCCCACTCTTGCATCTTGCGTGGTTTGGCTTCCATGTTTAAAACGAGTTCGGGGTCGCGGCCATGCTCAACCACTTTGGCGATATTCTCGCCAACTTCGAAAAATTCCTGTTGATTACAGGCCGGGCTATCGGCGAGCAGGCAGTGCAGCAGAAAAGTGTCGAGAAAACGAATTTGCGTTGCGTCGATGCCCAGCGGCAAGTAGGGGTTCAAGTCCAATGCGCGCACTTCAACATATTCGATGCCACCTTCCTGCAGAGCAGCCAGGGGGCGCTGGCCATCTTTAAGCAATGGCTTGGGGCGAATCGTGCTGTAAAACTCGTTTTCCAATTGCAGCAGGTTGGTATTGATCTGCAGATAGTCTTTGCTCTGTTCGCCATCGGGGCCAGTTGTCATTCGGTACTGGCCAATCGTTTCATACTCTTCATACGGGGTATGCATGGCGCTGTGCAGGCACTCAACGTAAGTGCTCAATTCGTTGTAACAAACAAACAGCGATTTTTGTGCTTCGGACTTGTAGCCCAGGTTGCCCATACGCAGGCAAGTCGCATCAGGTAAATAAAAGCTGTGTTGATCCAGCGATTCCAGGCCGTGGTCGCGACCTTGGGCAAAACATTTGCAGGCTGCTGGTGAGGCCCCGAACAAATACAGTAATAACCATGAATAGCGGTGGAAGTTGCGGATCAGGTGCAAGTAGCGATCGGTGCGGAAATCCTGCAGCGTGCCGGTGTGGCCGCAGATAGCCTGATAAGGCCCCCAGAACGCCTCGGGCATAGAGAAGTTGTAATGCAGGCCGGCGATCACTTGCATCAAGCTGCCGTAGCGATTGCTGAGGCCATGGCGATACAGGGTTTTCATCTTGCCCATGTTAGAGCTGCCAAACTGCGCAATCGGGATGCTGTCTTCTGCCCCTAACGGGCAGGGCATGCTCGATACCCAGAGAATCTCGTCGTTCTCCAGATGCTGCATCGAATAACGGTGGATGTTCTCAAGCATCTTGAGACATTCATCGATGTCTTCATAGACAGGCGTGATGAATTCCAACAACGCTTCGGAAAAATCCGTGGTGATGTAATCGTTGGTGAGAGCAGAGCCCAGGGCGGGGGGATGGGGATGCGGGGAGATATGCCCATCGGGCGAGACTCGCAAGCTTTCCTTTTCGATACCCCGGCGAATTGCCGCCCATTCTGCGTGAAATTCCGGCAGCTTATAGCGTTGCAGGCAGTCCTGATATTGCTTGGTCAAAGTCACTCCAAATCATGGCTGGAACCGGGTGGTCGCTGGCGCCATGTTGACTCACTTGCGGTGGAGCATTATGGCAAATATCACCCGGTGGTGCTAACCAAGTTCGTCCCGGATAAAGCTACGCTTCGCCGCCTTGTTTGAAGCGGGTTATCTGACGGCGTTGCTTCTTGTTGGGTCGGGTCGGAGAGGGCCAGTTGGCTGCCTGGGCTTTGCGCTGCGCAGCCGTTGCCTCGCGTTTCTTGATGCTGTCCGGCGTTTCTTCATACAGCAGCTGCGCCTCGGGTGCACCACGGCGCTGTTCGCTCAGGGCACGGACAATCACGGTTTTCTCATCGAAGCCTTGGCGTAATTCGATAGAGGCACCGACTTCGATTTCCTTGGCAGGTTTGGGCCGGGCGCCGTTGCACTGGACCTTGCCACCATCGATCGCCTGCTTGGCAACGGCACGAGTTTTGTAAAATCGCGCGGCCCACAGCCACTTGTCGAGGCGGACTTTTTGTAAGGCGTTGTCTTGATTGCTCATGCTTGGCTTTCCGGTCTCAATTCGCTGCTATGGACTATTACTGAACTTTCAATGAGCTTTCACTGGACTTTGGTGGCGAGAATCGACGGCAGTACGGCACCGAAATCATCGATCTGGGTAAATTCCTCGGCTGCCAGATCCGGTCGCTGGCTATCGGGCTGCTTGATGGCGTACAGATGCTTGATGCCCTCGCGCTGAGCCTGGCGGAGCACAGGCAGGGAGTCATCGAACAGAATCGTGCGCTCGGGGTCGAAAGGCGTTATCTCATTCAGCATAGCCCAGAAGCCATGATGCTCCTTGGCGCGCTTCAAGGTATGCGAGCTAATTCGCGCATGAAAGTAGTCGGCGATGCCGGTGTGCTGCATTTTGATATCAAGGCTAAACGGATGGGCATTGGTAATCAGCAGCACCTGCTTGTCGTGCTCGTGCAAATCTTTCAGCAGCGCTTCCACATTGGGGCGGATCGAGATCTTGTCAGTAATTCTGTGCTTGAGCTCGGTGATATTGATCTGCAGCTCATCGGTCCAGTAGTCGAGGCAATACCACTCAAGTTTGCCCCGCATGGCGGTGTTTTTCTCCATCACCAGTGTGTAGGCTTCTTGTGGTGGTATCCCGTGAGTCTGGCTGTAGATTTCCGGGACCAGGGTCTGCCAGAAATAATTGTCGAAGTGCAGATCCAGCAGGGTGCCGTCCATATCGAACATGATGGTATCGATATCTGACCAGGGGATCATGAACAAGCTCCGAAAGGGTTGACTGGGTGTAGTGACAGGCGCTGGCGGCCGGGGTAGAGGGCCAGCACAGTGATATAGATATCAAGCTTACTGAAGACGCGGGCAGATTTGAATGACTGTGATCACATCCTGCTCAGGTAGTACCATGACACTGCGACTCTCGACAGGACGCGCAACGGCTGGTTAGCGGTCACAAGCGTAGGCAACAAGAGAGCGCAACAAGAGAGCGCAACAAGGTTCGCAGCAACGAAAGCAGCAAGACAGCAAAAGGGTAGAGTTATGTGGGACAACAAGGATCTGGACACACTGGTCGACATCGCGGTCGCCGCCGGGCAAGAGATACTGGCGGTCTACAACGACGTGACCCAGCCGGAAGTGACACTCAAGGACGACAACTCGCCATTGACCGATGCGGATCGCCGGGCGCACCAATTAATAGTACACAGGTTGAGCCAGTTCACGCCCGATACGCCGGTGCTGTCTGAGGAGTCTGAAGGCATTGGCGCGCAGGAACGTTTGTCATGGCGCCGTTACTGGCTGGTCGACCCGCTCGACGGCACCAAGGAATTTGTGAACCGCAACGGCGAGTTCACCGTCAATATCGCGCTGATCGACAACGGCGACCCGGTCATGGGTATCGTGCATGTGCCGGTCACGGGCGTAAGTTATCTGGGTATTAAACAGCCGGCGCAGCAGCTGGCGGGTGCCTGGAAGATTGACGAAGCTGGCGTCAGCAAAGCGATTCGCAGCCGCGCCTGCCAAAAGAACAAGGCGCTGGCTGTAGTAGCCAGCCGCAATCATCGCGGTGACATCCTCGATAAGGTTCTGGATGAGCTGGGGGTAGCTTTTAAGGGTGTGGAAGTTGTCAGTATGGGCAGTTCATTGAAGATCTGTCTGGTTGCCGAAGGCAAGGCTGATCTGTATCCACGGCTCGCGCCGACTTGTGAATGGGACACAGCGGCGGCCCATGCGGTGCTGGCCGGTGCCGGCGGGGAAATTGTCGATACCGACTTCCAACCCCTGCGCTACAACCAAAAAGACGAGCTGTTAAACCCATTCTTCCTTGTTCTGGGGGATACGGATTTTTCCTGGGATGCGCTGCTGCTTCCCTTGTTGAAATAGCAGTTGGTCGTCTGCATGCCTCGCCATCTGGACATGTCAGGGTAAAAGGGTTAGCGTGATGGCCAGTCAAAAATTCTGCAATCTTCGGCGGTCCATCACATTGATACCTGATGTTTCTGCGCGAGAAGAACGCGCTACCGGTCAGGTTTCAGCGCTCGGGCATTTGGGTCCGAACAGCCAGCGTTAAGGGGGAAATAATGCGTGCATCATTCTATAGCCTGTTTTCACTATTGTTAGTTCTCAGTGCCTGCAGTGAGCCAGCCGACACGGCCAGCACTTCACCAGCACAACCGGCAGCCATGCCAGCGACGGAGCAAGCCTCGTCAGTTGCGCAGTCCAGCACAGCCGAACAGCTCACCGAACGCTTGAATAGCTGGCTGGATGAACAATATGACGCGCAGCTTGATTCGAGCCCCATGACGCGCACCATTCTCGGTGACAAGACCGACTACGGCCTGCTCGATGAACAGACCGATGCGGCTGCTGAGCGCGAACTGGAATTTTTGCGCGACAGCGTCGCCACCATGCGCAGCGAATTCGATTACAACGCATTGACCGAAGACGGCAAACTCTCCTTTGATATGTGGGAGTTCTCGCTGGAGCAAGCTGAGGCTGCCTATCCTTATCGTAACCATGGGTATGTCTTTGGTCGCGGCGGTCCCCATGCCTCGTTCCCCAGTTTCATGATCAGTTTTCACCGTATCGATACTGCTGCCGATGCCGAAGCCTATATCTCGCGATTGCGTGGTATTGATGATGTGCTGACAGATTTATTGGCTCGCGCTCAACAAGCGGCCGCCGATGGTATTCGTCAGCCTGCCTTTGGCTATGAGTTCGCCATTCAGGAAATCGGACGCGTTACGTCAGGTGTCCCATTTAACTCCAACGACGACACACCAAACTCACCGATCTGGACAGATTTTCAGGGCAAGTTGGAAGCGCTGGTCGAGAGCGGGGACGCCACTGCTGAACAAGTGCAGGCTTATCTGGATGAGGCGCGCGATGTGCTAAGCGGTGAAGTCATGGCTGCTTACGATGAAGTACTGGCGTGGCTGGAAACAGATCGCCAGTATGCCAGCGAAGAAGCGCAAGGCGTCTGGGCGCTGCCCAATGGCCAGGATTACTACAACCAGCGTTTGCGGCAAATGACGACAGTCGAGCTGAGCGCTGATGCCATTCACAATATTGGTTTGTCCGAAGTGGATCGTATTCTCGGTGAAATGGAAGTCGTAAAAGACGAAGCCGGTTTCGACGGCTCGCTGCAGGAATTCTTTGTCTTCATGCGCGAGGACGAACAGTTCTATTATCCCAATACCGAAGAAGGGCGTCAGGAGTACCTCGATTACAATCAGGAGCATCTGGATTTTATAGCCGAGCGCTTGCCGGAGTTTTTTGGCCGCTTGCCAAAAGCCTCACTGGTGGTACGCCGCGTCGAGGCATTCCGCGAGCAGGATGGTGCGGCGCAGCATTATCGTCAGGGCGCTCCTGATGGGTCGCGCCCCGGCGTGTTTTATTCGCATATGTCCGACATGTCCACGCTGGCCAAGTGGCAGATCGAAGACATTGCCTATCATGAAGGCAACCCCGGGCATCACATGCAAATCTCAATTCAGCAAGAGCTGACCGACGTGCCGCGGTTCCGTACTCAATACCGCACCACGGCCTACACTGAGGGCTGGGGTCTGTATGCCGAATGGCTGGCCAAAGAGATGGGCGGTTATCAGGACCCGTATTCCGAGTTTGGCCGTTTAGCAGGTGAGATCTGGCGTGCCGTGCGTCTGGTTGTAGACACTGGCATTCACAGCAAGCGTTGGACCGAGGCGCAATCGGTTGATTACTTCCTCGCCAACACACCGATCCCTGAGGGGGCGGTGCGCTCGGAAGTGCAACGCTATTTTGCCAACCCGGGTCAGGCTACTGCCTACAAGATTGGCATGCTCAACATTCAGGAAGCCCGCGCCCGCGCTGAAGAAGCATTGGGCAGCGACTTCGACGTGCGTGGTTTCCACGATGTCGTGCTGGGTGCCGGCGCCGTGCCGCTACCGATTATGCATGCCCGCGTAGATCGCTGGATCAGCGAACAACAAAACTAACAACACTGCCAGTACAGCAAACACTGACAACCTAGACAACAATTGATAACAATGACAGGAACGTTCATGACCCACACTCTGACAAGCAAACTGCTAACGACAGCGACTCTGATCTTTGCCGCCAACCTGAGCCAGGCACAACCGCTGCCCATGGCCGTGCCACAGTCAGTGGGCGTGTCCGCTTCTGCCTTGGAAGCCGTTACTGAATCCCTGCAATCTCACATTGATGCCGGCGATATTCCCGGCGTGGTGGCAGGCGTGGCCCGCGATGGCAAGCTGGTGTATTTCAATGCCCTTGGCCAACTCAATTTGGAATCCGGCACGCCAATGCCGGCCGATGCCTTGTTTCGCATCTATTCCATGGCGCGGCAGATCACCAGCTTCGCCGTGCTGCAGCAATACGAGCAGGGCAAGTTTGATTTCGATGATCCGGTACAGCTGTACTTGCCCGAGTTCGCCGATCAGCGCGTGTTACTCGACTCAGACAGTACGGATATCACTCAGACCACGGCACGCACCACCGACATGACTATCGCACATTTGCTTACCCACACATCGGGTCTGGGTAGTCGCAGCTCTCAGCTGTATCGCGAAAACAACGTGCGTGACAAGTCTATCTCGCTGGATCAGATGACCAGCAATGCCGCGCGCATTCCCTTGCATCACCAGCCCGGTTCAGCCTTCTATTATGGTATTCACGCCACCATCCTCGGCAAGCTGGTCGAAGTGTGGTCAGGCGAGCCTTTGGAAGACTATCTGCAAGACAACATTTTTGCGCCACTGGGCATGAACAGCACCATGTTCTGGGCCGAAGGCGCCGATGCCGAACGCCTGGCTACCGTGTATCGCCCCACCGACGGCGTACTGCGCCCCTACAATATAGAAACCGTCTCCTGGACCGAACGCCCGGCGTTGATTGAAGGCGGTGTTGGCTTGTTGTCCTCAGTGCCCGATTTCCTGCGCTTTTCGCAAATGGTCCTGAACCGCGGCGAGCTTGACGGTGTGCGGGTGTTGAGCGAAGAAACGGCGGCTCTGATCTACGAAAACGCGGTACCTGAGGCGGCCATGCCGATTGGTACGCGCGGCTATTGGCTTGGTTCCGGCTGGACGCTGGGCGGGTTTAATCTGGTCATGGACGCCAGTGCCTATAATTTCCCTGTCACCGAAGGCACCATCTGGTGGGACGGCTCTGCTGGTACGCGCTTTTTTATCGACCCTGAGCAGAACACCGTCATGGTGATCATGTCGCAAGTCTCGCCTTCCAGTGGTGGCGGCTTTCGGGAAGACTTCAAGGTTCTGGTCGAAGAAGCTATCCAATAATACCTCCCCAATAACACCTTCCCGGTAACACCTTCTCATTATGAATTCGCGGACCAGTCAGCCTTAATGGGCTGATTGGTCTATTATTTTTTGCTTTCGCTGTTCTTCTTGTTCGTGGTCCTTCTGGTCTCGCCGTAAGGCCGGACTACCATTGCCTACCCATACTCCATGTGACCATTGGCGGATGCCAAGCATTCTCCAGACCCTCCCTAAACCCCCTCCAAACTCTCTCCGAAGAACAAGTTGTAACCTCTTGGCACCTGGGGCGTCTAAACAGTATTCAACTCCGAAAATTCGGCGAAACTGCCGGTGCCCGGATGCGGGTGGCCGGGCTTTGTCACTGTAACCACCGGCCAAAACTGACACGACAGCAAGGCCACAACTGATGGGAATGGATCGCACAATCGAAAAACAGCGGATGCCGCTATGGAAAATCGGGTTCATGGTTGCCGGTGGCAGCGTGTTGGCCTGGTTTGGCTACGGGCTGTTATCTGATGCGTCCATCAATAGCTATCGTGCCCCATTGGACCAGCTCATCATTTCGCAGACGCGCCGTGGTGCGTTTGAGGATTTGATTCCCGTCCGCGGCAGCATCCAGCCTTTTAACAGTGTCTATCTGGATGCCGTGAATGGCGGGGTCGTTGAAGAAGTCTTCGTCGAGGAAGGCGGTTTTGTGGAGGCCGGCCAGCCTCTGTTGCAGCTATCCAACACCAACCTGCGCTTGAGCGCGGCGCAGAACGACACCAATATCACCGAACAACTGAATTTTCTCGGGAATATTTCCAATAATCTCGAGACAGAAAAACTGCGCACTGAGCGTCAGATTCTCGATATCGAATATCGTATTACTGTGCTGCGCCGGCAAAAGGCGCGCTTTGAAAAGCTGGTGGATGAGAATCTGATATCCGAACAGGAGTTTGAGGCAGTGCTGGATGAGCTGGACTATCAACAGGCTATTCTGGACAACACATTGGCGCGTCAGGCACTGGAAGACAAGATTCGCAAGGATCGTACGCTGCAGATTGCAACGCAGGTGGAGAAGCTGGAAGAAAATTTGCAAGTCTCGCAAAGCAGTTTCGAATCTCTGCTGGTGCGCGCGCCCATCGCTGGTCAGCTTACCTCGCTACCGGTCGAAATTGGCCAGAGTAAACTCGGAGGCGAGCGCCTGGGTCAGATCGATGTCGTTGATCAGTTCAAGGTAGTGGCCCAGATCGATGAGTTCTACGTCTCGCGCGTCATGCCTGAACAGCTGGCCACGTTCAGTTTGAACGGTCAGTCCTATCAAGTGCGAGTCATCAAGGTGTACCCGCAGATCACCAATGGCACCTTCGAAGTCGATCTGGTGTTTACCGCACAAGAGCCGAGCAATATGCGCCGTGGTCAAACGCTGCAGATGGAACTCACACTGGGTGATGCGGTGGAATCCTTGTTATTGCCAGTCGGCGGCTTCATGCAGGATACCGGTGGCAACTGGGTGTTCGTGCTGAATGAAGACGGTGACGAAGCTTACCGAAGAGAGATCACTACAGGCCGGCGCAACAACCGTTTCGTGGAAGTCACTGCTGGTTTGGCGCCGGGCGACCGCGTGATCACGTCCGGCTACGGACCAATGCTGAGCCGGGAGCGCGTCCAACTGGTGGAGTAAAACGCCCAGTACAGCAATTTTCGACTTTATCCCTATCAATGCTATTCTGCTGATATTAACCACTGATCAGCGCAAGGCATTGTATGCCGCTGCAATTCACATATCTGGCAGATGAACCCGACCAGGTCACGCAAGTGATCGACTGGTGGTACAGCATATGGGCCGATCGCATGGGCTCTGATCTGGAAGCCGCCCGCCAGCAACTACATAATTCATTGGGCACCGAAGAACTTCCCATCCACTTGCTGGCCCGGATCGATGGCGAAGCCGTCGGCACGGCGACCTTGAAACTACAGGAGCTGGGCGAGCTGTATCCTGATTGCCAGTATTGGTTAGGCAGTGTGTTCGTGGCCGAAGAACATCGCGGCAAACAGATCGCTGCACAACTGGTTGAACAGATTATCGCACTGGCACGAGCGCGCAACTTGCCGCACCTGTATTTGCAAACAGTGAATCTGTCTGGTGGCCTGTATGCCAAGCTGGGTTGGCAACCGGTTGAGGAATTTGACTATCGCGGCGAACGCACACTGTTAATGCGCAAGATTCTTTAGATCGCTGACCTGCCGCTATTATGAAAGTCATCCGCACACAGACCAAACACGCCGAGATATTGGCCAATTATTTTGCAGTCAATGAAGCCCACTTCAAACCATGGAGCCCGGCGGTGCCGAAAGGTCATCATACGGTTGATGCCTGGCACCGACGCCTGCAAGACCGGCAGGATGAATTTGATCGTGGAGAGTCTGTGCATTTTATTGGCACCGATATCACCGAATCCCATGTCATCGGCAGTTGCTCGCTGAGCAATATTATTCGCGGTGTCTTTATGGCTTGTCACATGGGCTATTCAGTTGCCGAACGTTACGAAGGCCAGGGCTATGCCAGGAAGATTGTCAGCTGTGCTATCGATTATGCGTTCAAGGATCTGAAGCTGCATCGCATCATGGCCAATCACATGCCGCAGAACGATCGTTCAGCCGCGCTACTCAAAAGCCTGGGGTTTAAGCGTGAAGGTTATGCGCAGAGTTACTTGCTGATCGATGGCCGCTGGGAAGATCACGTGCTTAACTCGCTGATCAATCCCAGACAAAAATAGCCATTGTCTGTTAACAAAATGTGGTTAATAGGGGTAGGATTGTTCGGCAACCAGCAGCTATTCGTAGTCAATAGAGTGAGGCGACCATGGCCAGCAGCAAATCAGCAAGGAATTCCAACACAACTGACAATAAAAACCCAGGCGACTCCGAAGCTAGCAGGAAGGTCGATGACTATTTGACCAAGCACGCACAATGGCAACACATCTTGCAGCCTGTGCGCGAGTTACTACTTGGTACCGAACTTACCGAGGCAGCGAAGTGGGGTGCGCCAGCCTATTTGCTCGATGGCAAGATCGTTGTGACCCTCGCTGCCTTCAAGCAGCACTGCGCGATCTGGTTTCATCAGGGTGCGCTACTAAGCGACAAGAGTAACAAGCTGATCAATGCGCAGGAAGGCAAGACCAAGGACATGCGGCATTGGCGCTTTGCAATCGATGACAAGCCCAATAAACGCTTGATCAAATCCTATGTCAGCGAAGCCATTAAAAATCAGCGCGCTGTAAATAAAGACAAAACAGTCAAAAAAGGCACAACAGGCAAACCACAAACCAGGAAACTCAGTATTCCGGACGAACTCAATGCGGCATTGAAGAAAGACAAGAAACTGGCTACAGCGTTCAAGGCGTTAACACCGGGCCGACAACGAGAGTATGCCGGCCATGTGGCAGATGCCAAGCAAGAGAAAACCCGGCTGTCGCGCACGGTAAAAATTACGCCGATGATTCTGGCTGGGGTGGGTCTGCACGACAAGTACCGAAACTGTTGAGCACGCTCGCGTGCTTGTTACTGTAGCTCGTTACTCTGAATCGACAGGATTGCTCGCCGAGCTTGAAGTGACGCCGTCTTCGTGTGATTCACCCGGTTTTAATTCACTCAACACTGAATACGTTGCGCCATGCGGCAAAGTATCCGATCGATACAGGCTCACGTGCGGCGCAGCAAACTCTCCCCATTCCTGAGCCTCGAATGTCTGCAGTACCTGTGTTACTGAATCCTTCAGTGGTGGCGGGAAGCGGGCGATAGTGACGTGTGGCACAAAGGCTTTGTCCTCGATGCTAAAGCCCAACAAGCCAAACGCAGTATTGAGTTCTTCAACCAAAGCGGTCAGAGCGGGTTCCTGCTCGATACCAACCCAGGCCGAATTCTTGAACACACCAATGCCAGTACAGCGTAGTGTTGGCAGGGTATGTTTACTGATCACTTGTTGGGCCAATTGTTCGATATTGCCCAGCTGATCTACTTGCACCGTGCCTAAAAATTTTACGGTGACATGCAGATGCTCCGGCGGCGCCAGACGTGGCGGCTTGCCATCATTGGTTCGCAAGGGCTCCAGCAGTTCATAAACGGGCTTGAGTTGGGCATGCAGCGGGCAGGGCAGGCCAAGAAAGCAGCGCATCTTTGCAGCTTTTTCACTGGCTTTTTGTGCCTGACGGGCAGCGCGGCGGCTGGCTTGTTGGGATTTGGACATGACAAAGACTTCTTTTTGATAAGCCGCGTAGCTTAACACTTTGCGCCTTGTAATAGCTGATAATCCGTTAACTGACCTTCCTGTATTGATAAATACTGTGGGCATCGATTGTGTTAACCAAATGCCAGCCATTGGATTCATACAGCGCGGCCGTGTCCGTATACGCATACAAGCCATACTCTGCATAGCCCTGAGCAGTCAGCTCCACAGCCTTCTTTAACAATGCAGAAGCAACGCCTCTGTGGCGCCGCGACGGTCTGACATAAACCGTGTTCACCCACAGGCCGATCACGTTGCTGTCCGGTTTGTTGTGCCAGGTAAACGACAAGCCGCCAACCACTTCATCGTCAACGAATGCCAGAACGGGTGGTGGTAGCTTGCTGCCTTCATGCTCACTGTCAAAAGCATCGACAGCGGACCACTGCGCTTCGATCATGGCGCGGAATTCTGTTAACTGATCTGCTGTGTAATCTGTCGTGATAAGCATGAGTAGACCATAAGAACGCGTGCAGCAATAATGAGACGGTATAAGAGTAAACAATACGAACGCTAGACGATCTCGATCTAACCGCGAAACACATCAAACTAAATAAGCGTCAGGTCACCCACCCACCGGCCAGCGGCAAGACTTGCCCCACCATGTGCTTGCAGTTCTCGCTCGCAAGATACGCCGCCAGCTCAGCAGTTTCTTCGGCGGCACCTATTTGCCCGGTAGGGACATTGCGCTTGATGTGATCAATGAACTTGGGATTGGCGAGTATGTCATCGGGGAAATAGGTATTGTTGTTAATGTAATTCTGACCGATCGCATTCACCTGAATATTGCTGCGCGCCAGTTCCATGCCCACCGCCTTGATAAAGGCGTTCTGCGCACCACGCGCGGCACAATAGGCCGAACCATTGGGAATGCCGCGCAGTGGCGCGGCGCTGGTGACAGCAATAATCTTGCCTGACTTGAGTTCCAGCAGTGACGGCGTCACCGCACGAACCAGATACATCAGCGGGTCGACCATCACCGCAAACAGCCGCTGCCAATCCGCGTTGGCAATGTCTTGCACCGGGCTCAGCGCCGGAGGCTCGGCAAGATTGGCGATGATCACATCGATCGCGCCACCGGCGAGCGTGTCATCCACCAGCCTCTGCACGGCGGCCTCGTCGGACAAAACGGCAGTAGAGGCAATCACTTCATAGCCAAGCGCAGTGAATTTCGCGTGAATGGCCGGGCCCATGTACTGGTCCGCGCAGGTAATGAGAACTCGAGGGCTGGGCATAGTAATGAGCCTGTTGGTTTGATGTGCTGACTGATCGGGCTTCTACAGCCGTTCCGATCCCGTGTTTTTAGGGGCTTTTGCTACTGTAACAAATCGTAAGTCTGATGAGTAAGAGCATACTCGAACAGATGTTCGATAGGGTATACTCGACGGTCTAAAAGATTTCACAGTTATAAGCGCAAAGAAGAACAATACTCGAGGAGAGAGTTATGCGTAAGTTGATTGCACGATTGTCGCTGGTAGCCGCAGTGGCTACAGTCGCGGCTCCTTTATATGCACAGGATTCCGATGCACTGGCGATTCTGATTCCCGGTAGCGGCGATTATGGCCGCGAGATCTCCACTGACAGCGAAAGGGCGCAAGCCTTCTTCGATCAGGGCCTGCGCATGGCCTGGAGTTTCTATTTCCCGGAATCCATTGCTTCCTATCAGGAAGCCTCGCGCCTCGACCCCGACAGCCCGATGCCGTACTGGGGTCTGGCCCACGCCGCCGGCCCTAACCCTAACAGTCGCTATCAGAGCTTGCCCGACGACCCGCAGGGCGCCGGATTGGCCGCTATTCGTCAGGCACTTGAGCTGGCCAATAATGGCACAGGCAAAGAGCGCGAAATGATCAACGCCTTGTTCGTACTTTATAACAAAGACGCCATTCCCGATGATCGCGAGCGTGACTTTGCTTACATGGACGCCATGCGTGACCTGCACAACAAATACCCCAACGACCCGGACATCGCGTCCGTGTTCGCCGAGTCCTACATGAACACCACGCGTTGGGACTACTGGGAACTGGATGGCACCGCCAAGCCAGGTACCGCTGAAGCCAAAGCGGCGTTGGAAGCGGCCATGACCGCCGAGCACGACCACCCCGGCGCCAACCACCTTTATATCCATTTGATGGAAGCCTCCTCCGAGCCAGAGCTGGCCATGCCAGCCGCACAAAAACTGGAAGGCAGCGTGCCTATCTCTGGTCACATGGTGCACATGCCGGGCCACATCTATCTGCGCGTAGGCGAATATGAAAAAGCCGTACTGACTAACGAGCGTTCACAGATCGTTGACGATCAGTTCGCCGAAATCTGGGGCGACACCAATTTCCCCAACATCGGCACCTATGCGCTTTCGCACAAGGTTCACCAACCCCACGCACTGGACTTCGTGCGTTACGCCAACATGTTGCAAGGCAATTACGCTGGCGCCATCGATGCGGCCGAACGCAATGCCGGGCGTCGTGGCACCAAGACCGTGGCGCATGCCTGGATGATGGACAAGGTGTTTGGCAATTGGGACAAAATCCACGCCAACAACGCCGCCAATGTCGCCGCTGCTGACAACCCCTACTTGAAAGGTATGTGGAGCTACGTCATGGGTAGCGCCCACGTCGCCCGCGGCCACATGGGCCCGGCTGAAGCCGAACTGGAAAACATCCGTACCCAGATCAGCGCTGATGGCGTTGATGATTCCGGTGTCGGCCCGACGCCAGCCTCGCACGTTCTGAATCTGGCGATGCATGCATTGCTGGGCGAGATCAACGAAGCCAATGGCAATCTCGATGCGGCCATCCTGCACTACGGCCATGCCATTGAGTATTACGACAACCTCAACTACACCGAGCCACCGGATTGGTCACAGTCAGTGCGCCTGTACCTGGGTGCCGTGTTGATCGACGCCGGCCGCGCCGAAGAAGCCGAGGCTGTTTACCGAAAAGATCTGGAATGGAACCAGCAAAACGGCTGGGCCAACTTCGGCCTGTACCAGGCACTGGAAGCCCAGGGCAAAACCCACGAAGCCCAGATCGTCTATCGTCAGTTCGAAAGCATGTGGCGCAACGCCGACGTAGAACTGACTCGCTCGAGAATCTAAGAAAGATTAGGACTCCAAGAGTCAAAGATCACAAGAGCAAAAGAGATCGCGGCCCTAGCTGGCCGCGATCTATTCTTTCACCCCTCCAGATATACTTCTCATATCCCGCAAATTTAGCCTGTTGCAAGAATTCCACAAAGTATTAAGATTCACCCACCAATGAGCCGCATCAAACTCGGAGTGTAGCTCAGCCTGGTAGAGCACTGCCTTCGGGAGGCAGGGGCCGGAGGTTCGAATCCTCTCACTCCGACCAATTCTTAAAAGCGAAAGGCCAGCTCTCTGCAAAGCGGGCTGGCCTTTTCCTTTTTCCGATTGGTAAGAATGCTTCTAGTACGGCCAGGATCTAACTTTCTCACAGCACGACGCCAAAAGCGCTATCTCTCCACTGATGAATCAATAGAGCGATAGTGAAATTTCAATAAATAGCGCCAATACGCGTTTATTCTCGCATACTGCACGCTTTTCGAGATTCAAGCGCTCTCTTTCTCAAAGGCGTGAACTTATAAACCCTTTATTTAGATAAAGAGACCCCTGTTATTCTGAATACGGGGACTGACTAAGTATCGTTGCCTGGTCCGCAATGCTTGAACTAACTAATTGTTCCATTTCATGGGCATGCAGACTACACTTGATGAAAGTCCCGCCATTAAAGGCTGCGAGATTTATCTGAATAAGAAATATTGGAGCCACCCTAGTGTTCACAGATTTTTTAGAAGCCAGTTGTACTGAGGCACATCAACAATTGAATCATTGGGACAAGTCGCTTCGCAACTTGCCCAATATCCAGATCGTTATGCAGCTTGACTTCGTTGCGCAACGCGCTACACTGCATGGATGATCAAATCCTTCAAGCACAAAGGGCTCAGGATATATTTCGAAACTGGGAGCACTAAAGGCATTCAGGCTGCACATTCGAAGAAACTCCGAATGCAACTGGCAGCCCTTGATACAGCGCATTCTATTGACGATATGGATATCCCCGGATACCGCCTGCATCCACTAAAAGGCTAACGTAAGGGGCTTTGGTCAATTTCCGTGAGTGGGAACTGGAGGCTAACCTTCGAGTTCGCAGACGGTAACGTATATGAACTCGATTACGAGGATTATCACTAATGAGCATGCATAACCCCCCTCATCCTGGAGAGTTTGTGATGGCAACCTACATGGAGCCGTTCGGGCTGAGTTGCCGTTATTTGGCAGAGCAACTCAATGTTGCTGCATCAACTCTGAATCGCATACTGAAGAAACAAAGTGGTGTCAGCCCTGAGATGGCTCTTCGGTTGTCCAAATCTCTTGGGCGATCCCCTGAAAGCTGGCTTGCAATGCAAGATTCCTATGATCTTTGGGTCGCTAAAAAGAGCGTCAAACTAGGAAAAGTCCAAAAAGTAAAGCTGGACGCAGCATAACAATCAAATCAATAAGGACAGGCCGCTATGCGGCCTGCTCTATTATCAATGGCGTAATGTGTCTAAATGCCGGCCATGAACAACGAAGAAAAATATAACAAAGCGAAGCGCCTTGTTGAATTGATTGGTATCGGAAGAAGCTATATTGGAGGCGCTAGAAAGGAATCGCCTCCGGAAAGCCCTCGTGGAACACACGAAGAGTTTTTGGTCGAGCTTCAGATAAAACTCAGAGCCAAACATATGAGCAACGAGCAGCTGGATGCATTATTGGGTTTTTATACCAGCGATATGGGTAGATCTATACTTGAAGCCCAGGAGCGAATTAGAAAAGAAACAGGCGTGACACTGGCTTCTTTAACTAACAATTCCGGGTCGAAAGCCGCGGGCTGGGTGCCTGATCCGAGTAACAATAGTGATGACGACACATAACAATTTTAGTGAAGATTAGGTACAGGCCCATTGCTATTGCAGCTGCTATCCCGCTCGCGGTGGTTTCTGGGTACTATTTCATCTCCCCCGAAAGCAGTAGTATCGAGTCATTCTGAGACAGATTACCAAGAGTTTGTTGTTTCTCTACCAACTAGCTGGATTTCGTTTAGCCCAGTTTCTGCCGGTGAGTCCAGTACGATTTTATTCTCTCAGCAAAAACAGTCGGGTGTAGGCTCTTACTCTCTGAAGAATGAAAGTACAAAGGTATTCGGAGATAGTTTCCTTGATCAGGAGGGGAGTGAAATTGGACGAGTGTTGCAATTTACAATAGAAAGAGATGGGCAAGTATCATTCGATGACTAGTTCTGAGCAGAAATGCGCTTAGACCGACACAAAACAATCAGTTCAACAAGGGCGTTATGTTTCAGTTGAAGATAGTGCTAGCAGCGGCAGTGTTTTGGGTGATTTCGGCAGATGCCCAAACAACTGATCCGAGAATTATCAATCCTTCCGGTTGGAGTGGTACGTACGAACCACTGTTCCGTGCGTTCAGTGCTGCCCGCGAGAACCCGTGGGAGCCAGTCAGACAAATTACATCTCCCTTTCTGACAAGTAGTATTCGCATTATCGAAGAATCTAACACCATTCAAATTCCGCCTGGTGATACTCAGATGAAAGCGGTGATATTCATCGAGGAGTCACCAGAAGTAACGGTAGAATTGTTCTCATATCGAAACTTCGAGTTTCGTTGGATCAACGAGAAGGTAATTCATCTGTTTAGCTCCCCGGGTAGGTGCGTTACTGTAGATACCATTTTTGATATTAACGAGCGTGAAGTGATCTATAGCGCTGCATTCAATCACTGTGGCGTTTGAAACATAACAATAAGTTAGATCAGGGACTAACTGCTGTGCAGTTTGCCTATAAATATGAGCGTTAGGTGACTATATGCAGAATTATGCAGACCTGAAAGTAATGCTAACTGCGATATTTCTAACATTCTGGACCACTTCAGCTTCCTATGGAATCGAGTGTGAGCTTGAGAGTGCAAGCAGCCTGTCTAGCGACAACTTATCTCTAGAGCCTGTAGCAGAATACTCTGATTTAGTAGGAGACAAGTTTGAAATAGATTTACAGTCAGGCTCTATTCTGAATCTGCCAGAGTTAGATGGGCATTCTTGGAAAATTTTCAATTATAAGCCGAATCCTGAAATGGGGTCTTATTCCACTAGACTTGAGTCTACCACTTTGCCGCGCACATACGCTCAGTTCAATGTTGCAGAGACAGACCAAGAGGAAGCTGGCGCAAATTTTGGATTTTTCATCATTGTTGACGAAGGTACAAGTTACTTTGGCAGGTGCAACACGTCACCTGACAATTAAATCAATCTGGGTCGAGGCCCTGCCTCGCCCATTAACCAGGGCGTTAGGCAGCGCTATATACCTCTGTTCCGCCTGACGGATTATAGAGATTACTGGATGAACGCGTCTTTCCATATTCACTTCAACGGTCAATGTCGTGAAGCTTTCGAATACTATGCGGATGCGCTTGACGGCAAAATTGGGACTATGTTGCCTTTTAGCCAATCTCCTGAATCGGAAAATGTTCCAGAATCATGGCAATCCAAAATTATTCACGGCAATATCAGAATTGGGAACATTAATATCGCTGGCGGTGATCTGCAGCCGGAACATTACCAACAACCAAGTGGGTTTTATATTCTGTTGAGCATCGAGAATGAGACTAAAACAAAAGCAACTTTCGACAGTCTCTCAGAGAATGGTACCGTTCTATTCCCCCTACAAAAGACTTTTTGGTCTCCTTGTTACGGAATTGTTATAGACCAGTTTGGTATCCCATGGAAAGTGAATTGTGCAGCCTGATCATTATCTCTATACAGAGCGTTATGTTGCCATTGAAGATAGTGCTGGCGGCGGCTGCATTTATCTTGATTGCGGGAAATGCCCAAACAACTGGTCCGAGAATCGTTAGTCTTTCCTGATGGGGTGGTGCGTAGGACCCGGTTTTAGACAAGTCACAGCGCGTTTGACAAGTGACGGGGCCTAATTAGCGCTCAGTGAAATGACCGTTATTAATTTCGTAGCATCAATATTGAATTAGAAGTAAAGAGATCAAAACAATCTAATCCAGGAGGGGAATAATGAAAAGACGAGAAGCTCTAGGTTTGTTCGGGGCCGCGGGTGCCATGTCGCTTATGCAATCTCAGAATGGGTTCGCGCAGGTGGCAGATTCCGATGCAAATGATACGCAGAACGCCATTGGGTTGGCCAATCGAGGGCTACCAGAACTCACCATTACCGACGTAAAAGTCATTCAGGGGCGGTTTGGCGCGGATGAACATACTTGCGTGAAGGTCTATACCAGCGAGCCAGGTCTTTATGGGGTGGGCGACGGATGCAACTCACAACGTGCCAAGACCATCAAGACCTATATTGAAGAATACATCGCACCGTTTGTGATCGGCCGCAGCGTTAATGATATAGAAAAGCTCTGGAACGAGCTTTGGGTTGGTCCTTACTGGCGCGCAAGCGTGGATCACTCAAACGCTATTGCAGCAGTGGATGGTGCATTGTGGGATATTCTTGGCAAGCGTGCAGGGAAACCTGTCTATGATTTGTGGGGCGGCAAGGTGCGCGAAGGCAACCGGGCGTTCCATCAGGTCCGTAGTGGCAGTGATCAGGATCTGCGCATGCAGGACATTCAAGATCACATCGACAAGGGCTTTCGCCATTTCCGCCTGCGTGCAAGCTACTTCGAAGAAGGATATGGCTGGGATGAAGGTTTCCGCGGTAATGACGGGGCATTCACAGCTGCTACGGTCCGTCAGTTCCAGCGAATTCGCGACGAATTTGGTTGGGATATCGATGTGGGCATCGATGTACACTCTGCACTCTCTCCGGCAGGTGCGATTGTGTGTGCCAAGGCAATCGAAGAATTTCGCCCCTTCTTTGTAGAAGATCTATTTACAATCGAGGATATGAATTGGCATGAGGTGCTTCGGACCCAGAGTGCTATTGGTGTAGCCACCGGTGAGCAGATGGTGAGCAATAATGAATGGATCGAACTGGTTGCCAATCGTTGGATCGATTATATACGTCCACACGTTTCAGCGATGGGCGGCCCATCACTGGTCAAGAAGCTGCTGCATTGTTGTGAATTCTTCGGCGTTCAATCATCGCTCCACGGCCCTGGCAATGTCTCACCTGTTGGGCACGCGATCAATGCGCACCTGGAGATATGTATTCCTAATTTTGGAATTGGTGAAGGTGAAGACTTCGACGAGGATCGCCAAGCCGCTTACCCCGGGTGTCCTGAAATGGATGGAGCTGTGCGTAAGCTGAACGGCCTTCCCGGCTGGGGAATCGACATCGACGAAGAAGTCATAGCCAACTTCCCACATGACCCTGATCAAGTGCGAATGCGGACACGCTACGACACCGAAGGCGCTCCTCGCAATCCATAGGGTGAATGACTATATTTTAGTATGCGGGTATGCGCCAATTTTGATTACACTAAATCAGATAGAGGTATCGTATTGGCCGTAATCAAGCTAACAATGAGCAACACAGTGTACTGAGCCCAGCGTGCATGTCGCCAGGCGTGAAAGTTAGATAATCAACTACACTCTAAGGAGAGACTTGTGAAGAAGCTGTTACCACCTGCTTTATTCGTTGGATTCCTGATTGCGATGGCTAGTATTTGCTGGGCCCTGGGATCCCCGCACACGTTATCTTACCCTTACAGTCTTATTGGTGCTTTCTTTCTATCTGTCGGGCTTGGTATTTCCATCTACCATAGCCTGCTGTTCAAAAAAGAACGCGCGAATATCATGACTTTCGGAGAACCTACCAAGATTGTAAAGTCAGGTCTGTTCCGGTATTCAAGAAACCCTATGTATCTTGGGTTTGTTGTCACCTTATTGGGTGCCGCGTTTTTATATCAGGCCGCCCCCACTTCTTTGTTACTGGTCCCTTTGTTCTGGTTTGTCACGGATCGCTGGTACATCCGGTTTGAGGGAGCTGAGATGCACAAGAAGTTTGGCGACGAGTACAGGCAATACTGTAGCCAAACTCATCGGTGGTTTGGGCGAGCCTGAAAAAGTGATTCAAACTTGCTCTGTTCAAGTGTTGGCCCCTTGGTCATTCGGTTTTCATGGCGGCGCTATACGCCTGCCATTCACTATCAACGAGGCGTAAACCTAAAGATTAAGTAAGAGGCAAATTGATCTGGTTGGGGAATTCAGGTTTAAATAATTTTAATGAATTTCTGCCCCAGTGTTTTGTGCAGCATGACTCCTAACGATTGCTTGAAGAAAATGCGTTGGAAGCATCATCAAACCAATACCAAATAAGAGAAAAATATGACTGTTAGAAATGGAAGTTGTGGGTGTGGTGATTTAAAATATTCCGTCGAAGGTGAGCCAGTAAACTCGGTATTTTGTTATTGCAAAGAATGCCAGATTCATACGGGATCAGATAAGTGGTTTGGCGTATGGTATCCAAAAGAAAAGTTCAAGATCACGTCTGGAAACCCGTCAATCTATGCGCGCAAAGGCATGTCAGGTAAAGACATGAATCACTTGTTTTGCGCTAATTGCGGAGTGATGGTTGCGGCCGAAGTTACTGCGGGAAACTTTTATTCGGTCGGCGTCTCAACTCTTGATGAATTCGATGGCCTTGCGCCTGCAATGGCCATTTATACCGCGTCAGCTCCTTCATGGGCTGTTTATCCTGAGGGCGTACCAAAATTTGATACCTTACCCCCGGGTATGGGTGGGTAAGGTAAAATGCCTGACCAACACTTCATAAATCTCCCCGATTCGCCGCTTCGGAACCTGCTGACGCTCTGCCGTTAACGCGGCCGCTAGGAGTTGGCAAAGAGAGCATGAAGCGTGCAGGAAGCAGAGGAAGCAAAAGGAGCAAAGGAAGCATAGAGCGCATAGAGCGCATAGAGCGCAAAGAGCGCATAGAGCGCAAAGAGCGCAAAGAGCGCAAAGAGAATCCTGTGTCTACCGCAAGCTATAACAATGATACGTCCAACGGATGGGAAGCTATCGCCAAAGATTTTATTTCGATTCAGGATGTACTAACTGGCAAATCGATAATTGCTGATTGGGCCAGTTTCTTGGGTCCTGGTCAAGATGTCCTCGATGTGGGTTGTGGCTTTGGTGGTGTATATACGAAAGAGTTAATCGACAAAGGAATAGCGGTTTACGGAATTGACGCTTCCGGGACTCTGGTGAACGAGTACAAGAAACGATACCCAAGCGCAATTGCACAATGTGAATCTGCGGAAGAGTCTTCGCTCTATCACAGAAAGTATGATGGCATTGTATCCATAGGTATGATGTTTCTCTTACCAGTAGATAATCAGCTGTTGGTACTTCAAAAAATGGCGAATGCTCTAAAACCAGGAGGCAAGATCCTTTTTACATCTCCATATCAGATTTGTGAATGGGATGATTTGCTTACTGGTCGCAAGTCAACATCTCTGGGCAGGGATTCCTATGAGAACGAACTTCGTAAGTACTCACTTAGCTTAGGTGAGGAGTATACTGATGAGGGAGGCAATCACTATTACAGCTTTCAATAGTCAACATGCCTACCAAGTGTTTTTAGCCATGAAATCAATAATAGTTTCAGCGTTGTGTGTAACGTATCGATAGGGGAATTATGTGCTTTGTAACTTGGTCTACTGATCGGAACACTAACTACTGAATATCTAAAACGGCATAAGTCATTAGTATTTTTCTACACTTGTGGCTTGAATGAGAATATTCTTTGCCTTCATAACTCCATAACATTCCAACCAAATAAACACAGGAGACTCAGATGAGACTATCCAACACACGATTCACGGGCGCGCTCTTTACAGCGCTGGCAATAATGTTCGCTGTTACTTCCCAAGCTAACGCACAGATAAATATGACTGGTTCATGGGCTTTGGAAGTATCAACCAGCCAGGGCACGACCATGCCTGAACTTACTTTGGCCCAGGAGGGAATGACACTCACTGGAAGCTATTCGTCCGACACACTAGGTGACAATGAGGTTTCCGGTACGGTGGAAGGGAGCAACGTTACCATATCCTTCGAAGCGAACTTGCAGGGTCAGTCGGCCCCGGTGGTTTATAAGGGTACGGTCGATGGCGAAGGTGTATGGTCGGGTACAATCGACATTGCCGGTGGCCTATTGACGGGCACTTTCGAAGGCACGAAGAAGTAAGTTAAAGCTCAATGGCTGCTTTTCCCTGGAACCAGGCATTGGTTGAGGGAAAAACTCAAAACAAGATGGGCATATAGCAATTAATCCAAAAAAGGGGGCAGCCAATGCTACTTTTTGTTATTCAAAAAAGTTAGGGGGTGGCAAATGATAGTGTGGCTAATTTTAATTGCTGGGTCCTTAGCTACAGGCTATTTTTTTGGTTTGCGATCTGAGATTAAAGGCAGCTGGTATTACGCAATCGCAGTGCCTTGGCTCGTTCTCCTTGTTGCCATTCTGATTACAGAGTACGTAGTCCCCTATCAAGGAGGGGGCGCATCAATGTGGCTGGTTGCGCAATTTTTTGGCGGCACCATTGCAGGATATTTAGGCGCTGTAGGTCACGGGTTGGGAAAGAAAAAGGCTCAAAAAAATAGAACGAATAACACAGAACATCCAAACGAAAATATATAGGTCTATGCGTCCGTTCTATTCTTGAATGCGTTCTAAACACTCATAATTCGCCACAGGAGCAGGCAGCTATGTTCGGCACCCATCCTGAACTAGAGGAGCAGGCTGCAAAGGCTTTAGGATATATCCATTTTGCGTTTTCGAGACTTGATACGGATCTCGGTTTAGCTCTAGTGTGGGCTCATGGAGATGAAAAGCTCGAGATACGTACTAACAAAGTATCAAAATTAAGTTTCCATGCTCGATTAGAATTGCTGAGAAAGTTTTCAAAAGATCTGTATTCGAATTCGCCAAAGATTGTCGCTGAATATGAGGATTGGATTAACGATGCACATTCAGTAAGGGAATTGCGAAACAGGTTTTTTCATGGCAGGTGGGGGGTGTCTTCCAAAGATGCAGTAGGGAATGTATTGGGTTTGCCAACTTCACCGGATCAGGAAAGCACAGAATTCACAATTCAAGAGCTTAAATCACATTGCGAAACCCTGCATAGTTTGAGTTTTCGTCTAGCGTCTTTGAGAAAAGAGCACCCTGTATGATGTGCATTTTTAGAATCGTTAATTGTATTGCAAAGGCCAAAACCAAGTGCAACTAGCACCACGAAATCTGATCGCAGTAATTGCGTTAGCTGTTTCATGCACTAGTGCTAATGCACATCATGGATTAGCAGCAGACGTTGATTTGGGAAACTACGTCGATTTGTCGGGCACCATTGAGCTGGTTGAGTGGATCAACCCGCATGTGGTTGTGCATTTGAGTACTGAAGATGAGAATGGGTTTAACCAAACCTGGCTTATTCAGGCTGATTCGCCTAACACTCTCCTACGTGCGGGAGTAAATCGTGCATCATTTGCAACGATGATCAGAGTGCAAATGCGTGTATACCCCTCCGTATCAACCCCTTGCAGTAACGCCTGCTACGGCTATGGGTACGAATTCAGTGCAGTAAACGGAAACACTTACATACTGCACCAGAGAATGTATGAACTGGTGCATGAATTGACACTTGAACCCGACTAAACAGGGGCCTAAATCCAGTGCAATCCAAACCAGAATGCCAGGCTAAGCTGAAGCCAAAACATACTATGCGCGTTGATAATCAGATCACCAGGGTGAACAAACTTTAAAGCAAGGAAACCGCAATGGCATGGACAATTCTCATCATCGCTGGTCTGTTGGAGATTTGCTGGGCGATCGGCCTGAAGTATACTGAGGGCTTTACTCGATTGTGGCCGAGCATTGGCACGGTGCTGGCAATTGTGATGAGTCTTTGGTTGCTAAGCATCGCCATGAAGACAATTCCAGTAGGCACTGCTTACAGCATTTGGGTAGGAGTCGGCGCGGTGGGCACCGTGGTGTTTGGCATACTCTTGTTCGGTGAAGCAGTGAATATGGCTCGATTGTTAAGCGTGCTACTTATCATCGTTGGTATCGTCGGCTTGCAGCTTTCATCCGCTAGTTGAGTGAACCGGGCCGATCGCTTTCGCGGTACTTGCTTTAACACTTTCGCAGAATTTTCTTCGTGCTTTCTCTGGACTCTCTCTGGACTCTCTATGGGCTCCCTCTGGACCCTCTCTGAACTCTCACTGAACTCTCACTGAACTCTCTCTGGATTCTCTCCATTTCCTCAGTACAACGAAAAACGCCGGGATGATTGGCGAGCAGTCTGATCTACTGACTCATCGCTGGTAATCATCCCGGCGTTCTTTTTATTTCGTTCTTGCGTTTTTCATATTTGCGTTGTTTACCGCAACGCCTATCGCAAGACTTGTCTCAAAGTGATTAGTCGCCAATCACAGCTGCGGCTGCCAAAGACACTTGCTCATCTTCGCTACCGGCTGCACCGCTGGCAGTAATCGCACCAATCTGTTCGCCATCGAGCATGACTGGCACGCCGCCGGCATAGTGAATGCCGCCTTCAATTTCTTCGATCTCACCGGCTTCCAGCAGTCGACCGTATTCACCAGAGAACAAACCAGTTTCGGTGACTACTTTGGCTTTGGCCAATGCAATGTCATAGGTTCGCGCAGAGGCGCCATCCATGCGATGTAACATGACAGGCAAGCCATTGTGATCAGCAATCACGATGGTGAGGTTCCAGCCGTTATCACGCGCTTCTTCCAGTGCTGCCGCCATGGCGCGTTCGGCCATTGCGTAATCCAGGATAGTGGAAGGCTCGTCTTGCGCCATTGATGGGCCGGACAGAGTCAGGCCGATAAGTAATAGTGTGCTTGTTAGGAAACGCTGTAACATGAAAAGAACTCCTGTTGATGGTGGTGTTAAGTGATTATTCGCCATGTAAAAACTGCCGTTGGCTACCGTAAAGCGATCTCCGGAGTTTAATTGTTGCTGAGTAACTAGCCAATGTATTTCCGCCGATATTCACCGTTGTGCAGACCAACCGAGGGCGTATTATTGGTTAGGGATCGCATCGGATGCGAGAATAGGGGTTTTATGCGACTATCGCCACACGATTCCCGAAAGCAGATGTAGAGGCGGGTGAGGTGTTTGCGTGAGTAACAACGACATTGATTGGGGAGACAGTCTCGACAATCTCCCAGACGTACGCGACGGCCTTAATAAAAAGGAGCGTATGATCATGTACTGCCTGCAGCAAACTCAGGATGAGTTGGGTGGCCGCAATGTGCCGACCATCATGCTATACGGTCGTGTGATTGAGAAAATCGACATCAGTCAGGAGGAATTCCAACTCATCCTTTCACGCTTGACTGGTTTGACCCGAAATACCGATATGTAGAAGATGCGTCGCCAACAGCCGACATGGGCTCTTTGCCGACAATACTACTGACAAAGACTAATTAGAAACCAGAGGGCTGCGAATTGCCAGTCGACAGAATTTTCAAAGGTGCACTTGGGCTCGTAGTGTACTACCGCAAGGAACTCGCCAAGGCCTTGTTGTTTCCGGTTGGCGCTTACTTGCTTATCAACTATCTCTTGATCACCCCGGCTAATGCCGGAATCTCAATGATTGGCTCATTGATTACCATGGCACTCCAATGTCTGATTGCCGTTACGGTGCATCGCATTGTGCTGATCGGCCCACAGGCGGTCGATATCTGGGGCCCAAAACGTTGGACTGCCAGAGACTCGCGGTTTCTATTACACATGATTGGATTGGTGTGCCTGATTACCGTTGCCTGCATGCCATTCGTATTATTGATTGCAGTCACTCCGGTGATTCCAATTCTTGGCGCGATCTTTTGTTATGTCATGCTAACCATGCGACTGTCTTTGGTGTTTCCGGCCATTGCGCTGGAACGGGAATTTGGTTTCAAAGAAGCCTGGCATCTATCGGGTCGTTATCTGAAACAGATGTTCTTCACGGTCGCTATCGTGCCATTTGTCGTGATGTTGCCAGCCATTCCGTTGTCATTGCTGGTTTCATTTAACCTGTCATTGGTCAGTGTGGTAACAACAATCTGGTCTATGCTTGCCACAGTAGTCATCGTCACTGCTTTGTCGGTTACCTATAAAGGCATCCTGGATGCTGAGGCTGGCAAAGCTACGGCTGCACCGTCTGAGACTGGAGCGGACGACGAATAGGAAGCAGGGCCACAAACAGTGAAGCCTTACGTATATCAGAAAGAATAAAGGGGCTGCAGATTATCCTGACAATCCCTTCACCCACAGGTCCGCAACACTTTCGCCCACCGAAAACGATGAAGTCCTGATACTGCGATGTTTCCAACCTATCACGTTCTATCTTAATAACTTCGCATACCTCAGGGAATGCGACAGAATGTAGCAGCTACTCGCAATTATCTGCGACATTATGTCTCACTCGCGTATTACCCTGATTGTCTATACTGCGAGTAAGGTAAAGGTCTGTTCAATTGGAATGGACATTTGAGAGTGGTGGAAGCATGAAAAAATCTCAGCTTTTTACAGCATTTCTACTGTGTTCCAATCTGCTCTATCTGTACGCAGATTCGGGCGATTCCAAAACCATTGAAACTGGTCCGGTCGGTCAAGAAAGCGATGATTGGATCATGCCTCGTACCGAGTATGGTCAGCCAGACTTTCAGGGTACATGGCATTTCGGTTCACGTACGCCGATGCAAAGGCCAAGAGACCTGGGGAACAGACAAAGTTATAGCCTGGACGAAGTAAGAGAGCTGGAGGCGGGCATGCGCGGCCGGTTGGATCAACTGGCAGCTGATGTAGACCCGGATCGTGGCGCACCGGAGGCAGGCGCCGTGATCAGGCAAGAAGCAGATGACAATTTCCTCGCCCACTATCTGGAACCCATCATAGTCCCTGTAGACGGCGAGTACCGCACGTCGGTTATCGTCGATCCGGAAAATGGCAAGTTGCCGTTGCGAGCGGGGTTTCGGGATTATAATGCCCGAGTTAGAGCATCGGGCTTAGGCGAAGCAGATGGGCCGGAGGGCCAACCTTTGAATGGTCGTTGCATCATGTTTGGTGCGGCTGTGCCTTCGCTTACACCCATTATGATGAATCCCAATCTAACGATTGTGCAGAACAAAGACTATGTCGTGATTACGACAGAGATGGTTCATGACGCGCGTATCATTCCCCTCAACAAAACACACCGGGAAGTTGCTGTCCCGCGCTGGATGGGAGAGTCGGTGGCGCGTTGGGAAGGCGATACATTGGTTGTTCATACCAGGCATTTTCGACCGGAACAATCACATCCTATGTTTATAGCGATGTCTGACGAATTTGAATTACTCGAACGCTATCGCTTAACCAGCGACAATACGATTCGTTATGAGTTCACCGCTACAGACGACAAAGCCTACACCCAGCCGGTGACGGGAGTGCGGACTATCACTCGCAACAGGCCGAACGAACAGGTCTATGAATTTGCCTGTCACGAAGGCAATTACTCCATGGCAAGTATACTCCGTGGGGCAAGGACTCAAGAGCTTGAAGCGGAACTAAAAATGCTGTCTGATGATCTATCAGAAGATCACGGGGCTGAACAAGAAACCGAAATGATGCCTGAAAATCACCATGAAGGTCACCACGACGAAGTAGAGAGAATTTACTGAGGCAGTTCATGGCTACTAAAGTGATATTTTCTGCGAGCCAATTTTTTTACAGCAGCTAAAGGCGTAGAGGGAAATTGCGAAAAAGGATTTCTACTGAGTGGAAAACAAAGGCTGGAATAAATAACGGGGCCAATAGTTTTCACCACTGACCCCGCTCTCTCCCGAAACAGAGTTTAGCGCAAGATTACTTTCTTGTTCTAGTATTTTCGTCCAATAATAAACGTGCTTCATGCCCCCTTATGGGGCGCTCTGCCAAGGCGCCATCAGGGAAAAATTATAACTCAGGAATGACTACATCCACGTCGACCCTCAGGTCGATTGAGCTTTTCTGACATCTAGCCTATTACGACCATTTCATTGCCGCCTACTCATAGCGCAACACGGCCGCCGGTCGTACGCGTGCGCTGCGCAGGCTCTGCGAAAAAACTGCAGCGAAAGCTATGAGGCTGGAAAGACCGAGGCTGATTATAAATGGCCAGGCGTCGATAGTGACATCAGCTGCAAACAAAGAGATATAGCCATTGGCCAGTACATAACCGAGCGGCCATGCCAAAGCATTGGCAATCAGAATGGGTTTGGCAAAATCGAGTAACAACATACGCAGCAGGCGGCCACTGCTGGCACCCATGACTTTGCGAATGCCAACTTCTTTGCGGCGGATATTGGTAATGAATGTAGCGTTACCTAACAGGCCAATGCTGGCAACAAAGAAACCAAAGATCGAAAGCGCGCCAATTGAGACGCTGATTGCGAGAAACAGGCCATAGCTCTGATAGAACAGATCATCGACAAATTCTCGTTGTAGCGGGATTTCCGGCATCAGAGTGCGCCAGGTATCTTCCAGATGCTGCACAGCTGCATTGAGCTGTGTGCGATCAATGCGCAGGATGACAGTACCTGCATCTTCTGGCCGCAGCAAATAGACGTTACCCTGTGAGCCAAATGTCGCGAAATCGATAAACTCGTATTTGCGCTCGCTCATGCCACCAATAATTGACATTTCTACCGTAAACTCTGTCGCCGTGGCAGGCGGTCCAACCTGCAAGAAGATCGAGTTGCCTGTCGCTTCGCTTGTGTTCGCCCAGCCCAAACTTTGCGCGGCGACGTCGTCGATGATGACTGCATAAGGGCCGCCATTGGCACTGAGCTGGTTGGCAGGGGGTAATAGGTCATTGGTTCGATCACGGGAAAATTCGCGACCAGCGATGATCGGTTGGTTCATCGTGTCGGCATAGTCGTAACCTATAACATGACGACTCAAATTATATTCCGTGGCATTGGTGTCTGGCGTCAAAGAGAACTCACTACTCGAGTTGCTGATCTCCCAGGGCTGATCGCTGGTGCGCGTGACCGACAGAATGGCTGGATGTTGGTTGAGCTGATTGATTAGCAGATCAGGGTCTACGGTATAGGAATCCGTATTGACCATAATCGCGAGTTTTACATCGCTGGTGTTGGCATCCAGTTGCTGAGTCATTGCCCGGTTTTGACTGAACATGACCACTGCCAGAATCATTAATGTTCCGGAAATGAAAAACTGCGTGCCCACCATCAGCGAACGCAAGCGCCCCGAGTAGCCTGTCGAGCCTTTGGGGCGCATCATCTGCACAAGAGGGATCCAGGCAGTGCGCATAGCCGGATAGCCGCCAGCAATCGCTACAATACAGAGCATGACGATGGCAATGGCACTCCACAGTGACAGATCCAGTAGCAAGCCGGGCTGCAAGCCGACAACACCGACTGCTTGCAACTGGGTCAGCGCGTAGCCGAGAAGCCCGAGTGTGATCACCAGCGCGATAAGCATGAAGATCAGGCTTTCATAGCAGTACTGCGCCAGCAACAAGCCGCGTCGTGAGCCAAGAATTTTCTGGATGCCGATTTCCTGGCTGCGCAGGGATAGCTGCGCAATAACCAGATTGGAATAGTTGAGACAGCCGATCAGTAATACCAGCGTTCCGGCAACGATCAAGATATCTGTCAGATTAAAACCACTGGTGATGAAGGCCATTTGCGTGGCGATCAATTCATTGATGGGTAATAGTTCGAAGGTTTGAATATCACGGTAATCTTCCGGCAAGGTGCTTTGCACAAAATCATCAAGTCGTTGATTGAACGAATCTCGATCGAAGTCCATGTCTTCGGGAATTTCCAGATAGACGAAGTGGGATTGGTTGCCCCAGCGATCTGCATCCGGGTCAGATCCACTGTTGATACGTTCTTGTCGCTGCGCTTGAAGTTGCAACTCCAGCGGTACATAGAGTTCGGTGCGGAAAAAAGCGATGGAGGATTCCAGGTGTGAAGGAAACTCCAGCGTCTTGGCGACGCCGGCGATCACGACATCCCAACGATTGTCGATCAGAAGCCGCTCGCCCACTACGTCCTTGCGGCCGAACAGCTTCATCGCGCCAGTTTCTGAAATCATGACGGAATTGGGTGGCAGTTGTTCACCGGCAGCAATTCCGTACAACGTCTCCAATGGGAAAATATCGAAAAAGCGCTCTTCAACAAATTTGCTGTCCAAAGCCATGGAGCGACCATCGACACTGACAGTCTGCGGAAAACCCGGGGTAGCTTGGGCTATGTTGGGAACTTCCGGAAAGGCGCTACGCAGGTAGCGCGCCGTTGGCTCATTGACGATTGGAAAACGGTCGGGCATCGGGCTGTCGCCAACACTGCGAATCATGATGCTGAAGATACGGTCAGCATTCGGGAAGTCGCGGTCAAAGCTTTGCGAGTAGTTCGAGATCACCAGTGCCGAAACAAAACAGGTAAAACCAATCACCAGACTCAACATGCTGATGGCGGTGTGCAGTTTAAATCGGAAGAGGGCTTTGCAAGCCATTTTGGTCCAGTGCGCCAGCATGGCAGTGTCCTCAGTCAGCGTTTGCGGTGTGAGCGGAATCTGCCGTGGCACCGACAACCGACAAATGGGCAGCGTTATCGGGTGTGACAATCTCGCCGTCGAGCATATTGATAATGCGGTCAGCTCGTTCACCGTGTTCGGGTGAATGGGTCACCATCATGATGGTGACGCCTTTGTCTTTGAGACGGCCAAGCATGTTCATGACATCGTCGCCGTTCTTGGTGTCGAGATTGCCCGTGGGTTCGTCGGCGAGAATGAGTTTTGGGTCGCCAACTACAGAGCGGGCAACGGCAACACGTTGCTGTTGCCCGCCCGACAGTTCCTGAGGTTTGTGGTGAGCCCGGCTTTCCAGGCCGACCAGAGTAAGCGCTTCTTTGACACGACGTTGTCGTTGGGCTTTGCTATAGCCCAAATAGAGCAGGGGCAGATCGACATTCTCGGCTACTGACAAATCATCGATGAGATTGAAGTTCTGGAATATGAAACCGATGTTCTGTTTGCGAATCTCCACCAGATTGTTTTCAGACCGATGGCCAACCTCATCACCATCGAAGTAATAGTTGCCGCTACTGGGCTCATCGATCATGCCGACGACATTGAGAAGGGACGACTTGCCACAGCCTGACGGCCCCATAACGGCGACAAACTCGCCTTTACCGATGTGCAGATTGATATTATTCAGCGCGGTAGTTTCCATATACGCCGTGCGATAGACCTTGCTCAGGTTTTCAAGTTTGATCATTGGTGTGCGCCCTTGTTCAGAGATTCTGCCGCCAAATACGCAGTCATTTTCAGGTTTAGACGCAGCAGGAGAGGAAGAGTTACTAAATTTGTACCTATAGCTGGGAATGGCCCATCTTGCAGCAAGCGCGCAGGGTGCAGGTTGTCAGCAAATTGCAAAATGAATACGTTACACTGATGCTATGAAACCGCTATTTCAACAGGGCTTAACGCCCCGGGCCGCCAGTGCCAATATGGGCTCGAGCTCCGACCTGGCGGAGTTTCTGCAGGAACACCCCAACCTCTTCGTCATCACTGGTGCGGGTATCAGTCAGGCATCCGGTATTCCGACCTATCGCGACGACGGCGGTGTCTGGCGCAGCAATATTCCGATTCATCATGCCGAATACATGCGCGACCCTGCCAAGCGGAAACGCTATTGGGCACGCAGTTTCGGTGGTTGGCCAAATGTACAACGCGCCGAACCCAATCAGGCTCACCATGCTCTGGCAGGCCTGGAGGCGCTTGGCATCGTGTCGCTGCTGGTCACCCAGAATGTGGACCGCCTACATCAAAAGGCAGGGCACAAGAAGGTAGTGGATCTGCATGGGCGTATGGATCAGGTATTGTGCATGGATTGCGGTGCGATCACGCCGCGGGATGAGATACAGGAGTGGCTGTGGCAACACAATCCGCATCTTGCGAACATCAAGGCAGTTGTGGCGCCCGATGGCGATGCCGAGGTTCAGCAATCCATGATCGATCGCGTTATCACGCCTGACTGCCAGCGCTGCAGCGGATTATTGAAACCCCATGTGGTTTTCTATGGCAGTTCAGTGGAGAAGCATATCGTCACTGAGTTAATGGCCAATTTGCTGCAGGCCAGTGCCGTGCTGGTAGTTGGCTCGTCCCTCATGGTCTATTCAAGCTACCGATTCTGTAAGCTGGCCGCTGAACAGAACATCCCCATTGCTTGTATCAATCAGGGGCTGACCCGTGCCGATGAGCTGTTTGCTTTGAAGGTGAATGGCGAATGTGGTGCTGTGCTTGGCGACATACTGGACTCATTGCAGCAACAAAATCCCGAGTTCACGCCTTCTGTTTATGCGGCAGATTCTTTACCTGCCAGGTAATTGAATCTGCAGATCTTCGCGGCACAATGCAATCAATGCCGTCATTCACTTGGCGAAGCAGCGCACTTGCAGAAAGAGCAGAGGATGCCCAATGACTCTACGCAACACCTATCTGGTTCTGGCTATTGTTGGCGCTATTGCGCCCTATCTGTTTTTCGTCAACTTCGGGCTGACACAAGGACTCGACTTGATGGGGTTCTTGACCGCTCTGTTTGCAAACGGCGCCAGTGGTGGATTCACCGTCGATTTGCTGATTAGCTCTGTCGTATTTTGGGTATTCATGATCAATCGCCAGAGCGGTCCAAAGCCCCATTGGTTCATCGTGCTTAACCTGACAATTGGCTTGTCATGTGCACTTCCTGCCTACCTCTGGGCTACAGCCGGACGGTCTGGGGAGCCAGTGTGACAAAAAAATAGTTGACGCCGCTATTGACTGCAGCCCCCGGCAAGAGTACTGTTGCGGCAGCTTGAAACTAAGCACGCTATTTATTTCACCACTTTTCGACATCCCTCCCAAAGATCTCGTTCTGCCGGCAAGTAAGTAAACGCCAAATTTCCAGCACCATCCCCTGACTGATCGCTCAACATGCGACCGGCAGGTTGTAACTATTTCCGACAGGAGAATCTAAATGTCAGATCGAGTAAAAGGAACCGTTAAGTGGTTCAATGAGAACAAAGGTTTTGGTTTTATTGCACAAGAAAATGGCCCGGACGTATTCGCCCATTTCAGCGGCATCAAAAGCGCAGGCTTTAAAACTCTGGCCGAAGGTCAAATGGTTGAATTCGCAGTTGTGAATGGCCAGAAAGGACCACAAGCTGAAGACATCGTTGCTGTTTAAACTTCTAGTTTAAGCACAGCGCTAGTCGCGAAAAGGCAGGCCTTCGGGTCTGCCTTTTTTTATGCCCGCGATTTGAGAGTATCTGATTCAGGCAAAGTCTTTGGGAAATACCTTGCGCCAACGGATGGACAGCTTGGCGAGATTGATAATGCCGTTACTAAACGCAGTCAGTGGGCCGGGCATTTGTTCGCGAAACACATCCATGAGTAAAGCGATGCGCCACTGATCGGTGTCATTACGAACGCTGTGCGGATAGGTGTCGTCCCACAGTAGTGACTCGCCATTGGCAATTCTATATGGCTTATCGGCGATGGTCAGTGTTACGCCCGGCTCGCCGTTATTCAGCAAAGGTACCTGAAGTCCCATATAGAATCGGGTGATGCCACGAAAAGGCCCGGTATGAGTCGGCACTTGTTTGCCCGGTGCGAGAAACGAAAACGACGCCGATTTTATCTGCGGATTCGCCCGCAGCAAGGCTGCCAATTGTGGACACTTGCTCATGTTCTCTTCGATGTCGAGGTCGTAGGCACGGAGTACAAACATCCGCCATTCCTTCTCACCAAAAGCAGACAACTGATACTGCTCGGGCATGAGTTCATGGAATTTGGGAATAGCATTGATCTCGTCACACAGGGCCATAGCCTCTGCGCGGATGTCTTTCCAGTTCTCGGTGAACTGCGGTGCATCCGGGAAAAACTCGGCCATTTCCAGCACGGGAGGTGTCTTGAGAAAGGCATTGTAGACGCCGGTCATAGTGCTGCGGACCAGGCGGTAAGCCAGAGACATTGGGCGATCCTCATTCAGCGTATTTGTCTCTGGCCAATTTATCGCAATAGTTGGGGGTTTTCCAGCTAGCCTGCAACCTCCGAATCTGACTGCACAGGGCTAACTTTAAATTCTTACGAGCCACCCAACTGGACTAAATCTTGGGACACGCACGCTTCTACTGAAAACCAGTAGCAACTAATACCAAAGAAAGGATGTTAAGAAGGAAAGCGTGGCAGCAGCGATGTGTGAACTTGTTATACAGCGCTCACTATCGGTCAATCCTGATAGTACGTATCGGATTCATCTTTTGGCAGAACCGTACCCTCGAAGACTTCATCATCGCTGTCTTCATTGGCGAGGCCGTCACTAGCAAGGTCTTCATCATCAGAGCGTGGATCCATTTGCAGTGCGCCTTGTCCCGCGGCGGTGGTCGCTGGCGCGAAATCGACAACATGATCTGATTGGCGATCGCGCAGGCGAATCAGTACGAGAATAGTCATTGCGCCAAGCAACAAGATGATCGCGAGGCTGACGAAGAACAGATCCGCACCTATTCGAAACATTAACTGTGAGGTTGCCAGGGGTCCGATAATCGAACCGACACCATTTAGCATCTGCAAACCTGTACCGACTTCCAGGAACGTACCCGGCTCGGCGAAATCGCTGGCATGGGCCAGGCTCAATGCATAGATCGGCATCACTGCTGCGCCGAAGGCAAACATGATATAAGGCACGATGTGAGTTGGCACCAGCAACGCACAGCCGGCCATGATGGCACCCAATACCAATGCCGCAAAAATCACCCGGCGCCGATCGAAACGGTCGGACATCCGGCCGATAGGAAACTGAAAGAGTGCGCCACCGGCAATAGCCAGTGACATCATGATCGATATTTCGAAAACGTTCATGCCGGTCTGCAAGCCGTAAACAGGCCCGAGGCCGTAGAACGAACCTGATACCAGGCCAGCGATCAGGGCGCCAACCACTGCTGCCCGGGATGTCTTTAAAACCAGTCGTGGCGAAAACCGGGCGCTCGGAATACTTTGCGGTTGCGACGATCTGGTCAGGCAAACTGGTAGCGCGGCCAAGACGATGAGTATGCCAGCGATAATAAATAATTGGTCGCCTTCAGGTGGTGCGAGGTTCAGCAATAGCTGTCCCAATGCCAGGCCGGCGAGCACAATGGCAGTGTAAGCAGCCAGGACACTACCGCGGACTTCGTTGCTGACTTGTGAGTTCAGCCAGCTCTCAATAACCAGATACAGGCCGACAATGCCAAGGCCGGAGATGAATCGCAGTAACAGCCAGAATATAAACGAATCGGTGAGTGCGACACCGAGAACCGTCGCGGTCATGATCGCCGTCATCGATGCAAAGGTACGGATATGACCGACGCGGGACACGACCTGCGGAACAATGAAGCAGCCCGTGATGAAACCAATAAAGTAGACTGAGCTTAAATAGCCAATGTCGATGCTGGTCCAGCCAATAAACTCTGCACGCAGCGGCACCAGGGCCAATTGCAAACCGTGGCCTGTGAGCAGAAGTGCAACTCCAATCAGGAGTGATGACAAACTGATAATTGACTTGAACATGAGCTCGAATTGACTGTCTGGGGGTTGTATTGGCACGAAGAGACTGCGACGAAGTCACAGTCTCTCTAATTTGCGGCCCAATTAAAAGGCATGATAGGGGAAACCGATGCGACTAATCGATGTCGGGAAGCCTGCCAATATCGGACGAGCGCAGATGCAGGTCGCGTTGTGGGTAGGGGATTTCCACGTTATTGGCTTTGAACTTGTCCCAGATGCGAATGAGCAGGTCACTCGTTACATTGGCCCTACCGTTCATAGGGTCGTTGATCCAAAAGCGTACTTCAAAGTTCACCGAGCTATCGCCATATTCGTTCAGTAAACACACCGGTTTGGGATCATCGAGGATGCGCGGCGTTTCTTTAGCGGCTTCGAGACACAGAGCAATAACCTGATGGATATCGGATTTGTAGTGCACACCGACAACCTTGCGCAAGCGTAGCAGCTCATGGCTATGCGACCAGTTTTCAACACGCGAGATGATCAGTTCTTCGTTGGGAATAAGGTGCTCGATACCATCGCGAGTAGTCACTGATACATAGCGAGCGCCCAGTGCATCAACGCGACCATAGTAGCCGGCCACGGCGATGGTATCGCCTGGTTTGATCGACTTGTCGAGCAGCAGAATGAATCCGGAGACCAGATTGGCGAAGATCTTTTGCAGGCCAAAACCCAAACCAACACCGATCGCTCCGCCCAGAACCGCCAGAGCGGTGAGGTCGACGCCAACAACTGCCAGTGCGGATAGGAACGCAAAAGAACCTAGCGCGATCCACAGTACTTTGGTGGACAGCACTTTCATCGAAGGCGTCAGGTTGGGGCTGGACGTTAAACGGTTCTCCATTAATTGCCCGATGATGGCGGTGAACCACAACAGAATGCCCAATGCGACCATGCCCTGAATGACCATCAGGGCCGATATCCGGGCCTCGCCTAAAGTGAGCGCAGCCTCATCAAGAATGCGAATGCTCTGATCCAGCAAGCCGACGATATTGAGCGCAGCAACCAACCAGGCGGCTATGGCGATGGTGCGCGACCAAAACGCATTCGCCACCACGATCGAGGCCAGCCCAACAATAATCCAGGCGCTAAGCAAACTGGTGGTAATAATTTGCGTGGCATTGCGTAATTCCAATTCTCTGGAAACAACAACTGTGAGCCATTGCACCAACAGCCAGACAATCGGGAATGATTGCTCCCACAGCTCGATCCATAGCCGCTTCATCAACGCGAACTTTGAGTCACGGTGGGACAATTCGTTGAAGCGATCGCGAAGCTTGTGAGAAATCGGCCAGGCCACCAGCGCGGCGAAGAGTATCAGCCCGACTTCGATTAGAGTTTGTTCAGTAAACAGAAATTCCTCTGCCCATAGCGAGGCCTGTCCGATCCATTGACTCCAGGACTCCGGGTCGGTCAGCATCTCTATCGCCGTTGCTTCGTCCGCTGCTTCAGCCATTAAATCCAGCCCTTACGTTTGAAGTAGGTAAATTGCGCGATAGCTGCTGCAAACATGACGCCAAGCACAATGAAATAACCGCTTCTACTATTCAGCTCCGGCATGTTCTGGAAATTCATTCCATAGATGCCTGCCAGGAATGTCAGCGGTACAAAGATCACGGTAAAGACGGTGAGAATTTGCATTACATTGTTCAGTCGGTGTGATGACATAGCCAGATAGCCATCGGTTAAATCTTTGGCAACTTCGTAATACAAGTCAGCAAGGCTACGAGTACGTTCTACTTGTTCGTAAACGTCGGTGACTTCATGTTCCAGCTCTTCACTGATGAAACGCGACTGTTCCCGTTGCAGATGAGTAATGACTGTTTGATGGTAATTGGCAATGCGTGCCAAATGCCGTAGCCGGGATTTGTAACCAGTCAGTTCTGACAGCAATGCATCGTTTGGCTTCTGAAACATTTCATTCTCAATGTCATCCAGGCGAGGTTCCAGTTCTAACAGTATTTGCACATAGCGGCGTACGAGACGACCACTCAAGCGTACTGCCATACTGCCTGGGTTGATATCGCCTTCGAAACGGCCTTCCTGAATTTCATTGAATAACCAGTTGGCACTTGAAGATTCGCGCTGATGCCGAGTGATTAAAAAGCGGTCGCCGATAAACATGGCCAACTGAATATTGGCATAGTCGATTCCTTCGGTCTTGCTGGCATCAAGACCTTTGAGTAACAGGAACAGGTAATTGTCGAACTGTTCCAGCTTGGGTGGGTGGCGTGTGCGCATCGCATCCTGTATGGCCAAAGGGTGGATGTCGAAATCTTCGAGAATCGGACGTTCTGTGTCAGCTTCTTCTTCATTGATATCCAGCCAGAGAATCAAGTCCCTGTTGGCTTTCCAGGTGTCTACTTGCTCCATTCCGCCGGCGGATACTGCCCCGGCTTGCGTGTCCAAAAGTAGAGATCTGATCATCTGCCTATCGCCTTGTCGAATAGTGAAAGTTATATTGATTGTTTTACTTGCTGCTTCAGCCAGCGTCAACAGACCATATCTGGCTATTTACCCGCCTTGGCTTTTCAGGCATGTTGCGCACATTCTGGTATCTGCGACGATGACCGCAGCTTGGCTAGTCGGGTATTACAGTTTATTCGGGGTTAGGGGATTCACAATGGGTAAAAAGATTTTAGCGCTGGCGGGGCTTATAGCTCTGGCAGGCGGTGTTCAGGCAGCCAATAACGGTGGCCCATATACTGTATGTCCAGCGATTGCCGACGCCACTGATCGGCTGGCTTGTTATGACAGTTTTAGTGCGCCTCAGGAAATCACTGACCCGGCGGCCAGTGAAGATGCCGGAGCATCAGGGACTGAGACTGATAGCCTTCCGCGGAGTATACCGAATGCAAGCAACGAGGAACCGTTGTTCGGATTCGGCATCGACGGCTTGACCAATCATGAGCCGAACAAGCTGCTGGCGCGAATGGACAGTAATGACATTAACCGGCTGTATATGGATGCCACTATTTCGATCAAGCATCCTGTACTGAGCCCAGCGGTTGATGCGCTTGCCAGTATTTTCGAGATCGATGAAACCCGTAATCTGCCGCGCTTGTATTTTGCCTTCAGTGGGCGCTTTTCCCAGTACATTGGCTCGCGGGAATCAGCGCCGGTAGTACCCAGACGCTACAACCCGGAGCTGTTTCTGCGGGTCTGGCGAGACGGCGGCTATGCTCGCGGTAACCCGGCGTACTGGGACTTTGGTTATGGCCATGAGTCCAATGGTCAGCAGATCAGTACCGAAGCGGCCTATTTAGTGGCTGAAGAGACGGCAGTCAATAATAACGAGCCAGCGCAGTACGCTCGTGACGGAATTAGTCGTGGCTGGGACTATTTGGGTATTGATTGGCACAAGCAATGGAGTACCGGATTTCTACCGAATTTGCCTGGCCGAACAGAAACCCATATTGAATACCGGCACTATCTCGAAAAAGGGGTTTTTCAGGGAGCACCCGAAGAATACAACGTCTGGGAAAATGACGGCGATGAAGCCAAGACACGTGACTACTACGATGGTCTGCGCTTGTCATTACAATACAATCTACGGGGCCGGGATTGCCTGGCGATAGTCTGCTTTGAAAAAGTCGAACTGGTCCATCGTACTGGTTACGCTAAACCGTTTAGCCACAATACGACGTCGTTGGAGATCACGACGAATATTGCCGGCCTGCCTTTGCACCTGTGGGGGCGCTCTGGCTATAACAGTGACTTGATCGATTACTACGACTACACCAATAGCTGGGGATTAGGTGTGGAGTTCAATCGTTAGCAAGTTACCGTTACGGAATCTGATTTACTTGTAGCACTAAAAAGGCCTACCCGATAGCTCGAGTAGGCCTTTGCTTTTGTGCATTGCATCTCACGCCAGGCGTTAGTGCAATTATTCTGCGTTGACTATTCCCACTCGCTGGCCGGCGTATTCGGGTCAGAGCGCAGGAAGCGCATTAGATCGGCATGGAACTGATCGGGAATCTCGATCTGGGGCGCGTGGCCAATGCCTGGGTAGAGCAGGATGGCACTGTTTTGCAATTCGCTGGCAACGTGGCGCGCATGGGAAGGGAAGTCAGCAATCAAGCCATCTTCTTCACCAGCCAGAACCAGTGCTTTACTGGTAATGTGTTGCCAGTCATACACGACTGGATCGTTGTACAACATTTGACCCTGCAGGCGACGTACCATGGCCAGACGCGGCCATTCGCCACTCATGGTTTGCCCAAACTGGCGACGGACGAACTCCAGATGCGCGGGTGGCCATTCATCCGGGAAGTAACGACGGTGACCACGCAGAATGGACTGATAAGTAGAAACGCCTAGTTCGTTGGCATAAGGGTCTGTCCACGGACGACCCTGACGCTGGTCTTCCAAACCAATTTGATTAACCAGCACAACATGCGTGGTAATGTCGGGATACAACATGGCGAAACGGCTCACCACCATGCCACCCATTGAATGACCGACGATAGCGACTTCATCAATGCCGAGCTCATCAAGCAGCGCTTTCATGTTCGCGGCGACGAAGTTGAACTGGTAAGGAATGACAGGTTTCGATGATTTGCCGTAGCCAATGCGGTCTACTGCGATGACACGAAAACCATTGTCAGCCAGTACTTTGAGTGTTGGCGTATAGGCTTCGGAATAAAAGTTCATGCCGTGCTGCCAAAAGACGGTTTGGCCGTTAGGAGTCCCATTGGGCGGGATATCCATATAGGCGTATCGCATGTCTTCGCCGAAACGGTTCAGTTCCAGATACTGCACGGGATAAGGATAGGGGATCTCTTCGAAATTGGCGGAAACAGGGCCCCAATCGGCAGGGGCTTCAGCTGGCGGTTCAGCTGGCCAGTCCATATCGGCGGCTTGCAGAGCCAAAGACCCAAAAGTCAGCGAAAGCGCCATGATGGCAGCGCCAGCGCGTTTAACGGAAGTGACCTTAAAAAAAGCCCGCTTAACTGAGTGCAACATACTCGGTATACCTTGGTTGTAGATTTTATTAATGGAATTCCAGCGGTGGAGTATTTCAGATTGCGCCCAGTGAATCAAAGCCACTAGTCGCTACAGAGTGTAAATCGTCCGGGCTTGCGCCAATCCTGGTGCGATAAACCACCTCAGGCCGCGTACCTTGGCAGCTTCAGGCCATTTGGAGTGCCATCTCGTAAAGCGAGCATTGCATCGGTTTTTGTGTAAATCTAGCCAATTGACAGCAATGTCGACCAGCAACGGGCTCTCAATAACGAACTTTCAGGAACGACTGTGTACATACCGAAACATTTTGCCGTGGATGATCAGCAACAGATCATCGCGTTTATCAAAACCAATGCCTTTGGTCAGTTGGTCACGCACGTCGAAGGCCGGCTGTTCGCCTCACATATGCCGTTTCTGTTGTCCGACGACCAGAAGAGTCTGGTTGGTCATTTGGCCAAACAGAATCCCCAGCACGCCGAACTTGATGGACAGGATGGCCTGGTCATTCTGGCCGGCCCCCATGATTACATTTCGCCGACCTGGTATAACGACCCTGGTGTGCCCACCTGGAATTATCAGGCTGTGCATGTGGCCGGACGCTGCAAAACATTCACAGACCCAGCGCGACTACAGGCACTGGTAGAGGCGTTGAGTGCTGTGTATGAATCGGGCTCCGAGGCACCATGGCAACCTGATTACAATCCAGCCATGCTGGGTGCTATCGTTGGCGTAGAGGTCAGCCTCGATACTATTCAGTGTAAATACAAGCTGAGCCAGAATCGGTCCGTGACAGACAGACAACAAGTGATAGATAAACTGCAAGACAAAGGAGCCACTGAGTTAGCCAACGCCATGGCCGGCGAATTAATCAGAAAGAAATGATAATTCCGGCTTGCCGGGGTGAATTAACGACAAGGGAATAATGGAAAATACAGGAAGCATAAGCGGTATAAAAAACATAAGGCGTATAAAAAGACACTTGCTGCTTCTACTTGGTGTTTGTAGTTTGCTGACTGCTTGCGGCGGTGACGATGTCAGTCTGAGTCCCTTGCCGCCGGGCACCACCGTAGTCGCGTTCGGTGATTCGCTCACTGCAGGTTATGGAGCCGGACCTGGGCAAAGTTATCCGGAGGTTTTGGCTGAACTGGCCGTGCTGGATATAGTCAATGCGGGCATTTCAGGCGAAGTATCGGCGGCTGGATTACAAAGATTGCCGAGCGTATTGGCTCAGTATCGCCCGGCGCTGGTCATTCTCTGTCACGCCGGCAATGATATGTTGCGTAGTACTGGCCTCGCGGCTGCCAAGGCGAACCTGTTGGCGATGATTAATCAGATTCATGCCAGTGGCGCGCAAGTTGTACTGATGGGAGTGCCCCAACCGGGCCTGCTATTGTCGACGGCGGATTTCTATCAGGAAATTGCCGAGGAAACTGCGGTCGCCTATCTGCCTGATACCATGACCGATGTGTTATCGCAGCGCAGTCTGCGTTCAGATGCTGCCCATCCCAATGCGGCGGGCTATCGGCTTGTCGCCGAAGAGGTCCACGGCTTTCTGCTGGATGCTGGTGCACTCTGAATCGTTGCCAGGCTCTGAACTGGCGGCTGCCGAAGCCCTTTGAAAACTGATGTTCAGGGTGTAAAAAAAGATAGGGGATCTGGAACTTTGCTGCCATAATCCGCGCCGCTCGATTTGCCACCCGATCACAGGGAAATTTTTGCCCCACCTCAATAGCTGGCCTGAGCTGTTGAGTCTGCTTCACTATTCATTGTTGAGAGCAAGTGCATGACCACAGCGCTGGATCTGGGCTGCCACAGTAGTGCGGCGGAAGACGATCTGTTTGAAGCCATTGCCTCCGGTTTGGAGCAGCAAGGCTATGTCGTTCTGCCCGCTGCCTTGCCCGAAACAATAGCGGCGAGCTTGCTAGATTATCTGGCTGTGCTGGAAGCCAATCGCTTCCATCGCGCTGCCGTGGGCCGGGGTAACGACCAACAGCGTAATCAGTTCGTGCGCCGTGATCGTATTCACTGGATTGAAGATGACCATCAGGAAAGTGGCCAATGGCTAGCCTGGTCGAAGCGCTTACAGCAGTATTTGAATCGGCGGTTGTTTCTTGGTCTGTTCTCGTTCGAGAGTCATTTTTCTTTTTACGAGGCGGGTGACTTCTACCGTAAGCATCTGGATGCATTTCGGGGTGAATCCAATCGCGTGCTGTCTTTGGTAACTTACCTGAACAAAGGTTGGGAACCGGATCAGGGTGGGGAACTGGTGATCTATACGCCGGACGGCGCCGAAGAGATGCTGCATGTGCAGCCGGGGTATGCCACTCTCGTGTTGTTTCTAAGTAGTGAGTTCCCGCATGAGGTTAAACCCACCAGCCGCGACCGCTTTGCCGTGGCTGGCTGGTTTCGGGTCAATAATTCGATCAACGATAATATTGACCCGCCGCGCTAGGCGCGATGTACCTGCTAGTGGTCGTGACCGTCCTGATGGACGTGACCGTGTTCGATTTCCTGCTCGGTGCCTTCACGCACTTCAACAACTTCCACTTCAAAGTGCAGTGTCATGCCAGCCATTGGATGATTGGCGTCGATTGTCACATCATCGCCTTCTACGTCAGTCACGCGAACCTGGCGCTGGGCGCCGCCTTCACCCTGGGCAACGAACGTCATGCCTGGCTCAACTGATTCAACACCCTGGAACATTTCCTTGCTGATGGTTTGCACGAAATCGTCGTTGCGCTCACCGTAGGCTTCAGTCGGCGGAATAGTGGCGTCGAATTTGGCACCTGAAGTTTTGCCCTGCAGTTCGTTCTCCAACCCGGGAATCAGGTTGTTGGCACCGTGCAGGTAAGTCAGTGGCTCTTTGCCATCGGAGGTGTCGAGTACTTCGCCAGCGTCGTCCTTCAGTGTGTAGTGGATGGAAACGACGTTGTTCTTGCCAATCATTAAGGTCATAAAAATCTCTGTATCTGTGCCTGAAAAATGACAATGCTCGCATATTCAGTCGCGAAGGACCATGTTACGGGGCAAATCCCCGCCAAAATCATGTCATTAATGCGCCAAGCCCGGTAATTGCCCGGTCAATATGGTTAGTGGTGTTGTAGATAGTAGGACACAAGCGCACACCGCCAGTGGCGGCGCCGGCGATTCCATGCTCACTGTAAAGGCGGCCGCTAATACTGCCGCCCTGACCAGAAGGCGCGCGCGTGATACAAACGCCATGGCTCAATTCGGGACTCATTGGTGTGACCAGCCGCAGCCCTTGGGCGGCTATGCCTTCCTTCAAATGCTGAGCCAGCTCGGTAATACGGGCCTCCACTCGCGCCGGACCGATTTCGTTGTGGAGTTGGGCAGTAATGCCTAATGCCGCCAGCGCAGCGTCATCACGTTGCCCCAATGACTCGAACTTGCGCGCCCCGACCGGGTCCGCCTCGACATCATCGCCCCAGCCCGGAGCAATGACACTGGGCCAGATGCGCGGGATATTCTCGCTTCTGACATAAAGCAAGCCGACTTCTTTGGGGCCCATGTACCACTTATGGGCGCTGGCGGTAAAGGAATCGGCACCCAGATCGGCCAGATCCAGTGCCATAGCACCCCAGGACTGCGCGCCGTCGACATGCACGTAGATGCCCCGGGCATGGGCGGCCGCGATAATTTCCTTTACTGGCAATTTGATACCACTGACATTGGAGACTTGCGTCAATGCCAGTACTCGCGTGCGTGGGCCGAAGGCGTCGACAAAGGCATCAACCAGCTGTTGTGGGTCGGTAGGTGACGCGGGCGTGGCTACTTTACGCACTCGAGTGCCAAAGCGGGCGGCTCGTACCTCCCAGGCGACATGATTCGTTGGATGATTCTGATCCCAGATGACGACTTCATCGCCACCATCCAATTGCAAACCGTTGTTGATAATATTGTTGGCTTCACTGGTATTGCGAACCAGGGCAACCTCATCACTGTCGACATGCAACTGTTCGGCAACCAGCGTTCGGGTTTGTTCCAGCATGTCTGAATATTTTGCGCGATTATTGAATGAGCAGTCGCTATCGATGTCGGCTGTCAGTTCGGCAACTGTCTCGGTGACAGATTGGAAAGAAGGGCAAAGATTAGCCGCGTTCATGGGTACTGTATTTTCAGGGAACGCAAATTGGTCGCGAACGCTTTGCCAATAATCGCCGGATGCGGGGTCAGCAAATCGCTGGCCGTTTACTGGAAGTGCCGATTGCCCTAACGAAATTTGTGGCAGCGCCGAGGCGGTGCCCACTAACAGGGCAGAGTGTTGCAGGAACTTACGACGTGATGTGCGTATGCCGAGTGAGTCTGGGGATTTAGATGCGCTCATGAGTTCGCTCCGGGAGGCGTGCTGTGCAAATTTCGCAAAGTCTTCTTATTAGTATGGGATGATTTCGAGCTTAGCGTATTTGCAGTTTCGGTCACAGTGACTTCGATCAATAAATTGCCGAACCTGTCGTTTAGGGTAGCCATTGGGTATAGTCAGCCACACTGGTTTTTGGAACAACGCCTTATGCTGCAAAAATTCCTGCGAATATTTCTCAGCTCAGTATTGCTACAAACAAGTACTTGCATCGTAGCCGTTGGCAGTGGTGCAACGTACGCTGCAGAATCTGAAGTGACTTATGAGCCTGTGGTGAGCAATGTAAATTTTGATCAGGTGATATCGCTTCCCTTTACGGCCAGCGACCGAACAATTGTTTACGGGGATGATCCATTACAGTTTGGCGAAGTGTGGTCGCCGGTGGGCACTGCACCACGGGGACTGATCATTTTCGTGCATGGCGGTTGTTGGTTGAACGAGTTCGATCTGCAATACAGTTACGCCATGAGTACGGCATTGGCTCAGGCCGGCTATCTGGTTTGGTCATTGGAGTATCGGCGTACCGGTGATGCCGGTGGTGGGTGGCACGCCGGAGCAAATACCTGAGGCTTATAGTGCGGCAACTATTGTGAACAAGACTCTGCCGGCCAATACCTGGCTGTTACAAGGCAACCGTGATGCCATCGTACCGGCTTTGCACACCCGACTGGACGGTGCTGGCACTGTTATCATGGCCGGCGCTGGCCACTTTGACTGGGCCCATCCGGGCACTGCGGCTTTCCGGGAGTTGCTTGCCCTACTGGATAAACAACTGTGACCGCATTACCTGATTGTCAGGCACTTGATGCCGCTGATGTGTTGGCCAGCAAGCGCGCAGAGTTCAAGATTCCTGCTGGCAAAATCTATTTGAATGGCAATTCTCTGGGCCCATTGCCGGTTCGTGCTCTGGCCCATTCGCTTACGCTGATAGAACAACAATGGGGCGAGGATCTGATCAGTAGCTGGAACAAACACGGCTGGATCGATATGCCTGTAACTTGCGCGGAAAAATTGGGCCCCTTGGTTGGCGTAGCCCCTGGGCAGCTATTGTGCTGCGATTCAGTATCGGTAAATCTCTTCAAGCTCCTGGCCGTTGCCTTGCAGCTCAACAAGCCGCGCACCACCGTTGTATCACTGCAAGACAATTTTCCTACCGATCTTTATATGGTCCAGGGTATGCAGTCTTTGCTTGGTGCAGGTCAATGTGAGCTTCAAACAGTAGACGAAGAAGACTTGCTCGACAGCCTGAATAGGGAAGTGGCTGTGTTATTGCTCACGCAAGTGAACTTTCGTTCCGGGGCGATGCTCGATATTCAGAGTATTACCCAGCGCGCTCACGAGTTGGGTATTCTTGTTATCTGGGATCTGTCTCACAGTGTTGGTGCCGTGCCACTGCAATTGGATGCATGGTCGGTCGACATGGCGGTTGGCTGTGGCTATAAATATCTAAACGGTGGCCCGGGTGCGCCGGCCTTTCTTTATGTGAATAAACAGCATCAAGCAAAAGTTTCGCAGCCGCTTTGCGGGTGGATGGGGCACACATCGCCTTTTGAGTTCTCGCCAGACTATGTACCGGCAAAGGATATCACTGAATTTTTAACAGGCACTCCACCTATTCTCTCTCTCGGCGTGCTGTCAGCTGCACTGGATGTTTTTGCCGATGTCACGCCGGCACAGTTGCGCAGTAAATCACTGGCTCTGGCAGATTATTTTCTGGCGCTGGTTGTTGCCCGACCGGAACTAAGCGAACTGCAATTGGTATCACCAGTGAATGCGGAGCAGCGAGGCGGGCAACTCGCTTTTGCACATGAGGAAGGCTATGCCATTTGTCAGGCGCTGGCAGCGGCGGGAATACTGTCAGATTTTCGCAGCCCCGATTTATTACGTTTTGGCTTTTCGCCACTGTTCTTGCGCTTTGCTGACATTGCCAAAGCGGTGACGGTGCTGGCTGATATAGTCGCTCAGCGTCGCTTTGATGAGCCGGCGTTCAAGCAACGGCAAAAAGTGACCTGATTCTCTGCGCCGTATTACAGTGTCTGAATACAGCACTTTCTCACATGCTTATGATTCTGCGGCCGGTACCAAAGGGGATGAAGAGGCAATAGCAGGGCATAAGAAAGCCATGACTAGAAGCGCATAAAAAAGGCGCGGTTTTCGCCGCGCCTTTTTCTATTTTCCACTCAGCACTTCGCAGTGCAGTGTTATGAGTAGCGATACATCAAATTCAAGGATTGGCCCCGGCTTCTCTGGCCATGCGTTCCTCGGCGCGGTGTCCGCGCAAGATGTTTTCCATACCGTAGTTACCTTCATGACAGGCATATTCGTAAATCTCACTGTCAGTATGATCGAAGATTATCTCTCGGGTATAGGGCGCAGTGAACTGACCGGGATCATACGATGTCAGTTGATACTGGATGGCATCGTCCGAGACCCGGGTAATGCGCTCGACATTACGTTTCTCAACCGTGCGTGGCGCTGTGTCACTGGGCTCGGAATAATTAGTCGTTTCGATCACCAGCGTATCGCCTTCCCACCAGCCGCGTGAATCGCCATGCCAAAGTTTGACCTTGCTATCCAGATGCGGTTTTTCGCCGATCGGAATAACCCGGGCATCGTGCGCCATCTCCTGATAGATCACGACTGTATCTTTGGACTGCACGATCTGCCAATAGCTGTTGTACCCGGAGCCCAGACGTGGCGCGCCAAAAGACAGACAGCGCTCGCCGAGTGGACGATCGGTCCAGGAATCAGCAGGGTGGGCTTCGCGGTGTTCCTGCAGTTGTCGCGCGGCGGCAATAGCAGCTTCAGTGCGCGGCGGGAACTGGCCATTGGGCGGATCAATAATTTGTGAGGTGCGGCGGTGGATGGTGCGTTCCGCCATCCACTGTGAATCGTAGTTACCGGTGGATGGATCGTAGGATTGAATCTCACCACTGAAAGCGGCTTCCAGAACGCCACCACCAAACAGAGCGTCTTCGCCAGCGGCATAAATCTCTTCAAGACGTTGTTCCAAAAAGACAACGTCTTCATCGGTCAAAAATTGCTTGTCGCCGAAGACAGCAGGCCGCTCGACCGGGGTGATGGTGTTGTTTTCCCACACGCCTTGCAGATCTGCGGTGCCATCGATTGTTTTCGGGGGGACGTAATCCGGATCGAATTGCGCAGCCAGTTGGCTGGAGGCCAATAAAAATGCGGCAGTCAGGGCAACTGCGGATAACTTTCGGGGTAGTGCTAACGAACGGGGCATAGGGTATCTCCTTCTTAGCGGGGACTACCCTACATAGTCAATCAACCGGCTCCACTTGGCAAGTGCCAGCGGAGCCGGAATTTGCTCAGAATGTCCCGTTTACGAAGAATCCTAGCTCTATGCCGGTGTTCGTGCAGCGGCTTTCGATCTCTTCAAGAACGCCGTCGTAGATGGCACCAGCGAAGCGATAGCGGTCGCGGCACTGGGCATTGTCCGACAAGTTTTGCAGGTCGAGGCGGTAAGTGATGCCGCGGGTATCGACATACTCGGCGAACAGATTGTAGCGCGGTTCACCAACATTAAACTCGATATCGCCGATATCATACTGGAACATATTGCCGTCGGTTCGATCGAAATACTGTGCACCCCAGTTAACACGCCATTCCGGGATGTCGTGACGGAAGGTCAGGGTAAATCGGCCGCGCTGATAGTTTCTGAAGCGTCGTTCAATTCCCAGAAACGGGTCGGTGACTTTCGAATCCTGTACGTTCAGGCCTGGCGATACCAGCAAGTTTGGCATGCCAATCATGCCCATACGAATACTGGCATTGATGTTGGCGCCGTACTCAGTACCGTCACCGATATTACCGTTGGCCGATACCAGGGAGCCGTCGGTGGTCGGCACCTGAATCCAGTCGATCACATCATCGTGAGCGGCATAGAACAATTCGGTGTTGATGACACCGACATCGTTGGGCAAGCGATATTCACTGTTAAAGCTATAGCGCCACTGGGTTTGTTGGCGCAGGTTTTCATTGCCTCCAATAGTATTGCTGTCGACATCTGAGTTGTCGTTGGAGGAAACAAAGTCAGAAAAGCTAAGCTGGTTGACGATGCGTTCGATCGTGCCGCGGACCTGAAATGTCGGCGTGATGTTGTAGCGCACATCGACCTTGGGCTTGATGAACTCGAAGTCGCGCTCGTTGCTGACATCGCCGGATTGGCTAATCTCCGAAGCCTCGAAGATCAAGGTCGACTCCACGGACATCTTCGGGCTCACAGTCCAGTTGTGAATCACGAAAGGTTCAAAGCGAAGTTCTTCCACTTTGGAGTTGGCGTTGGTGACAACCTGGCGAGTCAGGCCACCGACTTCCGGGTCGGATGTGCCATCTTCTTCTAACAAACCCAGCGCCAGCTTGGAATCGAGAATAGTCTGGGCGCCTTCGATACCGAATTCCACACTCTGGCCATCGAACAGGTCAGTCGTGTACGAGGTACGCAGGATGCGTTCTTGTGTCACCGAGCCGGTGTCGAGATAGAGGTTCAATTCTTCGGTGTTGTCAGGAAAGACCTGATAGCGCTCGCGAAGACGATCTGAATCATTTTCGTTAGCAATACCCAGCAACTTGAAACGGTCGCCATTGCCGAATGTCAGCTCGTAGTCACCACCCACTTCCCAGTTATCACGCTCGTTAGGCGTGTTTTCCCGCTCAACGAGATAGCTTTCTGGTGTCGTGGTGAGATCGGTCGTGAGACGGTCGACGTCGCCGTCCGCGTCCTGCATTTCATACAGGCCATTGAAGCGGATACTGCTGTTTGGCGTCAGGGCGTAGCCCAAATTCATGCTGAACGTGTTGTACACATTGTCGTTGGTCGTTTCTTCGACAATGGTGTCATTCGGGGAAAAGTCACCAAGAATGGAGCTCTCACTGGCGTGACTGTTGCGGTAGCGCGGCCCGTTTTCCAGGCTGAACAAGTAGTCCAGGCCGCCGCTTTGCCCACTGATTGATGCCAGGGCGCCAGCGTTAATCGTGTCGTCCTGAATGTACTCGCCGCGGACCTGATAGGAAATGCTGCTGGAATCAAGCTCTTCGAACAGCACGACATTGACGACTTGACCACTACCACGCACGTCAAGATCACCCGATGTACCGCGAATAATCTGAATTTCGCGAACCTGATCGGAGGTAATACGATCCAGCAAGCCTCGGGTCTGGTTGTTCTTTCCGGCCGTGCGCTTGCCGTTCACCATGATTTCGGTGCCGCCGCTGCCGCTACCCAGACCACGGCCACCTGATGAAGGATTGCCTCCTGGACCGCCGCCACCGCCACTTGGGCCCGAGTCTTCCTGGCCGGGAATGCGGTCGAGCATGTCTTGCGCCGTAATGGGGCGCCACTGATTGAAGTAGTCAGCCGGGTAGACAACGGTGGAGTCGTCGGCGTTGGTTTCCTGTGCCTGAGCGAGCAATGGCAGTGTCAGAGCAACAAACGCGACAACCTGACAGCCCGCGCGCAGAGCGCGAACAAGGGCTTTGGTCTTGAATGCAGGTAATAAATCAGTACTAGTCATGTGTGGAGTATTCTGGTTATTAGAATGAATTTTCACGGAATCAAGGCGCCTTACGGAATGCGGGGGCCCGAGCAAGCGCCGATTGTACTGGTAAACCGCAAGATTTCCTTGCTCGTGTTACAAACTGACAAGATTACTCGTTAAGCAGACTACAGCCACCGCGGGTTCTTTGAGGCATAATGACTAATACTTTTAACGTTAGTCACACATCTCGAACACCGGAGCGAACAATGAAATCTACAAGCTCTCTGCTAATTTGCTTGTCCACGGCTTTTATCGGCCATTTTTCGGTTTCTGCACAAGAATATCAGGCGCCACAAAATGAGTGGGGTCAGCCTGACCTGCAAGGAGTATGGAATTTTTCCTCGGATGTGCCTATGCAACGCCCCGAGCGCTTTGGAACTCGCCAGTTCTTGACCGCTGAGGAAATCGCCGAAATTGAAGCCGCGCGAGCTGCTCGTGATGCCTCGACAGATGCGGCGCTGGCTACCGGTGGCGTAGACGAATCCTATAATGATTTCTGGGTCGAAAATGCGGGTATCGGCGATACCGTCCGCACCTCGCACCTCGTCTACCCGGAGAATGGCCGATTGCCACCGCTCGTTGAAGGCGCAATTGTCAGTCAAGGTGTTTACGGTGGTGGTACTACCGGAGAGTCACGGCCAGTGCGGATTGGTGCTGGTGGTATCGGCACGGATGGACCGGAAGATCGCGGCTTATCCGAGCGCTGTCTGGTCGGATTCAATGCTGGCCCGCCTTTCACCCCTAGCCTGTACAACAACAATGTGCAGATTTTTCAGTCTCGCGATACTGCCGTTATTCTGACGGAAATGATTCATGATGCCCGTATCGTGCCAATTCATGATTCGCGCGATGACTTGCCGCCATTGGATGAGAACATCGGTATGTATACCGGCGATTCAGATGGCTACTGGGATGGCGATACTCTGGTTGTCGTAACTCGCAACTTCAATGGCCTGGCGGCCAGTTTCGGCTCCTCTGGTACCTCCGCCGAGAAAGTCCTGACCGAACGTTTTACCCGGGTCGGTTATGACACGGTCAACTACGAATTCACGGTGGATGATCCGGCTACTTATACCGACAAGTTCACCGGCATTGTTCCCATGACCAAGGTCGATGGATTGCTGTATGAATACGCCTGTCATGAAGGTAACTATGGCATGGTCAATATTCTGCGTGGTGCCCGCGCTGAAGAGCGTCGCGCTGCTGAAGGTGAGCAGGAAAACTAGCCACACAGTATGATTGGACTCTGGCGCCGGAAGCTTTTACCGGCGCCAAAAACTCTTATCTGGCGCTCAAACCCCTTTCATTCTGCTTTGCAGGCTCTTTTTGCTGCTGAAGACCTGGTCCTTGGCCTGAAGGCACTTTTCTCGCGCTGAGGACTCTTTCCCGGCGCTTAAGGCTTTACCTGGCGGCAAGTCGCCGTGCCACTCAATTCCCATGATCTCTTCGTAGCGACCGCTCTGAACCAATTCCTGATAGGTTTCGGTGAGCAGGGTAGCAATCTCGGGGTCGGTTCTCTTGCTCAGAATAATATTCAGGCTGGTTGCCAGGGCTTCGATCCGTAGCATTGGCGCGAGTAGGTCAGAATCGGCTTCTTGCAGACGTAAAAACTGATTGATGCCATGCTCGGCAAAAGGAATCAGATCGATGCGACCGCGTTGCAGCATTGCGATCGATCGGGAGAAATCCTGAAAATAGACCAATTCCGTAAAGCCTGTGCTGCTGAGATAGTCATCCACCACGTTCGCGCGCAAATTGCCGATGCGATAGTCGCGTGCCTGTTGTAGCGTAGTTGGCAGCTCATGGGCTCTAGCACGCAAACCGAACAGATAAATATCCACTGGTCTCGTCTGACCGATCCAGTAGTACCGTGACTCCCGCTCAGCTGTTCTCACTATCGAATAGACGATGACATTCGGCTCGCTATTGACTGCCTGAATGGCCCGGGACCATGGCGCGACTTCGACTGCATAAGGTATGCCGCTTGCCTCGAGCAGTGCCTGGACCAGATTACCAGCAGAGTTGGCAGGTAATTCCTGGCCTGTAGTAGTCTGAACATAGTCGGCGGGGTAACGAACATCGGCAAAAACTGTTAAAACCGGTGCATCGTCAGCTTGGGCGGAGACTGTTGAACAGACGAAAACAGTTAAACCCAGGGTAAAAAAGCAGCGAATAGGGTCGTGTATGAGCCAGAAAGGGCGCCGGCTACACAAATTGCCTGGCATTGTCACAATGCGACTCACAATAATATCGCAAACATGACAATTTTGATTCATGAGATCCGTTCCGCAGCCGTAATCAGTATTCTAACTATAGCTCGCACAGCTTCAATGATAATCAACACCTGTCGATATTCCCAGTAATCTGCAACATTGGTAACCCCTTGAAAAAACATTTGGCAACCAGACTCGCGATTTACACTATCCTGGTGGCTTTTCTCATGAGTATAGCAATCTCGGGCTTGAGCACTTGGCGTAATTTTTCACTCACTGTTCAAGAAATAGAGCGCACCGCAGTGCAGTTGATGTCATTGACCCGACAGTCGGCCGCCGAAGCGGTTTTCCAGCTGGACCCCGAACTTGCCAATGACGTACTCAGCGGTCTGATGAACCATGTGCTGTTCACTGAAGTCACGATTCAGGATGAGCTAGGCCAGGTGCTAGCTACGCAATCTCGAGAGCGACAGCAAACGACCGGTCTGGCCTCGCTGATAGAGGTCGAGCCGCAGGCGCTGTCTTTAGCGTTGCCGTTACCGCAAAGTGAAGAGCTGCTCGGCTCTTTGAATGTGGTGCTGGATATTCAGGCAGGTTTGAGTGATTTTTATGAGCGTGCGACCTTTTCGGCGTTAGCGCTGTCCGTGGAAGCCGTTGTTCTGGCGGTGGTCATTTTCTTTGTTGTTGTGTATCTGGTGACCAATCCACTGTCCATGCTGGCGGAGCGGCTCGCGCAGATTAAACCCGGTTCCGAGAAGCGTTTACAGGTGCCTGCGCGTCATAAAGATGATGAGTTGGGTCAGCTGGCGCGATCCACCAATAACTATCTTGATACGGTTTTCAATTATCAGAAAGAACTGGAGGAGAGCCGGCAGCGCCTGCAGGATACTCTCGATAATCTGATCGAAGGTGTAATCATCGTCGATGGCAACGGTTTCATTGTTGAGCTAAATCGTGCTGCCGAGAAAATGCTGGGCTACCTGCAAAATTCCTCAGTTGGACATCCTCTGGTCGGTTTTTTGGCAGATGAGGGCATAACCAGTTTCGCGGAGTTGCGTTCTCAAGCGCGTGTCAATCAGCATGCTGGCCTGCGAAGTTATATTCGCCATCGCAATGGCAATTTGCACGCCGTTGAAATAAACAAAGCCTATTTCGCGAAGGAATCCAGTGACAATTCATTATGGACGATTCGTGATATATCCGAACGCGAGAACGCAGAAAAAGAACGTCGCGAATTGGAAGAACAATTGCGCCATTCACAGAAGATGCAAGCTATCGGTACATTGGCAGGTGGTATTGCGCACGATTTCAATAATATTCTGGCGGGCATATCCGGTTATACCGAACTGGCACAAATGGAACTGGAGCAAGGTCAACTAAACAAAGAACACCTGGCCAGCATCATCAAAGCGTCCAACAAGGCGGCGCAGTTAATCAGTCGCATCATGGTATTCAGTCGCAAGCAGGAAGAACGCAGGGAAGTGATCGACATGATTGATGTCGCGCACGAATGTTTGTCGCTGCTTCGGCAAACGATTCCCTCGACAATCAGCATCAAGGAAGAGGTGCCGGAATCAGCGCTGCACATTATTGGTGATGAGACCATGATGCATCAGGTATTGATGAACCTGTTTGCCAACGCTGCCAGTGCCCTGAAAGACAATCCTGGCGAGATCACCATATGCATGGATACTGTTGATCGTGAGGCGTTGTCTCAAGCCTCCACAGACGCAATCAGCAAGAAATCCCTGGCCCCGGCTGATCGCTATCTGCGTGTCGTTGTTACCGATGACGGCCCTGGTATTCCCGCTGAAATAATTGAGCGCATCTTCGAACCCTATTTTACGACCAAGCCTCAGGGCGAGGGCACTGGTATTGGCCTGGCACTGGTGCACTCTATTGTTGAGAGCCACGGTGGCCGCATTCACGCCAGCAACACCGAAACCGGTGCGCGCTTTGCCGTTGTGTTGCCATTGCACGCCGCTGAGGAACCAGCCGCTGTGCAAACAATCGCCGACGAAGTATTTCCGGCACATGGTCATGGTAAAATTCTGATCGTCGAAGATGACGATATTCTTGCTGCTTTGTACCCGCAGTTAATGCAGTCGCTAGGCTATGATCATGTGATGGCGGACAATGGTAAAGCGGGTTTGGCAATCTACCGCGAGCAGCCGAATGAGTTTGACTTGGTGATAACAGATCAAACTATGCCAGAACTGAACGGCGACAAACTGATCTTGGCGATTCGCCAGATCAATCCGCGCCAACCGGTTATTTTATGCACAGGCTACAGCGAGGTAATGAATGCTGACCGGGCTCAAGAGCTGAATATCAATCGCTTCCTGACCAAGCCTGTTCCGTTGGAAACTCTCGGCAATGCTATTCGTGAAGTGCTTGCTGAATCGCGTTCTGACAATGTCGTCAATTTTCAAAATGTGCGTATAAAAGAGCATTAAATCTGGAAAAGACCAGCAGCACGGCTTATTCTTTGCTCGCTTTTGATCAATTGTCCAATAACCAACTCTGCATCAAAGCTTGGCTGTCCCGTATATTGGTGCCGGTTGAATTCAGTAGCAATAAAGAACTGGTGATTGAGCGTTAAACAAAAATAATAAGGAACCCACCATTGAAAAAGTTAACACTGTTAATGCTGTTTAGCATGATTCTGACTTCCTGTGTTTCCACCGAAGGCGATGTCAATTTTGAGAGAATGTCTGAAGAAGAGCTGGCAGCTTACAATGCCACGCAACCAATTCGCCAAATGATAGTATGCATTAATGAAGATCGCTCTTTGAGTCGCGTACGCCGCCGCCGTTGCATGACTGTTGAGCAGGCCTATGGGTCGGCACAACAAGCGCAGCAACTCGGCGTATTGAATACTGTCCCCGGTTATAGCCAGTAAGCTCTGTTACTAAAAAAGTTGCACAATGAAAAGGCGGTTCATTAATGAGCCGCCTTTTTTGTTGCTGATTCTTTTCTGCCTCGCCTCTACCATCACGCTAGTAGCGTTTGCAATCCAGTCATTCAAGCGATCAACAAGCGCCTCCGCGGTCAAAAAAATGTCAGATTGCTGGCCAGACCACCAATGACAACATCGAGCGATCTTTGGAAAAGGTAGTTCGTTATCGTTGTTTCACGTTTTGTTCAATAAAAACTCTCGCTTGATATCTATCTGTAAAATAATCCCAGCTCACCATCTGCTGCGGCTTCGCAGAATGTGACCCGCCCGCTTTTACCCGCTTCTACCCGCAACGTTGTGACAGCCTTCACATCATCAGCAAGCCAGAGAAAATCCATACATCCGTAAATCTACTTACACGCGTAGCCCCCATACGCCTCTGCATCGAACCGCCAAGCAAATGCACTGATTCGACTAGTTGGAACCCGGTTTGACAGAGATAGCGTGTTCATTAAAGCAATTAATTTCAGGAGAAATTATGTTTACACAACCCAAACGAAGTCATTTCTACAAGGCGGTTGTTGCAGCTACTGCATTGTCCACCTGTGCTGTAGCGATCGCTTCGAGTCACCGAGAGGCGCCGATGATTGCAGGCTTGCCGCGTCTAGATGGCTCCGACTTCTATATGTTCAGAAGTTACGAGACTGGTCGGGAAGACTACGTCACGTTTCTGGCGAACTATGTGCCACTGCAAGATCCATATGGTGGACCCAACTACTTCGACCTGGAAACCAATGCCCTCTATGAGATTCACATCGACAACAATGGTGATTCCATGGAAGACATCACTTTCAGTTTCGATTTCGAAACCATTTTAGCTGGCGTAACAGTGCCTGTTGGTGACCAGAACACGCCAATACCGCTGGTAATTGCCGGTGCCGTAGGTCCAGGTGCTGATGACACGGCGAACGTGAATTCCCGTCAGGAATACAGCATCAATATGGTTACTGGCGACCGCAGAACGGGGCAATCCGCTGCGGTGACCAACGCAGTAACTGGCGAGACCTCGTTCCGTAAACCGCTGGACTACATCGGTACCAAATCGCTTCCCGATTATCCGGCTTACGCGAATGATCACATTGCCAGTGTCAATATCCCCGGCTGCAGTAGCGCAGGGCGTGTCTTTGTCGGTCAACGCAAAGAAGGCTTTGCCGTCAATCTGGGTCCGGTATTCGATCTGGTGAATCTGAATCCACTCGGTGCCGAAGATGCGGTACCTAATCAGATTGGTAATACCAACGTGACAACACTGGCCATGGAAGTGCCGATCAGTTGTCTGACCAATGGTGATCCAGTGATTGGCGCGTGGACCACGTCCAGCCTGGATACCGCAGGCAGTGAGCCGATGCAGGTTTCGCGTCTTGGTTTTCCATTGATGAATGAATTGGTCATTGGTGTGCCTGACAAGGACAAGTGGAACATGAGTGAGCCGGTCGATGATGGCCAGTTTGCCCGGTACGTCGCTAACCCGACCCTGCCATTCCTGCTTGAGCTATTGTTCGGCGATGCCGGCGCGGTCGCACCGACCAATTTCCCACGTACGGACCTGGTCGCCGCGATTGGTGGTGTCGACGGGCTTAACTTGCCAGCGGCAGTCGCCAATGGCTCTTTCGGTGGCAGTGCAATGCTGCGCTTGAACACCGGCATTGCACCAGTGGGTCCAACCGAGCAAAGCAATAAAGGTGTGCTTGGTGGTGATACGGCAGGTTTCCCGAATGGGCGTCGGCCAGGTGATGACGTGGTGGATGTTGCCTTACGAGTCATGATGGGCGCATTGAATCCGGATGCCACGCAGGCACCGAACAACGCTGTGCCTTTTACTGACCAGACTACTGTCAGTGCAGTGGAATTTCAGCCGGGCTTCCCGTACCTGAATGACCCACTGCCAGGCAATGCCAGTAACTAGTCGCACTGACGTGAAAGCCAACGTCACAGTGATGTTGGCTGAGCGAAACATTTAGAAAGTGCAAGTAGCCGGGGACAGGGAGGTTCCCGGTTTTTTTACTCAGGATTTGAGTTTGTTTTAAAGACAGGATGCAACAATGATGAAAAAAACTACTACTGATGAAAGTAAGAAGTTGTTGCTGTTTCAAACAGTGATACTGCTAGTCATCTTCATCGTGTTTCTCAGCGAGACGCGCGCGGACAGTTTCGTGCCGCAATCGGATGATCAGGTATTACTGACACTCTCGCCGGCCGTAACGGCGATTGCTCGCAGCGTGCGGGCACAAGAACGCAGTTTAGAATCGAACAATGCAGGTAACGCCGCGACTCAGTACTCCAGCAGAGAGTTAGCTGCGGCAATTTCAGAAGCCTATACACTGGCGACGCGCAACAACGACCCGCGCGCCTTCGGGCACACACTCTCACTCATTAACGCATGGCCGCAGCAGCAGCCAAAACCGGCAATGGTTCGCCTGATCCATGCCTCCGTTTTGCAACACAGTCACGAATTCATGGCCGCGCTACAGCAGTTGGACACAGTGCTCAGCAATGATCCGGCTAATCTACAGGCGCGGCTCATCTACTCCCAGGTCAGTTTGGTTATCGGCGATTACGAGGCAGTGGCACAACAATGTCAGGCAATTGAGGCTGCAGGCGTACAAATTTATGCGCTTAACTGCGGCGCACAATTGCAATCAATAACGGGCAATGCCGAGTTCGCACTAAGCGCCGTTGAAGAAACGCTGCTGGCGCGGCCAACCAATGCGACACAACAAATTGAGCTGCTGTTAAATGCCGCCACAACCGCCGAACGCCTGGGTTTTGCCGATCGCGCTGAGCGTTATTATCGCAGGGTCCTGAGCATGAACCCGCAGAGCCTATTCACAACATTGCGGCTGTCTGCTTTTCTGTTACATCAGAGTCGACCTGAGGCAGCCATCGAATTGTTGCGACCCTATGCCAACAGCGCGAATGATCTCGAAGCACAGATACTGTTAGTACGCGCACTGCAGGGTGCCGGAATGCCGGTCAATGCCGAGCTACTGGCAAGCATCGGTGCCGAGATCGAGTCATTGCAACGCCTTGGCGATGAAGCGCCACATAAACTGCTGGCGCAATACCAGTTATACATTGCCGAGGATTTCGCTACCGCAGTACGCTCAGCCACCCTGAATTGGAAACTACAAAAAGAGCCTGGTGACACATTACTGTTGGCAAGTGCTGCGGTCGCCAGTGAACAATCGCAGACCCAGGAACAGGTGCGTGCCTGGATTACTAAAACCGGATTGCAGGATGCAAGAATTCAGACGGTATTGTCTGCACAGGAGGTGCTGTAATGACTCGCCTGTTTAAATCACTAGTAACGATTTGTTTGTGCTGGCCAGTGCTGGTTGCCGCCCACAGTCTCAATGACAGTTTTTTCGATCTGCAGCTCAACGAAGGCGCGGTAAGCGGTTCGTTGCAAGTGGCTATTTCTGATCTGGAAATTGCGATCGGCCTCGACAACAATCAGGACACGCAGATTACCTGGGGTGAGATCAGGCGCGCATCGCCGGCGATTGCTGGCTACGTGAACAGCAGGATCGAGCTGTCCCGCGGCGATCAGGTTTGCACTCTAAGCACCAACGACCTCGCCATCGAGCAACTCAGCGGCGGTCCCTACGTCACTATGGGGCTCTTCGGTCAATGTGCCGAGTCGGGTGCATTGTCGTTGGACTATGGCTTGTTGTTCGATGTGGATAACTCTCACCGTGGCATCGCTGCCATTAGCGTTGATGGCGAGTCAGCCACACGACTTTTCTCACCAGCCAATCAAAGTCTCACCCTTGATGGCGGCAGCTTGTCATTCTGGACGCCGCTGATCAGTTTTATTGGTGAGGGCATCTGGCACATCTGGATTGGTATTGATCATATTCTGTTTCTTCTGGCCATGCTATTGGGTGTGGTGCTGCATACCCATCGCACGAGAACCACGTCGACTGCAATCTGGACCGAAACCGGTTGGTCAATCGTCAAGATGGTAACGGCTTTCACCTTGGCCCATTCTATTACTCTGATTCTCGCGTCGCTACGCATTGTCGAGCTACCGGCGCAGCTGGTCGAAACGGCGATTGCCTTATCAGTAGTCGTCAGTGCGGTGAATATTCTGATACCTATTTTTGGGCGTCACCATTGGCCGGTGGCATTCGCGTTCGGACTCGTGCACGGGTTTGGCTTTGCCAATGTGCTGGGCGATTTGAATCTGGCCACCGGACAGTTCGTCGCCAGCTTGTTGGGTTTCAATATTGGAGTTGAGATTGGTCAGTTGGTCATCGTGCTCGGTTTGATCCCGATACTGGCACTATTGATTCACTGGCAGTGGAGTCGGCGTCTGACCACAGTGCTGTCGGCACTGGCAATTGCTCAAGTCGGTATGCTGTGGTTTCTGGATCGGGGCTTTGGAGTGACGGTGTTGTAGGCGGTTGTTAGCCAGAACAGCTACCGCCCCCTAACACGCAAAACTTGGCGCAGTGGGAGTGATTCAGTTTCACGCTGCGCCAGGCTTCTTTGAGCGTTTTGCCCATGTTGAAGCGCTGATCATAGGGCAACAAAGTGCAGGCCATCACCGACAGGTGGTCGTCGCCTTTGTGTTTGACGACCATGCGTGAGCTTGCACACATGATGTCCGCTGGATCTTTGTTGAGAATACCCCAGCAGGAAATAGTAATCTCCGGCACATCATCGCCGCCATCCATCTCCGGAAACAGAATCAGGTCGGCTTGATCGTGTGCGTTGAGTTTGATGTTTTCTCGCGCAAACAAATCCGCGTAACCGGCGCGCATTTGGGCTTCGCTTTCATTCCAGAAGGTGCGCCCGGCGATGGAAAAATTCAGGTCGCTATCGGACAGCCACTTCAGTCCCTTGATAGCCGGCTTCCAGGAGCGGGGGCCACGTTCTTTAGTGTGCATGCTTTCCAGATAATGATCCACCGACACGCGCAAGAACAGTTTGCCGGGATACCTGGCATGCATGTCAGCCAGCGCCTGCTTTTCTCGTAGCATGGTGTTCATGGCATTGGTCAACACCAAAACCTGAAACTTGCGCGCCAGACACAATTGCAAGATGGCGATCATGTCGGGATTCAGAAAAGGCTCGCCACCAGTAAAACCGATCTCGCGAGTGGGGAAGCCTTCTTCGGCAATCTCGTCCAACAGCAGGTCGACTTCCTGCAAGCTGATATAACTGAGCCGGTCATTGGTCGGCGTGGATTCGATATAGCAATTCTCGCAGGCCAGATTGCACAGGCTGCCGGTGTTAATCCACAAGGTCTCAAGGCCACGAGGGTCAACTGAGGCACGGGCTTCTCCGCCGGCAGTGATGTCGGGGTCAGAAAATTTCCGTGTCGGGATTTCAGTGACGTTGAGTTTGTTCATGAAATTACTATTTTGATCGCGTTACATCTTGCTGGCAAAGAACGCCATGATTTCGGCGCGAGTCATTTCTTTGGTCTTGTTGCTGAAACAATAATACCCGGGGCGCTGATCACTAAAATACTGCATGTCCATCTCCAGCCCTTCCAGTGCCGGAAAGAGACCCACCGGCATATTATAGTCGCCAGTCTCCTTGACTTGATAGAACAGGTGGGTACCGCACTTGGCGCAGAAGCCACGACGCGCCCACGTCGACGAATCGTAAGTAGTCACGTTCTCTTCGCCGGTCATTACCACTGCAGTTCCACACTGCACAGCGAAGTACGGGGCGCCGCCCCAGGTACGACAGGAATCGCAATGGCATACCGTAAACCTGGGATTGATTTCACTCGCGGTAATTTTTACTGCGCCGCACAAGCAGCTGGTTTCGACCGGTGTTTGGCTCATTGTTTTCGCAATTCCTCGTTGCCCGTTCTTTGACAGGCGCATTTAGTGAATGCCCATGCAGCTTAACTGTTTGTCGTTGCCGGGGCGAGACTTGTCAGCATGCGGCTTATCGCTTTATTAGCAGCTGCCCCGCTGTGGCTTGCCTTGCCAAAAGGCCGAGAACTGATTACTTTCCCTACTCTTAATTGATTTCAATGACACTCAATCACTCTCAACGACGCTCAGTCAATCTAACTTGCATTTGATTTCTGTCTGGATGCGATTTCAGATTACCAAGCATCGGCCCCGGATTTGAAGGACGCAAGGAGAATTTGCATGACCATTCGCAGTTTGGCTACTCGAATCACACTATTAGCGCTCATGTTGGTCTCGCCTGTGCTTATGGCCCAAGAGCGCAGCTTCATTGGTCGCAGTAGCGCCGAGGACAATAGTGGTCCGCCTTTCAGCACGGCCGTGATGGCGGATAACACCCTGTATATTTCCGGCAGTTTGGGATTGGAGAACGGCCAAGTACCGGAAGACCCGGCTGTTGAGGCACACAACCTGTTGTCCGGATTCGTCGCTACCCTGGCTGAGGCCGACATGACGATGGATGATCTGGTCTACGTGACTATATACTGCTCTGACTTGTCCCTTTATGATCAATTCAACGAGATTTACCGCACGTATTTTACCCAGGAGTTTCCAGCCCGGGCATTCATCGGTACCAGTGTCTTGTTGCGCGGTGCGCGCTTTGAGATGCAGGCAATTGCCGTCAAGGATTAGGTACAGTCTAAAACTCGCAAGATTTTTTCAACAACAATAATTAATACAGGAAGCTAGTATGACGAGTATAAAAAGCATGAAAATTATAAAAAACACAACGCAATTGGTAGCAGGACTGGCAGCGACATTGTTAGCGTCACTGAGTTTGGCGCAGGAGTATGTCAGTATCGAAATGGAAATCGATGTGAACGCGTCTGCTGAGCATACCTGGGATGTGGTTGGCGACTATTGTGCCATCACTGATTGGTTGAACCTGAGTTGTGAAATCACATCAGGCAACGGTGGCATTGGTACCGTACGCTCGTTACTGGACGGCCGCATTCTGGAAATCATGGTTGCCGAAACCGAGTTGTCCTATGGCTATACACAGCCAAACGTGCCGGGTGAATTTTATAATCTGTATCATGGCTTCATGGAGGCGCGACCGGTTTCAGCCAATTCATCGAAACTGATTTACACCCTGATGCTGGATGTATCGAACATGGAAGATCAGGCGGCCAAAGACGCGGATGTAGCACGTCGCCGTGCTACGTTTGAGCGTGCATTGGCGACTATGAAAGAGATGGCTGAGAGTTAATCAGCGGATTAAACCCGCGGTTATTTGAGGTTTGAGTGAGGGGCTTGTCAGGGGTAGCGGTTGCGGCACGCCGTAACCCATCCCTGGGGGCTCGTCCTCGGCATCCCTGCCTCACACGGCCGCAACCGCTACCCCCGACAACCCCCTTGCAGGCCTGTCGCTGAATTTTTACAAAGCTTCACTAGGATTGAGTGCTGGGCTTACGTACGGACGAAATTTCTAAGTCAGGATTAGTGAACTCGGGGCTTGGCAGGATTAGCAGTTCGGGCACGCCGTAAACCCATCCCTGGGGGCTCGAATTCGGCATCCCTGCCTCATACGGCCCCAACTGCCAGCCCTGCCAAACCCCTCGGCATGTTCAGTGCTGAATTTTCACAAGCACTTTTACAACTCGTGATATCAAACGGCCAGCATATGATCGAAGCCTATTTCGACTCTTGCTTGGCCGCGGCTTGTTTGAGCAGATCACCAAACGTTCCTGTGGTCGGTGCTTTCGGCTGTTGCTGCCGTGGTTGACTGCGTGCTGAGCGCTGCTGATTTTTACTGGCAGCTCCACCGGCTGGTTTAGCGCTCTTGTTGCCGGCAGTAGCAGGATCATCGCCAAGGCGCATGGACAGACCAATGCGTTTGCGCTGAATATCCACTTCCATCACTTTGACTTTGACGACTTCACCTGTCTTCACCACGGTGTGCGGGTCTTTGACGAAATGATCGGCCAGCGCAGAAATGTGTACCAGGCCATCTTGGTGTACGCCAATATCGACAAAGGCACCGAAGTTGGTGACGTTGGTAATCACGCCTTCCAAGGTCATGCCGGGTTTGAGATCGCTCAGTGATTCGACGCCGTCTTTGAACGCGGCGGTGGTAAATTCCGGGCGCGGGTCGCGGCCGGGTTTATCCAGTTCGGCAAGAATGTCAGTCACAGTTGGCAGGCCAAAATTCTCATCTATGAATTCTTTTGGGTCGAGCTTGGTCAGGAACTGATGATCGCCGATTATTTTCTCGACGCTCTTGCCGTGCTTGGCGATGATCTTTTCAACAATGCTATAAGACTCCGGGTGCACGGCTGAGGCATCCAGTGGATTGCTGCCACCGGCAATGCGCAAGAAACCTGCCGCCTGCTCGAAACTCTTGTCACCAAACCGTGGCACTGCCTTGAGGTCTTCGCGGCTCTTGAAGGCGCCGTGACTGTTGCGGTAGCTGACAATATTCAGGGCAATGGATGGCGTCAGGCCGGACACGCGCTTTAACAATGGGGCGGAGGCGGTGTTGACGTCTACGCCGACCGCGTTTACACAGTCCTCGACCACGGCATCCAGTGACTGGCTGAGTTTTACCTGGCTCACATCATGTTGATACTGGCCTACACCGATCGACTTGGGGTCGATCTTCACCAGTTCTGCCAGGGGGTCTTGCAGGCGGCGGGCGATAGAGATAGCGCCGCGCACAGTCACGTCCAGATCAGGAAATTCTTCGCGGGCTAGATCGGAAGCCGAGTACACCGAAGCGCCAGCTTCGTTCACCATGGCTTTGACGACTTTCAATTCAGGGTGACGTTTCATCAGGTCGCCGGCCAGTTTGTCGGTCTCTCGTGAAGCAGTGCCGTTGCCGATAGCCACAAGTTCAACGCCATGCTTTTTACACAGTTTGGTCAGGACGGAGATGGACTCGTCCCATTGATTGCGCGGCGCGTGTGGATAGATCGCGGTGTCTTCCAGATACTTGCCAGTACGATCGACGACACAAACCTTCACGCCGGTGCGCAGGCCCGGGTCCAGACCCAGTGTAATCTTGTTGCCGGCCGGCGAGGCGAGCAGGATGGCCTTCATGTTTTCGGTGAACACGCGAATGGCTTCTTCGTCAGACTGTTCGCGCAATTGACCCAGCAGATCGGTTTCCATGCGCGTGAGCATTTTCACCTTCCAGGTCCAACGTACGACTTCGCCCAGCCATTTGTCGGCGGGACGACCCTTGTCTTCAATGCCAAACTGTTGGCCTATCATGGTCTCGCAAGGATCGGTCTGACCGGCTTCAACACCCGCGCTGCCAATCTCGACTGTCAGGAAACCTTCCTTGCGGCCACGAAAAACTGCCAAAGCGCGATGCGAAGGAATTTTGTTCAGGCGTTCGCTGTATTCGAAATAGTCGCTGAATTTGGCGGCTTCATTCTTCTTGTCTTCGATGACTTTCGAGCGCAGCTCGCCGTCTTCCCACAAGTGCTTGCGCAGTTTGCCGCTCAGTGCGGCATCTTCGCTAAAGCGCTCCATCAAAATATACTTGGCGCCTTCCAGGGCAGCCTTGGTATCGGCGACAGGATTTTCCTGCCGATCTTTGTCAACAAAATCTGCGGCGAGTTTTTCCGGATCAAGTGATGGGTCGGCAAAGAGTTTATCGGCCAGTGGTTCCAGGCCGGCTTCGATGGCGATCATGGCCTTGGTGCGGCGCTTGGGCTTGTAGGGCAGGTAAATATCTTCCAGTTCGGTCTTGGTCTCCGCCGCGTTGATTTGCTTTTCCAGTTCCGGGGTCAGTTTTTCCTGTTCCTTGATGCTGGCCAGAATTGTTTCACGTCGTTCCAGCATTTCCCGCAGGTAGCCCAGACGTTGCTCGAGGTCTCGTAGTTGCAAGTCATCCAGGCCGCCAGTGGCTTCCTTACGGTAACGGGAGATGAAGGGCACGGTCGCGCCGTCATCCAGCAGCGCAATCGCGGCGTCTACTTGTGAGTTCTTGATCTTGAGTTCTTCGGCTATTTTCTGGGCAATATTCATAACTATCCTGCATTCTCTGTCGCCAGAGAAATTTTATTTCTTGGGGAGGTCAGCCTCTCGTTTGGCGATTGACACGGCAGCCAGCGTTGCGTGTCAATTCATGGGGTACGGAGAGGCTGTACACTGCGAATGGGGCATTGATTTTAAGCTGATTGGAGCAGCAGAACCAGTGCAAACTTTAATGAGAGTGTGAGTTGGTTTGCAGGCGGGGCATGCGGATTGCTGCGCGGCCACAAACTGATGCAGATCTGCAACCATGCATAGCTCTGGCACGTCAGTTGTGCCCCATTCGATAAGATTGTTTTACTTCAGTGAATTTTGAGTGTAGCGAGGAGTCGACAATCTCCAGGTTGTACCAGAGTGTGGGGAACTGCTCTGGCAAGTTTCTCCGAATGTTCTGAAACGAGCACAGGGCTCTAGCGCACTGGACTATTGAGGCAGTGCCGCTTAAGGCTGGTAACGTTTGTTTGTTGCCTGTGCATCCAGTCGCCGAAACTCCGCCATCTTCTCCTTGATACGCATCTCCAAACCCGCTTCGCGCGGTGCATAGAATTCAGTCTGGTGAATCTCTTCTGGCAGATAATTCTCGCCAGCGGCAAAGGCATTGTCTTCATCATGGGCGTAGCGATACTCGGCGCCATGGCCCATCTCCTTGCTCAGACTTGTGGGCGCATTGCGCAAGTGAATGGGCACTTCCAGTGAGCCGGTGTCGGTGACTAATTGCTGCGCGCTGCCGAATGCCTGATACAGTGCATTGCTCTTCGGTGCGCTGGCCATGTAGACCGCGGCTTGCGCCAGCGCCAGATCGCCTTCGGGGCTACCCAGTCGCGTGTAGGTATCCCAGCAATCCAGACACACCTGCAGAGCGCGCGGATCGGCCAGGCCGATGTCCTCGGACGCCATGCGGGTCAAGCGGCGCGCCAGATAGATTGGATCACAGCCGCCGTCAAGCATGCGCGTTAACCAGTAAAGTGCGCCGTCCGGCGAAGAGCCGCGCACCGCTTTGTGTAGTGCCGAGATCTGGTCATAGAAATGATCACCACCCTTGTCGAAGCGGCGATAGCTTTCGGCCAGTACCTGATCAATATGCTCATCGCTAATGACGCGTTGGCCATCCACCGCTTCAGCCATATCACTGAGCACTTCCAGATAGTTCAGGGTGCGCCGGGCATCGCCATCGCCGGCGCGAGCCAGATGGGTTTTCTGTTCGTCGCTCAGAGTTAAACCCAGCGCACCCAGGCCGCGTTCGCTATCAGTCAGCGCGTGCTCAATCACCCCCAGCAAGTCGGCTTCGGTCAGGCTCTTTAACAAATAGACCCGGGCGCGGGAGAGCAGGGCGTTGTTTAGCTCGAACGAGGGGTTCTCGGTGGTGGCACCAATAAACAGGACGGTGCCGTCTTCGATGTGTGGCAGGAAGGCATCCTGTTGGGACTTGTTAAAACGATGCACCTCATCCACAAACAGGATGGTCTTCTTGCTGCTGCGCGCCTGCTGGTATTTGGCGCGCTCGATGGTCTCGCGAATGTCTTTGACGCCCGACAACACCGCCGACAAGGCTTCGAAGTGACAATCGCAGGCCGCGGCAATTATGCGCGCGAGCGTAGTCTTGCCGACACCGGGCGGGCCCCACAAAATCATCGAGTGGGGCTGCTGCTTGTCGATGGCCTCGAAGATGGATTTGCCGGGACTCAACAGATGCGCCTGACCGACAAACTCGGCCACGGTGCGCGGGCGCAGCCGGGCGGCCAGTGGCTGATAGAGCGGCTGGCTTTCTTCGTCGGCGAACAGGGAGTCTGTGCTGGTGTCGGACATAGTCTGTAGTGATCTGGGTAAAGTGCAGCTGCGGATACGGCGCGATTAAAATGTGGGTATCTGTGTAACCCCATGATAGTACAGACCAACAACAAATAGTTTCCCGGCAGAGCAAATTGCCAGTTAATTGTTGCGCCGCAATCCGGCATAATCGGCGGCTCGCTTTTCACTTGCTTAACCCTTGTTCAACTCTTGCTAATAGCCCGCTTGGCTCCTGTTTCGCCAGCCAGCGTCGCCCGGAAAACTGATTTATGTGGTTCAAGAACCTTCGCCTGTATCGCTTTACCCAGCCTTTTAATCCCAGCTCTGAAGAACTCGAAGCCCGATTGGCCGAGATCCCCTTTGTGCCCTGTAGCAACTATGAGAAATCCAGTCTGGGCTGGACAGCGCCAATTCCGGCCAGTGATCGCACTCACGAAGTCGTCAGCGAAGAGGAAGCCGAGGCTGGCGGTCTCGAAGAACTTGAACCGCCACTGACCCACACCATTGGCAAGTACACCATGATCTGCGCCAGACGCCAGGAACGCCTGTTACCGGCATCGGTGATTCGCGAATCCACCAGTGAAAAAGTTGCTGAGCTGGAGCAGCGTCAGGCACGCAAGATCTACCGCAAGGAACGCAAGCAGATTCAGGAAGACGTCACCGCCATCCTGCTGCCGCAAGCCTTTACCCGTACCCAGCGCACTTATGCCTATTTGTCGCTGGAAGACAACCTGCTGGTCGTCGATGCGGCATCCGCGCCACGCGCCGAAGAGCTGGTCACGCTGCTGCGTAATTCACTTGGCTCACTGCCAGTGGCCCTGCCGGAAACCAAGCGCAACCCGTCCGATGTCATGACCAGTTGGCTGCAGGCCAGCAAGGCCAGCGACAAGTTTGATTTGTATGAAGACTGCGAGCTCTACAACCCACAGGATGGTAGCAATATCGTGCGTTGCAAGGGGCAGGATCTGGAAGGCGAAGAAATCGGTGCCCACCTCGAAGCCGGCAAGCGCGTCAAAGCCCTGGGCGTGTCCTGGAACCATTTGCTGAGCTGCGTCATCGATGACGACCTGACTATCAAGCGTCTGCGCTTTGAAGAGATGAAAGAAGAGTCAGAGAGTTTTGCCGAAGAAACCCCGGCGCAGAAATTCGATCAGGAATTTGCCTTGATGACGCTGGAGTTGTCCAACTTCTTCAAGTCACTCTTCAATGCCTTTGGTGGACTAGAGACGCCAAAACAAGGTGACAGCCATGCGAGTGAGTCAGAAAACCAAGAGAGTAACGACAGCGACTAGCAGCAAGCTATCGCAGCCAGGTTAGCGACCATGCGTTGGCAATTGATGCTGTTATGAGACCCAAAACAGGGCGGAATTAGCCCTGTTCCTGCCCGGTGATTCTTGCTACAACTAACGCAGTACCCAATCACCCGAGGGTTTTGCCATGGATAGACGTCGCTTTTTACGTTTGAGCGTAGCAACAGGCGCACTGCTGGCCTTGCCGGTAGCGGTCAGCCGCCAGGCCTTTGCCGCCGCACTACCCTCGGCGATTACCGATTTTTCTGCGCTGGATCTCTCGGCCGCCATTCGCGCCAAAGAAGTTAGCTGCGTCGAAGTCATGCAGGCTTATCTGACTCATATCCACCGCGTAAACCCCACCTACAATGCCATTGTCAGCCTGGTCGATGATGACTCCTTGCTGCAACAGGCCAGGCAGGCTGACCGCGAACTTGCCGCTGGCAACTACGCCGGTTGGATGCATGGCATGCCTCATGCGGCCAAAGATCTCACTGCGGTAGCAGGGCTCGTCTATACCAGCGGCTCCCCCATGTACGCCGATCGTATTGCCGATCGCGATGCCAGTTGGGTTACTCGCGTGCGCAACAGCGGCGCTATTTTTATTGGCAAGACCAACTCCCCGGAGTTTGGTCTGGGCTCACAAACCTACAACCCCGTGTTCGGCGCGACCGGCAGTGCTTGTCGACCGGATCTCACTGCCGGTGGCAGTAGCGGCGGTGCTGCCTCGGGTCTGGGTACACACATGCTCCCGGTTGCCGACGGCAGCGACATGATGGGCTCGTTGCGCAATCCCGGCGCCTTTAACAACGTCATTGGCTTTCGTCCCAGCGCCGGCAGCATGAACGACACGCCGCCGTCATCTCTGCCGTTGTCCACCGGTGGCCCGATGGGGCGCAACACGGCGGACACGATTCAACTGCTCAATACTATGCGGCCTGAACCAATAACCGGTGATTTTACGCCGCTGAATTTGCGTGGCGTGAACATCGGTTGGCTGGGCGATCTGGACGGCTATCTGACCATGGAAACTGGCATTCTGCCGCTGTGTGAAGAGGCGCTCGATAGCGTCGCCGAAGCCGGTGCCGAGGTCGATGCCACGCAACTACGTTTCGACCCGAGTGACCTGTGGGAGTGCTGGACAACACTGCGCCATTCCGGCCGCGCTAACATGCTCGACTTCTACAACAACCCACAAACCAAAGCCCTGTTAAAACCCGAACTGATCTGGGAAATCGAACAGGGCATGGCGATGACCGATGCCGATGTGGAACGTGCGCAGGGCATTCGCACGCGCTGGCTGGCGGAACTGGATCGCCTGTTTGGCGACTATGATTTTCTGGTTTTGCCAACGGCGCAAGTGTTCCCGTTCTCCAAAGACGTACACTGGCCCAAGTACATCGGTCTACGCGAGATGGATACTTATCATCGCTGGATGGAAGTGGTTATTCTCGGCAGTCTTGGTGGTTTGCCGATTATCAATGTGCCAGTTGGCTTTGATGCCGGCGGTCGTCCGATGGGTATGCAGGTCATGGGCCGCTACGGCGATGACAAGCGGGTGTTGGAGTTTGGTCTGGCCTACGAACAGCGCAATGACTTTTTGGGGCAGCGACCTGCTCTGGGCTGACAAGCATTACAGCTTGTAAGGGATATCGGGAAAGGCCAATTGCGGCCTGTACCTGTTACAATGGCGCTTACTAAACTAACAAGTAGTCGAGCCCTATGTCTGCCTATCTGATTATCCGTTCCATCCATATGCTTTTCGCTATTCTGAGTTTCAGCGGTTTCGCACTGCGTGGCTACTGGATGCTGAAAGACTCACCCAAGCTGCAATCCAAACCCGCCCGTGTCTTGCCACACATTGTGGATACGTTCCTGTTACTCAGCGCGATTGTGCTGGTGATTATGAGTGGCTTTTACCCGATCGCTACCAGCTGGATCAATATCAAGATCGTCCTGCTGATTGCCTATATTGTGCTGGGCACGATTGCCTTGAAGCGCGGCAAAACCAAGCAAGTGCGCACGATTACTTTCGTGCTCGGGTTAATCACCGTGCTGGCCATTTTTGCAGTGGCTTCAATCAAGCCATAAATTCAATGAGCACTAAAATCTCAATTCCTCTTTCGGTGTTAGACCTGGCGCCTGTAACCAGCGATGGCACAGTGGCGCAGGCCTTGCACAACGTCGTCGACCTGGCACAGAACGCCGAGCGTCTTGGTTACAATCGCTACTGGGTTGCTGAACACCACAACATGGCTGGCATCGCCAGCTCGGCAACGGCAGTACTGATCGGCCAGATCGCAGCGGCAACCAAGACTATTCGCGTCGGTTCCGGCGGCATCATGTTGCCCAATCACGCCCCGCTGGTTATCGCCGAACAGTTCGGCACGCTGGCGGAATTCTTCCCCGGTCGCATCGAATTAGGCCTGGGGCGCGCGCCGGGCACCGATCAACTCACTGCCCATGCATTGCGCCGCAATCTCACCGGCGACGTCGATGACTTTCCCAATGATGTGGTTGAGCTACAGAATTATCTGGGCGAACCCAGACAAGGGCAGGCGGTTGTGGCCAATCCCGGTGCCGGTACCAATGTGCCGATCTGGATTCTTGGCTCCAGCTTGTTCGGCGCGCAACTGGCTGCTGCACTGGGCTTGCCCTATGCTTTTGCCTCGCACTTCGCGCCGCAACAAATGCTCGACGCGGTACGCCTTTATCGCGAACGCTTCAAGCCCTCGGCGCAACTGGACAAGCCTCATGTCATGCTGGGTTTTAATGTCTGCGTGGCGGACACGGACGAAGAAGCACACTACCTGCGTTCGTCGGCATCGCAGATGGCGCTGTCACTGCGTACTGGCAGTCCGATTCGTTTACCACCACCTATCGAAGGTTATGAGAATCAGATCAGCGCCAGCGACAAGGCCATGCTCGCCAACTGGACAGTGTGTTCGGGTGTTGGTTCGCAGGAAACCGTGCAGCGCCGCATGCAGGAATTCATAGAGCAAACTGGTGCTGACGAACTGATGTGCGTCTCGGCAATCTATGATCATGCCAAGCGCATTGAATCTTTTCGACTGACTGCTGAACTAGCCGGCTGATAGAGAGCTTACTGCCAGATAACGCAGGCGAGAAGAATAGAAAGAGCAAATATAAAAAGAACTGAAATAGAAAAATCAGAAATATAAAGAATGAAACAAAAAGGGCGATGAGTCTGCACTCATCGCCCTTTTTTATGCCGCTTGTTTGAGTCCAGTCGTCTGGCTTTGTATTAACAGCTAGACGAAGCGACTCAAACCCGCACGTTCATCAGAAGCGCGCAGTAAAACCGCCGTAGATATGACGATCCGGCGCGGGCTCGTAGGCACGACCACCGAAGGCATTGGTACGTACGTTAGAGAAGTACTCTTCGTCAAACAGATTGTTAATACCCAGGAACGGTGCAATCGTCGTGCTGCCCCACTCATAGGAATTACCAAAGCGCAGGTTGGAGACCAGATAGGAATCAGTCTTCTCGGTACCCGCGTTGTCGACAGTGAACTCACCCACATTCTGGGCATCCCATACTACGTAGGCACCGTTGCTGAAGTCGTAAGACAGTTCCAGATACAGCTGGTGCTCTGGAATACCGGGAATGGCCTGGCCAACTGCCGCCGGGTTGCCCTGGAAACTTTCAAACTCAAAGTTTGAATAAGTGTAGGCAACTACCGCTTCGAAGTTATCCGTCAGTTGCGCCTGAATCTGGGTTTCCAGACCGCGACGATCCGTGTCGGCATTTTCGAAGAAGGCACGGTTGGCAATGCTGGAGACGTTGACGATCTCGTCTTCCACATCCATGGTGAACAGGGCCACGTCGAAGTAAACATCGCCATCGGCAACAGTACCCTTGGCGCCGATTTCAAAGCTGTCTGCCTTCTGGGCATTCACATTGGAGAAGCCGCCAAGACTGACAGTGAAGTTCTGTGCCGGACCGCCCAGCTCGGTAAACGTTGGCGTCTCGAAGGAAGACGAGTAATTCGCATACAGGCTGGTCTGATCATTGGTGCGCAGCACCAGTCCGACAGACGGGCTGAACTCCGTGAATTCTATCGACGCGCTTTGGTCCTGGTTGGCCAGATACAAGTCGTTAACCGACAGATCCACATTGTCATAACGGCCACCAACGGTCAGTGCCAGCGCATCGGTCAATGAAGTCTCATTGCGGACATAGAGCCCCAGTGCTTCGGCTTCTTCTTCCTGGTTAAAGGTCAGCGTACCTTTCACGCCAGCATTGTTCAGAAAGCGCTGGCGGTCATCGCGCTGATAGTCAGCATCGGCGCCAACCGTGAAACGATTCGGCAGACCGCCTAACTCACCGCGTTTGGTGTAGCTAAAGCCGCCACCAAAGAAATGCCGATCGAAGGCGACGACGCCATCATCGCCAACAAAGGGGATGTGCGTACCAATTGGCAGGAAGGATTCAAAATCTTTCCATGCGGTGTAGGCACGCACGGTCAAATCCGAGCTTGAATCGAGGCGGCGATTGTATACAGCGCCAAGACGCTGTTGATCGAAGGCTTCACCAGCATTCGAGCTAAGGTTGCGCGACTGCGCACCAGTGCGGTCCGCGGCCACATCGGCCAAAGTCACACCGCCGGAGTCATAGGCGTAAGGTGAGTTAACCGCGTTGGCAATAATCTGCAGATCGGAATCGGCATCGATGTCGTAGCGGAACTTGCTGTTGATCAGGCTGTGCTGCACGCCGGAGAAATCGCGGTAACCGTCCATCTCCAGATGCGAAACATTCACCAGATAGCCCAACCGACCAGTCTGGCCACCGGCCTTGACCTGAACTCGCTGGTGGCCAAAGTCACCGGCAGTGAGTTTGGTTTCCACGAATGGCTCTTCAGTAGGCTCTTCTGTGGTCAGGGAAATCACACCACCTGAAGAAGTGCCGTACAATGCAGATGAGGGGCCACGTATCACTTCTACGCTTTGTGCGGAACCGATATCCAGATCGTCCGTGCCGCTTTGGCCGTCAGCCAGCGTTACTGGAATGCCATCGGCAAACACCTTGATGCCGCGCATACCAAAGTTGGCGCGCGCACCAAATCCACGGATAGAGACGCGCAGATCCTGAGAAAAATTGTAGCGGTTCTGCATGAACAGGCCCGGTACACGAACCAGTGATTCATCGAGGCCCAGTTCCTGACGGCCAAGCTGAATATCGTCCATATTTACAACTGAAATTCCCGCCGGGATCGTACCCAGTTGCTGCTCGGAACGCGAACCGATGACAACGAGCTCTTCGAGGCGGTTAGCGGATTGCTCGTCTTGAGCGATGGCGGGCGTGGCCATGCCTGCCACAACGAGGGCAATACTGGTGGCCAAACATTTCCTGTGGGTCATACAACTCTCCCTATTTATCTTTATCAGAGTAATCAATGCGGATCAGGCGGAAATTATGTGCCTGATACAAATGCCTGTGTTCAAGTACTTGTTGCGTACCTGACTTAAACACCCGGGGTATCGAGATCTGCCGCCAAGCCATAACGTTGGCAGTCATTATTGGTTTTATAGTCTCGTTTCCCGCCTTCAGGCAGGGCGCCGACATTGGCGCAACCGTGCCGAAATGGCCGGTAATCCTGGACTTGTTCGCTCGGTTTCAAGCAGAAGAAAATCCAGTGCGCAGGGTGGGGGTTGGAGCCTTAACGTAACCTGAACGGCAGCTCTGTAGGCCGCATAAATACTGGAATAGGTGCTCGGTGAATGGGGAGCTGAACAGCCCGGGCAAGGCGAGGAATTCTCTTTAATTTAGTGGGCTTGCTGGTGAGAACCTGCAGTCCCGTGGCAGACGGGCCATAGAACGATGCTGGAGCAGTGAGTAAGCCGGTCCTGGTACTGAGCACAAAGACCCCTGAAATTATGGAAGCCAAAGAGCCCCTGAAAATACCACGGGAATAATTCAGTGAGCTGTAACGGCTACTCAAAAATATTGATTAGCGCGTAGGTAATCGAAGTACCCGGTTCAGTCACCAGCTGGTGCCAGACCCGTGCTGGCACATGCAGGATATCGCCTTTGGTCACCTGAAATTCCTGAAAGCCAGTCAGCTCCGGGTGTTGCTCGTCCTGCGGCAGGCCGTCGATCCAGCCGATGCGCTCCCCGCCCATGCGCGCTGTGCCGGAGCCATCGAGGATGACATACATGTCCCACTTGGTCTCATGGATCTCCGGTTGCGTGTAGCCAGAACGGTGGACAATGGACATGTTGTGCGGACGATGTTCGGCATCTTGCAGGACGCGCTCATAAATAAAACCAGTGCCCCAGATGCCTTCGCCATTCTCCAGGCCTTGTTCCAGCTCGGCTTTGATGACGGCTACTGTTTCGGCATCCCAAAGCAGATACTCAGACGGTCGCGGTTCGTTGGTGACAGCGCCGAAGGGGTCTTGGGCGAGCGCGGTGGCAGACGTGATGCTGGTCAGGAGGAACATTATTATTGTTGTTCGCATAGTAACCTCTCAGTAGCGGTCAATAACTCACGGGGAGTTAGTGCAAGACATTATTGAGCAGCGCAAGGGCGCCGCTCTAGTGAGCGCTTACTTTACTGCGCTTATGACGGGTAAGCCAGAGAGGGATAGCGGAAGAGGTACTAACTACCAGCTTCCGTGCGCATGGCAAAACACATCATGTCGATGGCCTCGTTCACCATGGCGACATCGTCGGGCACATCATCGGGGTGTTTGGGTTGGCGGGTAAACATGATCACGCCGTGCAGGGAACCACGTAGAATGCGCGCGGTCAGATCCGGGTCTTGCACATGTTCGGGATTGATGCTGCCGTCTTCGATTCCGGTCCTGAGGGCGCCGACCATTAATTCATGCACACCGTGTCGGCATTGCTCCATATCAGCCAAAATCGGATCGTCTGCCTCGGGCATGGGGAAGGTGTTCATGTCGGTCATCACATCGAAATAGTCAGACTCCTCTACCGAGAAGTTGAAGTAGGCGTGACCGATGTTGCTGATTTGCTCCGCCCCAGTGGCTGCAGCTGCGGCTGCCACTTCGAAACGCGTCAGGCAATCACGCGCGGCCTTGAGCATGACGGCGTGCATGATCGCCGCCTTGTCCTTGAAATAGACATAGAGCAAGGCGCGGCTGAGTTGCGCCTGCCTGGCGATCTCGTCCATCGAACACTGGGCATAACCCTTGCTAAAGAAAATTGTCTCCGCCGCGGCGACGATATCGTCGTAACGCTGCTGTTTTTCGCGGGTTCGGCGTGCGGTTGCGGGCAATGCGGTAACTCCTGAACGTCAACTCTCATGGGCCTTTTACTGGTCTTCCGGCCACATTCTAACTGAATCAGTAACGCTGATTCGAAAAGGCTATTGACAATGTGTCAATAATGGCTGACATTATGTCAACTTCTGACAAAGTGTCAACGATCCATTTCAGGCCCGCTGCCAATCAGCAGGCAAGGAAACAAGCCATGTTCCGGGACGTGATAATAGCTCGCCGCCGCATCAATGACGATTACCGTCACTACTATCCGCGCGTTTTCGCGCTGCTTTTGTTGTTGGTATTGCCTTTGGCCTGTTCTGAACAGACTGAAGCGGCGGTAGAGGCCGAGATACAGCAATCCGAGCCAGCCGTGATCACGACGGTCGCCGTTCCGGTGCGGGTGATGGAAGTGCAAAGTGACGGCGGTGAACAGCTGTTGCGATTTGCCGGCGTCGCCCGCCCACGCCAACGCGCCACACTGAGTTTTCAGGTCGGCGGCAGCATCGAAACCCGCGTGGCGCAGATCGGGCATCTGGTCGAGGAAAACGAGATCGTGGCCCGCCTTTATAACCCCCAGTTAGAACCAGCTATGGCAGCGGCTGCGGCGCGGCTCGAACAACTGCGTTCGGATGCCGAGCAGGCAGAGCGCGATCTGGCGCGTCTGGAACAACTCTTCGAACGTGGCTTGTTAGCCAGTCAGGATGTCGAGCAACAGCGCACCGCCTTGAAGAGTGTGCGCGCCGCCATCGACAACGCGCGCGCCAATCTGGCTCAGACCCGCCAGCTCAGTGAAGAAAGTGAGCTACGTGCCCCCTTTTCGGGGCGCATTGAACAAGTATTGTTGGAGCCGGGCGAATTTGCCCAGCCCGGTCAGCCTGTCTTACGCATGTCCGCCGTCGATGGTCTGGAAGTTGAAGTGCAGGTCCCGCCGCGTTTTTTGCGTGACATTGCCCTGGGCGATTCACTCACGGTGTGGAATGGGTTAAGCGACGAACAATTTACCGGCCTCATTACGGAAATCGGTGAGGGCAGTTCCGGCGGCACCGCGCTTTATCCACTGGTCGTAAGCTTGCAGGAAACCGGGTTGCGCAGCGGCGAGGCGCTGGAAGTCGGCGTGCCGCGCCGCGAAGATAGTGCTCTGCATATTCCGCTCAATGCCGTGATGCGCTCCGCGCAGGGGCTAACGGTTTTCAAAGTCACTGACGATGACAGGGCGCAGCGCGTAGCCGTGAACGTCAAACGCATCACCGGTGATCAAGTGCAATTGGAACCGGGATCGCTGCAAGCTGGTGATCGCGTGGTTTATGCCGGGCTTACGCGCCTGGCCGATGGCGACCGCGTCACTGTACTAACTAATAGCGAGAATAATAGCGGGGGTAGTGACAGGGAGCCTGGCCAATGAAAGTGGCCGAGACTCTGGCACGGGTTGTTACCCAACCGCGACTAATCCTCTTGATCGTAGCCATGCTGGTGCTGGCAGGGCTGGGCTCCCTATCCGGCATGGCTCGTCAGGAGGACCCGGCGTTTCCCGACCGGGTCGGTTTGATCACAGTCATCTATCCCGGCGCTACCGCCGAGACGCTCGAGCGCTTGATTCTCGAGCCGTTGCAGGAAGAGATCGCGCAAGTCGAAGAAGTGGAGGAATACAATGCCACTGCGCGCACCGGTGTGGCGCTGGTGAACCTGAGTTTGCAGGACGCCTTGTATGACACCGACACTGGGTGGGAACGAGTGCGCATTGCCATGCAGCGCGCGCAAACCGAGTTCCCTGACGGCGTGCTGGAAATGACATTGGAAGATCGCTTGATTGGCTTGCCAGCCGTAGTGCTCGCGATAGCCGGCAGTTCTTCGGTAGTCGAGATGTCATTGGCCGCCGAACAACTCAAGCGCGATTTGATGGACTTGCCCGGCTTGTCACGTATCGAACTGGAAGGCGAGACCAGCGAGCAGATCAACATCGCCTTGCATGACGCCGAGCTGGTGCGGCTGGGCATCACGCCAAACCAGTTGGCGCAATATATCGTGCAACGCAATCAGGTGTCGCCCGGTGGATTTATTGTTGTGGGTGACCGCCGTTTGAATCTGCTGTCCAACAACGAGTTTCTGGACATCAACGCGATCCGCTCCACCCAAATTCCTCTGCCACAAGGTGGTAGCGTGCCGCTGTCGGCTGTGGCCGAAGTGTGGCGTTCGGCCACCGAACCACCAGAGCCGGCGACGTTTCAGGACGGCGAACAGGTGGTGGCACTAGAACTGTTTACCATCAAGAATCAGGTCGATGCCTTGCAGTTCGGCGACGCCGTGCGTGCGCGTGTCGCGACCCTGCACGATGAGTACGCACCATTAGAGATTCGCGAACTGTTCTTTCAACCGGACCAGGTCGCCGATCGACTCGATAATCTGATGGGCAGCCTGATGCTGTCCATGATTATCATCACCGCCATTTTGTTTCTGGGCATGGGCTGGCGCATGGGTGTGACGGTGGCGGGCATGTTGCCGGTAGTGACGTTAATTAGCCTGGGTATCTATGACATGGGCGGTGGTGTGCTACACCAGATCGCCGTCATCGGTGCAGTGATATCGCTGGGTATTCTGATCGACAACGCCATCGTCATGGTGGAGAACATTCAGCACCGTTTGAATCAGGGCGCGAGTCGGCAAGAGGCCATGTTGTCGTCTATCGCCGAACTGGCTGGTCCTTTGGGTGCTTCAACCGGCACCACCTTGGCCGCCTTTACGCCGCTATTGCTTTCCAGCGGTGGCACGGCAGATTTCACCCGCGGCATTCCGGTGATGATCATGCTGACACTGACGGTCAGTTTCTTTCTCGCCGTGACGTTGGCGCCACTGGCATCGGCCTGGTTTCTCAAGCCGGCAACCGCGAAACGCAGTGCCTGGATCGATCGCCTCGGCAGTAGTGCGGCATCACTAACGCGGCGCGCACCCAAGTCGGTGATCTTGGGCGGTACTCTGTTGGCCATGGGCAGCATGGCGTTGTTCCCCTATCTCAACTTTCAATTTTTTCCCAACGCCGACCGCCCGCAAGTCGTGGTCGAGATGTTTCTGCCCGAGGGTAGCGATATCCGTCAGACCCATTTGCTGAGTCAGGAATTGGAAGGCGCACTACGACAACAACCGGGCGTGGAAACCATTCACCGTTTCGTCGGCGCCACCGGCCCGGGTTTTTACTACAACTTGCCCAATGCCACGCAAGCACCGAATCGGGCTCGCCTTGTTGTAAACATGGAGGCGCTGGAACAAACCGCCGGATTGATGGCCTGGGTGCGTGACTTTGTCGCGCGCAATCACCCTGAATACGACATTATTGCCGGCACGCTGGCACAAGGGCCGCCGCGTGCTGCGCCGGTCGAGATTCGCGTGTTCCATGCTGACGATGAAAGTCGCCTGGCCGCCGCCGAACAAGTTTTTCAGTTGTTAAAAAATGTACCTGGCGCTGTTGATGTGCGCCATGACATCGATACCGGCGTGCCGCTACTGCGTTTGCAAGTCGACGATGCCAGTGCCCAGCGTTACGGACTGAGCCGCGCCGATGTCGCACAGACTTTGTTCGCGCGCAGTTTCGGTCAGCCCATCGAACAATACCGTCAGGAACTGGACCCGCTGCCGATTGTCTTGCGCAGTAATCAGGGCACACAACTGGATGTGGAAGGGCTGCTGTCGAGTTATGTCTTCAATGCAGCAGGGCAGGCCATACCGTTGAGCCTCATTGCGCAAACCGAAGCCGACTGGCAAGTGGCCAGCATCAACCATCGCAATGGCGTGCGCGTGCTGTCGATTACATCTGGGCTGGCCGATGGTTACAGCTTTAGCCAGATTCTCGATGTGCTCAATCAACGCATGGCGGAAGAGCCGCTTCCAACTGGCACACGACTGGAATTCGGCGGCGATCAGGAAAGCTCCGGCGAAGCCAACAGCGCCATTCTCGCCACTGCGCCCATCGGTATTTTATTGCTGCTGTTTTTCCTCTTGCTGCAATTCAACAGCTACAAACGCGTCGGCATTATTCTGCTCACCGTGCCGCTGGCCGCCGCCGGTATCTTCCCTGGCTTGGTGCTGACCGATTCGCCGTTCGGCTTCCAACCACTGCTGGGCATCATCGCGCTGGTTGGCATCGTGGTGAATAACGCCATCGTACTGGTCGATCGCATGGACCAAAGCATGAACGAAGGCGCCACCGTCAACGATGCCGTCGACGAAGCCGTGCGCCGCCGCACCCGACCGATTCTGCTCACCACGGCAACCACCGTCACCGGTTTGCTGCCACTGGCATTCTCCTCATCCACGCTCTGGCCACCCATGGCTTGGGCGATCATCTCGGGCTTGCTGGCCAGCACCGTGCTGACCCTGCTGGTCGTCCCGGCAGTATGCCGCCTGACGCTGCGCCCCAAGCAAGTTACAGGGCACCCATCTAACTCGACGGCATCAGCCGCGGCCTGAGCAATTCAAGCAATTCAACCAATTTAAAGGACACCCATCTGAAATAGCCCGCTCGGCGGGCGTTTCGAGCAGGAGAGAACTGACCTAAACCTGCGTCAGCGAGATTTAAGGCAACTCGCCGAAGCCACGTCAGCAACTTGAACAAATTAAAGGACACCCACCTGAAATCGCGCAACCGGCAGGCATTTTGAGGAAGAGTGAACTGACGCTAAACCAGCGTCAGCGAGTAATAGAGCGAAAGAAGTAGGATAAAGAACAGAATAAAGGACACCCATCTAAACCAACATCAGCTGCGACCGCCAGCTCGCATCCGCCGATGCGCAATCCACATCCCCGTCAGCTCTCGCAAAGGCCCATGTCATGGGATATCTGGCAAGATGGCCAGCAAGCCTTCATTTGGGCACGCTAATAACTCACCATATCTTGGCGAGCGGCCCTCGTGCTAGTCGCCAAGCCCCTGATTTTGCTATATCTAACTGCCCTTGTACTGATCCGCCCAACTCACGGCGACGTTTACCTCCGGTACAGGTGCGATCAAGTACCGCTACCACCCCGGTTCGCGGATGAAAATAGACGCTATGTTGCCAGAGCCTGCGTGCCTGGCCAGTATTCAGGCGTGACCCGCCTCGGGAGTTTTTCGTGAGATTTGTGCTTCGTCACCCGCTTTTCCTGTTGTTGTTGGCAGGCGGAATCAGCCTTTCCTATCTGGTCTTTGCCAAGGTCACCGAAGACACTGGTGGCGGCGGAGGTTTTGGCGGTAACAGTGGTGCGCCACTGGTAGGCGTGACCGAAGTCACCATTACTGACATCGCCGATGAAGTGGAATCAGTCGGCACGACCGTCGCCAATGAATCAGTCGATCTGACTGCCGCGGTCTCGGAAACCATTAGCCGCGTCGCCTTCGAAGACGGCGAATATGTCGAGGCTGGCGAAATCCTCGTCGAACTCACCAGTGCCGCCGAAGCCACCCGTCTGGCCGAAGCCCAGGCCACTGTCGACGAAGCGCAGCGGCAGTTAATACGTTTGCAGGATTTATCAGCAGATCGCTTGGTTGCAGGCTCGGAACTTGATCAGGCCCGCACCGCCACGCAAACAGCTCAGGCCCGCCTCGAAGGAGTCATGGCTGATCTGGAAGACCGCCTGATACGCGCGCCGTTCAGTGGCTATCTTGGCTTTCGTAACGTTAGCACCGGCAGCCTGCTCACCCCCGGCACTGTCATCACCACCCTCGATGATGTGTCCATCATGAAACTGGATTTCCGAATTCCCGAAGTGTATCTGGCCGATATCGCCGTGGGTCAGGACATCGCCACGCGTAGCATTGTCTATAAAGACCGTGGCTTCCCCGGCGTAATAACTGTTATCGGTTCACGGGTTGACCCGGTGACGCGCAGCGTCTCGGTGCGCGCCGAAATCGAAAACCCGACCCGGCAGTTACGCCCTGGCATGCTGATGACCGTGGCACTGGCTCTGAATGAAAAAACTGTCATGGTGGTTCCTGAGCGCGCCGTTATCGCCGCGCAGGGTCAGCAATATGTGTATGTTGTTGGCGCTGATAATCGTGTCGAACGTCGCTCTGTCGAATTGGGCCGCCGCCGCGATGGCCAGGTGGAAATCGTCACCGGTCTTGAAGTGGGCGAGCGCGTGGTGAGCGAGGGCACAGTGCAAGTCCGCCCCGGGCTGACTGTTCAGGTACAGGGCGAATCAGCGCCAGCGGCAGGATTCAGGGGCGGTGCTTCCGGCCGCCCTGACACTGACGGCCCAGCCAGTTAAAGGACGACTGCAATGATTCTCTCCGATGTTTCAGTAAAACGCCCTGTCTTTGCCACCGTACTCAGCCTGATGCTGGTGGCTTTCGGGATCATGTCCTTCAATCAATTGCCGCTGCGTGAATACCCCGACACCAGCCCGCCAATTGTGTCCGTCTCGACTACCTACCCCGGCGCCTCGGCCGAAGTGGTGGAGACCCAGGTCACCGAGTTAATCGAAGACCAGATCAACGGAATCGATGGTATCGAAGCTATTAACTCCTCAAGTGTCGACGGCAGTTCGCGCATCTCCGTGGAGTTCGAAGTCGGCACCGACATCGAAGCTGCCGCCAATGACATCCGCGACAAAATCTCCCGCGTCGCCCGCTCACTGCCCGAAGACGTTGACCCACCACGGATCGCCAAAGCCGATAGTGAAGCGCGCCCAATTCAATGGTTTAACCTCACCAGCAGCCAGCTCACTTACCTTGAGCTCAACGACTATGCCAACCGCTACATCGTCGATCAGTTCGCGGTTCTCAATGGTGTGGCAAACGTCAACGTCAGTGGCAACGGCGGTTTCGCCATGCGCGTCTGGCTCGATCGGGTGGCACTGGCTGCGCGTGGCTTGACGGTAGTCGATGTACAAAGCGCCCTGCGCCGGGAAAACATAGAACTGCCCGCCGGGAGCATCGATTCTCGCGACATGGAATTCTCTGTACGCGTGCAACGCATCTATCAAAATACTGACGATTTTGAACGACTGGTTATCGCGCGTGGCGCAGACAACGCATTAGTGACACTGGGCGAAGTCGCCCGCGTCGAATTGGGCTCGGCCAACGAGCGATCCTTGTATCGCGGCAATGGTGTCGACGCCGTGGGCATTGGCATCGTCAAACAATCCAATGCCAACAGTTTGGAAGTGTTGCGTGGCGCCGAGGCGCTGGCCGAACGCATTCGCCCAACCCTGCCAGACCACATGGGCCTGGAAACGTCATCCAGCGATGCCGAGTTTATCGAGAACGCCATCTCCTCGGTGTACAGCACCATCTTCGTCACCATGGGCCTGGTGAGTCTGGTCATCTACATGTTTCTTGGCTCACTGCGCGTCATGCTGATTCCAGTGGTGACGATTCCAGTGTGTTTGTTGTCCGCCTTTATTGTGCTGTCCGGTTTCAATCTCTCTATCAACCTCATCACACTGTTGGCGCTGGTGTTGTGTGTCGGGCTAATCGTCGATGACTCCATCGTCGTGCTGGAAAATATTCAGCGCCGGGTGGAGGAGGGTGAGGCACCCTTATTAGCGGCCTTTAACGGCTCACGCCAGGTTGCCTTCGCCGTGATCGCGACCACCGCTGTGTTAATCGCCGTGTTTGTGCCGGTGGTTTTTCTCGAAGGCAATCTGGGCATTCTGTTTTACGAGCTGGCCGTGGCCATTTGTGGCGCAGTGATTATCTCCAGCGTGTTGGCCTTGTCCCTAACACCTATGATGTGTTCGAAACTGTTAAAGAGCGAGCCACGCGAGAACTGGCTCACCCGCAAGGTCAACAGCGGCTTTCGCTGGTTGCAGGCGGGCTATCATGATGCATTGGAAGTTTGCCTGCGCTATAGCTGGGTCGTGTTCGCCAGTTTGCTGTTGGTGATGGTGGGCATCTATGGTTTGTTCCAGCAACTGCCTTCGGCGTTTGCCCCGAGCGAAGATCAGGGCGTGATCTTCTCCAACATGGCTGGCCCGGAAGGGGCTAACCTTGATTATATGGAAGAGCAGGTCGATGCCGTGCAAGCCAGCGTCATGACCATGGTCAATGCCGGCGACGTGGAAAACATCGTCACCATGACACCCGGTTGGGGTGGCGGCGGTGGCGTGAACAGCGGCATCAGTATTATTTCTCTACCACCGTGGGAGACGCGCGAAAAAGCCACTTCCGAAGTGATGGCCGAACTGAATCAGGAGTGGGCCAAAATTCCGGGCATCCGCGCGTTTATGTTCATGCGCTCCGGCCTGGGCCGTGGCGGCGGCGGTCAGCCGGTGCAGTTTGTTATCGGTGGGCGCAGTTATGACGAGCTGGTGCAGTGGCGCGATCAGATCATGACCCAGGCGCAAGACAGCGGCCTATTCACGCGCATGGATTCAGACTTTAACGAAACCAAGCCCAGCCTCACCGTGCGTGTCGATCAAGTACGCGCGGCCGACCTGGGTGTATCGACACAAGCCATTGGCCAGACGCTGCAAGCCATGATGAGCGAAAGCCGCGTGACCACGTTCGCCGATGCCGGCGAAGAATACGATGTCATTCTGCAAGCCGAAGACAGCCAGCGTGCTTCGCCGGATGACCTGACCAATATCTACGTGCGCTCCGACACCTCCGGTGAACTCATTCCATTGGCCAATCTGATTCAGGTGGACAATAGCGCCGGGCCGACCGCGCTGAACCGCTACAACCGAATCCGTTCCATCACACTGTCTGCCGGACTGGCACCGGGTGTGGATCTCGACACGGGGCTGACCTATCTGGAAAACCTCGTGGCGGAACAGTTGCCCGAATACGCCCAGATCGATTACAAGGGCGAGTCGCTCGACCTGCGTGCCTCCGAAGGCGGCCTGGCCACCGTCTTCCTGCTAGCCTTGTTGGTGGTGTTTTTGGTACTCGCCGCGCAGTTCGAAAGTTTCATTCATCCGCTGGTCATCATGACCACCGTGCCGCTGGCCATCTTTGGCGCCTTGATCGGTTTATTGCTTACCGACAACAGCCTGAACATCTACTCCAACATCGGCTTGGTCATCCTGGTGGGCATCGCCAGCAAGAACGGTATCCTGATTGTTGAGTTTGCCAATCAGTTACGCGATCAGGGCAAGGAATTCAGCGCCGCACTCACCCAGGCCTGTGACCAACGCCTGCGCCCGGTACTGATGACTGCCTTCTCGACATTGATGGGCGCGATCCCGCTCATTCTCGCCACCGGCGCCGGTTCCGAATCACGGGTGCTGTTGGGCATTGTGATCTTCTCCGGCGTGTTGATGACCACCATCACCACCTTGTTCGTTGTCCCGGTGGTCTATAACCTGCTGGCCAGAAACACCGGCTCGCCCGAGGCCGTGGCGCAGAAGCTGGAACGCATGCGCGAGGAGTCGTCGGAGCGCAGTGATGTGTTAGGCGCGACGGCGCAGTAGCTATTGGCGCAGTTGTAATAGGCGATTGTTGTAAGTGATTGTTGTAGGTGATTGTTATAGACGGTTGTTATTCAGAGTAGCAGCTAATGCCGCAGCGATTGGGGTCAGAGCCAAAATACAGTACTGTATAGGCAGTCTTTAAACACGCGGGAGAACGTCTCGGTAATTTCAACATTGCCGAAAGGTTCTCCAAGCGCTGTTCATAGACGTTCGCAATGTACCGGCAACCTGCCAGCAACAACCAAGGACTCTTATTTCAACAATGTCCCCCCGACTCTATGCCCGAGCCAACCTATTCCTTCTGCTTCTGTCCGCAACACTGTCGTTGGCGCTGATGGCGACCAACACGAACGCACAGGAGTTGAATAACGCGGTAGAAGTCGAACCCGGCGTCAGCCTGGCACTGGCCACCCAGCGCAAAGCCCTGCTATCTGATATTAACTACGCCCTGCGTTTCGAAATTCCTGCCGACGCCGACGCGCCCATTCCCGCCACAGCCACTATCAGCTTTAACTTGGCCGCCACCGGCGCGCCGCTACAACTGGATTTCCGCGAAGACGGCGACAAGATTCACAGCGTCACCAGTAATGGCAGCAGCTCGGCGTACCGCTTCGAACAAGAGCACCTGATTATTCCAGCGGCAGAATTGGTAGCAGGCACCAACACCCTCACCATCGACTTCACCGCCGGCGACAGCTCGCTCAACCGCAACCCGGAATTTCTCTACACATTGTTTGTGCCCGACCGCGCCAGAACCGCCTTCCCCTTGTTCGACCAGCCCGACCTCAAGGCCACCTGGGAATTAACGCTAGTAGTTCCCAATCACTGGGAAGCCATCGGCAACGCCCCACTGGCCAGCGAGAGCGAGCAGGGCGAGACTAAGACGCTCACCTTTGCCCGCTCCGACCTGATCAGTTCCTACTTGTTTTCTTTTGTTGCCGGCGAGTTCGACAAAGTCACCAGAGACATCAACGGCCGACAGATCAGCCTGCTGCACCGCGAGAGCGATGCCGAGAAAGTCGAGCGCAACATCGATGCTGCGTTTGAACTGCATGGCGCCGCACTCACCTTTCTTGAGGACTACACCGGCATCGACTACCCGTTTCAAAAATTCGACTTCGCACTGATTCCCGGTTTTCAGTACGGCGGCATGGAACACGTCGGCGCTATTCAGTATCGCGCCGATAGCATCTTCCTCGACGAGTCGCCCTCACAGAGCCAACTGCTGTCGCGCGCCAGCCTGATCGCCCACGAGACCGCGCACATGTGGTTCGGCGATCTGGTCACCATGGAATGGTTCAACGATGTGTGGATGAAAGAAGTGTTCGCCAACTTCATGGCCGCCAAGGCCGTCAACCCGAGCTTCCCCGAGATCAATCACGAGCTGGGCTTTTTGGTGCGCCACTACCCCAGCGCCTATGCCGTGGATCGCACCGAAGGCGCCAACCCCATCCGCCAGGATCTGGACAACCTCAACGAAGCCGGCACGCTGTACGGCAACATCATCTACAACAAAGCCCCGGTGATGATGCGCCAGCTCGAAGCGCTGGTGGGCGAAGAGTTGTTTCGTGAAGGATTGGGCGAATACCTCGCCGCCTATGCCAACAGCAACGCCACTTGGCCAGACCTGATCGCTATTTTGGACGGCAAGACCGATGAAGACCTGCACCAGTGGAGTCAGGTCTGGGTCAACACTGCCGGCCGTCCGCACTTTCAGGTTTACGCCTTTCCCAGCGGCACGGGCCTCAGTGTAGTGCAACAAGACCTGAGCGGCGCCGGCCGCGTCTGGCCACAACGTTTTACTGTGACTAGCCGCGAAGGGCAGCAGACCCACAGTCGCACCGTCTACAGCCTGATCACCGCCGCCAACGCCCAGGTCGGCCCGGGCGAACTCACCATGGTCAATGCCGACGGTTTTGGCTACGGCCTGTTTCCTGTCACACCGCAAGCGCTGCAACAATGGCCGCAACTGAGCGATGTCGAACGCGGCTCACTGCTGATCTCTGTGTATGAAAACATGTTGGAAGGCGAGGTCATCGAACCGGCTGCGTATGCAAGCCAGTTGCTCGACATCGCCGTGGCCGAAGACAACCAGCTTTTGCTCAACCTGGCGTTGGGGCAGATGGATAACATCTACTGGTCGTTGATTACAGATGCCGAGCGCAACGCACTCACCAACGAGATGGAGCCAGCACTGTGGTCGGCCATGCAAGCCACCGACGACAGCAGCCAAAAGAAAATCTACTTCGATGCTCATAGTAGCGTCGCACTCAGCACGGCAGCACTGGAACGCTTAAAGGCAGTATGGAATGGCCAACTGGTCATCGAAGGGCTGAACCTGTCCGAGAACGACTTCATCGACCTGGCCACCAACCTGGCCATCAAGCTCCCCGAGCAGGCCGAGGACATCAGCCAGCAACAACTGGAGCGTATCAACAACGATGATCGCCGCCGCCGTTTCGAATTCGTCATGCCGGCACTGGCCAGCGATCAAGCCACCCGCGATGAGTTCTTCGCCTCACTCAGTGAAGAGACCAACCGCGCCCGCGAACCCTGGGTACTGGATGGCCTGAACGCACTGCACCATGCGCTGCGCACACAAGGCTCCGAACACTACCTGCTGCCCAGCCTCGAACTGCTGGCCGAAATTCAACAAACCGGCGACATCTTCTTCCCGGCCCGCTGGCTCAGCGCCAGCCTTGGCAACTACCGTAGCCAGTCGGCGGTTAATACAGTGCGCGAGTTTCTGGCGCAGCGGCCTGACTACAACCATCAGTTGCGATTGAAGATTTTGCAGGCGGCTGATCCGCTTTTTCGGGCTGCGCAGATAGCAGGAGAGCAGTAGCCAGCAAACAGCTTGAGTGATCACGATGGCCGAATAAGGCGAATACCCGGCCAGACGGCCAAAAACGCCCCCTAACAGTCGAATTAGGACTGTTCCTACAGCGCCTGAGCAGGTAGATTAACCGCTCAGTCCCGGCACTTTCGATAGTGGTCGGTAGTGGTCGATAGCGGCCAGCAGTCATCGCTAGCCAACAATAGTCACCGACTTGCTGCGGCCAGAACAGAATCAGAATCGAAAGCAAATATTAGAAAGCACATATATAGAAAGAAGAAGAGGACGCCACCATGAACTCCCGAATCGCTTTCCTGTCACGCCTGCGCAGCAAACTGCGCGCATTCAGTCTCGTCAGCCTCGCCACTCTGGCGCTGGCCTACATGCCAACAACCAGCGCCCAGTCCAACCCACCCGAAGGCTGGGTCACACCGTTCCCGGCCTTCCGCGTCATCGGCCCGCTTTATGGCGTCGGCATGCTGGACCTGAGCGTGTTCCTGATCACCAGCGACGAAGGCCACATCCTCATCAACACCGGCCTGGCCGACTCCACCGATCACATCCGGTCTAACATTGAATCGCTGGGCTTTGATTTCAACGACATCAAAATCCTGCTCACCATGCAGGCCCACTGGGACCACACTGCGGCGATGGCCGAGATCAAACAACTCACCGGCGCCGAAGTGTGGGCCACGCCGGAAGACGCACGAGTACTTGAAGACGGCGGCTTCTCTGACGCCCACTTCGGCGGTAGAGAAACATTCGATCCTGTTGAGGTCGACCGCATCATCCGTCAGGACGAAGTCATCACCCTGGGCGACCTGCGCATCACCGTCCACGAACACCCCGGCCACACCGAAGGCAGCTCCAGCTATTCATTCGAATGGAACGAAGGCGGCAGAGACTACGACGTAGTCATCGCCAACATGGGCACCGTCAACGGCGGCAAGCGATTGGTCGTGGACCCAACTTATGACAACGTGGCAGTAGACTTCGCGACAACCTACAACAAACAAAAGCAGATGGATGTGGACGTGTGGGTGGCTGCTCATGCCAGTCAGTACGACATGCATGACAAGTACACGCCGGGGCAGGCTTATGATCCGGAGACGTTTGTGGATCCGATGGGGTTTGTTAGGGCGGTGGAGAGGTTGGAGAGCAGCTATTTAAATTTAATAGCAGAAGAGCTTGATCAGTAGCATGTAAGCTCTGGAGCCATTTTTAAGAAGCTTCGGCCATTTTGTATTTAAATTCAGCAGGATTTTCTGTGGCAATTATCACCGACTACCACGCTAAATACTTCGCTTACGAGCTAACTCGCCAGCGCCGCGGCGGCGACGTCGACAGAATTACCCAATCCCTGTTCGATGCCTCGGTTGACCTCAATCCACACCAGATCGACGCTGCTTTGTTTGCGCTACAAAACCCTTTGGTGAAAGGCGTCATCCTCGCTGACGAAGTGGGATTGGGGAAAACCATAGAAGCCGCTTTGGTGTTGGCGCAATATTGGGCAGAAAGAAGACGTCGCTTGATTGTAGTGTGTCCAGCTGCGCTACGTAAACAGTGGTCAAATGAGCTGGCTGACAAATTCCACCTTCCGACTCAGGTGCTGGATGCGCGTACTTATAAGGAATTGCGCAAGCAAGGTGTTTCCGACCCTTTTAGTCAGCCGGCCGTTCATGTCATTTCCTATAACTTTGCCGCGCGTATGGTCGACAAGTTGAGGGTCACTCCTTGGGACTTGGTTGTATTCGACGAGGCGCACAAGTTGCGCAATGCACACCGAGAAAGTCATCGCACGGGGCAGGCTATCAAGAAGGCTTTCGGCGCCTGTAAGAAACTCTTGTTAACAGCAACGCCATTGCAGAACTCTTTGATGGAGCTCTATGGCCTTTCAACCATTATCGATAGCCAGTTGTTCGGTGATGCCCTGAGTTTCCGTCGTCAGTATTTGCGCGGTGGTGAAGATCTGCTTGGTTTGAAAGAGCGGTTGAAGGAATTCACCAAGCGCACCTTGCGTAACCAGGTATTGGAATATATTCGTTATACCGAGCGTAAAGCCCTGACTGTACCCTTCGCTCCTTCTGACGATGAGCAGCGCCTTTATCACTTGGTGTCGGCTTATTTACAGCGCGAGAATACCTATGGCGTTCCGCAGCAACAAAAGCATCTCGTAACGCTGGTAGTCAGAAAATTACTGGCATCATCCACCAGTGCGATCATCAATACGCTGGAGACTTTTATCAGCCGCCTCAAACGCTTAGAGGAAGAGCAGGACGATGATGACAACTGGCTCGAGAAGTTGATCGGCTTGGAAGATATTGAAGATGAAATCATGGATGAGGCTGCCGAGGATCCAAATGATTATCAGGCGGCCGAGAACTCTGAGCAGGAAGACGCTGAACCGGTTCAGCTTGATCGTCTAAAAGCAGAAATCGCTGAGCTGGAACAATACCTGGAGCTTGCCCGTCGCATTACCGAAGATGCGAAATCCAAATCCCTCCTTACGGCCCTTGAACAGGGCTTTGGTCATATGACGCAAATGGGAGCAGAACGTAAAGCGGTTATTTTTACGGAAAGCCGGCGTACCCAGGAATATTTACTTCAATTTCTTGAACGACACGGCTATCTGGGCAAAGTCGCTACTTTCAGCGGTACCAATAATTCCTCTGTCACCAATAGTATTTACAAACGATGGCTGGCTCGCAATGAAGGTTCCGATCAAGTCACCGGGAGCCCCGCCGTCGATCGCCGCACGGCCTTGATCGATCACTTCAAAGAAGAATCAGAAATACTGATTGCTACGGAAGCGGCTGCTGAGGGCGTCAATCTGCAGTTTTGCAGTTTGGTGATCAATTATGATTTACCTTGGAACCCGCAACGAATTGAGCAGCGCATCGGACGTTGTCACCGTTATGGTCAGCAGTTCGACGTTGTCGTTATCAACTTCCTAAATCAGAAAAACGATGCCGACCGGCGTGTGCTGGAATTACTCAGCGAAAAATTCCATTTGTTCGATGGCTTGTTCGGTGCCTCGGATGAAGTGCTGGGGCGAATCGAATCCGGCATGGATTTTGAGAAGCGCATTGCCGCCATTTACAATAGTTGTCGTACTCAGGAAGAAATAGCCAAGGCATTTGATGAATTGCAAACGGAGCTGGAACAGAGCATCAACCAGCGCATGCAAGAAACACACGAGAAACTGCTGGAGCACTTTGATGCACAAATCCATGATTTACTCAGAATCCAGCGTGAAAGAGCGGAGCAGCAGTTGGATCGTGTCAGCCGCTTATTTTGGCAGCTTACTCGCCATCAGTTAGGTCGTTTTGCCGAATTTGACGATGCACATTTGCGATTCGAATTAATCCAAAGTCCTGTTAGCAGTGTCCCGGCTGGTACGTACGAGCTAATTCGTAAGGGAGAAAAGCCTGCCGAACATACCCACCTTTATCGCTTGAGCCACCCCTTGGGTGAGTATGTGCTCGATACTGGTCGTCGGCTGGAGACGCCGATAGTGGAGCTGGAATTTGACCTTACGGGTCATGAAGCGAAATTCTCCGCATTGGAAAATCTGCCTGGCCGATCAGGTTGGTTGGAGCTGAATTTGCTCGAGCTGCAAAGCTTTCAGCGCGAAGAGCATCTGGTATTCACCGCTCTCACAGATGGACAGTCCTTAATCGACCAGGAGTTATGCGAGTTAATGTTCCGGTTGGCTGCAAAGACTGCTCCGAGCACCGCTCCAACTCTCCCTGCGGCGTTTGATGAAAAGCTCAACGCTACGGTTAAGCGCCAACTGGATGCCACCCTCAGCCGCGTGCTTGATGAGAACAACGAATACTTTCAACGTGAACGCAGCAAACTGGAAGCCTGGGCGGACGATCAAATTCTCAGTGCCGAGCAGCAGTTGGACGACACCAAGGCCAAACTTAAAGAAGCCAAACGTCGTTCACGCACAGCAGAAACAATTGAAGAACAGAAGCTCGCCGAGGAAGAGCTGAACCGGCTGAGCAAACTGCAAAGGCGCCAGCGTCAGGAGATATTCGATGTAGAAGATCAGATAGAAGAGCAGCGAGATCGTCTGATCGACGCTCTGGAGCAGCAAATGCACCAGCGCAGCAGTACTCACCATCTCTTCAGGGTGCGCTGGACGCTGATCTAACATGTCGATTAATTAAAGATTTATCAACATATTCGTCATTTCAGTCGATCCCATCGACATATCTTAAAAATATGTCGACAAATAATGATTTAATCGACATATTTATGAGAAGATGGGCATTGAATCGCGTCTTGTAGCGCTTTTGCGACGCTAGGCGGCGGGACAACAACGAGATCAGCAACAAGATCAACAATAGATACCTGAGATCACCGGGCAGGACCCACAATGCCACCATTTGACGCCAACAGGCCCTATAACGACTTGCCTCCACTGCCGCCCACCGCGGAGCTGGAAACCAAAGCCTGTCTCAAGGCCTGTATCGAAGCTCGCACTGCCCTGGCTGAACTCAAGCAGGCAGGGGAGCTGATCCCCAATCAGGCCATGCTGATCAATACCATTCCGCTATTGGAAGCCAAGGACAGCTCGGAAATCGAGAATATCGTTACTACTACCGACAAGCTGTTCGAGTACGCTCAAACCAACGAGAATCGAGCCGACCCAGCAACCAAAGAAGCACTGCGCTATCGCGCTGCCCTGTGGCAGGGTTTTGAATCCCTGAGCGATCGCCCACTCAGCACCAATACAGCCGTGACCATCTGCGCCACCATCAAAGGCACAGCCATGGATATTCGCCGGGTGCCAGGTACCAAGTTGAGCAATCCAGCCACTGGAGAAGTCATCTACACTCCACCCGAAGGAGAAGCCTTGTTGCGGGACAAGCTGGCCAACTGGGAGAACTTTCTGCATCACGCTGAGGAAATCGACCCTCTTATCCGCATGGCCGTGGCCCACTATCAATTTGAAGCCATTCATCCTTTTACCGATGGCAACGGCCGCACCGGTCGCATAATCAACTTGCTCTACTTGCTTGAACAGCAATTGCTCAGCATCCCGGTGCTTTACCTTAGCCAATACATAATTCAGCACAAAGCCGACTATTATCGGCTGCTGCGGGAAGTGACCGAAAACCAGACCTGGGAAGCCTGGGTCCTCTACATGCTAGAAGCGGTGCAAAGCACCGCCCACTGGACACGCAAAAAAATCATGGCCATTCGCCAACTGCAGGAACATACCATCGACTATGTGAGAAATAATCTGCCAGCCATCTATAGTCGCGAACTGGTAGAGCTGACCTTTACCCAACCTTACTGCCGCATTGCCAATCTAGTGGACGCTGGTATCGCCAAGCGCCAGACTGCCTCGGTGTACCTCAAAGAGCTGCACAACCTAGGCGTATTACAGGAGCAGCAGATGGGGCGTGACAAGTTTTTTGTCCACCCCAAGCTGCTACGACTTTTGACCCAGGATACCAATACTTTTGATCTTTACCCTGACCAAACGAATCAGTCACAACAGGAAAATCCATGAGTAACCCGACTCAACAACTGAAGGCCAAGCAGCGCCGGGAAAAATTTGCCGACCTGCTGCGCGAGATGTTCCAGCTCAATAAGCCGGAACTGGATTTTGGCCTCTATCGCATCATGCATGCTCGCAAAGACGACATTAATCGATTCATAGAGCAAGACCTGCCTGATATTACGCAAAAGGCTTTCAGTGAATTTGCCAGTCAGGACCAAAGCCAACTGCAAGCCGAACTGGAAAAAGCACGCAAGGCTGCCGAGGACGCTGGCTTTAATGCCGACGAATCCCCAAAGGTAAAAGAATTGGAAGGCCAACTAAAAGGTGGATTCGACCTGGCTCGGGAAGAGGGTGAGGTCTACGATGCCTTAGTCACTTTTTTCAGTCGCTATTATAGCGAAGGCGATTTCCTTTCTCACCGTGTCTACAAAGACGGCACCTATGCCATTCCCTACCAGGGTGAAGAGGTAGTGCTGCACTGGGCAAACAAAGACCAGTACTACATCAAAAGCAGCGAAAACCTACGCGATTACAGCTTTCGTCTAAATCCAAATGCAGGTACTGGCGAAGATCCCATGCGCGTTCATTTCAAGCTGGTAGACGCCGAGGCGGGCGCCAAAGACAACAACAAAGAGTCCGCCGATAGCAAGCGAGTGTTTGTGTTGGATAGCGAACAACCTTTTGTAGTAATAGATGGTGAGCCCGGTAATGAAGGTGAAGTTTACCCTGAATTGCAATGTCGCTTCTTCTTTCGAGCAGCAACAGAGGCAGACTGGACAGACACTGAAAAAGCCAAAGCCACCGAAACCGCAGGCAAAAAACCACCCAGTCAGGATGCCCTTCGCGCTATCGCTGTAGAACGTTTATTGGGTGAGCATTCGGCACTCCCGGAGCCTTGGAAAGCCGCTCTTGGGAAGCCCTACCGTAAGGCCGACGGAGAACTGGCTGACTATTCCATGCTCAACGGTCAGCTTAATAACTACACCAAAAAGAATACCTTTGACTATTTTATACACAAGGACCTGGGCGGATTCCTAACCAGAGAGCTGGATTTTTATATCAAGAATGAGCTGCTGGACTGGGCGGATATTGCCTCTCTGAAAAATGATTCCGCGCGATTGGGGCCATTGCTAAGTAAGATTGAGGTAATTCGCTCCATAGGAGGAAAAATAATCAACTTTCTAGCCCAGCTGGAGAATTTTCAAAAAAAGCTGTGGTTGAAAAAGAAATTTGTTACCGAAACCAACTACTGCATCACTCTGGATCGGTTGGAAAATCAATCTGAATTGTTAACCGATGTCTTCGGCAGCGAGCATCAATTAGAGGAGTGGAAGTCGCTTTATCGGATTGACCTTGTACAGCTCGATAAAGATTTAAAATCACTGAACTTGAAAGATGTGGTGTCCAAACCTGAATACAAATACTTGGTGTTAGATACCAGGCATTTCGATGAGGCTTTTAAGCTAAGATTGATATCAGGAATTGAAGCCCTGGAAAAGGAATGTGATGGGCTTCTAATTAACTCTGAAAATTTCCAGGCTCTATCTCTTATTAGGGAAAAATTTAAAAGCAGTATAGATGTCGTTTATATTGATCCACCTTACAACACCGAATACTCAAAGATTGCATATAAAAATAACTTTGAGCATTCGAGTTGGCTTTCCTTATTGGCAAATACTCTTCCGACTGTAAGGAGTCTTTTCTCAGAAGACTTCTCTTTTGGTGTGGCTATTGATGACTATGAGTTTGTTAACCTTGCTCAGTTACTAGACAGCTCTTTCCCAGAACTAGATCGATCTACGATCGTGGTAAATCATCATCCGCAAGGATCTGGTGGTAGGTTATCTCGGACCCATGAATACTATATTCTAATGAGTGACGATGGATTACCTATTTTCAAAGGTGAGCCTTTAGAAGATGGCATAGAGGAGCGAAACTTTATGCGGAGTGGTAGAGGCGAAAATAATTGGAGGGAGTATCGCTGGAATAGCTTTTACGCTCTTTTATTCGACGAAGACAAAAATAAAGTAATTGGAGCAGAAGATCCTATTCCCTTAGGGGAAAGCTACCCTACTGGAAAAACCGAAGAAGGCTATAGTCGAATTTACCCAATTAACAGCCGGGGAGAAGAGCGGGTTTGGAGATCATCGTATAAAACAGGTAGAAAGCGTGCGGAAAGTGGTGAGTTAGTCGTAAGTCAGGCTGGTACGGTGTATCAAGTTATTCAGCACCAGAGCCGCAGGGAAACGTTATTCAGTAACTGGACTTCGCCCGAATTCAATGCAGGGACTCAGGGTACAGCCGTGCTCGATGCCATGGGACTTGGGGGTATTTTTGATTACCCAAAGTCTATAAAAACCATAGAGAAAGGCATATGGGCTCAGTCATTCGGATATGATAACGCGACAATTCTTGATTATTTTGGGGGATCAGGAACGACTGCTCATGCCACACTAAATATAAATAGGAAGTATGGTGGAAACAGAAAATATGTAATTGCTGAGATGGGCGCATACTTTGATAGTGTGTTGAAGCCCCGTATACAAAAAGCGTCCTACAGCGAAAGCTGGATAAATGGGGCTCCTAAAGCCCTGGAAACAGGGATGTCTCAGTTTTTTAAGTATATTCGGCTAGAAAGTTATGAAGATGCGCTTGCTAACATAGTGCTTAGTCGTAAAGCTGGCCAACAGCAGTTATTAGATGAGCCTGGTGAGTCTGGAGTATCAAATGCACGACAAGCTTATATTATGGATTATATGCTTGAAGTCGAAACTCGCGACTCTCAATCACTATTAAGTACTACGCAGTTTGTTGACCCAACCCATTACAAGCTCAATGTGCGCACTGCCGGCGGAGATGAAACCCGCCCGATCAATGTGGATCTGCTTGAGACTTTTAATTACCTATTGGGGCTGACAGTCGAGTATATAGCGGCACCTATTCATTTTGATGCTGAGCTGAGCCAGGGCGAATACGGTCGTTGGCAGGCAAAGGTGAAAAAGAACGAATCTGGCAAATGGTGGTTCCGAACTGTGTATGGCACGAACCGAGTCGGCCAGCATGTATTAGTAGTATGGCGTAATCTGCCCAGTGTAATTGAAGGAATAGAAGAGGGCATCAAGCTGGATAACGCGGTGCTGGATGCCGTGCTCATCGAGAAGCTTCGTATTCGGTTGACCGAAAGCCAGGATGATGAGGTGGATGTGCTCTATGTCAATGGCGACCACAATATTGCCATTCCCCGTGACCGCAAGGGCGAGCCCATGGAGCAGGCACGCATCCAACTCATTGAAGAAGCTTTTCACCGATTGATGTTTGCTGACACCGAGCAGGGAGTATAAGCCGTCATGGTAGCTCGAAAAGCATCCAGTAAACCTGCAAAGAGAGCGTCAAAGAGAACGTCAAAAAAGGCTTTGCAGTTTCGCCACCATCTGGTGCTCAATCAGTGGTTATTCTCACTATTCGGCTTCGATTCCTTGAATGGCAACTATGACGTCGGCAAACGAGAGGCACCAACACTCGAGGCCTTTCGCGACCGTTTCCAGTTGATCGGTGAAACCAGTGGCCGCAATGCTGAGGGTGAACACTTACTGATACAGCGCATTCGAGAGAACCTGACTAGCGATACTCTAATAAGTGATGAACAATTGCTGGAGTACGACCGACATATCAAGGCGCTGACTGAAACCATTAATACGGCGCGATTGAGCGCCAATGAAGAAGCCATCGAATGGAAGTATTTCCAGTACTTGATGCTACTGTTCACAGAGATCTACCTGGATTATCTGTTTACCAGGCCGGAGGAAATGTTAGCGGGCATCAATCAGCAAATCGAGCGATGGAACAACCATTGGGTTGTGGATCAGGACTTTAATCACAAGCCGCTGGAGTCGCTGAACTCTGAAGACGATATATGGCCGCAATTGAACATGGTGGCTTATTGGAGTGCGACTGGCTCCGGCAAAACGCTAATCATGCACGCGAATATCCTGCAGTATCGCTACTACCTGCAGCGCTACGGTAAAGCCGGCGATATCAACAAAATTATTCTGCTAACCCCCAATGAAGGTTTAACCCATCAGCACCTGATAGATCTGGAAAAATCAGGAATCCGCGCCAGCGAATTTTCCGCCAAGGGCGGCGATCTGTTCGCGCAGGATGTCATTGTTATCGATATCAACAAATTACGCGACAGCGAAAAGCAAAAAACAGTCGCTGTGGACTCCTTCGGTTCGCGCAACCTGTTACTAGTGGATGAAGGCCATCGGGGCACTGCGAGCGGCGGTGGCAGTTGGTACGAGTACCGCCAGAAACTTTGTGCGCTGGGATTTTCCTTTGAGTATTCGGCCACCTTCGCTCAGTCCAGTATCAAATTCGATAACCTGCGTCAGACGTACACAAAGGCCATACTATTCGACTATTCCTATCGTCACTTTTACAGCGACGGCTACGGCAAGCAATCGCAGATTCTCAATATAGAGGCCTCCAGCGAGGATGACCGATTCCGCTATCAGGTGGCGTCCTTGCTTAGTTTCTACCAACAACTTCGCCTCTTTGCCGAACACTCGAAAGCATTCGCCCCCTTCAATCTGCAAACGCCCTTGTGGGTATTTGTAACATCCAAGGTCACCAAAGGCTTCGATAGCAAAGAAGCCAATGACATGGTGCAAGTGCTGCAATTTCTCGATCAGGTGCTAAGTAAGCAACCGGACACCGTCAAGGCCATAGACATTCTGCTCAATAAGGGCATGGAAGCAAAAGGTGGAGTAGACAGATTACATGGGCGGTTTAATTATCTCAATGAGCTGGGGGAAAGCTCTGAACGGCTCTATCTCGATCTGGTTGAAAGAGTTTTTCACTGCAGCGGGGGTCGCCTGCATATTGAAAACATTACCGGAATAGCCGGTGAGATAGCGCTACGGGGCGGCACCTCAGATAGGCCTTTTGGTGTGATCAATGTTGGTGACGACGCCAAGTTGGTAAAGCTTTGCGATAAGCATGACCTGCTGGTGCAGGATGCACGGTTTAGCGAATCCCTATTTCGTGGCATTAACCGAGAAGACTCGGATGTAAATTTACTGTTAGGTGCCAAGAAATTTACGGAGGGTTGGAGTAGTTGGCGCGTTTCCAATATGACCTTGCTCAATGTAGGTAAGAACGAAGGCGCCCAGATTATTCAGTTATTTGGACGCGGTGTGCGCCTGCAAGGTTGGAACACGACGCTAAAACGATCAGCTGAGTTGAGCACTCAGTTGAAAACTGTTGGTATCGAGAGGCCTCGTCATATCGGACTGTTGGAAACCTTGAATATCTTTGGTGTCAAAGCCGACTATATCGCTCAATTCAGAAAAGAACTGGAAGACGAGGATATCCCCGTCAACGAGGGCCTCGAAGAGTTTATTCTTCCGCTCAACCCTATGAGCAAGCTGCCCAACAATTTGAATGTCATTCGGGTAAAGAACTCTGTAGCCAACAAAGCTATTGGTGGTTCCGGTAGCGCCTTTATGGAATTGGCAGAACAGGTGGTGTTGAAAGCCCCGACGGCATTAACTACATCGGAAACTGACTATTTCTGTAGTCCACCCCGAATCCATCTGGATTTTTATCCCCAAGTAGGCGCTTTCGCTACTGATAAGCAAGGCACCCGCACTGTTGGTGCCAAGCAGCAGTGGCTAAAAAGCGTCCATCTTGCCTTGCTGGACAGCCGTAAACTCTACTTTGAGCTACTTGCCTTCAAATACGATAAACGTTGGTCAAACCTAACCATCACTCAAGATGTGGTGGATGACCTACTACAAGACACAGGCTGGTACCGACTTTACGCGCCAGATGAAGCCATGGCGCCAGGCCAGCTAGAGCGTGTAGATCTCTGGCACGATATGGCCATAGCCCTACTACGCAAATACTGTGAGATGTTCTACGGCTTGCGCCGTAAGCAATGGGAAGGTGATAAACTGGAATACCGCCCCATTACCGAAAACACTCAATACCTGCCAGGTGTGAGTGAAAGTACGCCAGATGGTAGCTACGCAATCACATTGGATCGCGTTCGTCACGAATCACTAATCAAGCAATTGAATTCTTTGAGAGAAAAGATAGCTGAGAATGACATAAAGGCTTGGGATGGTCAGATTCGTGAAGGCCTAGAGTTTATCTGGTGCGAGCGTCACTTTTACCAGCCTCTCTTGGCTGCTACGCAAGGCCTGGAATTTCAGGTCTCTCCGGTGGCTCTCAATAGCGGGGAAGGAAGTTTCGTCAAAGATGTGCACAAGGCAGTGACGAATGGAGTGTTTGAAGGATTCGAGGTGTATCTGTTGCGAAATCAGACCGGGCAGGGCGCTGTTGGAGTGTTTCTGGATGGGGGATTTTACCCGGATTTCATTCTCTGGCTAGTAAAGGATAGTCAACAGAAGATTATTTTCGTTGACCCTAAAGGCTTGCGTAACCACAAGCCCAGCGACCCCAAAGTGCAGTTTTACAAAGCTATCAAGGACATTGAAGCTGATTTGCGTGGCAACAGTAATGAGGTAACGGGTATCGAGTTGCATGCATTCTTAATTTCTGAAACTCATTCCGCACAGTTAGCGAGTCAATGGAAGGATGAACAAGGTAATCCGGTGACTCGTGAATTGATGGAGAGTTGGAATATTTTATTCAGTGATGAAGATGACGACTACTTGGGAAAGCTCGTGATGAAAGTGGCTTAGAGCCACTAGTCCGTAATCGCAAGGGTTGCCATTGTGGTCTGATATTAACCGGCTGGAGGCGTTTTGATGTGTTTATGAACGCCAGATTTGGATTCAGGTCGGTCAAATTTGTCGAGCTGTAGATCTAAATCTGCAATGTTTATAGATATCTGGTCCATGCCGTGCGCATGTGAGATTAGTCTATGGTGACGTTCGGAAAAAGGAGCCTGCATTGTAGATCCGCCAAACTCGGCTTTGTTCACTAGCGCTACATGCTGGTACATATGGTAGTGAAGGGCGGAGGCCATTGTGTCAAATGTGCCGACGTCTTTATTGTGGGCAACGATCACAAAAAGATCAGTTTTGTCCTTTAGATCACTTGCTAATCGTAGATCGGTTGCGTCGTAGCATATAGAGCCAGTAATAGAAACTTTTTCCCAAGATTTACTTTGTACTTCAATTATATGTTGACAAGGTCTGTATGGAGAAACTCCATATTTCTTTTCTATATTTGTAAGAAAGGCTTTTCCTTGATCTCTTATAATCCACTGGCGACCGGTATCTGTGTAATCGGGTATAAACCAACGGGCCAAATTGACTATTTCATTGTTATGCTCAACAAAAATCATGCCGGCGAAGACAATTGATCTAGTCTTCTCGGCGAGTCTTTTTAGTAGATCTTGGTCGCTAATATGGACCCCAACCTCCGGAAATATTATTAGATCTGCGGCTGGTCTGTCTAAATCTTTGTCTGCCTCGAGTTTGGTACACAGGGTTTTATATGTAAGTGCGCAGATGCGCGAAATATGATCCCGGTTTCGCACCTTTGTGGATGGGTTATCCATAGTGGGATCGGAGGGCCCGAAGTCTGAAGTGCGTGGGAGCAAATGCTGAACAGAGACTAATCTGAACTTTTCTCCACCTTCGTATTGTGGCCTTTTCACCGCAGTCACTAATGACGGTATATCGGTAGCAAAACAATACGCTTTCTCTAATTCATTAATTCGATGAGTCAATATGTCTTCTAATGAATCTAAGTCTTCAATGAAGGATATTTCGGCGTTGTCAATGAAAGTGGATTCAAATCCGGGCCACTGCAAGCATTTCATCAATAATTCAGAAGCCCACTTTGATGTTGTACTAAATTCTCCTACTAGGGATTCAGGGGCATGCATCATACCCATTCGTCTTTTATACCAGTTTGTCCTCAGTCCTTTATATCCTTTAACCTTGCCAACTTTCCAAAGATTCCCAGTAAAGTCCAAACTTCCAAGAATAGCTGATCGTAAAATTGTACCTATCCAGTAGATACACTGTGGATCTCTAGATCCATCGTTTATCCAATTAGGCACTTTATATCTTGGGTCCTGTATTTCAATATGGGTTATTCTGCATGAGAGCCGAACCCCAGGACGCCAGATCTCACTCCATTCTTCTTTATCACTTCCAATCTGTTGTACAAAAATGTCGCGGGGTGATGAAGATATTACTGATTTTTCTTCGATGCATGCTTTCACTAACGCGAGGCCAAGATTGATTAATGCGGCTTCGTGTTGGAATGGATTGGCTTTTGCATATAGCAGAGCCGATAGCTTTTGCGCGCGGCTGGCAGAAAATGTCGACTGACTTCTCAGAGGCCTTGTCCAACTAAAGATGGCTGTTACATCTGCATATTCAGTTCGACTTTTTAACTTAAGCCACAGTGAATTCCAGAAAGCCCCACCTCGTTTCGCACAACTTTCCAATACTCGGTGCTTGAGGTCAGGGCTTGCAGTACTAAAATGCTCCAATAGTAATGACGCATACTTCGTATGATTGCCAGTTATTTGGCTTGCAACCTCATACAGTGCGGTGATTTCATAACTTGGATTTGGTGTATTTCCTGTGAGGATTGTATGAAGGGATGAATGTATAGACACACGCCTGGGAGTATCCTTCAGAGCCTTGTTCCCAATAGCTAGAAATAATAATGCTTGTCTCTCAACAAAAGCAGGAACTTCTTCGGGGGTGATGGCTTTCCTTGAGTACTTTGCTAGAAGATTCTTTAATCCAGTTGGATTCGATGTGGCCGGGAGAGCGTTGAGCTGGAAATAGGCACTGAAATCAACACCATTACGGAATATATCAGCTAAGAGATAATCAAACATCGCTTGAGTTACGGGGTCAGAGTGTTCTGGTGAGGATATACTGCTTCGCCCAATAATTGACTCCAATACAGGTTCAGCGAGTGTAGGGGACGGAAATATTTCAAAAGCCTTTCTGAGAAGAAGCGCTAAAGAAGGGTCTTGCATCCAAGCCGATATTAGCTTCTTTGCAAGAAGTTCACATTCATTGTCTAGAGGAGATGTTTCACTCGATGAGCTATTGTTAACCGTATCGATCTTCCTCTTGCTGCGGACAATCGACTCGATTCGATTCGCCGCAAATCGCTTAAGTGTATCGGTTCTTACATCAATCGTGGATGAGGCCAAATCTAATAGAGCCTTATCCGCAGATCTTTCGTCTATTTCAGGGAATTCGTCGACTTGAATATTCAGCAAGCCTTCAAGTATTCCGAGTGTACTATCCAGAGAATCCCTGTCCGCCGGTCCGCTAATCTCGCTTTGAAGTATAGTCAATCTCTCGGATAGACTACCCTTATTGTCTAGGTCACTGAGGCTGATAATTTGAGATTTGTTATCATTAAGTCTGAGCTCGGTTCCACCTGATTTTCTCAACAGATCATCGAACCAATTATTAATGGTGTTGATTAAGCCGGATTTTGAGAGCGTTTTATCTACGCTAACAACTAGACGAATATCATCGACGTATCTACAGTAATCATGAAGCTTTATACTCGACGCAGCTATTTCCTGGTCAATATATGAACCGACAACTGCGTCAAATTGAGTTAGATATGAATTCGCCAGGAAACCAGATGCTACCAATCCCTGAGGAAGGCCGCTCCCAATCTCTAAGTTAAGGAGTTCAGCTTTTTTCAATGATTCCGTTGACCAAGACCAGCTTACAATCTTCTTCGCAGCTTTCCAAAAGTCGCTACAAATTGACGTTTCATGATAATCATTGGCTATAGCTTCGAGCCGGCTAATTAGGATTTCACGATCGATACAATCGTAGAATTTTGAGAGATCTAGATTTACGATATAGATCTCAATGTCATCATTGCTTTCGTTGTCTAATCTATGCCCTATTTCTATTGGGCGCTGCAGGAAGTTTTGGTAATCCTCAAAGAATTTACGGTAGGTTTGTGCATTTCCCCATCTAAACCAAGCATCATTCGACTCTTCTCCCCAGCTGCAGAGCAATCTATTACCGTAGCTGTAAACTCGATTCTTCTGGGCTTTAAGAAAATCAATTTCTGAACAATTCCCCTGTGCTGATTCAACTGCATCTGCCAAACAAAGCATCAATGTAGAAGCCCATGTTTGGTCTCTCATCGTGATATGTGCCAATGGTCTTAGTGGTGGCTTTGCTATCCGCTTTTGCCAAGTATCACTATCAATCTGGGCTTTGGGAATCCAGCCATGCTTTCTGTCGATTATCCACTGCTCTGATTTGGGGGCGGGGATGAGCTCTAAGTGGCGAGGAAGTTCACTATCCTCTCGAATACTTTTGGACCATCCTTTAACATTCTCTTCAAGCCCTAATGCAGAAATATCGAGTGCAAGTGTGTCCGCATATGAGTTGTGAGTTCGTATGTACTCATGAGTCTTTTTCCAGGCCTGAGCCAACACTACTTCGTCCGCAAGATAGTCGATGGTTGGGCGCAACTTTCTATATTTTTCTTTGAGGAGTTTCATGTGACCTTTGTTGTTCTTAGAAATGTGCGGAAACACGCGCGATTGACAGCCGTAGGATGCATGTTATCAATATCGTGGGACGATTGGCAGCGCTGATATTGGATTCGAGATAATTAGAGGCCTATATGTGATAGAGCAACACTAATCCTTAGATTCAATCAATAGCACTCTCATAGACCACTTCCCAGCCGGCCTGTCAAAGTAGACTGCCCCAGCTGAGCTTAGAGTTTTCCTACCTCTCGCGAGTCAATAGTCACTTCAGAATCCACTCTAGCCTTTTTACATTTGGCGTGGTCTAACATGGCATATTGTATGATCTCTTTGCCTTTGAGCTTTAGATGGGCACTAAAGGTCGAACAATCTGATTGAGATGATTATTTGAACCATTCAGTTACATGCGCTAAATGAGCAAGATTACTTTATTGTAAGGATGCGATCGATCACAATGGTGAAACTTGGGTATAGGATATTCTTCTACGTTAAAGTCCTTTATATGTAACGAGAAAGCAAGTTGAGCGCTTAGAATTTGAACTATTGGTGGGTTAATCAAAAGCAAACTTACCGCCATGAGCTTGGTGAGGGCTATATGTGGTCTCCCAAACGCCAGCAAGATGGCAGACGGCATTTTTCATATGATTATATGAAGCATATTCAGCCGGGCGATATAGTTTTCTCTTATGCAAACGCAGCAATCATAGCTATCGGTGTGGCGCGAACGTATTGCTATTCATTCCCCAAGCCCGCGGAATTTGGAAGAGCAGGTATTAATTGGTCGGATGAAGGTTGGAAAGTAAACGTGAACTATCGAAGGCTCGCACCACCTGTCCGTACCATGGACCATATTGAGTCCCTGCGTAGATCGTTGCCTCCTATAAAATCACCAATTCAACACGACACCGGAAAAGCAAACCAAGCTTACTTGTTCGAGATCGAAAAGCCACTAGCCCAGGCTCTTGCCCGATTGATTGATGCCTCAACTGTTGATTTAGTGAGAGGGATGTATGTGGCTGACCGCTCAGATCATGTGGACACAATTGATTCTCATATAGATGCTTGGGAAAACATTATTGAGAAAGAGATTTTGTCAGCCACAAATATACCCGAGACCGAAAAACAAACATTGGTGAAAGCTCGCCGAGGGCAAGGAAAATTCCGTGAGGCACTATTGACGCACGAAAACCGTTGCCGCGTTACTGGCGTTGACAGACCAGAGCACTTGATTGCCAGTCACATCAAACCTTGGCGTAGCGCTGATAATGAAGAGCGATTGAACCCTGAGAACGGGTTCATGTTGACGCCATCCATTGATCACTTGTTCGATAAAGGGTTCATCAGTTTTGAGAACAATGGTTCAATTCTGCTAGCTGATGTGGCTGATCGCAAAGCCTTGAAACGAATGGGCGTTATTGGTGAAAAAGCTCCGAGTAATATTGGGAAGCTATCCGAAGGGCAACGCCATTTCCTGGAATGGCACAGAGATGAAATTCTGCTGAGTTAGAATAAGAGCACGAAGCCGTCATAGTGAAAGCTGTATTGCTTTTACGTGTAGAGTCCTTTTTTTCGTCGTAAATGAACCTGCCATCCAACTACCATCATTGATAGACATAGCTAGCGGCAGTCTTTATTCTGATTCCATAAATAATAAGAAAAGACAGGGTATTCTTATGCGCGCCATACGATCTTTATCCGCTTTCGCGTACCCATTAATTTTCCTGCTAGTTTCTAGCCATTCTCAAGCTCAACCGGTCAGTGTCCCCGTTCCACCACTAAGCGACGGCCCCTGGATATACGAAACCGCTGAACAACCCAGAATCCGCGTCAGCGTTGTAGCCGCGAATCTCTCCAATCCTTGGGCCATGGCCTTCACGCCAGATGGCAACCTCCTCCTCACCGAACGCCCAGGTCGCCTTCGCATCATCCGTGATGGCGAACTCGACCCGCAGCCTATTACAGGTTTGCCCGAAATCAGAATCGAAGGAAACGGCGGCTTACAGGACATTGCCTTACATCCGGAATTCGCCAGCAATAGGCTGGTTTATCTAACCTACACCAAACCCATGGAAAACGGCTGGGGCGCACCGGCCCTCGCCGTAGGTCGACTCGAAGGCAGTGCACTCAATGATGTTCGTGATCTCATAGTGACCGAAGCCTATGAGGGCAACTCGGGTTTGAACAGCCGCATCGCGTTTGGCAGTGATGGCAAGCTGTATATGTCCACCGGTGGCAATATTGAAAGTACTGCGCAAGACCTGATGAGCCTGCGCGGTAAAGTACTGCGTATTGAAGACGATGGATCGATTCCTGCGGACAATCCGTTTGTGAATCGGGCCGCTCGGCCGGAGGTTTACTCGATTGGGCACCGCAATACGCTGGGCCTTATGCTGCATCCTGTGACTGGGGAGATGTGGCAGCATGAGAACGGACCCAACGGTGGCGACGAGGTCAATATTCTTGTGCGCGGCGGGAATTACGGTTGGCCAGATGTGAGCTTTGGGCGCGAATATTCCGGCAACAGAATTTCGGAGTATCCGACTCGCGAGGGTTTGGAGTCACCGCTGCTGGTGTGGCTGCCGGCAATCGCAGCCTCGGGTATGACGGTCTACACGGGCGACAGATTTCCCGCCTGGCAGGGCAATCTTTTCGTCGGTTCACTTCGCCAGGGCGGCATCAATGGCACGGGCCACCTGCAGCGCGTTGTCTTTAACGAAGAGAATGAAGAGCTGCGCCGCGAATCCTTGCTGACCGATCTGCGCCAGCGCGTTCGCGATGTGCGGCAAGGCCCGGATGGCTTGTTGTATTTGCTGACTGATGAAGAGCAAGGCGCGCTTTTGCGCATCGAACCGCTTGAGTAGTTAAAGTGGTGAGGACAATTAGAGGATGAAAGTGGATAGAGGGAATTAGCGATAGAAGACGCGCTGGAGCGTGGGTATTTCGATTGCTTTTTGGTGGCATCCACGGGTTTAGCCGCATCCGCCAGCCAATCAGTGTGATGCAAGGGCTGTCCTGACTTTGCAGCGCCCGCCCAATGCAGTAGATTTAGCCTAATAACAACAAATGCAGTTCAGGAGTACCCTATGCAGCATCGCCGCGACTTTCTCAAATTTCTCGCCGCCAGCCCCTTGCTTACCGAATATTCTGCCTTCGCGCAGGAAGTGGAAATGACGCTGGGTGAGAGGCTGACCGACCCGTCTGACGTAATCAATGTGTTTGAGATGGAGGCGGTGGCCCGGGAGAGAATCCCGCCGGCTCATCTGGGCTATCTGAATACCGGTGTGGACAGCGACCTGACCTTGCGCGCCAACCGCGCCGGGTTTAACCGCTATCAGATCAAACCACGCCGGCTCGTGGACGTGAGCGAAACCGACACGTCGATCGGGATGCTCGGTATCGAAGCCAGTTCACCTATCTTTATCTGCCCGGTGGGCAGTCAGGGCGCCTACCACCCTGAGGCGGAGCTGGGCACGGCCCGGGCAGCGGCTGCCAAAGACCATCACATGACCTTGTCCACGGTGGCCTCCACGCCTATTGAAGAGGTGGTTGAGGCGCGGGGTGGCCCTATCTGGTATCAGCTCTATCCTACTGATTCCTGGGACCATACCGTGGCCATGATCCAGCGCGCCGAGCGGGCCGGAGCCACCGCGGTGGTGCTCACGATTGACCTGCCCGGCGGGCGCAATACCGAGACGCAGTCGGTGATGACTCGCTCCGATACCCGGGTCTGCTCGTCTTGCCATACCGGGCAGTCGAAACCGATGTTTGACGGATTGAACATGAACGGCGTGGGCATCAATGACCCAAGCCTGACCTGGGACGTGATCGGCCGCATGAAAGAAGTCGTCAATATGGACGTACTCATCAAGGGGTTGGAGACGGCCGAAGATGCTGCGCTGGCCGTACAGCATGGCGCTGACGGCGTGTGGATTTCCAACCACGGTGGCCGTGCTACCGAAACCGGTCGCGCCACTATTGAGATCCTGCCTGAGGTGGCGGCGGCAGTGAACGGCCGCGTTCCCATCGTCGTTGACGGCGGTTTCCGTCGCGGTACCGACATCTACAAGGCGCTGGCCATGGGCGCGACTGCCGTAGGTATTGGCCGCCCTTATTGCTGGGGGCTGGGCGCTTTCGGCCAGGCTGGTGTCGAGCGGGTATTGGACCTGCTTAACCGCGAGCTGCTGATCACCATGCGTGGCAGCGGTACGCCAACACTGAATTCCATTGGCCCTGACTATGTGCTCGATGCCGGCTACCGCGTGCCCCGTGGGCGCCTGGGGCGGGACTTGCTGTAAGGGCGAATAGACCGAGTTAAAGGCGAGGTTAAGAGTCAATTGACCAGGCCGCCATTGATGAGGACGCGTTAACAAGATTCAGTTAACAAGCCCATTTAACAAGTGCTCATTTAACAATAGCCCGGTTATCAAGGACGCAGTTAATACGGCCAGCTATTCAGCAGTAACGCAATTGAATAAGCAGCATCTCCCTGACCGGGGGATGCTGTGTGCTCTGGCTCAAGGCGCATTGCGACAACGGCCAGCCACTCAAATAGCCGCAGTGCCACATCAGCAGACGAATCAATAGCGCCAAGAAATAAACGGTACTGCAACACCTTTGGCGTCACAAGCAAGCTTGCCCAAGGCGGGCGCTTTTATCCCGGTCCTGTGCATTTTAATACCGGGTCATCCACTCTTCTGTGTTTCCATGGAGGCTTTATGTCTTTAAATCACCGTTCCAGAATAGCTAAATTGCTGTACGTCCTGTCGTGTGTTGTGGCGCTGTTGCTCAATGTTTCTGCTAATGCGCAATCTGGCCCGCCGTCCTCACCGCCAGCGCACTGGGGCCCCATCTCTATTAATCTGGAAGAGATCGACTACCCGTTTCCAGTGGACTACATGGACTTTCGCATTTACAACAAGGACGTGCGCATCGCTTATATGGACGTCGCGCCCACCGGGCCGGCCAATGGCCGCACGGTGATCCTGCACCATGGCGGGCTGTATTACGGCTGGTACTGGGCGGCGGTGGCCGAGGCTTTGGCGGCCGAGGGTTACCGGGTGATCGTCAAGGACCGGCTGGGTTGGGGCAAGTCTTCCAAGCCCGAGATTCCCTATAGCATCAGCTTGTGGGCCTCCAACACCGTGCGGCTCATGGACCATTTGGGCATTGAGCAAGCCGCGGTGGTGGGGCATTCCATCGGCGGGCAGATGGTGACGCGTATAGCCTTTTTGTATCCCGAGCGCGTGACGCATCTGGTGACGGTGAATCAGGTCGGGCTTACTGACAATCGTTATGGCCGTGGCTTTGAGCCACTGACCGGCGAGGCGGATGTGAACCCGGACATGGACGAGGTCTACGCGGGCCTGCTGCGCTGGGGCGAGAATAATTATGTGCAATGGAAGCCGGAATACATTGAGCACATGCGCATCCGCTACGGTAATCGCATGAGCCCCGGCTGGCCTCGCTTCGCTTACATTTATCAGCTCACCGGCCACATGCGCGGCATGGACACAGTGGTTAACGACCGGCAGCACATTCAGACGCCGACACTGGTTATGGGTGGTGAAGAGGATTACCCGAGCTTTGCCGACGAGGCGCGGCAGACAGCGCAACAGTTTCCCAATGGTGAGGTGTTTTTGATTCCGAATGTTGGCCACAACCCACATGAGGAAGTGCCGGATATTGTTAGTGCGGAGTTGATTCGTTTTCTGAGTTTATAGGGACAATCAAAGGGGCTGGAGTAGCTTGATGTTTGATACACAAGCCTTGTTTAATTTTCTCTGACGCTTCTGATTAGAATTAAATCATCTATGTCTAATCGCTATGACACCAGTAGCAGTGTTGAAGGCCAGTTTGAACCGGGTTCAAATGGATTGGTACTTGCTAACAAGTTGGGTATTACTTCCGTTGAAGAAATAGACGACCAAGAGCTTTCATATCTGGATGATATGCAGCAGCACTTGTACGAGACAACCAAGCTAGATCAAGCGCTCACTGTGAAAGATCTTTGTAGTTGGCATAAGAACTGGTTGGAAAATATTTATGAGTGGGCGGGGCAATATCGCAGAGTTAACATGAGCAAAGGTGGTTATACCTTTGCAGCAGCACACCTTATAAGCAAACTTATGCAGCAGTATGAGGAAACGTATCTTTCACGATATACACCTTGCAATGGCATGGACGAAGCTCTGCTTGTAGAAGCTATGGCGGTGTGTCATGTAGAGTTCATCATTGTTCATCCATTTCGAGAAGGAAACGGTCGTTTATCACGCGTGCTCGCAACAATCATGGCACTGCAGGCAGGCTACCCGCCGCTGGATTTCACCTGGATGAGTGAGCGTAAAGAAGAATATTTCGCGGCCATTCAATACGGCCACGCTGGTAACTACGAGTTGATCAAGAAGATTTTTGGGGAGATTTTGCTGACTTCTCAGAGCGAAGCTTAAAAATTTTCAACGACGTTTCCGACACAGAATTACCGGTTTCTACAGCCGTATTTGATGCAATATTCCTGCAGCTATAGCTGCCGGACTTGGCTTCACGTTTGAGCCAGCGATTGCTTTGAGAAAGTGTTTTAGTAGACATGTTTTACAGTATAGTAGAATTGATAAGCCCCGGAAAGCAATAATTAACTCTAGATATCAGCATGTTAGATCGGTAAAGACAGCCAGGAAGCCTCTTCCTGTACCAAGGCGAGTAAACCAATTTTGAGTCCGCTTTATTGTTAATAGTAAAGCGACTTGGACCTCAACCATTCTTAATATCCAACACAATATAGCCACCCGATTTATCATCGTATTGCAGCTTCAACAACTTCGCCTCAGCTGCTTCTTCCAGCAAGCCGCTGAATGACTTAAAGCCGTAGTAGGATTCATTGAAACCGGGCTTGCGGCGTTTCAGCGCCTGCTTGATCATCGAACCCCAGATGCCGCTGCCGCCGCTGCGTTCGGACTGCAATGCTTCGAAAGTCTCCAGCACCAGGTCGAACGCTTCTTGGCGTTTGTCCTCAATCGATTTGCTCGCCGAAGTTTTGTTGCTGCTACCACCACGCTTACGACGTGGTTTGGGTTTCGGTTCGCTGCGCACCAGATCGTCATAGAATATGAATTCGTCACAGTTGGCCATCAACAAGTCTGATGTGGAAGACTTGACCCCTACGCCGATGACGATCTTGTTGTTTTCTCGCAGCTTGCTCACCAGCGGTGAGAAGTCCGAGTCGCCGGAGAGAATTACGAAGGTATCCACGTGGGGTTTGGTATAGCAAAGGTCCAGTGCGTCCACGACCATGCGAATGTCCGCGGAGTTCTTGCCGGACTGGCGCAGGTGGGGGATCTCGATCAGCTCGAAGGCGGCTTCGTGCATGGCGGGCTTGAAGCTCTTGTAACGATCCCAGTCACAATAGGCTTTCTTGATGACGATGCTGCCTTTTAGCAGTAGCTTCTTGAACACCAGGCCGATGTCGAACTTGGCGTACTTGGCATCTTCCACGCCCAGGGCGATGTTCTCGAAATCGCAGAATACTGCGATATTAGTGCTTTCATGTTCGGCCATGTTTTATCCTTGGGGCGCTGCAGTTGCCGGAATTGGAGTTTGTCACCGGCATTGTTTTAAGGGCCCTTGCTTTGTTGCATGGTAACAAAGGAACGCAGACGGCGCAGAGGTCAATTGTGGGTACTGTGAGTACTGAGCGTATTGTGTTTACAGATAGTCGCAGCAGCAAAGCAACAGGCCGTAGGCCCGAAAATCAGAGTTGCCCCTGCTAATGGGCAGATGGTAGAACTATCAAACTCAAGTCACGAAACAGATCCGTATAATTCCATGATGATAAAACCCAGCCTTACTATTCTGGTGCTCTGCCTGACCCTTGGCGCCTGTAGTACGACCAATGTTAGCGACTGGCCCCGGGATATTCCCCCTCAGGCGCTCTTTATAGAGGCCTATCAAGCCGATGCGCGTAATCAGCAGCTGCAGTCACAAAACGAGTATCTGGAATGGGTTATTGGTTTTTATGAGGGCACGCTGCTCTATCCCACTGGCTGGCAGGACGTTGAGATGCAGTTAATGCAGGGCACACCGGTCTCAGAGCGGTCGGCGTTGCTGCCTCGACTTACAGAGCTGGGTGTTGTCATTGGCTCTGAGTGGGCGAAAGACAATGACGTGAGGCTTATCAATAATCGTCTGCTGGCGCTGTGGGGCTCGACTTTACAGTTAATGGTTGGCCCTGAGCAAAAGCTACAGGCTATCAATGAGATAGCACGTGATATTGATCTTTTATTGCTTGGCGAACTGCAAAGAGAGGCTATCAGGGAAGCACGCTATGCAGAGACGCTGGGTTTTGAGGTGTTTGGCGACTTCTGATTGATTGGGCGAAACTCACAGTGTGAGAGCAACAAAAGTCGGAGTAGCCGAAAGCCAGCAATGCCAGTTTCACTCACATTCGCACTCGCACTACTCCGATACTTCACTGCTAACCGGATAGACTTGAAATCTACCCGGCTCCTTACAACCTCTTAACGCCCAGATCAATCAGCCAAGGGGTCAGGTCGCATCTGAAAATGGTAAACCTTGCTGGTGGTGCCGGCGCCGGTTTCCATATGGAACGGTGCGCGGCTCGAGATTGTCGCCCACAAGCCTCTGCCTTTCCAACCGCCATCGGGGTCATCAATACGACCATCCAGCCACTTGGTGTAGAAACCCAGCGGGTAGGGCACTGTCAGGCGCACCCATTCGTCATCGTTGAGTACCAGCAGGCTGCCGGACTGATTGCCGGTATTAATCGGCGTGTTGTCGCCCAGACCCAGGGTGTCGAATTGGTCCACCCAGGTGTAGTAGCTGCCTTCGGAACTGCCGGATTGTTCAATGTTCTTGAACTGGGGCAGGGGTTCGGTGAAGAAGGTCCAGCCTTCCGGGCAGTGTTGCCCTGTGGCTTCGGGGCCGTTGAGGGGGGCACGGCACTGACTGCGGTCGAAGCGGCCCATGTGGCCGCTGGCCAGCGCGACCCAGGCGATACCATTGCGGTCGATGTCCATACCCCGGGGCGAGAAGCCCTCGATGGCATTACCGTCCGCATCAACAGGCAGTTCGTAATACTCGGTTAATGCCGTGGTGGTGGGATCACTGCCCGGCTCGATGCGCACGATGGCACCCGGATAGCCGAGGTTGGAACCCCACACCGAGCCATCCGCGGCCGGCGCGACGGCATAGAGCCCGGAGTTGATGCGTTTGTCTCTGGCCGGGTCGACCGCCGCATCGGGCGCCACGTAATCATCGCGGCGACCATTGCCATTGGTGTCGAGAATGAACGGCGTCCAGCCCTGAGCAGCTTCGGCATCGCCGGTTTCCAGAAATTCGCGGGTGTTGAGCCAGCCCACTGCGGAGCCGCCACCGCTGGTCCACAACGTGTTGTCGGCGTCTTCGGCGAACATCAAATGGTGGGTGCCAAAACAGGTGTTGATGGGGGTGTACTCGTCATTACTCGGATCATACACACCCAGGTGTCGACCGGAGCGGCCGAGTGGAAAGGCCTGCGCGGACGGGTGCTCAGAGCCTTCCTGGCAGAACGCCGGCACATTGCCCGGGTCGCGGGCGCGGGAGGTAATCCATACCCGACCTTCGGCATCCATCATCGGATTGTGCACCGTGGTTTCAGCATCCCAGATCAATTCGTCGCCCCAGAAGGGAGACGACGCCATGGCGCTTTCCGGTTCGGGATTGTAATTGTCATCCTCGGGGAACACTGGAATCTGGTCGAGGCTGTGAGTCGCCGGGTCCAGCACTGGCAGGTAGTCGGCGCTGTTTTCCAGCGCGCCGAAGATCTTGCCATAGGCATTGACGGTTGGGTCGCGGCGGTCTGTCGAGACAAGGTCATGCAAATAGGCGGTGGGGTCGGCCCAGTCCCATTGCGTGATGACGACGTTACGTTCCAATCCCTGTGGCCGTTCCGGGGCGGGGGGAAGCTCGCCTGCGGCGATGCGGTCGGTCCAGTCGGCATACATTTCCAACGTGCGTTGATCGCCCATGCCGGCCAGTGTGCGGGTCATGAAGGCGCCAGCCTGACCGGAGCGCACGCGGCGATCCCACATATCGAAACTGGTTTCCATGTTGGCAAACATGTCGGGAATGGTGCGGGTTGCCGCGTTGCCCATTTGGTGGCAGACCACGCAGCCACCATTGGTGACGCGGCGGATGTAATCGTCCTGGGTGAGCACGCCGATGCCGATGCCATTGCCATCTTGTCCGGTGCCGGGGAATTCATGGGCTTCGGGGATTTCCAGAAGCGAGTACCAATACCCCGCCGGATAATATTCGGCGGCGGTGGCCGCATCCGGGGCGATCTCGGCGGTGAGATCAAGACTCTGGCCCGGGCTGGCCTCGATGCGGGCGGAATCCACGAGGCCGTAACCGCGCACGAACACTTCGTAACTGGCTGGCGGCAGGTCCGGCAGCATGTAGCGGCCCTGGTCGTCGGTGACTACGGTTTTGGAGTAGAGAGTGGGAAGATCGCGGGTTTCGGCGATTACCCACACCCCCGCCTCGACGCCGTTGCGGCTTGAGACGACACCAGAGATGTTGTTACCGCTTTGGGTGCCGGTGGTATCGGGAGTGGCTGCTGCTGGCGCAGTGGTGGCAGACTGGCTATTAGTGTTAGTGCTGGAGTCACCGCAGGCGCTGAGGAGCAGCGCGGAAAGAAGCAGGGTCAAGATCCGGAAATTGTGCGAGGTGTGCATAGTGATCTCTTTGTTATTATCAGGAATAGCAGAATAGGGCCTGCACCCGCTAAAAAAAAGGGGGGCAGCAAACGAGTTACAGCAAAGGGGACAGTGAAGCCATAGTAAAGTAACCAGGCACCCTGATTCAAAGCCACCCGGCGCAGTTGGTCATCATCTCCGCTCAAAAAGGCAAGACCAAAATAGTTCAGTCCCCTTTTACTAACGCGCCATCTTTTCCGGCCAAACCGTGATACACTCCGCGCCCGCTTTGGACCGCCTCAGCGGATTAACCACGATCCAGACCAACTCGACACTTTCGATACTCTCGACACTTTCGATACTCTCGACTATTTCGACATTCTCGATCTTTTATTGATTTTTACCACACGAGCTAACTATGACTACCGAAGCGGCAACCACGTTTGACCAGCTACAACTGGCTGCGCCCCTGATTAAAGCCTTGCAGGACGTCGGCTATGAAACGCCATCACCGATTCAGGCGCAGACTATTCCGTTGTTGTTAGCCGGTCGGGATGTGTTGGGTCAGGCCCAGACGGGTACTGGCAAGACGGCGGCGTTTGCACTGCCGGTGTTGTCCCAACTGGATATGTCGCAGAAAGATCCGCAGGTGCTGGTGTTGGCGCCGACCCGGGAGCTGGCGATTCAGGTCGCCGAGGCGTTTCAGACTTACGCGAATAATATGAAGGGCTTTCATGTCCTGCCAATCTACGGTGGTCAGGACTACAGTGGCCAGATCCGCGCGCTCAAGCGCGGTGTGCACGTGGTGGTGGGTACGCCGGGCCGGGTGATGGACCACATGCGCAAGGGCACCTTGAAGCTGAATAAGCTGAAGACGCTGGTGCTGGATGAAGCCGACGAGATGCTGCGCATGGGCTTTATCGACGATGTGGAATGGATTCTGGAACAGACGCCGCCAACACGGCAGATTGCGCTATTCTCAGCGACTATGCCGGCCGAAGTGCGCCGCATTGCCAATAGTCACCTGAACAACCCCGAGCAAGTGACGATTACCGCCAAGAAGGCGACGACCGATTTGATCCGCCAGCGGGTCTGGCCGGTAAGCGGCACCCACAAGCTGGATGCCCTGACGCGCATTCTCGAAGCCGAGACGTTCGATGCCATCATCGTGTTCGTGCGCACTCGTATAATGACTACAGATTTGGCAGACAAATTGTCGGCGCGCGGTTTTGCCGCCACGGCCCTCAATGGTGACATTGCCCAGGCGCAGCGTGAGCGCACGATCGACAAACTCAAGAAAGGCACGCTGGATATTCTGGTGGCTACCGATGTCGCCGCGCGCGGTCTCGACGTGGACCGCATCAGCCATGTCATCAACTATGACATCCCCCACGATACAGAAGCTTACATTCACCGCATTGGTCGTACTGGCCGCGCCGGCCGCAAGGGTGACGCCATCTTGTTTGTCGCACCGCGCGAGAAAAGAATGTTGTTCGCCATCGAGCGCGCTACCGGTTCCAAGATCGAGATGATGCAGCTGCCGTCAACGGAAGTGATTAACAACAAGCGCATCGCCGAATTCAAGCAGACTATTACAGACACACTGGCCGGCGGCGATCTGTCTCTGTACAGCCAACTCATTGAGCAATATCAGCTGGAGCACAATGTGCCGGCCGAAGAAATTGCCGCGGCGCTGGCCAAGATTGCGCAGGGCGATTCGTCGTTGTTATTGAAGAACGAGCCGACGCCAAAGATCGACAAGTCCTGGAAGGAAGACAAGGGCGGGCGAGGTGATCGTGGCCGCCGTGACAAACCGGAACGCGGCCGTCGCAGTGAAGCACCACGCTCGCGACAAAAGTCTTCACCACCCGATAAGGGCATGGAACGCTTTCGCATCGAAGTCGGCCACAATGATTTCGTGATGCCGGGCAACATCGTCGGCGCCATCGCCAACGAAGCTGGGCTGGATGCCAAAGACATTGGCCGCATTAATATCTTTGACAGTTTCAGTACGGTGGATCTGCCGACTGGCATGCCGCCCGAGATTTTCAAGGATTTGAAAAATACCTGGATCTCCAAGAAGAAAATCAACATCACGCATTTTACTGGTGATCTGGATGCCGAGGCAGCCAAGTCCCGTAACGCGGATGTCGGTGATCGCCCGCTGCGCAAGAAGCCAAAATCAAAAACTAAAACGAAGGCCGGCGCGAGCGACAAGATGAACGACAAGGCCAAGAAGCGTAAGAAAGCGAAGAAATCCAAGAAGCCTTCGCCGGGTAAGGCCTCGCCGAATTAGAAAAAGGGGACAGATTTATTTTCGCCCGTTTTCAAGGGCAAAAATAAATCTGTCCCCTTTTTCTCTTTTTCTCTACAACCATCCTTTGTATTTAAAGAACAAATACGGAGCAACCGCCGAGCCGAGCATGGCACACAGCGCCACCGGGTAGCCGTAAGGCTGGCTCAACTCCGGCATGATATTGAAGTTCATGCCGTAGATGCTGGCAATCAGTGTCGGCGGCAGAAACACTACCGCGGCGATAGAGAACGTCTTGATGGTCTGATTCTGGCGGATGTTGATAAAGCCCTGCGTGGAATCCATCAGGAAGTTGATCTTCTCGAACAGAAAGGTGGTGTGAGACATCAGGGTATCGATGTCGCGCAGAATGTCCCGGCAAAACTCCTGTGCTGCATCTTTGCCGCGCAATTGCCGTTGCAAAAACGTGACGGCCCGTTGCGTATCCATCAAACACAAACGAATCTTGCCGCTACTGTCTTCCAGTGCCGCCAGGGTATCGATCGCCTGATTCAGTTCCGAGTCGTGTTCTTCCAATACCGTGTGACTTTCCTTTTCCAGCGTGTGGTGCAGGTCTTCGATTGTGTCGGCGAGATTCTCGACCTTCTGGTCCAATAGCGTCAGTAACAGCTCGGACGGGTCCCGGCATTCCACCTGGCCACGGCGGGCACGCATGCGCAGCAAACGAAAGTCGGCCAACTCATCATCGCGAATGGTGAGCAGGCGGCCAGGTTGCATGATGCAGGCGACCGACGAGGTGCGGTGGCGGCCTTCGGCTTGGGTCAGGAACAGGGAGTGGATATGGACTTCCGGGCCAATCACGAAGAAACGTGCCGTGGCCTCGATCTCATCCATGTCGTCTGCCTCTGGTAATTCATCGGTGACAAAGCTATCCAGCAAGCGGCGCTCGTCATCGTCCGGACTTTGCGCATCGATCCAGTCAGCGTCTTTGATTACTGCAGGATAGTCTTCCGGCTCCGCGTCAAGATTGCGGATGACACTGTTCTCAACTTTGAAAAACCGTAACATGTGATTTCCTGTCCACTTCAATAGGTTGCGCGTGGCCTTGCGCTGTTTCTGCGGCAACTCTTTTGCGTATCGTCCTGCGCACTCGCTTCACTAATGCTAGAGCCTTGTTAGCGTGCTGCAATCTCGCGTTGCAACAGGCGCAGTATGGTATCTCTGTTATTGGCCGGCTGACTGGTCAATATAACAAACGGGTACAAGCCATCGGTGCGTGATATGTAGCCAGCATAATTATACACCCCGGTGAGCGTACCGCTTTTGCGTAGTGAGTCATCTTGTTCAGGTAATAAATCGGCATAGGGCAAGAACGTATCCAGTATAGCCATCATGGTCGCCGCAGTTGTACGTTGCGACCGGCCTAAACCGGATCCTTCGATCATTAACAGTTTGCTCGGGTCACTACCCACGCCCGCACCGTAGAGCGATGTCAGGGTCTGTTGCAAGACCTCTCTGGCGGTTACGGCGGTTGCCGGATAGCCGTGCTCCTGCGCACCGATGGTTAAGAATAACTGATTGGCAATAAAGTTATTGGAGTAGCGCAGGAGACCTTCCAGATTATCTCGTAGTGAGCGGGAACTGCGATGGGGATAGACCAGCGTCCAGTTGTCGTTCACCGCTTGCCGGTAAAATTCGTTGTCGATAACAGCAATACCGGCACTCTCCAGAAAAATACTGAATAGCTGCTGCGCCTGGCGCAAGCCAGTCTCCGGATTCTGGCCGACGTTAATGCGTTGTGGCGTACCGGCAGAGACTTGCGTGGCCAACTCACGCGCCATCGGTGTCAGTGGCGTTTGCGGTTCGCCGGAGCGCAACTCGCCACTTGGCGCCCAGGCCAGATTTACCGTGTTGAAATTAACAGCCAGCGCACTGTTGCGCGCGGCATACGGGTCAAGTGCCCCTGATTCAATAGGCAGATCAGGGGCTGGCTCAAACGCCGAGTCATCCATTATCAGCCGTCGTACTTCCGATATACCCAGCTGTGCCAATTGTTCGGCAATCAATTCAATCTCTTCGGACACTAAAAACGGATCGCCCAGACCGCGGACCAACAGATCGCCATTATCGTTCTGATAAAAATGCGTCTCGAAACGGAAATCTTCGCCCAATACGCTAAGCGCAACTTGCGCCAGTGGCAGTTTCAGTACGGAGGCGGGGGTCAAAGAAAGAGTCGGGTTAATGCTGACGAGTTCTTCGCCATCGGGTGTACGCAGCATCACACTGCCGTTGCCGACCAGTTGGGCAAGGCGACCCTGATCTGCGGCCATGAGCAAACCCGGCAAGACCATCAATAAAAAGCCAGGCACCAGATGGCGACAATTGTTGGCCAAATAGCTCATCGTGCTGTCTCGTTCATGTGTCTGTCTGCGCTCATACTTTACTTGCTTTACCCAATCGTAAATGTGATTCCCAGCTTCTCTTCAGACAGCGCCCACAATTTCTCACATAGCGCTTTGTCTGAGGCCTTCTCCGGCAATGGTACACGCCCTGGTTGACCAGTGCGTTCGTCCTGGCCGGTAGGGCCGATAAAATCGCCCGCTTCGACATCGTTTCTGAAGGCCGCATACATCAATGACTCGGCGCCCTGTTGCTGGGTAGATATGTTCATGAATCGGGTCAGCACGGGTGCCATGAGTCGCAAATATAACGGCATATTGCGCGACAGCTGCGTGTTCGATGCCCCCGGGTGTACCACAATGGCTTTGATCTTCTTGCCTGCTGCGGCCAACCGGTCTTTTAGTTCCATGGTAAACAGAATATTGGCCATCTTGCTTTGGCTGTAGGCGACCATGCCGGACATACCATAGAGTTTCGGGCCGTCATCGTAGTTGCCGATAAAATTGAGATTATCAAAATAGATATCGGCATAAGGGCGTCGCGCCGCCAGGCTGGAGACATTAATAATGCGCGTCTCGTAGTCCTGATCCAGGCGCTCGATAAGCAAGGATGTCAGATAGAAATGCCCCATGTGGTTGGCATCGAACTGCAATTCCAGATCGTTGGCCGTGATGGTGTAGGGCGGGCCCATGACGCCGGCATTGTTGATCAGTAAATTCAGATAGCCGTAGCGCTCTTTGAAGGTCGCGGCGAACTGGCGAATACTCTCCCGATCGATCAGATTCAGGGGAATAAAATCCACATCAGGATCAGTGACAGCCCTGTTGATCTGGGCAATAGCGGCTTTGGCATTCGCTTCGCTACGGCAGGCCAGAACGACCTTATAGCTATCTCCGGCCAGCTCGAGCGCGGTTTCCAGACCCAGACCACTGTTGGCGCCGGTCACTATGGCAATTTTTTGGTCGCTGTCACTCATTGAGTTCTCCCCGAATTGTTGTATCACCTGATTGGTCTACTCTTTACAGGTTAACACGAGTCAGGCGACATGCGTTGTGCTGCTGCCATGCAGAATGGCATCCGGCTTGCGACTCGCGCCGTGTTTGGACATGATGGAGTCCCCTGAATTTACGGTCACCACTTAACACCGCCAGCGAAGCGGGTCCGGATCAAACAACCCATGCCCGACGCCACAATCTACTTTGCCTATCCCGGAGATCTGGACACTGCCACCGGCGGTTATCGTTATGATCGTCAGGTGATTGCCGAGCTGCGTGCCAGTGGGCTGACAATCGAAACGCTGTCCTTACCGCCTCTTGTGCCGCATCCGAGTCAAGTTAATCTAGGCAGGGTGGCGCAGACTCTGGCGGCGCTACCGGATGACGCGGTAGTGGTTATCGACGGACTGGCGTTTGGCGTCATGGAGGCCATTGCCGAACGCGAAGCACCGCGACTGCGACTGGTGGCACTGTGCCATCACCCTCTGGCATTGGAGAGTGGTCTGGATGCAGCTGAGCAGCGGGCTTTGTTTGAGTCCGAGCGGCGGGCACTGGCCTGTGCTCGCGCCACCATCGTCACCAGTGAGCACACGCGACAGATTCTTGTTGAGCAGTTTGCCGTGCCAGCCGGCCGTATAACAGTTGCTTTACCCGGCACCGAAGCGGTGGCCTTTGCCGAATGCAATGGTGACCCGGTGCGCTTGTTAACCGTAGCAACACTGACCCGGCGCAAGGGTCACGACGTACTGATTGAGGCCTTGTCGATGCTTGTTGATTTGCCATGGCAGGCACGCTTTGTCGGCGGCGCCGAATTTGATTCAACGTGGGCCGCGGAGTTACAGAACCGCACTGCCAATCTTGGCCTGAGCGAGCGCATCTGTTTTGCCGGGGCAGTGGACAGTACACTTGTTGAATATCCGCAAGCGGATGTGTTTGTCTTGCCCTCCCGGTTCGAAGGTTATGGCATGGTGTTCGCCGAAGCGCTGGCCGCAGGTTTACCCATTGTCGCGGCGCGTGCCGGTGCGGTGCCAGATGTGGTGCCCGGGACGGCCGGTATACTGGTGCCGCCTGATGATAGCGAGGCCTTGGCTGCCGCGCTGCGGGCGATCATTACTGATAAAGGGTTGCGCACCAAGCTTCAATCTGGCGCACGACAGGCCGCAGCACAATTGCCCGGCTGGGCAGACTCGGCGGCGGTGGTAGCAAACGTATTAACAGAGGTTGCCAGGGCATGAGTGGTTTCAGTATTGATTGGTTGAATTTGCGCGAGGCGGCCGATCATCGCGCGCGCGATGCTGCGCTAATGATGAAAGCGCTTGCGTGGTTGGCTGCGCACTCTGCCGAGGCTGATGGTAGTGACGCGCGCAAGCAGCAGAACGCAGCAACAATTGTAGATCTCGGTGCCGGCACTGGTTCAACCCTGCGTGCTTTCAGCGCGATCGCGAATAAATCAGATGGACGGCGGCCCGAGATCAATTGGCGGCTGGTCGATCAGGATGTGGCGTTGCTTGCTGAAGCAGCGCGCCGTCATAGCCAGACGCATTCTCTGCAAGCTGTTGAACAGGATCTGTCTGACATCAAGAACCTGCCACTGGCAGGGTCGCAACTAATCACGGCTTCGGCACTGTTTGATCTGGTGTCAGCTGCGTTTATAGATGAGTTGGTTACTGTCCTGCATACCTGCGCGCAACAATCGCCAATCGCGCTCTACTCGGCGCTCAATTACGACGGCACTACCAAGTGGTCTCCTGACCATCCTCTTGATGAGCTTGTGTTGGCTGCGTTCAATCGTGATCAGCAAACGGATAAAGGCTTTGGTAAAGCACTGGGCCCACGCGCCAATACATACATTCAGGAAAAATTTGCAGAGGCAGGCTTTCAGGTTATCACCGCCGATAGTCCCTGGCAGTTAAATGGCGATGACGCAGAGTTGGTTTGTGCACTTGGCGAAGGCATTGCCAATGCGGTCAAGAATGATGCGGAGATCGATGCGGACGAATTGCAGCAGTGGCTTGCGTTTCGACAAGCGAACGCCGGTTCAGGCCGTTGTAGTGTGGGACACATGGACCTTCTTATAACATCTGTCTCTTGGTAAGGGCGTAATGGATGGCAAGGATGGTAAGGGTGGTAGGGATGGTAAGTGTGATAAGAATAGCATGGATGGCAAGGGTTGCCGGAGCGGATCAGACATCTCGTATCTTGTGACGTCTACAACCGCAATGACCACTAGTTACAAATTGACACAGATCTTTCTCAATTACTCTCTTCACGTTCGTGCTTTTTAAAATCGATTTCCCTTTTCACTTGCAGAATAGTTCCTATTTATAGCGCTGTATGAGGTTTCCTACGCGTTGATTGGGGTATAAGTTGCGATAAGTGATTGAACTGTGGGGAAAGTTGACCGCGTAGTAGCAGTTATCTATGCTCGATCGACTAGAAGATGAATATTCAAACTGCCAGACAGGAAAAAACTACAGAACCGCGAATCAGCGCGTTTCGCGAGGAGATGCGATGTTAACCGAAAATACGAAGCCCCAACTACTATCCCCAACGCTAAGAGCACTGCTCTGGCTAACTGCGTTGCCAGCGAGCCTGGTCATGGCCGAGCCAGCAGACTGGGAGATCGACTCCGAGCATTTTTCCATTGTTTTTGAGGCCGAACACATTGGTTACCAGCAACAAATGGGCATGTTTCTCGAAGGCTCAGGCGAGTTTCGTTATGACCCCGAGACTGGTGAACTAAGCGGCGGCCGCGTCGAGATCGCGGCAGAGAGTCTGTTCAGCAATCACGACGACCGCGATGAGCATTTACGAGGTCGGGACTTTCTCAGCGCCAATCGCCATCCGTTAATCGTATTTGCAGCCACCGGGTATACACCAAGCACTGGTGATATGGCTCATGGTACACTCAGTGGTAATCTGACAATGCTCGATGAGACCCATCCAGTAGAACTCGACGTTATAATTAACAAGCATGCGGAATACCCGTTTGGTCACCGCGAAGAGACGCTGGGTATCTCTGCCAGTACAACGATTATGCGTAGTCGTTGGGGCATGGACTACGGCGTCAGCAATGACATGGTGGGAGATGCCGTGAAGCTGCGCTTCGAGTTCGAGGCTATTCGCCAATAGTCATACTGGCCATCGGATCGACTAAACGCCAGAGTTAGAGAAAGCACTATTGGCTAACTGAAGAAGAACTATAGAACATTATAAAAAGAGCTATAAAAAGAACTATAAAGAGAGCTATCGATAGAGCAGTCAACAGCGCTATCAATAGAATTATCAACAAAGCTATCAAAAGAGTTATCAAAAGAACAATAAGAAGGAATCTGCTGGATAGTGATAGAAGGTGGTAAGAGGTGCTAGAAAGCACCGGGTAGTGTTGCCAGAAATTGTTAGCGATTAGCAGCACAACCGCCGCGCAGGAAATACTCAATCAGGGTCAAGTCGCCTCACCAACTAATCCGTTTTGAGTCAATCTCCGTATTCACTGCATGTTCGGACCGTTGCCAGTGGCAGCAAGGTCTTTCCACGATTCTACCGCCCATTAACTAACCGTATGATGAACTGTGATGAGTGAACTTCCTGCTGACCGTATAACGGTTACCCGCATTACCAATGCCCGCGTGCCAACCGATTACGGTGAGTTTCAGCTTGGCTACTACAGTAATACCCTGGATGAGAAAGATCATTTGGCTTTTTATATGGGCGATGACCTGAGCGGCGACGATGTTCTCGTGCGCGTGCACTCGGAATGCCTGACTGGCGATGTGTTCGGATCGCGCCGTTGTGATTGTGGTGAGCAACTGGATCAGGCGCTACAGGTAATAGCCGAAGAAGGCCGCGGCGTGTTGGTGTATCTGCGACAGGAAGGTCGCGGCATTGGTTTGTTGCAAAAATTGCATGCCTATAATTTGCAGGATGAAGGCCACGACACTGTGGATGCCAACCTGATGCTAGGCCACGGTGCCGATGAGCGCAGTTATAAACTGGCGGCTTTGATCCTGGAAGATCTGGGCATCGAGTCGGTGCGCCTGATCACGAACAACCCGGACAAGATTGCCGCGCTGGAAGTGGATGGCATCAAGGTCAATGAAAGGGTGGAATTGCCCGCGGCGTTTAATGCGGACAATTCACTTTACCTGATGACCAAGGCCAAGCGCATGAATCACATGCTGAACGTGCCTGCTGCATCTGCTCAGCCAACACCACCTACTTCACCTACTCAGAATCGCGACAGTGACCCAGTCGAACCTCAACCAGCAGATTGAAGATTGGCTGCGTTCGCGCATCGCCGCTTGCCAATCCGATGACCGCCCATTTATTACCCTGGCCTACGCTCAGAGTTGGGATGGCAGCATCACGACGCGTTGTGGTGACACCGTCAGCTTTAGTGGTGATGAGTCCATGCAGGTCACGCATCAATTACGCAGTCTTCACGATGGTATTCTAATCGGCGTCGGTACCCTGTTGAGCGATGACCCTCAGTTGACCGTGCGCGAATGGGATGGTGCTAATCCGCAACCCATAGTGCTGGACAGCCAACTACGCACGCCGGCTACCGCCAAGCTTTGCAGCCACCCCGATAAGCAGTGTTGGGTGTTGACGGTTAACAACGAGCCGCATTCACTCGGCGATAACGTGGACGTGTTAATTGTTAGTGGCGACGAAGCCGACCCCCAACAAGTGCCGCTTGACGAAGCTATGAAGCTGCTGCGCCAACGTGGTATCAAGTCGTTAATGGTGGAGGGCGGTGCTGAAATAATTACGGCCTTCTTGCAAGCGCGTCTGGTGGATGCGCTGGTACTGACTGTTGCGCCCAAGTTAGTCGGTGGCTATAAGGCGGTTGATAATTTGCAGTCAGCCGGTAGCAATACCATACTGGAAATCAATCCGATCTATTCGGGCCATGCCGGTCGTGATCTGGTCATGTGGGGCGACCTGCAATACGCAGACGAGCCAGCTAGCGACGACTAAGTCAGCGCCGCGCTGCAAGGCGATTTTCGGTTGAGAAAAAAGCTGGCCGGAATAGAGTGTCGTAGCTCTTTATTCGGGTTATTGGTACGAAGCGCTTATTTATACGAACCTGGTTATATAATCAAACCTGTAAAATAGACAAACGAACAATCACCCACGCAGCGAAACCAACAAGGCCATATACTTGAACGCGCAACAACTCTGGTTTACTAACCCTTTTCAGGTCGAACTTCGCGAACAGCAATTGTCAGCGCCGGAGTCCGGGCAGGTGCTGGTGCGCACGCTGTATTCCGGTATTAGTGCTGGCACCGAGATGCTGGTTTATCGCGGGCAGATCCCCGAGTCGATGTCGCTCGATGCGAGTCTGGATGAGGGTCTGGATGAGGGTCTGGTTGAGAGTCTGGATGAAAGCCTGGATGCAATAGGCACTGGCCAACTTGCCTATCCCTTGCAATATGGCTATGCCTGTGTCGGAGTCATCGAACAGGTTGGCAGCGGTGTCAGCGAAGACATGCTTGGTGTGACAGTCTTTTCTTTTCAGCCACACGCCAGCCACTTTGTTTGCCCGGTGGCGGCGGTCATTCCTGTGCCAGAAGGCGTCGATCCGAAAGCGGCGGTCTTTCTGGCTAACATGGAAACCGCAGTGAATCTGGTGCTGGATGCCAAGCCACTCATTGGCGAACACGCCGTGGTGTTGGGCCAAGGTGTGCTCGGTTTGTTAACAACCAGTTTGCTGGCGCAGTTTCCATTGGCCAGTTTGCTAACCGTGGATGCTATTGAGATGCGGCGTTCACTCTCTAAACGGGCTGGCGCAATGCAGGTATTCGATCCGAATTCTGAAAGCGCTATCGATTCTTTGCAGAAACACCTAGGCAGTGCCGCCGCCAATGGTGGTGCAGATATAGTGCTCGAGCTAACTGGCGCTCCCGCTGCACTGAATGTCGCGGTTGCGAGTTGCGGTTACGCAGGTCGCATTGTCGTGGGGAGCTGGTATGGCAGCAAGCGGGCCGAGATCAATCTGGGCGAACGCTTTCATCGTCACCGCATGAGCATTGTCAGTAGTCAGGTAAGCACCATCGCACCTGAATTGACTGGCCGCTGGGACAAGGCCCGGCGTTTCACGCAAGCCTGGGAGATGATCGGCAAGTGCCAGCCCGAACAGTTTATTAGCCATAGCCTGCCGATCAGCAGAGCAGCCGAGGCTTACCAATTGCTGGATGCCAATGCGGCAGATGCAGTGCAGGTAATATTCGACTACTCGGGCGCTTGACTCATACCCTGAATAAACCAATACCCTAACCAAACAACGATTTCGCACAGAGGAAGTTCGCATGTACACACTCTCCGTCAAGAATGACTTTATCGCCCAACACTATCTGATCGGTGGTGACTGGGGGCCGGAGAATAATCCCCATTCGCATCATTATGTGATGGAGGTGCGGCTGGAAGCGGCCGAGTTGGACCAGCATGGTTATCTGGTGGATATCGTCAAGATCGAAGCCGAGATTGCCAAAGCCGTCGACTATTTTAGTGACAGCATGCTCAATGACTTGCCGGAATTCGCCGGTCTTAATCCCAGTCTCGAGCACTTTAGTCGTATTGCTTGTGAGAAGTTGCTGGCGGGAATCGAGCCGCCGGGCTCAGGCCGCTTTAGTATTCGCCTGTGGGAAAACGACACTTGCTGGGCGGCGTACACAAAAGATTTTTGATGGCTGTAGTGTGCGTGTTGCTAACTACTTTGATTTAACTGTGAGTTGGCGCCGGGTCTAATGGTTTGTGCAAGCCAGGAAACAGCGCAGCTCCGGCAAGCAGGACCGCGACATCACGAAGCCGCATTAACACAATCAATGCGGCCGCTGCCGACAGGGGCAGTGCCAGTGCCTGAAACGCCCAGAATAGCGCCGCTTCTACACTGCCAATACCGCCCGGTAGCGGCAACAGAAATGCCAGACGGACGATAGTAAAGAGAAAGACAAACGTCGTCAGGCCTTGTTCGCCACCCAAGTCGATCCCCGCGAAGCCCAACAGTAACCAGAACTCGGCGATCATGGTCAGCCACGCCAAGAGTGAAACCAACAATGCTGCAATGAGTGCAGGGCGTTGTTGACCCAGCAACGCTCGTAGTGACTCGTTGAGTTGTTCCCAATGACTATCCAATCGCGCAAGACGCGGATGATGTTGCCAGGGCCGGGTCAGGCGTTGGATCCAGCCGCGCACGCGTTGCGGTTGTGTCAACAGCACCCAGGCCAATACACCCATCGCCAGCAACAAGGCTAACAAGACACCGGCGATGAATTGCCAGTCAACAAAATCGATCGCGCTGGTGGTGAGCAGGGCTAGTACTGCCAATAACAGAATCGCGAAGTTGATCCAGAGCTCATAGAAGCGATCGAGGCCGACGCTGAGCAAGGCCGAATGGCCTGGCACGCCATAGCGTTTCCACAGCCAATACACCTGTAATGGTTCGCCGCCGAACTGTGGGCCGGGGGTGACAAAACTGATGAGTTGTCCGGCTTGCCGTATGCGCAGTAGCTGGCCGAGTTTGACAGACAGGCCCATGGCGTTACTCAGCAGTTGCCAACGCCCGGCCAACAGCACAATCACGGCGACGTTGATTGCTATCCAGATTAGCCACTGTGCGGAGCGTAATTGAGTGATGGCCTGCATGAGGGCATCGGCGGGCAAGCGGCTGACAATCCACAATGCCAATCCGGCGGCGAGTGGCCAAGTCAGGTAATGCAGGATTGTGGTGTTGAGTTTCAAGCGCCGTCGTACCTGTTGAGCCAATGGTCGTCGGGCAACCACAAACTATAGCGCCCGGTGCCAAACAACATCAGCCACACGACACCGCAAAATACGATGGCATCGATACTGTGCAGTTCATGGCCGGCAAAATAATTGGCCAACAAACCGATCAACATCAAGCAGGCAGCGCGACCTGCAACGCCGGTAAGAATTAATGCACTGCCGAGAACAAAGCCGGCACCCACCAACGCACTTACCGTTCGACCGTCAGAGTCCAGGCCCGACCAAATGCCCGGAAGTCCGAGCGTGGCAATGAGTAGCACTACGATCAGCACACGCAGTGCCGGTTGCAGTACCGAGTACGCTAGCGCACTCAGGCGGCGGAAAAAATGATCAGTGTTGGGGTTGTCGCGGCTAAGCCGGCCGCTGACAAATAACCAGTCGACAATAAAACCAATGAGCGCAGGCAGCATAAAAGCAAACCCGGCCAGCGTCGTGACCGGTGGATAAAACCACGGCCAAAGCGCGACGACGAGAAAGCCCATCTGAAAACCAGCCCAGGCACGTCGGTGCATGGCGGGTGGCAGGGGATAAATTGGCAGCCCTTGTTGTTTGCGCCAGATAAGCCCGCCGTGGAAGACATAGTAGGCGACACCGAACAGCAAGTAAGTCCAGTGCACCTGGCCATAACCAAAGGCCAGCAGTGAGGCGATGGCCAGACCGAGGGCATCACTCAGCATATCCAGTTCATTGCCCAGCAGGCTGCTGTGGCCAGTCTTGCGCGCCACATAACCATCGACGCGATCCAGTATGGCGCCGCAAAAATACAAGCTGCCCGGGACCCAGGCCATAACAGCTCCGACCGGCCATTCCTGAAAGAGAAAGCCGGCCACGGCGGCCAGAAAATAGGCACGCAGCAGGGTAACGAGATTACCCCAACCCAGTGTGGCGTAGAGTTGTGTATTTTCGTCGGGCCGATTGAGTTCTACGCGGCGCACGGCCTGATAACAAACAAAGGCCCATACCAGCATGGCTTGTAACAACCATTGCATGGCGCCACCGGTTTGCCAGCTATAAGCGAGTAATCCCGAAAGAACAAAAAGCGCGAGGGCGCCATAGAAGGCAAGCCACAGGAGCTCGAACAGCAGTTCTCTGGGAATGCTCTGCGAATCAGTGTCGCTTTCAGTGTCAGACATAGGGATTGCGTAGCTGAATAATGAGAAGTTACAAAACGAGAAGGTCGAAAATGGCTAATCGCAGAGTAGGTGAAGAGTAACTTGGCTGCACGAGATATTAAAGATTGATCCAACCTTGTTCCGTACGAGTCGAGGATGACGCCTGGACTCGTACGGATTAGAATTCAATCCAGTCGCAAAACAGGTTAAGGCTGTAGCCCCTGATAGATCAGATTACGTGCCACCTCACCCATATTAGCGGCTCCGGGGCGACGTTGGCCCTGGGCCTGAATCATCGACAGCCAGAAAATGTTGTTGGCCGGATCAATCCAGAATGAAGTACCTGCCGCGCCGGCCCAATTGTAAGTGCCGGGGCCTGCAGGTGTGCCTGCGGCCTGTGGATCGTAAGTCACCGCGAAGTCGACACCAAAGCCGACACCAGGCTGGCCAACACCACCGATGGCATATTGCATGGACTCTTCACCAGTCAGGCTGTTAGTGCGCATGATGCGCACCGATTCGGGTGACAAAATGCGAGTGCCTTCAAGTTCACCTTCGTTAACGAGCATCTGAATAAAGCGGGCGTAGTCGTGGGTTGATGACACCAGACCGCCGCCACCAGACTCGATACGATCAGGGTTCAGATAGCTGGGACGGTCAGCACGATGTGGTTGCTGGGCGAGTTGATTGCGCTCGGTATCCCAGTAGTGAACTTCGGCGAACCGCGCCTGATCCTCAGGCGCAACATAAAAACGCGTGTCCATCATGTCCAGGGGTTCGAAAAGCTGGGTGCGTAAGAACTCACCAAAACTCATACCGGTAATCTGTTGCACGATGTAGCCTTGAATATCGACACCGATGGAGTAGTACCACTGGGCGCCAGGCTGAGCGAGTAAAGGAATGTCAGCGACCTTGGCGACAAGTTCGTCGAGATCGTCAGAGGCCAATACTGCCTGATCGCGAAAGGCGGTGTTAACCGGATCATCGCCGAACAAGCCGTAGCCAAAACCGGCAGTGTGATTAAGCAGTTCACGCATGGTGGGTTGGCGCTCCAGCGGTTCCAGTTCCACATTGCCGTTGTCATCGTAGCTGGCAAGTACCTGAAGATCCGCGAATTCGGGAATGAATTTACTAAGTGGATCGTCGAAATCCCAGTGCCCGTCTTCCCACAACATCATCAAGGCAACGCCGGTCACCGGCTTGCTCATGGAATAGATGCGAAACAGGGAGTCTTTGGTCATGGGCGTGTTGTCTTCCAGACGCGCCAGTCCGGCCGATTCAAAGGTAGCTACTTCGCCGTCTTTGGCGAGCATCCAGACCATACCGGCGACATCCTGATCGGCGACGATTTCACGCATGGCCGAATCCAGTTTGTCGACGCCTTCCTGGCTAAAGCCAGCCGCTTCGGCACCGGCTTCGGTTTGTGGCCAGGTGTCAGCAGCCAGTGAACTTGCACTAAGCCAGCAGCCGAAGGTTAGTATAAGCAGGCGGCTGACATGGCCGGTTGGGTGCTTGATCACGATAAAACTCCTTTCATTGCTCTTATTCTTGATATCGGTGCTGAGCGGAAGCGCGCAGACCGTTAGTGCGATGACTCCAAGACAGAGTCTAGACCAATGCTGCTCGTTTGGGCAGGGCCGAGTGCCGTGTTCGAAGGTTTGCCCGACGCAGTAATGGCCCGCTATTTTGCGGGCTTCGCCTAGAAGCGCAGCTTGACGCCACCGTTGATGACGAAACCATCCAGTGGCGCATAGATATCGGTAAATTGCGGATCAGAGATCGGGCCCGAGTAGATGCTGCCGTAACGGGTCTGGCGGGTATCGGTGAAGTTTTCGAAGTTCAGGAAGAGTGAGTTGTCGTCACCAAAGGTCTTTTCCGTCATCAGCCCGGTAATCCAGTAGTCTCGACTTTCACTGCCATCGCCCAGTAGTTGCTCACTATAGTAGTAGGCTTCCAGCCCGATGCGGATGTCTCCCTCAGTTTCATAGACCAACACCGTATTGATGCGATTGGGCACCAGCGGGTAATCGCTGTCCCTGTCGCCATCATGCTCCTGCACATCTGTATGGGTGTAGCCCAGAAACAGTTTGAAATCCTGCCAGCGCCATACCGCATTGATTTCAGTGCCGCGGGTGTCGATGTAATCTATCGGCTGTACGAAACGTAGCAGGTTGTCGTCACCTCGTTGCAGACGCAATGGATTGTCGACTCGCGTATAAAACAGCAGGACATTGAGGTCCAGAGAGATATTGTAGGCCAGCGCAAAACTGTGATTGATGTCGAGATTGAATCCGGCGGATTCTTCTGCCTCGAGTGATTCGGATTGCAGAGGCAGGATATCGCGAAACTGCTGGCGCTCGGCATCTTCGGTGAACAGATCCGGTTCCTTGTAACCCAGACCACCGCCAATGCGAATATTGGTGTCCGGGCCGGGGGTAAATAGCAATGACAGGCGAGGCAACAAGAAGCTGCCATAGTCTGATGTATCGTCCAAGCGCAGGCCGGCTTCCAGCGTCCAGCGTTCGGCGAGGGGGCGCGTGCCCTGCACAAAGGCGCCAACGGTGTGCTTGTTGAAATCCTGTACAAAACCTTGTTGTGCGTTGGCTTGCTCGAATTCCTCGGTCCACAAATTCAAGCCCATCACCCAGTCGAGGTCCTGACGTGCGCTCGAGCCCACCAGATGTGCCTCACTGAATGTGGACAGCTGGGCACCGTTGAACTGGAACCCGGGCACGACCAGATCGCGATCGAAATGATTGCCGCTATTGCGTAATACCAGCTCGTTGCCAGACGCAAACTGGCGGCGATACTCAAGCTGACTGGTTACCCGCTCAGTGCTGCTGGACTCGAAATAGGCCGGACTGGTGGCATTGCCTTCGATATAGCGCATATCCCCACCAAGGCGATCTTCTACCGCCACGTTGATGCCGCCATTGAATTCGTAATTGTCACCGCTGAGGAAGAGTCGTGGATTAAAGGACCAACGCTCGAACTCGGGTATGGCGCTGAGTCCGTTATCTGCCGGGTCGTAGGCATCGGCACGGTTATAGGAGGTGAACAGAGTGCCACCAACGATTGTGCCGTCGCCAGTGTCCCGCTGGCCAGCAAAGAAACCGCTTACATCCTGGCCGCCGGCGGAGGTGGCATTGACGAGCAAGGAGGCTTCCGGCTCTGCTTCGGGGGTCCGCGTGACCATGTTGACCAGGCCGGCAATAGCACCACCGCCATAAAGAGTTGAGCTGGCACCTTTTATAATTTCCACATGCTGCAGATCCAGCGGTGCGATCTGCAGCAGGCTGAGACCGCCTGAAAAACCGCCATAGAGCGGCATGCTGTCGCGCAATAGTTGCGTATAGCGGCCGTCGAGCCCTTGAATGCGAATGCTGGAATTGAAACTGGTAGCCGAAGTTTGTTGAACCTGAATGCCGGTACTCTCATTGAGCAGCATGCGAATATCGCCCGGTTTCATGCTTGCCTTTTCGTTGATCTCCTCGCCGCCCAGCACTTCGACTCGCGTGGGTTGTTCGGCAAAGCTGCGCCGGTTTCTCGTTGAGGTGACAACGATCTGTTCTATCTCCTCGCCATGTTCTGCTTCCTGCTCTTCTTCCTGAGCGAGCGCGGGGTTGAGGGTGCCCAGTAAAAACAGCGCAGACAGCAACATCGGACGCAACACAGTGGGCAGTACTGAAGAAAGTGGCGGTAGTTTGGCGAATGCCGGGAAATCTGCAGCGGCCGGACGCCCAGCTTTGCGGAGCAGGCCAGCGTGCTGCTTGAAATTGAGAGAGGGTGACAGCAAACAGAGCCGGGTCAATGTCGGCAGCAGTAATTCTGAATATCGCATGGGCGGGGCAGAGTTATTATTCGTGCGGGTATCCTAACATCGATCGGGTATGATTTCAGTTGCAGGAATCATACCCAGGCATCTGCAGAATTGGCTGCTTCAAGGTGTCGATTTACAGCGTCTAATCAGAGTACTCGCAGCAACCGGCGATAATATTGCACCAGCGCTGCACCATCAGATCATCACTGATCTTGTCCTGCCGTAGTTCCAGCATCAAGTTGGGGATTCCGGGCTTGCGACCTTGCTTGGTTAGCGTGAAATCGCAATCTTCAGTGACTTCATAGGGCTGGTTATCGCCGATCTTATCTTCAGTGGCGCCCACTCTGGTACGCAAACCGGTAAGCATTTTTTTGGCCCATTCCGAGCTGACTTGTTCTGTATGGTTGTAGCACACACCGATAGACCAGGGGCGCTCTTCGCCATGCAGGCTGGGTGTGAAGCTGTGAATACTCAGCAGGCGAACGTTGTCGCGGTCGCGCCGGCTAATCACACTGGCGATGGCTTGCTGATAAGGGTCTAGTAATGTGCGGCTGCGCCGCGAGGCTTCCAGCTTGTCGATATCGGCATTGCCGGGTACGACTATGTTGTCGCTTTGACCAAGAATGGATTCCGGGTGTCCGGCCGGGCGATTGCAATCAATTACCAGACGAGAATAGTTACTGAGAATCAATGCGGCATCCAGTCGGGCTGAGAGTTTGCGCGCCAGCTCGGCGGCGCCAGCATCCCAGGCAATATGGCTGGCCAGTTGTTCGTCGGTCAGGCCGAGGTTGTTTAGTCGTTCCGGTATGCGATTCGAGGCATGGTCGCACACTATTACGATGGGGCTTTCGCCCATGGTGCGAATCACTTCATAGGCACCAGGTTCGTTGGCATCGAGTAAAACAGCTTCGCGCGCGTTCATCTTGAAAGGTTCTTGTTGTGTCTGTGCATTCGATTGGTTCTTTTCTCTATTGTCTTTCCCGTTCAACTCTCCATTACTCCTCAATCACTTCGTCTGCGAGTACTTTGAAACTCTTCAACAAGGTTTCACCAAAGCTGTTGCTGAGTGATACGTCAGTAGCATCACGGCCTCGCGCCATGAGGATGCGGCCATACAGTCGTTTGTTGTTACGTGGATCAAAGGTATGCCACTCGCCATCGAGATAGGCTTCAAACCAGGCTGCAAAATCCATCTCGGCATAAGGTGGTGGCATGCCGATGTCGCTAAGATAGCCAGTGCAGTATCGTGCCGGGATGTTCAGGCAGCGGCAGAAAGTGACGGCCAAATGAGTATAGTCACGGCATACGCCTTTGCCTTCCTGATAAACCTGTGCGGCGGTCATTGTGTTACGTGCATGTTCGTAGCCAAATTCGATGTGGTTGTGTACAAAATCACAGATTGCTTGTACACGATGCCAGCCAGTTGGGCCATTGCCAAAAAGGCGCCATGCCTCATTCGATAACAAATCAGTTTCACAGTAGCGACTGCCAAGTAAGTAAACCAGCGTCTCTTCCGGAAGTGTCTGCACCGGATACTGTTGTGCATTTGGAGACACGCGATCGGGTTCCCCGGAATCACGAATCATGGTGTCGTTGGAAATTTTGGTATCGCCGGGCATCAGGGTCAGGCGGGTGACCCAATTGCCATACAAATCACGATAGCCACTTAGTTCCAGTGGCGGATCGGTCATGATCTGATCGGGGGAGAGCAAATAGGGTGCGCGCGATGAGTGCACATTGAGTGTCAATATCATCGGGGTAGGCTGTGTGCAGCTAAATACCATTTCGTAGCCGAGACGGATTTTCATGCAAGGTTCTCCTGGCGGAACGGCCAAGAGTGTAATTGGCAATTCGGTATGATCGTTGGGTTAACCGAGATTCCGCGATTAGTGCGGATTCGAATGTTGAGTACCGGTGTTGGTAGAAGGGTTGTGAGCCGATGCCGAGAGACATGGCGAACTATAAAGCAGGTATCAACGAGATTCCTTCCACTTTACGCCTAAATAGGCAGAAAGGACAGGAAGTTAAAAGGACTATTGTGGGTTATAGGCCCGATACCGCTATAGATAGGCTGAATGCAGTAAACCGATCAGGCAGTTGCGAGTTGCGAACAACACCTGAGGGAAATATTGACGGGGAAACAGGAGCGTTAATTGGCAAGACAAATCAATGCGGTTAAGAGCTGCAGCTCCCCGGATGACCTCCGGGGAGTGCTGAGAGTGACTTGTTATAAGGGGAACATGGCGCAGACTTTGTTGCCGGCCGGATCGCGCAAATAAGCCAGATACAACTCGCGTGAGCCATTGACGCGGACACCGGGTGGGTCTTCTATCGCCATGCCGCCATTGGCAACGCCAGCAGCATGCCAGGCATCAACTTGTTCAGTACTCGTGGTGGCGAAGCCAAGCGTGCTGCCATTCCCATGGCAGGCTGGATTGCCGTCGATAGGTTTGGAGACTCCAAAGATACCGGTATCTGTGCGCCAGAAGCAGCGACCCTTGGGGTCAACAAAACCTTCCCCATAGCCCAGAACGGCGAAAGTGGCGTCGTAAAATTTTTTCGATTCCTCGATGTCGTTGGCACCGAGCATGACATGACTGAACATGGGTTGTTCTCCTGTTATTCCTTGTTTTACTTTTTATGAAGATCAGTTGATCAAGAGTGATTGAGTACTGGATATTGATTGAATCATTGTTGATAAAGACGGTACAGCATCAATGCCGCGCGCTTGCTCTGGTTGGGCAGGGCAATCATCTCGCCGGTTTCGTTCACTGTGTGGCCTGCCGAGCCGCTCATGCCCAGACCGTCTATGGCTTTTTCTACCAACCCTGCAGTAAATGACACATCGGCTGCACCGGCCAGACGCGGATTGATCGCAGCGACCGAACCCAGCCGTAAATCCTGGCTGGCCTGACTATAGATATCTAATAGTTCAGTATTGCCATCGGTTGGCGCTAATGGTGGGTAACCATCACTGAAGGTAATCGTGGCGCTGGTATGAGGAAAGTTATTCGCAACAATGGCGCGCATTTGTGCACGAGCACGTTCCAGTTGCTCCAGGGACACTGCACGCAGGTCGCCGGTCACAATCGCACTCTCGGCCACGACATTGTTCTTGCCGAAGGCGGTACCGGAACTGCTGCCGGAATCGTGACTGATTTCCGTGCCGCCGAGGATGCGGCCTGGATTAAATGTCAGGTTCTCTTCCTGCTGCAGATTTTCCAAAAACAATAACAGGATGCGCGATGTTTCATAGATCGCGCCGGGGCCAATGTCTTCACGGAACACTTGCGAAGAATGCGCGGGAGTGCCTGTGACCTCCAGCGTCCAGCCCGAGGAGCCGCGTCGGGAAATATTGGCAGTGGCCGGATTGCCGTCACCGTTTTCAAAGCCAATGGCGATATCGGCGTATTCGGCAGCATCGGTCAGGGCTTTCTTGCTCAATGACAGCGGATCGCCGCTCAGTTCTTCGTCGCCGGTAATCACCACAGTAATATCCATGCTGGCCAGTGCGCCGACTTCGTTGAGTGCGCGCAGTGCCTGCAACATGATGACGTTGCCGCCTTTCATGTCGGCAATGCCCGGGCCAGTGGCAGTATCGGCATGGATGCGCGAGAAGGTCTGAAAAGGGCTATCCGGCTCAAACACCGTATCCAGATGGCCAATGAGCAATAACTTCGGGCCACCGTCATCTATGCCGGGGCGATGTTCGGCGACCAGATGCCCGGCCCGGCCAAAAGCTTCACCGTCATCCCAGCGCGTGGTGAAGCCGATGGCGTCAAACTCGGTGCGAAACAGTTCGCCGACTTCGCGAACGCCGGCAAAATTCATGGTGCCACTATTGATATTGACGCTTTCGATTAACAACTCTTCAGCGGCAGAATTCGTGGCGTCGATATACTCGATTATGCGTTGTTCGTTGCTGTCGAGCTGCGCCAGTGCTGAGGAGCAGCAAGCGGCTAATGATGTAAGCAGTAACCCTCTGACAAGTGTGTGCATCGAGCTATCCTCTGAGTCTGAAATGTTGTGGTTTGGCAAGTGGGCTTTTAGCCATGTCGCCAAGCAATACGGTAAAACTTCTGTTGCTAACCATGCAATAGAACGGCCAGAACGTCCACTATGCTTTACTACCGACCGGTCAGCTTGGTTGTGGCGCTTGCCGAGCCTGCTGGCGAGCGGGCAAGACTCTTGCATTTGTGCATTTACTCGCCTTGAACATCCCGGTAAAGTGCTGGAAACAGCAATAAAAACCGGAGAGCCACCATGCCCGTGCCTGCCACTTTAGCCACTTCAGCTATTGCAACTACTATCGCTAACCTTGCGACCATAATAAGCACAGTCCAGCACTGTCCTGCACAGATCGGTTCGTTTGTTGATAAAGGCAAAGTGCTATTGCTGAGTCTGCTTTTGTCACCGAGTCTGCTGCTTGCCCAGGATTTCGATGCTATTCAGATTACCACCATTCCGGTGCGCGATAACATCTATGTGCTGCAAGGTAGCGGCGGCAATATCGGAGTATCCGTCGGTGATGAGGGCACACTCATTATCGATGACCAGTTCGGGCCGTTGACGGACAAGATCAGCGCGGCCATCGCGGAGCTGACTGAGCTGCCAGTGACTTTCGTGGTCAATTCCCATTTTCACTACGATCACACCGATGGCAATACCAACTTTGGCCACGCTGGTGCTTACATTGTCGCGCAGGACAACAGCCGGCAACGAATGGAGTCCACACAGGTGCTGGCCAACGGACATGTGCAGGAAGCCTATGCTGCCCCGGGTCTGCCCAAGATCACTTTCTTTGACTCCATGCGTTTTTACTTCAATGGTCAGACTGTGGATCTGGTCAATACTGGAGCCGGCCATACCGACGGTGATGCTCAAGTGTATTTCCGCGAAGCCAATGTGATCCATGCCGGTGACATGTTCGTGCGTTACGGGCTGCCTTTCATCGATGTGAACAATGGCGGCACGCTGGATGGTATGATTGATGCTGTCGCGAATCTGGCCAGCCTTATTAACAACGACACGATTATTATCCCGGGTCACGGGCAATTGTCATCTCGTGCTGACTTGTTGGAATTCCGCAATATGCTGGTCGCGATTCGCGGCAACCTGGTACGCGCCAAAGTACAGGGTTTGTCGGAAGTAGAAATGTTATCTACTGAGCCCGCTGCCGACTATGCTGCGAATAATGACGGCACTCGTGAGTGGCTTGTGCGTCATTATGCTGAGTACACGCAGTAGTCTATCGATGCAAATTGGTCTGGTAACTTATTGGCTTTGGCAGATGGGCAGAGATTGGATTGTGCTATGCGCGGGACTATTTACTATTATAGACCAGCCATAGTTAAGCGATCGCTGTGGGACACCAAATAGTACAATTTTGTTCAATAGTCATTAATAATACTAGTGCTGTGAATAAAGCGATAAATAATTGGGCCTTGAGTATGTTGCGGCTCACCAGTTCAGTTAGCAGGGTGTTTTATGCCTATTCATTACAAAATCGATAAAGCCAAGCGCTTGGTAGTGGCAGAGGGAGTCGGTACGATTGGCCCCACAGATATTATTGAGCACCTCAGAATGCTCGCCAATGATCCGGATTATGAAAGCCCGATGAGAAAATTGGTGGACTACAGAAATATCGACGCCATCCAGATTTCTGCAGCAGATGCATTGGGAGTTGCTGCCGTTAAAAAAGAATTACAGAAAGTCTTCATAGCAGAAAAATGTGCCTTTATTTCGCCAGGTGATCTCACTTTCGGTACTACTCGTGTGCATCAATCGTTGCTGGAAAGCTCAGATATTGATAACGAAGTTTTTCGCAATGAAGAAGACGCCATGGAATGGTTGGATAAAGCACAGCAAATACAGTACTAGTTGTATTGGTAGTGCTGCAGCAACCAGAAAATGTACCGGCATTGTCATCAGTGTGTTTTGTTAGTCATTGTCTTGAATTACCATCACTTTTCATAAGCGCGATTCCCATGTTGTCTTACAATGGGCACAATAGACGCAGAGAATTAAAATTAATGTGAGCAATATGTCTGGTAAATTCCCTGTGCTCTTTAACGACCGGCTGGCATCGACAAAGTTGGCTTCACGAGTTTTCTGGTTTTCGTGCATCGCATTGTTGCAATTTAGCTCTGCCTCCTGGGCACAACTTTCACCGCGCTATTCTGACGCCGATGGCGACCTCGTGGCGGACTTGCCTGCCGACCCCGATACCTGGCGTGACCCCACTATTCTGATTTTTGCCTATACCCCTGTGGAAGACCCGGCCCTGTATTCACAGGTATGGGATGAGTTCATTGATCACTTGTCTGGCATGACTGGCAAGGAAGTGCGTTTTTTTCCAGTGCAATCCAATGCGGCACAACTGGAAGCCATGCGTGCTGGCCGCTTGCATGTCGCCGGCTTTAATACAGGCTCGACGCCCGTGGCGGTGAACTGCACCGGCTTTGTTCCCTTTACATTGATGGCCGCCGAAGATGGTAGCTTTGGCTACCAGATGGAGATCATTACTTACCCAGGCAGCGGCATCGAATCTGCCGAAGACTTGGCGGGCCGGCAACTGGCCTTTACTTCGCCCACTTCCAATTCCGGATTCAAGGCGCCTTCCACATTACTGGATTCTGAATTTGGCTTACAACCCGATCGCGATTTCTCCACGACTTTTTCGGGCAGCCACGACAATTCCATTTTAGGTGTTGTTAATGGCGACTATGAAGCTGCCGCTGTAGCCAATGAAGTGCTGCATCGCATGGAAGCGCGTGGCGTCGTTTCTGAAGATCGTTACAACACCATCTATACCTCACTGACCTTTCCCACCACGGCTTATGGTCTGGCGAATACGCTGACGCCGGAACTGCAAGAAACAATCAAACAGGCATTCTTTACTTTTGATTGGGAAGGTACTGCCTTGCAGGAAGAATTCAGCGAAGCGGGCATGGCACAATTTCTGCCCATTAACTATCTTGAACACTGGCAGGTCATCCGCACTATCGATGAAGCCAACAATACGGTTTATAACTGTGACTGAAAACGACAACGAAAACGGCAGTACAGACGAAATAAAAAAAGGCTCGTTTCTCGCGAACACAAAAAACACCACGATGGGCGTAGGCCTTTGCTTCTTCGTGGTCTTCTGGCAAGCATTGGATAGTGTGTTGCTGGGCATCGCCATGGGCGTTGTTTTTGCAGTTGCCATTGCACAGGTGCAGAAAGACGAGGGGGCTGAAAAAGAGGCTGAGCCTGATGAGGAAACGAAAGACTAAAGTCAGAGCTGTCTGCAAAGACTACTGGAATAATCATTGCTTTTGCTTCGGATCTTTTGAAGCAGGTAGGAAAAAGGCCGCAATTTAATGCTGGAACTAAAACAACTCAGTAAACGATACGCCACGGGCGACCTGGCATTGAATGGTGTGGATCTTGAAGTGCCCGCCGGTCAAGTGCTGGCGTTGATCGGCCCGAGTGGGGCGGGCAAGAGCACGCTAATTCGTTGTATTAACCGTTTGGTTGAACCGATATCCGGCACTGTCATGCTTGATGGTGAAAAGCTGTCCGGTTTGCGCGGTGGCAAGTTGCGGCTGGCGCGGCGCCAGATCGGCATGATTTTTCAAAGCTATGCCTTGGTCGAGCGCTTGTCGGTGATGGAGAATGTGCTTTCTGGCCGACTGGGTTATATCGGTTTCTGGCGTAGTTTGCTGCGTAAATACGATAGTGCTGACATCAAGCAAGCCTGCGAGCTACTGGATCGAGTCGGACTATTATCTATGCTGGACAAGCGCGGCGATGCGTTGTCCGGCGGCCAGAAGCAACGTGTCGGTATTGCCCGGGCTCTCATGCAGCAGCCCAAGTTATTGTTGGTGGATGAGCCAACAGCCAGTCTCGACCCCAAAACTTCACGTCAGATTATGCGTTTGATCGTCGAGTTGTGCCGTGAACAAAACCTCGCCGTAATCATTAACATCCATGATGTCGCATTGGCGCAACAGTTTGTAGACCGGGTTGTGGGATTGGCCGCAGGCGAAGTCGTCTTCGATGGCAGGCCTGATGAGCTGACCGAAGAGACCTTAACACTAATCTATGGTGAAGAAGACTGGTCAACAGACGCAGAAGACGGAGAGCATGGAGAGGATGAAGAGAGCGGTGACGAATCTGAAACAGGAGATCCGCTAAACAATATCGCCAAAGGGGCGCACCCCTGAATACTTCTACCATCAGCTCAGCGACTGATCCCGCACGTATCGAATTGGCGCAGCAAGGCTGGTGGCGGCCCTTGCCATTCGTCAGTGACCGGCGTTTGCGTTGGGCGTTAAACGCTGGCGTGCTGATCTATCTGGTACTGGCCTGGCTCAGCGTGGATGTGAATTGGGCGCGTGTATCCGAAGGCATGGAGCGCGGGCTGAATTTCATCGCCTCATTCTTGCAGCCGGATTTTGTCAGCCGCAGTGGCGAGATTTTTCTCGGCCTGCGTGAAAGCTTGACCATGACCCTGACCTCGACGGTCATCGGCGTGGCCTTGTCGATTCCGATTGGTCTCGGTGCGGCGCGCAATATCGCTCCACTGCCTGTTTATCTTTTCTGTCGATTGATCATAGCCCTGTCGCGCACCTTTCAAGAGATCATCATTGCCATTTTCTTTGTCGCCATGGTGGGCTTTGGTCCATTAGCCGGAGTGATCACGTTGGCGTTCGCAACTGTCGGCTTCATGGCTAAGTTGCTGGCTGAAGATATAGAGGATGCCCGGCCGGACCAGATGGAAGCGGTGCGCGCTACCGGCGCAAGTTGGTTGCAGTGGATCAATTATGCGGTGCAGCCGCAAGTGATGCCGCGCCTGATTGGCTTATCACTTTACCGCCTCGATATTAATTTTCGCGAGTCGGCAGTTATCGGCATTGTCGGTGCTGGTGGTATAGGTGCCACCCTGAACACCTCTATTAACCGCTATGACTATGACACGTCGGCAGCCATCTTGTTGCTCGTCATTCTTATTGTGCTGGCCAGCGAGTATTTCTCCGGTTATGTGCGCAAGTGGGTGCAGTAAGATGCCGTTGACGGAAACCAACAACACAGTCGCCTGGCAACGTCGCGAACCGAAACAACAGTTGTTGATCTGGGCTGCCTGGTTCGTCGGTCTGGTGTTGTTTCTGATTTGCTGGAAGGTTATCTCCGATAACACCATCTGGGAATTCCTCGAAGACGCCGGTGTCCAGGGCATGAGCCTGATTAACCGTATGATTCCGCCGGACTGGTCAATCACCGGCTCACTGATGCGTCCATTGTGGGATACCCTCAACATCGCTACCGTGGGGACAGCATTGGGTGTGGCGATAGCCTTTCCACTGTCATTTCTGACGGCGCGCAATACCACGCCACATCCGCTACTGCGCGGCCTGGCGCTAACTGTCATCGTCAGCTCCCGTTCTATCAATGCGCTAATTTGGGCAATGCTGTTGGTCACCATTGTGGGTCCGGGCATTTTTGCCGGCATGATGGCAATTGCGTTACGTTCGATTGGTTTTGTCGGCAAGCTTCTCTATGAAGCCATCGAAGAAATTCACCCCGAACCCGTCGAGGCGATTCAAGCCAGTGGCGCCGGCCGCGCGCAAGTGCTGGCCTATTCGGTGTGGCCGCAAATTCTGCCTGCCTTCGTTGGTACCGCTGTTTATCGCTGGGATATCAATATTCGTGAGTCGACCGTGCTGGGTCTGGTCGGTGCCGGCGGCATTGGTCTGCAGATGAATGCAGCGATCAACAATCTGGCTTGGGGTCAGGTGGCCACAGTGTTCGTGTTGATCTTTGCTACTGTAATTTTGTCTGAGTGGGTGTCGGCGAAAGTTCGGGCTGCGGTTTACTAGCTAGCAGTTATAGCGCGATGGGCTAAGAGACATTGTTGGACTGTTTCTAGTCGTATTTCATAACATAAACTCACCAGATGGCACTTTAGTGTGACTTCGAGTCGCGCTGCGGGCCATCTACACCACCCACTGGCGCCGGCCCTCCCGGCTGCCCTCACTACGAAAAAAGCCCAGAAGACGGTCTTTTTTCTGCGTTCTGCGTTCGGCGTGCGCCTTTGACGTGGCTGGTGTAGATAACCCGCAGCACGACTAGACTTCTGCGTAGCCGAATGGTTGTTTAACTTCGAGAAAATTCCAGATTCCAGATTCCAGATTCCAGATTCCAGATTCCAGATTCCAGATTCAAGTTTCGAAGTTCAATAGTTTAGGATTAGAGGATAGGCTCGCGTTTTGTAGTTTAAGATGCACTATGGTCAATGGGAACTGCAAGCGCTGGGTCAGGGGGTTGGGATAGACTGGCGTAAAAGCGCAGCACCGACTGACCGAGGAAGACCGCGTTACAGGGCTTCCGACCGAGGGAGGGAACCCAGGAGGGGTGCAAGCAGCCAGGCTAGACCAACCTCCTGATCTAGCGCGTACTCCAAGAATTCGAATTCAGTAAAGCGAAGTTAATATTCAATCGTAATTATTTTTTCGCGTTTTCTTAGGATGCGAGTTTCAATATACACAATGATTGAAAACCGGAATGTAAAAACAGAACAACGCGATATGCTGATTTGCCCAAAATGTGGCGCAAAGCTGGTTGAACGAACGGTGATGAAAGGCATCAATGTCGGCGAAAAGTATTGGGGTTGCGCCAATCTTCCGGCGTGTCGATATACGCGCAAGAAATCCCGTGTCGCGAATTAATTAAATGCTAAGTCTTTTCTTGGTTTCTAAATATTCACTTTCCAGGCGATTCACGAGCGCAGCCGCAGACGTAATTTCTTTTACAGCGCCAATCCCCTGACCGCAGCCCCAGATATCTTTCCAGGCTTTTGATTTGTTGCTGCCGCCAGAACCGAAACTCATTTTCGAAGGGTCGCTTTCCGGCAGGTTGTCTGGATCGAGGCCAGCTGCTTCGATAGAAGGACGCAAATAGTTGCCATGTACGCCGGTAAACAGGTTCGTGTAAACAATGTCGCTGGCGGCGTGTTCTACCAATGCCTGTTTGTAAGCCCCGTCGGCATTGGCTTCGTCGGTGGCGATAAATGCCGAGCCGATATAGGCCAGGTCGGCGCCCATGGCTTGTGCAGCCAGCACGCCGCCGCCTGTGGCGATGGCGCCCGATAGCAGGATCGGGCCATCGAACCATTCGCGGACTTCGCTGATAAACGCCAAAGGTGACAAAGTACCGGCATGACCGCCGGCTCCTGAGGCTACGCAAATGAGTCCGTCGGCGCCTTTCTCGATTGCCTTGTGAGCGAACATATTGTTGATGACATCATGCAGGCAAATACCGCCATAGGAATGAATCGCTTCGAAGACTTCTGGCCGCGCTCCTAACGAAGTAATGACAATTGGTACTTTGTGTTTGACGCACATTTCAACGTCATGCATCAGGCGGTCGTTGGAATTGTGGACGATCTGATTAACTGCGTAGGGAGCTGCAGGCTTGTCCGGGTTGGCCTGATTATAGGCATCCAGTTCCTCATTGATGCGCGTCAGCCATTCATCAAGCACTTCAGCCGGTCTGGCGTTCAGCGCCGGGAATGAACCCACCACACCTGCCTTGCACTGGGCAATGACCAGGTCAGGGTTGGAGATGATGAACAATGGGGCGCCTACCACAGGTATGGTGAGGCGGCCTTGCATGCAAGCGGGGACGGGCATAACAGACTCCTTGTGTAGTGCCAGTTGGCACGACGTTGCATTCTTCTTTTCTTTGATTGTGCCTCAATTGGGAGCTTAGATATAGGACTGCGTCAAACAAGAAAACGCTCGTTGGAGGCACCAACAGACAGGTAGTGCACCATAGGTAGTGCACTATAGAAAGGTGTGAAGGAACTGCTAGCCGGCTTCCAGCATCTGTTGAATTTTCTGCACAGTATTGAGGTTTCGGGCTGTAACCGGTACGCCCAGACAGGCTTCAACTTTCGCTGCCAACTTGGAGCGACCTATGCCGCTGGGGGCATGCAAGTAGAACACCTTGCCGTGTAACTCATAGTCTTCGTCATTGGCTTGCACGGCGGCGATTTTGTCTGCGGCGAGCGTGGGTTTGTCGGCACAGAAATAGAAGTGTACAGACTTGCCTTCACATTCAGGGTAGGGGTTATTGTTTACGGCGTTAGCGAACTGAATCTTGTCCAGCACCATAACGGCGGGTGTAAATCCGAATTGCTGATTGACCAATTTACTTACCGAGCTGGCAATCGCGCTGGCGTTCTGACTTGTTTCCAGAACAACATTGCCGGACTGAATGTAGCTGCTGACTTGTTGAAAGCATTTGCTCTCCAATGCAGCCTTAAGTTCCTTCATGGGTAGCAAGTTCTTGCCACCGACATTAATACCTCGAAATAACAACACGAAAGCTTTCATGTCGATTAATCTGATGCGCCGCCGGTGAATTTATTTCGAGATCGCCACAAGGCGTATGCGAGACCGACAAATGGCAGCGCGATCAGTAAACCACTTGTGATTCCTCGGCCGCCATCATTGAGGAGATTCCACACAAACATGGCGATGGCCACTTGCAGCACATAGAGGGCGGCCCAGGGATGCAGTTTGAGAGACATGCGCCAGAAGCCGATCGCACCGGCCAAATAGATAGCCAAATGCAGGGGCTCGGTGGCCTTGGCGGCCATGCCGGTGAGCATAATGCCGAACCAGACTTCTTCGGCGTCGGCCACGGGCTTGGACAGAAAATCCCAGGGCACGTAGATGAACGCCATGTAGCCACAGAACAGCATGAGTGCTGTCATCCACCAGGGGCGGCAAGTGAGCTGATGGCGCAAAGTATTCATCATTCAGGCAGTGTAACCGGTTTAGATGAAGATGAAACCCGAGTCGATGACTAAAATGTGGTCTGCACTGAGAGTGTCAGCCGCTGGTAGCGACTGCTACAAGAGTCTTCCAGACGCTGCAATGTGCCATCAATGGTGGTGCCATTGAAACGCAAACGTTCTCGGCAGCGGGAATCTCCGAAGGTGTTGTCGGAGTCGAGCCGGAATGTCACATCATCAAAAAATACTTTTGAGACAAACATGTCCCAGGATTGGCGACCGTCATTGCGCGTAATAGTATTGATATCGATATCGAGGTTACCGCCGTGAATGGGGTGCCGGTATTCAAGGCCATAGCTGAGCCCTAGGCCGGTGACGTCGTGACGGAAACTGAGGCTGCCAAAGCCACGGCCGCCTGTGCGCTGGGTGTTGCCCAGAAACGGGTCGGTAATTTCAGAATCGAAAAGGGCTAGGTCGGCCGAGATGATGGCGTCCGGCATGTCGAAGTAGCCAAGGCGAGTACTGGTATTGATGAACATACCCCAACGGTTGGCTGTGCCGACATTGCCAGTTGCCGAGATAGGATTGTCAGGATCGATAGTGGCGTTGATATTGCCGATGTAATCGTTGACCACGTCGTAAAAGACGCGTGTATTTAATACACCGGCATCATCAGGCAAGCGGTATTCAACTTCTGCCTCATAGCGCCAGCGCTTCTCCGGCACGAGTTCCGGGTTACCGGCATCGGCGTTAACATCGCGGTCATCATCGTCTGCGGTGGCGGCAAAATTGCTGAAACTGAGCTGAGAAATTGTGCGTTCAGCCGAGGCGCGGAACTGGAAGTTATCGGTGATGTTAAAGCGATAATCTACAGCGGGGCGCCAGAACTGGAAATCGCGAGTTTTGCTCACCAAGCCCGTTTGGCTAATCTCTGAAGTCTCATAGACCAAGCTGCTCTCCAGTGCCATGCGGTCATTCAGGGTCCAGTTGTGAAAGGCAAAGCCCTCGTAGCGTATTTCCTGCACTGAGGTGCCGGGGTTGGAAATGCTGGGTTCTGGAGACAAGCCGCCGTAATCAGGCGAAGGGGGGAGTGAGCCGCTATTGCTGCCGATTAACAGACTGGAATCGAGTTGTGTGTCAGCGCGTTCCATGCCGACGCGCAGACTCTGCGCAGCAGTGAGTGAGAAGTTGTAGTTACCTTGTACTATTTTCTCACTGGTAGTGCTGTTGGATTCGATAAACAGATTCTTCTCGGCTGGACTGTCTGCCGGGTCTGCCCGAAACCGCTCACGCACATAGTCACGTACTTCCTCGTTGACAACAAATAACAACGAGGCGCGGGCACCGCTGTCGAAACGGTATTCATAGTCTCCGCCAATCTCCCAGTCGTTTTCGACTCGGTCTACCTGCTCTTCTTCAAAACTCAGACCGGCATCGCTGGCTGTGTGATCGATAAAATCGCGAAACACGGGATTGGGGTGGTCACTGTCACGAAACTGTGTGTTGAACTGCACGCGGTGAGCGCCAGTGTTGTAACTCATGTTGCTGGACACGGTGTATTCGTCCTGATCACGGATTTCCGTCTCAAACAATGTACCGAGTTGTTCACCACTGGGGCCAATGCGTGCTTCCCGGGTTTCGCGATTTTCATAATTGGGGCGTGCTTCGAAATTAATCAGCGCCTGGAAATTGCCAATTTGCCGAGAGTGGGCAATAGAACCGCCGGTTTCGAAGGTGTCGTCATGGTTGAGCCGGTTGACCAATTCCACCGACGTGCTGGAACGGGATGCTGAGGGGATGAGCACGATATTGACGACCTGACTGGCACCGCGCACGGCCAACTCGCCAGAGGTGTTACGAATGATCTCTATGCGCTGGACTTCACGTGCGGCGATACGATTGAGCTGATCGCGGGGTGAGTTGTCCTTGCCGGCAATACGCTGACCATCGATCAGCAGGTTGCCGCCGGTGCCCAGGCCGCGATCGCCACCGCCGCCACCATTGTTATCGATAGACAGCCCGGGAATGCGATCGAGCATGTCGTTGGCGGTAACCGGGTTATAGGATGCAAAAAACTCGGCTGGGTAGACCACCGTGGAATCTTCATCTTCAACAGCCATGTCGACCGGATCTGTGCCGGTACTAGTAGAATTGCCTGATGCCGGGCCTGCACTGGATGCACCAACCGTACCTTCCTGTCCGAAACTGAATTGTGAACTCGCCATTAGAAAACTGGCAATAAGTGCCGAGGAAAATACTTTCATGATGCAGATATCGTTGGTCCGAAAATTCAAGAAACGCAACCCTACTAGAATGTCTGCTCGATGGCACGTCAAACGCGATAAGTCGCGAATCTGCCCGATGGCTCAAAGGCAGGTGTGCAAGTGCTTGGCAGGCGATATTAACCAGGTGGATGTGTTAGTCGGCTTCTACAACGAACGGCGCTTTGTTATCGATCAATCGTGGAGTTGGTTCAGCGGTGGATGGCACACGCTGCGGGACAGACAGTAATCGCTTTGACTTTTGCAGTTGGTCAGTAAGCATGACGGCTGGTAGTTACTGTTGGCAGGGTTTCTGGCTGTCTTGTCCTGAAATAGGTTGACACTTATTTCGAAGAAAACGCCCGATGTACTG
>CAJXVC010000006.1 GCA_913060975.1 uncultured Gammaproteobacteria bacterium
GAAGGGTAAGGGTGCAAGATTTAAATAGCTAAGCACTTTATCGGCTTGGTTTTTTTGATGCTCATGTATGGATTTATACACTGCGCTCAAAAAGCCCGGGCCTTCTCGTTCTGGGGCGTTTAATCTCCCTAGAGGCGCGAATTTCCAGACTGGGGATTTGCAGGTTTCGTTCTGTAAATCGGAGGGGCTTGGGTAGGGCTTGAACATTGATAAATCTGAGTTTTTATCTTTTCTCGAAGGGGCAGATTCTGCGGAGGTAGCGTCCCTCAATGCTCCCGGCTATTTTTGATTGAGAATTCATCGCTGTATTAAACAGGGGTTTGGCAAGGGGTATTGTTTTGGAGTGACTAGCGCCCAGGGATGGAGCGCGGGAGGGCCAGGGATGGCCCATTGGAACGGAGAAACAATGCCCCTTGTCGAGCCCCGCTACTCACGCCATGCAGGTGGTTGGCTAGCTGCGCCAAATTCTGGGAAAACCCCTGAGTTGTGATCTGGTGCTGTCAGCTATTCATTTCCCCGTACCCTTCTGTTCGGCATTGCTGCCTGAGCATGCTGTAAAACTCCTGATTCTCGGACATCCCATCATTTAATGAAATGGTTGACTGATAGTCTTTGCACCTATACATTCAACCTTATGGTTAAATCAGAATCTCAACAGCTGGATAAGCTTTTTCATGCGCTTGGTGATGCGACTCGGCGGGAAATGTTGCGGGTGCTCTCTGAGGGAGAGAAGACGGTGTCGGAGTTGGCGCAGCCATTTGCGATCTCTCTGGCGGCGGCTTCGAAACACATTAAATCGTTGGAGGCGGCCGGGTTGCTGACCAGAGAGGTGCGTTGGCGCGAGCATCGCTGTCGATTGAATGCAGCGAAGATGGCGCAGGCGCACTCTTGGTTGAGTTACTACGAACAGTTCTGGACTAGCCGCCTGGATAAATTGGAATCGCTGTTGCGTGAAGACGCTCAAGAAGACAGCAAGAAATAAGGTGATTCCTCTGTTGCGTGGTATTGCAGAGGGTGGGCGAAATGCATGGATTGGATGAGCAAAGAGGTGAGTTATGAGTGATGAAGTGGAGCAGGAAATAGCAAACAATAGTTATGGGGAATATCAGGGCGGTGACACGTTGCAGATTCAACGCTTTCTCCCCGGTTCCATCGAACGCGTGTGGCAATATCTTACTGACAGTAAATTACGTAGCCAGTGGTTGGCATCGGGTGAGATGTTGCCAGCAGTTGGCAGTGAATTTGAACTGACCTGGCGCAATGACGAGTTAGGTGCCAATGCAAAGCAAGCAAGCGGGGAAGTTGATTCTGAATGTGCGGTCGAAGAACACTGCATGAGTAGCCGGATCACCGTCTGGGAACCGCCTCGTTTGTTGGCGTTTAGCTGGGATGGTTCCGGCGATGTCTCAATAGAACTTGAGGAAAGAGGCGGCGAGGTACTGCTGACTCTAACTCATCGTAAGTTACCAGACAGTGGCACAATGATTGGTGTCAGCGCGGGTTGGCACGCTCACCTCGATCTGCTGGGTGCTACACTTTGTGATGCGCCAGCAGAGCCCTTCTGGGATAGTTATGCTCGCTTAAAAGCAAGCTACGAACAGCGCGTGGCTGAAATTCGCTAAGCCCAGCTGCGCATTATTTGCAGGCAATAAAAAACCCGGCCAATCATGGCCGGGTTTTTTGTAAAGCAGAACTTGCTGGTTACGCTTTAGCCAGATTTTCGTTAGCGAAATCCCAGTTGACCAGATTGTCCAAAAACGAACCCAGAAAATCAGGGCGGCGGTTCTGGAAATCCAGGTAATAAGCGTGTTCCCAAACGTCGCAGACCAGGATGGGTGTCATACCATCTGTTAGCGGGGTATCAGCATTGGCTGTTTTGACGATTTTCAGCTTGCCACCATCGGCGGCCAGCCATACCCAACCACTACCGAACTGACCAACGCCGCCGGCAACGAATTCCTTTTTGAAGTCGTCGTAGCTGCCGAAATCGGCATCGATCCTGGCTGCGATGTCACCAGTCGGGGCGCCGCCACCATTGGGGCTAAGGCAGCTCCAGAAAAAGCTGTGGTTGTAATGTTGGCCGACGTTATTGAACAAAGCGCCGCCAGTTTTTTTGGCTTCCTTGACCAGATCTTCGAGGTTGTCAGCACTCAGACCCGCATCCGCCAGCAATTCATTGCCCTTGGTGACATAGGCGTTGTGGTGTTTGCCATGGTGAAAATCGAGCGTTTCAGCCGACATATGTGGTGCCAAAGCATCTTTGGCAAAGGGAAGGGCGGGTAATTCTAAACTCATAATTTCCTCGTCTATTTACTTCCTGTTGAATGATTGGAATCGAAACGCTCTTGTCATCGGTCAAACCGATTCAACATCCGTCTGTCAGTTTTAACCAGAGCGTATGCGGCGTATTTTAACAGATTTGCACAGTTTTTATATGACAGATAGCCTGAGTTGTTGGTGGTCTGCCTGTTGTGAAAGCGTTGTGAGTGCTACGTGCTAGCTCAGGAACTGGATTATCAGCAGCAATGCGATAGCCAGTGCGATGCCGCAATGCACGACGCCTACAACACTGGCCATAGGCCCCATCTTGCCGCGAATACTATTAAGCTCCAGAAGCGCGATTAACACAATGCAGGTGCCTGCCGCTACCGGTCCGACGCTACCATCCATCGCCATCGGGACGCGGCCAATGCCATCCAGGTGGGAAGAGGCGCCCATAAAGAAAAGCATGGGCAATGAGAACAGTGTATTGGTCCGTGATGACAGCGCTGCGTTGGCTTGTGCTGTTGCTGCTTCGGGTAGTGGGGCGCCGCCATTGAGCACCTGCTCATTGGAAGCGATGATAATCTTTTGATTCGGCCAGATAATTATCCAAACGTTCAGAAACATGAGGGTGCCGAGAAGCATGCCCAACGTGAGGTAGAAGTTGACGGCGTTACCAAGAAAGCCCGCTAATGCGAGGCCGGTCAGGAAGGTGCCCAGCGCTGCAAAGCGGAACCATTTCAGTGCCCGTGGGACCAATTGCGAAATTGCCGAGGCCTTGGCATCACTGCTGGCGACTTTGAAGTAATCAGTTTGAACAAAATTGAAATAGTAGAGGAGGCCGACCCAGGCGACGCCGGCGAACAGGTGCATCCAACGGAAAAAATAAGCGATGAAATTGTCGAATTCCATGGTGACAGCCTCGAAATAGTGTCAGTCCCTGAGCCCCGTAGCTGGGCGGTGGCGTCTGCCGTGAATGTGCTTCAGCACTGCAGCTCGCGATGTTTGGATGTTATCATCCGACAGGGAGTGCCGCGAATAGCTTCAGGGATGGCAAGCCCCAACCAATTCAAGGATAATACAGGCCATGAGGGATAAAGACGAGTTAAGAAATATTCCACCGATGGTCCCGGACAGGGACGACGTGGATTCCTATATGTCAAGCAAGCGCGCCCAGGGCCGCGAGATTGTCCGCCCGACGCAAAAGGCAAGCTCAGCCAGAGGCAGTAGCTGGCCGGTGCGTATTTTGCTGCTGCTACTGACACTGGCGGCCGGTGCAGGTGGCTACGGTGCTTATTACTTCTATGAAATTTATCAGACGGATTTGCGGCAGGCGAATTTGCGCATCAGTGATCTCGAGACACGCCTCAATATCGTGAATCAATCTACGGAAGAGTCTGACAATAGTTTGATGGAAGACATCAACAAGACCATCGAGCAATATGACTTGCTCTGGGCAAACTGGCGTAACAATAATCGACAGTTTGAAGAAATACAGTCTGAAATTGCCCGGCTCAAGATGGTCAATGAAGGGCAGGATGAAACCACTGCTAACAATTCCCAACAATTGGCACAGAATTCACAAGCCGTGAATGATGTCAGTGCGCGCTTGAATAGTGTCAGTAGTGAGCTCGATACGCTTGATCAGTCGCTCAGCAGTCTGGATGCGAATGTCGGTGAGCTGGAAGGTATGCGCAACGACCTTAACGCAATTCGCCAGTCCATGAACAGTGGCGATGATACATTGCTCGGTTTAGCTGGGCGCATCGACTACATGGAACAATCCATGGAATCCGTTAACGCCCATCGCCTGCAAATCAATGAGAGTCTTTACCGACTGCAGGAAAATCTTGAATCACTGCAACAGCAAGTTGGCAGTGGATTGTAGGCAGCCATATGCCGGGCGTTTTAGCGCCCGGTAAAATTCGGTTTACGTTTTTCGATAAACGCCGTTACTCCCTCACGAAAATCTTCCCGCGACGCACATTCAGCAAAGGATTCTGCTTCGGCCTGTAGCTGAGCTTCGAATTCACTCTCCATCGATCGATAGAGCAAAGCCTTGGTGTTGCCATACACATGCGTCGGGCCACTGGCCAGACGCTGGGCCAGTTTGCTTGTCTCATGCTCGAGCTGGTCTCCCGGCACGACGAAATTGATCATGCCCATGGCCCTGGCGGACTCCGCATCGAAGCGATCACCAAGCAGAGCGATCTCCATTGCTTTCTTGATGCCAACAGCGCGTGGCAGATGAAAGGACGCTGAGCCATCGGGGCTGGTGCCAATGTGGCAGTAGGCTAGCGTAAAGAAAGCATCGTCGGAGGCAATGATGAGATCGCAAGCCAAAGCCATACTCACCCCAGCGCCGGCAGCCGCACCGCGGCAGCTGGCAATCACCGGTTTTGCCATGCGCCGCATGGCGAACATAATCGGGTGCAATTCATGGATGCGCAGCATGAACTCGCGGTGGATATCATCAGGGTTCTTCTTGATGGAGTCGCCCATGCCTTTGACGTCGCCGCCAGCCATGAAATGGTCGCCCGAGCCAGTCAAGACGACGCAGCGGACACTGTCATCCCGCTCAATACGATGCAGGGAATCGGTCAACTCTTCACGCATAGCCATACTCAGGGCATTACGAGCTTCCGGGCGATTCATGGTCAATGTCGCAATGCCATCGGCGATCTGGACGTCGAGGTCGGCCATGGTTAACTCCTGTTGTTATTTTGAACTGGGTTGCAGTATACCCTTGGGGTGGACGTGGGTGACAATCAGAAATTGGCAGGTGAGGGTAGGCATAGGGGTGTTTGATTGTCGCCCTTATCCAGCCGTCTGTTTGGACATTTTGCGAATGGGGCGAGCATATCTTGGCTTAACCGCAGTATTGGGTATAATACGCGGCCCCTCAGTGCGGACGTGGTGGAATTGGTAGACACGCTAGATTTAGGTTCTAGTGCCGTAAGGTGTGGGAGTTCAAGTCTCCCCGTCCGCACCATTTTTCAAACCTGACTTGCCCTTTTCTCCCCATACTGCGTTGCCTGTTGTCCTCAGTCGGTCACGTACCTGTGTGTACGCTCCCTCCCTGTGGGTCCAGGCGCCTTGTCTGGGAACAAAATTGCTGCGTCAGGTTTGAAAAATCCAGACTGGTGACGTCTACTCCTTTTCGTCTTACTGAGTATCCCTACGGCTGTCTCATTTGACTGCCCTTTTCTCCCCATACTGCGTTGCTTTTTGTCCTCAGTCGGTTACGTACCTGTGTGTACGCTCCCTCCCTGCGGAAAAAGCGCCTTGTCTGAGGAGATGTGCTGCGTCAGGATTGAAAATTCCAGACTGGTGTAGACAGGCTCTTTCTGAATTTGTCCTTTCTTCTCTTGCCGCTTTGCTTTTTTCTCAGGTGGTGACGTACCGGTGTGTACGCTCCCTCCCTGCGGAAAAAGCGCCTAGTCTGGGGAGATGTGTTGCGTCAGGTTTGAAAAATCCAGGCTGGTGCAGACAGGCTCTTTCTGAATTTGTCCTTTTCTCTTCAAACTGTGTTGCTCTAGCCTGATTGGGCCACCTATGCCGCTTCTTTGAAGTCGTTCAAGTGGGCAGCTAGCGCGCGTTTGAAGGCCGGGCGTTGGGTGCAGCGCTCGACATAAGCTATTAATTGCGGATCAAGGCCTCCTGTATTGGGAAGCATTTCCAGGATGCGTAGTACGCTGGACATGAGCAGATCGCCAGCGGTGAATTGGTCGCCGTCAAGATAGGGTTGATCGCCCAGTGCTTTGGCGACTGCAGCAAGGCGTTTCTGCATGAACTCAATAGCGCCAGGTCGGCGCAATTTTGCCCACTCTTCATCTGCATAAAACAATTCAATTAGCGCCACGTTCATGATGAATGGCTCAACGGAGTTCAGTGCTGCCACCACCCATTGTTGGGCTCGCGCGCGAGCTGATTTGTCTTTGGGTAATAGTGTTTCGCAGTCTTCCCCGAGGTGCAGAACGATGGCGCCGGATTCGAATAACACCAGTTCATCTTCCTGAAACACGGGGACTTGCCCAAAGGGTTGTAAGGTGCGGTACTCGGGCTGATCCTGATCACCCTGTTCAAGAGGGCGGGCCTGATAGGGTAATCCGGCTTCCTCGAGAGCCCAGCGTACGCGCAGGTCGCGCACTTGTCCTTTGGCAAAATCCGGGACCCAGCTGAAAGAAGATATGCTAATCATGGAATTGTTCCTTCTAGTTTTGAGTTAGTGCATTCAGGTACTGCTCTTGTTTGCCGAACGTTTCGGTCCAGCCACCAACATGACTGTCGCGGCGTTCTGCTGAGAGTAATGGCGTCTGATGGAATATCTGTTCGGTCTTGCCGTCGATTTCCCGAAACAGGATTGTGACCATGGTTTCCAATCCGTCGGATGGGCCGCCGCTATTCCAGGTAAAGGTAAATACCAGTCGCTTGTTGGTTTCGATTTCTTTGTACACGCCGCCGAACCAGTTCTCGCCGTGTTCGTCGGAATAGATCATGGCGCGATAACTCCCGCCAACGCGAAAATCCATTTCAATGACAGGGCAGCTGAAGTTTGCTGGCCCCATCCATTGTCTAAAATGATCAGGGTCTGCCCACATTGAGAAAACGAGTGGTACGGGGGCGTCGAAAGTACGACGAATCAAGAGTTCATGATCAGCAACGCTATCGTTCATTTTGGATTCTCTTTGTTCGGTTTCTGTAATTGTTCGAGATAATCGCCCAGACTATCGAAGCGTTGATCCCAGAAGCGGCGATAGAACCCCAACCATTCATCAATGCCTTGTAGAGCGCCAGGCTCGAGTTTGCAGGGGCGCCACTGCGCGCTTTGCCCGCGGGATATGAGGCCGGCTTTTTCCAGCACTTTGAGATGCCTTGATATCGCTGGCAGGCTGACCGTAAAAGGTTTTGCGAGTTCATTGACCGTAGCATCGCCCTCCGCAAGCCGAGCTAAAATAGCAAGACGTGTGGGATCAGCCAGGGCAGAGAAGGTTTTGGAAAGCGCTGAAGAATTCATATTTAACATATAGGTTAATTAAGAATATTGTTAATTGCAAGGCATACAGCTGTCAATCCCTGCAAAGGGCAAGCTTGAAAATCAATTATCGGGTTCCTTGGCATTCGCAGTGACTCGTCAGTGCCAGATTCGTTTTTACAACATCCGATTGCCGCAGTCGTAAGCACTGGTTTATCCGGCGGCCAGGGAGAAGCTGTTTGGCTCAGGTCAGTAGTCGACCTTCAAGTTGCTTTGTTGGCAGCTGTTTACAAACAACAAGGGGGTGAAGGTGTCTGTGACGCAGCTGGAGTCGATGCCGAAGCAGGTACGTGCTGGTGGAGGGGATATTTGATAAGGCTTGGCCGCCGGTATGCTAGCTAGCCCGTCATTAGCAGAATATCGACTCAGAATGGGAGCTGATGCCTTCAAAGTCTCCGATTTCAGTCCTGCAAGCCGTCATATTGGTTGTTTGTGACAGTCTGAGCGCACGATTTTTGAATTCTTCCCGGTATTTCCCGGAATAATCCTACAATCTGGCGCTCAACTTTGAGAGTATTACATTCGTTTTGTACCCCATAAATTCATTAAAAGCTGCGCTCAGCAGAAAGGGTAAAATAATGAACAGAATTTTGATGGTTGTGGCAGCTCTGACTCTGTCGCTGGCGACGGGTTCCGTGCTGGCCGGTGGTGGCAAATCCAGCAATGGCAAAGGTCATGACAAAGACAAGAGCAGTTACTCCTACAGTTACTTCTCCAGCAAATCTTACAAAGGTGAAAGCAAAAGTAAGAAGAGCGAGAAAAATAATAAGGGTAAAGGCAAAGACAAAGACAATAAGCATGACTGGGACAATAAATGGGCCTGGAATGACAATGACCATGGTTGGGACGGCTCTACTTGGCATGGCCACGACAAAAAAGGCCACGGTCATGGCCATTGCAAGAAAAAAGGCAAAGGTCACTACAAAGACAAGCATCACGGCTGGAATCACGATTGTGGCGATGACGAGCCAGAAGAACCCGTTGAGCTGACTTGCACGGCTGACATTACGGAAGATCAGGCGGTTGAAGATGTCTTCCAGGTCGACGGTGAAACCGGTAATTCGACTTTCCTTTACACGAAAGTTAACTCAATTACCTACTCAGGCATGGTTTGTGGCGAAGATGAATTTGCTGCACTGGCTACCAACGTAACGTTGGATATCCCCGGTGAAGAACTTATCCAACAGTGCACAGTAGATACTGAGCAAAACGTCTTTTCGGACCTGATGGAGAATGAAACTAACTTCTGGTACGACATGACTGTCGTTCTGAATTGTGCCAACCCGGTTCAAGCGAACTAAGTTGTCAGCCTGAATAGCAAGTAAGGTTAGTATTGGAAACGGGGGCCATGTGGCCCCCGTTTTTTTTGTGCCCGGCTAAAGAGGCTCTATGTGACCTGACCGCGAAACTTGCTGTGAGTAGTCCAGAACTTCCGCCATCATTGTTCGGCAAAAAACACCGGAATACCTGAAAGTAGTGAAGTTGCCTGCCAGTGCTCAGTGACTTGAGATGTGCCTGTTTGGTTGCTGTGATGGCGAAGATGTTTATCTGCCGGCGTTGCGCTGGTTTGCCTGTGTCTGAGTAACTGAGCTATTCTGATGGTCATGAAAAAACTGTTCGGTACGGACAAGAAGAAGTCAGTTGCTACTTCCGCTAATAAGCAACCGGTATCCAGCAACAAGGATGTGCAGGCCTTTTTATCGAAAGTGGCGACCATGTCACCGAAGGCTCAGGGCTCAAGTGGTCTGGCCCGCCTGGTGTTTGCGCTTGATGCGACAGCCAGTCGTCAGGCGACCTGGGATTCGGCGACCCAGTTACAATCCGAGATGTTTGTCAGCACGCAGGATCTGGGCACACTCAATGTCCAGCTGTGCTATTTCCGTGGTCTGGGGGAATTCTTTCACAGTGACTGGCAGCACAATGGCGATGATTTGTTGCGCATCATGTCCGGCATTCAGTGTCAGGCCGGTGCAACGCAACTGGGCCGCTTGCTTAAACATGTGATTGCCGAGAACGAGAGCGAAAAAATCCGTGGTGTGGTTTTTATTGGTGATGCCATGGAAGAAAATCTCGATTTGTTGGCGCAGCAGGCGGGTAAGCTGGGGCTGTTAAATATCCCGTTATTCATTTTTCAGGAGCGCGGTGACCCAGCTGCGCGTAAAGCTTTTGTCGAACTGTGCCGGCTATCCGGCGGGGCTTATTCCCAGTTCGATAGCGCCAGCGCCGACCAGTTGCGCGAGCTCCTGCGCGCTGTCGCCATCTATGCCACTGGCGGCTTGCGCGCCCTCAAAGATTTCAGCAAAGCTTCAGGTCAAACTGTAAAATTGCTGGAACAACAACTGAATCGATAGTCAGGGAATTGAGTTAGTCGATGATTATTCGCTTATTGGCGTTAGTAGGCCTGCCCGTGCTGGCTTATTATCTGGCGCGGTCGCTGTCGCGGCGTTTTTCTCTGACGCCACGGCAAAATCAGATTCTGTTTTTTATCATGGCGGCACTGCTGGTTATTGCCGTTTTGGTGGTCTTGGGCCGCTTGCCAGTACATTTCATCTTTGCCCCTTTAGGTGCCGCTGGTGCTTTTCTTCTGCGCTTTTTACCCACACTGTTGCGGCTGGCGCCATTCTGGGCAATGTTGCGCGGGCGTGTAGCCAGTGCCGGGCGCCGATCAGGGAATAGCGCTTCAACTATTCGGACCGCCTATATCGCCATGGAGCTGGTACATAGCACCGGTAATATGGATGGTGAGGTTGTGCGCGGTAAACAGCAGGGCAAGCAACTCAGTTCGCTGTCAGAAGTCGAGTTGGTAGACCTGTTGCAGGAGTGTCAGGATGATCCTGATTCAGTGCAAGTGCTGGAAGCCTATCTGGACCGCATGCATGAAGACTGGCGCAGTGAAACTGGTCAACAATCGAGTGCTGAAGCCGGTGCCGGGAATCAGGAGCAGCCTTCAGAATCATTGATGAACAAAGCACTGGCCCTGGAAATCCTTGGCTTGGATGAGCGGGCAGATCGCAAGGCAATCGTCAAAGCGCACCGGCAGCTCATGCAGAAACTGCATCCAGATCGCGGCGGTACGGATTACCTGGCACAGAAAATCAACAGCGCCAAAGATTTTCTGCTTGCTCAACTCGAGCGGTAAGCGCAATCCCGCCATGCTGTCTTGCGTACTGCTGTTAATAGTCGCACCTGCCAGTGCTAGAATAGAAACTTACCCGCTGCAAGTTACTATACGAGATTAACATGACTCTGATCCGCAACGAAGATTTCATTCAGAGCGTCGCCGACGCACTGCAATACATTTCCTATTATCACCCGCTGGATTTTATTCAGGCTGTCCATGAAGCTTACGAGCGTGAAGAGTCCCCGGCGGCAAAAGACGCCATGGCGCAGATTCTGATTAACTCACGTCTCTGTGCAGAGGGTAAACGGCCAATCTGTCAGGATACCGGTATCGTCACTGTATTTCTCAAGATCGGTATGGACGTGCAATTCGAAGGCGGTATGTCGGTGGCGGATCTGGTCAATGAAGGTGTGCGCCGCGCTTATTTGCTACCCGACAACGTATTGCGCGCTTCTATATTGGAAGATCCAGCCGGGGCGCGCAAAAACACGCGCGACAACACACCGGCAGTAATTCACATGGAAGTTGTGCAGGGCAATACGGTGGATGTGAAGCTTGCCGCCAAAGGCGGTGGGTCAGAGAACAAAGCCAAGATGGTCATGCTCAATCCCAGCGATAGCATAGCTGACTGGGTTGAAGCCACGCTGCCTACCATGGGCGCGGGCTGGTGCCCGCCGGGCATGCTGGGCATTGGTATCGGCGGTACTGCAGAAAAGGCAGCGGTACTGGCCAAAGAATCTTTGATGGATCCGATCGATATTCATGAGCTGCGCAAACGCGGGCCGAGTAATCGTGTTGAAGAACTGCGTCTGGAAATCATGGATCGTGCGAATGCACTCGGTATTGGCGCACAGGGCCTGGGCGGATTGACGACGGTGCTGGATGTGAAAATCATGGACTACCCGACGCATGCCGCATCCTTGCCCGTGGCGATGATCCCCAACTGTGCCGCGACACGGCATGCGCATTTTACACTGGACGGCAGTGGCATTGCAGAACTGACCCCGCCGAGCCTGGATCAATGGCCGCAAATTACCTGGGATGTGGGGCCGCGCGCCAAGAAAGTGAATCTCGATACAGTTACCCGCGAAGAAGTAGCCAGTTGGCAGCCCGGCGATACCCTGTTGTTGTCCGGCAAAATGCTCACTGGCCGTGATGCCGCCCACAAGCGTTTGTTAGGCATGTTGGAAAACGGTGAGCCGTTACCGGAAGGCGTGAACTTCAAAGATCGCTTTATTTACTATGTCGGTCCGGTAGACCCAGTGCGCGATGAGGTGATCGGACCGGCCGGACCAACGACGGCGACACGCATGGACAAGTTCACCGGACCTTTGCTGGCGCAAACTGGACTAATGGGTATGATCGGCAAGGCTGAGCGTGGGCAGATTGCGATCGACGCGATCAAAGAGCACAAGTCGGTCTATCTCATGGCTGTCGGCGGCGCTGCCTATCTGGTCTCAAAAGCGATCCGTAAAGCCAGTGTTGTGGCATTTGCTGATCTGGGCATGGAAGCCATCCACGAATTTGAAGTGGAAGAGATGCCTGTCACTGTTGCGGTTGATATGAATGGCACGTCGGTGCATCGCACGGGCCCGCAGCTTTGGAAAGAAAAGATTGCTGAACAGCGTGCTATTGAAGTGACTTGATTGTGTAGAGATAACGCGCTTTTGCCAAGCGCGTTTATTTAAGTGCGCCTGTTAGCTTCAGCAGGCGGGCGAGCTTAAGTACAGACTCGTTAATCATCGCACATGTCATCGTAATTATTCTGCAAATGTAGCGAGACTTCCTGTGCGTAGTCTTTAATGCGAATCCCGTTTTGATCAATTTCGATGTGTTCACTGCCGAGCACATTATTATCAAACTTGTAGATGGTGGAATTCACGCCGGCCTTGGCTGCAGTGTCGTACTCTTGTGACCTGGCGCGCACCGGTTCATTCGCCGCTTGATAGCGGGTAAGCGCTTCTTTGCCGTGTCGTTTACCCAGCATGCGCATCGCGATATGGGGCGCGAGAATAGAGGCGCTGGCGTTGTTGCCACCAAAGCCTTTGGAATTAATGATCGCGGCATCCATCCCTTCAGCGCCAACTTCTTTGTGTGTTAACAGGAAATCCAGATTATCGGCAGTAACATCCTCGGCCAGCGCTGCAGTGTTGGTAATGCCAGGAATAATCCCCGCAGACCATATGCCCAGCGTGGCCGCCAACTGGTCACCGGCGGAAGTAGCCAGCGAATGGCCGATATAGGTTTTAATCGCGGTGACGGGCCAATTGCTGATGCCGTAAGTGCGCGCCACTTCACTGAGGATATGTGATTCGGTAATACGATTCTGCGGGGTTCCAGTGCCGTGCGCCTGTACAAACGTGCGTGTCTTCAAGGCCTCGTCGCCAAGCACAAGTCGCGTAGCCGCAGTCGCTTTCGCCATGGACAAGTAGTTGCCAAGGCCCGGGCTGGCGATAGATTTTTTGAAACCGTCGGCATTGATAAAGATATCATTCACCGCGCCTAAAACGTTCGCACCCAACTCCAGAGCCAGCTCATCATCCATCAGGATAATGCACTGCGCCGATTCTGCCAGAGTAAAGCCGCAGTTATCGCCGAAGGGGCGGCAGGCGCGGCGATAGTCCGGTGCATGCATGGCATCAAGGCCATCCAGTTTTGCCAGGCCGGCGTCATCAGCCAGCGCGCCCATGTTGGCAAAGCCTTCAAAAATCTCGGGCACTAATGGCGCTTCACTGTTGCCCACAATCACGACACGGTGGGTGCCTGATTGAATATCGCGCGCTGCCTGTCGCAGGTTGTAGAGGAATGTCGCGCAGGCAGCCACATTGGTGCCAGTTGTCCCTAAATTACCCAGCAGGTAAGCGTTAATGAAGTCGGCCGGCATTTCGGCGTAGCCTAGTGGCAGTTGTTTGGAGGTGACTTTTTTGCCGAGTAAGCGCGCCTGCAGCATGCCGCCGAAGCCGTTGTAGTCGAGTTGCCCCATGCCGCTACCGGCCAAGACGCCGATTTGATCAGCTGGAATCTTTTGGCGAATGACATCCCAGTCCAGACCTAATGAATTCAGGGCGTCGGAGGCAGCGAAGACAGTCAGTTGCAGAGCTCGCGGATGATTTCTCGAGGCATACAAAGTGGCGGGATCAAAGCCACTGGGCAATTGCCCGGCACTGTTGACGCTGGATTGGTGTTCACTTGGCATGGAGACATGCAGATTGCCATTGACGCGAACCAGAGCCTGATTGGGATCGGCTGGTGAGTCGAGTAATTCCCAACCATGGGGTAGCGGGGTTGGCAGTTGTGAGCGTCGCATGGTGAATTCCAGTGGCTCACCATTGCTGCTTTGCAGCACAGTGGGTCGCTGGGTAACCAATCTCTGCGGGTTGAACAGATTATTCTCCAACTGCCTGATAAGCGTGGAGGCTTGCAGATCACCGGCTATCTCGGCCAGATATTCCTGCTGATCGATTTCTACACCACTACCATTAACCCAGCCGCTGTCAGTCTGGCGCATACGGCCGGTCAGGCCTGCCAGACTGAGCAGGGTGTCATTGCGCTGGCTGTCAGACAGGGCATCAAAAATCATGCGGCGATAACCGTGATGCCCGGAGCTGCGGCCAGCGGCATTGATGCCGCCCAGTGCGGTGATTAATGGTAGTCGTTTCATTGCCATTGTGATCCCGTGAAAACGATAGGGATAGTAAAGTCTGTGACTAAATAAGAACAGGGTAAATAAGACAACTATTATGGCAAAACAGCCACACTGTTGCAGTGTTTTCTGCTCGCAGGCATTGGCGAGCTGTCGCTGAGGCGCTGGCAACCCTGTGCTTGCAACCCCGAGAGGCGGCGCATAGCATGGCAGTTCGAATCACCAAGCTGGAATAACTTGAAAACTGGCATTGCGCCGAGGAGAGGTCATGAAAAAGCTGAAGCAGCGAGACACAGCACAATCTATTGCCGCGCGGAGCAAGTCAGTATGGCGGCAAGCTGCTGCAGTACTGGTGTGTGGGGCACTTCTGCCAGCATCGTCACTCACTGCGCAGGATTTTTCGGATGTCACCATCGACACTGTGCCGGTGGCTGGTAATGTCTCCATGTTGATTGGTCAGGGCGGCAACATCGGGGTTTCTGCCGGCCCTGATGGTGTGCTGATTATCGATGACCAGTTTGCCCCACTGGCTGGGCAAATTCGAACTGCCCTGGCAGCGCTGGGTTCAGATGTGCCACAGTTCTTGCTCAATACCCACTTTCATGGTGATCACACCGGCGGCAATGCCGAGTTTGGCACCGAGAGTGTCATTGTCGCCCATGAGAATGTCCGCGTTCGTTTGCTGTCCGGTGACGCTCCTGCGCAGGCCTTGCCCGTCGTTACCTATGACGATGATGTCGCATTGCATTTTAATAATGAGGAAATCACCCTCATTCACATGCCGCGCGGCCATACAGATACTGACAGTGTAGTTATGTTTGCCGACTCCAATGTGATTCATATGGGTGACCATTTCTTTAATGGTGGCTTCCCCTTTGTCGATCTCGGCAGCGGCGGGACAGTGCAGGGTTATGTCAACAATCTGGAGTTAGTGCTGTCCTGGATTGATGATGACACCAGCGTCATTCCCGGGCACGGCCAGCTGGCCACGAAAGCAGACCTGCTTGAGTTCTATAACATGATTCGCGCCACGAGCACGGATATTCGGGTAATGAAATCCCAGGGTATGAGCAAAGAGGCCATTGTCGAGCAAGGTCTGGATCCGATGTACGAATCCTGGGGGCAGGGCTTTATCAATGAGCAGGCCTGGATTGAAACAGTCTTTGATAGCTACCCCCGATAAGATCCGGAAAAGCCTCCGAAAGCCAGAATCGAGCGGCTTATCAAGTGAGGTTTGAGTTGAATCCATGAGCAATGACGCCGCTTTTATCGCCCGTGTGCGCCAACTCCATAGCGATCTGGGTATTCCTGAGAATTATTTACAGGAGTGCGGTTTACCCTTGTGCCCTGAGCCGTCGGCACTGGTCGACACGGAACTGGATTTCTATCAGCGCCCGCAACGCCTGACTGCCGAGGCGTTTGCGGCGTGGCGTGATATGCGCGCCACGGCAGAGCTTCAAGGCGTCACTTTGTTTCTGATTTCGGCCTTTCGAGACATCGACTATCAGGCGCAATTGATCGCCGCGAAACTAGATAAAGGCCAAGCGATTGGCGACATCCTGAAGGTGAATGCAGCGCCTGGATTCAGTGAACATCACACCGGCAGGGCGATCGATATCGGCACGCCAGGCTGTGATGCGCTTGTTACCGAGTTTGAAAATACCGAAGCATTTCAGTGGCTTAAAGCCAATGCTGGTGAGTTCGGCTTCGTGCTGAGCTACCCGCCAGACAACGCCCTTGGCATAATCTATGAGCCGTGGCACTGGTGTTTTCAGAGCCTCCGATAACCTTAGACAAACGGATTCGATCGCGCTAATCTAGTCCTCGAGTAATACGAAGGAGGGGCGATGCCAGCGCGAAGCAGTCTGGTAGCAAACGAACCGCAAGTCCTGAGTACCGCACGCTTGGAGTCATTTGAGCAACCGGTCACCCAGCCACTTGACACCCCTGCTCAATCTCAAAAAACCTCTCTCTGGCAACTCCCGCCAGTCTTCAAACACTTATTGTTCTGTTCGCCTGAGCGCACCGCATCTGTCGTTCACGGGCACTGTTCTCGTGTCTGTCTGCTTTGCGTTGTCACCTTGCGCGATCCGTCGCGAGCTTTGACACAGCGACCACCGCGATCGAAGAGCAATAAGCATTGTGTGGCTGGCTGCCAGAACCCACTCATTTACAGCTATGCATCTTAAGGAGGAATTGCCATTTAAGGCCAACATCAAATCAACTGCTTATTAAAAGAATCAGGAGAAAGTTATTTATGACTAATGAATTCCAAATTGTCTTCCACAATATTGATCAAACTGACGCTCTGAATGATGCTGTTCAAAAACGCATTAGCAAACTCGAACGTTATTGTGATCAGATTATCACCGGTCGCGTAGTATTGGATTCTCCGCATAATAATCATCATAAGGGCAAGGTTTACTCCGTCGGACTGGAAATCCATACACCTTCCAAGGAAGTAAGAGTCAACCAGGATCAGCATGATAATCATGCCCATGAAGATCTTTATGTCGCAATCAGGGATGCATTTAATGCCGCTGAGCGACAGTTGAAATCAATTGATAAAAAGCATCGCGCTCTGCCGCTTAATAAAGCGAGCGAGTTAGTTAGCGACGCGTTGGCTTAATGGCATCTATTCATGGATCAGAAAAATTCAATTGAAATTGAAGCCGCAACATTTCGACGCTTACTTGCGCACCTCGACGCCAACAAGGATGTTCAAAATATCGATTTGATGAATCTCGCTGGGTTTTGCCGCAACTGCCTTTCCAAATGGTATGCGGCAGAAGCAGCAGACAGAGGCATCGAAGTAGATTACGAGTCAGCCAGAGAGCGTGTTTATGGCATGCCTTATGGTGAATGGAAAGCCAAGTATCAACAAGAGGCTTCAGCTGAACAAATGGAACAGTTCAATCAGGGACGTTAACACACGTAACTGAAAAGCAGTAAAAGCAACGGGTAGCAAGTAGTCTTGCTACCCGTTTTACTTTTTACGACCAGTGATAATTAGCGATAGTCAGCTATAAAGAGTTTGTTGCGAACCAGGCGTCGATATTCATTCGGAGTCACGTCATTCAATTTCTTGAACAAGCTACTGAAATAGCTGGTGTCCTGATAGCCAACGGCATCGGCGACCTCGGCAACGACAAGATTGCTTTGTTTCAATAATTCCCGGGCATGATTAATACGGATATCCTGTAAATATTGCACTGGTGTGGTGTTGGTGGCGAGTTTGAAGCGACGATTCAATGAGCGAGCACTTAATTGGAATTTAACGGCAATCTCGCTGACCTGAATTGGCCTGGCAAAATTTTCCTGAATCCATTCCTGTACCTTGATAATGACCTCGTCATGGTGGGTGCTCTGCTGGTCGGCATCCAATAGCATGGACTCATAGGATCGTTTGAGTTCGTGGGTAAACTGACGCGAGACTTCCTTGGCGATCTCCTGATCCCACAGTTGTTCGATCAAATGCAGCATGATATCCCGGACTGCGTTGACACTGCCGGTGCAGTACACCCGGTTCGCGCGAGTAATGAATCGACGGCGCTGTAGTTTGACCAAAGGATACTGTTTTTCGAGCAAGTCAAAGAAACGCCAGTGAGTCGTTGCTGATTGCATATCGAGTAAACCGGAAGCAGCAGCGAAAAAGGCACCGGTTGTAATGGTGCAGATCAGGCTGCCCGCTTTGTGTTGTTTAGCAATCCAGTGAATCAGTTTGCTGTTGTTGGCTACAGCCGGGCGAGGGTTGCCCCACATGCCGGGTACTATAACAAGGTCGCTGTGCGAGATGGCGTCAGTGCATTGGTCGCAATGCAGTATCAGCCCCCCGGATAGCGATACAGGTCCAGTGCGTTCGCCAGCTATGACAAGTCCGATCAGGGCATCAACACGTTTTCGGGCGCGCGCGATATCGTTGGCGGCATTGAGCATTTCCAGCGGGATAGTCACAGTAGAACCAAGCGCGTCAGGTGCAACCAGTATCGTAACTTGTTTCATTGCCTCAGTGTCCCGCTCATGGATTCTCGCTCAAGATGTATGCTTCATGCGGTGAGTCATATTGTGGATAACACTAAAATCATTATTGCTAGCTGGCGTCATAACTGATGGCAATGACGTAGTAGGAACGCTCGCCATTGGGCGATTCAATAGTGACTTCGTCATCCACCTGCTTGCGTAATAGCGCTTTAGCTAACGGTGAGTCGATACTGATGTGACCCCGTTTGGGGTCGAGTTCGTCTGGCCCAACAATGCGGTAGTGATAATTGTTACCTTCGTCATCCTCCAGTTGAATGCGGGCAGCAAAAAAGATTCGACTGGTGTCATCTGGCGGGGCAGAAACCACCGTCATTTCATCAAGACGTTTGCTGAGGTAGCGCACCCGACGATCAATTTCGCGCAGGCGCTTCTTGCCGTAGATGTAATCGGCATTTTCCGAGCGGTCGCCCATGGCTGCAGCTTCAGACACCGACTGCGTCACTTTTGGGCGTTCAACTTTCCAGAGCTCGCGAAGCTCGCTTTTAAGTGCCAGTTCGCCTTCTTTGGTAATGTATTTGGCGCCAGGCTTCTGTGGTGGACGATACCTGCTCATAGACTGATCCGTAGTTTGTTCAAGGAGTACCTGGATCGAGAGACAAGGGGAGTTGATTATAATCCTTGTCCTCGAGCTTGTCCCGGTCGATAGGTGCTACTCGCACGCCAAGGCCGAGTAGGCGTACCGGCTTATTGCCGCGCACAAAGCCATCAGCACACAATTTTTCATAATTCGCCAAATCGATATCGTCAGCCAGCATCTCGACAGTAGTTTTTACAAAATCATGGAACTTGATTTTCACAAACTGTTTTTGAATGCTGTATTTTTCACTGTGTCTCTCCAGACGAATAGCTAGCTGTTCCCGCAGGGCCGGTAATTCACGCAGGCAAGCATCCAGCGATGGCAGATCAGCTGCATAGGTGTTTTCGACGCTGACAGATTTTCTTATGCGCTCGGTTTTCACCTCGCGCTCGTCGATACCTTGCGCCAATTGGCCCAGCCGTTCACCGAAGCTGCCGAAATACTTGCGCAGTTGTTCCTGGCTCAACTCGCGCAGGTCAGAACATGTCTGGATGCCCAATCGTTGCATCTTGGCGGCAGTCACTTTGCCGACACCATGCAGTTTTTTGACAGGCAAGTTGGCCACAAAGTCAGCCACCTGATCGGGTCGCACTACAAACAGCCCGTTTGGCTTGCGCCAGTCACTGGCGATCTTGGCGAGAAATTTATTCGGTGCCACGCCGGCGGAAATCGTGATCTGAACGGCCTCGAATACCTCGTTGCGAATGGCTTGGGCTATGTGAGTTGCGCTGCTGTTGAAGGCGGTGCTGGCGCTGACATCAAGATAGGCTTCGTCCAGCGAGAGCGGCTCAATCTTGTCAGTATAGCGGGCAAAGACCTCATGGATCTGTAGTGAGGCAATCCGGTACTTCTCCATGTCGGGGCGGATAATAATGAGATCAGGGCAGCGTTGTCTGGCGGTGGCCGAGGCCATTGCCGAGTGGATGCCAAATTGACGTGCTTCGTAGTTGCAAGTTGCGACTACGCCGCGGCGCTCCGGAGATCCTCCTACAGCGACTGGTTTGCCGACAAGTTCTGGATTGTCGCGCATCTCGATCGAGGCATAGAAACAATCGCAGTCACAATGAATGATTTTGCGTGCTGAGGACATTGTCGGGCATCTGGCGTTCAGCCGGGAAAACTTGCTAGCAAATTACTTGAGTAGTCCGCCCGTGTAAACGTGCCTGTGGGTTGTTGCGCGAGATTGCCATAGACCCGCCGTTATTTAAGGATTGCCTGGCAGTGCACAGGGAGGAAGAATTCACAGCGTGCAAAGAAGTGAAGTAAAGTAGGACCAAAGAGTGAAGGCCGCCAATTCTCGTCAATGCAGGTAATGCCGACACTTGAGCTTGCCGCTGCAAGGCAGCGGCAAGCTTCAGGAGCATGCGGGTGCGGATTGCTTAGCCATTTTTGGCAGCAAATTCTTTCATGAACGCGACCAGCGCTTCACAGCCAGCCATTGGCATTGCATTGTAGATAGACGCGCGTGCGCCGCCCACATCGCGGTGACCTTTCAGGGCATAGAGTCCGGCTGCCTCAGCTTGGGCAACGAAATCGCCTAGCAGGTCTTCTTTCTGCATATTGAAAGTGACATTCATCACCGAACGATGCGCGGCCTGAGCTGTGCCGTAATAAAAATCCTGACTATCGATGTAGTCATAGATCAGTTTCGCCTTGGCTTCATTGCGCTCTTCCATAGCCGCAACACCACCTTGCTCTTTCAGCCATTCCATGACCAGTGACATCAGGTAGATGGCAAAGGTGTTGTTGGTATTGGCTAATGAGTGTTGATCCGCATAGGTCTTGTAGGTCAGCAAGCCTGGTGTTTCTGGCAACGCATGCTCGAGCAAGTCTTCGCGAATAATGACAACAGCCAATCCGGCTGGTCCGAGATTTTTCTGCAAACCGGCGAAAATGATTCCGAACTTGCTGACGTCGAGCTTGCGAGACATGAATTCAGAAGTCATGTCGGCGACTAATGGCACGTTGCCAGTTTCCGGGAATTCGTGCCAGCGGGTACCAAACAGTGTGTTGTTACTGGTGATATGCAGATACGAAAAATCATCGGTCAGTGTTGCAGGATCAAAGTCGGGGATGTAATTGAAGTTGCTGTCTTTGCTGCTGGCAAGATCAATGGCTGTACCGTAGCGACCGGCTTCTTTGGCTGCTTTGACTGACCATGCGCCGGTTTGTACGAATGCCGCTTTGCGATCAGGCTGGCGATTGATGATGTTCAGCGGGATCGCTGAGAATTGCATCTGGGCACCACCATGCACATAAAGAATCTTGTAGTTGTCTGGAATGCCCGCCAATTCGATCAGCAGTTCGTCGGTGCGGTTGATGATCGCATCAAACTCTTTGGAGCGATGGCTTATCTCGATGACTGAGGCGCCCATACCGCGGTAGTCCAAAAACTCCTGTTGGGCTTTTTCCATTACTTCCAGCGGCAGCATGGCTGGGCCAGCGCCAAAATTGTAAACTCGACTCATGATGGGTTCCTGAATAGCAGTGTAATTAAAAATTAATTTCCGGTTACTGGCGCTTATTGCTAGAGCACTGTGACCTTGATGACATGTTCAATATTGCTGATGGCATCAACGGCTGCTTGTGACGGCGTCGATTCCAGGTCAATGAGGTTGTAGGCAATGTCATTGCGAGACTTGTTTAGCATGTCGATGACATTGATGTCCTGATCTGCCAGAACCGACAATATTTGACCAAGCATTTTCGGTACATTGCGATTACTGATGGCCAGACGTGTGCCCGGTGCGGCATCGGCAGCGCGATCCAGTGCCAGGTTCGGGAAGTTGACCGAATTGGTGATATTGCCGTTGTCGAAAAAATCTACCAACTGATCAACTGCCATGACGGCACAGTTCTCTTCGGCTTCGTTGGTGCTGGCACCGATGTGCGGCATGGTAATGACGTCTTCGCGACCCAGTAGTTCCGGGCGTGGAAAATCGCTGACATAACGGCGCAATCTTCCGGATTCCAGAGCCTCCAGCAAGGCGGCGCTGTCGACGATTTCATCGCGGGCAAAATTCAACAGGCAAGTGCCTTCGCGCATGGCGGCGAACAGCTCTTTGTTGATGAGATTGCGTGTTGCGTCCAATACGGGCAAATGCAGTGAAATAAAATCCGAATTGGCGATCAGCGCGTTGAGGTTCTCAAAGCGTTTGACCGAACTGGGCAGGCGCCATGCCGCTTCAACCGACAGCGCAGGGTCATAGCCCTGCACTTTCATGCCCATTCTGATGCCCATGTCGGCAACTAGTGAGCCGATGGCACCCAGGCCAACCACGCCAAGAGTTTTACCGGCAATCTCGGAGCCTTTGAAGCGTTTCTTTTCCTGCTCCATCAATTTCGACAGTGTGTCGTAGTCGCTACTGCGGTCCTGTGAATTAACGAAGTCGATACCCGGCAAAATGCCACGCGAGGCCAACAACAGACCACACAACACCAGCTCTTTCACCGCATTGGCATTTGCGCCCGGGGTGTTAAAAACCACAATGCCACGATCAGTGCAGGCAGGGACTGGTACGTTGTTTACGCCAGCACCAGCCCGAGCAATGGCTCGCAAGGAATCGGCCAGTGCGGATTCTTCCAGCTTGTGGCTGCGTATCAGCAGAGCATCGGCGTCGGCCGTGTCTGGTCCGACAGAGTAGTTGTCTGCGGGAAAGCGCTTGAGGCCACTCTCCGCAATAGTGTTGAACGTTTGAATATTGGGCATTGTATGGGTTCCTGAGCTTATTATTCATCATTCCCGTTGCCACAAAGTGACGTCACCGTAGTCGCATGGACCGCGACTGCGCCTTGAAGACAGGTTTGATGCTTCTTCCGTGAGTTCGAGTGCCATGGGCGAGGCACCGCGACGTGGAATATTGATTTTTTAGGGCGGCAATTATGTCGTGAATTGCCAGCAAACTCCAGCCGGATTTGGCACCGCCCGGGGCTTGTCGGATCGCCGTTCCTAACGGCTTGCTGGCCGGGTTATGATGGCGCTTCAAGAGCCATTTCAATTGGTCGGTACGAAGAGTCGCTATGCAATTCAAAGCAGGTCAATTACGGCGGGTCGCGGGTGCAAGCGTGCCTGTATTTCGACATGTCGGGCATAACCCTGGGCCGATGACAGGCCCAGGCACCAATACCTACTTTCTGGGCGCTGAGCGCCGCTGTGTGGTTGATCCCGGTCCAGCTGATGCGCAGCAAGTTGAGAGCCTGCTGCGCTGCGTCGAGGGCCCGCTCGATGTGATTTTAGTGACCCATACCCACAGGGATCATTCGCCCGCTGCCAGATTGCTGCAAGAGGCCACGGGAGCCCAGCTTGTCGGTGCGTCAGTACCAGACGCCATTGCTCAGGATGCGACGTTCGTACCGGATATTGAGGTGCAGCATGGGCAGGTTCTGGAATTGCAGGATTTCAGTATCGAGTGCATCGCGACTCCCGGTCATGTGTCCAATCACTTTTGTTATCTGGTCCGCGAAGAACAGGGTTTATTGACCGGGGATCATGTCTTGCAAGGGACCACGCCAGTAATTCTGCCCCCAGATGGCGACATGCAGGCCTATCTGGCCTCGCTGGCAGAACTTTTAACGCGCCCATTGGCGTTTTTGGCGCCGGGCCATGGCGATATCATGAGGCAGCCCCATGCGGAAATTCGTCAGCTAATCGCCCATCGTCAACGTCGTGAGAACAAGATTATAGAGGCGCTGCGTAAATCAGGGCCGGCATCCATCGATGCCGTGGTATTAATGGCTTACGACGATGTTGCCGAACACTTGCTGCCTTGGGCTGCCAAGACACTGCTGGCTCATTTGATCAAACTGGAAAGAGAAGGGCGTGCGCTTGTCAGGGACGAGAATTGGGAATTGCTTACCCATGAAGGAAATTAGAGTCGCTATGTTGGTTAGCTACTTTATCGGCGCAGCGCGCGACGGACAGTGCAGCGATGAACACTGATAGCCCTAAATGGTTCGTCTACATGCTGCGCTGTGGCGACGGCAGTCTCTACACAGGCATCACTACTGATGTGGCCAGGCGACTTGCCGAACATGGCGGTGTTGCTGGTAATAACAAGGGTGCCAAATCGCTGCGAGGTAAGCGGCCATTATCTGTGGCGCAGCAGTTTTCCTGCCAAAACAGATCTATGGCTTCACAATTGGAGTACCGTATTAAACAATTGAGCAAGGTAAAAAAGGAAGCGTTGGTGGCAGGTCAGATGACAGTGGAAGAATTGGCGGGAGTTGGATAATGAGTCAGGAAGAAACCGAAGTCAGTAGTGGGAAGATCCCTGTCGGAGTGAGTAGCTGTTTGCTGGGTGAGCGTGTGCGTTACGACGGCGGCCATAAAGGTCATTCTTTCATCACCCGCACGCTGGGTGAATATTTTGAATTTCAGGCATTTTGTCCGGAGCTGGCCATTGGTTTGGGCATTCCGCGCAAGCCCATCCGTTTGTGGCGCGCAGACAAGCAGATCCGTTGTGTACAGATTGGTGACACCAGTAAAGATTATACCGAGGCGCTGTCAGAATGTGCAGACGAACAGCGCCACTGGCAGGAAAAACTCTGTGGTTATATTTTGAAAAAAGATTCGCCAAGCTGCGGTATGGAGCGAGTCAAAATCTGGGATGAAACCATGCCGGTTCGCGAAGGCGTGGGTATTTATGCCGGGCGCCTGATGGAAAATTTCCCGTATCTCCCGGTAGAAGAGGAAGGTCGTCTGGGCGATGCTGTATTGCGTGAGAACTTTATCCAGCGCGTCTTTGCCATGCGGCGCTGGCACAAGTTGGCTGATGCCGGGATGACTGTGGGCGGATTGGTGGATTTCCATGCGCGGCACAAATTGATTCTGATGAGTCACGATCAGTTGGCGTATCGCCGTCTGGGGCCTTTGGTAGCGGAAACCAATAAGGATAATCTGGCGGACAATGCGCGGCGCTATCTGGTGGAGTTCATGAGCGCGCTCAAGACGCGGGCCACCAGAAACAGTCACGTGAATGTGCTGCAACATATTCAGGGTTATTTGAAAAACTATCTCGATACACAGGACAAGCAAGAGCTGGTGAAAACCCTGGAAAAGTATCGCAAGGGGCAACTACCATTGATTGTGCCCATCACGTTATTGAATCATTTTTTTCGCAAGCATCCCGACAAGTATATTGAGCGGTCCTATTACATGAATCCTTATCCCGAAGAGTTGTGTTTGCAAAATGTCATATGATCGCTGTCGGCCATTGTCTTAGCCAGTAATTGACAGGAACCCCTATGAGCAAAATCAAAATCCTCGGCGTCGACCATGTGGTGCTAAGAACAACCAGGCTCGATAGTATGCTGGCATTTTACTGTGAATTTTTGGGCTGCCCGGTTGAACGTGAGCTTTCGCCAGATTTGGGGTTGGTCCAATTACGAGCAGGCAATGCGCTGATCGACATCGTGCCGGTGGATAGTGAGCTGGGCAGAATGGGTGGCAAACCGCCTGTTCAGGATGGTCGCAATATGGATCACGTGTGCCTGTTAATCGAGTCTCTACCTGAGGAAGAATTGCTCAGGCTACTCGACAGCGCGGGCATCAAGCATAGCGACTATGCCGAGCGCTATGGTGCGGAAGGCTTTGGGCGTTCGATTTATCTGGATGATCCGGAAGGCAACGTCGTCGAATTGAAATTTACACTGGCACCAACCGTTTAACGGATGCCGTTACTCGCTGGCGTAAACGCTATCGTCTTGAGTTGCTGGTGCAATCTTGAAATTGGTAAAGCCGTAGATTGCCGCGACGATCGGATTAATCAGATTAAAGAAACAGTAGGGCAGGTAGGCAAAAGTAGCGACGCCTAAAGTGGCCGCCATGTAAGCACCGCAGGTATTCCACGGAACCAGAGGCGACGTCACTGTGCCGGCGTCTTCCAAAGTGCGGGACAGATTCTTCATATCGAGATTACGGCGCACGTATTCCATTTTGTACATACGACCGGGCAGGACTACAGCAATGTATTGGTCCGAGGTAATGATATTGGCACCGATACAGGTTGCCAGGGTTGTCGCGATGAGACTGCCAGTGCTGTTGACGAAAGACAGGGCATAGCCCACCAGGCAACGCAGTAATCCCGTATGGTCCATCACCGCACCGAACACCATGGCGCAAAGAATCAGCCAGACAGTATTCAGCATGGAACTCATGCCGCCCCGGGTCATCAGGTCATCCAGAGTAGCGTTGCCGCTGTCCAGCGCGAAGCCGTCGAACAAGGTTTGCCAGACGCCCTGCATTAATGCCAGGGCTACATTGCTGGAATCGCCAGCCAGCGCAACAACGGCAGGGCGTTGAAAAATCAAAGCCAGTATGACGCCGAGCAAAGCGCCGGTCATGATGGTCGGGATAGGCGGAAGACGCTTGTTGGCCATCACCAGCAATACCACAACAGGCAATAGCATGATGGGGTTGAGGGTGAAGTTTTCAGTCAACAAGCGCAGCGTAATGTCGAGGTTGTCAGCGTTGCTGCTGCTATCGATATTGAGACCAATAATTGTGAACAGCACCAGGGCAATGGATATACTGGGCAGGGTTGTCCAGACCATGTGACCGATGTGAGTAAACAAATCAGTACCGGCCACCGCAGGTGCCAGATTCGTGGTTTCGGACAGAGGTGACATTTTATCGCCGAAGTAGGCACCAGAAATAATGGCGCCGGCAGTAATCTCGACCGACAAACCAAGTCCTGCGGCCGCGCCGATGAGCGCAATGCCCACCGTACCGGCAACCGTCCAGCTACTGCCAATACTCAAGGCGATCAAGGCACAGATTACACAAGTCGCGAGATAGAAAATGGCAGGGTCGAGGATTAGCAGGCTGTAGTAGATCATGGTGGGCACGGTGCCGGCCATGATCCAGCTGCCAATCAACATGCCGACGCTGAACAGTATCAGAATGGGTTTTAGTGCGACGGTCACGCCGTCGATGATGCTGCCTTCCAGATCATCCCAGGTCTGGCCATTCTTCCAGCCGATGAGCGCTGCAACGGCCGCGCCCAGACACAGGGCGATCTGATTGGGCCCGTAACTGGCGTCTTCCCCGAACAAATAGACCGAGAAAGACAGTAAGGAAATAAGGACCAATACCGGCGCGAGCGCCTGTAAAACCGTAGGCTGCGGTGTGGGAGGGTCGTTGCTCTGGCTGGCGTCAGGAGTACTTGTCATGACTGCTTGTTCTTCATCAAGGCGCTAGAATATAGGCATTGCGTGTCCGCTGTCCATTTAGCGCATCGTCTTTTAGTGATTTGCGCTATAATCCGCGCCTTTCTCCTGCCTAAATGAGGCAGAAGAGTCGGGCGTCGCCGAAGCTCGATTAATCCAGATTAACGCAAGCAAATTTAGCCAATGAATAGCGCAGAAAGTTCCATGACCGATATCGAAGCCTACATGCTGAAATTGGGCACTCAGGCCCGCGCGGCTTCCCGTGAAATCAATAAGGCCAGTACCGCCCGGAAAAATGCGGCGCTGCTAGCCATCGCCACTGCCCTGGATGAATCCCGTACGGCATTGCTCGACGCCAACAAACTGGATATGGCAGCCGGCAGTGAAAAGCAACTCGATGCAGCACTGCTGGATCGTCTCGAACTGACTGAAGCGCGCATCGATACCATGATCGAGGGGCTAAAGCAGGTGGCCGCACTACCTGACCCAATCGGTGAAATCAGCGATATGAAATACCGCCCCAGTGGCATTCAGGTTGGCAAAATGCGGGTGCCACTTGGCGTGATCGGCATTATTTATGAATCGCGGCCTAACGTAACTTGTGAAGCGGCCAGCCTGTGCCTCAAGAGTGGCAATGCCACGATTCTGCGGGGTGGGTCAGAGGCGATTCATTCCAATCAGGCTATTGCTGCCTGTATTGCGACAGGTTTGGAGCAGGCAGGGTTGAGCCGTGATGTCGTGCAAGTGCTGGATCGGACAGACCGCGATGCGGTAGGCAAATTAATTACCATGCCAGAGTATGTCGATGTGATCGTGCCACGTGGCGGCAAGGGCCTTATTGAGCGCATTAGCAAAGACTCGCGCGTGCCGGTCATCAAGCATCTCGATGGCATCTGTCATCTTTACATCGACGATGGCGCCGACATTGACAAATCACTACGCGTGGCAGTTAACGCCAAAACCCAGCGTTATGGTACCTGCTGCACAATGGAAACCTTGCTGGTTGCTGAAAGCATGGCACAGGCAATCCTGCCGCCACTGGCGGAACAATACCGGGCGCACAATGTTGAATTGCGCGGTTGCTCGCGCACGCTGGAATTAGTCGCTGATGTTGTGCCAGCAACAGAGCAAGACTGGGAAACTGAGTATCTGGCCCCCATATTGTCAATCAAGGTTGTGGCGGATGTGGATGCAGCTATTGCGCATATCAATCGTTATAGCTCGCAGCACACTGACTCGATCATGACGGAAAATTTTACTATCGCGCAACGCTTCTTGCGTGAAGTGGACTCGAGTTCGGTCATGGTCAATGCCTCAACGCGTTTTGCTGATGGTTTCGAGTATGGTCTCGGCGCAGAAATTGGTATTTCCACAGACAAGTTGCACGCCCGTGGACCAGTCGGGCTGGAAGGACTGACATCGCAGAAATATATCGTTTTAGGAGACGGTCACATCCGCCAGTGATCAAGCGACTGGGGTTGTTTGGTGGCATGTTCGATCCTGTGCATAACGGGCATCTCGATGCCGCACGTTTTGCGCAAGCTGAACTGGCTCTCGACAGTCTCAGGTTGGTTCCTTGCGCAACTCCCAATCACCGTGATTCAGCAAGGGTCGCCGGCAAGCATCGCTTGCAGATGTTGCGCCTCGCCATTGCCGATGAAGAAGGCATGGTAGCTGATGATATTGAGCTGACCCGTCCGGGCGTGTCCTACTCAGTGGATACGTTAACTCAAGTGCGGGAACAAGTGATTACCGAGCACATCGTTTTTATTCTCGGGCTCGATGCTTTTTGCTCGCTGACCAAATGGCACAACTGGCAGCAAATGTTTGAGCTATGTCATCTCTTTATTCTGGGTCGGGCTGGCAACCGTATTGATTCAGCGACACTAAGTGCGACCGAGTTCGCCCAGCGTCAGGTCAATACTGCAGAGGAAATGTTCGCCAGCAGTCATGGCAAGATCTTGTTGGCTGAAGAGTTTAGCTATGAAGCGTCATCATCGGCGGTGCGTAAGGCGCTGCGCATGCATGATGATGTTTCGCCATTGTTACATCCCAAGGTGCAACTTTACATTGAAGACAACAGGTTGTATCGCTAATTAACAGGTTGAAAAATACCAGGACTAATAGGTAGCCGGATTGGATAGTAAAAAACTTTCAGACGCGTTGATCGAGGCTCTTGATGATATGAAAGGGCAATCGATCAGCTGTATCGACGTACAAAATTTGACAGAGATAACCGATTTCATGGTTATAGCTACCGGTCGTTCAAACACGCACATCAAAGCGCTTGCCGATGAAGTGGTGAGCAAAGCCAAAGAGTTGGGTGTTAGTGTGGCTGGAGTCGAGGGCAAACTGCAATCCGAATGGGTGTTGGTGGATGCCGGTGACGTAGTCGTGCATCTGATGCTGGCGCCAGTTCGCGCTCTTTATAATTTGGAAGACCTTTGGAATATAAACGCGGCACAAGCCAGAACCGGTTCTCCGGATTCTGCCGCTGATGAATAATTCGAGTCGGTCAGGCGATTATTAGCTCATGAAAATTACATTGCTTGCAGTTGGCAGCAAGATGCCGCAATGGGTTCAGCAAGGCGTTGATGAGTATGCCAAACGTATTGAACATGAACTGGGGTTTTCCATCATTGAAATACCACTTGCCAAGCGCAGCAAGACACAAAGTGTTGAGCAGATGATGCAAAAAGAAGGCGCCGCTTTGTTAGGCAAAGTGCCAAAAGGGGATCATCTGGTGGCGCTGGAAGTCGGCGGCAAGAAATTAAGTACGTCAGATCTGGCCACGCGATTGCAAGTACTGAATGACGATGGCAGAAATTTGAGCCTCTTGATTGGTGGGCCCGATGGCTTGGCCAGCACATGTCGGCAACAGGCAGTAGAAAGCTGGTCCTTATCCTCGCTAACCCTGCCGCATCCTCTGGTACGAGTATTGCTCACTGAGCAACTCTATCGGGCCTGGAGTGTCGTCAAGGGGCATCCCTACCACAGGGAGTAATTCGCACGCGCTCGAACATGCCTCGTACAGGTTTAATCCCTTAAAAACCGGGGCCAAAAGGCGTTAGAATAAGAACTTATCGGCATAATGCCTGTCAAAACTGGCAGCAATTTGGATTGTCAGCGCGATGCCGACGATCCAGGTCGGCAGTGCGAGATGGCAATCGGCTTCAGTAGTAGGGTTCCGGGCCGACTTACTCTTTAGATCAGCAACTAGTATTTTCGTTCGAAATTACAGGCAATCAACGCAATGGCTGGCAAATGGCAGCTCAAAGACCACGAAGCAGAGCGACGCATCTTCAATCGCCGCTTGGTCGTGGCCGGCACATTTGTCTTTTTGTTGTTCATGGCACTGGTGGCCAAGCTCATCAATTTGCAGGTTGTCCAGCACGAATACTTTTCCGCGCGCTCTGACGGCAACCGCTTGCATTCCCAATATGTGCCGCCGGCACGGGGCCTCATATTCGATCGTGCCGGCCGCTTGCTGGCCGACAACCAGCCGATTTTTAACCTGACAGTCGTGCGCGAGCAGGTCGGCGACCTGGATGAGACGTTGGCATTCATTAGCGAACTCATCAATCTCAGCGACGATGACATCGAACAGTTTCGCACGCGCTTGCAGCGTAATCGCGTGCCATTCTCTTCTGTACCATTGCGCTACGTGCTGACCGACGAAGAGAAGTCGCGGGTTGCCGTCAACAGCCACTTGTTGCCCGGAGTGGCTATTGAGCCACAGTTTGTCCGGCACTATCCGCTTGCCAGCCTGACTGCACATTCGGTTGGCTATGTATCGGAAATCAACCGTCGTGAACTTGATAGCCTGAATGACGAAGAGCGGGAGAATTACGGCGGTACCAACCATATTGGCAAGACCGGTATTGAGCGTACCTATGAAGATCTGCTACATGGCAAGGTTGGCTATGAAATTGTCGAGAAAAACAATCGGGGTCAGGTTATGCGCCGCCTTGACCGAACCGATCCGGTCGCTGGTAAAAACCTGACACTGCATCTCGACAGCCGTCTGCAAATCGCCGCCGAGAAAGCCTTGGGCAAATACCGCGGTGCAGTGGTGGCAATAGACCCGGCAACAGGCGGCATTCTGGCCATGGTGAGCAAGCCGGGCTTCGATCCGAACCTGTTCGTCACAGGTATCAGCAGCAAAGATTATTCTGGCCTGATTACTGATCAGGTAAACACTCCCCTGTTCGATCGAACCACTAATCCCTATCCACCTGGCTCCACAGTCAAACCATTTTTAGGATTGGCCGGGTTGCAGCACGGCTTCGTCGATTACGATTTTGCTATTGAAGACCCAGGCTATTTCCGCTTGCCAGGAGTGTCCTATCGATGGGGAGACTATACTCTGCGGACTGCCATTGGTGGCGGACATGGCCATACCGACTTGCAGAAGGCGATCTTTCAATCCTGCGATACATTTTTCTATGATCTGGGCAATCGCATGGGCATCGACACGATGCACTCGTTCATGTCGCAATTCGGCTTTGGCCAAAATTTCGCGGTAGATATCGACTATGCCCGCACTGGCGTATTACCTTCACGGGAATGGAAGCGCGCAACACGCGGTGAACCTTGGTATCCAGGTGACACTATTAACTCGTCAATCGGTCAGGGCTATATGTGGGCAACGCCGATGCAATTGGCAACGGCTGCAGCCATTATGGCGAACAAGGGTAAGGTTGTTCAGCCACGCCTGATAAAGGCTACAGATGGCGTGCCATACGAGCCCGAGATCGCGAATCCAGTACCGGATGTTGTGGTGGAAGATCAAGACTACTGGCGCTATATCCAGGAATCCATGACCATGGTCGTGCATCGCCCATACTCTGATACCTTCCGTGATTACGGCACTGCCTTTGAAGCGATTGCTCAGGCAGACCGCGATATGGCCTACACTATGGCCGGTAAATCCGGATCAGCGCAGGTTGTGGGCATCAGTCAGGAGATTCTTTCCAGTGAAGATATCGAAGTATCTGACTTGAACAAAGACCATGCACTCTTTATTTCGTTCGCGCCGGCCATGAACACGCAAATCGATCCGCAAATCGCTATCGCCGTGTTTGTTGAAAATGGTGAGCATGGCAGCAGTGTCGCAGGCCCCATTGCCAAAGCTGTAACCGATGCCTATTTGCTCGATATTCTGGAGCTGGACTTTGCCGCGATGAAGGAAAAAGAATTGCAAGAAGCCGAGGCAGCAGAAGCTGCTAAGAAAGAGGCTGAAGCCGCACGGTTAATTAGTCAGAGCGATGATTAATCAGGATTTCATTCGTCAATCGACGGGCTTTTTCTCCCCTCGCTCCCGCGCCAATACACTATCCCGGCTGTTACACACCGACCCACCACTATTGATCGGTATCCTGTTGCTTTGCAGCTTTGGTCTGTTGATTCTCAATAGCGCCAGCGAAGGCAGTGCCATGGTCGTGCAACGTCAGGCGATCGTAATGACAATCGGTCTGGTGGTGATGTTTATTGTCGCCCAGTTCAATGTGCACTTTTTTCGCCAATGGGCGCCTTCACTGTACATCGCGGGCTTGGCGCTACTGGTGTTAGTGCTGTTTATTGGCGCCGAAGTCAATGGCGCCAAGAGCTGGTTGGATTTGCCGGGTCTGCCGCGGTTTCAGCCTTCGGAAATCATGAAGTTTCTGGTACCGATGCTCGTCGCCTGGTATTTATCGAGCCGGCCATTACCGCCAGGCTTCAAGCACTTATTCTGGTCGGCAGTGATGGTACTCTTGCCAGCAGGATTGATCATTGTGCAGAACGATACCGGTACTGCCATTATGGTGGCGATGTCAGGCATTTTTGTCGTCTTGTTAGCCGGCATTCGCTGGAGCATCGTGATTACCGGGTTTATCGCTCTGCTTTTAGCATCGCCCGCCTGGTATTTGTTCCTGGCCCAGGAACACCAAAAGAATCGTATTCTCACCTTTTTTGATCCGTATCGAGACCCGACCGGGGCTGGCTACAATATTATTCAATCGCAAATTGCGATTGGCTCGGGTGGTGTTTACGGCAAGGGTTATGGCAATGGTGCGCAGTCCCATCTGGATTTTATTCCAGAGAGCAATACTGACTTCATACTGGCGGTTTTGGCCGAGGAATTCGGCTTGCTGGGAGTCGTGTTTCTGATTGGTTTGTATCTGTTCGTACTGTTCCGTGGCTTTTATATTGCCTGGTCAGGTAAAGACACATTTAGCCGTCTCTTGGCTGGCAGCATCACGCTGACGTTTTTCTTCTATGTGTTCGTTAACATGGCCATGGTCTCGGGCTTGATGCCGGTGATCGGGTTGCCGCTGCCGCTAATCAGTCGAGGAGGCACAGCGGTTATCACTTTGTTCGTCGGTTTCGGGCTCTTAATGTCAATCCATACCAATGCTCGGCGGCGAATTCACTAAGTCACTGAAATTGCTCGACTAATCTCTGCTTCTACTGTGCCGGTTGCAAGCCGCGGCAACGGATTTGCGGGTACTTGCTTCACTGTCTGGCGAGTTGGGTTAAAATTATTTCAACTTTGGACGCTAAGTAATTAACTTAATTCAAATTTTCGATTTTCTGGAGAAGTAACGACCGTGCATACCGGACTATTCGAGCAAGTAACGATTCGCACCGGGTTATTTGTCGGCCTGCTGCTGACATTGGCTGCGTGCAGTTCTACATCCAGCACACGCTCTACAGCTACCTCAGCAGTGACTAACCCCAATGCTGGTCGCTACAGCATCCAGCAAGACCGTGCGCCAACCCGGCAGATGGACATAGCAAGCATCCCTGAAGTCATCCCCGAGCCAGTAGTGCGTACCATGGCGGGCAATCGCAGTCCTTACAGTGTTCTGGGCCAAACCTACTATGTATTACCGAGTGAAGAAGGCTATCGCGCTAATGGTGTTGCCTCCTGGTACGGTGAAAAATTCCATGGGCATCGCACGTCGAACGGCGAAATCTTCGATATGTATTTGGCCTCGGCAGCTCATAAATCCCTGCCAATTCCCAGTTTTCTCCGCGTTACCAATCTCGACAACAATCGCAGCATTATCGTGCGCGTCAATGATCGCGGGCCGTTCCACGGTGATCGCCTGATCGATCTGTCTTATGCCGCTGCGGTTAAATTGGGTTATGCCGATCGCGGTACAGCACGTGTGCAACTGGAAGCGGTATTGCCGGACGCCACGCTTGAGCGTCCGGATCTGCGTATTGCTTCGGCGGCACCGCGCACTATCGCTAGCAGCAATAGCCAATATTTGCAGGTTGGGGCGTTTTCCGAACTGACCTCAGCGCGCAACTTGATTGCCCAGTTGCAGGAACTGACGCCGCACCCGGTTTTTATCCGCACCATACAGACTGATGCCAATGCGGTATTGCACCGCGTACGGATTGGACCGTTACAGGATGCCGGGGAAATACGACGGCTGACTCAAAGTGTAGTTGCTGCCAATTTGGGAAGCCCTTACACTGTGACAGAGTAGCTACGCTTGCTACACTTTCCATATTTCCACTACTTTCAATGACTACATCGCTTGGACAACGCATCTGGCAACACTAATGCGTAACCTCGACTGATAATATTTACCATGGACTTCTTTATGCCCGTAAAGAACTATTTTCTGCTAACGACAGCGCCATTGCAGCGACTGTTTCGACTCACACTTGTCCTGGTGCTATTGGCACCTGGCTGGTTACAGGCCCAGAGTATTATTCCACGACCGCCGGAAGTGGCTGCATCCAGTTATATCCTGTTGGATGCGCAAACCGGGCATGTGATCATAGAAAGCAATGCCGATGAGCCGCTGCCGCCTGCAAGTCTTACCAAGATCATGACAGCCTATATCGCTATCGAGGAAATCATTAGTGGCAATATGGCCATGGATGACATGGTTCATATCAGCGAAAAAGCCTGGCGCATGGAAGGCTCGAAAATGTTCGTCGGTGTCGATACGCAAGTGTCTGTCGAGGACCTGTTGCGTGGCATTATCATCCAGTCTGGCAACGATGCCAGTGTCGCAATTGCCGAGCACATCGCCGGCAGTGAAGACGCCTTCGCCGACATGATGAATCAGTATGCCGAAGTGCTGGGCATGAATGAGAGTTTCTTCATGAACGCCAGCGGTCTGGATACCGAGCAATACTACAACACCATGTCTGCTCGTGATTTGGCAATCCTGGCGCGGGCGACGATCCAGAATCATTCCGAGTTCTATCCGATTTACGCTGAGCGTGAATTTACCTACAACGATATCCGTCAGGGCAATCGCAATACGCTGTTGTTCCGTGACCGCAACGTCGATGGTCTGAAAACAGGCTGGACCGATGCTGCCGGCTACTGTTTAGTAGCTTCTGCACAGCGCGATGACATGCGCCTGGTTTCAGTGGTAATGGGAACGGAAAGCGAAGAAGCCCGAGCCGTTGAGACGCAAAAACTGTTGACCTACGGCTTCCGCTATTACGAGACGCATAAACTCTACGATGCCAATCAGATATTGACCAATGTGCCGGTATTCTCCGGCGAGCAGAACGCTGTTGATCTGGGCATCACTGAAGAGGTTTATGTCACTATTCCCCGCGGTCAGGCTGAAAACATGTCTGCCAGTGTGGATGTCGAAGAAACCATTCAGGCGCCCCTGCAGAGTGGCCAGATCATGGGTGTGGTCAACGTCACGCTGGATGAAGATTTGATTTACCGGGGTGATGTGATCACCATGCAGGCAGTCGAGCAGGGTGGGCTTTTCAAACGCTTCATGGATTGGCTGACTTTGATGTTCAGCAGCCTCTTTTCGGGGTAGCACCAATTCATGATATTCGATGTGCCGAGTGATGGTCCGGATGCTCCCAAGATTGAGTTTCCATGCCTGTACCCGATCAAGATCATTGGCTTTGCTGATGTTGCGTTTAAGGACACCGTGATTGAAGTTGTTGAGCGTCATACCGGCAAGATTGATGCGGAATTGATCAACGCCCGTCCGAGCAAGAACAATAATTATGTGTCTGTCACTGTTACGATCGCTGCGACCGGTAAAGAGCAGTTGCAGCAGATTTTTGACGATTTGAAGAAAGTTAAAAGTGTGAAGATGGTGTTATAGGTTGCGACTTACCGATTATAAGTGGTTTCAGGCGCAACCCGCCCAATCTGCCTCTGCTGTCTCTTCTGCGACGCCTGACACCGATACTCCCCCGGAGTCTCCCCCTGCGCTCATCGTGCGTCGACTGGGCTTACAGGCCTATGAGCCGATCTGGCAGTGCATGCGCTATATTGCCAATAATCGCGCTGCAGACCGTGAGGACGAGATCTGGTTGCTGAGCCATAAACCGGTTTACACCCAGGGACAGGCTGGCAAGCCCGAACACATCCTCAAACCTGGCAAGATTCCCGTCGTACAAGTCGATCGGGGCGGGCAAGTTACCTACCATGGGCCCGGCCAACTCGTGGCCTATTTGCTCATTAATGTCCGCCGCCGCCAGCTAGGCGTGCGAGCCTTGGTGGATCTTATCGAGCAATCGGTCTTGGCTACATTGTCGGAATACGGCATTTCTGCGCAGACTCGCCCCAAGGCTCCCGGCGTCTACGTAAAAGATGCTAAAATAGCCGCTTTAGGATTACGTATCCGCAATGGCTGGAGCTATCACGGCCTGAGTCTCAACGTAAATATGGATCTGACGCCGTTTCGTCATATCAATCCCTGTGGCTACGAGCAGCAGGCTGTCACCCAGATAGCCGATTTCATCCCGCCGCAGGAGAACATGCTGCAGGGAGTCAGCAAGGTGCTGGGCGATGAGTTACTGACCCGCTTGGGCTATGCGCCGCATTTCATAACGACGCCAGCAGACGCGAAATAATCCTTACCCGATCAGCGATTGATCAGACACACTCACGAATCGAATAGGTGCTTAATGAGCCAGGACACAACCCCGACTACTCGCAAACGTCGCAACGTACTTGTTGAGGGTGAGAAGCTACGCGGTGCAGAAAAGGTCAGACGCATCCCGGTAAAAGTCATTCCGACCACGGAGTTGCCAACCAAGCCAGACTGGATCCGTGTCAAGATTCCAGCCTCACCACGCGTGTCGCATATCAAACAGAAACTGCGTGAGCACAAGCTGGCGTCGGTATGTGAGGAAGCTTCCTGTCCCAATCTCGGTGAGTGCTTTAACAATGGTACCGCCACATTCATGATCATGGGTGACATCTGTACCCGACGTTGTCCCTTCTGCGATGTGGCCCACGGTAAGCCGCGTCCACTGGATGAGAACGAGCCCATCGAACTGGCCACGGCGATTCGTGAAATGGGTCTGAGTTATGTGGTCATCACATCGGTGGACCGCGACGATCTTAAAGACAGTGGTGCGGCGCATTTTGCCAGCTGTATTGCCGAGACTCGACGTTTGAATCCCGATATTCAGGTAGAAGTATTGGTGCCGGATTTTCGGGGTCGCATGGAAATCGCTATCGACATTCTCAAAGATACACCTCCTGATGTCTTTAATCACAATCTGGAAACTGTGCCAAGACTCTACAAGCAAGCTCGTCCAGGTGCTGACTACCAATGGTCGCTTGATCTATTGCAACGCTACAAGGCAATCGAGCCAAGTGTCACCACCAAGTCCGGTTTAATGTTGGGGCTAGGTGAGACTCTTGAAGAAGTCAAAGAAGTCATGCGCGACTTGAAAGCGCATGATGTCGATATGGTGACTCTAGGTCAGTATCTGCAACCGAGTAAAGACCATTTGAAAGTAGAGCGCTTTGTACACCCGGATGAGTTTGAAGAGCTACGGATTTTTGGTGAAGAGCTGGGCTTTGCACATGTTGCTAGCGGTCCACTGGTGCGATCTTCCTATCACGCGGACAAGCAGGCACATGGAGAAGCTGTAGCCTGATCACCGCTCATTGGCCACTGCTTGATGAAAGTTAATCTGCAACAGATAGCCCTCAGCATCTTCGCGACACTGGTGGCTATCACTATCGTGGTCTTCTACTCCCGCAATCCCGGCGCCATTGGCAACGAGCCTTTATTGCTACGAGCGGTGTTTCTCAATCTGGCTGTTTTGGCCGCGCTGATTGCCGTGTTCCCTCTTTACACCATTTTCCGTGGCCGACCATTGGTTTATATGTTCGCCATCATCCTGCCGGCCATGGTGCCAGCGTTTGCTTATTTTTTAGTCTACTTACCGCAGCAATCTGGTGAGGGCATTGTCGCGGCACAGTTGGATGCCAGTCTGATCACAGACCGCTCCAGCAATGGCATTGTCGAAGTCGGGTTTTCTTATCCTATCTTCACACCAAACATTGAATTGACGAATCAGGAGTTGTTTACCCGCCAGGTGGCAGTGTATTTCCGGTTGGTAGAACAGTCCGGGGAATCAACCTTGTTTCGCGGCGTGAGATCTCGCATCCCGGCAACCGGCTTGAGTGTCGAGGCAACGGTGCAGGGTATGTTGGCCGACAATAGCGATTACCTGTTCAATCCCATCGAGCTCCCACCGGGCCGGTCAGTGTCAGGGCGCATCATTTTTATCATCACCAGTCTGGATGATGGCTCATCGTTTACTGATGCTTTTAACCGGGCCGCCGCAGCGCAGTTGGAACTGCGTCGGCCGGAAACGGGGCAGTTGTTGCAAGAGATTCCTATCACCGGGCTCTGAATAGCCGGCTCAGGACGACACCCTGAGTTGATTTGCCTCTACCCCTCGTTTACTCTTTGCGTACCATGAATCAAGAGTGCTAGGCGCTATGAATAATGTAAATAAAAACAATAAGTTAAATTCTTTTCGCACACTTGGCATTACAGCGGTTTTAGGCTTAAGCGTGTTTGCGACAAGTACCTTTCTTGTGCCGGCCTTTGCTCAGGATTTTCGCGGCCAGCGCATCGTCCAGATACTGCAGGAACCTCGCCATCGTACTGTGCATAATGATGACGATGTCTATCTGCTGGACGTGCAAATCAATCCTGGCGATTCCACACTACCGCACACCCACGATGCTGCCATTCTCTATACGTTTATCAGTAATGGCGAAGGCCCCTTGTACGGCCGAGTTTCGGGCAATACTGAGTATGTGGAACAAAACTTCACTCACGCAGTCTCCAATCCGGGGCCGAATCTGTTTCGCATTCTGGCTCTGACCAATTACGGTACGGGTATCCCGAATTTGAGCAATGATCGACCCGTTGGTCTCAATGCCGAGCCTGAAGTTGAAAATGAATGGTTTCGTTCCTATCGCATCGCATTGGATGCGGGGCAGGAAACCCAGATCCATACCCATGTAAATCCATCGGTGATCATTCAGGTGACAGAAGGGGAAGTGCATGTCAGCCGAGAAGATGGCATTACTGCTGAACTAAATGCCATGGGTAACTGGGCGTGGCGCGATGCCGGCAGTGCTTACACGATCGTCAATTCCGGTAATACACCTGTGGAAGTCGTCGTTAACGAAGCTCGCCGTTAGGCATCGTCTTAAGCACTGTAAACGCTCAGTGCTCAACCCTCAACCAACCTTCAACCAACCTTCAACCAACCCTCAACCAGTCGTAGTGTGGTCGCTGCGACTGGTTCCCAAGCCGTAGTAATCTGCAATCGCCAAGCCTGCAGCCACGCTGGTAAACGGGTCGTGCTCGGTCACCTTGCCTGGAAACAACCCGTCAAGAATCTCTCTGACTGCGGGTATCAGGCAGGAACCGCCGGTGCGGATAACCAGCTGAATAGCGTCTGCTTCCAACTCGGCATTGTCCAATACCTTTTGGACGGCATCACGAAAGCGCTGCAACAATTCGGCGATGTGCAGCTCGAATTCCTGGCGTGTGACAGTAAGCTCCAGATCCAGCTCCGGAATATCCAGCGTCGCCTGTTCCTGCTCGGAGAGAGTGGCTTTGATGTCCTTGAGGGTTTGAAACACCAGGTAGCTGTAGTTGTTTTTGATCAGGTCATACAGCCGGCGAAATTTGACTGTCCCGGCATCTTCATACTCCATGCGCTGCAGCAGTGGAGACGTGAATTGATTCTGGTTCAGCATGTAGCTGATGGCCCAATTCAGTAACAACTCTTCGTATTCCTCAAAAGGAAACAGGGTTTCAATTTCCCGGTCCTGGCCCTTGCGCCGCCAACGTTCGCCCTTGCCTAACAAGGGGAACAATAGTTTGCGGAACAGTAGCTGATCGATGTGATCGCCGCCCAGCCCAACACCATGGGTAGCGATAACGGAAAAATTATCTGCCTCGCGTTTGATAATACACAGATCCAGCGTGCCGCCGCCGAAGTCCACGGCCAGCAGTAATTGGCCATTGGCAGCCGGGAAGTCATGCAGATAACTCAGTGATGCGGCGATGGGCTCAGGATAGAAGCACTGCTCGCGAAACTCAGCATAGCCGTATGCCTCAGAAAGCAAGTCCAGCGCTGTGTTGTTACGCTGTTCGGCGGCACCTTCGAAGTTTACCGGATGACCAATGCAGGCATGATCGACAGCGTGTTTGCCAGGGATTGCCCGCAAACGCTCGACAATGCTGCGATGAATGCGTAGCAGCAGGGGGGTAATCAGCGCCACCAATCGGAAAGGTCTTTCAAAGACCATCAGCCGTGGTGCTTGTTGATTGCCCAGCATGCGCTTGATGCCCCTGAAAAGCCGGCCTTTTTGTGAAGCGTCGACAAACGACTGGCCATAGACTTTTTCGGTACTGGCCTCTTCAGGCAAGCCGTGATCGCCGATCTGTCCGGTCGACGTGCGGCCCTCACCGAGGACCTCAGCACTAAGCTCCACAGTCCGCCCCATGTTGCTCACGATGTATTCTTCGATTGCCTGTTGGCCGGTGAGGATCTTGTAGTCACGGTCGACGTAGGTTGCCGAAGGCATGACCGGATTGTTGGTTTCCAGCTGTACCAGATAGACTTGCTTGCCATCGAACAGAGCAGCTGCGCTGTTGCTGGTGCCGTAGTCGATGCCAATACCGATAGCAGGGGATGTGTCTGATTGGGATAATTTATTCACGGTTGGGCGAGGGGGCTTGTGTCACTATTTCAGAATGAATAACCAATAACCTGATTTGCCTGCAGGCCCGGAATTGGTCCCGCGCGCGAATTGAACTTTCGGGCAGTCAGGCTATCTAAGTGGCTTACAGGAACGGAATTGTACCTCAGCTGCGGCCATGATCGAACAGGAATTCGCTGCGGTTGAAGTTTCTTGGCAGTTGGCCTATTCTCCCGCGGTCCCCTAATGGTGCTGTGGCACCTCATTATGTCGGAATTGGTGCCGCATGGCATTCCGGAAGCGGGAAGCCTGGCTGTTAACCCGGCCCATTCCCTGATTTAATTGGAGTCAATATGGTCGCTAAGTCACTATCACATTGCCGAAGTTATTCTGCCTGGCGGCAGTTGTGCGTGACGGTGCTTACGGTATTCTGCCTGCTCTCAACCACGGCTCAGGCTGGTACTATCGTGCGGGTCAGCACTTCGGTGGGTGATTATTCCATTGAATTGCTCGACGACACGGCTCCAATCACCGTGAATAATTTTCTCAATTACGTGAATCGCAACGCCTATAACGGAACTTACTTGCATCGCGTGGTCGCAGATTTTGTCGTGCAGGGCGGTGGCTATCGCTTTGAGCCTTTTGTGGGCCCAGTCGATGTGCCTGAAGATCCGCCAATTACGAATGAATTCAATACTTCGAATACTCGCGGTACAGTGGCTATGGCCAAGATCGAAGGCGACCCTAATAGTGCGACCAGTCAGTGGTTTGTGAATCTGATCGACAATACGTCTCTCGATACCACTAATGGCGGATTTACTGTTTTTGGCAACGTATTGGGTGAGGGCATGATTACTGTGGATGCCATCGCGGCTCTGCCAACTGTCAATTTGGGTGGCAAGGCATCAAATGCGCCTTTCTTTACCGATCTATACTCCTCACCGCTGGATTTCGTCTACATCAATGCTGAAGTAGTCAACCGCTTCAGTTCGGCGCCCCACGTGTTGGAAACAGCGACGGGCCTGATGATCACATCTGTGAATATCGACAATGGCGAAGATGTTATAAGCCTGAATTTAAATTCTGTCGAAACCTCTCCCAATATTGTTATGCAAGCTAACCTGGAGAGTGTTATACCCCGCATCGCTGATCTGGATGGTATCGCCAGCTATTCTACGACCGATCAAAGATTGCGCATCCCCTCCCTGGAGGTCAATGACAGAGGCAATATCTTTGTCGTGACCAATGTCGTTTTCGCGCTGACTAATAGCAATCCGGTCCAGTTCACACTGGAATCCTACGATCAGTAGCCGCCATTTACCCCACAACGCGCTTGGGGTAATCTTGCTGCAACTTTACGTGATGGTCCCAGGCTTGACGCCTGATCACCAGATCACGTGTTTGACAGCTTAGTACAGGAACAACACATCGATGGCAGCACCCCGGGGTGAATTTACTTCCAGATTCGGATTCTTGATGGCTGCCTCGGGTTCGGCAGTCGGCTTGGGCAATATTTGGGGGTTCCCTACCAATACGGCCTCCAACGGTGGTGCTGCGTTTCTTTTTACTTATTTACTCCTTGCCTTCGCACTGGCTTATCCGGCCTTGATGGCTGAGCTGATCATTGGCCGCCATGCGCGCGCCAACGCAGTTACCGCGCTCAAATCGATTTCGCCCGGCCGCTTCAGTCAATTGGCGGCTGTTGGAGTTGGCTTTGTTGGCATATTAACGGTTAGCTTCATTCTCAGTTTCTATGCCATCGTCAGCGGCTGGATGATCGCTTTTTTCTTCGATCCTTTAGCGCGCCTGATAGGGATGGACTCAGCTGCAAGCTGGCTGACCACGGATGCAGAATTGCGCAACAGCATCTTCGTTGTGCTCTTTATGGTGCTCACAGTCTCGATCATCTCTGCGGGCGTGAAGGATGGTATTGAAAAGTGGGCATCACGGCTCATGCCTTCGCTGATCGTTATTCTGATTCTGTTGATCGGCTATGTGTTTACCTTGCCCGGTGCGATGGATGGCTTGCGCGCCTATCTGATTCCCGATTTCTCGCGCGTTGCTGACCCGGCCTTGCTGGTCAATGCCATGGGGCAGGCGTTCTTTTCACTCTCATTAGGGGTTGGAACCATGTTGATCTATGGTTCCTATATCAACAAGCAAGAAAACCTGCCTGTAATCGGCAGCCTTGTTGCCTTGCTGGATGTGGGTATAGCCGTTTTGGCAGGGCTGCTAATCCTGCCGGCCATGTATGTTGCATTAGGCAATGGTGTGCAAATATACGATGCATCCGGAGGCTTGATTGCTGGGCCGGGTCTGATTGTGTCGGTATTACCAGCGTTGTTTAATACCATGGGGGCAGTTGGACTGTTTGTTGCCCTGGCATTTTTCTCGCTCATGACAATTGCGTCACTGACTTCCTCTATCTCCATGCTGGAGGTGCCAGTTGCTTACAGTGTCGAAAATCTGGGTATGGAGCGACGTAAATCAGCCGTTGTGATGGGCTCGATTATTACTGTGATCTCGCTTCTGGTCGTATTCAATTTCGACCCGTGGTTCGACAGAGTCGTGAGTTATACCACCGAGATTAGCCAGCCCTTGTTAGGCTTTGCTTTCTGTATCTTTGTTGCCTGGATCTGGCATCGTAACGAAGTTTTGCAGGAGATCCGCCAAGGTTCTCCTGATGCCGAAAGCGGTTTATTCTGGAAGATCTGGCCCTTCTACATCAAATTTATCTGTCCGGTTGCGATACTTGTTGTGTATTTCCAATAAGTAATCAGTGTGCCCCCAGTACACGGACAAACCTTTCGATTTCTTCTTCGCTATTGTAGTAATGCAGTGAGGCCCGCAGCCGGTCTTGCTGGCCATTGATCTGTGTGTCCAATCGCGTATTGGCTGCTTTGACAATGGAGGTATTGATACCCGCACCGGCTAGACGTGCATGTAATGCGCTGGCCGGTTCTTGTTGCCTGCTCAATGTGATGATGCCGCTGCGCTGCATCGAGCGCTCGTGAATCTTGATATCAGGGAGGTCGTCCAGTGCGCTGACTGTCTTGTTTACCAGTAACTGAATGCGTTCAGCAATACTCTCCAAGCCAATCTGCAAGGCATAGTCTACCGCTACCGCGAGACCTAGCTGACCGGCCACAAAGCGTTCGAAATTTTCAAATTGGCTGGCATTGGCTTGCAGTTCGTAAGAGTTGGCCGCGGTCCATTTGGCGGCATGTAAATCAACGAAGATCGGTTGCAGATCTGGTAGCTTGCTGGCGCGCACGTACAGGAAACCGGTTCCTCTTGGGCCGCGTAAATATTTGCGTCCTGTGCCACAAAGAAAATCACAGTGCAGGGCGTTTACATCCAGATCAAGCTGCCCTGTGGATTGGCAGGCGTCCAACAGAAAATACAAGCCATGCTCTTGGGCTATGCGCCCGACCTCCGCAGCTGGCTGGATATCGCCACATTGGCTGGCGATATGCGTCAAGGCGATCATGCGCGAGCGGGGTGTAATCGCCGCACTGAGTCGGGCAAGATCAATTTGCCTCTGGTCGTCGCTGGGTATGAGACGTATCTTGATGCCTGTTTGTTTTTGCAGATGCAGCAGGCCCATATAGTTGCTGGCGTATTCCATCTCGCCGGTGAGAATCTCATCGCCGGCTTGCCATCGCACGGCATAGATCGCCTGGTCCCAGGCGCGGGTGGCATTTTCAACGAAGGCGATTTCATCGGGCTGACAGTGCAGCAGTTCGGCCATCGATGCATAGAACGCATCCAGTTCGGTAGCTTTCGTGTGGGCAGCTTCATAACCGCCGACGCGCTGTTCCAGACGCAAGTAATCCAGTACCGCCGAGGTAACTGCTTCCGGGCTTAAAGCGGCGCCGGCGTTGTTGAAATGCACAAGTTTGCTGGTCGCCTTACACTGCTGTCTGATTTGCTGAATATCCATTGGTTTACAAGTTGAGATTGTCCGTGTGCTATGCCACTGGCATTGGCACTGCATAAGCGGTTTGGTGATATTGCTAACTTACACACTCGCACTAAAGTTTGCTACTGACGCTTATTGGCAGCGATATCTCTGTTATAGTTTGCGCTGAGCGGTACTGCCGCCAGTAATGAATACCAACAATAGTTCGTCCTGTCGCGTGGCCCGCCGCAACGCCAGGAGACGACCAGAGCGGCCCACGGCGCCGCTCTGACAATAAAGGTGCTCAGTCATGCCATCACGATTCAGCTCGACGTCAATGCTTGCGAAATGTTCTTCGCGCCGCCGTTTTATATCCAATGTTGCAGTTCTGGGTGGCGTGGCTTTATTGCCTTCCGCTTCGCTTTTCGCACAGCAAAATGCGGTAAGCAATGTGCGCGCTCTAGCCTTTGATGTCTTCGGCACAGTTGTAGACTGGCGCGGATCGATCATTCGTGAAGGCCAGATACTGTCGGCCAGTAAAGGATTGACTGTGGACTGGGCCGATTTCGCCGATCGCTGGCGGCGGGGCTATGGCCCGGCCATGAATCGTGTCAGATCTGGCGAACTGCCCTGGACTACAATCGACGAATTGCACCGGATGATTCTCGACGACCTGTTGGTCGAGTTCGAACTGACTTCGTTAAACGAGCAGGAGCGGGATGCGCTGAATAAAGTCTGGCACCGGCTGATGCCCTGGTCAGATACAGTATCCGGATTGAATCGTTTGAAAACCAAATACGTCATTACCACCTTGTCGAATGGCAATGTGTCGCTATTGACCAATATGGCCAAGAACGCCGGACTGCCGTGGGACGCGATTTTGTCGGCAGAGCTGGCAGGGCACTACAAGCCGGCACCGGAGGCCTATCAAAAGGCGGCGGATCTGCTCGATTTGCCCATTGAGCAAGTGATGATGGTGGCAACACATCCAAGTGACCTGCGTGCTGCCGCCCGAACCGGCATGCGCACGGCTTATGTGGATCGACCGCTGGAGCGCGGACCTGATGGTGCGCAATCCGTAGTAGCTGATGGCGATTTTGATGTGATGGCAGCTGACTTTCTGGACCTGGCTGACCAGTTGGGTGCCTAACCACACAGGTGAATAAAGAGAGGACTAAATGGCGATTACTCTGGACAAGGCGGTGCGCGACGAGCTGGTTACGCGCTTGCAGGATTTTCTGCGCGACGAGCTAAGCACCGAAATTGGCAATTTTGACGCCGAGTTTCTGCTGGATTTCTTCGTCCGAGAGGCAGGACATGTCTACTACAATCAGGGTTTGACTGATGCCATGCAGGCTATGGAAGCCAAAGTGGAAGAGTTCGGTGAGGTCATTTACGGTTTGCAGCAATCCGACCCCTAGAGGACTCAATCACTGGCCGGGCGCAATGGCAGGCGAATAAAGAACTGACTGCCTTCACCTTGCTCTGATGCAAAATCGATTTCACCACCCAGCTTCTCAATCATGCGTTTAACAATGACCATACCCAGACCGGTACCCTGCGGGTCTTTCTCCGAACTCGGATTCTCACGGGCAAATTCCTGAAACATCTGTTTCTGAAAGTCTTTACCGATCCCGCGACCCGTATCGCGAATCTCAATTTCGATGCCCAGGCGTCGACGGAAATAGATTGCCTTGTGAGCCAGAGTAATACTGCCTTTGTCGGTGAATTTGATGCCGTTGGTGATGATGTTAATCAACGCGTGTTGCAATCTTGAGCGGTCTGTTTGCACGAGTAACTTAGCGGCTGCGAAGTCGGTACGAATTTCAAGATTTTTTTCCATGGCTGAAGGCAGCATCATGTCCCTCACCTCGGTCAGGAAATGTGACATGTCGACCAGGTCAAACTCGGGTTCAAAACTCTCCGATTCCAGTTCAGCCATTTCCAGCAAATCGTTTATCAGGTTATGCAGATGATCACTCTGTTTGATGACTGTGTTCATGTGCTGTTTTGTAGCGTCGTCCAGTGATGAGGATTGTGCGGCGAGCAAACGCTTGGAATTGGCGAGAATCAAATGCACTGGGGTGAGGAATTCCCGCGAGACATTTTTCAGAAAATCAGCCTTGGCTCTGGATTCGAGCTGAATCTGCGACAGCTCCTCATTCTTGGCGCGTACCAGTTCGGCCAGTGATAACAGAAGGAACAGGCCGCCCAGAATTACCAGAGTCTCACCAATGATTGGGCTATTGCTGGTGCGTTCCACAAACAGGAATTTGTAAACAAGTAAGGAGCTATAGGCGAGAATCACCAGGGCCCAACTAAAGAATAAATAGAGTGCAGCTCTGGACCCTTGCAGCGCGGTGATGCCGGTCATGACGCAGACAGTGACCGCAACAAGAAAGCCGACACCCATTAAAGTCATCACGCTGCCATTGCTGATTTGATCCAACGGCATAAACAGAAAGAACACGGCAGTAGGAATCAGCAAGTAAGAGATATAGCGCAGAACGATGTTGATCTTGTCCCGGTAGCGGAAATTCAACGCTAACGATTGGCCAAGCAGACACAGGCTAATAATTAGCAGCGTGGCGGAAAGAAAAGCAATACGATTGTTGGCGGCAGCGAAGTCTCCCCAGAACCAGACGCGCCCCATTCCGGTCTGCGTGAGGAAGAAGGGAATTGCCGCGCCAAAAAAAATCGTATAGCCGAGAAATTTACTGTCACGCAAATTGTAGTAGAGCATTGCGCAGGCGCAAAAGCTGATAAAGAAAAAGGCAAAAAAGGCACCGAAGAACGTCAGACGATTCTGCTGACTATCTGCCGCATTCAGCATGGTAGTGAGTGTCAAAGGGACTTCGATACCGGCACGAGACTGAATGCGAACGTAAATTTGGGTCGCTTGGCCATCTTCGGCAAGTTCAAATTCGACCAGAGGAATACGGTAAGGAATTTCAATGTTCTGGAACGAGACCGTGTCGCCGGTGAGAGTATGCCTGACAACTTCGCCTTGTTGGACGAAATAGAACTCGGCGCGATCGAGGGTGGCAGACTCGAGCTGCAGTAAAAGGTTGTCACCGGCCATCTGGCGGCTACTGATTTCGACAAAGAACCAGTGTGACAGTGGAGAAAAACCCAGAGTAGGGATGGTCTGTTCGCCGCGCTGCCAGGGTATGTCGTTGTCAATGATGTCATTGATGGTGGCCTCACCAGTGGCATCCTCATAATGATCCAGATAGGGCCCAAGCGTGACCGGAAGTTGATTCGGTGAAATATTCAGCTCAGCTGCCTGACTTGTCGGCATGAACCCGATTACCAATAGCGCCAGTAGTCCATATGCCTTTGCGGTGGCTTGCAGATGTCGGATGGCTTTATTCAAGATGTTGATGTGATGCTCGCTGAGTTGAGAGATATGTAGGACATTATAAGCCAAGACTGGTGGTGATAGGGGCTTCTTCTCGCGCTGCGGAATAAACCCCGAATCCTGTGTTTATTGACTATCGCCTCGATTCCGTGTGAGATTGGTAATTGAGTAAATAACAGCCAAATTGGTGTGACCAATGATAACTCACATGACGACTATCATGACAATTCGCATAACAACTCAGATGACCCGATTTACGACCCTATTTCTGTTATCGGCAGGGCTCCTCGTGTCTTGTTCCGAGCCGGCGCAAACTCCGGAAAATTCATCAGACAGCGCCGCTTCCGCCGGGGAAAATGCAATGCAATCCGCCCCAGACACCACGACTGCCAGCAATCCGTTTTTTGCAGAAAGCCCGCTTTATCTCAATTACCCGCCATTCGATCAGGTAAGCAATACGCATTACCTGCCGGCCTTTGAGCGTGGTATGGAAGAGCAGATTGCAGAAGTCGAAGCAATCGCCAATCAGAGTGCCGCGCCGACTTTTGAAAACACGATTCTCGCACTAGAGCTTAGCGGTCAGCTCCTCAATCGTGTGGCCAGCGTTTTCTTTGCCTTGTCGAGTGCTCATACCAATGATGATATTCGTGCTCTGGAGCAACAACTGGCCCCAGAATTGGCGGCGCATGACGACAGTATATTGTTGAATCGGGACTTGTTCGCACGTCTCGACACTCTTTATCAGCAGCGTGCCAGTCTCGATCTGGATTCTGAAGCGCTGCGTTTGCTCGAGCGTTATCACACTGATTTCGTTCGTGCCGGGGCCGGGCTGACTCCCGAACAGCAGCAGCAAATGAAGGATATTAATGCACAGATAGCCGTACTGCAGACTCAGTTCAGTCAGAATGTGTTGAGCGAGGTCAATGAGATGGCGATTGTCGTCGAGTCCCGGGAAGAATTAACCGGTATGGATGCGGCGATGATTGAGGCTGCCGAGCAGGAAGCAATTGATCGCGGCTTGGATGGTTCTTATGTCATTCCGTTATTGAATACCAGTGGCCAGCCGTCGTTGGCGACACTACAAAACCGCGACCTGCGTGAGCGTATTCACCGCACGTCCTTGTCACGGGGTAGTCGAGGTGGTGAATTCGACAATCGCGAGACCTTATCGAGTGTCTTGCGCCTGCGGGCTGAGCGTGCCGAGCTATTGGGTTATGCTAATCACGCCGAATACATTCTGGAAAACCAAACAGCCCAAACTGTCGCTGCTGTTAACCAGCGCCTGGCAGAGTTAACCACGCCGGCCATGGAGAACGCCAATCGTGAGGCAGCGGACTTGCAAGAGATGGTGCGCGCTACAGAAGCCGACTTTGAGTTGCAGTCCTGGGACTGGGCATTTTATACCGACAGATTGCGCCAGCAACGGTACGATTTTGATGCCAGCCAGCTGCGCCCTTATTTCGAGTTGGATAATGTACTGCAGCGCGGCGTTTTCTACGCGGCGGAACAACTCTATGGCCTTACGTTTGAAGAGCGTACAGATATGCCTGTCTATCAGGAAGATGTACGTGTTTTTGAAGTATTCGATGCCGTCGGATCAACATTAGGTATTTTCATGGCTGATTTTTATGCCCGCCCAAGCAAGCGTGGTGGTGCCTGGATGAATGCCTATATATCCCAGAGCGATCTGCTCAATACCCAGCCTGTGGTTGCCAATCATCTCAATATCACCAAACCCCCAGCCGGTGAGCCGACGCTGCTTACCTTCGATGAAACAACCACCATGTTTCATGAGTTTGGTCATGCTTTGCACGGTTTGTTTTCCAGTGTTGAGTACCCCTACTTCTCTGGTACGCGAGTACCCCGTGACTTTGTCGAGTATCCCAGTCAGGTCAATGAAATGTGGGCGACATGGCCGGAAGTGTTGGCTAACTACGCCGTGCACTACCAAACCGGTGAACCTATGCCTCAGGAATTGCTGGACAAGGTGCTTTCCACGCAAGCTTTCAATCAGGGTTTTGAGACCACAGAATATCTGGCGGCTTCCATCCTCGACCAGTCGCTGCATCAGCTAAGCCCCGAAGAAGTTCCTGATGCTGATTCCATCATGGCATTTGAAGCGCAAGCATTGGAGACCGCGGGTATTGCTCACGAGGATATTCCGCCGCGTTATCGCAGCACTTATTTTTCACACATCATGGGCGGCTACTCGGCTGGCTATTATTCCTATATCTGGAGTGAAGTACTGGATGCCGATACGGTCGAATGGTTCAAAGAAAATGGTGGTTTGTTGCGCGAAAACGGCGATCACTTTCGCCAGACATTGCTGTCGCGCGGCGGTAGTGAGGATGCCATGCAGCTATTCCGCGACTTCCGCGGTCGTGATGCCGAAATTGCGCCGCTATTGGAGCGTCGCGGTTTGAACTAACCAGGTTCTGGGTTCAGCGCTGTTCAGGGTGGCGCTGAGTCGCCTTCTGCAGGTCAACTGGCCGTGAGCAGAGTAGTGCGGAAGTGGTTTGAAGCGTCTATGAGCGCACGGATGAGAGCGGGATGGTAAGCACAGGCTTGCCAGCCATATCAGCCAGTAACAGGCTGAGCTGATCCCAGCTATTGCCGCTGCGCATACCCTTGATAGTCTGATCGATCAGCCGTGCCTGCTCCAGCATCTGCCAAATTTCTTGTACTTCCATGCGCTGCAGAGCATTGGCAACTAGCTGTTTGCGTGCCCAAAATACCCGGGCTGACTGAATAATGGCATTGACGCCCTGACCAGCTGCTTTCTTCTCCAGCATCGTCATCAAGCTGCGCAATTCGCGGGTAATTGCGCCGAGCACAACCAGTGGGAACAACCCTTCAGCTTTTAAGCCATGGAGGATTTTCTGCGCGCGAGCGATATCGCCTTCCAATGCGGCATCAACAACTTGGTAGACCGTATAGCGAGAATTGTCGGCGACCACTTGCAGTACGGTATTGGCGTCGAGTTTGATAGGGCCGCCATCATTATTCGCTAACAGTTTCAGTTTTTCGATTTCTTGCATGGCGGCCAGCAGATTGCCTTCCACCCGGTCCACCAGCAATTGCAGTGACTCACCATCGGCGCTAATGCCTTCCTTGCGGAGACGTTGATCCAGCCAACTGGCGAGCCCATCCCGATTCACGGGCCAAATCTGCACGAGCAGATTATTGCTTTCGATGGCTTTGAACCATTTGGTATTTAGTGTCGCGCCTTCCAGTTTTGGACTGCTGATTAATACCAACAGGTCAGGGCTTGGCTCGCCAAGAAATTGTTGCAGCGCTTTCTTGCCGGCATCGTCGAGTTTGGCGCTGTTCATGCGAAGCTCGATGAGTTTGCGTTCGGCAAACAACGACAGACTGCCAGTTGATTGCAAGAAGGTTTCCCAATTGAAGTTGCGCTCGACCGAGTAGATTTCCCGCTCGATAAACCCTTGTTTACGGCAGACCGCGCGGACGTTGTCAGCGCATTCTTGCAACAAGAGGGGCTCGTCGCCAGCCAGCCAGATCAGTCCCGGCAGGTCGCCCTTGAGCTGCTTTGCGAGCTGATCGGCTTTGATCTTCATGAGGCGATCTCGGTGGCTTCCAGGCGGCGAATGAGCAGGTTAACCAAATCGCGGCGCATTTCGCTGGTCACGATTTCCATTTCTTCGCGACTGCCAGCGATGTTCTCGATGTCTTCCAGATAACTACGCTCAACCGTGAGCGTTTCGCGTGGTATTACCGTGGTCTCGCCATCCATGAGGATGAAGTCGACAGCCAAGCGTATTTCATACTGGGCGGCTCGGGCGCGTGGATTGATAGAAACCGGTCGGCGCACGGACTGCTCATCGGCAACCATTAACAGCAGTGTATCTTCTGCTGCGGCCAAGGTGGTCACCAGTTCGAACTCGAGTCCCGCTGCTTGCAGACTGTTTTGTAACTGCCGCCCCAGTTCGCTATTGGGTTGCAAGACATTGACTTGCAAGGCGCTGAACCGCTCGTCCAGATTGGCGCCGCCGCGCAGACTATAACCACATGCGGTAAGCAGTAGTGGGAGCAACAAGAAGAGTGCGCGAGCAGTGACCGTCATTGCTGTTCAGTTCACCACGATATTGACCAGCTTGCCCGGCACCACAATCACTTTGCGCACCGTGCCTTCGGCAGTAAATTTCTGCACGCCTGCATCGGCCAAAGCCAATTCTTCCAGCTTTTCACGGCTGGTGTCTTTGGCGACTTCGACCTTGCCGCGCAATTTGCCGTTGACTTGCAAGACGATCAGCATCGAGTCTTGTACCAACGCGGATATGTCGACTTCTGGCCAGGCCGCGTCAATTACGCCACCGGCGTGGCCGAGATATTGCCACAGGACATGGCTGAAGTGCGGTACGACTGGCCCGAGCATCAGCACAACCGCTTCCAAAGCTTCTTGCACTACGACACGATCGCTGTCGCTATTGTCTTCTTTGCAGAAATCGGCAACGGCATTGACCAGTTCCATAGTAGCGGCAATGGCTGTGTTGAATGCATGGCGGCGATCGAAATCATCCGATACCTTGGCGATGGTCTGGTGTGTTTTCAGGCGCAATTTTTTCTGATCAGCCGTGAAGTCCAGTTTGGCCACCGCGCTGCCATCAACAGGCGTGTGTTCCGAGGCCAATTTCCACAGGCGTTTCAAGAAGCGGAACATGCCTTCGACGCCGGAATCTGACCAGTCCAGTGACTGATCCGGGGCAGAGGCGAAGAGGGTGAACATGCGCACGGTGTCGGCGCCGTATTGTTCAATCAGAGACAGCGGATCGACCGTGTTGCCTTTCGACTTGGACATCTTGCTGCCGTCTTTGAGCACCATGCCCTGAGTCAGCAGGTTGGTCATGGGTTCGCTGGATTTCACCAGACCCTCGTCACGCAACAGTTTGTGATAAAAACGCGAATAGAGCAGGTGCAAGATGGCATGCTCTACGCCACCAATGTATTGATCCACGGGCAACCAGTAGTCGGCTCGCTCATCCAGCATGGCTGCATTCTGGTCGCGACAGGCGTAGCGTGCGTAATACCAGGAGGATTCCATGAAAGTATCGAAGGTGTCTGTTTCACGGCGGGCGGGTTTGCCGCAGTCCGGGCAGTCTACCGCGTAGAAGGATTCCATCTTGGGCAAGGGAGAACCGCTGCCGTCGAATTCAATATCTTCGGGTAACAGGACGGGCAGATCAGCTTCGGGGACAGGTACGGCGCCACAGCTTTCGCAGTTGATAATCGGGATGGGTGCGCCCCAATAACGCTGCCGTGAAACGCCCCAGTCGCGCAGGCGATAATTGACTTTTTTCTCGCCTTGCTGCTTTTTACCCAGCGACTCGGCAATCGCGTCAAAGGCTTGTTGAAAATCCATGCCATCGTAATCAGCTGAGTTAATCAGGATGCCACGTTCGGTAAACGCCGCCAAGTCGAGATCACAGTCAGTATCACTGTCGGCAGGTTTGATGACTTGTTTGATCGGCAAGTCATACTTGCGGGCAAACTCCCAATCGCGCTGGTCATGGGCTGGTACCGCCATGACAGCACCGGAGCCGTAGCTCATGAGGACAAAGTTGGCGACAAAAATCGGCACCTCTTCACCACTGATCGGATGGATCGCCTTGCGGCCGGTATCCATACCGAGCTTTTCCATGGTTGCGAGATCGGCTTCCGCTACCTTGATATTCTGCTGCTGTTCGATAAATGCAGCCAGTTCAGGGTTGTCTTGCGCGGCTTTGCTCGCCAAGGGATGTTGCGCTGCAACAGCCACGTAGGTGACACCCAGCAGCGTATCGGGGCGGGTGGTATAGACGGCCAGACGGGCCAGTTCACTGTCAGCTTCAGCGGCGACGTTGAACACCACCTCAAGACCTTCAGAGCGGCCAATCCAGTTAGTCTGCATGGTGCGAACTTTTTCCGGCCAGCCTTCCAATTGTTCCAGGTCAGCCAAAAGCTCATCCGCATAGGCCGTAATCTTGACGAACCACTGTGGGATAGAGCGTCGCTCAACCAGCGCACCAGAGCGCCAGCCACGACCATCGACAACCTGTTCGTTGGCGAGCACGGTTTGATCCACAGGGTCCCAGTTCACCTCGGATTCTTTTTTGTACACCAGGCCTTTCTTGAATAGCCTGGTAAAAAACCATTGTTCCCAGCGATAGTAGTCCGGATGACAAGTCGCTATTTCCCGTGACCAGTCGTACGCGTAGCCGAGGCGCTGCAATTGATCGCGCATATAATCGATGTTGCTGTAAGTCCACTGCGCTGGCGGTACCTTGTTCTGCATCGCCGCGTTTTCTGCCGGCAGACCGAAGGCGTCCCAGCCCATCGGTTGCAAAACGTTCTTGCCGAGCATGCGCTGGTAGCGAGTGACGGCATCGCCAATCGAATAATTGCGTACATGCCCCATATGCAAGTGGCCGCTGGGATAGGGGAACATGGACAAGCAATAGAATTTTTCTTTTGTCGAATCTTCACTGACGCGGAAACTGTCGTTGTCCTGCCAGAACTGCTGGGCCGAAGTTTCGACCGACTGGGGGTCGTATTGGGAATCGATAGTGCTCATTCTTTCCGTGCTTTTTAGTGTCAGATGATTGTCTGGCCCGCGGCGCAAGGCGAGGCGTTGGGCGGCTTAATGCAAGCGTGCAAGGATAACCCAGACCCGGGTTCGCAGGTAGGGCCAAGGGAGTAAAAATCCCGGATTACGGGACTTTACGCCAATTGGCGGGTAATCCCCGACACTGGCAGGCGATATTTCGACCTGCCGGCATGGGGTCGTAGTTACGCCTGGCGTTTCTGCTTTGGCTCCACGACCGGAGAGGTCACTTTGAGGAGCTTTATCTGTCGGCTGTCGGCATTGAGGATCGTAATAAGAAACGGGCCGATCTTGATTGTCTCACCACGCTCTGGAATGTGGCCGAAATGCTGAAGTACGAGACCGCCAAAAGTAGTGAATTCCTGATCGCTAAAGGCCGTCTTGAAGTAATTGTTGAATTCATCGACCGGCGTGAGGGCCTTGACGATGAAATTCTCTTCGTCGAACTTCTTGATAAAGCTGTCATCGTCAACATCAAACTCGTCTTCGATTTCGCCAACGATCTGTTCCAATACGTCTTCGATAGTCACGGCGCCACAAACACTGCCGTATTCATCGATGACGATAGCCATGTGCTGGCGGGTTTCACGAAACTCGCGTAGCAAGACGTTCAGGCGTTTGCTCTCTGGTACAAACGTAGCAGGTCGCACAATATCTTTGATATCAAATTTTTCACTGCCGCTGCTAATCAGCAGTGGCAGCAAGTCCTTGGCAAGCAAAATACCGATGACATTATCGACATTTTCACCAATCACAGGAAAGCGTGAATGGGACGCCTTGGTGACCAATTCGATAATTTCGGTAAGGGGAAGTTTGGCGGGAACAGTGACCACTTGCGAGCGCGGAATCATGATGTCCCGTACTTGCATATTCGATACTTGCAGTGCGCCTTCGATAATGCCGAGGGCGTCAGCGTCAAGAACTTGATCCTGTTCGGCATTCCGGATCAGCTCCAACAGACTTTGCGTGTCAGTGGGCTCATCGGAAAATACACCGGCTATTTTATCGATCCAGGACTTGGGTCGTGGATCGATGCTAGATTGGTCGTCAGTCATGACCGGGCTTTGTGCGGTCCTCCAGTTGTTAGCTTTCGTTACCCTACCAAATAAGGGTTTGGTAATCCAAGCTTTTGCAAAGTGTCAATTTCGAGCCGTTCCATGCGGGCCGCATTGGCCTCATCATCATGGCTATAGCCCAGTAAGTGCAATATTCCATGTAGCAACAAATGTGCCCAATGTGAACTTTCCTGCTTGTTTTGTTCGCTCGCTTCCCGGCTCACTACCGCCGGGCAAATAACGATATCACCCAGGGGTATGAAGTCCATTTGCTCGTAAATACTCTCCGGTACATCAGCGGGGAAGGACAGCACATTGGTTGCATAATCCTTGTGGCGGTATTGCGCATTGAGCGCAGCACCTTCCTGCTCATCAACCAGTCGCAGGCAGATACTGTAAGGCTGATCATCGCCCAACCAGGCAAAAAGTTGCTCTACCCAGTGGTCGAGTTGCTCTTGTGTGGGCACCCAGTAGCCAGAGCTGTCATCGGCCAGGTCAATGGTCGCGTTCATTAAACTGCGCCGAGTCCTGGCTGCCCAGTTTGGAGACCGAGCGTTCATCAAATTCATCGTAGGCCTGCACAATGCGCTGGACCAGCCGGTGGCGAACCACATCGTGGGAGTCAAAATAAGTAAAGCCGATTTCATCGATACCCGCCAACACCTTGCCGACATGCACTAGTCCGGAGCGTGTTCCCTTGGGCAAATCGATCTGGGTAATATCGCCGGTGATTACTGCTGTCGAACCGAAGCCGATCCGCGTCAGAAACATTTTCATCTGGGCAGTGGTGGTGTTTTGCGATTCGTCGAGGATAATAAACGAGTTATTCAGCGTGCGACCGCGCATGTAGGCCAGTGGCGCTACTTCAATGACGTTCTTTTCGATCAATCGGCCGACACGCTCGAAGCCCAGCATTTCATACAGGGCGTCATACAAGGGGCGCAAATAAGGATCGATCTTTTGGCTCAGGTCACCGGGTAAAAAGCCAAGCTTCTCGCCGGCTTCAACAGCCGGGCGTACCAGCAAGAGTCGATTGACCCGTTCGGTAACCAGCGCTTCAACAGCGCAGGCAACCGCGAGATAGGTCTTGCCCGTACCTGCCGGGCCGATACCAAAATTGATGTCATGGCGCTGGATGCTGCGCACATACTCAAGCTGATGCTTGCCGCGGGGTTTGACTGTCCCTTTTGGGGTTTTCAGCAGCATATGCGCTTCGGCCTCGGCCGGCATGTCGCTGCTCTGACCGACTTCCTGCAAAGCAAGGTGAACCTGATTCGGGCTCAGGATCTTGCCCTGATCGGTGGCCAGATACAGACTTTCCAGCAACTGGCTGCCAGAGTTGATTGCGTCCTCGCTGCCCGACAAATAGAAGACATTGCCGCGTTGTTGAATCTTCAACGCCAGGCTGCTTTCGATTTGCTGGATGTGTTCGTTCAGGCGCCCGCAGAGATTGGCTAGTCGCTGGGCGTTATCGGGCATTAAGGTGAGACTTAATGTGTTGGTAGTCATTCGCTAGGGGGTTTCCTCGCCATGATGGCGCTGATTATAACAAGCAAAATTAATTTAGAGACAGCGACTCTCAGGCCAGAGTGCCCAGCAACGAGTTGGGCAGTGCGTCGGTAATAGTGACATCGACGAATTGACCAATGAGCCCTTGATCCTGTGCCGGGAAATTGACGACACGATTGTTTTCCGTGCGGGCTTGCAGGTCGCTGGCATGCTTTTTGGACTGGCCGGTAACCAGTACGCGCTGCGTCGAGCCAACCATGGCAGCGCTAATTGCTGCTGCCTGTTTGACGATCTGTGACTGCAAGGTGGCCAGGCGATGTTTCTTTTCCTGCTCTGGCGTGGCGTCGGTCAGATCTGAGGCGGGTGTGCCTGGGCGGGCGCTATAGATAAAGCTGAATGAGGTATCGAAGTTAATCTCCATGATGAGTTTCATGGTGTCTTCAAAATCGGCATTGGTCTCGCCGGGAAAGCCGACGATGAAATCCGATGACATGCTGATGTCGGGCCGCTGGGCGCGAATCTTGCGAATCAGGGATTTGTATTCAAGTGCAGTATGACCACGTTTCATGGCGGCCAAAATGCGGTCTGAACCACTTTGCACCGGCAAGTGCAGATGGGAAACCAGTTCCGGCACCTGACCATACACAGCGACCAGATTCTGGTTAAATTCTGTCGGGTGTGAAGTGGTGAAACGAATTCGGTCGATACCATCGATACTGGAGATGTATTGAATCAAAAGCGCCAGGTCGACGATTTCCCCTTCATGGCTAAGGCCGCGATAGGCATTGACATTCTGGCCCAGCAAATTGATTTCCCGCACACCCTGATCGGCCAGATGCACGGCTTCGGCCAACACATCATCCAGCGGGCGACTGACTTCTTCGCCACGGGTATAGGGTACAACGCAGAAGCTGCAGTATTTGCTGCAGCCTTCCATGATGGTCAGGAAGGCCTGGCAGGAATCGGCTTCCGGCTGTGGCAAGCGATCAAATTTTTCGATCTCGGGGAAGCTGATATCTACAACGGGTGAGCCAGTGCCGCGATTGTCCAGCATGTCCGGCAGCTTGTGCAGGGTTTGCGGGCCGAACACGACGTCTACATAGGGCGCGCGTTTGCCGATTGCATCGCCTTCCTGACTGGCTACACAGCCACCCACGGCGATCTGCAGCTTCGGGTTGGCTTCCTTTAGATGGCGCCAGCGACCCAATTGGTGAAACACCTTTTCCTGGGCTTTTTCGCGAATCGAGCAAGTATTGAGCAGCAACAAGTCCGCCTGTTCTGGTGTATCCACCAGTGTGGCGCCATGGGTCTCACGCAGCATGTCGAGCATGCGCGCGGAATCGTATTCATTCATCTGACAGCCATGGGTCTTGATGAAGACGCGGCGGCCGGCAGTCGGTGTTGCTGGATTTTCTGTCAGGTCTGTTTTCACGGTTTGACTTGCTGTATTGCTCAGATTGCTTGAAAGGGGCGCGATTATAGCAGCATTAACAGGCGTAACTAAGCAGGAATTCTCGATTAAGGGCTTGAAAATCATCGCTTTAGCCAAATATTAAGGGTACGCTTTCGGGGCTGGAATCCTGCCGATTCTCCCACCCCGAGGATCGAAACTGACCTATCAACACCTGTCTAAGAGACTGATTTAAATGGCAAATACCTCTGATATCTACAAAGTAACCTTTCTTAACAAGGGCAAGGTTTATGAAGTTTTTGTAAAACAGGTCTATCAGAGCGACCTGTATGGGTTTATTGAGGTCGAAGAATTTATTTTCAATGAACGCAGTCAGGTAGTGGTAGATCCCAGCGAAGAGAAGCTGAAAACCGAGTTCGCTGGCGTGCGCCGCAGCTTCATTCCTCTACAGGCCATTATTCGTATCGACGAGGTGGAAAAAACCGGTGTCGCGAAAATCTCCAGCGGCGACAATGTTTCGCCATTCCCGGTCTCTCTGGTTGCCAGTAAAATGGACTCGCCAGAGAGCTGAGCATTGAAGCAGACAACGCGAGCCCTATTAGCCAGCCCCTCAGGATCAGGCATGCTTTGCACTACTGAACTTTCCTGGTGCTGTGTGCCGGCGAGACCGGCATGAGCATGGATCTGTCACACCCTTATAACGCCCTGACTCCTGATGTTGTACTGCAGGCCGTTGAGTCGGTCGGCTATGAGCCCGACGCTCGCATTTATCCGCTGAACAGCTACGAAAATCGCGTCTATCAGCTAGGTCTGGAAGGCGGCGGTTTCATTATTGCCAAATTCTATCGCCCGCATCGCTGGAGCCAGCAGCAAATCCTTGAAGAGCACGCCTATGCTGCGGAATTGGCCGACTTGGAGGTTCCCATTGTCGCGCCTTTGCGGCTCAACGATGCCAGCACCTTGGCAGAGTTTGCCGGCTTTAGTTTTGCCATCTTCCCGCATTTCATCGGCCGTCCACCAGAGTTGGACAATCTGGATAACTTGCTGATTATGGGGCGTTTTATTGGCCGCATTCATGCTGTAGGCGCGTTGAAGTCATTTCAGTACCGGCCCGCTATAGACATTGAAAGGTTCGGCGTGCAGAGCCGGGAATTTCTGCTCAGCGAAGATTTTTTGCCGCGCGATCTGCGGCCGGCCTATGAAACAGTGAGCGCCGATTTGCTCAAGACCATGACGGGGCGCTTTGCCGATGCCGGCAAGTTGCTGACGCTTCGCCTGCATGGTGATTGCCATCCAGGCAATGTCTTGTGGAGCGATGAGAAGCCCACCTTTGTGGATTTCGATGACACCATGACCGGGCCGGCCATGCAGGACTTGTGGATGTTGTTATCGGGGGACCGTAATCAGCGTCAGGGGCAATTGCTGGAGTTGGCCGAAGGTTATAACGAGTTTCATGATTTTCGGGCCAGTGAGCTGCCATTGATTGAATCGCTGCGGACCATGCGACTGATGCATTACAGCGCCTGGCTGGCCAGACGCTGGCAGGACCCGGCATTCCCCGCCAGCTTTCCCTGGTTCAATACAGAACGTTACTGGGCCGAGCACATACTGGAGTTGCGGGAGCAAATGTCGGCGCTGGATGAGCCGCCGCTGGAATTGATCTAGCCGGCTTTCGCTTCAATCCGCTTGAGGCCAACACCATCGATGACGCCAGCATTGGTGCGATAGGCGTGCGGTAAATCCAGGTTCGCCAACCATTCAATGGCTTTGTCTTCGGGCATCAGCATGGCGATGGTGGCCATGGTGCTGGCGCCGGTGGCTGTTTTGCCAGCAATCGTCACCGCCCGCAAGCCATCGTTCAATTGCCCCGTCTTTGGATTAATGATGTGGGAATATTGTTTGCCATCCTGCTCAAAGACGCGGGCATAGTCGCCGGTCGTTGCCAGCCCGCCTGAGGTCAGGTCGATAGTCGCCGACAACGTGCGTTCCTCTTCAGGGTTGGCGATACCAACAGGCCAGGGCTTGTCACCTGGTTGTGCGCCTATCACCGCAAAGTCACCACCCAAATTCACCAGTCCGTGCTTAATACCAAGTTGTTGTCCCAACTTGGCGACGGTATCAACTGTGTAAGCTTTGACGAGACTGCCGAAGTCGATTTCCATGCCAGCGGGCAGGGTGAGGCGGCTGCCTTTCCAGTGCAAACGATGCAGACCGGTTTTTTCCAGCGCGGCGGTGATGTCGGCTTGCGCAGGAGGCTGCGGATAACTCATACCCCATTGTCGAATCAAGGCACCGGCAGTGACATCAAACAATCCCTGGCTCTGCTGGTAATAAGTCAACGCATGGTCGAACAGCTTGCGAGTTTCGGAGTCGATATTAATGCCCATCTTGTTACCCGCCTCGCGACTAATATCATTCACGAAGCTATTGAGGTGGGCGCGGGAATATTTTTTATCCAGACGAGTCACTTCTGCAGAAAGTTTGCGGACCAAATGTTTGGCGTTGACTCGGGATTCGTCGTAGATCTGGATTTCGCAGTAGCTGCCCATAGCAGGGAAGCCGAAGTGTTTATTACTTGGGGTCATGATGGCTCAATGCGTAAAAATGCGTAAGGATGCATATAGAAAAGTTGTCAGGATTACTGCCCGCTAGCGGGTCTGATTATTAGCCAGAGTCACAGACTGTCTCTGGCCAGCTTGGCAAGAATAATAACGGCTTGTTGGCGTTCAGTCGAAGCGTTATTGCGCTGGTAGTACCTCTTCGATGGCTTGTTCGATCATTTCGATATCGTTTTCGCGAAACCCCATGTGGACCAGTTCTACGGTACCGTCGGGTGCGATCAGAAATGACGTCGGCATGCCAATGACTTTGAATAACTCAGAGGTCATGCCTTCGGGGTCGGCCGGGATCAAAAAATCCAGTGGCGTATCCTCCAGAAAATACAAACCTTCTTCGGCTGGTGAGTCAACATTGATGGCGATAATCTCAAGCCCGCGATCTTTGTACTTGTGGTACATCTCGTTGTACATGGGCAGGGAAATCAGACATGGTGCACACCAGGACGCCCAGAAATCCACGTACACGGCTTTGCCGGCCAGATCGGCCAGAGCAATATCAGGTTGGCCTTCATAAATGGAAGGCAGCGTGAAATCCGGTGCTTGATCGCCTTCCTCAACGGCAGCAACTGATGTGCTAACCAGTAGCAGTAACAACAGCAGGCGAATTCTTAATATAGCTAACATGGACGCTCCTTCGGTGCGGACAGACTATGGCGAATTTGACGAATACCAAGTGCGTAAAGTAACAGAGCTACCGCAACTTGTAGTCGCAAATCAGCCCGATACTACCAAGCTGGTGAAACTATCGACAAAGCTACCAGCACCATCAGCTTGCCTGGCTCGCGTTCGAATCAGGCTATTTGCGGCTGCGGAACGCTCACATGGCGCAACATTTCCTGCCAGCGCTTGCGTTGTACCTTGACCCGGAATTGAACTTCCCGGTAGCGATCGCGCAGTTGTAATAGATCCCAGTGTCCGAGCGTCTCCTGAATGCGTTTCTCTTTCGCTTCAATCCAGGCCTGACGGTGTTCTGTCCACTGCTGCAGCAATTTCTGGAATTGTTCGTATTCCTGCTCCAGGCGTTCGCGCCAGTTTTCCGGAATGTTCAGTGACAGGCACTGCTCGGCCGCATGGCGGTATTGCATTTGTAGTCGCGCAGTTTCGATCTGTGCCGGGTTACAGCGTTTCAGGTCTTTGGTTAAGCCAACAAACGAACAAAGCTTGATCATCCATTTGGTTGGATCATAGTGCCACCAGCGAATGCCGTTGCGGTAATCCCACTGAAAAGTATGGTGATAATTGTGGTAGCCCTCACCATAGGTCAACAGCGCGATAATGGGGTTGTCGCGCGCCGAACTCTTGTCGCTGTAGGTCTGTCGACCCCACATATGAGCCAGCGAGTTAATCAGGTAAGTCACATGCTGGCTTAGCACCAGTCGCAGTAAACCGCCGAGCAGCAAGCCGGCAATAATGTCGCCATGTAAAAAGCCAAGGAAAGCCGGCAGGGCGATATTCATGAGCAATACCAGTGTCAGATAGTTGCGATGTTGCCAGGCAGCGATCGGATCATTCTCGATATCTTTGATGTTGCTGAAATCGTTTTTGCCGCTCTCATAATTGCGCAGAATCCAGCCAATATGGGAGAACCAGAAGCCGCGGCCGGCGGAATAAGGGTCTCGGTCGTTATCGTCAACATGTTGATGGTGACGGCGGTGATCAGAAGCCCAGTGAAAAACAGAATTTTGCAAGGCGCAGGCACCGCCGAGGGCAAAGAAAAAGCGCAGGATTGGATGTGCTTTGTAGGTCTTGTGCGACCACAGGCGGTGGTAGCCAGCGGTAATGGACAGACCGCAGAAACCCATTAGCAGGATAAAAACGACCCATTCATAGAGATCATAGCCAAAGAAAAACCCGTATAAGGGCACCAGAGTGACGGCGCAGGCCGGAGTGATGCTGAATAACAGCATGTTGGTCCAGTTGATCGGTGCTTTTTCCATAGTCAATTACCTACTACTACCTCGTACATCAGTTAACGGTAACCTGAGCTTTCCGGATTCGGCGTCAAGGCTCAGTGCGTGCCGTCAAAGTGGTGATATGCTGGGAAACAGATTACATCTGCGTATTGAATCTTTCTATCAAGCAATCAAATCTTCTTATTGAAACTCTTTATTTTATTGAGTCTTCGTAATAAGTCTTTCTAGAGTATCTCTTTACTAAAACTCGTTATTAAAACTTCTTATTGTATTGTCTGCTACACGCAATTTTACGTCTATTTTAGGTAACGACCTGAATTGGTCCACCCTTTATGCTGCAACCTTAATTATAATACTTATCTCTAGCAATTAAATTATTCGGCCGAGGTGCCTGCTCATGTCCGACCGTTTGACGGATCTTGAAACCCGCTACAGCTTTCAGGAAGACACGCTCAATGCGTTGAATGATGTCATAGTTAGACAGCAAAGACAGCTGGAGGTTCTGCAGATGCAAGTCAACCGCCTGCAAGAGCAACTGGAAGACATGCACGATAAACAGACAGTCAGCGAAGGGGGCAGTCAGCACGAGCGACCGCCGCACTATTAGTTAGTAGTCTTGCCATGTCAGGAATGTTGCTCTGGCACGGCTATCCGGCAACCGCGACGTCGTCTGCCTGCAGGCCTTTCTTGCCTTCGCTGACGGCAAATTCGACTTTTTGACCATCGCGTAGCACACGGTGACCCTTGCCACGAATTGAGCGGAAATGGACGAACACATCTTCGCCGTTTTCCCGGGTGATAAAGCCAAATCCCTTGCTGGGATTAAACCATTTCACACTGCCAAACTCTCGGTCTGAGTAGTCGGCGTCGTCTTCATACTCACCGTAGTCACTGTCCGCCGCGTTGCCCGTGCGGCTGCCCAGGACGCTGGCGAGCAGCACCAGAACAAAGAGACTCAGCAAAAACAGCGGCAGATTGCTCAAGGTGAGGGAATACTCCTGGGAACTCAATAGATAAAGCGGAATGGCAGATAGCAATGTCAACGCGAGCGCGATGACCGGTGGTTTGGCAAACATGGGAGGTTATTTGTGTCCTTGAAGGTTATTTTAGTGCTCAAAATACACCACAGGGCAGGCAATTTAAACCTTTGCGGTCGGTCAACAGAGCTGGATTTTTAAGCTGAGATTAAGCTAACGCTTGCTAAAGTTCCGGTCACGCTGGTGAGAAACCAAGCCTGCCAGCGTCGTCAAAGGAATCGACCATGAGGAACAAAAAATCATGAACAAGTTTGCGATGGCTCCATTTATGATGGCCTTGGCTGCCGGTGGTGTACAGGCAGAAACCGCTTATGAGTATGCCGATGTGCTTGAAGCACGCCCGGTTTATCGTCTGGTGGAAGTCTCCACCCCGCAAGAACAGTGCTGGGAAGAGGAAATCGTTGTGGAGACACGCGGTAGCCGCAATAGCTCCAATACACCGGTGGTAGTAAGCACTATTATCGGGGGCGCTATCGGCAACGCAGTTGGGCATAATAAGTCCAACAAACGCGTCGGAGCCGTGCTGGGTGCGGTATTGGGGCACTCTATTGGACGTGATATAGTGCGCAGCAATAGTCGCCCTGCAGTTCGCGAGTATGAAGTTGTGCAACGCTGCCAGACCGTCTATCAAGAGCATGAAGAAGAGCGCTTGATGGGCTATCAGGTGACGTACCTGTACAACGGCGAAGAGCGCACAATTCGCACAGATTCTGACCCCGGGGACCAGATTCGCTTAAGAGTCAGTGTACAACCGGTACTGTAACGAATCCTGATTATCCAGACACGACGACTCGTGATATGGCACAGGATCCAAGAGGTGTATTTTGAAAACAACAGGCGCGATTATTGTTGCATCAGTCTTTCTGATGGGGCTGGTCGAGCCCGTTTCAGCCCAAATTGCTCCACCACCGGTGGAGCAAATTCAACTGGACCGTGCTAACCCGAATCAGGATGTTCGTGCTAATCCCCCCGCGAATGTCGCAGTTAACGAACGTCAGGCAGTGGCGCTGGCCCAGCAGCAATTTGAAGGACAAATTCTGCGCATCAGTCTCATAGGCCAGGGCCCTACTCGCCGTTACCAGATCCGTATGGAAAATGAAGGCAAGGTGTTTACTGTCTTCGTCCATGCCACAACAGGTAACGTGACCGGCGGAAATTAGCCAGACATTTCATTGGCATTTATAAAGGAGTACAGCGATGCGGTTACTGGTCGTTGAAGATGAGAGTCTGTTGCGCCAGCAGCTGGAGCAAGGACTGGCCAAGGAAGGGTATGTGGTTGACGGTGCCGAGGATGGCAAGTCCGGCCTCTACTATGCCACTGAATATGACTATGACGCAGCCATTATTGATCTCGGTCTGCCCGAGATCGATGGCATTTCCCTGATCCAGAAAATTCGTAGCGCTGGCAAGGAAATGCCAATTCTTATTCTTACCGCTCGCGGTGACTGGCAAGATAAAGTGGCCGGTCTCGATGCTGGCGCTGATGACTATGTCGTCAAGCCTTTCCAGCTGGAAGAGATTCTGGCGCGTCTCAATGCCTTGATGCGCCGCGCCGCTGGCTTCTCAAAACCGAAGCTGGAATTTGGTTCTCTGACTCTGGATATCACTGCCAAGCGTCTGACAGTGGACGAGCAGGCGGTTGATCTCACTGCCTATGAATACAAGTTACTTGAATACTTGATGCTGCATCCCGGGCAGGTGATCTCCAAAACCGAGTTGACTGAGCATCTCTATGCGCAGGACTATGATCGCGATAGCAATGTGCTGGAAGTGTTCGTGCGCCGCCTTCGCCAGAAGCTGGACCCCGAACAAACGCTCAAGCCGATTGAAACTGTCCGTGGTCAGGGCTATCGCTTTAATCTCAGTGAATCCTGAAGCAGTCAGGGTCTAGAGCGCCATGACAACGTCTGTCAGGGAATCCTCCTATTCGCTGCAAACCAGACTTCTGCTGGCCTTTAGTGTGCTGCTGTTTTTCTTCCTTGGTTTGACTGGTGTAATTCTGGATCGCGCGTTTATCAATAGCGTGGAAGGCGGCGCCAGCGAAAGCCTCCAGGTACAGATCTATCTGTTGCTGTCATCTGCCGAAGAAGACAGTGGCGAGTTTTATTTTCTCGAAGATCTTCGCGAACCCCGTTTCAGTCAACTCAATTCCGGACTCTATGGTTATATCAGCAGCACCGCCTATGGCGTCCTGTGGCGTAGTGATTCAGCGCGCGCATTCACGATGCCGAATTCCGATTTTTTTCAGGAACGGATTGACGTCGGTGAAACTGAATTCCGACGTTTTGAAGATGAGCAGGGTGAAGTCTACTTTGCGTTGAGCTACGGTATTCTCTGGGAAGACGGAATCAGCGAATACAGTTTTAGCGTCGTGGAAAATGCCGCGCCATATTATTCGGAGATTGCCAGTTTTCGCGCCAGCTTATGGTATTGGCTGGGTGGTGTGGCGGTGTTGTTACTGGTCATCCAGTTCTTATTGCTGCGCTGGGGGTTGCTGCCATTGCGGCGCATCGCCAATGATTTGAAAAAAATCGAATCCGGGCAGGATGACATGCTGCATGGCAATTACCCGCGCGAGTTGCAAGGTGTTACTGACAACCTGAATCTGTTGATCGAAACTGAGCGCAAACAACAGAGCCGTTACCGCACGACTCTCGGCGATCTCGCGCACAGCCTGAAGACACCGCTGGCCGTGATTGGCGGGTTGATCCCGAAACTGTCGAATCAGGAAAATCAGGCGAATGTTGTCGACCGGCAACAACTCGACGCCGTCAATGAGCAGCTCGAGCGCATGAATCAGATTGTCTCCTATCAACTCCAACGCGCCGTGCAAACCGGTGACGGAAGTTCGCTGGCCAAACACGTCAATGCGGCACAGGTAGTTGGTAAAATCATTGATGCGCTAAAAAAGGTCTATGCCGACAAGAATATGCAAGTGCAGTCAACCATGGATAACAGTGCCATTTTTTATGGTGATGAGCGAGATCTCATGGAGGTTATGGGAAACATTATGGATAATGCGTTCAAATATGGTGCCGGGCGAGTTGCTGTTGAGATCAAGCGTTTGGATGCCAGTGCCAGAGGGCTGCATATTATCGTCGAAGACGACGGAGCGGGCATTCCGATAGAGAAGCAGGATTATGTCTTGCAGCGCGGCGCGCGGGCTGACACGCTGGTGCAGGGGCAGGGTATTGGTTTGGCTGTCGTTACGGATATTGTCAACAGTTACGAAGGGCAGATTAATGTGGGGGACAGTGATCTGGGTGGCGCACGCATCGAAGTGCGCCTGAACGCCAATCGCTGATACGGACTGTTTGCCGGCCTGTGCGAAAAACTGTTTGTCAGCTTAGAGCAAAAACCCGCCAAGCACAGCGCAGACGGTCATCACGAACAAGAACCACTTTATGCTTTCCTGAGAAGCCTTGACGGCAATCTTCACCGCCAGATGGGCGCCGAGCATATTGCCGCACGCCAGTACCAATCCGGGTACCCAGCTCACTTGTCCGAAGTAAACAAACACGACTACGGACACCAGTGTAAAAGCCAGCGCACAGGTCATTTTCAACGCATTGGCGCGCAGTAAATCGTAGCGTAAACCACCGGCCAACGCCGCCAGCAGAATAAAGCCCACCCCGGCTTGCACAAAACCGCCGTAGAGTCCCGCTCCGAACAATCCCCACCAGGCGCCGCGATGTTGTGACGGCAAGCGTGTGGGAGTGCCTGCTGGTGGTGCGATAACACTGGGTTTTAACAAGATGATGACCGACATGGTCAGGATCGTGGTGAGCAGTACCGGTTTGAGATAGAGGTTGGGGATCAATGCCGCTGCAACAGCGCCAATGAAACCACCGATGAGGGTAGGAATCAGTATGGGCCAGATCGCCGGGCGGTCCAGACTATTGTGTTTGTCATAACCGGCAACACCAACTACGCATTGCATTAACACGGCTATGCGGTTTGTACCGTTGGCGATATCGGCGGGCAAGCCGAGCATCATCAAAGCGGGCAATGTCAGGTTGGAACCGCCACCGGCAACCGTATTAATGCCTCCTGCCAAAAAGCCTGTGATGCCAAGCAATGCTATGGCGAAGAGATTCATTTCCATCTATCAGACTGTTCCTGTCCTGTTGTCCGAGTCGCTAGAGCTCTGTTTTTCCAGCTGCTTGCCATGCCGTTTTCGAGGAGTTTTGCTAGTGCCCTGCTGGGCAACTCAGCCAGCGCAGGCATTTGTCTGGATATTTGGTGTTTGAATTCTAGTCAACTACGCTGCTTGGCGAGCCCATAGTGTACGGCCTGCTACGAAAAAGCAAAGTCCAAATAGAAAGGCCAAATAGAAAGTCCAAATAAAAGTCCGAATAGACTTTCCGGATATAGAACAGCTAAGAGCGACGCCTATCAATGCAGAACGAAGTAGAGCGAATAGAGCGACCAGATCGACGAGAACGAGCGAAACAAGCCGGTGCGGGGTTCAGTTTCATTGAAGTGCTGGTCACGCTGTTGCTGCTTGGTATCGGATTTACCAATTTGATCGGTCTGCAAGCGGCGGCGAAAAAGGCCAACTACGATTCCTTGCAGCGTACGACGGCGGTAGTTCTGGCGCGGGACATTATCGAGAAAATGCGCGCCAATCCGGGCAGTCTGGATAGCTATCTCACGACAGGAACAGGTATCGGCGGGAATACACTGAGCGAACCGGATGCCAATTGCAGTGCGCAAGCACGCTGCAATACCGGTCAATTAGCCGGCTATGACATGTGGCAATGGGAGCAGGCGCTGGACGGGGCGAATGAAGTGCGTGAGATTGCTGGCGAGGTTGTCGCTACTGGAGGCCTGGTAAACCCTGCAGCTTGTATACAAACCACCCCCGGTTCTGCATCTGCGGCTGGAAAGGGTACACAAGCCTTCCAGATTACCGTTGCATGGCGTGGGCTGCATCCGCTAGACAATGTCTCCGACACGACTTGCGGTATTGGTAGCGGCAATTTCGGCGCACAGGAACAGTATCGCCGCTCGGTAACATTGACTGCACATATCACATCTTCCTCATGAGGCTGAACTGTTCAGCAACAACGCGTGGCTTCACGCTTATCGAGCTACTCATTGCATTGACTCTGGGTCTGATACTTGTGGCAGGTACAGTCGTGGTGTTTGTGCAGAGCAGGCGCAGTGCGATGCAGGATGCGGAAATTGCGCGGGTACTGCAGAACGGGCGCTTCACTGTGCGACTCATTATGCGGGAGTTGTCGATGGCGGGCTTGTGGGGCAATGTCACAGATGGCAATGCGGTGAGCCACCATGAATCGCTGGCTGTGCGCAGAGCGTGTAATGGCGATCAATCGGCAGATTGGGTTTTTGCATTGCCGGCAGTGGCGTTTCTCAACAATGCAAACAGCACAGACGTGGCGGCAAGCTACGACTGCTTGCCCCATGCTGACATAGTTTCCGGCGCCGATATTCTGGTCAGCAAACGAGTTGCAGGCACGACAACAACTGCTTCTGACCTGCAGGCTGGGCGAATTTATGTGCGCAGTAACGGTGTTTCCGCGCAATTGTTCCTGGCTTCAGGCGAAGCTGCCGAACCCGTAATGGAAGGCGACACGACTAACCGCGCCTATATCGCGCAAATACTGTATCTGCGCGATTACTCTGTAGTAGTCGGTGATGGCATTCCCACTCTTTGTCGAGCCTATCTCAATACCGGTACGCCTCCTGATATGCGCAATGAGTGTCTTGTCGAAGGCGTGGAAAATTTGCAATTACAGTTTGGTATAGACACAGATGGCGATGCAGTGGCCAATTTTTACCATGCCGCTCCCGATGCTGCGCAGCTCAGTAACGCAGTAACGGTGAGAGTCCATCTGTTATTGCGCAGTATAAATAGCCTGCCAGGCCATGTGGATAACGCGATTTATACACTAGGTAAAGAACGCATGCCGGCGGCAAGCGATGGTCATTTTCGGCGCGTTTTTACCAGCACCGTATTGCTGCGCAACAGGCGTAATGCAATTTGGCGGGGTGGTTGATGATGAAGGCTCGCTATGCGCTCCATATTTCTCGCAGTATGCATGCTGGCAGTGTTGCCTTTAAGCATCGGAGTGTGATGCTACCGGTGCGCAATGGCGGCAGCGTTATGCTCGTTGCTCTGGTCTTTCTGATCATGCTGTCTCTTGGTGCCACGCTCGGCATGCGCAGCAGCACAATGGAACTGCGCATGGCGGGCAACGATGAAACCCGGGTTCGCACGTTTGAGCTCGCACAAGCCTTGCTCGACACGGTAGTGAATAGTCCAGCCAATTTCGCTGTGTCTGAACCTGTCGGGCACAAAAATTGTACGGCCAATGTTGTTGGGTGTGACAGGGTGAATGTCATTCTGGGCCCGGCGCTGTTGGCGCAAGTCAGCGGTGATCAAGCGAGGGTAATTGTTGAGCGCATGGCGCCGGCATGGTCGCCGCCGCCGCGAGGGTCTGATTCCAGTGTTGAGGCATTCCGGCAAGCACGGTTCGAAGTACAAGCCAGCTATGGTGATGCAGAGGGTGGTAGTGGCAGAGTCAGCCTCGTTCAAGGTGTCAGCATACTGGTGCCACATGGCACGCAGAGGAATTAGTTATGCGTGGCTACTTGATCTTTAGAGGGTATCGTTTGTTGCAGCGACTGGGTTTTTGTATACGCGTTTTACTGCGTTACCCGGTGCGTAGATCTCTGACCAACTTGCCAGGCCTTTTATTGTTTCTCGCACTCTTTATCGCACTCTTTTTCGCAATAAGCGACCGAGACGTTGTGGCGGATGATACCGAAATCTACATCGATACCAATCTGCCAGGAAACGCCAAGCCCATGGTGTTTCTTGTGCTGGACTACCACCCTGATCTGGATATTACCTACTGCGACGACGTGTCGAGTGCGACTTGTGAGAGGCGCATGGGAGAGGCATACGCTGAACTCCTGAGGCGTATTCCGTCCGGTCGCGCTGCACTGTTCGACACGTTACATGCCGTGTTTACGACGCTCTTTGCCGAACTCGAGTCGGTCAAGGTAGCGTTGGTATTGAGTCACGATGCCAGTTGTACCGGGCGGCGGGCACGTGGCGGGCCCACTGTTCGCGGTTGCAGTAATGGCGCCTATATCCTGCAAGGGTTGCAAGACTTCGAGGTCGGAGACAGTAATGGCGCCAAGTCTACTATGTTGGCCAGTTTGGCGGCTTTGCCAGCTACCAATGCGCGTACCGCGCATACATTGCAAGCCAAAGAAAACTACTTTGAGATTTTTCGCTATATCACTGGTCAGGCCTGGCACAACATGAAGTTGGGCTGGCATGATTTTGGTGATGAGAGTCCGGCGAATCTGCCCGATCATCACGAGTTACTGGCGTGGGATGATTCCATTGTGGTGAACGCCAAATATGAATCTCCCTTGCTCGCTGCACCTGACACAGCTTGCAGCTCTCTATACGCCGTCAATTTTCTGTTTGACGAGATCAGTCCGGATACGGCAATCGATACCAATTTGCAGGCACCACTTGCACAAGGTGGTATGGGCCTCGCAGAGACCAGTTTTCTTGATGTGGTGTCATGGATGGCCCAGACAGATCTCGCGCCGACTCCCGAAAATGGCGTCTGGCCGACGCTCGACGGTGAACAAACAGTACGTTCTTATTTTGTCAGTAACAGTGCGAACGCTGACGCCTATGCCCGCGCCGGCGGCACAAACAAGGCCTTGTCGTTTACGGAGCCGGGCCAGTTGCTACAGGATTTACGGCTGGTTTTCCGGGAAATCAACGCAACGAGTTCGACACTTGTGTCAGCTGCTGTGCCGGTGAACAACTTCAAGCGAGCCAGCACAGGTCGCGATGTATTTCTGGCCCAGTTCGCAGTCGACAAGCACGCCAGACCAAACTGGAACGGCAATCTGAAGAAGCTGAAATTGCCGCAAGCCGCGATTCAGGCTGGCAGCGACGAACAGCAATTGCAAGATGCCATGCAGCAGCCAGCGATAGCGTCTGATGGTCGCATAGCGATCGATGCGCTCACTTATTGGACGGATGCGCAGCAATTGCCGCCGCCAGTTGCCGAACAGAAAGCCGGGTTTGATGGCCACTCTGTGGCACGCGGTGGTGCAGGGCAAAACATACCCGGGTTTTTGCCATCGCGGTTGCCTGAACTGGGCGACATTAATGCAGCGCGGACGCGTCAGCTATTTACCAGCAATGCCAGCGGTGACGGGCTGATGGGTCTTGGCACATCGCAGGCTGCCATGTTGCGTACCAACCTCGGTCTGCCTGATGAGGCGACAGCGGCGGAAATGATTCGTTGGGTCCGGGGTCAGGACGTGGATGATCTGGACAACGACGGAAATCGCCATGAGGCGCGCGACTGGATATTGGGCGCGGCGTTGCACTCGCGGCCATTGGCTCTGAACTTTGGTGCCAGATCAGGCTATACACAAGCGAACCCGGATATCCGTATTTATATGGGTAGTGAAGACGGCTTTATGCATTCTTTCCGCAACACTGATGTACTCGGCAATGAATCGGGCGTGGAGGACTGGGCCTTCATGCCGCGTGCTGTGATGCACAAAATGACATTGCTGCGCAGCAACTCACCGACGACGCCACACCCATATACGGTCGATGGTGCACCAGCCGCCTATATCGTCGATGCGGATGCTGATGGCACGATTGGTCATGATGCCAGTGGTAACAAGACCACTGCAGACCGGGCGGTGCTCTACTTCGGTCTGCGCCGTGGCGGCCGTTCCTACTACGCCATTGATGTCACTGATCCGGATAATCCACAACTGCTGTGGACGCTGGACAACACGAAAGACTTTGCTGAGCTTGGCCTGACCTTTTCAACCCCCAGAGTAGGCACAGTGCAATATGGCCGCTCGCCGACCCCGGTCATACTGTTTGGTGGCGGCTATGATCCTGACAAGGATGCGGCGCATGGCCCGGACGAAGAAGGTAATGCCATCTATATCGTCAATGCGCTGACTGGCGAGTTGGTCTGGAAAGCAAGCCATGGCGCGACTACCGGCCCGGAATCGGCGACTGAGTTCACGCATCGTGGCCTGACCGATAGCATCCCTTCGCAACTATCCGTGTTGGACACGAATGGCGATGGCATAACCGATCGGCTCTATGTGGGCGACACGGGGGGTACGGTTTGGCGGGTGGATCTGCCAGCCAGTGCCAGTGACAACCGAACATCCTGGCTTGTCAGTGAATTGGCCAATCTGGGCCGGGCAGATGCGCCCCCCGATACGATTGCCAATGATCGCCGGTTCTTTCATCGCCCCGACTTTGTGCCGGCTTCCGACAACTATGGTGCGTTTGATGGTGTTTTGATCGGTTCTGGCAATCGCGCCAGCCCACGTGCAACTGGCGTGGATAATTATTTTTTCTTGTTAAAGGATCGTAACACGACCAGTGGTGCAGTCGCTGGCCAGCCTTACAATGCGGCTGCGTTTGATAGCACTCGCAATGCGGCAGGCCTGACAGATGTGACCAGTATCTGCAGCAATGCGGCTGCGTGTCATGCTGCATTGATTAATGGCTGGAAGCTTAAGCTGACAGAAGTAGGTGAAAAAGTACTGGCACCGGCATTGACCAGGCTCGGTAAAATCTATTTCACCAGCTTTCTGCCAAACTCAGCGCCAGCCAACCCGGAAAGTGCTTGTACGCCAACCTCAGGCGGTGGACGACTCTATGCTGTCCAGCTCGCGAACGGCGCGCCGGTCACTCACTTTGCAAGTACCACTGACAAGCCAGCAACACTGACGCCTTCTGATCGCCATAAATCACTTTCTGTCGGGGGAATCCCGGCCCAAGTTGTGCCGCTAGGCGACTCGTTGCTGCCTCCTGATCTGCAGCCGTTAGCGACGGGCGAGCGGGTGCTGCACAAAACCTATTGGTATGAGGAGCATGTCGATGGCTATTGAAGTTTGCGCTGCACAGGTTGCGTTAGTGCTTTACCCTGGGATACGGACCAATGACTGAGTGGCGGCGTAGCAGGGCATTTACCTTGCTGGAATTGCTAATTGTCGTCGCAGTTATTGGTGTGCTGACGCTGTTGGCCATTCCTGCCTATGAAGGTTATCTAGTGCGCGTGCATCGCTCTGTGGCGGTCACAACTATGTTGGATATAGCTAACAGGCAGACGCAATTTCATCTCGATAACAAAACTTATACCGATAAGCTGACGCATTTGGGGTTTAGTGACGCACTCGTGTCCGATACAGCCAATGGCAGCGCACTCGCATTCGATGCCAGGCAATCTCCCGTTGCTACGACTGCGGCAGAACGGGTTTACCTGATCCGAATAGACAGCGCGCAGGCACACTCGTTTACGTTGTCGGCGATTCCACAGCGGCGACAATCTCTGGATGCTGAGTGCGGCACGTACACACTCAAGCAAACCGGGGCCAGGGCTAATTCCGGTACCGGTAGCGCTGCAGATTGTTGGTGATTCGCAGCAAGCGATGATCGCAAGCTTTGCTGGTGACAGGTAACTAACTGCAGTCGATGGGATCGCCTTGTGAGTTCTCCCGGTAACCATCACCGTCGTGATCCTGGGCATAGCGAATTCGGCCGGTACGATTAAGAACCAATTGGCGGTGCTGCGTCGGGTCAGAGTGATGACAGAAAGTAAAATTACCATTCTGGTAGCGTGTAAAACCCTGCGGTGTGAATTGCAGGTATCGTCGATTGCGAAATGCACGCCAGTGAATAGTGCCGGGCAAATCCTGCGGGCGATGTTCTGCGATTAGCGTTTCGGGCTCATCAAGGGCATGGTTGTCATTGCTATCAACAAAGATATGATAGCCGAGCTCCCATTGCCTGCCACACTCCTGATCATTGGCTAGCGGACAGATAGTCACTATGGCGTTGCGCTGAATGGCATGCGAACGTGTCAGTCGTAGCGATGCCTCCACCGCACGCAGTGCGGCGTCGGCCTGATGTGACTCGAGCAGAGAGGACATCGATGGTGCTGCAACGCTTCCCAGAACCGTTAGTATCGCGACAGTGGCGCATAATTCGGTAAGCGTAAAACCCGCATCTGTTACTCTGTCTGCTATCATTTGTGCCCGTCACCAGTTGCTGTGTTGTGCATACAGCGTAGTCGAGTTTTTTCAGTTTGATAGATTTCCTCTGCAATGCCTGATTTTCTGATTGTCGGCGCCGGTATCAATGGCCTTCTCACCGCTCGTGAGCTGCTCGCCAATGGCGCTTCTGTCACGTTGCTCGATCAGCAATATGCGGCTCGGGAGGCCTCCTGGGCCGGTGGCGGGATTGTTTCGCCCTTATATCCTTGGCGCTATTCGGCGGCGATAACAGCGTTGGCCAGTTGGGCGCAGGCGTTCTACCCAACGCTTGCTGACGAGCTGGCTTGCGAGACTGGAATCGATGTGGAGTTCTGCCCGCAGGGGTTGCTCATGCTGGATTCTCGCGAGGAAGCCCAGGCACTGCGCTGGGCCGCGCAGTTCGGGCGCCGCATGCAGGCCATCCCGCAACCCGCTATCTATCAGCAAGAGCCTGATTTGGCACCAGGTTTTACTTCAGCTCTATGGATGTCTGAAGTAGCGCATATCCGCAACCCGCGTTTGTGTGCCGCGCTACTAAGCAGTTTGCAACAGCAGAAAAACTTTCAACTGCTGCAACACAGGCGAATGATCGCTATGGATCTACAGGGCGATAGTGGCGTGTCAGTTCTGGCGCAAGGGCAGAACCAAGCGACTCCACAACGACTGCACGCAGAACATTTGGTCGTGACTGCAGGCGCTTGGACTGCCGAGCTGTTGGAGTCGCATTTGCCAGCGGATTGTGTCGCGCCAGTGAAAGGGCAAATGCTCCTGTTCAAGCTGGATGAGCCGCCATTGCAGCGCATCGTGTTAACTGATGGTCGCTATTTGATTCCGCGACAAGACGGGCATTTACTCGTGGGAAGTACGCTGGAATTTGCCGGTTTTGACAAGCGCAGTACCGTTGTAGCCAAAGAAAGCCTGTTAGAGTCAGCCTATGCACTGGTGCCGCAATTGGAGTCAATGCAACCAGTGCAACAATGGGCGGGCTTGCGGCCTGGTTCAGCCGATGGTGTGCCATTGATTGGCGCAGTGCCAAATACAGACAGGGTGTTTGTGAATGCCGGGCAATATCGCAATGGCCTGGTGTTGGCGCCGGCCTCGGCCCGTTTGCTGGTGGATATTATCCTGGCGCGTGAGCCGATAACTGATCCCTTACCCTATGCGCCGTCGCGAAAATTTCGCAATGAATTGACTCGCAGTGCCTAGTTTGGGGCTGCGTTAAAACCTGAGTTTAAACCTGAGTTTAAACCTGGGTTGAAACCTGAATTTAAATCCGGGCAAAACCCTATTTAAGATTTCAATCCAGACCCAGTTTTTTCAGGCGATAGCGTAGCGAGCGGAACGACATACCAAGCTTCTTGGCGGCCGCCGTTTTATTCCAGCGTGTCTCCTGCAAGGCTTTCTCGATAGCTTGAATCTCGATGGTCTCAAGATGTTTCTCGAGTGAGAAGTTCTCGTCAATCTCTAGTTGTTCGTCGTCGCTGACAACAGCTGGACTCGGTTGCGTGTCGCCGGGGCTGCTTCCTGTGCTGGCGCTGCTACTGTCATTGTTGCTTGCGTGCGGCGCGTTAAGCGACTGATTGCCAGCAGGCTCGATAAACTCCAGATTTTCTGCAGTAATCGTATTGCTTTCACACAGGGTTGCGGCGCGCTGCAAAATATTTTCCAGTTCGCGAACATTGCCGGGAAAGCTGTACTCTGACAGTGCCAGCAAACCCGATTCGGTGAGTTGGCAGACTGGTGACTGATTGTCATTGGCGATACGTTCAAGAATGGAAGTGGCTATTTCGGGAATGTCTTCGCGACGCTCGCGCAAGGCAGGGACAGCCAGTTCGATCACATTAATCCGGAAATACAAATCCTGGCGCAACTTGTCCTTGTCGATTTCGTCAGCCAGATTTTTATGGGTGGCGCTTAGCAGCCGCACATCGATGGCGACCTCGGCATCAGAGCCAACCGGGCGTACGGCTTTTTCCTGAATGACACGCAAGAGCTTGACCTGGGCCTGCAATGGCAAGTCGGCTACTTCGTCAAGAAACAGGGTGCCACCATTGGCGGCTTGAAACAGGCCAGCCTTATTCTTGTCGGCACCGGTAAAACTGCCTTTGAGATGACCAAACAACTCACTCTCAATGAGTTCGTGAGGAATGGCACCACAGTTTACCGCCACGAAGGGGCCACTGCGTCGAGAGCTTTGTTGATGTATGGCACGGGCGGCCAGCTCTTTGCCCGCGCCTGATTCACCACTGATAAATATGGGTGCCTGACTACGTGCTACTTTGCTGATCTGTTCGCGCAGGGTGCGCACCTTGGGCGAATTGCCGGTTATCGTGGCCTTGCCTGCATCGCTGGCAACATCACTTGCCTGTTCGCTCTCATCAACGGCGGTGCTTAAGCGTAAGGCAGAGTTAATCAGGTCGCGCAGTTTTTGCAGGTCGACGGGTTTGGACACGAAATCGAATGCCCCTGCCTTTAAAGCGCGGATGGCCGTTTCGGTACTGCCATGGGCAGTAATCACAGCAACAGGGATATTGCTGAATTGCTGCTGGATATATTCGACGAGTTCAATGCCGTCACCGTCTGGCAGACGCATATCTGTCAGGCAAAGCTGAAAATCTGTTTCTTGCAGTGCGTTGCGCGCTGAGGCCAGATTCGCAACGCTGCCAGTAGCCAAACCCATTCTGCCCAGAGTAATTTCCAGCAGCTCACGGATATCCGGCTCGTCGTCTACTATCAGTACTTTTTTAATCATGTGCAGGTATTCACAGGCGGAAAGATTGGTGGTTCATTCGCTGAATCAGTTTATTCCATGTTGCGATCCGGATGGCTGAAATAAATGCTGAAGCAACTCTTGCCGGTAGGTGTGCGTCCGTATACCAATTGTGACTGATTAGCTTCGCATAGATCCTTGGATATATAAAGGCCGAGACCGGTACCACCTTCTTCCGTAGTGTGGAATGGTTCAAACAATTGCGCTTCGGCTTCTTCGTCTATACCCGGACCGTCATCGATGACGTGCAAGAAAGGCTGGATGTCACCGTTCTTTTCCGTTCTGCCGCCTTTGAGTGTCAGGGTCGCTTTTCCTGTTTGTCGATGACTGTAACGCAGGCCGTTGTCGAACAGATTGTTGAGCACTTGTTCGAGCTGTCCGGTAATAATATTCACTTCGGTTTCCGGTGGCTCTATGTGCAAACTGATGTTTTCACAACGCTCATGGGTTGCCGCATAACTGTCAATAAACTTTGTTAGCCAACGCTGTAAATTTATTCGTTTGGGTGATGCATCATCTTGTCGCGAGGCATCGAGCACGTCTTCAATGATGGCGTTCACGCGATTGCAATGATCGAGAATTATTTGCAGCATACGACGATCGTCTTTGCCGATTGTTTCCGACTCACGAAGAAGTTGGCTGGCATGGCTGATGGCCCCGAGCGGGTTGCGTACTTCGTGAGCGATGCTGGCAGTCAGTCGACCCAGTGAGGCCAGTTTCATCTGGCGTACGCGCTGCACAATCTGCAAGTTGTCTTCCATGAAGATCAGTACATCGGAGTCCCGCTCTGGATTCAGAAAGGCAAAGTTCATTTGCACCTGTTTATTGGAGCGCGGGATTGTGACCGGTTGCGGCTGGCGTTTTGGGTTGAGTTTCCACAATACTAATTGGTCGTGAATGACTTCAGGCAGTTGATCGTAAGTGGCTTGCTTATCGCCATGCTTTTGTGCAGTTCTGTTTTCAGCCAGTAACGGACCGAGAGTTGTCTCCGCCGAACTGTTCATGCTGACGATATGGTTATCGGTATTAAGCACGACGATGCCGGTGCGCATGCGCTGAATGATTTCATTGTTGAGCTTTTCCAGATCGACAATGCTGCTGGCTTGCGCCTCGGCCAGCTGAGCAGCGCGATAAATGCGATCGGTTAATAATTGGATGTAAGCACTGGTGGCGAACATGATGATGCCCAGTATACCGGTCTGGACAAACTGACTATTGGGAATGAACTGCGCCAGAGCCAGATATATTTCGCAATAGAAAATAGCCAGGGTAGCAACGGCGGCAAGAAAGATACTGATGCGCCCCCGGATCATGATGCTGCCTGAGGCAGTGGCGACAATCATCAGCAATCCGAGGCCGCTGGCAATGCCGGAACTTGTATACATCAGCATGCTTATGGCGAGAATGTCCGCCATAAAGGTGCTGGTAAGAATTTTTTGATTGTTGAGGATTAGCCCGCCGCCGGTCGACAGAAACGTGATCACTGCGGCAAAGATGGCGTAGCCTGTAGCAACCTGAACAAACAGGGTAGAATTTGTGCCGCCTAGCAGAGTGCTGTCGGGACTGCTGGCAAAAGTAATCAGCAGCACCAGAGGCATGACGATGCGGTAGATGTTATAAACAACCGCCACGTTCGTTATTTGTCGAGAGTACAGGTTGGTGCGGTTGCTCATAGTCGGGGTCACAAGATAGTCAGCTTTGGCTGCATTCCCTGAATCGGGTTCTAATCTAATAAATTATCGTACAATTACGGCATCGTTGCAGGAATTGATCTGCATACCTACAAGAAGTAAGTCATTTTAGGTTCCCGATGAAGCAGCAATACAACATAGCACTAGCCCAGTTAAATTTCGTTGTTGGCGATATTGAGGGCAATACCAAACTCATTTTGGCCAACGCACAGCAGGCCCAGAGCGAACTGCAAGCCGATATGGTCGTGTTCCCCGAGCTGGCGATCACCGGTTACCCGCCGGAAGATTTGCTCCTGCGACCCAGCCTCGAATTGCGCGTCGAGCAGGCAATGGCGCAAATCGCCGCCGCCGAACTCGCGATCACCATCGTACTGGGTTTTCCGGAATCGGACGAGGGCATGCTCTACAATTCTCTGGCGGTGATCCAGGGCGGTAAATTACTGGCTGTCTATCGCAAGCAAAGTCTGCCCAACTATCAGGTGTTTGATGAGCGGCGCTATTTTGAGTCCGGCCATGAGCCATGCTTGCTGGATATTGCTGGTACACGCATGGCCTTTACAGTCTGCGAAGACATGTGGGAGCCGGGGCCGGTGGCTCAGGCTCGTGAGGCTGGTGCGCGACTGATGATCAATATCAATGCCTCACCATTCCATACCGACAAGCTCCTGCAGCGTCAACATCTACTCAAGCGCCGGGCCGAAGAGGGTGGCTTTCCAATCGTATATCTCAATCTGGTAGGCGGTCAGGATGAGCTGGTCTTTGATGGCGCGTCCATGGCGATATCCAAAGAAGGCGATTGCCGTTTCCTGGCGCCAAGCTACACCGAAGGGCTCTATGCGCTGACACTGGATATCGACGAGCAAGGCCTGTGTGAGTTCAGCTTGCAGGAACGAGCACCGGGTCTGTCTCGTGAAGCGCAAGTCTATCAGGCCCTGGTTATGGGCGTGCGCGACTACGTCAACAAGAATGGTTTCAAAGGCGTTGTGCTGGGCCTGTCCGGTGGTATCGACTCAGCACTGACACTGGCAGTCGCTGTTGATGCATTAGGCAGTGACCGTGTCGAAGCGGTAATGATGCCCTTTGCGTTTACGTCGCAGCTCAGCCTGGAAGTGGCGCAGGAGCAGGCGAAGACGCTCGGCGTGACTTATCAGGTGATTGCCATCAATGAAATCTATGATGCTTTCATGGCAGCCTTGTCGACAGAGTTTGCCGGATTGCCAGCCGATGTGAGCGAGCAGAATATTCAGGCGCGTGCCCGGGGTGTGTTGCTCATGGCCATCTCCAACAAGAAAGGCTTGCTGGTATTAACTACTGGTAACAAGAGCGAAATTGCGGTGGGTTATTCCACGCTCTATGGTGATATGGCCGGCGGCTTTGATGTGCTCAAGGATGTGTCCAAGACGCTGGTGTATCAACTCGCCAATTATCGTAACACTGAGTATATGCCCGAGCCGACCGAAGTGATTCCACAGCGAGTGATAGACCGGCCACCGTCGGCTGAGCTGGCACCGGATCAGGTCGATCAGGACAGCCTGCCGCCCTATGACCGTCTGGACAGAATTCTGGAGTTGTATGTTGAACAGGATTGCAGCGCCGAAACAATTATTGCCAAGGGTTTTGCGGCGGATGAAGTGAAGCGGGTATTACGGCTGGTGGACCTGAATGAGTACAAGCGCCGTCAGAGTCCTATCGGTGTGCGCCTGACCCAGCGCGGTTTCGGTCGGGATCGGCGCTACCCGATTACCAATGCCTGGCCGCTGGGAAAGTAGTCAACGACGCCTAATCGAAAATACCGAAAGTGATGATGCTCAGGAATGAGCGGCCTTGATCTTCTTCAAGATTCTGGGACTCGATAATCTGCTGGCTACCCGAGGTGATCGGGCGGCGCGTGGGTGCCAGTGGTGGATCAACGCGATTATTGCCGAGCAAACCGAACGTCACGGTGTAAAGCAGCGACGGGTTGGTGATTTCCGACTGAATTTCAAAATTGCCCTCACTATCCAGTGAGGCGTGCTGCGGATAGTTCTCCTGCAGCAGTTCCAGTGATGTATCAGCCAGATCGTTCAGGCCGAGGCGGAGATACGCTTCGACGATCACCGCCATGCCATCGGCCACAGCAGGCGTGCCCTGAAAGTTCTCGACTACGTACTGACCACGACGCAGGGCGGCGATATAAGCGCGGCGCTCCATGTAGTAGTTAGCGACGTGAATCTCATAGGCAGCCAGATTGTTGCGCAGAAACACCATGCGCGCACGCGCGTCGGCGGCATAGGGGCTGTCTGGATACAGTGCTAGCAGTTGCGAAAAATCGTTGAATGACTCTTGCGCGCGGCCCGGATCGCGCTTGGTGCGATCCACGGGGATGAATCGGCTGATGAAGCCACCATTGTCCTGGAATGACGACAAACCACGCATGTAATAGGCGTAATCGATGTTTTCGTTGTCCGGATGCAGCCTGATAAAGCGGTCGGCGGCGGCCCGGGCAGCCTCGTTGTCGCCATTGCGATAATAGGCGTAGACGATCTCGATTTGCGCCTGGGCAGCGAAGCGGCCAAACGGAAAGCGGGATTCCAGAGCTTGATAGGTGGCAATTGCGCCGCTGAAGTTGCTGGAATTCAGTTGCTCCAGCGCGCGGCGATAAAACTGCTCTTCAGTGGACAGACCTGCGAATTCATCATCGTCGCCGCCACCAAACAGGCCGCAGCCGCTCAGGGAAATGACTAAAAGGGCGAGGATCGAGATTTTGTAGGTCGAATTCAGCATATTGCTTGGAATTTCCGGAGTCTGGCCGCAAAAAAACCGCTATTTAACCACAGCCAGAATAGCAAACCTATACCCGGGAATGCCTAAAGCTGCGGTATTGCGTCGTTATCAAGTATCATCCGGCCATGAGCACAAACACCAGTACACCAAGTAGCACCAATACCGGCACTAACAGCAGCACTGAAATCAATTTGCAGGCCGAAGTGCCCGACAATCTGTCAGGTAGTCGGTTAGACCAGATTGCCGCCATTTTGTTTCCTGATTATTCACGCGCACGCCTGCAGACTTGGATCAAAGACGGCAGTTTGCTGGTCAATGATCAGCAATTACGCCCCAAAGACAGGGTTAACAGTGGCGATAATCTGGTCGTTGAGGCGATTTTGGCCAAGGTGGACGACTGGTCACCCGAGCCGGTGCCGCTGAATATCGTCTTTGAAGATGAACACCTCATTGTGCTCAACAAGGCCACGGATACCGTGGTGCATCCAGCGGCTGGCCATCATGACGGCACGCTGCTCAATGGCCTGCTGCATCACTGTCCGGCGCTGGAAGAGCTGCCGCGGGCCGGTATCGTGCACCGTCTGGATAAAGACACCACCGGTTTGATGGTGGTGGCGAAAACCTTGCCCAGCCACACATCGTTGGTGCGTCAGCTACAGGCCAGAGACATCGCTCGTGAATACCAGGCAGTGGTACAGGGTGTATTGACCGGTGGTGGCACGATCGATGAGCCGCTGGACCGGCATCCCGTGAATCGCAAGAAGCGCGCTGTCGTGCATGATGGCCAGGATGCGGTCACACACTACCGGCTCATTCGGCGCTACCGTGCCCACTCCCATGTCTGGGTGAAGCTGGAAACTGGCCGTACTCATCAGATCCGTGTGCACATGGCGCATCGCAATTATCCACTTGTTGGCGATCCGTTATATGGCGGTCGCTTGCAGATACCGGCGGGTTGCTCGGAGGAGCTGCGCGCGACATTGAAAGGGTTTCGCCGTCAGGCACTGCACGCCACGCGTCTGGCATTGGCGCATCCGATGAGTGGCAAAGAAATCAGCTGGGAAGCGCCGCGTCCGGACGACATGGAGTTACTACTTGCCGCACTGACGGCCGATCAGGAGTTAGTGGATGGCTAGTTCGAGTTGGCAGCCTGACTGGCCGGTACCCGCCCGTGTGCAAGCCCATTTTTATTCCCGTGCAGGGGGTGTCAGCGTTGCACCTTATGCCGGCTTTAATTTGGCCACGCATGTCGGCGATGATTCCGCAGCGGTGCGCAGTAACCGCCAGTCGCTGGCCAGCGAATTGTCCACCGTGGCAGGTTTCCAGTGGCTACAGCAGGTACACAGCAACAGGGTTGTGCGTGTTGATAGCGCTGGTGATGTATTGACAGCCGATGGCCTGGTCACGCAACAAACCAGGCTGGGGTGCTGTATTCTCACTGCCGATTGCTTGCCATTGTTTTTTGCCAGCAGAGACGGCGCTGAGGTCGGTGTGGCTCATGCCGGTTGGCGCGGCATGGCCGGCGGCATTATTGAAAACCTTCTCGCACAAATGCAATCGCCCCCGGCGGAGATTTGTGTCTGGCTCGGTCCGGCAATCGGGCCGTGTCACTTTGAAGTGGGCGAAGACGTCTGTTTGAGTTTTGCGGCGGTACTGCCGGATGAAGTCATCGACGAATGCTTCAAACCGGCTGCACAAAACGGCAAGTATTACGCTGATTTGTATCAACTGGCGCGCCGCAAATTGCACGCCTTGGGTGTTGCAGAAATATCCGGTGGTGCAGTGTGCACGGTGTGCGATACCGAACATTGCTATTCCTATCGCCGCGACGGTCAGACTGGCCGTAATCTCAGTCTTATCTATATCGATCCCTGAAGCTGCAGCTGTCCAGATGCGCGGCCTTGTATTCAATAACGCCGTGTTCTTGATCAATATCAACATTTGCCGCGTTGATGTTGAAAAGCCGCCGTTTTAGCCCAATATCCTAGTTATCTTAAGTAACGATCAGGCTTTTAGTCTGATGCTGGTTTAAATCGGGAACACACTATGCGTCTGGATAAACTCACAAGCAAATTGCAATCGGCACTGGCTGATGCGCAGTCATTGGCGTTAGGCAAAGACCATAATCTGATTCAACCGGTCCACTTGATGTTGGCCTTGTTGGATCAAAAGGGTGGTTCGGTAAGACCACTGTTGTCGCAAACCGGTTTTAATATCACCGAGCTGCGCACGAAACTGCAAAACGCGGTCGACAACTTGCCGGTCATGCCGGATCACGATGGCGATATTGCAGCGTCTCCCGAATTAGGCAAGTTGCTGAATCAGGCTGACAAATACGCGCAGCAAAAAGGCGATTCCTTTGTGTCCAGTGAAACTATCTTGCTGGTTGCCATGAATGACAAAAGCGAGCTGGGTAAAATTCTTGGCGGCTTTGGCGTCTCTGCACAAGCCTTGGAAAACGCCGTCAATAATTTACGCGGCGGTGACAATGTCGACGATGCCAATGCCGAGGAATCCTGGCAGGCGTTGTCAAAATACTGTGTCGACCTGACCGAGCGCGCTGAAAACAGCGAGCTTGATCCGGTCATTGGTCGTGACGCAGAAATTCGTCGCACTATTCAGGTGTTGCAGCGGCGCACCAAAAACAACCCGGTGTTAATCGGTGAGCCCGGTGTCGGCAAGACTGCTATCGTTGAAGGATTGGCGCAGCGCATTGTCAACGGCGAAGTCCCCGAAGGGCTGCGCGACAAAAAGATTCTCGCACTTGATATGGGTTCACTTATTGCGGGAGCGAAGTTTCGCGGCGAATTCGAAGAACGCCTGAAGGCGGTTTTGAATGAATTGTCGAAACAGGAAGGTTCGATCATTCTGTTTATCGATGAGTTACATACCATGGTCGGCGCCGGCAAGGCCGAAGGGGCCATGGATGCCGGCAACATGCTCAAGCCGGCGCTGGCGCGCGGTGAGCTCCACTGCGTCGGTGCAACCACGCTGGATGAATACCGTCAGTACATTGAAAAGGATGCGGCTCTGGAACGACGTTTCCAGAAAGTGTTGGTGGAAGAGCCCAATGAAGAGGACACCATTGCTATCCTGCGCGGCTTGAAAGAGCGCTATGAAGTGCATCACGGCGTACAGATTACGGATGCGGCCATTATCGCCTCGGCGACTTTGTCGCAGCGATACATCACTGATCGCCAACTACCAGACAAGGCGATTGATCTGATCGACGAAGCCGCGAGTCTGATTCGCATGGAAATCGATTCCAAGCCGGAGGATATGGATCGTCTCGAGCGTCGCCTGATTCAATTGAAGATTGAACAGGAAGCGCTCAAGAAAGAAGACGATGCCGCCTCGACCAAGCGCAAAGACAAACTCAAAGACGAGATTGCCGAGCTGGAAAAAGACTACGCTGATCTGGAAGAAATCTGGAAAGCCGAGAAAGCCTCCTTACAGGGCACACAGTCTATCAAGAGTAGTCTTGAGCAAGCCCGTAATGATATGGAAGCGGCGCGTCGTGCCGGCGATCTGGCGCGTATGTCGGAGATTCAATATGGCGTAATTCCGGGCTTGGAGAAAAAGCTCGGAGCCGCCACAGAAGCCGAATCGGTCGAAAAGAAACTGCTGCGTCACAAGGTGACCGAAGAAGAGATCGCCGATGTGGTGTCACGCTCGACCGGGATTCCGGTAAGCAAGATGTTGCAGGGTGATCGCCAGAAACTGTTGACCATGGAAACGGCGTTGCACAAGCGCGTCATTGGTCAGCATGAAGCCGTTAATGCGGTAGCCAATGCGGTGCGCCGTTCGCGCTCTGGTTTGTCGGACCCTAACCGGCCCAATGGTTCGTTCCTGTTTCTTGGGCCAACAGGTGTCGGTAAGACCGAGTTGTGTAAATCGTTGGCGGAATTTCTGTTCGATACCGAAGATGCCATGGTGCGTATCGACATGTCCGAATTCATGGAACAACACTCGGTAGCGCGCCTGATCGGCGCACCACCTGGTTACGTGGGCTATGAAGAGGGCGGCTATCTGACCGAAGCGGTCCGTCGCCGACCTTATTCTGTGTTATTGCTGGATGAGGTTGAAAAGGCACACCCCGATGTCTTCAATATTCTGTTGCAGGTGATGGACGACGGCCGCCTGACTGATGGTCATGGCCGCACTGTCGATTTCCGCAATACAGTCATTGTGATGACGTCGAACCTGGGCTCGGATCGCATTCAGGATCTCATGGCCGATGGCAATCTCGGTGAAGAGTCCTATGAGAACGTGAAAAACACGGTGCTTGGCGTCGTGGTGAAACACTTCTCGCCGGAGTTCGTAAACCGCATCGATGAGACTGTAGTGTTCCATCCGCTCCAGGCCGAACAGATTCGTGGTATTGCCGACATCCAGATCGGCTTGCTGAACAAGCGTCTGGCCAGCCACGAATTGCGTCTCGACGTCAGCCTGGCTGTGCTGGATCATATCGCCAAGGTGGGCTACGACCCGGTGTACGGCGCACGGCCACTCAAGCGCGCCATCCAGAACTGGATCGAAAACCCGCTGGCCCAGCATGTGTTGCAAGGGGACTATAACCCCGGTGACGTCATCGCGGTGGGGCTGAGCAGCGAGGGCGAATTGACCTTCATCAAGAGCCAGTCGTCCCCCGATACCGCAGTCGCCTGACTGCTGTATCGGGCTGCAGGGCCCGCAAAATCTCACTCAGAGCTTGACTTTTCACCCCTAAATGGGACAATCGCGGCGCTTGAGCAGAGCGAAGCGGTCAATCCCAACTCTCTCTGCAGTAGTCTGAATACGCCACAACCCGGCCATCCCTGAGACTGCTTTCTAGGTGTTTAACAACATCCACCTATAGGCCCTTATCACGTTATCGCGTTCGGGGCCGACAAGAAGCATCAGCACACTGTGATTTCATAATCACGACAGGCTGCTGCCAATTGTCACCATCAATCATTTGCATTTGGATACAGCAGCTGGCATTCAGGCCTGTTGTCGTGTGTTAATTGCTTTTTTGCCGGGTGCAAGTTTTAAACAGACTGACCAGCATTACATAGAGTCGAAGTGAAAGAGAGGCTATGACAGTGGAACAATTATCAGGTGGCGAGATGTTAATCCGCGCGCTCCACGACGAAGGCGTTGAAATCGTTTTCGGGTATCCGGGTGGAGCCGTACTGCACATCTACGACGCGATTTTTCAGCAGGACAAGGTCGAACATATATTGGTTCGCCATGAACAGGCAGCAACCCATGCTGCCGATGGCTATGCACGAGCAACTGGTCGTCCCGGTGTGGTGCTGGTCACGTCCGGCCCCGGCGCGACCAATGCGGTCACTGGCGTGGCGACTGCTTATATGGACTCCATTCCGATGGTGGTGATTTCTGGTCAGGTGGAAAGCCGTCTGATCGGTTCTGATGCCTTCCAGGAAACTGACATGGTGGGTATCTCTCGCCCCATCGTCAAACACAGTTTCATGGTGTCCAGTGCTGCCGATATTCCACGCATCGTCAAAGAAGCATTTCACATTGCCACGACTGGGCGACCTGGCCCGGTTGTTATCGATGTGCCCAAAGATGTCACTGACCCCAAGGTCAAGCTACCTTACGAGTACCCCAAGGACGTCAAGATGCGTTCCTATCAGGTACCAGGTAAAGGCCATTCAGGGCAAATCAAGAAAGCTGTTGAAGCGTTGTTGTCAGCCAAGCGTCCGATGATCTACGCCGGTGGCGGTGTGATTCAGGGTAACGGGTCTGAATTATTAACCAAGCTGACGCAAAAACTGGGCTACCCGATCACCAATACCCTGATGGGTCTGGGCGCCTACCCGGGCACCGACAAACAGTTTCTCGGCATGCTTGGAATGCATGGCACTTACGAAGCCAATATGGCCATGCACTACTGTGATGTATTGCTGGGCATCGGTGCGCGTTTTGATGACCGGGTGACCAATTCTGATACCAGTAAATTTTGTCCGGATGCGACAATTCTCCACGTCGACATTGATCCGGCGTCGATCTCGAAAACAGTGACCGCTGACGTGCCTATCGTGGGTTCGGTTACCGCAGTTTTGGAAGAGATGCTGGATCAGGTGCAGAAGTCGAAGACCAAAGTGGATAAAGAAGCGCTGGGGATCTGGTGGAAACAGATCGAGCAATGGCGTGGCAAGGACTCATTGGCGATCAAGTCATCGGGCCCGGACATCATCATGCCACAGCAGGCAGTGCAGGCTGTGTATGACATTACCAAGGGCGATGCCTATGTCAGTTCCGATGTTGGTCAGCACCAGATGTTTGCGGCGCAGCACTATACTTTTGACAAGCCGCGGCGCTGGATTAACTCCGGTGGTCTGGGCACGATGGGTTTTGGTTTGCCGGCCGCCATGGGCGTGCAGTTTGCTTTCCCTGATGCCATCTCTGTGTGTATTACCGGCGAAGGCAGTTTTCAGATGAACCTGCAGGAATACGCCACCTGTATGCAATATCAATTGCCGATCAAGATCATCTGCTTGAACAATCAGGCGTTGGGCATGGTCAAGCAGTGGCAGGATATGCAGTACGGCGGCCGTTACTCACACAGTACCTACGCGGAATCACTGCCGGACTTTACCAAGCTGGCCGAAGCCTACGGGCATGTAGGTATTCGCATCAGTCATCCTGATGAGTTGCACAGCAAACTTGAAGAAGCCTTTGCCTTGAAAGACAAGCTGGTCTTCGTGGATATTCAGGTGGACCCGAATGAACACGTCTATCCAATGGCTATCAAAGGCGGCGCCATGAAAGATATGGTGTTGAGCAAGACGGAGAGGACTTGATATGCGCCATATAATCTCATTACTGATGGAAAACGAGCCTGGCGCTCTGTCACGTGTTGTGGGTTTGTTCTCGCAGCGCAACTACAATATCGACTCGTTGACAGTCGCGCCGACTGAAGACAATTCACTGTCGCGCCTGACAGTCACGACCAACGGTGACGATGCGCGCATCGAGCAAATCACCAAGCATTTGAACCGACTGGTTGATGTGGTGAAGCTGGTTGATCTGACCGAAGGCGCGCACGTTGAGCGCGAATTGATGCTGATCAAGGTCAAGGCGCTGGGTGCGCAACGCGCCGAGATCAAACGCACGGCGGACATCTTCCGTGGACAAGTCGTCGATCTCACTGCGAATGTATTTACGATTCAACTGACTGGCACATCTGACAAGCTTGATGCGTTTATTGCCGCAATGGGCGAAAACACGGTGTTGGAAGTAGCGCGTACCGGTGTGTCCGGTATCTCGCGCGGAGAGAAGACGCTGGCGCTTTAATTAGTTCGCTTCAGTAATTCTTATTAAATAAAAGCAATGCGTTTTATCCTGGTGGGATAGGGTGCATTGCTTTTTTTGTCTGCAAATTGTGCGTGTTTCAGTTTGGGGTTCTTTTGCCGCTGCGCATCGAGGGCATTACCTGCTCACGAGCGCTCACCCTCCGGACTCCCGCTCTTGACCGTTCGCTGGTAATACTCTCGACGCTGCGCTGGTTGTTTGCAAGACTGCAGCTACGGTTTGCTTGAGTGGGAGGGAAATTGTGGTTGCTGTTCCTTACCGCTTCGCGTCGAGGGCATTACCTGCTCACGAGCGCTCACCTTCCGGACTCCCGCTCTTGACTGTTCGCTGGCAAAACCGTCGACGCTACGATGGTTGTTTGCAAGGCTGCAGCTACGGTCTTCTTACGTGGGTGGGAAATTGTGGTTGCTGTTCTTTGCCGCTGCGCATCGAGGGCATTACCTGCTCACGAGTGCTCGCCCTCCGGGCTCCCGCTCTTGACCGTTCGCTGGCAATACCCTCGACGCTGCGCTGATTGTTTGCAGAATTCTTATTCGAGCAAATTGTTCAGAGTTGGGCAGTGTAGCTACTAATCGGGTTGCTCTGATTTTCGGTGCTGATAAGAAAGTTTGACGATGTCATTGAGCACGGCCAGATCTACATCTGCAAGCCGGGTGATGTGCAGGCAACCACCGCTGAATTTGTGCTTGCCGAGTTTGGCTAGGTAGTTTTCACGCTCTGGGAATTTGGCCAGATAGAAGGCGAATGATCGGGCTCTGGGTGCGAAGCCAACCTTGCAGATTTCCGCCGGGCTGCCATCAGCGTAGGCATAGTGATGCTTGCCGTAGCCAACAATCTTGTCGCCCCACATGATTGGTTTCTGTCTGGTGGCTTTGGCGAACAGGTCAACCAGCTGCTGGCAGTCGTCACGCTTTACTTCGTCATCAATAGTATTGACGAAGTCCTGAACACTTGTCTGGGTTGCGTTGGTTTTTCTTTTTGGCATTTTTATCGCCTGCTTTTAATCAGTCCTGCAGTCAGAACGAATCGTTTCTATATAATAAACGATGTCGAATGCATCGGACGTCGATAGCCTGAAATTACGGTGATCTTTTGTTTGCTGCAACCAGTTGGCAGCGGTGGGTGGGGCTGTGCGTAGATCGATTAGATACTCGTCAGTATTGGCTGCAGCGAATGCGCTTTCACCCCATGCTGCTTCTGCGCTGCCAATTTCCAGTGGCGTTGGGTTGGCCGCACCACAGAAATAGATTTCACCCGCGGACAGCATGTTGAAGATATTGACGAAATCGTCGCCATATCGGGCCCTCGCATAAGCACCATAAGGAGTGCTTACATTGTCGCTATTGGCCGGTGTTGCGAACCAGCTCGGGTTGGTCCACTCGGTTGCTGCCATGTGGCCGTTTGCGGCAAACACCATGATGCGGGCACCGGCTGGCAGTTGCTCCAGTACCCAATCGACGTTATCAGCCATGATCTGGTCGCGAATGATTTGTGATTCGGCGTGCCAATCAAGGCCATCGGCAAGCACCCAGTTCTCTGGCATGCGCCTGAACCAGGAATCGACCTGACGCGCTGAAATGGCTGCACGTTTGGCCCAGGCGTATTCGTAAGGGCTTGTCTGCCGGGTGTAGGCGAATTCGCGGCGGCTGATCAGGGAGATCATGTCTTCAATAGCCGCGGTGAGCGCATTGCGTTCAGCGATCGGTAAAGTACCGTAACCGTTAGTGCCAGCCACAGCAGGGAGATACTCAGCAATTCTCTGTTCAAATTCTGCCCCTGCTATCGGGTCTGCCTCGCTCAGATACTGCAGAGTGTAGGCAAGAGCCGTATCCGGATTACGCGTGGCGCCGAGATTGCCTGGGCTGCCGGATGTATCCATGCCGAATATTTGTACCTTGTTGGCCGCATCGCTTTGCGCGCTATTGTATTGGCGCAGCCAGCGAATCAGTTCGACATTCTGCTGAAACTGATCAAACCCGTGCGAGATGCCTTGGGCGACTGCGGTGTCCAAATCACCGATGCCGTGCAGTACATAGTCATTCAAGGCCTTGCTCTCCACTAAACCGGATTCAATAACCAGCGCCGAAAAGTCCAGCTCAACGACGAGGAAACGTAACAGTTGGTTTCTGAAAGTCATCGGCTCTGACGCGGAATGCAGGCTTTCACCCAGCCCAACGATTCTAGCGTTGCCTAACATTTCTTTGAGGGGATCGAGTGATGCGGTTGCTGGGCTTTCAAGCGGATGAAGGTTGCTGTTGAGCCAGTTGGCTATGACTTCAGCTGCGGTGCTTGAAGTTTGCGCGGACAGGGAGTTCGTCAATGCAAATAGCACGAGGATTTGCAGCGTGCAACAACGCAGTAGCAGAACAATTGGATCTTTCATTCCGGGCTTCCTGAGCGAATCCAGTTACTGACTATAACAGTAATTTGCTGGTGGTTTAATTCTGCCTTGTGCCTGATGAGTGTGCTCAGATCCGCGATCTGTTGCGGCGAGGCAAAACGGCGATTTATGCTTCAGCACTCAATAAATTGTGTCGTAAACCCTGAATAAGAAACTACCGGAGCTGCAGCCCCTTTGGCGGGTGAATAGTCACCATGCACGCAATTGAAAATAGAGATATGGAAGTATCGCAGAACTCCTTGAAGGATTTCAGGGAGCAAACACTCGATCGCATGGCGCTTATTGCTTGTCCTTTTATTATTCCTTTTGGCTTTTGGTATTTATATCTTCGTGACTATGCGATGGGCGCCCTCATGCTGGTGGTAGCCCTGACCATTAGTGTGCGTTTCTTCCGCGGTTACAAGGACAAGTTCGACCCGTTCATGAGCTGGTTGCTCAGTCTTGAATTAATTACAGCAATGCTGTTCGGCTATGCGACGGTAGGGGTTGCGGCGGCATTCTGGAGCTACCCATTGTTCTTCGCTATTGTCTTTTTGTGGCCGCGGAAGCAATCTGGCTATGCCATGATTCTGGCCTTGTCAGTTCTGGTGCCTGCTGCTTTTATTTATCTCGAGACAGCGCTGGCAATACGATTGGGGTTGACGCTCATACTGTTCAGCTACATGGGCTATCAATTGGTCGGCGTGCTATTGGAAATGCAGGGCAGGCTTGAGAGTCAGGCCATGCGTGATCCCCTCACCGGCGCCTACAATCGTCGCTATCTGGTAAAAGTCATGCGGCAATCCACTGAAGAAATGCAGAGAGGCATTGGTCCGGTCAGTCTGGTTGCTCTTGATGTCGATCACTTTAAGTCGATCAACGACACTTTCGGGCATGAAACTGGTGACACAGTGCTGATCAAGCTGGTCGCTGCCATGCATGCGATGCGGCGTAATCTGGATGTGGTGTGCCGCAGCGGCGGGGAAGAGTTTGTTATCGTGCTGCGCAATACCGATGACCCTGGCGCTCGTGTCTTCGCAGATCGCTTGCGACAAACCATAGAGCAGACTGAATTGTTGGCAGGCCAGGTTGTTACAGTCAGTTTAGGCGTAGCCGAATATCTGGAGGACGAAACGGAAGACCAGTGGCTGCGACGCGCCGATACGTTTTTGTACAAAGCCAAGCATGAGGGCAGGAATCAGGTGCAACCGCCACCTCCGCCACAATTGGTAATTGCTGATGCGGTGATTGGCTAGGCACACAGGCAGTATTCAAATAGCACTCGGCGATGTGATTATTTCGCTGTCTTGAATAGGCTGTTTATTAATTCCCGTTTTGGTATGTTAACTTTTGTCGCTCCGCATCGAGGGCATTAACTGCTCACGAGCGCTCGCCCTCCGGGCTCCCGCTCTTGACTGTTCGCTGGCAATACCCCCGACGCTGCGCTTGAATAGTGCTGGTTTTGCACTGCGACTGAATAGTTCTCATCACGAAATTCAAAGCAGCAAAGTCCGTAAAGTAGCTGCTTCGGATTAGCCGATGCCGCTAATCCTCCAAGGCCTCCAACACCAATCGCGACATTTCGATATGCCCTGCGCCTGTAGGGTGATAGCGGATGCCATCAACTACGGTGGTAGCGCCGTTGACCCAGCGCGCAGTCTCTGGCATTGCGCAGGGCCCGTGACCGGCTTCGCCGACATATGAGTCAGCAATCAACACTTCTTCGCTTTGCGTAACTGTCACAAAGGCCTGCTCAAGTCGGCGCCCGAGATCGGCCAGATAAGCGGTGTCGGCGGGACTCAATTCCAGCTCGCTGCAATTTGCGGCATTTGGCGGAAACACGCGGGGGTAGGTCACCACAACTATGCTTGCCTGGGGCGCGCGTTCCTTGATGGCATTGATCGTCGCGGTGAGTTTCCCCGGCAGTTGTTGGACCGCTTCGCTTATGGCGTCCTGATCGAGATTGGCTGTACATTGCTCGTCGGCGGCAGTGCCGGCACAGGTGAACGTCGATGAGGTGTAATTGATGTCATTGCCACCAATCGTGACAGTCACCAGTGCTGTGTCTGTTGTCACCGCTTCGATCTGTGGTGCTGCGCCGTTTTGTGGTGTATCGAGGATATTGTCCGTGGTCGCGCCATTGCAGCTGACGTCGACCAGAGTCAGGCCCAGTGCCCGCGCGGTGAGATTGGCATAGTTGTTAGTTGAGCGTCCGCAATTGCCCAGTTGAAGGTCCACGCCTGGCCCGGCGGCAAAAGAGCTGCCGAGAGCGACGTGTTTGTCGCCCGGGGCGAATTCTGCTGCCAAGGTGAATTGCGAAAGCGTAGCGCAGGCAAGGGTGGTGCAGTAGGCTAGCGCGGTGCGGATGCGGTGCTCAATCATAGGGTTCTCCTGGAACTGGGGACGGTGTTTTTATTCTTTCAGGCCTTACGGTTTTTGCATACAAGTCATGGCCACAAGCCATAGAATTTACCATCTTTGTCGATGCAAAGCTGCCGCAGGCAGCTTTCTATATTCCCATGTTTGGGCTCGCGCAGGTAGTCGAGTTCCTTGTCAAGAGAAGACAGCATGAAGCAGGTGATCGGTTTGGGCTATGCTGTTTGTCTCGCCATCTCCTTTTTCCTGATTGTTCAGATTAGAAGACAGCAATAGCTATCACCAGTCCGTCGCGTCTTCGACTGTTGCCAAAGTGTCTGGATAAGCTCAATGGAGTGGTGAAATACCATGCCGCTCCAAGTCAGTTTGCCAAGCAAAATATCGGACTGCGGCTTGCCACAGTGCCGGTTTTATAGGAATTGAATAGGGTGAATATTCGCGCATTCTGAATGGCTTCGGCATGCTGTCGGTACCATTCTTAATGGCTGGATCGACCGGGAATGGTTTAACCGCCGCTCACACTGATCAATTAATCATGGCAAGAGTTGGGCGCTTCGAGTGCTCTACGTCCAATAGTACTGCCTGGCGTAGGAATTCTCCGTGACTCGAATATCAATTGACCTGCATTCATGCGCTCGCAAACGCCCCGATTACAGGGGGTTGAAAAATTTAGCTGTTGCGCCTGTGGAGTTGCATTGCAAGATAAGCACGAATATTCCTACAAAAGAATTAAAACATTTATAAGTATTGTATTGAATAGAACCGCTACGCTACACTAATTCGCGTCCCCCAAATGAGATGGTGAAGGTTGCAGGTGTTTTGCCGCTGCGTTGTACGCCGCTGTTTATTAGATGGTATAGCCATCTGTTGGCAAGTCTTTCAGCCTGATCTTGATATCGACGTCTTTTCACGAATTCTGTGAATTGAAACAAAGATATTGAGTGCTTGCCTTCGATTTCGTTCATCTCTGCCCAATAGGCTGGCAATAATCATCCTGACCCAAGAGCCTGCATGATTCTTTTCTGAAGTGTTGAATGAAACAGAGACGGCTTTAGTGTCTTGGTGGATAGATGTAAAAGAAAATGTAATTTCACTTGAAAGCATTTTCGCGGAAACATGCCAACCCATAAAAATCTACCAATAATGACAATAAAATGGAGTTTTAAGCATGAACAAAGCAATTATTTCTGCTAGCGCGTTACTGCTGAGTTGCGTTTCAACTACGTATGTATCCGCGCAGCCATTCGATGATGAGCCTTTTGATCCTATTGCCGTTGAAGATGGATCTGCTGGATGGTTTCCATCTATTTATGGACCGAACGATCAGCTTGGCGCGTTGAATGAGATTACCCCTCAGAAAACCCTTGAAGCTTTGCGTCTGATTAAAAACAACCGGAACAAGCCACCAAAGACTTATAATCTTGGCGAGATCATGGAGCCAGGAATAAATGCGTTTGGTAGTCGTGTCTACGATCAGGTCTATTCGTCGCCACCCAATCTTGCACCGCCTTACACTGGCGATAATCATCTCAATGGTACCGAGGAATCTTTGAATTCAACTTATCAGATCGCGACTCAGGTTGATGGCTTGCCTCATATCGGCGTACGGTCCGTTTTTTACAATGGCTTTACCGCGCAAAACCTTATTGACGGAGATGGCAGCGGCGCCGATGTCATTGGTCAGGAGTTTGTGGATCCGTTTATCACCAGAGGCGTATTGCTTGACGTGTTGGGGGTGAAAATCGCCAACAACGAAACAGCGGCGCTTGGCGAGTTCGACGGTACGACGATTCTGGCGAATAGCTATCGCATCACGGTCGAAGACCTTCAGGAAGCGATGGATTTTGGTGATATTGATGAAATCAGACCTGGCGATGTAGTGGTTATCCGCACGGGCTGGTCTTATCTTTATGGTACTGACCCTAGTCTGAAGAACCGTTATACCTATGAAGAGCCTGGGATTTATCTGCGTGAGGCGCGTTGGCTGGCACAGTTCCGTCCGGCAATCATCGCCAGTGACGCACCGGCACTGGAAGTCCTGCCGGCTCCGGCCCCTTGGAGCGGTTTGCAGTGGTTCCCAGTCCATCAATTGCTATTGGTCAAACACGGTATTCGTATTGGCGAGGCGTTCAATAGTGAAGAGCTTGCAGCGGATGAAGTCTATGAGTTCGTGTTCTTCTACACCCCGCAGCGGGCCAAGGGCGCCACAGCTTCGAATACAGCACCTGCCGCGCTGGCGCAACCGAACTTCAATGGCCCGGCAAATCATTAAGAAATAAATGCTGCCGATTAGGGTGATTTAAGAGGGAGAAGGGCGCGGGAGATTTCAACGGCCAGAACGGTGGTCAACTCTTAGCCTTTACTGCCTGCCTGGATCGCAATGCAGTCAAATTGGCAAGGCCAGAGCCTGTGGCTCTGGCCTTTTTCTTTTCTACTTAAGCACCCACTTTTGCAGGCAACCGCCGGATGGGCTTGCCTCGCAGCGCCCTGTCCAGCCAGCAAATATATTGCCCTGATCATCAGCAGCCAAACCTTCTGGCCTTGTGCCTGGAATGAAATAGTGGAGTGCGCCGCTGGTGTTGCCAATGCGGATACCTTTTTGCACGCCAGGATTACGCGGGACTCCCTCTGGGCCACCTTCCGGGGCAGCAGCAGGGCCCGGTATGGCGCTGCCGGACTCGGAATCGGCGACTACCAGAGTGCCGTCGGCCAACACATTAACGCCGCTGGGTCGACCAAAGTGTCGCCACTCATCGAGGAAGTTTAGATCGGCATCGAAAATCTGTATGCGGTTATTGGATCGATCAGCCACAAACAAGCGATTGTCGGCAGCAAATGCCAACGCATGCGGGCCCATGAATTCGCCTGGCCCGGCACCCAGTTTGCCAACTGATCTGACGAACTCACCGGCCGGGGTGATTTCAACCAGGCGGTCGCCGTCCTGCTGTGCGGTTGAGGGTCTTGGCCAGTGTCCATCGGCAATAATGATATTGCCGTTAGGGGCCACGGCGCAGGCGGTCGGGCCGATAAAAGTGTCTTCTCCTGCTTCGGAGACCCCCGCTCTTCCCAGACTCATCAGGAGATCACCGTCCTGATTAAACTTGTGAATCTGGAAACCCCGGCCCTGGGTGGTTGGGTCGTCGCCGAACGAACCGCTGTCACCGGCCCACAGATTACCGTCATGGTCCATACAGAAGCCGTGGGCCTGCACAATCAGCCCGGAACCGAAGCTCTTTTCGAATTCCCCATCAGTATTGATATAGTTGATGGGTGGGTCGGAGCGGAATAGCATCCACAATCCGCCAGTGTTATCAGGGATCAAGCCAATAGCGGCGCCCCAGCTTCGTCCGGCGGGCAAGTTCGGCCAGTCCGCAATGATTTCATAAGGATTTTCCATCGTGCTGAATGGCCTTTCTGACAGGGCAATCAGCTTTTCCATCTCTGTTTGTTGCGAATCGCTCTGTGCAATAGTCAGGCTCGAGACTGGGCATAGAATGGCGGCAGCCAAAATGCATTGCAGTAGTGGGGTGAAGCGGCTCCGGGAAGGCATAGCGAATGCTCCTCTTCTTATGTTGATTGGCCATTGATTGGTCATTGAGTGGACAACTCGACATTGCACTATTCAGGTATCCACTCCTGACGGTAGAGGGTCGCAATGCGGGTTATCGTCTACTACAAGGAAAAAGAATGCCGGTTGTTTTGCAATTCCGGGTATTTTTTATTGCGCTGCCGCTTGGCTACGCCAGATGTTTTATTGTTCTGCTTCGATTTCATCAAGACGGGCGCCAGCCAAAACGCCAGGCAGCGAATAATTGCCTTCATGACAAGCGTATTCATAAAGCTTGTCCTCGGTTCGCTGCATGGGAATTTCTGCGCTCCATTGCTGAACAAAGGTATCGGGGTCGTTGATCGTGAAGCTGTAGTTGATGGTGTTATCGCCGACTCGCGTAAAGCGCTCGACCGTACGGAAACTGTCTGATGAATTGGCAAAGCGCTGTGACGGATTGAAATTGGCAGTCTCGACTACCAGTGTGTCGCCCTCCCAGCGGCCAATGGAATCTCCGAGCCAGCGTTGATGCTCGGCCGGCAGAGGATCATCGTCGATTCGGATGATTCTGGCGTCGTGCACCATCTCTACCAAAATCATGACATAGCCGGGCGATTGCACGATCTGGTAATTGTTATTGTAGAGAATCGGCAACATTGGTGGGCCGCCGCTGGAACTGAAGGAAAGTAAGCAGCGTTCGGCCAGTGGGCGGGATTCCGGGCCGTCAAAGGGGCCGCGCTGTTCGCGCTGCAGCTGCGCGGCCTGAATGCGCTCCTGGGCGGCGGGGGTGTAGGCGGGGATTTGTCCATTCGGAGGGTCGACGATCAGGGAGCTGCGAAACTCTCCGTTATAGCGGGCAATCTGAGTGCCATCATCGAACCAGAAATTGTTGTAGCTGTCGGCCAGCTCGATAGTGCCTTTGTCCGGTGCTTCACGATTCGGATCACTGGGCTGGTCCTGCTCGGCGGTGTAATCTGCCACCTGTTGCTCGAGCTGAAAAGCCTCTTCGGCAGTCAATACTAACTTGTTACCAAGATTTGCCGGGCGAACGAGGGGGGTAATGGTGTTGTTGGTCCACATGCCTTGCAGATCAGGCGCACCGAATGCTGTTTTCGGGGCTTGGTAATCAGGCTCTTGTGCGAGGGCCAAACCGGGGGCAAAACCGGGTGCAAAACCAAAGGCCAGAAACGCGGCCAGCCACCGGGCTGGCTTTAGCTTGGGATGTCTTTGGATGATGAGCCTGTTGTTGTTAATTCTTGTCATCGTCTCCTGCCTTTTAGCATTTACTGCTCTTATTGGTGTATAAATCACTTGGCATTGTAGGCGCAGCAAGCATGTTAGCGTTGATATTTCGCCACTGCTCATATTAAGGATATACTGTTAAAACATTTACAACAATGAGAAAAATAACCATGCGCGCTATAAGGTTTAGTCAAGCTCTCGTTCTCTCCCTGCTGTTATCGCTCACTCAGTTCGTACTGGCGGCTGAGCTCTCCAGTACTCGTCCATCGCGTGTCGGTATGTCCGACGAGCGGCTGGAGAATCTCGATGCAGTGATGAAATCCTACGTCGATTCCGGGCAGATTGCCGGGCAGGTCATCATGCTGCTGCGTCATGGTCGTGTCGTGTACTCGACCGCCAATGGCGTGCGCAATATCGCAGACAATACGCCCATGACGGAAGACTCGATGTTTCGCATCGCCTCACAAACCAAGGCCATTGTCAGCACGGGCATTATGATTTTGCATGAGCGCGGCGAACTGAACATTGCCGCGCCATTGAGTAACTTCATTCCCGAATGGGCCGACGCCACAGTGGCGGTGGCTGATGGGCGCGGGGGCTATACTACCGAGCCAGTGAGCCGGGCGATCACCTTGCGTGACTTGCTCTCCCATACCAGTGGTATCGGCTATGGCATGTTTGGTGCACCCGGGCTGGCCATTGAAGAATGGGAAGAGTCAGGCTTGCAGGGCTGGTACCTCGTCGATCAGACAGTACCGATCCATGAGACCGCTGCGCGCATGGCCGCCATCCCCATGAATGCCCATCCCGGTGAGCAATGGATATATGGCTACAACACAGACATTCTAGGGGCAGTGATCGAAGTCGTGACCGGCGACAGTCTTGGTGCCTTTATCCAGCAAGAGATTCTCGATCCGCTGGACATGCACGATACCCATTTCTTCGTACCGCCAGAGAAGGCTGAGCGCATGGCCACGGTGTACTGGATTGAAGACGATGGCAGCTTAAGTGAAGGCCCGACCGGTGCAGGCATGTATACCCAGGGCCAATACGTGCAGGGTCAAAGCCCGCAGGTGAGTTATTCAGGCGGTGCTGGCCTGGTTTCCACAGCCCGCGACTATGCGCGCTTTCTGCAGATGATGCTGGACGGCGGCGCACTGGGTGACACGCGTATTCTGTCACCGAAGACAGTAGAGTTGATGACCAGTAATCATCTGCGCGACATTCCCTATCAGGATGGCATGGGTTTTGGCCTTGGCTTTTCGGTGGTTACCGATCTCGGTGCGCGCGGCACGCTGGGCTCGGAAGGAGAGTTCGGTTGGGGCGGCGCCTACCATTCGACCTATTGGGTGGATCCGGCGGAAGATCTGGTTGTGGTTTATCTGACGCAATTCGGGCCCGGTGTGGGTCTGGATGACTACAGCAAATTGCGTGCAGGTATTTATGCGGCGATTGTTGAATAGTGGTCGGGAAGGGGGCTGGTTATCGGGCTACCCATTTCTGGTCCGATTGTTTGCGCCTCCTTATTGGAATCACCGGAATCACCGTATGCATCGAGCTCTGCTTCAACTCAGCCTGACGCTCCTGACAATGTCTGCCAGTGGTGTGTTGTTCGCAGCCGATTCTGATGTCGTGCTCGAGGTAATGGCGCGTGCGGACAGGTTGGCAGACGATCGGGATAGAGATGCCCGCAGTAAACCACAGTTCGTTATCCCTTTGCTCAATCTCGAACCCGGCGACCGGGTCATCGATCTGTTTGCCGGTGGTGGATACTATAGCGAGCTGTTGGCAGGGATTGTCGGTAGCGATGGCGAGGTGATCCTGCACAATAATCCAGGCTTTGAGTCCTGGGGAATAAACCAACTCAATGATCGATTCAGCGCTGAGCGCAGTCTTGATAATGTGACTCGACATACGCGCAGTGGTATTAACCTGGACCTGCAGGCGGAGTCTGTAGATGCCGCACTGATCGTTATGGCACTGCATGATCTGTATGTGATTCCCAAACGCTACAATGGCCAGGAATATGTGCGGGCAGGCAATGCTGCCAATACGGATTATTTTTACGGCCAGTTACACACCGCTCTAAAGCCCGGCGGCCGCTTTGTAGTCATCGACCATCAAAGCAATCCCGACTCCTCTCTAGAAGCCGCGACCGATTTGCATCGCATTGATCAGGCCTTTATCCGTTCGGAGCTGAGTGCCCAGGGGTTCACCTTTATTGGCAGTTCCGAGGTGCTGTCCAATCCTGATGATGATCACGATCGCATCGTGTTTGATGAGGATTTGCAGGGGCACACCGATCGATTCATTTTGATCTTTGAGAAGGCGGCCAGTGCAAGTGCTTTGCAAGACTGACCACCGATTCCGAGATAATACTCTGACCCTTTTTATGTGCCCCTTTTTATGACCTCGTTTATTCGAAGCTGTAGAGTTCTGCATGCTAGTTATCTGTACTCTGTTAGGAAAGTGATATGTCTTCAGAATCTCTGCCAAAGCAAAAGCTCTGGATTTGGTTTTTGTGGATTGCTGTCTTCTATTTTTTCTGGTTAGTCGCTGCCAGTGATGAATTAGGGACTGCCCTGGCCCATTGGCCTATTGCATTCGCTATGACGCTCGGCAGTTATGCTGCAGGCTCTACGCCAATGGGTGGAGGCACTGTAGGTTTTCCTGTGTTGGTACTGTTATTCGAAGAGCCCGCTGCGCTCGGGCGGGATTTCAGTTTTGCGGTGCAGTCTATCGGCATGGTAAGCGCCAGTATTTTTATTTTTGCGCGCCGACAACCTCTGGCCAATTCAATGTTGCTGGGCTCGGTAATGGGCTCATTTCTCGGCTTGCCTGTCGGTATATTCTTTATCGCACCCTATATTTCTGATTTGTGGATCAAGGTGGTTTTTGCCGTTGTGTGGGGCAGCTTCGGCTTATTGCACCTCTATCGAATAAGTGAAATTGCCGGGCATACCGGTATTACCAAATTTGACGAACGCTGGGATCGGCGCGTGGGGTTTATACTTGGCATTTGTGCGAGTGCGCTGGTAGTGAGCGTGACTGGCGTGGGTATCGACATGGTGATTTACGCAGCGCTGGTGCTGCTGTGTCGAGCTGATTTGAAAATCGCTATTCCAACTTCAGTGGTGATAATGGCTTTTAACTCTGTTTTGGGAGTTGCCATTAAAAGCACAACGCAGGACTGGCAGCCCGGCGTTTATGAAAACTGGTTGGCTGCTGCGCCAATAGTTGCGTTGGGTGCGCCGCTGGGGGTGTTCGTCGTGCAATATATCGGGCGCAAACCGACTTTGCTTGTAGTTGCTGCGCTTTGCATCGGCCAATTTGTGTGGACATGCTATGCGGAACAACAGGCGCTCGGTTTGACAGGAATCGCTGCTGCAATTTCTGCCGTGTTGCTCTTCCTGCTGGTGTTTGAATGGTTGCGTGCGCTTGGCATCAATCTGATCGACAAACAATTGCGCCGAATTGAATAAAAGGCGCGAATAAATAAAAACTAAAAGGGGCAGAGTAAAAAGACAGTACCGTGTTTTAACTCTGCCCCAATTTAATCAATAGCCGGTTGCGTCAGGATTTTCCCAGCCATCATTGGTAGGTCCCTGCAAGTGGAAGCGAGAATCGCTGCTCAGCGGGTTACCAGTGGCATTGGCAAACGCCGCATTGCCATAGAGCTTGCCGGCGCGGTAAGTGGCATTACGCACTTTGATTTGCAGGTCATGATATTCCTGTGAGTCCTGTGCATAGCCTGAGAAGTTAGCCAGATCAGCATTGCCGATCATGACGACGTCAACGCCCGGGACAGTGGCAATCTCAAGTGCGTTGTTCACCCCTTCGACTGTTTCGATCATGACAATGACGAGCATATTATCGCTCATCGTTTCCAGAAAATTTTCTCCCTGACGAACCTGGGGGCCCCAAATTGAGAACACCTGGCCACCACCCAGGCTACGGCGGGCCAGTGGCGGGAAGCGCGTGTAGCGCGCTGACTCTCTGGCCTCGATCGCGTCATCCACCGTTGGTACGACAATGCCCAACATGCCCATGTCCATGGCCTTTTGTACCGCACCCTCGCTGGCATCAGGGAGTCGCAGAATCGGTGTGGCACCCACATTTGGGCAGGCGGCGAGCATATTGGCCACATCATCATAATTCATCATGCTGTGCTGCATCTCAAACCAGGTAAAGTCGTAGTGAGGGGCTTCTGCGCAATAGCGCTCGGTATCAAAGCTGGTAATGTAATGGCTGAATACCTGTTCGCCTGCCAGCAATTTCGCTTTGGCGGTATTGAACAGTTCGCGATCAGGGTCCAGCATATAGTCTTGCATGGCCCAGCCCCAAGGGCGGCCGGCTACGGTGGTCTCAGCCTGAACCGATCCGGTTCCCCAGCCAGTCACATCGACAGTTTCCTGTGCCTGAGCTATGCCGCTTAATACTGCAGCGGCCAAGCCGGCGAGGCCCAGAAGCGCCATGTTTGAAGCTTTCATTGCAGCTTTCATTGTAGCTATCATTGATAGTTTCCTTATTGTTTTCGATTATCCAGAGAGATAATTTTTTGTAAGGCTCGCGAGACTGATAATAAGGATTAGGACTATGTCCGTCCAATTATCAAATGGTTTTAGAAACGGTATGTATAGTTCACCTTCATGACACCGCCACGTGACAGTGTCTCAAAGCGACTATCGCGCAGAGGCCCGTCTTCATACAACCAGTTGTTGCTCCAGACCAGAAAGATGTCATTGCCGGGTTGTATGATCCATCGTAGTCGCGCGTAAAAGCCGACTACATTGGAAAGATCATCATATTGCACGTTGCCAGTAATTGCCGTCCAGGGGCTCAGATTCCAGGCCCAGGACAAACGCATGAGATTAGTTTCAAAGTCCCCTTGTGGCAGGGTCACGCTGTTGTGCTGATAATTGGCTGACAATGACACGCCAATGCGCGGACGTACAGTAGCAGAAAGATCGAGTCCATCGAGCTGCCCACCCCAGAAGCCTTTGCTTTCAATGCTTGCACTACCGGACAACATCCGGCGCCCAGCGGTGTTAAAGCTGGCAGTCCAGCTGTCAGAATCGTAATTGCCGGGCTGAATGCGAATGGCGTCCTCGCCACTGCCATAGATAGTAAAGACACTGTCCAGATGTTCGAAGTTACGTCCGACTTCTAAAGCGATACGGTCGCCGCTATCAAAGATAACGCGTAGCGGAGTGAGATCGACATTGCGGGTCAACAGGCGATTGTCCAGATCAGTCAGGTATTCGAATTCGACTTGGTGTTCGGTCTGGCGGACGGGTTCCCAACGCTCCGGACGTGGCGCATACGTCAGTGTCGGCTGGTGGCGGCGAATGCCCCGCCGCTCTACAAAGCCCAGTGCAGGATTCCAATTTTCACCAAATTCACTGTGGGAGGAACTCACACGCCACAGATCATTGGGGAACGACCAGCTCAGACCTTTGGCGCTGGTATTCGATGAACCCAGATCGTCACCGGTAGCCGGGTCGTTGTGGGAGAGCATGAAGCCTTGAACCTGCGCGTTGTACTGGCCAAGAAATTGCGACGTGAAGAAATCGAAGTCGGCTCCCACCGTATGGCGATCTTGCAAATTCACACTGCCGGGAATGTCGTCTGAGGCGCGTCGCGTATAGAGCATGCCGATATGCGACTGCTGAAACAGGCTGCGTTTGACTCGTGCAACGGTAAAATCTTCCGCGGCCCAAGGGCGCGTTGTGCCGTCGCTGTTTTCGAGAGTGGTATCGCCGGTGCGTACCTGGTAGAGGCCGAGCTCGTAATTTCCCGCCTGTCCGCCCAGACGCGTACCAAAGTCGATCGGCACTTCTTGCCCATCGACCAGGCCGATACGACGACTGAAGAAGGGGTCGGCGCCGTTGAGAGAGAACACCCCCGAGCCTTCAAGAAAGAATTCACGCTGTTCCGGAAAACGCAGAGGAAAGCGAGTGATGTTAACTTGCCGATCATCGACCTCTACCTCGGCGAAGTCTGTGTTCACTGTTAGCGCACCACGCAAAGAAGGTGTCAATGAATAGGTGATATCAATACCCAGTTTGGCGTCTTCGCCACTTCTCGAGCCAGCAGCCGGGCCGCTGTTGGTAGAGGCATTGATATAGGGTTTGAGTTCTATGCCCCGGCCCTGACTCAGATCATTCAGGCCGCGCAGCTCACCGGTATGCACCGGGCGGAACAGGCCTTCTGTACGACGCCAGCCATTCCAGAGAATCTCTTCGTTATAGCGTCGTATGGTGCGTTGGAAATTGATACCCCAGGCGGTGAGCGATGGATCGAAATTGAGCGTTGAGAAGGGGATGCGTATTTCCACAGACCAGCCATCAGGCTGAATAGCCGTGCGCATGTTCCAGAGACCATTCCAACGTTTGTTGAATCCGCCGCCACCCTCGATAAGGCCATCGCCGAGCAATCCGGCAGGGTTGGTCTCGAAGAAGTACCCGGTGCGCTTGTCATCGAAGGTGCTGATGATCCACATAAAGCGATCATCAGTGCCCAGTCCGGCATCGCGCTGTAACTGATAGGCGATGATGCCGTCAGGATCAGAGTCATACAGCATCGCGCCGATATACAGGGCCTGATCGTCATAGAGAATTCGTACCGCGGTCGGTTCACTTGGCTCGCCGCCTTCGACAGGGTCCTGCTGGCGAAATTCCGTAATAGGCTGCGCTTGTGCCCAGACCGCCTCATTGAGATTGCCGTCAAGTTCAATCTCAACACCATCAAGTATACGAGTTGCCTGCATGCTGGGCCGGACTGTGGTGGAGGAGACATCGTTTTGTGCGTAGCTCGAGTGAGAGCAGAGGCAGAAGGCTACTGGGAGAAGTATGAAAAACTTCTGCAATCCAAAACTTGAACAACATCTGTGTAGCTTATCGATTTGACCGTGGCGCATGCATACTCCAAGCGAACGTTCGCTTTGCTTCGTCATGTCCGCAGTGGCCATGTCAGTTTGCAAAAGGGGCGAAGACTAATGGAAGTTAGGAAGCTGTGTCCAGCGGAGGTAGGAGGGAAGCGCCAAAGTGGATGTTGGGCTCGGCGAATGTCGGCAATGCGCAGGTGATAGGTGGAGGTAGGTTGAATTAAACAGGATAGCGGTTGTTATGTGGTCTTCGGCTTTTCAATTATTGCGCATTCTTACTGGTTCGCTGTTGCTAACTCTCATGCGCGCTCATTCACTCTCTTTCCTGATTCTATGCACATACGTATTGCGACTGTTTGGCAAACCAGGCATGAACGAAACCAGATTGATAAAATTGAACCGGTGTGCCAAAGCCACCGCGCTTTATAATTGATTTAACTTCTTCGGGAGGCAAAATAGCCACATCTTTTGCCCATGCTGAATGTGTTTTTTCAATCGCTTCGGCGGAGACGTTTGCTGCGTGCAACATGCTCACCCATGTCTTGAGTAGCTCTTTATATTCGAATGAGCCTACTGCAGACGACAGGTCGGCACTAACCAGGATGCCCGCGGGTTTCAATTTGTCGGAAATAGCCCGGAAAAAATTGCAGCGCGCTTCCTCGGCAAGGATAAACTGCGAAACCATAAAGCAGGTAGCCGCATCATGAAGCTCCGCTTCTGGAAGAGTCTCCACATAGCCTTCATGAAACGAGCAGCGACCAGCATAGCCCTCGTTCTGGGCTTTTTGGCGACACACATCGAGCATCGCCCCAGAGGGTTCGACAGCGGTAAATCTCCAATTCGGAAACCTGTTGGCTAAATAAGAGAGCTCGGCGCCTATACCCAAACCGACGCAGAGTATGTGGGCGCTGCGTGGCAATTCTGAAAAAATCCACTCCAGTTGGAAATATAAGCCATCGTGAATAGGTGCCAGTTTTGTATGTTGCGTTTCATAAGTTGAAGCCTGTTTATTAAACAAGGCGTTGAGTTCTTCTTGGTTCACGTAGTGCAAGCTCCTGTTTTATGTTTAACGAGTCTCGTTAATCAGCGAGTGGCGTAGGCCTATATCTGCAGTGGAGAGCAGTTAAGGGCAGCAATAAAGTAGCAAGATGTCGGAAGGCTGTAATGTTGTTTTACTATTTTGTTGGTGTCCTCAATTGTCCTGATTGTCTAAACTGCAGTACTTGGAATGGGAATGATGCGTGTGGCTGTTGCTTAAGCTCTTATGTCCCGTTAAGTTAGCCACTAGTCAGTGTCCTCTGGTTGTCTATTCATATTTTCTACAGAAAGGGAGTTACGCATGTCTGAAAGGGAAGTCTACAATCCACCGGCCGTTTGGACTTGGAACAAAGACAACGGTGGCCAATTCGCTGCAATCAATCGACCTGTCGCTGGCCCGACTCACGATGCTGAATTGAATGTGGGAGATCATCCGCTGCAACTGTATTCGCTCGCCACGCCCAATGGTGTGAAAGTCACCATTATGCTGGAAGAGTTGTTGGAAGCAGGTCATTCGGGTGCAGAGTACGATGCCTGGTTCATAGACATCGGTGAAGGCGATCAGTTCTCGTCCGGTTTTGTGGAGATCAACCCCAATTCGAAAATACCGGCAATGGTGGACTACAGCGGCGAGTCACCTATCCGACTCTTTGAATCCGGTTCTATACTTCTCTATCTGGCCGACAAGTTTGCGGCATTGTTGCCGACCGACACTACTGCACGCGCCGAGGCGCTTAACTGGTTATTCTGGCAGATGGGGAGCGGTCCCTATCTCGGTGGCGGGTTTGGCCATTTCTATGCGTATGCGCCTGCCAAGATGGAATATCCTATTGATCGATTTACGATGGAGGTGAAGCGGCAGTTGAGCGTGCTGGACAAGCGTCTGGCTGACCACGATTATCTTGCTGGCGCAGAATACAGCATTGCGGATATTGCTATATGGCCCTGGTATGGCGCTCTGGTGCTCGATGACATGTACAGTGCAAGTGAGTTCCTGCAAGTGCATGAATACACCAACGTGCAGCGTTGGGCGCAAACGCTGGCCAATCGGCCGGCTGTCATCCGGGGACGCCGTGTCAATAAAACCTGGGGTGATGCTGGGGATCAACTGCGCGAGCGACATAGCGCAAAAGATTTCGATGGCGCAGACTGAGAGGCAGGATTGCGGAGCGGGATGGTAGCGCTACTGTTCCGCTTTTATCAGTATCTCTAGGTGTTGTTGCTCTGAGGAGGGTTCTTGTTAGATTTGGATCCCATAATCCACGCCTCGCCTTCTGAAACAGTTCTGAACACTTTGGAAGTCTTAGCTATATTGTCAGCCAGACCCTCATACATTCGCAACATACCATAATTCAGATTGCTGTCAGCAATATACGCAACTCTGGCGCCTTGCCGACCTGGATTCTGTTTCTCCATTGCGATCACTTCTTTTAAAAAACTCGTATCGACATCATTGAATTCCATTTGGCTAACATCGACCAGCGAATCCACGTTAGAGGCAAACTCAGTGTTTTCAGAAAGTTCCAGAATGGAGTTCTTGAAATCCGCCATAGTTACTACGCCTGTTAGTGAGGCATAGAGTATGTCTGAATTTTTGTCGTAGCGAAGCTGTATAGGCATACTAAAGCTTAACTATGATTCAATGGGATTGCTAAATTAGTCGCGCAATAACAACCGGGTTTTTTCCATTCCTGTGTTTTCATTGCATTCCGCTTGTGCCTCATAGTTTTTTTGAATCATTTGCCTACATGGTTTCGAGATGACCTGGCCAAACGTCTGCTGTTCCTCATTGTTCGTGTGCGCCACTACTTCATAAAAATTATTCGTGGGTAATTCGCAACAGGCGGGAAGGAATGGGACAGGCAGGGGACACTGATAACTTAATAACTTAGCGCCACCCTCCATGTCAAAAATAGAAATAATCAGCAGGAGTGTGCGGAAAGTGTAAGTTATTAAACTATCAGTGTCTCGTTCTTTTCCCTGTTAAAAAATGAAATGCAGGGTAATTGTGAGGGGGCGATCCAGCCAGAGTGGTCGATTAACACGCGAATCCGAGCTCTTTGCTGACTGCCTTGTGTTGCTAAGTACCTTGAATATTTAAAGTGTCGTTTGCACTTTTACTTGTGAAAACAACGCCACTAATTCAGTTTGCAAAGATGAAAAATCAGTAAATTCAGGCAACGTCGTATTCATAGTCATAGCGATGACTAGCGAGCGTTCGGGATACACGGCCAACCACGCCATCGAGCCTTTGGACACGCCGCCGTGATGGGCGTAGTGACCGGCTTCATGCCAGCGCCAGGTCAAGGCATAGGATTGCTCGTTAACCTCACCGTTATTCAGTGTTTGTGGTGTCCAGAATGTATCGCGCGTGGCTTCGTCGATGAACTCGTTGTTTAACCACGCACTGCCCAGCATGGCCAAATCTGCCGGTCTGGACATGAATCCGCCACCGGGTAGTTTGTTACTCAGGTCAACTTTGCGCCAGGGCTGTACACGATCTTCATCCAGCTGATAAAACGTTGCCCTCTGCGAATTATCTGCATCAGGCATGGGTGAGGACAAACCCAGCGGTGCTGTGACTTGTTGTCGTATCAGCTCAGTGAAGGGTTGCTTGCCTGCACTTTGCAAGACCGCGGCAATGATCAAAGTATCAAACGAGGAGTACTCGAATTTAGTACCCGGTTGATAGCGCAGCGGACTGCCGTCGAACAGCTCGAGGCTTTCCGTGATATTGGTGTGATGTCTTCGCAATGCACCCGTTTGGTAGAGTCCCACCCAGTCTTTGTTGGTGCTGTACTCGGGCATCCCGGCCATATGGGATGCCAATTGCCGCAAGGTCAGTTGCGCCCAGTCGGGGTTGGGTAGGGCAAGTTCATAGTTACCAATGGGTGTATCAAGATCGACACTGTGATTGGCCACCATTTGTGCCAGCAACGTACCTGTTACAGGCTTGGACGTGGAGCCAATGCGATACAGGGTTTGCGGTGTGGCAAGTTTATCGGATGCCAGATCAGCCCAGCCGACAGCGGCACTCCAGACCAGTTCGCCATCCATCGCCACCGCCGCAGACAGCGAGGGAGCATGAATTGCTGCCTGACGTGTCTTTAACAGAGAGCATGCCTGCTCAGCCAGCTGCGCCATAGCGGGTTGCACAACCCCGGACTGACAGTCATCCGCCGCAGGGACAGCCTGCCATGCCCAGGGCTTGCGCATCCACGGAGTGTCCTCGCCGATAAAACCGTACACCGGCCATAGCAAGTAGGTAAGAAGCAACACAATCAGCAGGCCAAGGCCGCCAGCAAGTCGTCGTACAGACATGGAAAACTCTCCTGAAATTATCTTCAGGCAGAGTCTGCTTGGGTGTGTGTGCGGAGGTCTTGCCGATTATGAAAAACTAGCGCCGATTTTGAACAGCGCGCCGAAATTCGCCAGGCGTTTGTTCCATGGCGGCTTTGAAAGCCCGATTAAACGGGCCGATAGAGTCGTAGCCCAATTCCAGAGCAATGCTCAATATCGGTTTGTCATCAAAAGCCGGGTCCAATAGCCGATTGCGCGCATCACGCACACGCAGGTCGTTGAGCAGGCTGTTGAAATTGCGGTAGCCGCGGGTCTGGTTGATCAGCCGGCGCAGGCGATGTTCCGGACAGTCCAAGTACCTGGCCAGTTTTGAGATGGTCAAGCCGTTCTGGTGATAGCCGGAGTCGGCAATGAAGGCATCGAGTGCGTCCGACAGGCGCTGGTCTGTTGGCGGCAACTCGGACGATGATTGAGACTGGTTGGCCGGGTAGTCATCAGGCTCGGGTTTGAGACTACCTTGTAGCTGTGCCTCGCCTTTTTGAGTGAGTTTGCCGGGTTCGTAGCGCAAGCGGAACTGGCGCGACACCGTAATGGTGATGACCAAGAACAAGAATGTCGCATTGGCCAGGCCAAACACGGCGGCATTGCGATAACGTTCCTCAGCGAACTCAAAGATCACCAGGATCGTGCTGTAGAGTGCTATGCCCAGCACCACCATGATTCGGGCTCGGCGACGGGTATCCAGTAAGTCATCGGCAAAGCCGCGATAGGCGATATAACCGGCATGGAGGATCAACCCCAAACTCACCGCATGGATGAAATCGTGCAGAACAGTGCCGCCAGCCAGGACGCCCAGCGCATAGACGTAAACCAACGCCAGTATGCCGAGCAGCCCTTTTATTGGTCTTGGCCACTTGCCCGGTGCAAAGTTGTCTTCAAAGAGATGGCAGATTAGCAGCCAGAAAAGAAAAGCAAAGGCGTCGGTTAGCAGCAATAGCACATTGCGTAGCAGGCCGTACTGCTCATCGGGTATTGGCGCCGTGAGCAGCACAAGGCCGGCGACGCTTAAACCACAAGCCAGTAACAGATGTCGCAGCCGCGACGCCGGTTCGCGCAGCAACAAGCCGCCGAGCAACAACAGCTGGCCGAGCACCAGCATGCGGATTAGCAGGTCAAGTTGGCTAAGCAGGGTTGTGGGTATCATGGCTGGGGCAATATAGCGAAAGGGTGCGGGGGTCGCCAGTATTAAAGTATGAAAAGGGTGGGGCAGAGTAGTAAGCCAATAAACTATTTTACTCAGACCTGTTTATTAGTTGCATAATACGTGAGCAGTCAAGTACTATGCATGTATGAGTAGAGACAAATTGGCATCACAAACTGAAGCGACAGTATTGCAATTTCTGGATACCGCCGCTCATCTTGAATTAAAGCTGGATCGAGCCCTGTCAAATACAAAGGGCGTGAGTTTCAGTGAATATCGTTTGCTGGCGGCAATCGGCGCATCGGCATCGAGAGGATGTTCGAGAATAAAGCTGGCACAGCAGGTGGGGCTTACGCCGTCCGCAGTAACAAGGGCATTGAAGCCGTTGGAAAAACTAGGTTTTGTAGAGACTGTCAGAAATGAACGAGACGCCAGGCAGAGTCTCGCGACCTTGACGGCTGGTGGTCTTGAAATGTTGAAGGACGCTCAAGGCATAGTCGCAGATGTGCTCCGCGATCTCCCCCTGAATGCACTTGGCGAGAAAAAACGCACAGAATTCAGTAGCCGACTCAAGGAGTTAATGACCGACTAATGGACTATCTTGATCTTAATCAGGGGGCTTTGGCCCCGGTCACTGATGAATGTATTTGCAATAACCTGAGTGTCGAGGGAGAAATTCCGCGCGACCTGAATGGCATGCTTGTCCGTAACGGCCCCAATCCTTTTAGCGGAAAATTCAGCGGGCAGGGGGTGCTATCCTGGTGGCCGGAAGCGGCGATGCTCCACGCCATCAAGTTTGCTGATGGCAACGTTCTGGAGTACAGAAATAAATGGGTGCGGACTAGAAAGTGGGCTGATTTTTTTGATGCCCGACAAACTCCGCTTTTGCTGGATACGAATCCGAATGTCAATGTGATCTCACAAGGCAATACCTTGTTGGCATTGGCTGAGGGTGGTCCTCCAGTTGTGGTTGATGCTGCACTGGAAACATCGGGACAGTGGACCGCTCAAACAGAGTTTACGCGAGGTATGACAGCACACCCGAAGATTGATCCGGTGACAAAAGAACTAATCACTTTTCATGCTCACTGGAGTGAACCGTTTTTGCGCTACGGTGTCATTGATGCCAAAGGCGTTGAAATTGTGAATATGGAAATCGATATTCCCGCCCCGGCGATGATGCACGATATGGCGGTAACCGAAACGTACAGTATCTTGCTGGATCTGGGTGTGGGCTATGACTTCTCGCTGTTGAAGAAGGGATACAGAATACCTGTTTGCTGGCAAGACTCACGCGTGTCCAGGCTAGGGATCGTTCCACGCCACGGCGGCGAGGTCTCCTGGCTGGAGATAAAACCTTGTTTTATTCAGCATGTGGTTAATGCCTATGATGCAGAGGCAGAAGTGATCGTGCTTGATGCGGTGCGCTATCCTTGGTATTTCAAGATCGATCCGCAAACTCGAGAGTTTACGCCGGATCCTCTGGGTGAACTTTGGCGCTATACGATCAATTTGCAGCAAAGGACGGTGCACGAAGAGCAACTCATTGAGAGCAATATTGAGCTGCCCAGAATTAACGAGTTGCACACTGGTCGATATAACCGGTACTCATACGCGGTTGAACAGCCGACTGCGGCCGAGATGCGCGGAATCATTCGCTACGATGCGCTTACAACAACAATACAGCGTCACTCGGTTGATGCTGGCGACAATAATAGTGAGCCAATTTTTGTGCCGGATCGCAATGGTACGGCAGAGGATGACGGTTGGTTACTGTTGAGTGTTTACAGGCAGGCGACTGACAGCAATGAAATCCGGATATTGGATGCTCGCAATATATCCGGCAAAGCACTCGCAACTATTTCTTTAGGGCGGAGAATACCTGCAGGTTTTCACGGTGCATGGATTGCAATGGGGGAAGAGACAGGCAGAGGGCGCTGATTCCTTTTTATTTAGTCGTTTCTTTCCTTGGTACGCGCCTGCTAAAAAATGCATCATCGTAGCTTGAGCTGATTCCGCGAATTTCTGCCCCATTTATTCATGTTTGTATTTAAGGCTGCTTTGGAGCGTAGCGCAGAACGCGTCTGATGACATGGCTTGATTGCACCTTTATGCACATTCGTCCTTAAATGGATTGATTGTTTTCCCAGTTGGAGCCGCATATGGCTTTTTGAAAGTAAAAGCAGAATATGTGGGGCCATTTTGACGCAGCAATTCAAGCCGGATTTTTGCTTCTTCGATTGAAGGCCTGCGATCTTCTTCAATCCACCACAGCACCATGTAGAATTCAACTTTCTCAAACCATTCCTTGCGCCGTCGCATGATTTCTTTGTGGTCATTGTTGCGGTATACAAAATTTACAAGTGACTGTAAGTCAATCCAGACAGACATATTTATTGCGATATCAGGGTCTTCAAATGCCTGAACATCAAGAGCATCATTACCTTCGCCCTTGAAACGCCAAACATATCCTGGCTGGGACTCTGCAATCGCATTTACTCGATTCAGATTGTTCACAAAATCGGCGTTCACAGGATCGTCTTGAGGAACACGAAATTTGGCGATGTTTAATTGCGCGAGTTGATATTGCATTTCTTTCCTCATTTCAATAATAAGGAGGGGACACTGATAACTTAATAACTTAGCGCTATTTTCCCAGTCAAAAATAGGAATAGTTAACAGGTGTGTGGATAGCTTAAGTTATTAAATTATCAGTGTCCCGTTCCATTTATTTCGCCGGGCGTCGGTAGCCAGGCATTTGCCAGTCAAAGGTTATTGCCAAACCGCGAACAACGAAAGTAGTCACAAAGCCGGCAATAGTGGGGTTCAGCCAGGCAATGTTCAGAGCATTGGTGAGCACAAAAATACAGGCACCGGCTGCCGCCGCAGTCACATAGATTTCACGTTTCAGAATGATGGAAGGCTCATGGCCGACCAGATCACGGATTATGCCTCCGACAGAGGCGGTAACGACACCCATGACTACAGCAACGAGTGCACCTGTTCCATAGTCGAGGGCTTTGGCGGTGCCTGCGACTGTGACAAGAGCAAGCCCCAAGGCATCGAACCAAAGTAGCAGGGTGTATCGCGATTCAATGCGTGGGGCTGCAAGATACACAACTACCGCAGTAATCAGACAAGTGGTCAGGAAGCTGGGGCTGACAATCCAGAATACCGGTGCTCCCAACACCAAATCGCGGACCGTGCCACCACCGACACCGGTGAGCACCGCCAGCCACATAAAGGCAAGAATATCGAGGCCCTTACGAGACGCAACCAGCGCTCCGGTGGCAGCGAATGAGGCCGACGCGAAGATGTCAATGAAAGCGGTTAGATTCTGGAATTCCATGGGATCAGGGACATGAAAGAGTAAAAGCTGTGAGTGAATAATGGGGCGTTAATTAGCTTATCCCATACTACCTTTCGATATATATGGGGCCAAAGTATACATACAGCAATGTATTTTTACTCAGATTCCAAAAACTGACCCCAAAAACTAGATATCCTCAATTTCAACATTGACCAGAGAAGGTGCAGAACTTTGCCCGCGTTGGATGGTTGTTGCAGGCTGAGGTGGCTGGTTGGGCAACTCGTAACCACGAACTATCACTACCGGATTGCCTTCAGCGCCTTGCCCCATCACCAATGTCGCAGCGGCGGATAGTTCATCTGCGATACATTCCTCACTGGTATCAAACTGGTAGCCAAACAAGTCCGAGCGGCCGCGTTGATCCCAAATCGGTGCTAAACCGGCACAACCAATACAGACGCCGACAGTGCCAAGTCTCCAGGGTCTGCCAAAACTGTCATTGATAAGCACAGCTGCTGCCACCCCGGTTAACTCCAGCAGATCATCACGAATTTTTCGAGCGCTAGCATCGGCATCTTCTGGCAATAAAGCGAGCTGGCACTCTTCAGGATTCTGTACACCGACGTTGCTGCGATCAATGCCCGCATTGGAACAGGTCCAGCCACTCTTTTGGCGCACAACCAGCATGCCTCGGCGGCCATGAACGATACTAGTGCTGTCTTGCAGGACTGCAGCAACAAAACGCGGTTCTTTATCGGTGGCAACTGCTACTTTTCTGGCGCGCTCATCTGGATTCTCAGGTAGAGGGATGACTCGGCCTTCGGCTTTACTGACGATTTTCTGCGCGATCACGACAATATCGCCTTCTTGCAGCTGCTGTTGCATGGTTTCAAGACTATCAACTATTAAATTGGCGATATTGTCGTCTGGGGCAACCAGCGGCAGATTTGTTAGTGGAAAAAGTGTCATCTGGCTCATGGGGAATAGTTATAGCTTCAATTCTGTGGGTTGGTATTTTTGGTGCAGAAGTTCAAAGTGCTTTCGGAGATCAGATTGATTACGATAAACTGGATGGTAATAAATCTACCACAGTCCCACCCGAACTTGGTCGTTATGTAGTTGAATGTTTCTACAATGCCGCCACTTGAGCAGGAAATTGGGGCCGGGGCCGTCAGCTGAGAAGAATGCTTGGTAGTCGAACTCAGGGGCTGTGCTCTGCTCGCATGGGATACTTGACGCGTGTAAGTATATTCGTTTGCGACTTGTAGATAGCGCTGCTGGAGCGCTGCAATTGTCAGAGCCTTGGTAGGGGGGGAAGTAAGTTGTCCAAGTTCTCAGTGCTAAGCCAGCTGCAATGGAAAGGTAGCAACAAGACCTATGCCGTGCCGTGGTTACGCAACAGAATCGAATTCAGTGCTGACCCTGAGCGGGTCAAAGAATATGTCAAGGGAGGTGGGTTTACGCGCTCACAACTAACTCGCGACATGCTGACGCGCTTTCATTTAAGCAATAACTCTATCGTGGTTAGTGATGATGCGCATGCCAATGTTTTGCGTAAACTTTTCCGCGACAAGGCACCTGATCGAGACAGTTACCCGCGTATTGCCAGGGAACTGGTCGATGAGCTGATTGCCAGTGCCGAGACTCTACCATCCAGCAACTCCCACTCTCTCTCGGTGTCTTCCAGTTTAATCAGGGAAAATTATCTGAGCATTCTCAGAAACTTGCTGGGGGCGGACTTGTCGCCAGAGTTGGTCGATGCAATCAGGGATACCAAATTCCACCCTGGAACACGGCCGGTACATCTTGAAGGGGTAATGTTCGCGTTTGGGCTGCAATTGCCGGGTTTCGCTCCGATGCGCAAGGTCGTGGATCTGCTGTTTTTCAAAGGGGAACACTACACCCGAAACATAGCGCAAAAGTTTGAAAAGTTGGTTTGCAAGCACGCGTCCCCGAAGCCGGGCAGCTGGTATGCCACATTACTTACCCTGCGGCAGAATAAAGCCTTGACGGAGGCACAGTACAAAGGAGAGATCACCAGCATGCTGGTCTCCTCATTTTCATTGTCCGCTGCGATGAGTTCGCTATTGTTATGTATTGCTGCGCGAAGCGAGTACCTGGAGAAAATACGCACTGATCAAAACATGGCCAGATATTTCGTCAGTGAAGTGCTTCGGTTGTATCCACCATTTCGCCGCTTTGGCTATGAAGAAAAAGGCATTTGGACAAGGAAGCCCCGGGACAAGGAAAGCGCCACTGATTTTATGGTCAGTGTTGCTGACCTGCACCGGCACGAGGGTGTCTGGACTGATCCGGAACAGTTTCGCCCCGAGCGATTCGCTGTGCCAAGAGCTGCCTCTGGCTGTAAATACATGCCATTCGGTCTCGGCCCCAGGTCTTGTATCGGCCAGCTCTATTCGATGCAGATGATGATTGAGATGCTAAAGTACATTACCTCAGAAAACTTTGGTTATAAGTTCACCCTGCCGTATGACTACGCCGGTGACGCGGAAGGTTTACCCATTGGCATTAGCGGCCGGCTGATTTCTTTTCCGGTAGATGACAGAATCCTTGTTGAGAAAGTCATTCAGGTTTCTGCTACTCAGCAAGCTGATCCGCAAAGTCACTGTGAGTTTGCATGACGGATCACTCGGCGATTTTAAGAGCTAACCACCACTAGGCTTGACTAGGAACGATCTGCCCTATGCGTAAGTTTTTAATAAGAACAATTGACCGTATCACCAATCATCCCTGGATAAATCTTTCGTTTGGTCTGCTCTTGTTGGTCAGCGGTTTACACGAAACGTTTACTGATATCGATCAGGGATTTGCCCTCAAAGCTCACCATGGTGTGGTATTGATGGGAGTAGCACATAGCTTCAGAAGTCTGTCGATGATACTGAAAGGGTTGAGAATGAAGTAGTTGCTGTCAGCAAACGATGGGCGAGTGACCTTTTCTATCAAATCCTGTGGTTTCTTGGTGGCGCCGATAGACAAACAACGGTTGCATGGAATTTCCACTGCTAATCGCTGCTATTGCTGGCCTCGGCCCTGTCAGCTTGCAATGAATCCGGCGTCCGCAATCCACGAAACAAACTAATTGGCTGGTAAAAAACAGTACCAGCAAGAATCCTGTGCTGGTCATGGCAGGTTGAGACGAAAGTAGTAGTGAGAATGGAATATCAGGAAGAATTCGATGTAGTGGTTGTCGGTTTCGGGGCTGCCGGAGCCAATGCGGCAATCGCCGCCCATGATGCTGGTGCCCGCGTATTATTGCTCGAAAAACTGGCAGCGGGCGGTGGCAATAGCGCCCTTTGCGCCGAAGCCATGACCATCCCCAGAGACGTAGAAGGGGCTGTCGAATACTACCGCAATTTGTCGTTTGGCACCGTCGATGAGGAGATGGTTCGTGCGTTTGCAGAAGCGATGGCCGGAATTCCGGAATTGCTGCAACGCCTCGACATTCCTTATGAACAAACACCAAGGCGTTACCCTTTTTATCGAGAGTTTACCAGCGGTGGATTCGATCAGTTCGGTGTTCATCTCAATGGCGCGCGAGGGTTTCAGTTGCTTGAGCAGCGCGTCAAAGAGCGCGACATTGAGATTCGATATAACGTGTCTGCTACCAGCCTGATTCAGCGCCCGGGCAGCAGAGAAGTGATGGGATTAAAAGTTGGTTGCCAGGACAAACATCACGAAATTTCTATTCGTGCCAACAGGGCTGTAATCCTGACTTGTGGTGGCTATGAATATGATTCGCAGATGCTGGCTAATCATAATTTCCCTGGCGTGACTGACTATATTTTCCCCTGGGGTACACCCGGCAATACTGGAGACGGGGTCAGGATGGTCACTGCAGCTGGAGCGGCTCTGTGGCATATGGCATCAATTGAATGGGGCAGAATTTGTGCGTGCACGCCATCTCGAGAGTTTGGTACCGTAATTGGGTATTACGAACTCGCCCGCTTGATGGCCGAAAAAAATTATTTGTTTGTTAACAGCGCCGGTACCAGATTCATGGCAGAAGACACTCGGCTTACCCATAGAAAAGAAGACATGGAGTTTTTGGAATTCGACCAGTCCACGGGCCGGCACATCAATCTGCCTGCCTTTATGATCTTTGATGAGCGCACACGTGTGGCGGCAACGGAAAAAGCCATTGCTGACAACAATGAACGCCGCAAAGTGCTTGTAGGCTACGCCGATGCTACTGGCCTGTATGACTGGAGTGTGAGCTACGAAAAGGAAATCGCCAACGGCTGGATCATTCGCGCCGACTCTTTGGCAGAATTGGCGAATAAACTTGGCATCGATGAAAGCGGATTGCAAGCTACTCTGGTCCGCTATAACGAGGGTTGCGCGCACCAACTTGATCCGGATTTTGGACGAAACGCAAATGGCATGGAGCCAGTACACAGTCCGCCTTATTATGGCGTTGAGTTGGGACTATCGTTGGTAAATACTCAGGGCGGGCCGAAACGCAATGCGGCGAGTCAGGTACTCGACTACCGCGATCAACCAATCCCCAGGCTTTACGCTGCAGGTGAGTTAGGGTCATTCTTCGGGTTTCTGTATCAGGGTGGCAGCAATTATCCAGAGGCCTGGGCCTTTGGGCAGATTGCCGGGCAGAATGCAGCAGCAGAAACACCGCTTACAAGGGCAGGTTCACAGTGTCTTGTCTAAACTTTCTAATTCACTCAGAGCACTGCGCAAGCGTGGCGGGTTGACCGTTCTCAGTTCGATGGATTCACAGCCCTGAAACTGCGCGAACTTGCGCAGTGCAGCCGAGAATGCCTTGGCAAGCTCATTGTCATCGAATGGGTGAGGCTCAACATGCAAATTCTTGATTTCCATTACGGCAGTCTTGCGATGCGCTTTGCAGTCCATCCGACCAATAAACTTGTCCCGGTAGAGTAGGGGTAAACTGAAATAACCAAACTGGCGCCTGGCTTCTGGCAAATAGCACTCCAGTTGATAATTGAAATTGAACAGTGTCTTCAGGCGTTCACGTTGAATAACACTATTATCGAAAGGTGACAGAATCAGCAGACGATCTTTAACGCGCGGTAGAGGTTTATCCAGCGTGCCAGTCTTACATAAGTACACAGCGTTGTTGTCCAGGCGAACTCGCTCCAGCTCACCCGCATCGATTCTGGCATTCACCAATGCTTTGGTGGCGTTGCGAAGTTCAGCGCCTCGGCGCAGGTAGGTAATGCCTTTTAGAGAGACGAAGGCCGAGCTGCGTAATTGTTGGTCCAGTAGATACGCGGCAAGCTCCTCAGTGTCAGGAGTTGTGGTGTCGACGTTGGCTGGTAGAACTCGCTCAGTGAGATCGTAAGATTTTTGGAAGCCTTCCCGGTCACAGATCATGAGGTCACCGCGCATATAGAGCTGTTCGATCGCCTTTTTTGCCGGCTTCCAATCCCACCAGCCCGACCCCTTGCTGCGACTTTGCTCCAAATCGCGCGATTTTAATGGGCCGTCCGCACGTATGCGCGCCAGCAGCTCCTGCATCAGTTTTTGGTCAGGCTTTTTGTACCAATGAACTTGCCCGGCCTTGATCGCCTGCTTGTAGGGCAAAGAAAAACGAAAGTCTTCCATAGGCAGAAAGGCAGCAGCGTGCGCCCAATACTCGAATATATCTTTACTATTCAGTAGTTGATTCGTCATCTTGGGCGTGAATTTGGGCACCCTGGCTTGCAAGACATGATGATGAGCTCTGGCAACCACAGAAATGGAGTCGATCTGCACATACCCCAGATGCTGAATCGCACGGCGCGTCCCATCCAGGCCACTCCCAAAAGGGCGTTCGTGTAGTAAGCCCTGCGCGGCAAGGCACAGACGCCGAATGCGGCGAGAGGCGTTTTTGGTGTTAGCTTCCAACATGGTGAGGCCAAGTATGGACGATAGTCGAATGATAGGGTAACTGATAACAAAAATGGATAGTGCGTAATTTTTCTGTTTTATTGGGGCCCTAAAGCTCTGCTAGGCCGTTAAAGCGGGGCTAGCCACCCAAGTAAACTGCTGTGTTTCTACTCTGACCCTATTTAATAGGCCTCACTAATTAGGCCCCATTTATAGGGTCTCACTAATTGAACCCTATGTATCCAGCAGTACGCTGGCACAAGCAGTCTTCTGGACGAGCTATGAACGGGGCATAGCGCTATTCACTTGCGAGACTTACCATGTTCTATATACTGATTCGCCTATACCTGCCTTTTTATGCAATTGTTGTTTCTCAAAAGGGGACTATGTAATGAAGAAAACTCTGCTTGGAATTGGAATTAGCCTGGTGCTGGCTGGCTCAGCAGCCTATGCGCAAGACGAAATGGATCACAAGGCCGAGGCTTTGTCTCACGCCGGTATGTCGAAGACTCATGCCGACATGGATCACGCGCCAGTGGCGCTGCAACACGCTCAGGTTGCCATGCAACACGCAAAGGCTGAACAGCCCGCGAGCGAAAGCGCCAAAATGCACATGGATCAGGCGATTAGCCACCTGCAGATGGCGATCGATCATGCCGAGATGGGGCATGCCTCCGTTTCTGGCGGTCACACGGATCAGGCCATCGCTCATATGAACATGATCGAGCAGTAACCCTACTGCTTGAATGTCGTGAATAAGTGCAGGGAGGGGACACTGATAACTTAATAACTTAAGCTATCCGAAAACACCTGCTAATTATTAGTATTCTTTGGCCGGGAGGATCCCGCTAAGTTATTAAGTTATCAGTGTCCCCTAATGCCCTGTAATCTGAATCTGGCGCAGTATATCGAGTTCCGCTTGCAGTTCAGTTGGGCCAGCAGGGAAGTTATTCGCCTGCAGAATATAACTCACCACATCAATATAGCTTTGGGGCGGCAGACTCTCAGGATTTTCCGAGGGCATTGTTTTCTGAATCGTGACAAAAAACTCCTCCAGTGACCGGCCTTCCCAGAGAAACATGAAGCTCATCCCCAGCAAGCTCGGCGCATTGCTGTTTCCTCTCAAGTCCGCCGCATGGCAAGATTCACAAGAAGCGCTATACACGCTAGCACCTCGAGCAGCTTGAGTGTCGCTAAAAACCCCGGCAGAGAGAGTTCCGGCTTCCTGTCCAAGCACAGCATTGGCTGACAAGATGAGTGTCATTGCAACAAAGCCAGTGGCAAGCGTACTCAGCAATTTCATGCAACTACTCCGGTAATGCGAAAACGTGTATGGCGCTGCCGGTTCCAGGCCGGCTCAGCTCCGGCGCCAATTCTCTGGGCAATGAAGAAGACCAGCTTGCTCCGCTAATGCCCGTAGGAACAGCGACATATTGTTTGCCAGCAACACTGTAGCTGATGGGGAACCCCTGCGTAGACGTGGTCAGCCTCGACTGCCAGAGAACTTCGCCGTCATCCGCAGCAAAGGCATAGAAATACCGGTCCCAGTCACCCGCAAAAACCAATCCGCCGGCAGTCGTTAGTGTTGCCGTATTGATAGGCGCTCTGGTCCGGAAACGCCATTTCACTTCACCGCCAGGGATATCTACTGCAAGTACCTCGCCGAGGTTGCCGTCCGAATCCGGATGAACATAGTTGTTTCTCCGTACCGGGCCTACTCCTCCTCCGCCCAGCACTCTTTCAGTGGGGCCGAATGTTGCCAATGCGCAATTCAATGTCATCGGTATATACACGGCGCTGGTCTGTGGGGAATAAGCCATAGAACGCCAGCTTTTAACACCTGAGGTACTGGGACACATATCTATCTGCTGACCGATGCGCTGAACCATGCCGTCGCGATAGGTTAATTCTCCCGTTACAGGGTCAAGGTTGACGATGTTCTGATAGCCGAGATCGGTTGCATTGATATAGTCGCCGGTTTCGCGATCCAATTGCCAGAGAATGCCCAGCTTGCCGATCTTGAATAGTGATTTTTCCCCATCGATATCCACGAGGATATTTTCGAACACGTCATCCATGTCATGGGATTCACCTGGAATATGCTGATAGAACCAGACCATCTCTCCAGTGTCCGGGTTTAGCGCCAGTGTCGAGTTGGTGTACAGGGCTGCCTCATCGGTTCCCCTGACTGCCCGGGCCCAGGGTTTGGCTTGCGCGGTTCCCCAGTACACCAGATTTAATTCGGGATCAAAATTGCCGGCAACCCAGGCATCGCCGCCAGCCCTGAATTGTAGTGGCAAGTCTCCCCAGGTATCTCCGCCGGGCTCGCCGGGCCGGGCGATGGTTGCAGTGCGCCAGCGTTCCTCGCCAGTGCGTGGATCGTGACCAGTAATAAAACACACATCTTCCTTGTATCTTGAACAACCGGTAATGCCGGTCACCAGAGTGCCGTTGGCCACTACAGGGCCTGCGGTATAGTGATAGCCTAATGCCGGATCGGCCACCTGGGTTTCCCAGAGCAACGCTCCAGTGCTCGCAGCAAGGGCGAGGATGCTGGCGTTCTCCGTTGCCGCAAACACGCGATCGCCATAGAGGGCGATGTTCTTTTGTACGCCTCTGCCGACGCCGGCGAAAGCGGTCGCTGGCATGGCCGCGCTGCGGCCAGTGGCAGAATCAGTAGAGGAAGTTTGCGGTGAAGGGCGATATTCCCAGATCAAATCGCCATTGGCAGCATCGAGCGCCACAATCACGCCGCGCGGTGCGGGCACAAACATGATGCCGTCATGCACCAGCGGTGCCGCCTGGACTGCGCCGGTATTATCCAGCGCCCAGGACCATTGCAATTGCAACTGCCCGACATTGCTGGCATCAATCTGATCCAGAGGACTATAGCCCCAGGCCCTGTTGTCACCGCGCCAGTTCAGCCATTCGCCCACAGGCATGTCATGTAACATTGCATCGGTGACCGGTGCATAGTCCTGCATCTGGGCAGTGGAGGCATTAATGCAGGCTGCCAGTAGCGTTGCGGTCAGCCAACGCGTGGGGGATTTTTGCATTCAGACAACCTCGTTATTATTGTTATTGCACAACTCGAAGTAGACAATGATTACTGTACAACTTAACGAAGACGATTTCACTTTCAGTTAATACCAAGGGCAAAAGGAAATGGAACTGTATTCTGGCAGATATAGGTGGCGTTCAGGGAATTGCCAAATTATGGTTAGATAGGCGTGGGTGTCCCCAGTAGTCCCCAGATTTCGACAAGATTTGAGTTGGATACGGCGTTAATACTTCCTATACTCATCTGAACATAATAATCAGAAATCATTAAAAGGATTTTCCCATGGCAAATTATGACGGCAGTCACCTTGGTTCGCATAAGTCTAAAAGTAGATCATTGATTCAAACTGCGGCAAACATGGTGGAACATTGCATTCTTGTTTCATCAAGAAACAAAAGAAATTCGATCCGCAGGTTAGAAGGTCGTGTATTAAACATTGCTCCCCACCGCCAAATAGATACGCCATTTAAGGTCATTGGTGGCGGTTTTATCGAATCAAGCAATGCATCTTCCCAGATACGCGCCTACGTAGCGGAAAATGAACATGCTATTGTCATCTCCTTTCGCGGTTCAAAGGTGCAAGGCAACTTTTTAAAATCTGTAGATAACGCTCTGGTTGATGTAAATTTAAGACTTATTAGAGATACGAATTTCCCCGGAAAAGTACACCGTGGCTTTGTCAATGACTATAAAGTAATACAAAGCGAAATTCGCTCCCGCTTGGACAGCACAGACTTTATCAATACAGGCAAGCCTGTGTATGTTACCGGCTTCTCTCTTGGTGCTGGCCTGGCGTCGTTATGTGCTCTTGATTTAAAGATACGGTATAAATCCAAAATTAATATACACGCCTATCTTTTTGCCCAGCCAGCGGCAGGTGATCATGATTTTTCCAGAGCATTTAGTCGAAAGTTAACTCATGTTTTCCGTTTTGCTCATGTAAAAGATGTTGTTTCACAAATACCCCATAGCCTAGTGTGCCAATACAAAGCGCCCGGTAACAAGCTTTTGGTATTTAACAATGCTGGCGACCAGGTTCATCACAATAAAATCAAGCTCCTTCTTAAAGCAAATCGCATAGGGGCACTTTCATCTATCTCCAGAACCCTGCGCAGAACCTTGTTATCAACAACCATTGCCAAGATGGTCGTTTCTTTTGCGAGCGTTCACAGTCCAGACCACTACAAGAAAAAACTGGTACGCCTACATCGAAACTATGCAGACAATATAAATTCAAATTCCAGTTTGTTACAGGCGGCTGAAAAGCAATATCAGGAATGTCAGCAACATTGTCTGGATATATAGTGCATTAGTATTCTAGCGATAGTTTTAAGGAAAGTAGGGGGCACAAATAGTTTAAGCAGCGCACTAACACAGGGGCTTAAGTTGTTAAGTTGTGAGTGTCCCCATTGACCCATCCTGTCATGCACTCAGATTTGCTCGATCAGATCCTCTCTGAATGTAACCCCCAGGCCGGGGCCCTGAGGCACTTTAATTGTGCCGTCGGCTTCCAGAACAGGAGGGTTCTCGAAAACCTGCCAGCCTTCGAAGATGTCTGCGTGCGGTGGTTCGTGGATGAACTCTGTTATCGGGCCGTTTGGCATGGACGCGATAAGGTGGATTCCGCAGATATTGACTAGTCGTCTCTCAAACGGCGCCGAGTGCGGCGAGACTTGTCTGTTGTAGGCCGCCGCGAGGGTTCCGACTTCACGGGACATCAGCGGACCTATATCGCCTATCTCTGGCATGAGGACGTCGAAACAGCCTTGCTCAAGAAGCCACCTGAATTCATGGATGCCCCAGTTTGCCTCGGCGCCCGCCATCGGCATGGCAAGTAAGCGATTGAGTTCCGCCAGGCGCTCGAAGTCGTAGCGGGGCAGTGGCTCTTCGAGCCAATAGACGTTGAGCCGCTGGTACTCCATGGCCGTGTCGTAGGCACGCTTGAAGTTCCAGAGGACCGGGTTCTCCCCATTGGCGTCGGCGTCACCGGGTGCCTTGTTGCCATCGCAAAGGATGTGGAAGTCATCACCCACTGCTTCACGAACCAATTCTACGACGCGGATATCCTCCTCCATCGTCCTGAATCCCGAACGCAGTTTGATGGCGCGCCAACCGTCCTCTTTGAGCCCAATGGCGATTTCAACCCGGTCTTCCACAGTGCCGATGCCCCACATAGCCGCGTAGGGCAGAACGCGATCGCGCCCGCCGCCCCAGAGCTTGTAGAGCGGTAAATCCGTTGCTTTGCCCAGTAAATCCCAGAGCGCGATCTCAACCGAGGCACCCCATCGGCGCTGCGGACGGTAGAGATCCCTGGCATGCTGATTGATATCAAAGGGATCTTTGCCAACGAGCAATTGTTTCACGTACTCGATGTTCTCAGGAGGTATGCCGGGACCGATGCCGACCAGGCCTTGATCCGTGTGCACTTCCGTCACAGTGAAATTGCCGATCTGAACGTGCAGCCCACCACGGGGAGTATCGACGCGTCGGGCAAGAATGCCCTTGTCCTCGATCAGCTTAATCCTGATCAAACGGACATCAGTAATCTTTAGACGTGCCGCCTGCGCGACCAAAGCAGCCTGTGGCAGCATCAATGGCATCGTAACGAGGCCGGTCTTGGTTAGAAATTCTCGTCTGTGCATAGCAGCTTCCTTTCTTTTTATTATAGGAATCGGAGTACCCTACAGTACTGTATTTTTACACTGAGCCCAATATTTTTGGGAAATTGCCAAATTATGGGTATATAGATGTGTATAGATGTGGGTGTCCTATTTGTTGTTAATTATGGGTGGATAGGTGTGGGTGTCCAATTTGTTTTTTATTTATTTTATATATTTGTTGCCCTATTAGTTTTCTTTGTTACCAACGAGATTGATACCTGCCACTAGCTCGGACACTTACTAAGGTACCTTGTCGTATTGCAGCGCTCGGATCGTCGCTCTGCCTTCCAGACTGGAAGTATGGTTATTGATAGTGTATCTGAGTACAGCTTTCTTGAATCTGTAAAATGCCAGCCACAAATATTGCGCTCTAAGTTTATTGAACACGGTATTTCTCCAATTCGCTGGAATTGAAAATGGCTCTGCACCAAAGTGCTGAATTGTCAGATCGTCGGGGTTGCGTTTTTCTGCGCCGTTTCCAATTCGAACACGCCCGCTCAAAATGTTTACATAACCAGAATAGGATGGCTTGGGAGTCACATCAATCATCAGCCCATCTTGTACAGGGGATTCATAATTGAAAGCGCGATGGCCCAAATCTAGCGGGGTATTGGGTGTGTCATTGATGATAGTGATATCGTTGAAATTTGGTTTCTTCAGTACCCTTGTATAGTCAATCCCTGCACCGCTGCTTCTGTAAAGTTCAAAACGACATTTGTTGTGGGTGATTTTCTGCGAAATGGACTCCATATTCTCTATAACCGCTTTCGCCCGAGCGGCGCTCAATTCAGCATTGAATCCCGCATTCCATTCTACTCTGGAGGGCCAGCAATAGGGGTCAACATCTTCAAAATAGCAGTCTCGAAACAACACACTACCAACTTCGGCTTCAACTGCGCTATCAACTTTTGCGTTGTAACGTGCTTTTTGTGCGCGATAATCATCTAGTTCTTTCTGTGTTGCATTGGTTGCGGGTGGTTCAGGATTTGTTGAGTTCGCGCTGACCAGGCCGATCTCAAAAAAATAGGGATGCCCCGACGCGAAGATGCTTTTCTCCACGTGCACGTTGCGGATAGTCATGGGTAGAATATGGGCCTGGCTAAGAATTAGCTGGCGCTCATAGTTTTCAAACAAACATTTTTCTATTCGAATTGAGTTAATAGAGTGAGTCTGAATTACAGATAAGCAGTTGTCATTGATGTATTCATAACCTTCAAATTTCAATGAAAGAGGGTGGATAGGCTGCGGTATCTCAATGTCTTTATAGCCATCAATACGTACCCCATGGGGGCGCACCGGACCAGGTGCATGCACAAATTCCTCGCCGTCGAATTTCAATGGCAGTATCTTGCTCTGGCCCGGTACAAGAGCAGAGCCAGATTCAAAAGGTTTACCGAGGCTCTCTCGTAGATCATCAAAATCAGAGTTTCGTCCGTTAAAATACGAGTTCTTTACAATCACGTTGCCGTTAAAAGGAAACGGGCATTCAAAGACCGTGATGTCGGGGTCATGGTTGCTTCGGGCAAAGCGGCATCTGTCTATCTCAATTGTGCCTTTATTAGTAATCATTATTCCTTGCTTGGCGATGTCATAGGATTTGCCGAACGTACACTTGGTTATTTTTGCATTGATATTGCCGTTTTGTTCTTCGTTATCTACTTTTTTGCCGCCGGTAAATGCAAGGCCATCGAGAAACTGACCATTGAAATCTATGTTGTCTATCTTTACTTGGAGAACTGCATCATTGTTGTTGGCAAAGGTTAGGTAATATCCGCACGACTCAATGATGCTGCCGTTTGTTACTGAGATTTCACCGTGGCCAGTCAGAGTGACAGAATGTGAAAAGAAGCACTTGTTAGAGATATAGGCGCCTTGGGGAATAATGGCGTGTTTAGGCTCGGCCTTGTCCGTTCCTTTTGGAGATATATATTCCCACTTTTCAATTGTATTTGTCAGTTTGTTTACTTCTTCTATATAACATTTGCCATGGCTGGTTGATCCATTGGTTCCGATGAAGCTGCATTGTAGATTGTCGCCAACGTTGTAAATAGATACGTCTTCAACTTTGATAGGTGTGGAGTGATCATTGATATCCACCCACTCCAGTACCTGAGTCTTTTCCAATCCGCAATGGATGATCCCTCCCTCTAAATCAAACTCCAGCTTTCCTCCCGCAATACAAAAGTCAAAAGTACCCTGGAAGAACTTGATCGTATTCCCATGTAGTTTGAAAGTGACAGTCTTCGAGTCAATTTCCAATTCCAATCTATCTTCATCAGATCCGCTCGCCTCCATTCTTTGTCTGCAGCTAAATGGTTCGCCTCTATAGGCAGGCCAAAAATAAGTAATAGTGCTAGTTGAAGGGATTAAGGAATTGTTAGAAAACTCTATTGTTATTTCGTCATTGTCGTCATCGCTAATTATTTGCTGTAGTTTATCAACGTCTATTATCAAGGTGTCAGGATCAACAAGCTGTCGTATATTTGTTATGTAGTGATGCACAAGACTTCCCCCGCCATTTTAAGGTTGTTATGGAAATAATAGTTTGAATAAAATCGTGTGTATAGCTAGATCGAAAAATAGGATAGAGTGACAATAGGACACCCACAAGCTAACCGTTCCAGATTTATCGGTATTGTCACGGCGAATATCCGCCAATCCTCAGGGCTAAACTAGCATAAGGTAGTCTTTGTTGGTGGTTGCTTTAACTTTCTGGGCAGAGACTGCCAGTTGCGGATGATGAGTGTTAGGGGGCTTAGATATAAACTAAGGATATTTAGAGTTACGTCTCTCAGGATGAATCAGTGATAAAAGGCCTGTGCTTGGGACAGCCCAGCCAGCCATTTTTGATCGAGCCGACCAGCCCATGCCCGGATTTGTTCGATGCGTCCCAGCACCCGCCCGAACCTATGGCCAAAGAATTGTGTGTTATTTACCCAGTTGTCAGCCTCAACTCCCAGTGTTTGCAGAATGGGTCTTACTGAGGCGGGTATAGCACCACGCTTGTCAGTTCTGATGGCGCGCCCCGTCCAGTCCACCAGGGCGAAGTAGTCACTTGGCCGAATCGGAAGCACAGAATCTGCACTCGGTTTCTCTGAGGCCATTGAGGCCAGCCAGCACGGTTGGCTTTGCCGCTGCTTTTTGGCAAACAGAGCGAGTCGTGCCTGAATCGAGGTGAAATCGGATTGTTCGAGAGTTTTGCAGACCTTTGCCCGAATCGGGTTGAGGTCAACGTAGGCCATGCAGGCAATCAGGGCCGCATTGTCCAGCAGGGCCTGACTGCGAAACCGACCTTCCCAGAACCGACCAGTGCACTGGTCTTCCTTGTTGGCCATCCTAGCGATCGATTCGTTCAGACAGCGCATATACCAGCTCAGGTCACACAGGCGATCTCGCCAGACTGCAACGTAGTCGGCTAGAGCGTTCTGTTCCAGTTTGGTCAAGGCAATGCCAGCCTTGTACCGGTGGGCAACTATTGGGCCCGTGTAGAGACTCAGCCAACGATCAATAACCTCGTCTGAGGACCATTGCTTGGCCCGCGCTGAATCGACGTGGAGCACCAGATGGAAGTGGTTAGACATGATGGCATAGGCACAAACATCAATGCCGAAGATCGAAGAGAGCTTCTTGATCCTGTCAAGAATCCATTGCTTGCGGTGGTCGAAATTCTTTCTGGTAGCGCGGTCGTATCCGCAAAGAAAGGCGCGGCGCACACAGCGGGAAATACAGTGGTAGTAGGGGGTGGCCTGAGTATCCACCAAGCGGCAGCGGGGTTGGGGCATGGCTCTTCCTTGAACGTGTCTACAACGTTAGTTATAGATGACGTACAGGGAATTGCCAAATTATAGGTAGATAGGTGTGGGTGTCCTATTTGCGGCCGCTATTTGCGGCTCCTATTTGCGGTCTTGTTATAACTTATTTACTCTTTCTCTCTCTCAAAAATTATTACTATTTTCTCACTCTGACCGAAATTCGAAGATGCAGGTAAAACCATTTGATGTAATTTCCATCCTTGCTCGCCTTCTGCATTTAGTAAGCTTTCTAAATCAGGGGTCTTTTGTTTAAAAAATCCAAACTTAAAAGGGACATCTAGAGTTTTATATTCGTACTTTTTCATTGTCGGTAATTCCTTATAATCGAGATCACTAACATCAATTTCAAACGTTGCGGCAAGTGCTTTAATAGTTTCAAGAGAGCCACTGGAATCTTTCTCGACCCTCTGTATCGTTCTATGGCTTAGCCCGGAAACTGTTGCTAATTGCTCCTGGGTCCATGCCCTGCTCAATCGATGTTCAAGTACTAAAGCTGAGTTTATTTTCATTGATGATGTGAGTTAGTTAATGGAAATACCATATTGCCGTAGAAACACAAGAATGTTCACGACAAACCTTAGCCAACCATACGTCAGTTATACGCCAGAACGAATTAATGAGTTATAACGCCCGCTTCAGCTGCGCCAAAGCCGGAGAGATTTTGTGTTAATGATTGAGCGCAGCGAGTAACGCAAAAACGCGTAGGTTTTGGCGTCAGTCTGGAAGCGCATGTTAAGTTTCGTATTCCATAAGCCGATAGTCACCGTCTCGTGGATCTGTTCCAATTGCTGTTGTTCGCCAGCCCAATCGCTTGTAGAACTTGACGGCTGGCGTATTCCTAGACAAACACTTTAGCCTAGCAGGGCGTCCGATCTCCTCCAAACAGCTATTTAGCAAAGAGGAGCCGTAACCGTTCCCTGTACGCGAGGGAAGAACGAACAGGTGATGAATGTAATTCTCCGCGATATCCGCAGCGATAAAAGCGACAACTTCATTCTCTACCTGGCCCAGCCAGATCTTTTCTCCTACCGTATGCTTGTCAAAGTCATCTAATTTATATGATTCCACGTCCAGCCAAGTGAACGAATCTCGCCTCGACTCGAAGTAAATGCGCTGCAAAGTAGTACGGTCAGCTTCTTTAAACTCTCGAACGACCACGAAACTCCCTCAAGAAACTTAACAGTCTGTTAATGAGGCCTACGACCTCATAATAATTAGTAGCGGGTTTACCTTAATAACTTATTTGATCAAAACGTGATCCGCTGCGAATCCCATTATCCCGCTGATATCATTGTAGGATACTGCGCTTATCTTTCTGGCGGGTAAAGTACTTTTTAAAATACCTACTAGACTGAGTTTTGGAATTAAAACTCACGTCGGAGTCAGGTTTTGTCAAAATCGCCGTTTCTGGATTCAGTTGCGTCCTATATGTGAGCACGGAACTATAGCAAGCGTACTATTCAGACATATTGCTATTGGATAAAGAGGGTTATCGTCTTTAACGATAAGCGCCATCCTGAGACTCTCGGTGCAGTGGAGATTGAACGCTTTCTCACCTGGCTTGCGGTTGAGCGTAACGTATCGCCTGCCACACAATCGCTGGCGCTGAAAGCGATCGTTTTTCTCAAGAAAGTCTATCTCTTTCAGCCGTTTGATCTGCCCGAGGGTTTCACTCGTGCGTCCAGGCAACGAAAGCTGCCTGTTGTTTTGATTCGGCAGGAAATTTCAAGCTTGCTGGCTAAACTCGAAGGTGTTTACTTGCTAATGGCTGGCTTGTTGTACGGCTCAGGCTTGCAGCGGATTGAACTGGTGCGGCTGAGAGTGAAAGACATTGATCTGGATTACAAGCAGGTGCGGGTGTTATTTGGCAAGGGTGGAAAGCATCGTTTGGTGACCCTTGCTGAAGAATTATTGCCCAGATTGCGACAGCAGATCGATCAGGTACGGCTGCTGCTTGAGCGCGATTTGTTCTTTCTAAAATACCGACTGGGCTAAATTTTGGAACTAAAACTCACGTCGGAACCAAGTTTTGTCAAATTCGCTGTTTCTAGAACCGGTTACGTTCTATATGCGTGTACGAAACCATAGCAACCGATCTATCCAAGCGTAAAACTAATGGCTTAGTTGGTTTGTCGCTTTCAGTTCAGAATGTCGTTGCTATAGACGAGCCCAAGCACCTTCTGATCTCAACATCAGATAAATGAAATACAAAATTTGGGAATTGAATCCGAAAGATGCTCAGAGTGAGCAAAAGGAAGTCCAACTTTCCACTGCGCAGAAACCAAAAAGCCCAATCACCAGCAGAATCGCACTTCTACACCAGTGATCGGGCTTTTAAGAGGAAAAAGGCAGGACGCCTTTTTCCGACCATATATAGCCTTAAATAACCTTCTTCATCGCCGTCATATACTTACGCAACCGCTTACCAACCACCTCAATCGGGTGAGCACGCAGCGCGTCATTCACAGCAATCAACTCAGCGTTATCCACACCCAGATCCGCAGTCTGCAGGCCTTTACCAATCACATCGGTATCCACCTTCTTCATGAAGTCTTCCAACAGCGGAACACACTCATGGGAGAACAGGTAGCAGCCGTATTCGGCGGTGTCGGAGATCACCTTGTTCATCTCGTACAGCTTCTTGCGACCAATCAGGTTGGCGATCAGCGGTACTTCGTGCAGTGATTCGTAGTAGGCCGATTCTTCGATGATGCCGCTGGCAGTCATAGTCTCGAACGCCAGCTCAACACCGGCTTTGACCATGGCAACCATCAGGATGCCGTTGTCATAATATTCCTGTTCTGGAATATCCATGTCGCCGGCAGTGGATTTTTCGAAGTTGGTCTCTGCCGTGGCTTCGCGCCAGGTCAGCAGTTTCTTGTCGTCGTTGGCCCAGTCTTCCATCATGCCGGACGAGAAATCACCGGTGATGATGTCGTCCATGTGCTTTTGGTACAGCGGTGCCATCAGCTCTTTGAGTTCGGCTGACAGTTCTGCAGCAACCAGCTTGGATGGGTTGTCCAGGCGATCCATCATGTTGGTGATGCCGCCATGCTTGAGACCTTCGGAGACCACTTCCCAGCCGTGTTGTACCAGCTTGGAGGCGTAACCGGGGTCGATGCCTTTTTCTACCATCTTGTCGTAGCACAGGATGGAACCGGCCTGCAGCATGCCGCACAGGATGGTTTGTTCGCCCATCAGGTCGGATTTTACTTCGGCAATAAAGGAGCTCTGCAGGACACCGGCACGGTCACCACCGGTGGCGGCGGCGTAAGCTTTGGCGATATCCAGGCCATCACCGTTGGGGTCGTTCTCGGCGTGGACGGCGATCAGTGTCGGTACACCAAAACCGCGCTTGTATTCTTCACGCACTTCGGTGCCCGGACATTTCGGAGCAACCATAACGACGGTGAGGTCGTCGCGGATCTGCATGCCTTCTTCGACGATGTTGAAACCGTGCGAATAGGCCAGGCAGGCGCCTTGCTTCATTAATGGCATAACAGCGCTGACCACTGGCGTGTGTTGCTTGTCCGGAGTCAGGTTGAGGACCAGATCGGCGGTCGGGATCAGTTCTTCATAAGTGCCGACGGTGAAACCGTTTTCGCTGGCATTGACGAAGGAGGGGCGTTTTTCGGCAATGGCAGATTCGCGCAGGGCGAATGAGACGTCCAGACCGCTATCGCGCATGTTCAGGCCCTGATTGAGGCCCTGGGCGCCGGCACCCACGATCACAACTTTCTTGCCTTTGAGTTTATTGACACCGTCGCTGAATTCGCTTCGGTCCATAAAACGACACTTGCCCAGTTGTTCCAGCTGCAGACGCAGGGGCAGCGTATTAAAGTAATTCATGGATTCGCTCCAGTTTGCTTCTAGCTCAAGAATCGGGGGCAGTAGACAGGGACTGCGCGCTCCGTGCACCCGACTGAATTTGGGTGAGGCGCGATCATATAGCATCTGCATTCGCGGGTAAAATCGAAAAAGGGGTCTATCCCGGCGGCGATGACCTGTATAATGGAAAATTCCTTGTAAAACCGCCACTAACGGGCATCTATGAGTCACGAAGAAGACAATCTGGAACGCGAGGCATCGGAAGATAGCCTGCTACCCATCGACGAACATGAGGAGTATGTCTCCGAAGGCGGCAAGAAAGTCCGCCGCCGCGGCATCTACTTATTACCCAATCTGCTTACGCTGGGGGCCCTGTTTGCCGGCTTCTATGCCGTGATTGCCGGGATGTCCGGCAATTTCAACGAGGCCGGCTGGGCGATTCTGGTGGCCGGGGTGTTTGATGGCCTGGATGGCCGCATTGCCCGCCTGACCAATACCCAGAGCGCCTTTGGCGCCGAATTCGACAGTCTGTCCGATATGGTCTCTTTTGGCATGGCGCCAGCGCTGATCATGTTCAGCTGGGCCTTTGAAAACCTGGGCCAGATCGGCTGGGCGGCCAGCTTCATTTATTTGTCTTGTGCGGCGCTGCGCCTGGCCCGCTTCAACGTCCAGCTCGGTACCGTGGACAAGCGCTTCTTTGTCGGGCTGGCGAGCCCGTTAGCCGCCGGGCTGGTGACGTTCGTGCCGTGGGTGGCCTTCAAGTATCAGGTCACAGTGACACCGGTGGTGTCCTATTTTGCGGTGGTGTTGACCATTTTCGCTGGTTTATTGATGGTATCGAACTATAAATACTTCAGTTTCAAGGAGTTACAGTTCAAAGGTACAGTGCCTTATATCGTGTTTATTCTCACAGTGGTGCTACTGGCGGTCATTGCTCAGAATCCACATGAGATGTTGCTGTTAATGTGTGTTACCTACGCCAGTTCCGGGCCTATTGGCTGGTTCTATCGCCGCCAGATACGGCCCAAGCCCGTGCCGGCAAGCAGCGAAAACAAGTAATACAGGCAGCGATATAAAGAAGCAGCGGCGGCAAGGGCAAACCAGTCAGCCTGAGTGCTCGTAGTATTGTCGTAGGTGGGTAGATTTGCAGTGCTGGTCATTATAAGACTGTCATTGAGAGTGTTATTGAGAGTGTTATTGAGTGTAATGAAGAGTGTCTTTAACAGGCGCCGCACAGGCCGAAAGAGACGGTAAGGGCCGTTAACTTGCTAGTGGCTTGTACCACTGTCCGGGAATTTATTCCGCTCTGCCCGTGTCTACTCAATTACAGGTAGAGCGCAAGTCAACGGCATACAAAGCCGAACACGCAGTAAGCTCGTACTGAAAGCACGCATTGCAAGCACGCACCTTAAGAAAGTCTGACGACGAGACAAACAACGCATTCACCAAAGCAGGTAGCCCAAGCATGTTGATTAAACGCCCAGCAGATATCAAACCCTCGGAAATCACACCGGAGAGTATTTATCGCAACCGCCGGCAATTCCTCGGTGCCAGTAGCACCCTGATGTTGGGTGCTGCCTTGGGTGGCACTTCACCATTGATGGCGCAAGATGCGCGTGGAGATCAACTCAAGGCGCGGGCACCGGCTGGCCTGACCCGCTCCGAACCGGCGGCCTGGTGGGGTGATAAGTTCGACAACATCCAGCCAGCACCGGATGCCGAACCGTTCTTCACCGATGAGACGCTGACGCCCTATGACGACGTCACCGCCTACAACAATTTCTATGAATTCGGCATGGACAAGGGCGACCCCAAACGCAATTCCGGCGAGTTCAATGTGGACCCGTGGTCAGTCGAGATCGCCGGCGAAGTGGACAAGCCCGGCACGTACAATCTGGAAGACATCGTCAGCCCGCATCAGCTCGAAGAGCGCATCTATCGTCTGCGCTGCGTCGAAGCCTGGTCCATGGTCATTCCCTGGATCGGTATTCCGCTGGCCGACATCCTCAAGCGTTTTGAGCCAAACTCCAATGCGCGCTTTGTCGAGTTTGAAACCCTGGTCGATGAAGACACCATGCCCGGAGTGCGCTCTCGCTTTGCCATTATTGACTGGCCCTATCGCGAAGGCCTGCGCATGGACGAGGCGATGAATCCGCTGGCCTTTATGGCGGTGGGTTTGTACGGCGATTACCTGCCTTCCCAAAATGGCGCGCCGATGCGTTTAGTCGTGCCCTGGAAGTATGGCTTCAAGAGCATCAAGTCCATCGTCAAAATCAATTTCCTGCGCGAACAGCCTATTAATAGCTGGAACGAACTACAGCCACAGGAATACGGCTTTTATGCCAACGTGAACCCCAATGTGCATCATCCGCGCTGGCGTCAGGATACTGAGCGCCGTTTGCCACAGACGCTGTTCAGCCAGAATCGCATTCGGACGCAGATGTTCAATGGCTATGGCGAGCAAGTGGCGCACCTGTACGAAGGCATGGACCTGTCGCGCTATTACTAGTCATTGATAGCGATTAATAGACAGGCAGATATTCCGTGACAGGACGTTCGCTGCTCAAACCAGCCATCTTTATTCTCGCGCTCGTGCCCTTCGGCTACGTGTTGTGGCGCGTGTTTATCGCGCAGAATCTCGGGCCTGATCCGGCCCAGGAACTCTCCATCGAGACCGGCGAATGGTCGATTCGCTATCTGCTACTGGCGCTGGCCATGACGCCTCTGCGCAATCTCACCGGGCAGATCGATTTCGTGCGCAATCGCCGCATGATTGGCCTGTTTGCCTTGTTCTACGCGTCTGTCCACTTTCTCGCCTGGGCGGTGTTTGTCTGGGGCTTTCAGGTGGCATCGCTGGGCGCGGAGATCATTGAGCGGCCCTATATCACCATTGGCTTCGGGGCCTATGTGATTCTCGTTGCGCTGGGCGTGACCTCACCGAAGGTTATGGTGCGCAAGCTGGGCAAGAACTGGAAGCGCCTGCACCGGCTGGTGTACGTGGCCGGCGTGTTGGCGACGATTCATCTGCTCTGGATTCAGCGCTCGGACTACGTCGAAGTAGTGCTCTATGGCGGCATACTGGCAGCGCTGCTGGTGTACCGTGCACTGCACTCTCTCAATAAACGCCGGCTTAGCCGGGCCAAAGCCAGCTGAAGTTGTCGGGCGGTAAGCGGCTCAATTCGGCTAGCGAAGACCGCGGCCATTTCCTGCCTTTCAACCCTTGTCACATGAGCCCAAGCGCGTATAATACGCCGGCTCAAGCGACTCGCAACATGATGGATTGGCAGGATTAATTCAGCGGCTTGTGAGTCTTTGGCAAAATGTTGGGTCTGTAGCTCAGTTGGTTAGAGCGCACCCCTGATAAGGGTGAGGTCGGTGGTTCAAATCCACCCAGACCCACCAACATTTGCCAGCGTTTGCCGCCGACTGTTTCGCATCGGCTTCTCTGTTTGTCTCTCCACAGCCCACTGTTAAACCCTCTCTTAAACCCTCTCTTAGCCCCTCTGTAACTTGCCTATATTCTGTGCTTCACTATTGGTTGACTGAATTTAACGCATTCGCCTGAAATTCTAATTAGTTGCTTGTTTGTCTCTTATTGGCTTTTGGGCTTAGCTTTTGGTCTTGGTTTTTTAGAGAGTTTAGACGGCGCTGCACACGTTTCCATCTTGATCAATTTTGAAAGGTTTTATGAAGTCACGTAAACCCATGGCGATTATTCTGGCTGACGACAACGCTGAGCAGAATGTTGACAGCGCCGCTGGCCAAGAAAGCGAGGAAAGCGGAGGGATCAGAGACAGTCGAGACAGTCGAGATAGTCGAGATAGTCGAGACAGATGCCTGCAGCCTCTGTGCGGCAAACCCTTGTTGCAGCATGTGATCGAAGGCGTGCGTGATTCTGTAGCGGGTCTGATCATTAACAGCAATAGTCATTTTTCTGCTTACAAGGAATATGGCTACCCGGTAGTCGAAGATTTGAAAGTAGGCCAGCATAACCCGCTGGTTGGTATTTACAGTGGCCTGTGTTGGTATAGTGAACAAAAGGCCGATACCGAGTATGTGGTCTCTGTGCCTGCTGACGTGCCACTGTTTCCAGCAGGGCTCGTGAAAGAATTGCAAATGGCCGCAGCTAACAGCGAGTCGGGTATCGCCTATGTCGAATGTGAGGGAAAGCCGCAACCGTTAATTGCTATCTGGCCACTCAGTGCGATTAAAAATTTGGCGGTAGAAATTACTGCAGGTAATTCGAACTGTCAGGACGTGTTACAAAAGCTGGGTGCCAATGCCGTAGCAGTATCGAAAAGTTCTGATGATGACTTTAAGGAAGTCACGACCGAAGCTGAATTGCTGGCGCTTGAAAAGCGCCTCAATGGCACGATTAAAAATTGAGTTAATACATACGCTGGAAATTGAAGAGGTCAAAGAGAGTCAATGACAGTCACAGGAATCATATTCTCCATGCTGCTCGGCCTGGCGCTGCTGTTGTTAGGCAGAGCGCTGTTCTGGGCTTATGTTGCGCTATTGGGTTTTCTGGTTGGCTTTGAGCTCACCTTGCAAACGTTGCAAACTGAAGCGGCGTGGTTACCGGTGCTGGTCGGGATACTGTTTGGCCTCGGCGCAGCCTTGCTGGCGGTGTTCATGCAATACCTGGCCATTGGTGTTGCGGGTTTTATGGGCGGCGCCTATTTGGCCTTGTCGTTATTCGGTTTGAGTCTGGAACCGCAGCCGGGGTTGCTGCCACTTCTTGTTGCCGCCTTGGGTGGGGCAGTAGGTTGTGTGTTGTTTCTGGTTATTTTCGATCCGGCGCTGATCATTCTGTCGTCGGCAACCGGCGCGCTACTGCTGACGCAGCCGTTTACGCTGGCCTCAGACATGCACCTCATCACAGTGGGCGTGCTGACAGCAGTCGGGATTGTCTTTCAGTATTTTGTATTGCAGGAGTCCGAAGCGCCGGGTCGCAAGAAGCGACGCTGATCGGCGCGAATTCGGATTATTGGCAGGGTGGCCGGATGTCAGCCGATCTCGATCAAGACATCGCCTGGGGTGATGCGATCGCCCTTGTTGACGTTAACCGCTTTGACTTCACCGGCAATGTTGGCGTTGATTTCTGATTCCATCTTCATGGCTTCAGTCACCAATACCGCTTGTCCGGCTTCCACCTGATCGCCTTCCTTGACCAGAACATCAACCACATTGCCAGGCATTGCCGCCGTAACGTGACCAGGCTCGCTGGCTTGCTTGCGCTTGTCGCCTTTGCCCGCCACATATTGATTGAGAGGTTCAATAATGACTTCCTCAGGCATGCCGTCCAGTGACAGATAGAGCTTGCGGCGACCGGCACCGAAATCACCCACACCGGTAATGGCGATGTCGTAGGACTCGCCATGCACATCCAGTTTGAATTCCGTCGCTACGGCTTCGCCGGATTGCTTGGCGTTTTCCGGTGGTAGCAGCGCTTCCGGCTTGAGTTCGCCATTGGCACGTTGCTGCAAGTATTCGCGCCCAAGATCCGGGAACATGGCGAAGGTGAGTACATCTTCGTCACAAGTGGCCAACTCGCCAATGTCAGCGCGCAGCTTGTCGAGCTCAGGGGCCAGGGCATCGGCAGGGCGTTCGTCACTGTAGTCACCAGTGCCAATGGCCTGCCGGCGCAGTTCTTCATTGACGTCAGCGGGTGGGCGGCCATAGCCACCTTGCAGGTAGCGCTTCACTTCATTGGTAATTGTCTTGTAGCGTTCACCGGCCAGTACGTTGTACACCGCCTGGGTGCCGACGATTTGTGAGGTCGGTGTGACCAGTGGCGGGTAGCCAAGGTCTTCACGCACGCGCGGAATTTCGTTAAACACTTCGCGGATACGATCCAGTGCGTTTTGTTCTTTCAGTTGATTGGCGAGATTGGACATCATGCCGCCGGGCACCTGATTAATCTGTACCGAGATGTCTTCTTTGGTGAATTCACTCTCGAACTGCTGGTACTTCTTGCGGATTTCGGTGAAGTAGTCAGCAACTTCGGTCAGTTTGTCCAGGTCCAGACCCGTGTCGTAGGCGGTGCCCTTGAGCGCCGCGACCTGAAATTCAGTGGCCGGGTGCGATGTGCCGCCGGCAAAGGAGCTGATGGCGGTATCGATACGGTCAGCGCCTGCTTCAATAGCCTTGAGCTGACACAATGGCGCCAGACCCGAGGTGGAGTGGCTGTGAATGACAAGGTCCAGAGGCACTTCGGCCTTGATCGCTTCGACCAGCTCGGCTGTGGAATAAGGCGCCAGGAGTCCCGCCATGTCTTTGATGGCAATGGAGTCGGCGCCCATGTTTTGCAAGTCTTTGGCTTGTTTAACGAACAACTCCGGCGTGTGGACAGGGCTGGTGGTGTAACAGATAGTGCCCTGTGCATGTTTGCCAGCGTCTTTCACTGCCTTCATCGCTGTTTCAATATTGCGCAAATCATTCAGCGCATCGAAAACGCGAAACACATCGATACCATTCTCAGCCGATTTTTCGACAAACGCAGCGACGACATCGTCAGCGTAGTGCCGATAGCCCAGCAAGTTCTGGCCGCGCAGTAACATCTGCAGGCGCGTGTTGGGCAGTGCTTTGCGCAGTTGCTGCAAACGTTCCCAGGGGTCTTCCTTGAGGAAGCGGATACAGGCGTCAAAGGTCGCGCCGCCCCAGACTTCCAAAGACCAGTAGCCAATCGCATCAAGTTTCTCGCAGATTGGCAGCATGTCTTCAGTACGCATGCGCGTGGCAATTAGGGACTGATGCGCATCACGCAGAATGACATCAGTGATTTGAATTGGTTTAGGTTCGCTCATTGTTTCTCCTCACCGTACCAGCCAGCATGGGCAGTAATTGCAGCGGCCAGGGCCAGGGCTACTTCACTAGGGTGGCGTTTTTCTGAATATTTCAAGAGTTCGGGGTGTTCGGCCACGAAGCTGGTGTCGAAATCGCCGCGGCGAAAATCTTCGTGTTCCAGAATTTGTTGGTAATACGCTGCGGTGGTTTTAATACCGTGCAAGCGCATGTCATCGATTGCCCGCTTGGCGCGCGCGATAGTGTCTTCCCAGCTCAATGACCAGACGATCAGTTTCAGACACATGGAATCAAAGTAGGGTGGTATTTCATAACCGGTATAGATTGCTGTGTCGACGCGGACGCCAGGGCCGCCTGGTGCGTAGTAATGCGTTACGCGCCCAAAGCTTGGCAGGAAATCGTTTTTCGGGTCTTCGGCATTGATGCGTAATTGCATCGCAAAACCACGGTAAGAGATATCATCTTGCTTGTAACGCAGCTCTTCGCCGGCGGCAATGCGCAGTTGTTCGCGGACCAGATCGACACCGGTAATTTGTTCGGTGATAGTGTGTTCGACCTGAATGCGTGTATTCATTTCCATGAAGTACATGTCTTCGCCGTCGAGCAGGAATTCCACAGTGCCAGCACTCTCATAGCCGACCGCACTCGCCGCGCGCACGGCCAGATCACCGAGTGTCTTGCGCTGTTGCTCGTCGATCTGCGGGCTGGGGGCTATCTCGATCAGTTTCTGATTACGGCGCTGCACGGAACAGTCGCGTTCAAACAGATGAATGACGTTGCCATGGGAGTCGCCAAGAATCTGCACTTCGATGTGGCGCGGATTGACGATGCATTTTTCCATGAAGACTTCGGCTGAGCCGAATGCCTTGGTTGCCTCAGAGATAACGCGCGGATATTGCTTGCGTACTTCTTCGGCATTATCGCAACGGCGGATGCCGCGACCGCCACCACCCGAGGTGGCTTTGATCATAATTGGGAAACCAATGCGCTCGGCTTCTTTCAGGGCATCGTCGAGATTTTCGAGATTGCCTTCCGAGCCGGGAGTAACCGGGACTTTGGCCGCGGTCATTGTGGCGCGAGCCTGTGTCTTGTCGCCCATCTTGTGAATGACTTCAGCAGAAGGGCCGACAAAAGTGACGCCTTTCATTCGGCACAAGCGGGCAAACTGGGCATTTTCGGACAGAAATCCATAGCCGGGGTGAATTGCATCACAGCCGGTTTCAACGGCGAGATTGACTAGCCGCAGTGGGTCCAAATAACCCGCCAGGGGGTCATCACCGAGGAAGTAGGATTCGTTGGCTCGTTTGACATACAGACCATAACGATCGGGTTCGGTATAAATGGCTACCGACCGGATATTGGCTTCAGCACAAGCGCGCACAATGCGGAGGGCTATTTCGCCACGATTGGCGATAAGCAGTTTGTTAATCTTTTTTCTGGTCATTGAATACTTCAGTAACTGATCAAGCCTGAGACGGGTGCAGTAAGTGTACCGCCGGAGTCAGTAGGGACATTGTTATGTTATCAAGGCGTCGTCTACGCGTGCTTTCCGGTGTCAGCTTGCTCTTTTAGTTTTTCCTGACAGACGCTTCGAGGGGCACAATGATGCGCCTTGTGCCAACCCCCCGAATATCTGGGGCTGTTGGTGCTCGCGAAGGCTTGCTGCAGGCCAAGAGGCAGGATTTTACCTAATACTGGGCCAGCAAGCGACCTGAATAGCACACTTCCTGAATGCAATTACTGTTGATTTTTCAATGACTTCGTGTCTTACCCCTGAGTCTTTGGCGCGGTGGGGAGTACCTGCCAGTCAGGCTCGGCAAACTCGCCGATCAATTCGATACGGCAATACTCTGCTTGCGCTTGTACTATAGCCTTGACCCGATCATCGACCCGGCTACTGGCACTGTCACGGGCTGCCTTGTCCTGCCAATGGGCGATGGCCAGCAGGCGCTGGGGATTATCAAGGTCGCGATGCAGGTAGGTGCCACGGGCGCCCGCTGCCTGTTGGATGATTTTACTGGCTTCCACCCAGGCGTTAGCATAATTATCCGGGTTGTGGCCCGGGGCGACATGGACAAGGAACAGATATTTCATGGCTCGGTCATCCGGTATTGGACTGCTAGTTAGACTGCTAGACAGTCACTGAGTGCATGAATGAGTCAATTCATGATGAATGAAAGGATAGTGACGTGAAACCCTTTTTAGTCATACAGCTGCGCCCTGAAGAGGCGACGGCGGACAGCGAGTTTGCAAAGATTCTGCATTATGGGCAATTGACGCAAGATGCAGTGGTGCGTCTGCGTGCGGAACAAAAAGGCCTGCCGGAAATCCACCTGGATCAGTATGCAGGCGTGATCGTCGGTGGCAGCCCATTTGATATCAGTACGCCAGCCGACCAGAAAACGGCCATACAGCGGGAGATCGAAGCCGGGTTCCAGGCCTTGTTCGACGACATTGTGGCCATGGACTTTCCGTTTCTTGGCTGTTGCTCCGGGAGTGGTTTATTGGGGCATTATCTCGGCGCCTCGATATCGAGAAAATACGCCGAGCCGGTCAGTAGTGTGGAGATTGTGCTAACTGAAGAAGGCAAGAATGATCCCTTGCTGAAGGCGATGCCGGAGTCATTCAAAGTGCTAACGGGGCACAAAGAAGCCTGTGATTCTCTGCCGGAGTCGGCAGTGTTATTGGCGAGCAATGCCCAGTGCCCGGTGCAGATGTTTCGCGTCGGCAAGAATGTCTACGCCACGCAATTTCATCCGGAGGGCGACCCGGAAGGCTTTGCGGTGCGCATTCAGGTTTACCGCAACCACGGCTATTTTCCTGAAGAGACTGCCGCGCAGTTAATCGATGCCGTTACCCGTGAATACACGCCGCAGGCGCACGCCATTCTGGCGCGCTTTGTTGAGTGTTATGGCAAACAAGATAATAGTCAGCACGTTAATAGCCAGTACGTTAATAGTAAGGACAACGGCTGATGAAAGTGTTGGTAACTGGATCAGCCGGTCATCTGGGTGAAGCGCTAGTGTACTCGCTTCGCGCAGACGGATTAGACGTCGTGGGGCTTGATCTGAAGGCGTCGCCATTTACCGACATAGTTGGCTCGATCACTTGTCGAGAAGCCGTGCGGGAGGCTGTCGCGGGGTGTGATTCCATCCTGCATACAGCCACGCTGCATAAGCCACATGTGGGTACGCATACGCGGCAAGACTTCGTGGATATCAATATTTCCGGCACTTTGAATCTGCTGGAAGAGGCGGTCAGCAGCAATTGCCAGTCGTTTATCTATACCAGCACGACAAGCACATTCGGAGATGCCATGCAGCCGCAAGCAGGCGAAGCTGCGGTGTGGGTCACTGAAGAGCTGCGCCCGCAGCCGAAGAACATCTATGGCGTTACCAAGGTGGCTGCTGAGGATCTTTGCCAGCTTTTTCACCGCAACACTGGTTTGCCGTGCCTGGTATTGAAGACCTCGCGATTTTTCCCGGAACAGGATGACACAAAAGACCGGCGAGATGGCTTTGCAGACGCCAACCTCAAAGTGAATGAATTACTGAACCGCAGAATTGATATTGCCGATATCGTAAGCGCACACACAATGGCAATGACCAACGCTGCGCGTATCGGTTTCGAAAAATTGATCCTCACGGCAACGACACCTTTCAGTCAATCCGACGCCGCCAATCTGGCTGTGAACATGCCTGCGGTTTTGCAAAACTACATCCCGGACTATGTCGAGCAATTCAACCGCAAAAACTGGCGCATGTTTCAAACGCTGGATCGCGTTTATGACAACAGCAAGGCGCGAAGAATTCTCGGCTGGGAACCCAAGTACAATTTCAAACAGGCTATCGAGCGGATTGCTCAGGACAAGGACTACCGCAGTGAACTGGCGCGGCAGATCGGCAGCAAGGGGTACCATGATGAGGCCTTTGTTGATGGGCCTTTTCCGGTGACCGGCTTTTAGTGCAGATCAGGGTAGCAGGCTTGCTTCATATGCCGGATTTTCTCGCATCAACCGCATCAGATCTGCCGGGCTCATGTAGGCGCCTCCGCCACCTTCGCTGTTAAGCGCCGCTTGCGGATCGGCATTTAACTGCGAGCGAACAAACAGGGCGTGATCGTAACGTTGCCAACCCAGCCCATAGTCGATCAAACGGCGATCGGTAGCGCGTTCGAATTCAATGCGACAAGCACTGAACTGACACATCGCATCGCCGGCGATTCCCAGGAATGAGCGCTCAAGATAGTAGACGGTGTGCGCCAGCTCGTGACCTAAAATTCCTACCTGGGCATTGAAGGGTTGTTTGCTCAACAGCAATGCCTGACGCGGGCCTTCGCGCTCGCTATCGATAATGACGTGATAGCGCCGGTTTTTCGCTGAGCGCAGCATGCTGGCCCAATATGGCCGTGACGAAAGCGGAATGTCCACGTCGTTCACTATAAAACGAATGCGTACATCGCGTAGCTCGGGGTAGTGACTCAGTGCCAAAAGTGCTTGCAGTTCATAGCCCGGAGGCAACTCTTTGTGCTGCCCATAGTGCGCCATAAGCTCGGCAAATCTGGCTTGCTCTAGTTCCTGTTTATACTCGCGAACAACAGTGTTTGCATTTGCTTCAGCGGCATAGCTGCGCTCGGTAGTGGACATGCCGAGCAAGCACAACAGCCCGAGCATGGTCGTCTTAATGGCCCGAGCATGCCTGGCACTGCCGGATTTCTGATTGCTGAGTTGCGACCTTGTAAGAATGTTCTGCATTTTTATACGTGCCGGCATGGTTTTTCTTATTCCGTTTCCTGATTCTGTTATTTTGTTTTTATGTTTTTATGATGCGTCGTTAACTCTTGCTCTGCGCCTGTTTCTCCGGGCCGGGTAGCGCGGCGCCTAAAAAAGGCTAAAACTACGTAGTTTTACTTGTATTGGCTTGAGTGAGGTGCCAAGTTGCTCTGTTTATGGAACTTTTATTGCTAATTCTTTGTCGAACGTTTAAAAATGTGCAACAGATCAAAAAAAATCCTGTTAAATAAGCCAGAATAGCCTAAAGCATTCTTGCTAATCTGACGTCAATCACACCAGGTGAAGACATGAAAAATGAACGACGCAAATATCCTCGAGTGGGCCTGACAGGTGAGGCCAGTATTGCACTGTCTGGCATAGTACGTACCGGCAAACTCATGAACGTATCTCCGTCTGGTATTCAGATTGAGTCACGTCGCCAACTGATCGAGCAACTCTGCCGCTTCAAGGACGATGCCGGTTTGTATCCGGAGTTCGATCTCGAGTTCGTGCTGCCAAACGGCATGCCGGTGAAAGCGCGCTGCGGCGTTTCCCATTGTCGCCGTATTAGTCAGGAAATCTACCATCTTGGCCTGAATTTTACAGCGCTTTCCCAATTGGATGAGCAGCGTGTTGACGAGTATATTAACCACGCTGTTGCGGCCTGATCGGAAGTATTTGATCCAGCGTCGTCTGAGCCGAAAGGTTTTCCTCGAGACAACGATAAGCGGTAGGTCGGCTAGCGTTTCAGCAGATACTCTCGAGGGACGTTAGAACTGCTGGCAATAAGATGATTCAGTTCCCACTCGATTAATGGAATAGCGAATAGGTTAAAATAGCCGGGTTTGTTTCTCATTGCCGCTGTTTTGAATTATCATGGCTCCATGAAAGCAGCATTGATTTTCCTCCTCAGTATTACCTTCAGTTCTCTGATCACGGCTCAAGAAGCGCCTCGTCAAACCTTCCAGGAATGGTTGGCGGAATTACGCTCTGAGGCCAGTCAGCAGGGCATTAGCGAACAGACCCTGTCGGCACTGGATGCCGTTGAGCCACTCGAACGCGTGATTGAGCTGGATAACAGCCAACCCGAATTTGTACAAACGTTTACCCGCTATTTGAGCTTGCGCGTGACCTCCAATCAGGTGAGTCGTGGCCAGGCTTTGCTCGATGAGCACGCCGCGCTGCTGAATGAAGTGCAGAATCGTTACGGTGTGCAGCCGCATTATCTGGTGGCGTTCTGGGCCATTGAAAGTAACTATGGCAGGGCAACGGGCGGCTTTTCAGTGCTGGATGCGCTGGCGACGCTGGCCTACGATCCGCGCCGGGCAGACTTTTTCCGCCGTGAATTACTCACTGCTTTGCAAATTATTGAAGATGGCCATATTGCCCCGGAGAACATGAGCGGGTCATGGGCCGGTGCCATGGGTCAGCTACAGTTCCTCCCTTCGGTCTTTTATCAGTACGGTATTGATGGCGACGGCGATGGCCGCGTCGATATCTGGAACAGTCTGCCTGATGTCTTTCATTCGGCCGCCAATTTCCTGTCCAACTCAGGTTGGCAGGGCGATCAGCGCTGGGGCAGGGAAGTGGTATTGCCTGACAACTTCGACTATGGCCTGACCGGCACGCGTAATCGCAAGCCGCTGAGTGAATGGCGCGATCTTGGCCTCACGCAATTGGACGGTTCTCCCGTTCCGGTTGTTGACGGCATGGAAGCCGCAGTTGTTTTACCCGCCGGGGCATCCGGACCGGCGTTTCTGGCGTATGCCAATTTCCGGGCAACGATGAATTACAATCCATCGACTTTTTACGCTTTGACTGTCGGTCATTTGGCTGACCGCTATGCCGGTGGTGGCCCCATTCAGCGTATGCCGGAGAACGAGCAGGCGATGACAGTCGCTGATGTGCGTGAATTACAGACCAAGCTGAATGAGCTTGGCTACGATTCAGGCGAGCCTGATGGTCGAGTCGGTAGCCGAACCCGTGGTGCTATTCGTGACTATCAGGAAGCCAATGGCTTGCCGATGGACGCTTATGCATCACGCGAACTGCTGGATTCAGTGAACGCCGCGTTGAATCAATAGCAACGCTGGTTTATGCTTCGCCCGCCTGTAAGACCTCAGGGCTCAGTCCCTTTCCAGTTAATTTAGTTACGTAATACTATGAATTCGATCAGTCAGGAAGAACTCGCCCTGCGCCGGTTCCGTCGTATGGCGCTTATTACCCTCAGTGCGGTCTACTTGTTAATTCTGGTAGGTGCCAGCGTGCGCGCCTCGGGCGCCGGTATGGGGTGTCCTGATTGGCCCACCTGCTTTGGGCAATGGATTCCACCGACCAGCGAAGCGCAGCTGCCTGACAATTATCAAGAGATCTACGCAGAGCTCGGTTACGGCGATACGCGTTTCAATGTGGTTAAAACCTGGACCGAGTATGCCAATCGACTGGTTGGCGTGACTATTGGCTTGCTGATATTCATTACTGCCATCTTGTCCTGGCCATTACGAAGTCAGGATCGCAGTATTCCTGTCGCCGCGATAGCGACGTTTCTGATGGTTGGCTTTCAGGGCTGGCTGGGTGCCAAAGTTGTTGCGTCCAATTTACAGCCGGGCATGATTACCCTGCACATGTTGATGGCGCTGGCGATTGTTGCCGCGCTGATATTTGCACTGGCGCAGGCACGGCGCAGTATCATGGTCGGGCAGCCGGTAGTCAGCATTGATCCAGGCTTTCAGCGCTGGCTCTATATTGTGCTTGGTATGACGATCCTGCAGGTTGCCATGGGCACTCAGGTCCGGGAAATGACTGACATGATTCGCGAAGCTCAAGGTGAAGAACTCCGCACGGAATGGATCGAATTCATGCCCTGGTTCTTTTACGTACATCGCAGCTTTTCCGCGCTGGTCTTGCTGGCCAATCTTTGGCTGGCCGTGCTGCTGATCCGCTCGCTCGGCTGGCAGCATACACTGACGCGTCTGACCTTTACGATGGTGGCGGTCATTGTGCTGGCGGTAGGCTCGGGTGCCACGCTTGGTCATTTGGGTATGCCGGCGCTGATTCAGCCGACACACTTGCTGGCAGCGACACTTCTGTTTGGTCTGCAGTTCCTCATCTGGATGAGTTATCGCCACAGCCTTGCAGGTCGGACCAGTTCTGCTCTGGCCAGTGCACAAGGCCCGCGAGCACCCGAGACAGCAGAACACGCTGCACTGCCCTGAACCTGGCTCCAGGGCGGGTCATGACAAGCGCTTGACCAGGCTCTTGCTTCAGATTCCTGATCCGGGCTTTTAATTCAGACTCCCAATTCAGACTCCCGATTCAGACACTCATTTCGGGCTGTCTAATTGCGCTTTCCTGTCAGACTTGCCGATCAGAATGTAAACGTCAGACCAGCGTAAGCATAGCGTGGGTCTTTGTTGGTCAGGTCTGCGGTTTCATGAATGATCGCGCCGCTCTCCATCGCCACATTGCCAGGGATAATGTCCCAGCGCACACGTAGCTGAAGATGCTGACCCAGATAATCACCACTCGTGCCGGTGACATCTTGAATGCCAGTACGCCCCCAACTGTCTCGTGCTTCAGCCAGCCACAAATGCCGGTACAACATCATGATGTCCACCGTCGGTGACAGATCGGCGGTCAGACGCACACCCGGTGAGGCCAGGTTGCTGCGATTGAAAAAGTTGTACAGTCCCACCACGCCAAATTCAAACGCTGTTGGTCCGTACATGGAATCAAACCGGCCACTGGCATCGTCGAATGGGTTTTCGTCGCCACTGGCGTAATCAAATTCAAATGTCATGCGCAGACCAGATGGCACAGGGAAGCTATAGCCAACACTCAGGAATTGAAAATAGGCTTGATGATCAAGATCAATCTGATCGAGGGGGGATGCGGAGCTACGCTGCGTGCCTGTTTGCAGCATGGACTCTATTTCGAAATCAAATTGCCCGGCTTCAGGCATGGCGCGCAGGCGAAAACCAAGCGTGTTCAGGCGGCGGTTTCGCGTTTGCGTATCGGCGGTGTCTTTTTCGCGCATGGCGTAGTAATAAAACTCGGCAGGTAGTGAATCCAACAGTGCCGGCAGTGCAAGATGGACCCCGTAAAAGCGTCGCGAGTCATAGGAGCGATCGGATTGCTGCTCATTGTCGAGCAGGCTTTGGCGATCTGACGGCAGTCTGGTCACCGTTTGTGTGGCCATGGCCTTGAGTTCGGCGCCACCTGCTAATCGGGTATGCAGTACCGCGCCATCGAAAGCATTGATGGTGTTGCGAAACCGGTTGCGCGCCATCATGCGGCGACTGCCCCAGTCTTCCGTAAAGCGTCCGAAGCGCAGCGTCGTATTGCCCTCCGGATCAAACTTATAGCCAATGGTGGCTTGCAGTATGTCCAGCGAGTTAACAGTAGCGGTGCTGATAATACTGTCCGAGTCGGCGAATTCCTGGCGCATGTCAGCCAGTTCGAGTTGGCTGATGAATTGTTCATTCTGGTACTGCATATCGAGCAGGGTGCGCATGACGTACACCTGGTCGTTCTTGCTCGCGCCAGGTTGCACATTATCAGCAATGTTTTCAAAGCGGGAACGATGGATGAGTGATACATCAAAGCCGTCGCTGAGATTGAGTTGTTCATTGAGCCGGTAAGGCGATTCGGCAGCGTTGGCCTGGCCTAGCGTCACTGTCAGGCAGAGACTTGCCACGGCAGTCAGCAGGCGTTGGTTGCAGAGTGAATTCGGTAAGGCGTTGGGCATCCTGATTATCATTATTATTCCTGTTATTGCGGGCAGCGTTATCAGCTTGCGGCTGGTGTGGCCGAGCAGGCGGGCATGATAACGCGTCGGGCGGCGTCATTCACTAGTAGGGCCGCTACGGGCAGTTCGCTGCCTTGCCAAATTAGTTTAATCAACTACTACTTGGTGTATTTATCCACTAGCGAGTCGCACTGCTTCGAATAACCGCATAAATAACAATGGGTTACTATCGGGCACGATTTGTGCTGAGTAGAGGGTCAGTTAGCCGTCAATCACGATGGCTTGTAAAACCAGATTCAATTCCGGGGAATGCACGTTATGATCACGCCCGACAACTATTTTTCTGCCCGTTCAGAGACAAGGGGGACCGCCATGCCAGTATGGCCACAACTACGCCGATTGCTCATTTTTCAATTTAAGCTCTATATCGATGCCTTACGCGACTTTTTGTTGAGCTTGTTATCCATCGGCGCGTTTATTCTGGATGCTATTACCAATAGCCATGGTCCGGATTCCCATTTCGAGAGTGTGCTGAAACTGGGGCGGCGCAGTGAAAGGATGATTAATTTGTTTGATCAATATCCCAATGAGCAGGACGGCGGCTCCCGGGTCGATGACATTATTGAAGATGTTGAGGCACGCTTTCGCCACAAGCGCGATCGTAGCTAGATTGTTTAGATTGGTCTTTTAGGTGAGCAATTTTTTAAAAGACAGTTCACCAAAAGACAGGAACGCAAAGCCAGAACACACGACAGGAAGATAAAGCAGACATAAAAAAACGGCGCTGATTGCTCAGCGCCGTTCTTGTATTGGTGCTACTGGACAGCGTTCTAAAACTGCCACAAAGCCCGGACGTAGAAGCGACGACCACGACCATCGAAGACAGACGCATCGAAGTTAAGTGGTGCCTGCTCGTAGTAAGGTAGATCCGCATTGAAAGCATCCAGTAGGCCAACCGAGAAGCGCGTGGCGCCCATATTAACGTTGTCCCACTCGTGCATGTAGTTGTACTGCAGATCCCACGTGTTGTAACTGTCGATTTTGCGGCGCAACAAAGTGCGGACAAAATCGTTGGCTGTGGCATAGGCAGTGTCGTAATCAAGATCCTGATAGGAACCGACATGACGGTTGATCGCGGTAGCACTGTGACTGCCGTTGGACCAGCCAAGAGTGAAGTTACCCTTGTTGTCCGGCAGTGAGCGCACCAGGTTGTTATCACCCGTGGTGCCGGCTGCATCGTACTCGCCTGTGTCTTTCAGACCGCGAGCCAGACCAGGTACGTCGATCAGCGTGTATTGATTCACGTGGGTGTAATCAATGCTGGCACGCCAATTACCAAGATCGTTGGCCCAAGTGTAGCCCAGTCGAATATCAACACCATCAGCTTCAATGCGGCCAGCGTTGATAGCACCCAGAGTCAGGGTTATCAGATTGGCATCGCTAACACCGAAAGCACGCTGCACACCTGAAACAACATAAGTTCGCGGGTCGACAACACAGTTCAGACGTTCATCGGAATCGCGACCAAACTGCGCTTCAATCGCGGCTGGGTCACAGGCAGTGTAGGGATTGTCTGAGTCTGCCGGGATGGTGTCATTGAGCACGTAGTTGTTAGGATCGGCAGCTGCAGCGGAGAACGCATCGATCTCAGGTTGCAGGGCACGAATCGGCGGCTCTGGCAACACGCGATCTTCGACCTCGAAACGCCAATAGTCAGCCTGAACGTGCAAGCCATCCAGTCGGCCATCTGGTGTCCAAATGAAGCCTAAACCAAAAGTGTCGGCGTATTCGTTGCCAACGTTTGGCGCTGGATTTCCCAATGTGTAGGTCGTTTCTTCTTCAGCGAAATCATCGATCGGTGGTACCAGACCAGCACGTACCTCCTGATTGGAAATCGGGTCGCGGAACGTTGTCTCCGAAGACTCCAGCCCCTGTCGCACGATGGCGATATTCGGAGCTCGGAACGATTGTGAGTAGGAACCACGCAGTAACAGAGTTTCAATGGGACGCCAGCTCACGGCGAATTTGGGTGAAATCGCATCACCAATATTGCCGCCATAATCTTCCCAGCGCACGGCAATCTGACTTTCGACATTATTGGCGAAGGGCAGAGATAACTCGCCAAAGACCGCCGTTGTCGTGCGGTCATCGTCATAATTGAAAGCGCACAGAGAACACTCGAAGTTGTTGCTTACGTAGTGGAACTCATTCGGTACACCATTAGCATCATAGCCGAGAATGCGGTCCTGCAGACCGGGTACGTTCAATTCATTGGCGCGAGATAAAGTGTTGCGCTCGCGATACTGACCACCCAATGCGAATTGCGCAGTGCCGCCAGTCATGTCAAATAGCTCGCCGGATACGACTGCATCGAATACGCCAAGTCGGTTGCGCTTGTCCGTGCGTAATACTTCCTGATTCATCCAGTCCATCAGTTCCTGGCTATTGGCCAGAGATGAATCAGTTTGTGCGGTCAGGAAGGGGTTGTAAAACATACAACCATCCTGACCCTGATTGGTGCTGGTCAGTGCATAAGACAGCGACTCGCGGGTTGTGAAAACAAAGCCCGGGAAAAAGGTCTGCACCAAGCCGGGGGCATAGAAGTCCCAGGCTTGAGGAACAGCGCCACCAAAGGGGCCTGGCTCGCCAACAAAATCGAAATCTGGCCGGCCATTTGGTGTACAGTTTGGACCGCCCAGACCATTGGCCGCCAACTCTGCTCGATCACGTGCGAAAGTGCGGTACTTGGCTTCCAGACTGGATTGGCTGAACGAGTAGCTGACGTCATAGTTATAAGCGCGATCACCTACGTCAAAGTCACCGCGCATTCCCAATTGGGCGCTTGATGAGTTGGTCCACGTTGTGTTCGTGTCATTGGGCATGCGCGGCAGGCCGTCACGAACATTTTGATACATGGCGACATTGGGTCCGCCGTTAGCGCCAGAAATTGGCGCGTTGGGGATGTCGGCTGCAGTTGGGCGGGCGTTGCCAGCCTCTGGCGCAAAGAAGCCCAATTCCATAGTCTGACCAATGGCATTGCCGCCAAAGGCCGGGTTGCGCGTATAGGCGCCTGGCTGGGCCAGAAAAACTGTTGGACCGCGACTTTGGTTAAAACCATCATCAGCACGCACTGTCGTGGCATCGGAATAGTGACCGAAGGCGTAAAGCTCAGCGCTTTCACTGAAGCTGTGGCCGAAAGAGGCGGCAAAGCTGTTGCGTTCCATTTCATTGGCAATGTACTGGTACTGGGAAGTATCTTCGCGGCAAGTGCCGTTACGTTCACCGCGTTCATCGCGCGTTTGGCCTATCTGTAAAGCGCTACCATCCGCAGCAGGGAAAGTGTAGCAGCCGGGATCGGTGTAGACAGGGTCGGCGGGACCGCCCGTAGCAACGTTATAGGCAACCACGTCTGCGTTATACCAACCCGGGCTGACGTTGGACCCGAATGTTGGCGGTTCAACCAGAGTGCCGGCGACGCCGACAGTGCCCAGAAATTCGGAATTCTCGTCATAGAAGTTACCTGCAGTGACAGGGACCGGGTCACGCTCGAAACGCTCGCCAGACAAGACGAAATTGGTTCGGCCATCCGAGCTCTCCCAGCCCCAGATACCGCTAACAGTGGCGTCATAGCGACCACTGATAGAGTCGAGTCCTTGCAAGTCGCCGTACAACTCAAGGCCCTCGAAATCGTTACGCATGATGATGTTAACCACACCGGCGACAGCATCTGCACCGTACAGGGCGGAGCCACCATCGGTCAGAATCTCAACGCGCTCGGTCATCACCAGTGGGATGGAGTTCAAGTCTACAAACTCACCGCCGCTGCGTGTGGTTGCACCGGCCGGTGCCATACGCTTGCCGTTGATGAGTGTTAGTGTGGAGTTTTCGCCGAGGTTACGCAGGTTGACGTTCGCTGTGCCTTCGAGTTGGCTGGTGACGCCATTGTTCTCGCCGCCAACACCGTTGTTGGTAATCGATCCGGAGTTGATCTCCAGATTCTTGATGACGTCCCAGATTACCGCCGCGCCTTGCGCTTCGATACTCTCACGGTCAACTACCTGAACGGGGGATGGTGCATCGAGTGGTGTTCCGCGAATATAGGAACCGGTTACTACAACTTCTTCAATACCTGAGTCATCGTCCTGGGCAACTACCGGAAACGCAAGTCCGGTACTCGCCATCATGATGGCAATACTAAGTCCATTTCTCTTACTGGGGATTCTTTTTCGCATGATAGCTCCCTTGATTATTAACTTCTTCTAAGAGTCTTCTTTGTTCGATTGCCGGCCAGGAATTTCAACTTGGAATTGTAGGATTCCGTAACCACCATATGCAGCAATAGGCGGAGTATAGAGGCATGCCAGGGGGGGTGCAACGAATATCGATCATTCGTTCGGTCCGTCTTGAGACCGCTATAATTGCGTAAAAATCACAAGTTTAGAGAACTGTCTCGCGACCGGAATGAGGGCTGGAAATTGCGGTGGGCAGGATGTTCGGCGCACCGGCTCGGGATGGATAACTGGACCGCTACCTGCAAGTGTTGCAATCGCGTATAACGAAGGACCCCAGCCTTCAGAAATCCGCTGTCAAACAGTCGGACCCATGAGAGACTTTTTGTATTTTAACAAGTGTTGGGGTATGTTGCCGAAGTCTCTGACCGGATTGCCAGGACGACATAGAGTGCCCAACCCCCTGTTATTATTTGCTGCTCAGATAGTTGCCATACTGTCTGTGCTACTGCTTGCGGCCGGTTATTTGAAAACCGAGCCAAAGGCGACCAGTGCGCGTGTATTTGCCGTCATGGCGATATTTATCGTGTTCTATCTGGTCATCGGCATGTCTGGCCCTAACATCGACCCCCAGTTCCGTGTAGATTTGACTGGTTGGCGGTTGCTGCTGTTATTTGGCATTAATGCCATATGTGGGCTGTTCATGATTTATTGCTTCCTGATTTTTCAGGAGCAATCCAGTTTCCCGAAACCGTTAGCCGCTGCCTTTGGTATGCAGGTCGTCATCGATCTGATTCTCAGTTATCTGGCAGTGGACAGTACTGCGCAGGAGCCGGCAGCGGCGGCTGTGTTCCTGTCGTTCAGCATGGATGTTCTGCAGCTGGTGTTTGTGTGTCTGGCGATATTCTGGACATTAAAAGGCTGGCGAACAGATCTGGTCGAAGACAGGCGGGTTTTTCGCTGGTTCATTATAGGTTTGCAAGGGGCGCTGATTTTCAGTGTCGTATTTGTCGAGAATTTCCTGTTGGCCGGCGGTTCTGCCAGTTATGCCAGTGAACAGGCCGTTATTGTCTATGCGATCGCGGTATTAACATTGGGCATGTTGCTGGCGGCTTTACGCTTTGACTTTGTGTCGCTGAGCTATGTCATTCGGCGGGTTACTGAATTGACTGAGGAAAAGTCAGGGCAGGGCACCGAAGCTATCGACGAGGAAAGTTTTAATCGTGTGTTTCGCGATGGACTATTGTATCGCGAGGCCGGCCTGACTATCTCTGGCCTTGCCAAGAAATTGAATATGCCCGAATACCGTTTACGAGCCTTTATTCACAAACAACTCGGCTTTCGCAACTTCAATGCAATGCTGCATAAATATCGCATCGAGGACGCCAGTGCGGCGCTGGCCGACAGTTCAAAACAGAACCTCCCGGTACTGACTATCGCATTGTCCGTTGGCTACCAATCGATTACCCCTTTCAATAACGCCTTTCGTGAAATAAAAGGCGTCACCCCTTCGGAATATCGCAAGAAAATGCAGGACTAAAATAGCGTTGCTACTGGCATTTTGTGTGCTGACAACCGTTTGCCCGCTACAGAGTGGATTTGTATTGGCGGGATAGAGTATTCTTGCCCGCGTCGCATTGATTCCTGAATAGAAGCCGGATAGTTGATCCGCCTCAATACTGGTCTCAGCAGAACCTGTGTAAACTGTGTTCACATTCGCCAGACAGGCTACAAGGGCTGCTGGCTGGCGACCTTGTCTGACCTCGCTGAGGCCAGGCCAATAAGAATTAAACCCATCAGCACCACCGTCGTTGCAGACAGCAGACGACTGCCAGGGTAGCTGAACCAAACAAGCAAGATTCAACTCTAATGCCTGAACAAGAGAGCACCGGAGGTTTTCCAAGTGCTGAATGAATTTCTCTACAATATCGCGGTGATGCTCGACGATATGCGGCTGAGTACGCTATTGCACGAGTCCTATTACATGTACAACTGGGTGGAGTCCACTCATGTGCTGTTCCTGATGGTCAGTCTCGGCATGCTGTTTCTGATTGATTTGCGTATGTTGGGGCTGGCGTTGCCGGATGTGCCTGCCAGCCGTATTGCCTCCAGGCTGACGTGGCCGATGGCCATAGGTTTCTCTGTGATGTTTATCACCGGCATATTGTTGTTCTACGCAGTGCCAGTGCGCTCGACGCAGAGCGTCTGGTTTCGCGTCAAGATGTTGTTGCTGGTCGCAGCAGCTATCAATGCCTGGTTATTCCACAAGCGCATGAACGAATCGGTGGCTGATTGGGATAACGATCGTAAGGCGCCATCGCATATTCGTCGCGGAGCCATATTGTCGCTGGCCTTCTGGGCAATCATTGTGATGTGCGGCCGTTTTATCGCCTACGACTGGTTCGATTGTATTCGTGGCCAATCGCCATTTGTTGAGTTCGTCGCCGGTTGTGTCGACGGCCAATCCCGTTTTTGAGCAGTAGCGCTGAGGAGTCAAAGTTATGCTGACAGCATTTTTTAGCCAAAACAGTCGCACTGTAATCACAGTGGCAGTCTTGCTGCTGGTGACGTGGTTCGGCTACAGCGACTTGCGCACAGCTGCGTTTGTGGCAATAGAACCTTTCTTTCAATGGATGGAAACTACCTGGTTTGGTGTCATTGGCAAAACCTGGGGGCCGGTGTTTGCTTTTATTCAAGCAATTCATTTGCTCGGACTGGCGGTGTTGGGCGGTACTGTACTAGCCGGTGATGGCCGTCTGTTGAATATCGTGCTCACGGATGTACCGGCCAAGATTGTCGTTGACCGTTGTCATCGTGTGTTTGTATGGGCCTTGATCGCCTTGCTCGCAACAGGAATTTTTATGGCCTGCGGCGTGGCCATGAAAATTTATTATCTGCCGGTATATTGGTACAAGATGCTGGCTCTGGTGGCGGGTATGTTGTTCCACTTTTATGTGCGCAAACCATTACTGAACCATGACATCGATGAGCTCAATCCAGTAGTGGTAAAAATGGTGGCAATTGCTTCTATTCTGGTTTGGTTTTTGGTGGCCGCAACGGGTCGCTGGATTGGCTTTAGTGGATAACGTCAGGGCAAAGCGAAGAGGAAATCGATATGGAAAACTCTAGGGGAAAAAACGCGCAACAGCGCAAAGATTCTGAGCGCTCTGCGTTATTGGTGGCACAAGCCTTTATTGTTTTTTCGGGTATCTATTGGTTCCTGCAATTGGAGTCAGTATTAGAGTTACTGGAACTGGCTTACGGTTAAGTAACGCAAGCCGAACAGGCATGTTAGGAAGGCTGTAAAAAGTCACGATAGAAAACAGTAATAAAAAGCTGGCACCAATTGGTGGCCAGCTTTTTTTATGGCTGAAATTCTGAATAGACAGTCTTGCAGTGACGCCTGGGGTTGCTTTAAAGCCGCCGTGCGGATCAGCTGAAGGCGTCAGGTGCTGTTGTTTAAAAAGCAGGGCCCAAGTTTTACTGCAGTGGTGAATAGTCCGTGGCGATCATGTACTGCCGTTCTACGCCGGCCAGAATACTGCCATTGGCATTGGACGCTTCCGAGACCGATTGCCATTCAGGATCTTGACCAAAGGCGGCCCAGGACGCATCGGCCGCGGCCTGGCTTTGGTGCTCGAGCACGTAGATTAACGTGTCTTCGGCTAGTTCGGGATCGGTTGGCCGCCAGAAGCCAACAATTTCCATGCCGTGCTTTCTGAATATGCGTACCGTGTGGTCTCGAAACCGATTGTGCAGGTTTTCAAGGTTGCCCTCAGTTGCCGTATAGGTACGCAGTTCGAACACTTTTTGCTCCTGCGCTGATGTGCCCCAAAATAGACCACCGGTAATCCCGATAGTCAGTGAAATGGCTGAAAAGATAAGAGTTTTTGCTGATCTCATATTGTTAAGCTCCTGAATTTGTTAGTGATAGCCTGGGCGCTTCTTGTTCTTTGCCAGATCGGTAGAAAGCAATTTTTTGCAATCCAGCGCAAAAACCGAAAATTTTGTTGCCAGCGCATTTAATCAAGCATAAGGTAACGTCGTAATAAATAATAATAACAATGTAGAACAAAGGTTCTGCTAATGAAACGTCTACCAATAATTAAATGTTTATTGGTTGCAGTGGCGTACAGTATCGCCCCGCTCTTTGCCCAGAGTGACGAAAGTGCTGCAACCTGGTTGCAGGAGCTGGAACGCTCCCGCGCGCTTCTTAACAGTGTGGAATCCCACACCAATCACCTTGATGCCGCATTGGCTGAACCGCTAATGCAGGTGGGTGATCAATTGATGACCTTGGGGCGCCATGACGAGGCGCACGAGATGTTCGATCGTGCCTTGCAAATCGTTCGCATCAACGAAGGTCTCTACGCCCGATCCCAGCTGCCTTACCAGCAAAAGAAAATTGCCAATTTTATGCGCGGTAATAATTGGGAATTGGCGCGTGATAATCTGCAGCATCTGTTCTGGCTGCTCCGCAAGAAGTCTCCAGCGCTTGATGAATTGCTTGTCGACGATGTGATGCAATTGTCGACCATGCATTTGCGCGGCGTGGCTGAAGATACAAAAGACTATCAGTACTATCACTTGCAACGTGCGGGCACGGCGCTGCGTATGGCGGAAATTGTCGGCGACAGGATTTGGGCCGACAATGACCCGAGTATCGTCCCGGTGCTTTATAGTCAGGTAAAACACTTTCATCTCAAGGCATCAGCTGTACAAAGCGGCAGTCAGGTTGCCTATCAGTTGCGTACTCAAATTCCGACCTGGAGTGACTGGACGCACGAAAAACAAAGTGCATTGCGTTTTTACTATCTCTCGGGTCGTCGTTTGCTGCAGCGTATACGTTCTGTCTACGAGCAGGCGGAGCCAGCAAACCCTGAAGCCATAGCCATGGCAGAGTTGTACATTGCCGATTGGCAAGTACTGTTTGGGCGCACGACTGAAGCATTGCAATCCTATCGCAGTGCCTATGAAAAACTGCAAGGGGCAGATCTGGATCCGGTAATGGTCAGTAATTTTTTCAGTCAGCCGACGTTGGTGCCTGAGCCGCATTTCTACGATACGCTGACTGAGGCACTCGATGCACGCGCTGACAGGTTGCCAGTCAATTCCGAATTGGCTTTGGCCGCGACCTCGGAGACCATGTACTTTAATGAATGGACGTCTTCTTTTCCGTCAGTGCGTCCGCCAATAACGTCCAACTCCAGCCGTCAGCCGGAATCTGCTTTCGCGTTATTTTCCTTTAGCTTGGCTGGCGTCACCGATCTGGCCCGGCTACTCAATGGCAAGGAAGAAGATGAGTTCGCATTTGTCACTGATGCGCGTATTGTTGAACCAGAAGTGAAGTCCAAGGATGAAGAGAAGTTTCTGTTGACGCGACTGGAGTCCTTGCGCTTTCGGCCACGATTGCAAGATGGTGTGCCACAGGAGTCGGCGGCAACATTGATGTATCAATTGGCTGGAGACGTGCCGCGTTAGTCCTCAGCGTCTGCTTTGCCAATCCTCGCTCTGTTACATAAAAATACTATTGCCACGCGTCAAACCAGGGCAGCAAGTCAGTGGCGAGTGCGCTTTGTGACAAAAAAGTCTTTTTCCCGTCATTAATATTTAAAGTAATTGAGCCAGCTTGGCCGGCGAAGTGCATGTCTAATACGCACATGGGATTTCCGGTGTTGTATTCAGGCTCTGATGTTTTCTGCAGCCTAACTTGGCATTGTTTTCGACAGCTTGGTATTAATCTGTGCCTGCGCATTGTCTTTAGTGAATTATCGGGCTAGGATTCAATCAACTCTGTTAAAGCTTTGCGCAATAGTGGCCGACGCTATTAAGAGAGAATGTTAAGAAAAGCTGCTATTAGGCGGCGCTAAAATTCACCAGCAATTAGGGAGGAGCTCAGTTCTGGCTACGGCCACCCAAACAGACTTACTACAATTTAACTTTCGATTCATAAGGGGTTCCTTTGACTATGAGCGAAGTGAAACTTGTCAAGAATTCAATTGGCAGCGATACCTCCTCAAATCCAATTTTCTATGTACTCGATACTAATGTCTTAATTCACGATCCAACCTCGATACTCAATTTTGACGAACACCACGTAGTAATCCCCATCACGGTTCTCGAAGAACTCGACTCTCTCAAAAGCGGCCGTCAGGCCATCGCCGCAGATTGCCGGCAAGCAATACGCGAACTCGACAAACAACTCGGACGTGCCAGTCCAACCGATGTAGAAGATGGTGTTCCCATTCAGCGTGTGGACACCGGCAAGAACCTGGGCCACCTTTCCGTACTCATGACGGAAACCCCTGAAAATCTGGTCATGCTTCCCACCCACCTGAATGACAACAAAATTCTCAATGACACAGGTTTCCTGAAGCAACGCTTCCCGGATCGTCGCGTGGTGTTGGTGACCAAGGATATTAACGTCAGGCTCAAGGCTCGTGGCTGCGGCATTGAATCCCAGGATTACCACAGCGATCAGTTGCTCAGTGATATCGAGCATCTAAATACCGGCTACATGGAATTCACTGGCTCCTTCTGGGACCGCGTGGACAACGTGGAGACCACGCAGGATGAAGGCAGAACACTGCATGAAGTCGCCGCGGAGATTTTTGAGCAAGATGTCTATCCCAATCAGTTTGTCGTGGATGAGAAGGATTTTCTTGCCCGTATCGTCGCGGTCGACAATGGTCTGGTAACGCTGCTGCATTTGAACCGATCAACCCTGATGGATGCCGAAGTGTGGGGCTTGAAGCCACGCGATGTCTATCAGGCGATGGCGCTGAATCTGCTGATGGACCCGGAAGTACATCTGGTGAATCTCACGGGCTCGGCCGGTTCAGGCAAGACGATATTGGCATTGGCTGCAGCAATTGAGCAGACGGTGCCGAATAAACTCTACCGCCGCATCATTGTCACCCGCAGTACGCAGGGGCTGGATGAGGATATCGGTTTTCTTCCGGGTACTGAGGAAGAAAAAATGGAGCCCTGGTTAGGTGCTATTACCGATAATCTCGAAGCCTTGCATTGGGAAGACGAAAACTGCGGTAGCAGCGTTGAGTATGTGCTGAACAAAGTGCCGCTCATGTTCAAGTCACTGAACTATATACGCGGGCGTTCGTTTCAGAGCAGCCTGATTATCATAGATGAATCACAGAACCTGACGCCGCACCAGATCAAGACAATCGTCACGCGCGCGGGTAATGGCTCGAAAGTGATTTGTCTGGGCAACCTGGCACAGATTGATACGCCGTATCTGACGCCAATCAGTTCCGGGCTGACTTATCTGACAGAGCGCTTCAAGGGTTTCGACCAGGGTGGGAATATTCTCTTGCAAGGGGTGCCGCGGTCTGTACTGGCGGCCTTTGCAGAAGAAAACCTGTAAGTGCGTACCGGCAGGGTGGAATCCTGCCGGCAATACAATCAACTAGCCGTTGTTCGGGTCGCAAGACCCGGGCAGCAACGGCGAGCTACATTATTGCGCTGACGTTTAACTCGCTTCATCATCGTCAAACACATTCTGATTCATGGTTTGCGACGGGGTTTCATCGGTACAAGCCTTGCCAACACTGCGAGCAGGTACGCCTACCACTGTGGTATGCGGCTCGACATCTTTAAGTACGACACTACCAGCACCAATCTTCGCTCCTTCTCCGATAGTGATATTACCCAGCACTTTGGCGCCAGCGGCGATGAGCACACCTGATTTGATTTTCGGGTGGCGATCGCCTTGTTCGTTGCCAGTACCGCCCAGTGTGACCTGTTGCAGGATCGACACATTGTCATCAATAACCGTGGTCTCGCCAATGACAATGCCGGTGGCGTGGTCAAACATAATGCCTTTGCCCATTACGCAGGCAGGATGTATGTCGACGCCAAAGACTTCAGAATTACGGCTTTGAATAAACTGGGCAAGGTCACGGCGGCCATTTTTCCATAGGAAGTGGGCCAGACGGTGCACCTGAATGGATTGAAAGCCTTTCAAATAGAGAATGACAGGCAGATAGGTATTCGTGGCAGCATCGCGTTCGTAGACCGCTTTGAGATCCAGGATAGCCTCTTCAATCAGTGTCGGGGAACCCGCAAATGCCTGCTCGAATAGCTCACGTACAGTAACAGCCGGCATGACATCGTCGGTCAGCTTGTACGCCAGAATGAAACTCAGAGCCCCTTCGAGACTGTCGTGATTCAGGACACAGGCATACACATAGCTGGCGAGGAGAGGCTCCTGCTTAATAACTTCCTGGGCTTCGGTGCGCAGTGTTTGCCAGAGTTCGTTGGTCATAGGGTGTCCCTTTTGCGGTCCGTCAATGAAAGGCAGGGCCGATTATAAGTGGTCAAGTGCTGGTTACAAGCATAGGACCGGTTGCGTGGGGAAGTCTTTCGCTGGATTAACGATAAAACGGCGGCCGGTGGCCGGGCAGGGAGCTAGAAAGAGAGCTAAAGAGAGGCTTTGGAATCCTCAATAGCCCTCTCCATATGGTCTGCGCTGATGGTCAGATCGCCCTTGCCAAAGGCAGCCATCATCGCTTTGTTACATAGAATGTTGATAATTCGCGGTATGCCATTGCTGGCTTTGTGGGCCAGTTCAATCGCTTTTTTCTCGAACAATTGCGACCCGCTGTAACCAGCCCGCTGTAGACGATGTTGAATGTACGCCTCAGTACCATCACAGGTCAGTGCGGGCAAAGTGTAGGTATAGTTTATTTCGTCTCGCAAGTTGTGCAAAGTCGAGCTTTGCAGGAGCTCATCCAATTCCTGCTGGCCGAACAATATTACGTGGGCCGGTTTGCCGTTACTGGTATCTATCTGGGTAAGTAAATGGACGGCCTTCAGTGTCTCTTCCGGCATCGCTTGTGCTTCATCTATAAACAGCACAAAGCGCTTGCCACTGCTACTCAATTGAATCAGTCGTTCGGATATTAATTTCAACAATTCATAGTATTTGAGATCAGGGTTGTGCTCGATGCGTAGCTCTTCAGCGAGTGTGTGCATGATGCCTTCTTCGCTCAGTATGGGATGGGGGATAAAGGCGGTGACGAATTTATCCCGGTGAGCATCAAGCGCATTGAGTACTTTCCGGCACAGCATGGTTTTGCCGGTACCAACCTCGCCAGTAATTTTAACAAGCGTGCTGCGTTCCCTCAGTGCCGTGAGAATCACGGAAAAGGCTTCCTGATGACTCGTCATTTTGAGAAAGAATCTCGTATTCGGAGTCAGTGAGAACGGATGCTGTGCTAATCCAAATTGTTTAAGGTACATGCTTTTTTGTGGGCTGATTTGGGTATTTTCATGCCTGATGCCGTAAGAGCAAACAGGAATTGATACCTTGCTCAGCTAATAGCTGCCTTTTTGAGAATAGTTTTGGTTTTTTCCAGCTCGGTTTCCAATGAACGTCGTGTCTCTGGCTCAATTGAAGGGTTGGACAATACAAAGTAAGCGGTACGAACTACCTCGCGCCAACGCGGTATCTTCGGTAGTTGCTCGATACGCAGGTAGCGATCAAAGGTCCGTGTGCGCAGACGACCATCATCGATGCTAACCGCCCAAATATTGCTTTCCTCGGCCAATTCGATTTTCGATTTTTGCGTTGTGACTTCCCAGGTGTGCAAAGCTGATCGCATCAAGGTCACCAATTGCTGTCGATACTCGCTTTCGCTACTGACGCTAGGCAATGTGTCATCAATAAATTCGACAAGATCTTCGATGCCTGCGAGCCGGTCGAGCAAGCCAGGATAGTCAGCTAATTCGCCAGGTGTCATTACATTCAGACGCGTGCCGATGCGGCGAATATTCTGTTGTGCCTGACCCAGAAAGCTTACCAATTCCACCGTATCCTGCGCGACTTTTCCTGCAGTGGCCTTGGTCAAAGGCTCAGTATCCTCAAGGAATAACACACCTGTTCCTTCGTCGCTACCGAACAGATTGAGTTTGGCTTTGAAGGGGATGCGCTTGGCCGAGGGCTTGTCGCCATTCTTAAAGGGGTAGACCACCTCGATATTCAAGCTCAGGGAGACAGAGTCGCCTTCGTCGGCGTCCTCCTGGCTAATATTCTCGCCTTCTTCCCAGCGTTGCAGTATCTCGCGAACTTCCTGGTTGATTGGTGCATCAGACAATACTGATTGCAGGTCACAATTCACGACACTGGCGCGTTCGGTGCCGAGCAGATCTGCAGCGCGTTGATTGATACTGAATATTTTGCCGGGTAGTTCAAAGGCAATAAAGCCAGCCTGAATTGTTTCCAGTACCTGCTGCAGGCGCAACCGTGAACTGCGTAACTCGCGGTCAGCCTCAGCATAAGACTCGATCTGGGTACGCAGCTTGACGTTGTCTTCATTAACCTGATGCAGCATGCTCAGGCGAAGTTGGTTTTCGACCCGCGAGCGCAGCTCTTCATTGTGGAAGGGCTTGGCCAGGTAATCATTGGCGCCGGTCTGGAAGCCCTGCGCGAGGTCTTCGAGATGGTTCTTCGCAGTCACGAGGATAATAGGCAACTGGATCTGGTTGTATTTCTGACGCAGCTTTTGGCAAACATCATAGCCATTGAGGCCCGGCATCATCAGGTCGAGTAGCACCAGGTCGGGCTTGTTTTCGTCGATCTCAGTCAAGGCATCAAGACCGTTAGAGCACTTGATGATATTGTAATCTTCCAGCTGCTGGCCCATCACTACACGATTGATTTCATCATCGTCGACAATAAGAATGGTAGTTTCCTGATTGCTGCGTAATTTCGGAAAATCTTCAAGTTTATTGGCATCGACGAGGAAGTCAGCCCGGCGAATCATCTGCTTGTGAATGCCGGGTGACTTGATGGCGCGGGTTTGGTCCAGAGACACGCGCAAGTCGAAACTGAATGTGGAACCCAGATCCAGCTCACTCTCAATGCGCATTTTACTGCGATGCATCTCGACCATGCGCTTGGCCAGTGGCAAACCGAGGCCAATGCCGCTGGCATTCATCTGCTGTGATGGCAGTTTCTCAAAGGTCTTGAAGATCGTGTCGTGGTCAGTTTTATGAATACCAATGCCCGTGTCTTTGACTTTGACAGTCACGTTGTAGTCGGAAGTAAGATCGGCAGAAATCACGACCTCACCTGAATACGTAAACTTGATGGCATTGGATGTCAGGTTCACCAGAATTTGTTGTAGACGATCTTCGTCACCGGCAACCATTGGCAGGTCCGGGTCTACCTCGGCGCGGAGCTCAAGTCGCTTATCGCCCACCAGAGGTTTGCAAATGGCTATTACCAGCGTGATGACGCTATTGAGATCCACGGGCTTGAACTTCACATACGTGGCATCGTCCTTGGCGCTGGAGAAATCCAGCAGGTCATTCACCAGCTTGGTGAGGCGGTCACCGCTGGCGCGAATCAGTTCAAGATTCTTGGTAATCAAGGCTGTGTCTTGTTTGTCGTGGTCAAACTCGTTGAGAGCAATTTCAGCCAGACCGTTAATACCATACAGTGGCGTGCGTAACTCGTGGGAAACATTGGCCAGCAAGTCGTCCTTGATTTGCTCGGAGCGCACGAGATTACTAATCGCCATATGTTGCGCGTCTTCTTTTTCCTGCTTTATCTGGTTGTAGCGGAACGCAAGACTGAATGACATAAAGACAGCTTGCAGGATTAGCGCGACATCATAAGCGTTGCGCGTAAATGCAGTGTTGGGGAATGCCGGCCAGACCTGCACCAATAGCAGGATGATGACGCCGAACAGAAATGTTCCCATGCCTACCAGGTGAACTGCAGCGGTGACGTCGCCGCGGCGCATGGCATCCATGTTGGTGTAAAAGGCTAGCGGTATGGTGGCAACGGTAAACAGGATGAATACGAATTGCGATATTTTCTCGCTGGGCAGGAAGGACAGCACGAAGACCAACCCGAAACCGCCCAGACAGATAAGCACAGCCCGGTCCAGCTTGAGATTGTGTTCCCAGATACGCAGCAAGGCGCGTTGAAATAGCAGTGCGGTAATGGCCATGAGCGGATAGATAAGGCGCTCGGCAATATCGACAATAAGCGAACTCGAGTGAATCTGTTCCAGCAGATAACGCAAGTGCTTGGAATCCAGCACAATAAAACAGGCCTGTGTGACGATCATCAGTACGTAATAGATATAGCTGGATTCCCGTATCGACACGAACAGAAACAGGTTGTAGATAGCCATCGCCAGCAAGATGCCATACTGCAAGCCGAGCAGGGTGTTGGAGACCACAGTCTGGCTTTGAAATTCGCCATCATCCCAGAGTGTTATGGGCAGACGTAATGGCCGGGCGCTGGATACGCGCATATAAAATTGATTGCCAGAGTCGGCTTCCATGGCCAATGACAAACCGCGTGCCAAAGTCTTGATCTCAGCGTCACTGGTCAGCGACCCCATGGTGTACATAGTGACCACAGAGCCGTTGCTGTCGACCTCGAACAACTGCAACCCGTCGCGGACGATACCGCCAACAATCTTGGGGGGGCCAAATTCCAGAACCTTGCGGGAGTCAGCAGCTGCCGACCAGTCGAAGGAGAAACGAATCCAATAAACTGAGCTGGTCAAGCCGAAATTAATGATGTCATTGCGATTGGCGATGAAATTCACGGCAAAACCGGGGTCGGTGACATCATCGATAGTGAGCATCTGGGAGGTGTCTTCGTAGTACTCGGCAAACGCCGCCACCGCCTGACGCTCTGCATCAGGATCAACTTGCAGCGGCTGGCTCAGTGCCATGGGTGTCCACAGCAAGCACGCGAAAGCGAGCAGTAGTAAATTAGACGAGGTTGATAATTTCACGATGCGTTTTTGCTTGCAGCTTTTGGGACTCGGGAATGGCCAGGTGGCGGAAAAATCTGCTATCGCTGAATTCTAGCCTGTCACTACTGCCATCACAATTGCCGAAGCTCAAATTACCCTCTATAAATGTGTTTTCTATCAGATGCTTGCCGTATTTTCTTCAACCGATACGTTGGCCAACACTGTATATTCGCAGCAAATGCGATTACCATCTTGTGTATATCGACTGACTTTGCGCTGCCTCGACTTTTCCGGGAGTAAAATTGCTTAATAAACTCACACTGTTTGCCGTATTCTCCGCGCTCTGGCCAGGAGTCAACGCACAGGAGCGTGATCAGTTTCAATACTGGCTGGAGATGGCCGCTGCGGACCAGTCCTATGCCGATCGCTCGCTGGAAGTGGGGCGCAACAGGGCCTTTTTGGAGTTCCTGGGCGCCGGCTCAGTGGTGTTTCGCGACGGCCCCGTCGATGCGCTGGCATTGTATTCCTCGCCAGATTTCGAAGGCCGGGATTTAAGCTGGGAATCTCACTACATCGATGTGTCGCGTGATGGCGATCTGGGTCTGACGGCGGGGCCCTATGCGTTGATCGACCCTTCCGGTGATGAAGGGCAGTATACCTTTGGTCATCTGATATCAATCTGGGTCAAACACGGCGACAGCTGGGATTTAATGGCCGACATGGGTCCCGCCATTCCGGGTTTTCTCAGTATGGAAGTGGAGCCCAATTTTGAAGACACCCGGCCCGTATTGGAAGAAACCGCGCATCCGGTCATGGTATCGAGCAACACGATGCAAGGACTGATCGACGCCGATGACTTGTTCGGTCGCAGTGTGAACTTTCGTGGCGGACAACGCGCACTGCTGCGTTACGGTATGGAAAATTCCAGAGTCTATTTGCCAGGCATGGCACCTGCGGTCGGTGTGGATGCGGCTAGTTCAGTCTATGGTGCATTTTTAGACAATCAGCTGTCTACGACCAACCCCATCAGCAACAACTACATGGGTGGTTATCTCTCGTCATCGAAAGAAATGGGCTATACCTATGGCACCATGACAGCCAATACAGACGAGGCCAGCTCAGGCTTCCGCACCAATTATCTGCGACTGTGGCGATACACCATTGATAACGAGTGGCGTATTGCAGTCGAAGTACTTAATCCTATCGAGTAACCTGCCGGCCACATTCAGTTGGCAATGCTAATAGTCCGTACTGGCAAGCGATAGACAGCTCCCTGATTATTACGCACGACTATAGTCATGTCATAACTGCCATTGCTGTATTGACGACTGTCCAGTTCGGTATGGAAACCCAGGTTTGGCGCATTTGGGTCCGCTTGTGCCGATTCTGCATTAACAACATCAGGACGTGGGTTGCCATACTCTGTTTCCTGCACGAGCTCACCATCGAGTAGGACGCTCACTGATGCGACGCCAACTTCTTCGCTAATCGCCCAGCCGGCAATTACAAATTGCCCGCTTACTTCGGCATGCTCTGCCGGCAGATCCAGCCAGGCCCGCATTGGCCGGGGGCAGGGGCTGGCAGGAGCTTCTCGGGGTGGATTGTCCAAGCCTTGAAATTGATAAAAGCTGAAGGTTTTGTCACCGGCAAACAGGTTGAGAGTATCCAGGGCAATGATGTGTTGGGCACGATGACAAAGCCTGTCGATGATCTCGGCTTTTTCGCCCACCGTGATTGTGCTGTCCTCGCTAATAAACAGACCATTACTAATGTCATTGGCCGGCAAAGCGCTGCCATCCTTGCCCCACAAGCGTAGTTGCGTAATACGGCCATCACGCACTGCTTTATCCTGATCCAGTGTGTAGGCATGGCTGGTCAGGCCAGCGAATTCCAATTGTGCGGCAGTGTAATAGTTGTCTGTAATGATGACCGGGTCATTTGCGGCGAAGGAAGACGCCAACAGGTTCTCAGTATGCCGTGTAAACTGCTGCCAGCCCGCCATCTTGTTGGATAGCACGCCGGTACCGATGAGCGTTTGTAAAGGCTGCTGAAAAGCCTGGCTACCCACGCCAAGGAGCGCCAGCAGGGTGCCGATAAAACCGATACAAGGGATGGCAAAGATGATGCGATCGGCAATTGTCTTGGTCCAGCGCTCGGCAAACCACTGCCACAGACTGCGCAGTGCTTCAGGTAGATAGACCAGCAAGGGGAAATAGCCGGACAACGGCCAGTGAATACTGGTGCTGTCGGCATCGCTCCATGGTGCCAGCACCAGATAGACACTGATATTGACCAATGCGAAGGCCAGCAGCAAAGCCGGACCGCGTTCGCCATTACGGGTCCGACGCCACAGTTGCCAGGCGGTAAAAACCAGTGCGGCGTAGAGTGGTGGTGTGACGAGGCCAGCTTGCTTGAACACATGGAGCAGACCAGCGGGCTGGAATTGCCAGGGGTGGCGTTCGACCAGATAGAAACTGGCACTGCTCAATTGATTGCTCAGATTGAACCACAGCACCGGTATCAGGCCGATACTGGCAATGCCTATGGCGACCCAGAATCTCGGATTTCGCCACTGTTCACGTGCGCCGGGAAAGCAGATCAGGAACAGTATGGCGGCAGCGGGGTAGAGCAGGAAACGGTAATGGGTACTCAGGCCCAGCGCAGTGACGACACCGGTTGCCAGCCAGAAGCGCCAATGATTGCGACGCAGCGCGCGTTCGAAACTGCCAATAGCCAGTAGCCCGAAGACGATAAGAGGGACATCGGGCACGGCAAGCAGGCCCAGAAAACCGCCCAGTGGCAAACACAAGGCCAGTCCGGCAGATTCCAGCGCCATGCGATGATTAGTAAGTGGTCGGGCGAGCCAGTAGACAAGTACAGGAATACAACTGCCTAGCAAGAGGAAAGGCAGGCGAACGAAAAATGCTTCACCGGGTAACAGACTGCTGACGGCCCCGGCGAGCAGCGCAGTCATAAATGGCAGATCACTGTAAGCCAGAGCAGGGTGGTTGGACGCCAGCCAGTAGAAGATCTCATCACTGTACAGATCAAGCGCCGCGGCCAGCGAGAATTTCAGTAGTAAGACCAGCAAGAAGGCCAGCCCGATCCACTTCAACGCAGGAGCAGTGGATTCCTGATTAAAGTGTTCGTGCAAGTTGTACTCCGCTTAGAGTTGCACCGCCGGAATCATGTTCTTGGGAACCATGTGCGACGACAGACGCTTAAGATTCATGATGAAAACAATCAGAATCGTGAGCATAGCGGTAATCCACAGGCTGGAAAACAGTGGATCGACAGTAAATGTGCCAATCTGGTAGATCACGGTTGCTGTGATGTAGGCCAGGCCGGTGCACCACGAGAAAACCAGCAAGGTCCATTTCCAGCCCGCTTCCTTGTTTACCGCGCCCAGCACCGCCACGCAAGGAGCGTAGAGAAGTACAAACACCAGATAACAGAAGGCCGCGAAAGGGCCGCTGAACAAGCTGGCCATATTGGTCAGCATTGAACTGCTGACTTCCTGATCGGCAGCCACAGCCTCGACGTCCGAGACATCACCGATGGATATGCCCAGTGGGTCGGTCAGGGCATCGGTCAATGCCAGTACTTCGGCGCCAATACTGGCGAATGCTTCGCCGGCGGCCGCGAAAATATCCGGCGGGCCATCACCGGCGCTGCCGGCATCGGGTGAGCTGTAGAGCGCATCCAGTGTGCCAACAATGGCTTCTTTGGCAAACATGCCGGTAAACAGTCCGACGGTGGCAGGCCAGTTGTCTTCTTCGATACCCAATGGCGCGAAGGCCGGAGTAATGCTGCGGCCAATAGAGCTCAGGACGGAGTTCTCGGAGTCTTCGTTTCCAAAGCTGCCATCAGTGCCGATGGAATTCAAAAAGCTCAGGGCAATGACGACGATGACAATGGTTTTACCGGCGCGAAGAATAAAGCCTTTGAGTCGGAACCAGGTCGTGATGAGGATATTGCGAGCAATAGGCACGTGATAGGCCGGCATTTCCTGAAACGAGGGTGTGATCTCGCCGGTGAACAATTGCTTGCGGAAAATCCAGCCTGTGAACACTGCCAGCCCAATGCCGAGCAAGTACAGGAAAAACACAATGTTCTGGCCAGCCTGCTGGAAGAATGCCGCTGCGAACAGGGCATAGACAGTCAGACGGGCGCCGCAACTCATGAACGGGGCCATGGCAATAGTCATCAAACGATCGCTGTCGCGGCCCAGGGTGCGGGCCGCCATGACTGCCGGTACGTTACAGCCAAAACCCACAATGAGTGGCACGAAGGCATTGCCGGGCAAGCCAATGCCGGACATTAACCTGTCGATGACAAACGCCGCGCGCGACATGTAGCCAGAGTCTTCCAGGAAAGACAGGCTCAGATAGAGAAAAGCGATGACAGGGATGAAGGTGGCAACCAGTGTGATGCCGCCGCCGACGCCTTGCGCGAGCAGGGTAATAATCACATCCGGCATGGCTATTTGTTCGAGAGCCCAGGTTGTGCCATCGACCAGTACGGCAGCAAAAAGAATGTCGAAGAAATCGATAAACACAGCACCGACATTCACCGCGAACGTGAACATCAGATAAATCATCAAGAGAAAGATCGGGACACCCAGCCAGCGATTGAGCACGACATTGTCGATACGCTCGGAAAGGCTGTGATGCGTGGGTGAGACTTCCATCACGCCGTTCAGCAGTTGTTTGGATTGATGATAGCGGCGCAGGATCTTGTCTTTGTGTTGTTCATCTCCGCTCGCGGTAATATTCGCTCGGCCACTGTCCGGGTTATTCAGTACTGCGGGAATCGCTTGCTGCAATTCGGCAATGCCCTGACGGCGTGATGCCACCATGGCGATGACAGGGATGCCTAACTGCGCGGCCAGTTTCTCAGGATTGACTTCGATGCCACTTTGTTTGGCCACATCCAGCATGTTCATGACCACCACAACCGGAGTGTCCGATTCCAGTAGCTGTTGGGTCAGGACCAGATTGCGTTCCAGGTTCGTGGCATCAACGATATTGACAATCAGGTCGCTGTGGCGTTGCTCCAGATAGTCGCGGGCGATCTTTTCGTCCAGGCCTGAATATTCCTATTCCAGAGAATAGACACCTGGAAGGTCGACGATCTCCAGTTCGGCATCGCCGAATTTGGCAAAACCGAATTTCTTTTCCACGGTGACGCCGGGCCAGTTACCAACTTTCTGGTTGGCGCCGGTCAACAAATTAAACAGGGTTGTCTTGCCGCAGTTGGGGTTACCGATTAACGCTATTTTCTGCACGACTTATTGGGTCTCCACCAGGATGATTTCAGCCTCTGCTTTGCGAATACTAATATAGCTGCCACTGACTTTGACCTGCATAGGGTCACCCAGTGGTGCGAAACGCAGTACTTCCAGCGCTGAGCCGGGGATGACGCCAAGGGCGAACAACCGGCTGCGCATTTCTGCAGGTTCAGTGGCGACATCAAGGACAATGCAGCGTTCGCCACGCTTGATATCGGCCAGAGACGTTTGATTCATCGTTGGAACTTCTCTATGAATTTCAGTGAGTTAAATTAATTGCAAGTTGCTTTAATTAGGTGGCTACGTTAACAGATGTGAATCTTGTTGACAATCATTCTCATTTACATTTAAATACACACTCAGCAACGGGAAACCACCATGTACGTTTGTATTTGCCGCCAGATAACTGACAATCAGATTCGTGACTTGTGCCGCAATGGCGCCAGCAGCCTGACTGATGTTCGCGCCCAAAGTGGTGTTGCCAGTGAGTGTGGCAAGTGCGGCAAACTAGCGCAAACTATCGTGAAAGAGTTCGCCAAGTCTACCCAGTTCGTCAACGCTGGCTAGCTCTTCAGCTGTAGTTTCGTCTGGATACCCCTGGATGTCTCCAAGCGGCCTGATTCAGGCACACTTCTCCCAAAGCCATCTCTTCAGTTACTCCTTCCTATTGCAGCAGTAACTTGCCCTCCGGTTCCTATAATCCGCGGTGCAGTCAATCCTGTGCCTGACAAATGCCGGTTATCGTCCTGATTTAAGGCACAATTTCGCCTTTTTCAGTAGATGTAAATACGATTGCTTCTCATTTAAATTTCAATTTAATCAATAACTTACGTCACTTTTTTTGACATCTGGCGGCGCGCATTAGATACTGCGCGCAAATCAACTAGGAGGACCTTTCCATGCAATCGGATGCCACTGTTATCAAACACCTGAATCAGGCTCTGGGCAACGAGTTAGTCGCAATCAATCAGTACTTTTTGCACTCGCGCATGTATGAAGATTGGGGGCTGGCGAAGCTGGCCGCCAAGGAATATGAAGAATCCATCGACGAGATGAAGCATGCTGATGAGCTGACCAAGCGGATTCTTATGCTCAATGGTCTGCCCAACCTGCAAAAGCTCGGCAAGCTGCTCATTGGTGAGAACACCAAGGAAATGCTCGAGTGCGATTTGAAACTCGAACTCGTGGCCTGTCCCGACCTCAAGGAAGGGATCGCCTATTGTGAGTCTGTTGGTGACTATGTAAGTCGCGATTTGCTCACCCGCATTCTTGATAGTGAAGAAGAGCACGTTGACTGGTTGGAAACGCAACTGTCGCTGATCGAGAAAGTCGGTATTGAGAACTATTTGCAATCTCAGATGTAAGATTATCCCGCACATTCTGTTACCGGCCACCAGCCCTGAGCTGGCTGGCCGGAGCAGCACTTCTTCGTGCTTGGCCCAAGCCATTCCAATTACTCCGGGTTCATGTTCCAATGATTAAAAAACAGCCTTACCCAACGGGCAATGTTTTATGCATGCATGTATTGACCTCGGCTCTAACAGTTTTCACCTGCTCATCGGCGAGTGGAATAATGGCAAGATTAAGATAATTGAGCGCCTGAGTGAAAAGGTGCAATTGGGCGAAAATGTTCGCGCCAACGGTATTATTTCCCCTGCAGCGTTCACGCGTGGCTTGAGTTGCTTACACAGATTCAAGGCGCTCATGCAGGCCTATCCCCTGGAGCAGTACTGGGCTCTTGGTACCAACACTTTCCGAGTTACAGCAAACGCCAACGACTTTCTTGCCGCAGCCACCGATATCGGTATTGATATTTCTATCATCTCCGGTGTTCAGGAAGCCGTGCTCATTTATGCAGGTGTAATAACTTCGTTACCTGAATCTGATGCGCGTCGCCTTGTGATCGATGTTGGTGGGGGTAGTACCGAAGTCATAGTTGGTCGCGGTCACGAGCGCTTTTTTACTGAATCATTACCCATTGGGAGTGTCGCCTGGCGCGATCGTTTCTTTGCTGATTGCGAAAAGAAAAAGTCAGCATTAAAAGAGCAGTTGGAATTAGGCTTACAAGCATCGAAAGAGTTGTTTGATAAAGTGGGGCCAGGTATCACTAAAATAGGTTGGGATGAGGCTTATGCCTCATCGGGCACGATGAAGATGCTGGCCAATATTTGCACCGAGCACGGGTATGGTGAAGGAGTCATAAGTCGTCAGGCACTTACCGAGCTCAAGTCAACACTGGTCAGTGCTATTGCCAAAGACAAATTACTGCCTGGGCTAAAAGAAAGCCGCCGTGATTTGCTGCTACCGGGTTGGTGTGTGCTGCTAGGCTTGATGGAAAGTTACGACGTGGATGAAATCCAATTCAGTGCCACGGCCCTGCGTGAGGGAATGCTGGATTTCATGGTCAAGAATGCCAAGACCATGGCTGCCATGCAGGAAAGCGATTTGCCCGACGTCGTCAGCGCCAAAGACTAGGCCTGGCAAAGACTATTCAGCAGGCGTAATTGCACGCCAATACAATCATCCACACCGTCAGTTTCACTCTTGTTTTTACGGCGCTCTGTGTATTCACCATCGGCGCCAAGATCCCAACTCTGGCACTGATCTTCCAAATGCATCTCCATCTCTTCCATGATCCGGCTGGCGAGTTTCTTCTTGATAATCGGAAAGCATACCTCGATACGATGGGACAAATTGCGCTCCATCCAGTCTGCACTTGAGCAATAGACTTGCTGCGAGTTGTTGAGGAAAAAATACACGCGAGAATGCTCGAGAAAGCGTCCGATAGTCGAGATCACACGAATGTTGTCGCTGACATTGGGGATGCCTGGCTTCAGACAGCAGATACCGCGTACGATCAGATCGATCTGGACACCGGCTTGCGAGGCAGCATAGAGCGCCTTGATAACAACGGGGTCAGTCAGCGAGTTAATCTTGGCAATAATTCGCGCTGGCTGGCCGGACAGGGCAGCACTGGCCTCGGCATCAATCATCTTCAGTAAGGCTTTGCGTAATTTAAACGGCGCGTGGATAATTCCCTTGGGGTGAATCTTTTTGCCCATGCCGGTGATTTGCTGAAACACTTTGTGAACATCCTGACAGACAGTTGCATCGGCGGTCAGCAAACTGTAGTCAGTGTAGAGCAGCGAGTTCTTGCGGTGATAGTTACCGGTACCCAAATGGGCATAGCGACGTAATTTGTTATCGACCCGGCGTACGAAGAGCAACATTTTTGCGTGGGTCTTGTAACCCATGATGCCATAGACAACCACAGCGCCGGCTTCCTGCAAGATGCTGGCAAAGCGGATGTTCTCTTCTTCATCAAAGCGAGCTCGCAATTCAATGACGACAGTCACTTCCTTGCCGTTGCGCGCTGCCTCAGATAAGGCTTCCACCAACTCTGATGATTCGTTGGTACGGTACAGTGTCTGTTTAATTGATAAAACACTGGGGTCTTTGGCGGCCTGACGTACCCAGTCGATAATAGGCAGGAATGATTCATAGGGGTGAAGGAGAAGGTGATCTTCCTTGTCCACTGCCGCAAAGATATCGCTGTTTATCTCCAGAACACTGGGTGTGCCTGGTGTGAATTTGGGGTACTTGAGCTTCGGGCGATCCAGCATGCCCATGACGGCATTCATGCGCTGCAGATTGACGGGGCCGTCCAGGCGAAACAGTTCTTCTTCGGTCAGGTTGAACTTGTCCAGCAGGAAATTGGTCAACTCATCCGGGCAATCCTTGCCAACTTCAAGTTTGGTGGCGGCACCAAAGCGGCGGCTGTGCAATTCACCGCGCAAAGCCATGGCGTAGTCCTGACCTTCGACTTCGGACATTTCCAGGTCCGAATTTCGTGTGACGCGGAACTGGTGACACTCAGTGACATTCATGCCCGGGAAAAACTCTTCGACAAAGGCATGAATAATCGATGACAAGAAGATGAAATTGTCGCCTTCACCGGCGATGTCCGATGGTACTTTGATCAAGCGCGGTAATGAGCGTGGCGCAGGAACAATCGCCAGGCCGCTTTCACGACCAAAAGCATCTTTGCCATCGAGTGACAGGATGAAATTGAGGCTCTTGTTGACCAGCCTTGGAAACGGGTGGGCCGGATCGAGACCGAGCGGGCTGACAACGGGAAGAACTTCTTCCTGAAAATATTCCCGGGTCCAGTTCAGTAAATCTTCGCCCCATTCATGGCGCGGAATAAAGTGGATAGCTTCCTTGGCCATAGAAGGGAACAGGTCTTCATTGAGAATGCGATACTGCTCAGTCAGCAAGTCACGCACTTGCTGATGAATGATCTTGAGAACCTGATCCGGATACTGACCATCGGCCTCAGGGCGCTGACGACCAAAATCCAGCTGCTTCTTGAGACCGGATACGCGAATCTCGTAAAACTCATCAAGATTGGAACTGAAGATAAGCAGAAAACTGAGACGCTCGAGCAGCGGATGCGATTGGTTCTTGGCTTGTTCCAGAACCCGGGCATTGAACTTCAGATAGCTGAGCTCACGATTTTCATAATAATCGCTGTTGGACAGATCCAGTTCCTCGGGTGCGACGCTAGTGCCCACCGGTGTGCGCGAGGAATTATCCACCACTACTTGCAGTTCTTTCTTGGACGCAGTTCTTGCCATCTCGGTAATCAGCCTGAATATCAGTTGTTAGATACTTGAGTAACCAGTCAGTTGAGCAAACAGGGCGCCGCAGGGCAGCGCAGAGTTGCTCGTAACCGGAATTGCTTGTTTAAAATTTGCCCAGTGCGGTGGCCAGTTTGGCAGGACGCCGAAACAGCACCGCTCTCCACCACGAGAAGTCTAGCATAGCTCTTGTCAGAGAACGGGTTTCGCGTTGAATTTTAAGCGTTTTCACGTAATTGTAATATTTCTGTCACAATGCATCCCTATAGTGGGGCCCATAAAAGCAGATGCTGAAATCAATCAGTAAAACCCATTTTCAGAACCATGCCCTCCAGGAGGTTTACGCAATGCTGCTGAGCACCATGCGCCGAACATTGACCGCTCTTGCTGTCCTGTCAATTGCAACATTCCAATCAGTTACTCTGGCAGCAGATATTGACCCCAGCATTCCCGAATATCAGCGTACCAGCGGTGTATCGGGTAATCTGTCCAGTGTCGGTTCCGACACCTTGGCCAATCTGATGACACTGTGGGCGGAAGACTTCAAACGCATCTATCCGAACGTCAATATTCAGATTCAGGCGGCGGGTTCGTCAACAGCGCCACCGGCATTGAGTGAGCGTACTGCTAACTTCGGCCCGATGAGCCGGGAAATGAAAGACAACGAGATCCAGGCATTCGAATCCCGTTTTGGCTACAAGCCCACGGCGATCCCGGTGGCCATTGATGCGCTGGCGGTCTATGTACACAAAGACAATCCTCTTGCAGGGCTGACTATTGAGCAGGTAGATTCCATTTTTTCTTCCAATCAGCGTTGCGGTGCTGCCGCGTCGGTCAATCGTTGGGGGCAACTCGACATGAGTGGGCCGTGGGAACAGCGTGATATTCAGCTGTTTGGCCGCAACTCGGTATCGGGTACGTACGGCTACTTCAAGGATTCAGCGTTGTGTGGCGGTGATTTTAAAAACAGTGTGAATGAGCAGCCTGGGTCAGCTTCTGTGGTGCAGTCGGTCAGTACTTCGATCAATGGTATTGGTTATTCGGGCATCGGTTATCGCACATCCAGCGTGCGTTCAGTGCCAATCGCACGTAACGCGGGAAGTGAGTACTTCGATGCTACCCCCGACAATTCGGTGGCAGGTAACTATCCGCTGGCGCGTTTTCTTTATGTGTATGTGAATAAAGCGCCGAATACGGATTTGTCGCCGCTGGAGAGTGAGTTCGTGAAACTGATTATGTCGCAAACGGGTCAGGAAATTGTGCTCAAAGACGGTTATATCCCGCTGCCGGGCCGCGTTGTCAGCGCCACCTTGCAAAATCTGGGGCTTTGATAAAGTAAGCAACTTTCTGTAACTCCCTGTTATTGAGTTGAAAATTTGAGGTCCAATCCTGTTGCCGGATTGGACCTCTTCACTATGTGAGATTGAGTAGGGCAGTCGAGTGACTAGCCAGTCTTAACTGGCTATACTTCCTCGCCTTCACAAGCTGGTTAGATAATGTCTTCATCAAGCACCGAGCACAGTTCCGATTCTTCACCCGACGTGCCCGAGCCGCAGCATGAGCGGATTGATTTGAGTTCCGACAAGATGCGTCTGCGGCGCAAGTTCCGGCACTTCACTGACAAGCTGGCCAAGGTGCTTATCGCAATTGGTGGCATTGGCGTCATCGTTGCCATCCTGCTTATCTTTCTTTATCTGTTTTATGAAGTCGTACCGCTGTTTCGCTCAGCCGAGATAAACGAAGTCGCGGAGTATGATTCTCCTTCGGGCGGTCAATCGCCGCCTCTGCATATTGCCGTCGAAGAGCAGGCCGAAATTTCCATGCGATTATCGCAGGCCGGGGTTGCCAGTTTCTACGGTTTGAGTGACGGGCAGCTGTTGTCGGAATTGCCTGTCTCACTGCCACCGGCCACGACGGTGACAGCCTTTGCGCTGGACTCGGAGGAAAGCGGTGTGTTCGCGCTTGGTCTGAATACCGGCCAGGTGATTGTTGCGCAATATGGTTATCAGACGACATTTGCTCAGGAAGACAATCGCCGCATTCTTACGCCCCAGCTTGAATATCCTTACGGTGAGGAGCCTTTTCAGGCGGCGACTGATCAATCCGTGGCCAGCCTGGCGATCAATATCAACGGCGACAACTTGTTAATTACCGCGACCGATAGCAGTGAGACATTGAATCTCATGCGCATCAGCAAACAAACAGGGTTATTTGCCGCCTTCGATCTGGGCGGTGGCAGTGCAGCTGTCGATGTCGTACGCGCCGCGCGAACATACAGTGTGCCCGGCGTCAGCCGCATGTTGATCGGTGGTGATCAGCGCTGGCTCTATTTGTTATCGGCCAATGGCCTGGCGCGCCTGCTTGACATCAATGGGGCCATGCGCGGTGATGCGCTGGATTTCAGTGCGGAAGTCTTTGTCACAGGAGGTGGTGCCAGATTAAGTGATGTCACTCTGTTGCTTGGCGGTATCTCTGTCTTGGTGGCCGATAACCGTGGCGGCCTTGCACAGTGGTTTGTGGTGCGCGGGGAAGAGGGCGTTACTCTAGAGCAGATCAGGCGCTTTGAACCACTCAGTGCCGGAATAGTCGCGATCACCTCTGAGCAGCGCCGCAAGAATTTTGTCGCCGTAGACCAGTTGGGTAATGTGGCTATCTACAATACGACAGCCGCCCGCGAAGTGTTCCGTGCCAATTTACTGAATGCAGGTGCGCGCTCTCTGGCTATTTCGCCGCGCGGCGATGCCTTGATTATTGAAACCGACAATGGCGCGCAACAGGTCTGGCATGTAGAGAACGAACATCCGGAAGTGTCCTGGTCGGCCTTGTGGAATGAAGTCTGGTACGAAGGTTACCCTGAGCCTGATTTTATCTGGCAGTCCTCAGCCTCGAGTAATGACTTTGAGCCCAAATACTCTCTTGTACCATTGTCCTTCGGCACACTGAAAGCAGCTTTCTACGCCATGCTGCTGGCAGCACCGTTGGCCATCTGCGGGGCTATCTTTACCGGCTACTTCATGGCGCCGGCGATGCGTCGCAAAGTGAAGCCGCTTATTGAATTGATGGAAGCCTTGCCAACTGTGGTATTGGGGTTTCTGGCCGGGCTTTGGCTGGCGCCTTTCGTGGAAATGAACTTGCTGGGCATCTTCAGCATTCTGGTTGTGTTGCCATTGAGTATTCTGCTCGCCAGTTTTGTCTGGTCGCAGCTGCCGCGTGCCATTCGCCATTCTGTACCGGATGGTTGGGAAGCGGGGCTGTTGATTCCGGTTATTCTTGTCTTTGGCTATTTGTCGTTTGTACTAGCCACGCCAATGGAAGCGGCATTTTTCGGCGGCGACATGCGTGCATGGATAACGACTGAGCTGGGCATCACTTACGATCAGCGCAACGCGCTCGTCGTCGGTTTCGCCATGGGCTTTGCCGTCATTCCAACGATTTTCTCAATCGCGGAAGATGCAATTTTTACCGTGCCGAAACAACTGACTTATGGGTCTTTGGCGCTAGGCGCAACTCCGTGGCAAAGCTTGTACCGTGTCGTGCTGCCAACGGCTAGTCCGGGTATTTTCAGCGGGCTTATGATCGGTATGGGTCGCGCTGTCGGTGAGACCATGATCGTTCTGATGGCGACGGGTAACACGCCCATCATGGATATCAATATTTTTGAAGGCATGCGCACGCTGGCTGCCAACATCGCGGTTGAGATTCCTGAATCCGAAGTAGATAGCACGCACTACCGCATCTTGTTCCTCGCGGCTCTGGTGCTGTTCATGTTTACGTTTGTTGTTAACACCATTGCTGAAATAGTTCGGCAACGACTGCGCTCGAAGTACAGCACTATATGAAAACCGAATTTAACAATTGGTTGCGTAAGGGCACGCCCTGGATCTGGATCAATGCCGGTGCGGTGGCTATCAGCATCGTCATGGTTATCGGTTTGCTCATGTTGTTGGCCGTGCGTGGTATTAACCATTTCTGGCCCAAAGACGTTTTGCAGGCCACCTACACTCAGCCGGTGAACGGTGGCGAACCTGTTTCAACACAAATCGTTGGCGAGTTTGTCGAGAGCGAACAGATATCTGTTGGTCAGATCGTCTCCTCGGGTATTCCGGTCGATGAATCGCAGGATTTTTATCAGCGCAATCTCATCAAGCTTGGTAATCGCGACCTGACCGGTGCTGACTTTAGTTGGGTGCTGGAAGACTACATCAGCGACGTCACTTATCCTGAAAACGTGGTCACTCTGGAGCGCCGGGAGTGGGGCAATTTTTACGGTTTTCTCGAACAAGTACGCGAGGGCGACCAGACCATCGCCAGTGTCACAGAAGGTGCGAACTTTGATGAACTCTGGGCAGAATTCAATGCACGCCTGGCGCGAGCATTGGAAATCCAGAAGCAGATTTACGATATTGAGAATGGCGCCATCGGCGAGATCAACTATCAGATGGAGCGCTTGCGTCTTGAAGAGCGCCGCTTGCGGCTTGAGGGTGATATCTCGGCCGAGGTAATGGGTGAAATTACTGCAGCCCGAGAGGAACTGGATACGCGCTACAGTGCGTTGCAGGGCGAATTACAGGAGTTGTATGCCCAGGCCAATCGAGACTCGGCTGTCTTTCACGCGGCTAACGATCAGCAGACCGTGGTTAGCCTGGCCGATGTCGTAATGGCTTATCAGGCCAATCAAATGCATGTGTTTGCGAAGATCGGCACCTTCTTTGCCAAGTTAGGGGAGTTCCTGACTGCCGAGCCACGGGAAGCCAATACCGAAGGGGGGATTTTCCCGGCCATCTTCGGTACCGTGATGATGGTGCTGCTGATGTCAGTCTTCGTCACGCCATTCGGTGTGGTTGCGGCAGTGTATTTGCGCGAATATGCGCGGCAGGGAATCGTCACACGAACTATTCGTATCGCAGTGAATAATCTTGCGGGTGTGCCGTCGATTGTTTACGGTGTCTTTGGATTGGGTTTTTTCATCTATATTATAGGTGGTGAAATTGACCAAATGTTCTATCCAGAAGCGTTGCCGGCACCGACGTTTGGCACACCTGGGCTGCTCTGGGCATCATTAACTCTGGCGTTGCTGACAGTGCCTGTGGTGATTGTCGCCACGGAAGAGGGGCTGGCCAGAATCCCACGCAGTGTCCGTGAAGGCAGTCTTGCGCTGGGCGCTACAAAATTCGAAACACTTTGGCGCGTGGTATTGCCCATGGCCAGTCCGGCCATGATGACCGGTTTGATTCTCGCGGTCGCACGCGCCGCAGGCGAAGTGGCGCCGCTAATGCTGGTTGGCGTCGTCAAACTGGCGCCGTCGCTGCCACTGGATGGCAATTACCCCTATCTGCATCTAGAGCAAAAGTTCATGCATCTGGGTTTTCACATCTATGACGTAGGCTTTCAAAGTCCCAATGTGGAAGCGGCTCGACCATTGGTTTTCGCGACCGCTTTGTTACTGGTCATCGTCATTGCTATTCTGAATTTGACGGCGGTAGGTTTGCGAAACCGCTTGCGTGAAAAATATAAAGCTTTGGATACCTAGATTGTCACATTACACCAACAGACTATGAATGAAATGACTAACGACAAGAACGCGGACTTGGGTGGCAAGGCAACCAGCCTTGATGTCACATCGGCTCTGAAAAGCTCGACCCGGCCAGAGGAACTTGATAGCGAAGAATCCTGCATTGAGGTGGAAAATCTTAATCTGTTTTATTCGCAAGACAAGAAGGCGCTGGATAACGTCAACTTGTCCATCCCCAAGCAGCGGGTGACCGCCTTCATCGGTCCCAGTGGTTGCGGTAAGTCGAGTTTATTGCGTTGCTTTAATCGCATGAACGATCTGGTTGATGACTGCGTCATAGAAGGGTCGATTACGCTGGATGCGCTGGATATTTATGGCAAGTCTGTCGATGTCGCCGATCTGCGTCGCCGTGTCGGTATGGTGTTCCAGAAACCGAACCCGTTTCCGAAATCCATTTATGAAAATGTCGCTTATGGCTTGCGGATTCAAGGCATCAATCGCAAGCGCGTACTGGACGAAGTGGTTGAGTCATCCTTGCGGGCAGCCGCGCTATGGGATGAGGTCAAGGACCGTTTGCACGATAGCGCCCTCGGTATGTCCGGCGGTCAGCAGCAGCGTCTGGTGATTGCCAGAACCATCGCCGTCGAGCCTGAGGTGTTATTGCTCGATGAACCGGCTTCTGCATTGGATCCGATTTCGACCCTGAAGATCGAAGAATTGATTAACGAACTCAAGACCCGTTACACCATCGTCATTGTGACTCACAATATGCAACAGGCGGCGCGTGTGTCTGATTACACGGCGTTTATGTACATGGGCAATATGGTGGAATTTGACACCACTGATAACATTTTCACCAACCCTGCCGAAAAACAGACAGAGGACTATATTACCGGTCGTTATGGTTAACAGGGGGCTTTGCACTCTTTAGCCAGCGACATTCGATAGAGACGATCTATGAACTCAAAAGCCGGAAATCACGGGCACCATATTTCCCAGCAGTTTAATGCTGAATTGGAAGCCATTAAAAAGCGCATGTTGGAGATGGGTGGTGCCGTTGAGCAGCAACTGTCTGATGCCATGGTGTCTATTACGTCTGCAGACAGTGGGCTTGGCGCGCGCGTCATGAAGGAAGACGATGCCATTGACGAGTTGGAAGTGTCCATCGATGAGGAATGCAGCCTGATTCTGGCGCGTCGGCAACCGGCCGCCAGTGATTTACGCCTGGTGCTGGCTATCATCAAGACTGTGCGTGATTTGGAGCGTATCGGTGACGAGTCCTCCAAGATCGCTCGCATGGCCGTCAAGCTAAGCGAAGAAGGCGAATTCCCCGAAGGCTTTGTGGAATTCAAGCATCTGGGCGATCGCGTCAGCAACATGGTGAACATGGCGCTGGATGCCTTCGCGCGTTATGACGCAGAAGAAGCCCTGAAAGTTGCCCAGACAGACCGCGAAGTGGATCGGGAGTATGGCAGTGCCATGCGCAGTATGATCACTTACATGATGGAAGATCAGCGCAGCATCAGTCGTATTTTGAATTTGTTGTGGGCACTGCGTGCACTAGAGCGCATTGGTGACCATGCCAAGAATATTGCCGAGCACGTTATCTATCTTGTCAAAGGCACGGATGTGCGCCACGAGAAGCTGGAAGATGTTGCCGAGCAGATCGTCGACGAGTAGTTGCTGTAAATCCTATTGAGTGACGTTGCCGTCATTCTCATCCGGCTGTTTTACCGATACAGAGTTATCAGCTAGCGCGCGGCTGCAGTCTCAGCCGACTGATTGTCCGCCGCAATAGCTTGATCAACTTTGCTGACTCGTGCCAGCGGGAATTCACAACGAAACTCGCTGCCCTTGCCGTACTGGCTTTCAATCACAAGCTCGGCATCGTGTCGGGCCAGAATGTGTTTGACGATTGCCAATCCCAAACCAGTGCCACCACTGTCCGATGAGCGACTGACATCGACGCGATAAAAGCGTTCCGTCAGACGAGGAATGTGATGGGCTTCAATGCCGATGCCGTTGTCGCTAACTGCGATAATAAAACTTTCGTCGGTAAAATAAGTTCTGACGGTAATCTCACCATTGGCGGGTGTGTACTTCGCCGCATTGACAACCAGATTCGACACGGCGCTATACAGCTCGTTGCGTTTGCCGGAAATCACCGCGTCCGATGCGCAGTCGATACGAATCGTATGCGACTTGTCGGTAAACATCTGACGAGTATCGTTCTCGATTTCTCTCACCAGTGCAGTTGTGTTTATTTCCTGGCGGTTACGCGGTGGTGTTTTAGTCTCCAATGATGAGAGCAAGAGCAGATCGCGCACGATGTTTTCCATGCGCATGGACTGTTGACGCATTTGCTGCATCGGCTTATGCCATTTCTTGTCCAGCGAATCCTGGTTGTCGATGATGGCTTCCAGATAGCCTTTGATAACCGTGATCGGAGTGCCTAGTTCATGGGATACGTTGGCGACAAAGTCTTTGCGCATCCTGGCCAGTCTTTGCAATTGAGTAATATCACGAACAATCATTAAACGTTCATGCTCACCAAAGAGTGCGATCTGGAACTCCAATACTTTGTTGGCATCCCCCGGCGCTTCCATCACCAACGCCTCTGCGTAATTTTCGTTATAAAAATAATCGTGAAATTTGGGGTTGCGAATGAGGTTATTGATCGACTGATTTTTGTCCTGCGGGAATTTAAATCCCAGCAGTTTTTCTGCGGCTTTGTTCCACCAGTCGAGATTGTCATGCTGGTTAATCATGATGACGGCCATTTCCAAAGCTGCGGATGATTCCTGGGCTTTGTTAATGATGTTTTCCAGATGTGCGCTGGAGCTACGCTCCTGTTTTTGCAATCGGTAAATGCCGTCGTAAATGTCTCCCCAGATGCCATAACTCTCAGGCGGTTCAGAAGGTTGCTTGCGTTGATCGCTATTTAGCCAGAGGGTAAAACGGTGGAGTTGGTAATAATTTCGTAATGTATAAATGATAGCCAGAATGAGAAGGGCCCAAAGCAGCTGACCAATGAGGAAACCGAACAGGGCGACACCTGACCAGATGAGCAGGTGTCTTTTGATGTGGTCATGCCAGTTCCGCACGCGGCAGTCCTCAGCTTGCTATGGGTTTGAGTGCCATGGTCATCTGGCTGTGAAGCCACTAATCAAGGCGTTCCACGTTCGTCGAGTGTACGGAAAATCCTACAATGCCTGATTGCTAAATCCCAGCAAAATCCAGTGTCAGGCGGCCAGTTCAGGCCGGGCGATTTTCGCATGTCTTATATTTGTGCGCCACACTATCCGCAACGATATTAGATGCTACAATACGCTCTCTAAACCTACCGGGAAGTTCCGGAATGGTCCGAACATCCACAATCGGATTAGAGACGTAGTGGCAATACATAGCAATTTGGAGGCGACAGAGAAAAGGATGCGTAAATTATCGTTGGTTTTAGGTTTTGTCAGTATTTTGGGTTCATTGAACTCAGTTCAGGCGGCAGAAGGGCAGTTCTACATTGCGCCAGGCTTACAATGGATGGATTTCGATGGTAATCGGGGGCTGGAAAACGACACTGGTCCGATTCTGGGTCTGGGTTACGATTTCACCGACCGTACCAGTTTTGAGCTGAGCACATTCGATCTGGATCCGTCTGTTAACGGCGGCGGTGAGATTGATCTTGATCACTACAAACTGGACATGTTCTACGATTTGAACGACAACGACGGCCGCGTAACGCCATTCGTGGTGGGCGGTCTGGGTAACACGGATTTTAACGGTGAAAACTCCACCATGATCGATGTGGGAGCCGGTCTGAAAGTCGGTTTGTCAGGCAATGTAGAGTGGCGCACCGCAATCCGAGCCTTCAATTATCTGGGTGGTGACGACGACAGGGATGTGGGTATCGACTCGAGCCTGATTTTCTACTTTGGTCGCGAATCACGTCCTGCGCCACGTCCCACGCCAGAACCGGAGCCAGCGCCTGCGGCACCAGCACCGGATTCGGACCGTGACGGTGTGCCAGATTCCCGCGACGAGTGTCCCGATACGCCAATGAACTACGCCGTAGATGACGTAGGCTGCCCAATTCCTGTGGAAGAAGTAGCGCGTGTTGAACTGGACGTCTTGTTCGAGTTCGACCGTGATGTTGTACGCCCTCAGTATCTGCCAGAAATCGAAGAAGTGGCGGAATTCATGGAACAGTATCCTGATGTCGTGGTTGAGCTTGAAGGCCACACCGACAGCATGGGTACCAACGAATACAATCAGGATCTGTCGCAGCGCCGTGCCAATGCTGTGCGCCAGTCTTTGATTGATGACTTCGATGTGCAGGGTAGCCGCATCACAGCCACTGGCTATGGTGAAGAGCAGCCAGTAGCGACGAATGATACGGCCGCTGGTCGCCAAGAGAACCGCCGCGTTATCACGGTGATCATCAAGACTCTGCAGCGCTATCGTCCGCGCTAAGCAATTGTTAGCCGGCGGTCCAACCGGATCGCCGGCTTTCCCTTCCTGAATATGACATTCCCCCCACAGCCCCCTGTTTTTGCTATTCAGGATTCCGATTTGGTATGGCAGCCAATTGCTGACTATGGCAATGCACCGGGACAATACTGGATGCCCTGGTTGCGGGATCCCGGTTCTCTGACCCAATTACTGAAGGCGCGCAGCAATCAGCAATTCAGCGTGCAAGTGCTGAATGAAGCATGGCAATCGCAGTTGCCACGGCATTTGCGACGCGAATTTGGCCCGGTCGCCGAAGATCACGAATTCTGGTCTAGACAGGTGCTGCTCAAGGGGCGTGGCGTACCCTGGGTGATGGCGCATACACTGATTCCCAAACACAGCTTGCAGGGCAAATTACAGCAATTGCTCGAACTGTCGAACCAGCCATTGGGAGAATTCCTGTTCAGTCAGCCAGGTTTGATTCGGGCGGGGCTGGAAATTACACCCGCTGGAGAATCTGGCTGGGGCCGGCGCAGTGTGTTTATTCTGCACAGTAAGCCCATCATGGTGGCCGAATTTTTCCTGCCGGCACTGTTGGACGATGTGCCTGAGACACAAGACGCTTCCGCTAGCTAAAGCCTCGCGCCGGCGCTGTATTCTGTCGCCAAAATCCCATTCGAAATTTCCCCTGAATTGTCTATACTGATTGTCAGTAATTGCCGCTGTCTGTTCAGACGGCGTGCATCAAGCAATGTGGCGAACATGGAGGTTCACTATGCTGCAATCCACAGAGGACTCCGAACGAGTTCGTGGCGGCTATGCCGCCGACTACAAGGACACTGCCCAGCGTTATCTACAAGAGATCGGCCGCACTGCCTTACTGACGGCAGAGGAAGAAGTGAGCGTCGCGCGAGGTGTGCAGGCTGGCGACGAAGCCTGTCGCCAGCGCATGATTGAAGCCAACCTGCGGCTGGTTGTGCGCATTGCCAAGCGTTATCTCAATCGAGGGCTATCGCTTGCGGATCTGATCGAAGAGGGCAATCTGGGCCTGATTCATGCTGTTGAAAAATTCGACCCGGAGAAGGGGTTTCGCTTCTCGACTTATGCCACGTGGTGGATTCGGCAAAATATCGAGCGCGGTTTAATGAATCAGACGCGCACTATTCGCATGCCTGTTCATGTGGTCAAAGAGCTCAATCAGGTGTTGAAACATCGCTATGAGCTGGCCGCCAGAGGTAAAGGCGACAATGACATCGATGAGCTCGCACTGGCAGCCAGAAAACCAGCTGCGCGGGTCAAACAATTGTTGGCCATGAATGAAGCCGTGCTGTCAGCCGATGCGCCAATGGGCGTAGAAGAGGGCAAGACCTTGCTCGATTCGCTGAGCGGCTCTTGTTATCAGGCGCCCGCTTATCAGTGTCAGCGCGAGGAACTTGGTCATTGTCTGGCCAGTTGGTTGCAGGAGTTGTCCGACAAGCAACGCAGTATTATTGTCCGGCGCTTTGGCTTCGAAGGCCATGACAGTCAAACGCTGGAAAATGTCGGTCTTGAAGTTGGGTTGACTCGTGAGCGGGTTCGACAAATTCAGATAGAAGCGCTGCAGATTCTACAAGCTATTATCAAGCGTGATGGGCAGGGGCCTGAAATCATTCCGGGCTAGTGTTGCTCTGAGTAATCAAAAACCGCTCAACTTGAATGCCGTCAACGGCTGCATTATGCTCTGCGTCCCTGATACTGCAGTTGATACTGTAGAGTATCGCCATCGAAACAGCAGAACACAGCAGAGTCCCACACCTTTGAAACCGCAAAATACATCTGGCGCATTGGCTGGCAAGTTAGTAATCGATCTCTCGCGAGTACTCGGCGGGCCGTATTGTTCGCAGATCCTCGGTGATCATGGTGCTGAAATCATCAAAATCGAGCCGCCTCGCGGTGACGAGACGCGTGATTGGGGGCCTCCCTTTCATGAGGAGGATTCGGCCTACTTTATCGGTGTGAATCGAAACAAGCGTTCTATGGGTTTGGATCTCACCAAGCCGGAAGGCAAGGAAGTGCTGCTACGCTTGTTGGCCGATGCCGACATTCTGCTGGAAAATTACAAACCCGGTACCATGGAGAAATGGGGGCTGGGCTATGAAGAGGTGCTGAAGGAAAAGTTTCCTCGTCTGATTCATTGTCGGATCAGTGGCTTTGGCAGTGATGGACCCTGGGGCGGTTTTCCGGGGTACGATGCTATTATTCAGGCCATGGCTGGCTGGTTCAGTATCAATGGCGAAGAGGGCAGCAAACCCGTACGTCTTGGCCTGGCTGGCGTCGACATGGGCACTGGCCTGTATTCAGCCATTGCCATTCTGATGGCCATGGCGGAACGCGAAAAATCGGGCAATGGGCAATATCTTGATATGACACTGTACGACTGCGCCGTGTCGCTCATGCACCCGCATATTCCGAATTACAATTTGTCGGGCAATATTCCCGGGCCGACAGGAAATGCCCATCCCAACATCAGCCCCTATGACACGTTCCGCACCAGGACTGTCGATATCTTTATTGGGGCTGGCAACAATCGCGCCTTCGCCAAGCTCTGCAAGGAGCTGGATCGCGAGGACATGATCACCGATGAGCGCTTTGCCAGTAATATTGATCGCGTGAATAACCGCGATGAGTTGAAGGTGGAAATCGAAGCCAGCCTGATGCGCGTCGATGGTGAGGAAATTTGCAATGTGCTGGCCTCTGCCGGTCTTGCCGCCGGGCCTATTCACAACACCCAGCAGGTGGTCGATCACCCCCATACGCATCACCGGCAGATGACGGTGCAGCAAGGCTGGTACAAGATGACCGGTACGCCGATCAAGCTGTCTCGCACCCCGGGCGGTATTCGCCATTTGCCGCCTAAATACGGGGCCAATACCCGTGAACTGTTGCTTGAATTCGGTTTTCAAGAAGCTGAAATCGACAGTTTGTTAGCCGAGCAGGTCATTCTCGACCGCCGCCAGAGCTAGCCAACCCCAATCAAACCGGGCTGTTCAGCCCGGTTGCGCCCATCTAGCTTACTTTTCACTTTTTTTGTTGTCGCCTGTTGCAAGTTGCTGAGTTGGTGTTATAGTTATGTATAACACTAGATCAGTAGTACACTACCGTGCAAATCAACTGGAACAACAAAGAACCAATTTACCTGCAGCTTCGCGACCGGCTCGTGGAGCTGATTATGGATGGGGATCTGACCGAGGGGGATGCGTTGCCATCCGTGCGTCAGATTTCCAGTGAGCAGCGCATCAATCCCATAACGGTGTCGAAAGCCCTGCAGCTATTGGTGGACGACGGGTTAGTAGAAAAAAAACGGGGGCTAGGAATGTATGTGGTTAATGGAGCAAGAGAACAATTGGCAAAACAAGAGCGCGAAAAGTTCCTGCATGACGAATGGCCGCAAATTGCGGAGCGTATTGAAAGACTTGGGCTGGCACTTGATGACCTTATTGGCCGCGACAAGAATTGATCGAGCGAAATTATTAGGACAGTTTCATGAACGCAATCGTTGAAGCCAGAGCGCTACGCAAGACCTTTGGGGATTTTCAGGTGTTGAACAACATCGACCTGAATATACCGCTGGGTTCTATAACCGGACTCATAGGTCCCAATGGCGCTGGCAAGACTACGACCCTGAAAGCCTTGATCGGGCTTTGCGATGTCGACGGTGAGCTCACCGTAGCGGGCCGTGACCCGCGCGAGTCCAGACACAAGCTGATGGAAGACGTCTGCTTTATCGCCGATGTTGGCATATTGCCCAAGTGGCTGCGCGTCAATCAAATCATTGACTATGTTGAAGCAGTCCATCCGCGCTTCGATCGCAGTAAGGCTGAGAAGTTTCTTGCCACCACTGATATCCCGGCCAAAAAGCGTATCAAGGAATTATCCAAAGGGATGGTGACCCAGTTGCATTTGGCGCTGGTGATGGCAATCGATGTGAAGTTACTGGTATTGGATGAGCCAACGCTGGGCCTGGATATTATTTACCGTAAGGAATTTTATGATCGCTTGCTGAATGATTATTTTGACGGCGAGCGCACGATTATTATCAGTACCCATCAGGTTGAGGAAATCGAAACCTTGCTCTCACAACTTATTTTCATCAATCGTGGTGAAATCGTGTTGGACAGTCAGATGAGTGAGTTAGCCGATCACTATGCAGAAGTCGTTGTGGATACAGCGAATCTTGCGCAAGCGGATGCGTTACAACCTATCCACAAGCGGAAATTGCTCGGCAAATATGCCTATACCTATGAGGGGGTAGCGAAAGACAAGTTACAGGAATTAGGCGAAGTGCTGGTGCCCAGTGTGTCAGACCTGTTTGTAGCCAAGTTGAAAGAGGAACGCAATGAACAACTTTGATCTGCGGCGCTATCGAGCAATGCTGAAGCGCGAAGTACTGGAGCATCCAACATTGTTCTTCGGAGCGCCTGTTTTGGAAGCCTTGCTAATCGTATTGATTCTGGCCTGGTTACAGACCTTTGTGCCGCTGGAAGAAAAGCGCCTGGCTGTCGAGTACATGGCGGTACTCTTCAATGGCTTGTCGCCGACTGACATGGCGCCAATCTTTATGCTATTGGCGATTCCATTTGTGGCTTCTTTGTATATCTCTGCAATTGTCTATCTGACGAATTCTCTCTATCAGGATCGCCGCGATACCAGTGTGCTGTTCTGGCAGTCGATGCCGGTTTCCAATCTGCAAACGGTACTCTCCAAAATTGTCACCATAGGTGTGGTGGTACCGCTCATCTATATGGGAACGTTGGCCATTATGTATTGTATTGGGGCGATCTGGTTGACTGTGATGGGGCTTAGCTACGAAGTCGAGGTCGCTGGCCTGGGCTATATGTTTATGGCCGCGCTCACCAGCCTGGCACTGGTCTATTTATCAACAGTGGTCGCCTCTTTGTGGCTGTTGCCGACGGTTGGCTGGTTGTTGCTGTTCTCGGCCTTTGCCAAGCGCACACCTCTGTTGTGGGCAATCGGCGCATTTATCCTGTTGGGCTTGATAGAAGGCTTTGTCTTTAACACGCAATATTTGGCAAATTGGGTGGAGAGCCGCTCTGACCCTTCTGGTTATTTGATTCTCAGTTTTGGTTCGGTGTTTGACCGCTTGTTCACCTATGACATGCTGTTTGGCATTGCTGTCGGCTCCATTCTGATCACTGGAGCGGTCTACATGCGCCGCTTTATCGATTAAGGGAAGAGTGATGAACAAAATACGCAATCTGATCATGAAAAACCGCTACACATTACTGCTTACTACGATTTTCGCTTATATCCTCGCGGTGGTCGTTGAAGGCGCAGTAACTGGCCGCGATGCCAGAGTCATCGATCTTGAAAATCCGTTTTTCGATCTTGATGTGCGAGATTTCGATGAATTCCGGGAAGCGCGCTCTGACGATGATGACGAAGCTGATTTTGATGACAGGTAATCCGGGAGTGGTTGCTATGACGCATAGAAGTCTCGGTGACCACCCGTTAATTGGTTCAAGCTGACACAAAACTATTTGACAACACTACAAAGGCTGGCCTAAAGTTGCCGACTTGCTCGCAGCCAGTAGGCGCCAAGCAGATCAGATTGAATGCAGTTTGAATATAGATTGAATATAAATTGTAATTTGGTCGATTAATTAACGCGCTCATTGGTAGCGCAACTTGAAGCTCAACCAGAGACGACAAAACAGCAAACCATGCTATTAACGCAAAACAGTTCAGTATCTACTCAAGCAGTTGCCCAGGCGGCAGCGGCTCGTCGTGCTGCGCGTGCGCGTAGCAAATCTCCCGGAGAGCTGTGGTTGTAACTGTCTAGTTTAAAACAGATTCGAAAAACCTCTAAGCGTCTCCGACCTTAGAGGTTTTTTTTTGCCTGAGAGAAATAACTATGGACATACATGCGATTGAATCCGCGGCCCAGCTTGCCTGGCCAGCCCTCATTGAACAGTCGGCCACGACGGGCGTACTGCGCTTCGCAGCGGGCGTTAGCCGACGTGCCAACTCAATGAATCCGTATCTGGATAAAGCGGTGGATTGTCGCGCCTTGTGCCAGGAAACAGAAGGCTTCTTTCAATCTCATCAACACCCGGTAATCGTCAAGGTGTTGGTGGCCAGGTCAGGAATGGTCTGTGACTTTCTGGCGCTGGATGCACATCTTGATACTGCCGGTTACGGCAAAGAGGGCGACACCATCGTGATGGGTTTGCCGCTGCAGACGCTGGAAAACTCAGCAGGGGCCGATCCACGAAGAGCGGCGCACAGGAACTGGTGCCTGACCAGCGAAACTGCGAACGATTGGTCCCTGGCCTGGCACGAGGTCCGAGGCCTGCCGGAGACCCACCAATTGGTGCACAGCCAAATCGTTGCACGTATCGCAGCACCGCGGCAGTTGCTCTGCGTGCGTGACGCCAATGGCAAGGCCTTGGCCACCGGGTTCGCAGTTAATCAGTATGGCTGTCTGGGCATATTCGGGATGGCGACTCGCCTGGCGCACAGACGCATTGGATTGTCGCAGTTGCTCATACAACAACTGCTGCTCTGGGGTAAAGCGCAGGGCGCCGGTTTTGCCTATCTGCAGGTCGAAACGACCAATGCAGCAGCGCGCGCACTGTACGAAAAATCAGGATTCAGGAATGAGTATTCCTATTGGTATCGCGTGAAAAATTTCAACACACAAGGTGAATTATCATGAATGTGCAGGAGACAGAACAACAATTGGGTATTGGTTTTTGCAAGCGGCAACCACTAGTTGCCGAGCGTGGTGAGGGAGCGTTGGTGTGGGATGCTGCAGGTAAGAAATATCTGGATTTTACCTCGGGCTGGGGAGTGACCTGCCTTGGTCACGCGCATCCGGTGATGCGTAATGCGCTGAGCGAGCAGGCCGCCAAACTCTGGCAAAACCCGAATTCCGGCTTTGCCTATTCTCCGGTGCGGGCGCAGTTGCTGGAAGAACTGCAGAACTGGTTGCCAGCGCCGGCGATGCGAACTTTCTTCGTTAACAGCGGCGCCGAAGCCAACGATGCCGCAATCAAGTTGGCACGCAAGATCACGGGTCGTTGCGGCATCGTGTCAACCAGCGGCGGCTTTCATGGCCGGACATTCAATACTTTGACGGTGTCGGTCAATCAATCCAGCGCCGAGGGCTTCCTGCCTTTATTGCCACACAATCAGTTTGTGAGGTTTGGCGATCCAGGCGAGCTTGAGGCAGCGCTTGGTGCGGACACCGCTGCGCTCATTGTTGAGCCTATTCAGGGGGAAGGTGGCGTACAAATCCCTGCAGCCGACTATTTGGCACAGGCCAGGGCACTGTGTAAAGCCAACGGCACTTTGTTGATAATCGATGAAATTCAGACTGGCTTTTGCCGCACTGGCAAACCATTTGCCATGCAGCATGAAAATGCGCTGATAGAGCCAGATTTTCTGACCATGGCCAAGGGCATTGCTGGCGGTTTCCCGTTTGCTGCGTTGGCCGTATCAGCTGACGTGGCAAAGCAGATCAATGTCGGTGATCACGGCGGAACTTATTGCGGGAACCCTTTGGGGTGTGCAGTCGCGCTTGCAGTACTGCGCTATCTGCGTGCCCACAATGTCGCGGCCAGTGTCGCCGAAAAGGGGAAGTGGTTGGGAGCTGCACTTACCGAACTGCAGCAAGAGTTTCCCCAACTAATCGTTCAGGTACGTGGCCGTGGGCTTATTTGGGCCTTGCAACTGGCAGACGATGACATGGTTCAACGGCTAACGGTTGCGAGCATGGCGAGCGGTTTGCTGGTAACGCCAACACGCAATGGTATTGTGCGTATATTGCCCTCGCTTTTGATGAGCGACGACGAGCTTGAACTGGGCGTTGCTCTGTTGCGCAAGGCGTTTTCCAGGGCCTCGGTAGCTGTGCCCTCCGACAATAATACGTTAGACTGCGGGGCAAATGAATTGCAAATAAACTGACAGGAATGCCCAATGATTAAGAACACGCGTGTTATTTTTGCTCAGCGTCCGGTGGGGGAACCGGGTGATGATTGCTTCCGTCTTGAACAGTGCGACGTGCCTGAACTGGCCGAGAACGAAATACTGATCAAGGTGTGCTGGCTGTCACTGGACCCCTACATGCGTGGCCGAATGAATGATGTGAAATCCTATGCAGCACCGATGGAAGTCGGTGATGTCATGATTGGGGAATCAGCAGGGATTGTGCTGAAATCGCGTTCTGACAAATTCCAGGTCGGAGACCGCGTCACCGCGCATCGCGGCTGGCAAAGCTATGTGATATCTCGTGACGATGATCCTCGTCTGATGAAAGTAGATACCGACAATGGCACTCTGTCTGCGCATCTGGGTGTGGTCGGGATGCCGGGCCGTACGGCTTATTTTGGCTTGACTGAAGTCGGTAAACCCAAAGAAGGCGAAACTCTGGTAGTCGCCGCAGCCTCTGGCGCAGTGGGCTCAGTCGTTGGCCAGATTGCCAGACTGAAAGGGTTGCGGGTCGTCGGTATTGCCGGCGGTGCCAAGAAATGTCGCTTTGTGAAAGAAGAACTGCATTTCGATGCCTGTATCGATTACAAGGCAGGCAATCTGGCCAACGAGCTGGCAGCAGCCTGCCCCAACGGTATTGATGTTTATTTTGAAAATGTCGGCGGTGAAGTTATGCGCGCCGTAGCGCCTTTGTTAAACCCCGGTGCTCGTGTGCCTATTTGTGGTTATGTTTCCCAGTACAATGCTGAGGACATTACCAAGGCAGAAACACCATTCGATATCTTGCAAAAACTCGATCCGCTACCGGAGCATCGTTTCTTTGTGGTAACCGAATGGATGGATCGTTGGGTAGAGGCCACCCGTTTGCTAGGCAACTGGGTTAGCGAAGGCAGAATCCATTACCGGGAAAGCATTGGCGAAGGTCTGGATAACGCACCCGAATTATTTCGCGGTATGTTAAAGGGCAAGAATTTTGGCAAACAACTGGTCAAAATTGCAGACGAAGAGCTGTGAGCAATACCCTCGACTACAGTGTAGGCAGGCTGTTTTCGCTGGAGGGCAAGACGGCATTGGTCACAGGTGGTTCCAGCGGCATCGGTCTGATGATCGCCAAGGGGCTGTTGCAGAATGGTGCCAAAGTCGTGATTGCCTCGCGCAAACAAGACAAGTGTGACCTGGCGCTAGCCGAGTTGTCTCCTTTCGGTGATTGCATGGCTATAGTTGCTGACGTTACGAGTGGTGAGTCCAGGCAGCAATTGTTGGAACAGGTGGCCGCCAGACTGGGCACTCTCAATTTGCTGGTGAATAACGCCGGAGCAAATTGGGGGGCGCCATTACATGAGTATCCTGACGAAGGCTTTGCCAAGGTCGTAGACACTAATCTCAATGCCGTCTTTTCATTAACCAGAGACGCGGTACCGCTGCTTGAAATGGCCGCGACCGAGTCTGACCCTGCTCGCATTATAAATATTGGTTCGATGGATGGTTTGCATGTGCCAATCGTCCAGCGTGTACCGACATTTGCCTATACCGCCAGCAAGGCAGCGTTGCATCATTTGACGCGCTGTCTGGCTGTGGAATTGGGCCCCAGACACATTACAGTCAATGCCGTAGCCCCCGGCTTTTTCGAATCGAGAATGACCGATTATGTATTGGGTGAATTTCGCGCTGACATTGAAGACGATTGCCCACTGGGGCGTGTGGGTGAACCGGAGGAGATGGTCGGGATTGTTGCTTATCTGGCGTCACGTGCCGGGGCCTATACTACCGGGACTGTAATTCCGGTCGATGGTGGCACGAATATAGCCAAAGGCAAGCGAGCCTGGATGGACGAAGAGCAAGGCTGACATGCGACTTGTTATCCCCGAAACCACTTGCTAGTTTACTTGTCCGGTAGCAAACACGTACGGTCTGGCTAAAGGATGGCGGGACTGTACTGCTAATCAAAATGGAGAAATCATGAGTCTTTTCACCCTTGAGGGGAAGGTGGCGTTGATCACTGGTTCCACTAAAGGCATTGGTCGTGCCATTGCCGAGCGTATGGCCGAGCACGGCGCTAAAGTTGTCATTTCCAGCCGCAATCAGGATGCCTGTGATGAAGTTGCCGCAGAGCTGACAGAGCGAGGATTCGAAGCACTGCCCGTCGCCTGCAACATCAATTATCCAGAGCAACTCAAACAGATTGTCGAGGCAACACTCGCCAAGTGGGGGCGTATCGACACGCTGGTATGTAATGCCGCACTCAACCCCTATTTTGGACCGTCACAAAACATTCCTGACGAAGCCTTCGACAAGGTCATGCATGCTAACGTTGGCAGCGTGCACCGCTTATGTCAGTTAGCTATTCCCGGCATGGCCGAGCGTGGTGATGGTGCGGTGATTATCGTGTCCTCCATTGGCGGCCTGAAAGGCACAGATGCTCTGGGTGCCTATGCAATTTCCAAAGCGGCTGATATGCAGATTGCCCGTAATCTGGCAGTCGAATGGGGCCCAAAAAATATACGCGTTAATTGCATTGCCCCGGGGCTAATCCGTACCGATTTCGCCAAGGCGCTTTGGGAAAATCCGGATATCTATAAAGCGACTGTTGCCAAGTATCCGCTGCGGCGCATTGGTGAGCCAGACGAGATCGCCGGTGCGGCTGTTTATCTGGCCTCTGCTGCCGGCACATTCATCACAGGTCAAACTTTGGTTATTGATGGTGGCGGTACAATCGCCAGCTAATAGCTGACTGTCCGACAATCAGGAGAGCTAACGAATCATGAATTTGGGACTATCGGAAGAGATGGTGGCAGTGCGCGAAAAGCTGCGCGCTTTTGTCAAAGAAAAAGTCGAACCGCTCGAGCAAGAGTATCACCATGAAGTGTCAGTGGGCGATCGTTGGTCGCACACACCTCGTCAGGAAGAGATTCTCAATGGCTTGAAAGACGAAGCCCGGGCGCAGGGATTATGGAATTTCTTTCTACCCGAGAGTCAGGGTGGTGCCGGAATTACCAATCTGGAATATGCCCACCTGGCAGAAATAATGGGCCGTAGTCGATTGGCATCTGAATCCATGAATTGCAGCGCACCGGATACTGGCAACATGGAAGTGCTTGAACGCTACGGTTCCGATGCACAAAAGAAGCAATGGCTGGAGCCTCTGCTGGCTGGTGAGATTCGCTCGGCGTTTGCCATGACTGAGCCGGGCGTGGCATCGTCAGACGCCACTAACATCTGCACCAGTGCAGTACTGGATGGTGATGAGTGGGTAATCAACGGCGAAAAATTTTATATCTCCGGAGCTGGTGATGCGCGTTGCAAGATCATGATCGTCATGGTCATTACTGATCCGGATGCGCCGAAACACAATCGCCAGTCGCAAATTCTCGTGCCCATGGATACTGAAGGTGTTGAAGTTGTGCGGCCAATGGAAGTGTTTGGTCGTGATGATGCACCGCATGGGCACATGCATATCAAGTTTCACAATGTGCGTGTTCCGCAAAGCAATATCATTCTGGGGCGTGGCCGGGGATTTGAAATTTCCCAGGGCCGCCTGGGACCAGGCCGAATCCACCATTGTATGCGTTCGATCGGCGCCGCTGAAAAAGCACTTGAGCTGATGTGCGAGCGATCGCTGAGCCGGGAAGCCTTTGGTAAACCACTGGCGGAATTGGGTGGCAACTATGACGTGATCGCTGATAGCCGTATTGAAATCGAGATGTGTCGATTGCTCACTTATCGCACTGCCTGGCTGATGGATACCTTGGGCAACAAAGCGGCACGGGATGCGATCTCGCAGATCAAGGTGGCAGTGCCGAACATGTCACTGCGGGTAATTGACAGGGCGATTCAAATGCACGGTGCAGCGGGAGTGAGTCAGGACTTTCCCTTGGCGGCGCTGTGGACTGGCCAACGCACGTTGCGTTTGGCGGATGGGCCGGATGAAGTGCATCGCCGGGTTGTCGCCAGAAAGGAACTGGCCAAGTATCAACAGTAAACTTAAGCACGTACTTGCACGACGAAAATGGGAACTGCGGTTCCCATTTTATTTTTCAAGTGTTCAGACTGCCGAGGCTGTCAGTCAGGCCACGCTGTAAACTCATCCTGTACTTAACGTTGTAACTTAATCTATGAGCGAACCAGGCATTGCTGTCATTATTCCAACTTTTAACCGCTGTCACCTGCTGCGCCGGGCGCTGGACTCTGTGCTGCAACAAACTTATCAAGCGGAAGAAATCTGTGTTGTCGATGACGGTTCTGATGATGGCACTGCGGCCATGCTCGCAGCGGAATTTCCCGAAGTGACGTTGGTCCAGCAGGCCAATCGCGGCGTGAGTGCAGCACGCAATGCCGGCGTGCGAGCAACCCAAAGTAGTTGGTTGGCCTTTCTCGATTCAGATGATGAGTGGTTCCCTGAAAAACTGGAACAACAGATTATCGCCTGGCAAAACAACCCGGATTATCGCCTTGTGCACTGCAACGAAATCTGGGTCCGCCGGGGTCGTCGGGTCAAGCAGAAGCGCAAACATAGCAAGGCTGGTGGCGATATATTCAAGCAATGCTTGCCACACTGTGCCGTGTCGCCTTCGGCGGTGTTACTGCAACGTAGCTTGTTGGCAGAAGTGGGCGGTTTTGATGAATTACTCCCGGCCTGTGAAGACTATGATTTGTGGTTGCGGATTTGTGCTCACTATCCGGTGCTGTTTATCGAAGAACCCTTGCTGCGCAAGCATGGCGGTCATGCCGATCAGTTGTCACGCAAATACTGGGGCATGGACCGCTTTCAAGCTCATGCGCTGGATAAATTGCTGGACAACCATGAGTTGTCAGACGAGCAAATTATGGCGAGTAAACAGACCCTGACCGAGAAATGTCAGATACTTCTGCACGGCGCCAGAAAACATGATAATGAAGAAGTAAAGCAACTGGTGGCTGCGCTGATGCACAAGCATGAACTGCACGTCTACGCGAGTAATTGCTAATGGCAACTCAAGACGTGACTTTGGTTATTGTGGTTGCCCATTCTTTGGAAGCGCGGCCATTGATAGATCATTTTCACTTCAAGTCGGTCAAGTCTTCTGCGTTGCCGCACTATGCTGATGATCACGGCAAGCGGTTGATTGTCAGTGGCATGGGCAAAACCAATGCCGCGGCGGCAGTGGGGTACATTTCAGGTCTGTTAGCCGCTCAGACCGTTGCTCCGGGCTTTGTCAATTTTGGTATTGCAGGTCACGGCAGTCTGGATCTGGGCAGTGGCCTGTTAATCAGCAAGATTATCGATGCCGGTACGGAGGCAGCGTATTACCCCACACCGATATCGTGCGGACAAAACATGGCTGTGCTCAAGACTGTCGATCAGCCGGAAAGCATTTATGCGGAAGACCTGGCCTATGACATGGAGGGCAGTGGCTTTTGGCAGGCTGCCAGCCGCTATTCGACGCTGGATTTGGTGCAATTGTTCAAGGTAGTGTCAGACAATGCAGAAAACGATACCGGCACAGTCAACAAAGCCCGTATCGAAGCCGTACTTGCTGGACAGCTGGAGGGGTTTGCGCAGCTGGTTACACAACTGCAGGCATTAGTTTCACATCATCACAGATATCATGCGGAACCTGTCAGTTGGCAAAGTCTGCGCCAGGTTGGCCATCTGACGGTAAGCGAGCAGCACCAATTGCGCCGTCTGTGCCAGCGCGGAGCAGCACTGGGTCTGGACGAGGCATTGCTAGCCCTGGCAGCAACGCCTGTTGGTAGTGGCAAGGAATTATTGCGCGCAGTGGTCCGTTGTGTGGAACAAACCCCGGTAGCGCAGCCTGACAAGCCCGAGGAGTTCTCCTGATGTTCTCGGCGATTTATGTGGAAGAAGCCGTTCACGGCACGGAGCGCGTGCAACAAATACTGGCACGTTATCCAGGCCTGCCGGTTATTCCCTGTGCGCGTTACGGGGAGGTGTTCAATCGGGCCGGACAAAACTTTCGTGTGCAAAAGCAAAATCCCGCATTGATACTGGCAGAGAAACACGGGCCCTGCGTATTGCCTGCGCCAGCCGGTTATGGGTTTGCAGCAGGGGCCAGTTTTTATTTTTCGCACATGCTCAATTGTTTGTATGACTGCCGCTACTGTTTTCTGCAAGGCATGTATCGCTCTGCTCACTATGTGTTGTTCGTGAATTACGAAGATTTTTCTGCTGATTTGCAAAAGACAATCGCCGCACAAGAGGGGCGCTGTGTTTTCTACAGTGGCTATGATTGTGACAGTCTGGCGCTGGAGCCGGTGAGCCGCTTTACGCAATTTTTCCTGCCCATGTTTCGTGAATTACCTCAGGCCACTTTGGAGATTCGGACCAAAAGCACGCAAGTGCGTGCATTACTGGAGATGGAGCCGCTGAGCAATTGTGTTATCGCCATGAGTTTTTCTAGCGAACAAGCTGGAAATCGCTATGAGCATCGCGTACCTGACTTAAGTAAACGTCTTGAGGCCGCTGCAAAACTGCAAGCAGCGGGTTGGTCCGTCGCGTTGCGATTCGAACCGGTCATCTCAGAACCTGCTGTCGAGCAAGACTACTACGCCTTGTTTGAACGCGTTTTTACAGTACTCGATACCGATAAATTACACTCAGTGAGTATTGGCGAATTTCGTATGCCCAGGGACTATCACAAGAAGATTGCCGAGCTTTATCCGGACGAAGCCTTGTTTGCACAGCCTGTTGTGGTTTCCGATGGGTTGCTGAGTTTGCGCGGCGCAGGCGACGAGCTGTTGCACAAACTGGAAAGCCGATTGCTTTCCTACGTCGAGGCGCGGCAATATTACCGCTGCGCTTCTGAGGACATAGCATAATGGCAGTCGTTGATCCCAAGCTGGTCGTGGTAACAGGTGCTTCATCCGGAATTGGCCTGGCGCTGGTAAAGATGCTATTGGCTCACGATTACCGGGTGTTGGCGCTGAGCCGACATTTTGATGACCCGATTGCCGAGCACGAGAATTTTCGTTTCGAGTCGGTGGATTTTTCCGACATCGTGGCACTGACCGCCACCTTGACCGATATGGTTGACGTATTGGATGAGCCGGTACGAGCGTTGATCAACAATGCCGGCGTCGGCAAGATGGGCTATCTGGAACAACTGTCCTATGACGATATCCGGGTAACGATGGACGTGAACTTCGTCAGTCACAGTATTGTGACCAAGGCTTTCCTGCCGCATTTCAAAAAGCAGCGCTCAGGCAATATTATTTTTACTGGCTCAGAGGCGGCCTTGCACGGTAGCCGGCAGGGCAGTGTCTATTGTGCCTCCAAATTTGCATTGCGTGGTTTTGCTCAGGCCCTGCGTGCTGAATGCGGTAAGTCCGGCGTCAGAGTCAGTATTGTCAATCCCGGCGCGACGCGCACGGCGTTTTTCGATGAGCTGTACTATCAGCCCGGACCCGCAGCCGAGCATGCACTACAGCCAGAAGATGTTGCGCAGGCCATCATGTCTGTACTGGAGGCTCGTGCCGACGCGGTCATCGATGAGATCACCTTATCGCCTTTGACCCACGTGTTTGAGCGCAAACCCTGATGCCGCCTGCAGTTCAGACTTTTTCGAATGGCTCTCGGGGAGAAATTTCACCCGTTGTTCAGCTGGACTGTGACAATATGACGCAGTCAAAAACGCAACAATGATGGCAGCGAGGTCTCTGGATTGAGATAATCAACCGTAACAAGCATTTACAGGGATTTTGGAAGGAGAGCGTATGAAGAGCAGCACTATGGACTCAATATTGAATTTTGCCCAGCGCAGGAACCTGATTAGACTGGCCGCTTCGGTGGTACTGGTATTCGCCAGTTTGTCCGCGCACGCCCATACCGGTTTGAAAGAATCTACGCCGGCTGACGGTGCTACGGTTGCCGCCATACCAGGTTCCATCGAACTGGTATTCACAGGCCCTGTACGCCTGGTGAAGCTGGAACTGACCATGGCAGGACACGCCATGCCGACTAATTTCAAGCCAGGCGGCGATGCGGTGGCTAATTACACGATTGCCACACCGGGCATGCACCCCGGTGATTTCACAGTAAATTGGGCTGTCATTGGTGCCGACGGCCACACGGTTACCAATTCGTTTTCTTTCAAGGTTGATCCAGCTGCCAATAGCGCGGCTGATTAACAACGAGGTTGCGCTGGTCGGATTGAAGAGCAGTCTGGCCAGTGCGCTTTTACTTGGCTGCATCGCTAAAGCACTTTTTTATTCACTGCAGTGTGACTTAGGCGATCCCCTGTCCTGACAAACTGGTCTGGTAAATTCTTTCGGTAGTCTCTTCCATTGATGCAAGCAAGCCCCTGGGAACTGGCCGTTCTGGCCTGTAAATTCTTTACCTATGTTGGTCTGGCGGGTACGGCTGGCTGCGGCTTGGTGCTGGGTTTTTATTACGACGGCAGTCGCCGCATGCTTCGCTTCCTGTTGAGCTATGGTTTGGTCGCCGCTTTGATCGGTTTTCAAGCGGTACTGGTCAACTTCCTCATTCAGGTTGGCATGATTAACAGTCAGGGACTGGCTGGCATGTTCGATTGGACCATGGCAACCATACTTCTGGATACGGCGCAGGGCGATAGTACGTTGTTGCGCTTGCTCGGCTTCGCAGTGCTTATCACCACTCTTGCATTCGCGCTGTGGCGGAGTCAATCGCTCTCTGCGACACCGTCAATGCAGTTTCGGCTCTGGATCTTACGCCCGGCTTTTCTGGCGCTACTAATAATCGCCGTCAGTTTTCGCTTAATAGGCCACGTATCTGTGCACGGAGCGCTGGCCCAGCTTGCTATTACCCTGCACAGTTTGGCGTTCGCGCTCTGGGTCGGCGCCTTGTTGCCTTTGTTGCTTTTGTGCCGATGGCAATCAGCGGATTCCTTGCCGCTTCTCATGCGGCGCTTTGGCGATCAAGCCATGGTCATCGTGGCAGTCTTGCTGGCATCAGGCATTGGTTTGTTGATTGCGCTGTTGAACTCCCCGTTGCAATTGCTAACTACGTCCTACGGGCAAGCGTTGGCGATAAAAATAGGCCTGGTGGGAATTCTGCTGGGCCTGGCGGCCCTCAATCGCTTTGTACTGGTTCCCAAGCTGCTTCAGCCTGGCACGAACATAGCATTGCGGCGCGCCATCAAAATGGAAATGCTGATGGCCACGCTGATTCTGCTGCTAACGGCGTTCCTGTCTACCCTGGTAGGCCCGATGAGTGCTTCGATGGCGTAAACGCTGCCGGTTGCAGCCAGGTAAGATTTACCGTCGGGCTGCTTTCAGTTTCGTTAGCCGGAGCCTGTTCGATCAACTCGCTGACCTCCATAGTATCCAGATCAAGACTCAGCAGTGTTGCGTTGTTAGCTACTGCGTTGCCAAACATCGCCGCCGGTGTCATATCCGCGTGACTGGCAAACAGCAGGCTATTGCCCAATGGTGACCAGGTCAGATTGCTCAGATAGCGGGCACAATTAAACACCGCCACCGGCGCGGTCTCTTCATTCGTGCTGCCGACATACACAGTCGAGCCGGTCAAGTCGCGTTTGATATACGCAAAGCGTTCCTTGTCTGCTGACATAACCGGGGTGTCGATGCCGGCGAATTTGCGGCTGTCTTCAGTGTTGGCGCTGAGGGCAATCTGGTTTTTATTGGGCCAGGATGGGCTCGGCACTATCTGATCAGACAACGGGCTTGGCGCCGGGATCGATGCTTGTGATTGGCCAGTCGCTTGTGCTGGATTTGACGCTAGCGCGACGGGCGCAAGTGCAGACTCCTGGCCGCTGGTTGGAATTGCTGAGCCAGCTGGATTCCAAAGCCCCACCACTAATGTCAGGCAGGCAGCAACCATGCCGGCCTGAATGCGCCAATCGCGGGTCACAGAGCTGGTCGCGGCCGTCGTTGACTCGCGGTGCTGTAGAGGCCCTTGCTGATCGGCCTGATCTGCTGCGCCGATAGCTACAGCAGCCGGATTCTGCACAGGCTTGCAGAGTCGGTAGCCGCGTTTGGGAATCGTCTGGATAAACTGGCTTCCGGCGGCCTCGGCGGAGTCGAGTTGCTTGCGCAATTCCGACACGGCGCGGGTCAGGGAATTTTCGTTCACAATCACTTTGGGCCACAATTCCTGTACCAGCTCATCGCGGCTAAGCACGGCCTCGCCATTCGCCGCCAGATAGCACAGCAAGCGCATCAGGCGCGGCTCCAGATGCCGGGTTTCCTGATGCTGGGTGTGGCTCAGGGTGTTCAGTTGTGGTTCAACGCGCCAGGGCGCCACGATAAACGTGTCGCTCAATCCTGGCTGACGAGATTTTACGGACGTTTCGGTGCCCTTGGCTGCGATGTGACTGTTTTGCGTGTTCTCGGTCAAAATTTCCATTTGGCCCCCAAATCAAGCTAATACCGCTGTCTTGTTCATTTATCTAGGTACTAGGCAGCTGTTTTCAAGTGTTCTCAGTTAATAAGACGCCTGATACGGTAAAAGGTTGCAGAGCTAGCAGCATCTTGTCTGAGTTGATTTGTAGTTTACCCCCTGCGCGTCAAAGACAAAGCCTGATTCCGCAATCTGCAGGATTTCTGGATATTAAGTTCACTGCAATTTCAGGTATTTACGCCCCTTCGAACCTATCTTCCTTCTAAACGTTTAACAGCGCGTGGTGAAAGCACACCACGATTTATTGAGTTAATCGCAGGAGGTAGTCATGCACAATATTCTCTCAATACGACCCGTTATAGCCGCATTACTGCTGGTGTTGGCCGTGCCCGTGTCAGCTATCAGTGAAGCCGCCAAGCAGCAGGGGATTCCTACTCTGGCGCCGATGCTGGAGAAAGTTACCCCCGCTGTAGTCAGCATCAGAGTCAGCAAAGCGATGCCGACCGGGTCCCCCTTTTCATTTGGTGGTCAGATTCCTGATGAGCTGCGTCGCTTCTTGCCCGACGGTCAGCCACAGCCCAATCAGGGCCGTCAGCAATATGCAACCGGAGCCGGTTCTGGCGTCATTATCGACGCTGCCAATGGATATGTCGTGACCAATCACCACGTAATCGCCGATGCTGCTTCGATCAGCGTGCAGCTCAACGATGGTCGCACTCTGGAAGGCGAGCTGTTGGGTAGTGACCCCAATACTGACATCGCCCTGGTGCAAGTGCCGGCCGATCAGCTAACCGAGCTCTCTTTTGCTGCTATAGAGACTGTCGATGTGGGTGATTATGTGGTTGCCATTGGCAATCCATTCGGCATTGGCCAAACCGTGACCTCGGGCATTGTCAGTGCGCTGGGGCGAGCCGGTCTGAACAACGAGCACTATGAAGATTTCATTCAGACTGATGCTGCTATCAATATGGGTAACAGCGGTGGGGCGTTAGTCGATCTGGAAGGCAATCTGGTCGGCATCAATACCGCCATTATCAGTGGTTCAGGTGGTAGTAACGGTGTCGGCTTCGCAGTCCCTGTGGATATGGTAACTGCGGTTATTGGCCATCTGGAGCGCGATGGCGAAGTACGGCGTGGACTGCTTGGCGTCACCATTGCTGATGTGACACCTGATGTCGCCGAAGCATTGGAGTTGGATATGGCCCAAGGCGCGTTGGTCACCAGCGTCATGCCGGGAAGTGCAGCAGAATCTGCCGGTATTGAAGTCTCTGATGTGATTGTGTCGCTAGGTGATGAGGCTGTAACTGGCAGCCGGGAATTACGCAATATGGTGGGCCTCATGCGCCGCGGCGAAGAAGTTGCTCTGCGACTGTATCGCAACGGTGAAGCAATGACTCTGAATGCCATTATTGGCGGCCCTGAGGGGCAGGTGGCTGACAGCGAAGGGCGCTCGGCGCAAAGTTCAGTCTATCGCGGCGCCCAACTGAGGGATCTGAGCGCCGCAGACCTTGAGTTGGCGGATGAAGGTGTATTGGTTGTTGATGTCCAGGCACGCAGTCGCGCAGCTGCCGCCGGTTTGCGTCCAGGCGATGTCATTGTCGAAGTCAATCGCCGTTCAGTGGCCGATCTGGCGGCGTTCAATGCTGCAGTTGAAGGCGCTGAACGCTTGACAGCAATCTCGGTAATTCGTGAAGGGCGTAGCCTGTTGCTCTTCGTGCCGGCATAAGCAGCAATCCTCGCCTTCATCCCCGGTGACGGCTAAATACTAAAATGTGCCCCCCTTTGGCCGATTAACTACTCGTTAAGTCGGCCTTTTTTTTGCCTGCGGAAATGAGACTTCCACAATAGAACGCGTCATGATAGTTTTTGCAGGCCGCGGCGCGGACGGAATAATTCGTTGCAGCATTAGCAACGACGCGGAATTGATTGTCGCAGTCAAACCGCTAGCGCCCGAACAGGAACAAGCAGGCTTCTCGTCAGGCCATCAATTTACGCACTACCACCGAATAATAAGACAATGACCCTCATGCCTTCCGCCCGTCGAATCAGTAAGCGTTTTCTGGCGGCTTTAATTACTGCATTGCTGGCTGTTCACAGCCCGGCCTTTGCCGCTGGTGAGGGCGAAGCTGATTACTACAATTACGACTTTGAGCCATTTTTGAGCTGGCTCAAGGCTGCCACTGATGAAAGAAAGATCCCCGGAGCGGCGGTAGCAATCGTGACACGAGACGGTATTGTTCATCTCGACACCTGGGGAGTCAAAAACACGTCGGCGCGCAGCCCGATTGCTGTCGATTCTGTATTTCGCATTGCGTCCATGTCAAAAACCTTCGCAGGTACTGCGGCGACCTTGATTGTTGATCAGCAGCTGCAGTCCTGGGATTCGCCGCTGGCAGAATTATTTCCTGCTTTGCAGATTGGCCCGCAGAGCAATTCGAATGCGATTACCTTGCGCCATGTTGCCAGCCACTCAACGGGGCTGATGCCGCACTCCTATTCCAACATGCTTGATGCCGGTGTCAGTTACGACAAAATCAAACAGCAGTTTGCGAAAATCCCTCGAGTGTGTGATCCGGGTGACTGCTACGGTTACCAAAATGTTGTGTTCTCACTGATCGCCGATGTTGTCGAAGAAAAAACTGGCGATAGTTACGCGCGATTCATTGAGCATGAGTTGTTTGAACCGCTAGGCATGATGACTGCCAGTGTCGGTTTCGAGGCCTACTCGAATAATAAAACTGCCACGTCTCCGCATCGTAAATCCAGAAATGGTTGGCGTCCTACCACGACTAATCCGGCTTACTATACCACTGCTCCAGCTGCTGGTATTAACGCCAGTGTGTATGACATGACCCTTTGGCTGCGGGCCAATTTGGGTGCGTTCCCTGATGTCTTGCCGCCAGAGACATTGTTTGAGATTCAGCGTCCGGTGGTTGAGACCCCGTACGGCAATTACTTCAATCGCTGGCAAGGGCTGGAAAAAGCCTACTACGCGCTCGGCTGGCGCGTGCTCGATTACAAAGGCTTGCGCGCTATTCATCATGGCGGTGGAGTACGTGGTTACCGCTCTGAAATGGTCTTTGTTCCCGAAGCCAATATTGGCATGGTGGTACTGCTCAATGCCGAGTCCAATGTTGCTAATGATTTCGTCCCCGCGTTTCTCGACAATCTGAGTTACACAGACCAATAAATTCTTTGCCCGAGGAAATTCTCGCATGCATTCAGTAATCGACCTGCTGAAGTCTCATCGCAGTATTCGCAAATTTACGGATCAGCCTGTTACACAAGCGCTTTTTGCTGACCTCGTTGCTGCAGGCCAGGCCGCCGCCACTTCCAGTTTTCTTCAGGGCAGTACCATTATTCGTGTTACTGATTCAGCCAAGCGCGCCAAAATTGCTGAGCTGGCTGGTAATCAAAAGTACGTAGAAACAGCAGCTGAATTCATGGTGTTCTGTGCCGACCTCAAGCGGCCCGGAAATTATTGCCGTTTGTATGGTAAAGAGTTTGAAGGCGACTATACCGAACACTTCATTATCGCCACCGTTGATGTGGCACTAATGGCGCAGTCGATGGTTACCGCAGCCGAGTCAGCAGGGCTGGGCATTTGCTATATCGGTGGCATTCGCAACAACCCTGCCGAAGTTTCTGAATTATTGGAACTGCCGCGCGGAGTGTATCCAGTCTTCGGCTTGTGTCTTGGTTATCCGGATCAGGATCCGGAGATCAAGCCGCGCCTGCCAGCCTCGGTGATCGTCAAGGAAAACGTCTACGACGAAAGTGGGGATGCGGAAACAATCGCAGCTTATGATGAGACAGTTCGTGAATACTACCAAACTCGCACCGGTGGTGGTCATGGCATTAGTTGGTCAGAACAAGTGGCGACGTTGCTCTCTGAAAAAGCCCGGCCGCACATGCGCGACTTTCTTGCCAGCCAGGGTTTTACTTTCAAGTAGCAACGCTGGAAGAATCAGACCTGCAAATAACTGATCTAGCCGAAGTAAACCATGCATTGCCGGGAGAGGGCGCACAATTCGCCATCCTCTGAATAGATGCGCCCGGACTGTTGCGAATAACCATCGGCTGCAGCTTCCATTTCATAATCCAGATAAAACCATTCGCTGTGAATCTCTGCCGGGGGTTTGACGAACTCCAGTGCCCAGGTCAATGAACTGGCGGGCACTGGTGGCGTCTCAAACCATGACAGCACAACCGGTGGTGGCACATCGGCAATCGCTACGAGCTTTTCGACCGGGAAGCTGACCGGGTCTTGCCGGTGCCTGGCCCAGATATTCAGGTGCCGATCAGTGTTGCCGGAAAAGGGCAGGGCGTCGGTCATCCAGTATCCTTCAAACTTTTCCAAAAAGGCAGGCAGGCGCTTGCGGTGAGCCGAGAAATCCAGGCCGCGCTCGCGACTGATTGGTTCAATGCCAGGTGCGGTTGCGGAGACTTTACCAGGGCGTGATTGGCCAAAGATACCCATAGCTTGCAGACACACCTTGCCATCGCTGATCACGCTAGCTTGTGCCTGAGTGACATTCTTGCCCTGCCGTTGAATGGTGGCATCGACAGTGACAGGACCGGGACCAATAGGGCCAATAAATGACACCAGCAAAGAGCGCATCGGCGGTTCGTCTTGCAGTTGTTTGCGGATGCCGGTGACTGCCAATGCTGTGGAAATACCGCCGAAAGCGGAGCGACCTTGTGACCAGTCCTCGGTCATCGTCGTTGTGTTGTCAGCGGACTGCATTAATTCTTGCAGTAGTTGCTCCATGCTCGTGCCTGTCATTGTGGTTTCCTTGTCCTGTATTCGCGCAGTCTGTTTGGCATCGATCAAGACGACAAAAATCGGGGTCAGGTAATTTGTCGCCGGCCTTTTCCGTGCTAAGCTAAGTGTCGTGAATTTACGATTATACGGTGCTTCTGCGATGGTTTCCCGGTTAGCTCTGACAACCTTGCTGACAGGTGGTTTTTTGACGAGTAGTTTGCTTACTGCAACTGCCTATGGTCAACATGCCGGTCATCAAGTGGCGTATTCACACGACGGCGCAGCAATCGCATCCCAAACCGCGACACAGCCTCCCAATGACGCCATTCTTCCCGAGCCTCCCAACGAATTACAGCTGCTGTTTCCCAGTAATGTGCGCTTGGTCAAACTGACATTGCACACAGCGCAGCGGGATTGGGTGGATATCGACTTTCGCTACAACCCTATGGCTGATCAGGAATTTGTTTGGCAACTACCCAGCTTGCAAGATGCAACTTACTACACCGCTGACTGGGCCATTCTGGCGGCCAATGATGAATTAGTGCGTGGTAGCTTCAGTTTTGCCTTCGGTGCCAATGCGGAACTGCCTTCGGCTATTCGGGCTGCAGAAGAAGAAAGGTTGCGTATTCAAAACGGTTTGGAACCCGGGGTGCGTGAAGTAGCGCCACCGCCGACCCAGATCATCATCAATCGTGAACCACAGCGTTACGACCCGCCGTTTACCATCAATCTCGACAACGATAACCAGTAGCTTCGCCATCGTTTTACACCCGGACTCCGTCTGAGTCTCGCAACTGTTTTGCTTTGCTGATTACTCGCCTTTTTGGCTTTCTGCTGCCATAAAAAAGGGCGGTTAAAAACCGCCCTTGATTACTCGTGAACAGTCACTTGTTGCGACTACTCGCTGACATGCACAGTCACGTAGGCATCGTGATACAAGCCGCCATCATCAGCGCGGCCCCACAAGACATAAGTGCCTGGTTTATCAAATGTTGCAGTCACTTCAATCGTGCCATCTTCCGGAAGTTCCGGCGGCAACCACAAGGGCCCCCAGGGTGAATTGGCTGACGTGCGTGTGTCTTCCCATGGCTTTGGCAGTGGTGGGTCGATAGTGACGTTGCCGTCGCCGCGATAAATATTCCACGACAGGAACAGGCCGTTGGTCTTACCGACAGTAACGCGCGACGGGGCATCAAGCATGCGGCGCATCAAGTCTTCTTCGGATATCTTTGGTTCCCGGTCAGCATCAGGTAGGCCGTCATCCCACACATTGGTACGCAATGTGATGGGTTCGCCAACGCGTGCAGTACGCACGCGATCGCCTTGCACTGTAACCACAGGGGGAATATTGGCACGTGATTCCGGGCTGCTGGTGCCGGCGCCGAGTGATCCTGTTTCCGAGGCGATCACCATGTTATCTACCAGATAGTCCTGACGCAGAGTGGCGTAGGCTTTACGCTCAACACCATTCACGTTCAACGTCCAGACCAATTCCTTGTCGCCCCAGTCTGCCGGTACTACCACTTCAAAATTGAAGCGATTGCGACGCGGGAGAAACTTGGTGGGCTGACCGCGGTCGGCTTCACCGGGCGAGAAAAAGTTGTCGTCGCCAACCGGGACGAAAGGTTGTTCTTCCCAGTTTTCATTCATGTAACCAAACATGAACGAGAAAGTGCCGTCAGGGTTTTCGCGCCAACCTTCATAGGCGGGTTCGACGTGCTGACCCTGACGATAAGTTTGTGCTGACACCAGGCTCGCGCCTAGCAGCAGTGTTAAAGACAGAGCGGTCGCAACCACTCCACGGGCACACAGTATTGTTGATGCTTTCATGTCATAAATCCTAGTCGCTTGCAGCTATTTCTTCTTCGTTTTCATCAGCGATGGGTGCTACCAGTGGTGCGCCGCAAAGCGGGCAACCGATAACGTGATCATTCGGGCCAAGATTCAACGCCTGACGACGCTCTTCCATGGCTTCGAAGAATTGTTCTTCAGTCATGGTGGCGCGTATACCCAGATCAATGAACATATTGGTGACTGAGCGATTGCCGGAACCCTGCCAGTTGCGTGGATCAGGCACGTTGGGGTTGGTTTCGGTATTGTTCATATAACCGGTGATATGCAAGATTGTGCCAGCGGGCAATAACGGTGCGGCGTGATCGGCATAAGGGTAGCCACGTACCCAGTTATGGTCATAGCCGACACAGGAGAGAGTCTCCACTGTGTAACCCCAGATCGCCTCGAGACACATGCGTTCACCAGGGGCGTGCAAGTGTGGTTCGAACGTGATGATCTTGGTGGGCTTTTCCAGCACGGTATAGGCGTGCAGTTCCTGGTCAGTTTCGTTACCGGCGATGCTGATATCGACACCGTTGCCCAGTCCGATAAATGCGTTTTGGTATTCGGGTTCGTAGTCTTCATCGTGAAAACGAAAACCGATTTCCAGATGACCGGTGGTATCACGGCCATTGGAATGCAAGTGCACAGAGTCTGAGACGAGGTAAGAACCGGCGCGTAACAAACGACCCGCGTCTTCGTCGAAGATATCGGCATTACGACCGACTTCATGGACCGGCCAGGGAATGGCAATTCCGTCACGGTTGCCTTCCTCGTCCAACATGGCGGTGGCCCAGATCATGTGGTGGAAGATGTACTTGCCACCGACTGTCTCGCGGCCGCTGCCGGCAGCGGGTACATCGTTGACCTCAACGACTTCAACGGATTTCACGTAACGGTCTTCAGTCAGGCCGGTCGGGATAGATGGAATTTCGCCCCACCAGTCCGGTGTGCCGGCCAGTTTGGTCACTGGCTCGGAAACGATAATCAGATCTGGCTGCCCGGCGCGCCATTTGACGCTGTCGTCAAACACCAGCGGCTCCGGGGCATCGGCGATGTCACCCTTGGGAGTGCCTGAGCGTGCCCACACAGAGATCTTGTCCAATTCTTCATCAGTCAGTGACGGGTCGTTCTTGTAGTCCTGAATACCGATGTCTTTTTCCATGTACCACGGTGGCATGGCGCCAGCGCGGTCGCGTAATTGGGTCTTGTATTCGATCAAGCCGGCAAATGGCGCAACTTGATCATAGGTAACCAGTGGCATAGGTCCGGCGCCGCCATCACGGTGACAGTTCTGGCAACTACGCTGCATGATAGGTTCGATGTCTTTGTGGAAAGTCACATCGGTTTGTTGGGCCAGCGCTGCGCTGGAGAATGACAGACTGCCGCCAAGGGCCAAACTGCCGAGCAGGGCATTGCGGGTGATGGTGGTGAGAACTCGCATTCGAGCGATACTCCTGTGATGATTAACGGGACTGAAATGAGTGCTTATTGGTTATTCGAGCAAGCGCCATGCACGCTATGACTTGATGGCTTGAACATTAGCACTTTTGATTAAACGTTTGTACGTTCGAAAGGTTACCGAATCGCGAGAAATTGTTCAGAATCCATCAGTTATGGAAGAAAACCACTGAAATCACTAACTGATTCCTTCAGTTGTCAGCCCGGCGCTGGAATCAGGGCTTACGGCCGTCTTCGCGCATTATCTGCCAGAGGTTGCTGCTGGCAAACAGGGCGATGATCAAAACGACAAACGCGAAGCTAAACCATTGAACTGCATAGAATAAATTCTGGTTCACATCGATATTGACGGCGGGCCAATGGCGCACCAGTGTGCCAGGTTGGTCGGCGGTGAGCCTGACTTCATAAGGAAACAGCGGCTGCGCCAGAATATCCGAAATAATGTCGATCTCCAGCGTGCGAATCCGCAGTGGCCATTCACTGGGGTCAATTTCGCTACTGATGACCCTGGCATCTTCCGGGCGCACATGGATCTGGCCCGTAATGACGACCGGACCTTCAACGGGGTTCAGGTAGGGTGGGGTATCGGGCGGCAAGATACCGGTAGTCCAGCCACGACTCACCAGCACCAGTTCACCGTTGCTGGCCAGGCGGAAAGGGGTTACCACGCCGTAGCCGATCTGGCTGTCGAAAAACTCGGCCAACACAAGAATAGTGCGTTCGTTCAGGTATTCACCGCTCAGCGACACGTGCAGGTTCTGCAAGTCCGGGTTGCTGCGCTGCAGCTGCGCTGGCGTCAATGATTCGATGGCCGGGGCATTGTCTTGCAGGCGTGCATCCAGCGCACGCTGGGCTTCGACTTGTTCGGCGGCCCGGTCCAGCTGCCAGATGCCGAGACGGCCCAATCCCATGACTGTCATCAGCACACAGCCTGCAATTAGCCAGTTAAACCGGATATGCAGGTCACCAAGATGAATTTCTCGACGAATTTCCATGATTTTACTTGTCAGTAGCGTTGGCGGGCTGCAGACTAATCCAGAGTGTCCCCAGAATCAATGAGTGCCTTGATTTGGCTGTGCTAAACTGCCAAGCGGCACTGCTGACTATAACAATGATAATAATGGAGATGCCCTGACATGCTGTTTTCCTTCTCAAGATTTGCCCTTTCACGCCTGCGCCAGTTGAGCCTTCTCAGTACGCTGAGTCTGTCATTGCTGCTGTCCGGCAGCTCACTTATGGCCGCCGAGGCGGACGCCATCCCCAGATTAGCTAATGGCGATCCTGATTTTAACGGCCTTTGGCAGGCACTGGGCAATTCGCACTGGAATATTGAACCCAGCGCTGCTGATTTTCCGCCGTCGCCGGAATTGGGCGCATTTGGCGCCTCACCCGCCAGCGTGGGAATTGTCGTCGGTGGCGAAATCCCCTACACCGCAGAAGCGCGGGCCCAGCAACAGGCCAATAAAGCCGATTGGTTAGCGCAGGACCCGGTCGTTAAGTGTTATATGCCGGGCATTCCGCGTGCCAATTACATGCCATTCCCGTTCCAGATCGTGCAATCGCCAGAGCACACGATTTTCGCCTACGAATTTGCCAGTGCCAGCCGCATTGTATATATGGACCAGCCTGATTTCGAGGCGCCTATTTATTCGTGGATGGGGCACTCATTGGGGCGCCTGGAAGGCGATACCCTGGTGATCGACGTCACCGATCAGGTGCCAGATACCTGGTTTGATCATGCTGGCAATCACCATACCGAAGACTTGCGAGTCACCGAACGCTATACCCATATGGGGCCCAATGTCCTGATGTACGAAGCCACCATGGAAGACGGCAACACCTATACCCGTCCCTGGACGATTCGCTACCCACTTTATCGCCGTCTTGATGACAATGCCCAGCTGCTGGAATTCAAGTGTGTAGAGTTCACTGAAGAGTTGCTGTACGGTGAGTTTCGCAAGCAGCCCGAAGGCGAGTAGGCACAGCTATCGCATGATACTGAACTCGTGGCGGCTTGCTGTTCAAGCCGTCACGAGCTTGCGAATACAGGTCGCTCAGCTTGTTAGATGTGTGCTATAACTCCTTGTAATTTATAACTAAGCTAGGGAGCCTGGCCGCTGCTGTCAGCAGTTGCCAGATACGTCGCACGTCGCGCTAACCCGAAGCGGTGTAACCGATGCACACCTGTCGGGCAATGCCTGTTGCAGTTTTTGAAGACCTAATGGACATATTCAGCGATCTTTCCAATATCACCTGGGCGTTAGTACTGGCAATGCTGGTGCTGATTCTCTATTTCCACGGCCCCAGCTATTCTGCGCAGACGGTGAAAACCGCACCGTCAATCCTCACCAGTTTTGGTATTTTTGGCACCTTTCTCGGTATCGCTTCTGGCCTGATGCAATTCGACAGTGCTGATATAGAGGCCAGTGTGCCGACCATGATCGATGGTCTGGGCGTCGCCGTCTGGTCATCCATTGTCGGTATTCTTGGCGCCTTGAGCTTGCGCCTGCGCTATTCGCTGGTGTCCATCCGCCAAGCGAAAAAAACTGACAACGAGCAAACGTCAGTAGGCGACCTGAAAACCGCTATCGAGCAGCTCAACGACAATCTGTCGCAAATGCGCGAGGAGAGTCGGGCGGATTCGGCCAGTTTGCTGGCTGCCAATACCGCCTACCGTGAACAAATGGTGGGTGCCAATACCGATGCATTAACGCAAGCCATCGAAACCGTCATGCGCGAATTCAATAGCCGTATCGAAGTGCAATATGGTGAGAATTTCAAAGAGTTTAATGAATCCCTCGGCCGACTGCTCGAGTGGCAGCAAAACTATTCCGAACAATTAGCCGAAATGCTCAAGGCCCAGCAAGCCAGTATTGACGTGATGCGCCAGGCCTCGGAATCCTACGAGCAAATGATTGAGCACTCCCGGGAGTTCAACAAGGTGGCTTCCTCCCTGGGCGAACTGCTCAAGGGGCTTGAGCATCAAACCAGTAACCTGGATGGCTATCTGTCCGGTTTGTCGGGTTTGGTCGGCCAAGCTACCGAAGGCTTGCCCGCTTTGAGTGACTACGTCACTGAGTTGACTGTCAAACTGCGCGATAGTATCGAGCATAACAATCAGTCTCTAACTACGGTGCTCACTCAGGCAGCCCAGGACATTACCCAGACCGTTGAACAAGTAAACCGGGAACTGGCCGAATCAGTCAAGCAGGCACACAGCGGGCTGGCTGAGCACGTCGAAGCCATGACCAACAAGACCGATGCACATATGCAAAAACTGGATGAGTCGATGGAGAAAGAGCTCACTCAGGCGCTACAAACATTTGGCTATCAGCTCACAGCCTTGTCGGAAAAATTCGTTAACGATTACATGCCACTGACTGATCGCCTGAAACAGGTGCTGGCCATCGCCGAGCAGCAAAACAGCAAGTCATCGCAAGCCACCAATTGAGAACCCGAATGCCATGCTAGGCAGCGAGATCGAACAGGATACCGAGGAACACTGGATAGCGGTCAGCGACCTGATGAGTGGTCTGATGATGTTGTTCCTGTTGATCGCCATCATGTATTTGGTCATTGTCGAGCGCAAGAATGAGGAGATCGAGCGCGTCGTGGTGCTTTACGAGGACCTGCGCGAAGAGCTCTATCAGGATCTGTTAGCCGAATTCGCCACTGATTTGCCGCGCTGGGGTGCCCAGCTGGATGAAGACCTGCGCTTGCGCTTCACCAATACCGATTTGTTGTTTGAAGAGGGCGAGTCCAGCCTGCGACCGCAATTCGCCAGTATTCTCAGCGACTTCTTTCCCCGCTATCTGGGCATTCTGACGTCCGAACAGTACCGCGATGATGTGCTGGAAGTGCGCATTGAAGGCCATACCTCCAGCTCCTGGTCGCAGGCCAGTACTGACGATGAAGCCTATATGCGCAACATGGCGCTTTCGCAAGAGCGCACTCGCTCGGCGCTGGGCTATTTAATGGATCTGCAGGCAGTCAGTCATGAGAAGAATTGGTTGCGTCAGCATCTCACTGCCAATGGTTTGTCTTCTTCGCAGCTGATTACGCAAAACAACGGCGAAGAAGATGCGGATCGCTCGCGCCGTGTTGAGTTTGTTGTCGTGACGGATGCGGAAACGCGCCTTTCCACTATTCTGCAGGAATTGAACTAGTGGAATTGCCTGATTTCATTGAGTTTGCCCCGTTCAACAAGATGCGTGAAGACATGGGCACCCGCGAGCTGGGTTATTTCGAGTTATTCGATCCAGCGTTGCATCTCACCGGCGAGGAACGCTCAGCGCTGGCCAACGGCGGCGTACTTAACAAGTTGGACAACGTCAAGACACTGCCGGACAACACACTGGCCATCAAGAACTCGCGCATGTTGCTTTATATCCCCGATGAGAACTGGTTTCGTCAACGCCGTGAGTATCCAACTTATCATGTCGCTCGATGTTCGTTGTTGGATGAGTTGTATAAGGAATCACCAGATCAGGAATACCTGGTGACGACACGGCTGGCGCAAGACTATGACATGCTGAAATACCGGGATGGTGGCGAATACAGTCTGGCCTCGGTCGGCTTTGTTGTCTGCAAACACTGTCTGCACAAACTGCGTTACAAGGACTTCGATGAATTCCGCAACCGCAAACGCGGCTATAGTCAGAAGGTGCTCAACGAGTTCAAGCTGGAAGATTTCTATCGGCTCTACAAACAATACCCGCTCAGCTTTGGTGGTCGTCAGGAGCAATGACAGGTTTCTGGCTCGCGCGAACTTGATTGGGCTTGCGGGATGTCGGAGTGCCTGGGTGGCATCGTAGTGAGTTGATGAAGCGACGCAGTGCTAAATCGCCAGACCGTCTAGTGTAGTCGGATTTTGTGCGGTCGAAAGCCCCAGTTGTTGCGTTTGGTCAAACGACCCTATAAAAACCTCTATCAAAATCCTCAGTCATTACTCGGGGATTCCTGATTGAGTGTGCCTTCACCGGGCGTGACAAAAAGCATAGTAGTGGGCTCATCAATAATGGCCGTATGCCAGATGTCTTTGGGGATAACTACTAAGGCGCCAGGTTTATCCAATATTGTTGATTCTTCACCAGCGGCTGACTTCAGCTTCATTTCGGCGCGCCCGCTTAGCAGAATAACCAATTCATCGCCTTGCGGGTGTTTTTCCCAAACGCCCCAGCTCTCACTGAATTGATGTGCCGAGACCAGTGTGTGGCCTTTAAAGCCGTCGTAGTCGGCATCCAGTGACTGATAGAAATCCGGCCCGACCGGCAGTTGATCTATTTGCAGGTCGGGTTTCAATATGGCAAAAGTGTCGAAGATATTGCTAATGAAGCGCAGTCCGGTGTCTTGTTAATCAGCGCGTTGCAGCAAAGCGGGAGTCAGCCCGTCGATGCCCACGAGTGCCAAAATGGTGAGAAATGCGGTCTGCGGGCCGACCCAGGAGTCGCCCGGTGCGAACCACTCGTCAGGGGAATGGGCGCCGCCACCTTCGCCACCACCGGCTATGGTAATGGCAGGGATGCCTAGTGACATAGGCACGTTGGAATCAGTGCTGGACGTACCAAGTTCCTGTAGTTCTATACCGACTTCATCGAAAGCCAGTGCAGCGACTTGCACGATAGGGCTGTCCGATGGCGTGCGTCCCACAGGGCGATCGCCGATCAGTTTAAAATCGACTGTTATTTCACCATTGTTCCAGCGGTTGTTTTCTTCCGCAACGGCTTCCAGCGCCGCGGCCTTGGCTTGTTCTTCAAGCTTGGCTAACTCGGCACTGTCATTGGAGCGCATGTCGATGGCGAAGACTGCGTCAGCCGCGATGGAGTTCACCGATGTGCCGCCAGCTACCGTACCAACAGTAAACGTGGTTTTTGGATCATCAGGTGTCTCGAGATCGCCAATCTTGGCAATGGCCCGACCCATGGCATGAATCGCGCTGGCTAATCCAAACGCGCCAAATGAGTGGCCGCCAGGACCTGAGAAAACGAATTCGAAGCGGCGTGATCCGGTTCCGGCAGTGGTAATGCGGCGCAAGCGGACGCCATCGATGGATATGAAACCGTCAATTTCCGGAAAATCACGAAACAAGGCTTTGACGCCGCGCAAATCGCCACGGCCTTCTTCGCCGACATTACCGGAGAAAATGATGTCGCCGCGTGTCTGTATGCCAGTCTCGTTGAGCGCATCAATGACTGAGAGCAAGGCGGCCAAGCCGCGGGTATCGTCGCCAATGCCTGGCGCGTAGTAACGCCCGCCCCGTAGCTCGACAGTAGTGTCTACGCCTTCCGGGAATACTGTATCGAGATGGGCAGCAACCAGCAGGGTAGGCCCATCGCCAGTGCCACGGCGAATGGCAACGGCATTACCTTCGCTATCTATATAGGCATCGCTTAAACCGCGTAGTTGCAACTGTTCCAGATAATGATTGGCACGGCGAGTTTCCTGAAACGGTGGTGCCGGAATCTCCGTCATACGAAATTGCTCACGGATCGTGTCGGGCTCGCGAGCTTGAATGTTGGCCAGTGCGTCGACCACTCTGGAGTCGCTGCTGATGAGTTCAAACTGTTGGCGGATGTCACCATCAATCGGGACCAATGTCTGTTGTGGAGTATTCTGGGCCAGTGCCAGCAGGGGAAGAGTCAGCAGTGCAAGGGCCGCTACTGAAAGGGCTAGCAACGGGCACAGGGCTGCACGCAGACGCAATCGCTTGCTACCTGGGTTTGTTGCATTGATGGTTATGACTGTGGCCATGAAATTCACTCGCTACCTCTTAACTCAATGGGTTTGGATCTGATTCAACTAACAAGGTTTAACCTGGGATACATCGGCAACCCACAATATTCAATTTGCTGTTCAGGCAGATTCCAGTAGTCGCATGCGGAAGCCACGACCACCTTTGGAAAGCGTGCGGCGCTCGCGCATGCGCGCATGCAATTGTGCGCGTTTGCTGGCGATCCAGTCTTCGCGTCCGACATGAGTGTCAAGACCGCTGGCTTTGCGTCGGGATTCTTCGGCTTTTCTGAACTCACAAAATTCCTGATAGGATTTGATTTCATGGCTCAACTGCTGGCACACCAATTCGGCATACAGTGCATCATCAAGATAGCCGATACCGGGAATATCATCCGGAATGACATCGTTGGGTTCGATAAAATAATACAACACGCTGTGGATGCTGCGGCACTCCGCAGTCGTGAGTTGCCATTCGCTATCCTGAACCATATTCAACAGCACTTGCAGTTTTAGTAAACGCTCAGCGATAAATTCGGGCAGTTGCAAGGATTGAGCCTTGCCGATCAGCTCGGCTGCGGCTTCTTCAATGTCAGCAGTAGGCACGCTGTTATCCAGCAATTGTTCCCCTTTATCAATGCTGTCCTGAAAGCGTTGCAGATCTTCATCACTCAGAGTGATTGTTAATTCTATTGGCATGGTGACAAACTCATTATTCTGGTTTTTAGCTGGCTCTCAAAAGCAATCTGGCTGCCACTAGTGTGCCCTGACAGCCGCGATTGATCAACGTCCAGCATGGTGTTTAGGCCGCTGAATTGGGGATTTGGCGGTGATATTGCATAGATGCGTACAAGCCCTGCGGGGCATTCGCACCAGAGTACTGGCAAGCTTGTCATAGGTTTGCCGCACTAAACGGTTTATGCTTTGCTTTATTACTCTGCGAGGTCTGTTATGACGGCTCTTTTTTCCCAGCGCACTGTTTCCCGGCGCACGCTGCTCAAGGCGATGGCATCGCTGCCTACGCTCTCTCTCCCGACGCTGTTGCAAGCGCAAACCGCTGAGATGACTCTGTCGATTCCAGATGGCTCGCCCCAGCAACTGGCCGCTGATGAGTCATTTTGGCGCACTGTGGGCAATTATTATGATCGTACGGAAGGCATTGTTAATCTGGAGCATGGTTATTGGGGAAAGATGGCCAGACCGGTACAAACTGCTTATCTGGACGCCACCCGCTTTGTAAACGCACAGAATTCTTTTTATGCCCGCAAGCAGTACGGCGCCGATCTGCGAGCCAGTGTGGCGAGCGTTGCCGAAGCGCTGGGCGCGCAACCGGATGAGATCGTGCTGACCCGCAATGCTACTGAAGCCATTCACAATCTGCTACGGCAATATCAGGGCTTGCAAGCAGGAGATGGCATTCTGTTGGCGGATGTGGACTACCCCAGTTTTAAAACCACGGTGCGATGGCTGGCCGACGAGCGTCAGTTGCAAGCCGTGGAAGTGCAATTACCCTGGCGCGCCAGCCAGCAAGAAATTCTCGATCGCTATGTGCAAGCTTTTGAAGCGTACCCGAATCTCAAACTCATGTTGTTAACTCATGTCAGCAACCAACATGGTTTGACGCTACCGGTAGCAGCCATCGCCGAGCAGGCCAAATCGCGCGGCATTGATGTTATCTGTGACAGTGCGCAGTCCTGGGGTTTGCTGGATTTCAATATCAATGATCTGAACGTCGATTGGGCCGGATTTAACCTGCACAAGTGGTTAGGCTCGCCGGTTGGTGTTGGTGCCCTGTACATGCGCCGGGGCTCTCTCGCGAAGATTGCTCCGTATCCGGGTGAGGAAGATCCTGAGAATACGCGCGCGGCTACACGTATCCATACCGCTACCTCGAATTTCGCTGCCATGATGGTAGTGCCCGAGGCTATTGCCTTTCACCAAAAACTGGGCCCGGCCAACAAGGAAGCGCGCTTGCGTTATTTGCGCGCGGCATGGACAGCACCAGCTGAACAGATGCCGCACATCGAAGTGTTGGGCGGTAAGGACGAACAGTCCTGGAGTGGTATGGGTGCGTTTCGATTGCGCGGTCAAAGCTCGGCAGCCGAGGTTAATCAATTGCAGCAGCGGCTGGAAAACGAGTTCGGTATATTTACGGTGGGGCGCTTTGGCCTGGCTGATGGCGCTTGCATTCGCATCACACCGCAAGTCTTTACGTCACTCGAAGAGGTTCAGCAGTTGGTTGCGGCGCTGGAGCAGTTGGCTTGATCGCCGACGCTATCTAAAACCAGTTAGCTGCCAGTACGCAAGGGTGCCAGAGCCCGGTCAATAATCGATAGCAGTGTGCTGATGACCAGTGCTTGTCCCGCCCAATGTAGTGCGCTGATCAAAGCCTGGCTCCAGCCGGAGTTGGGGCTCAATGCGGCAATGGACAGGATGAGCAAGGGAGCGAAGTAGAAGATGCCATTCCAGCGCCCCAGAAAACTCATCTTCAGGGATTTTTGCCGGTGCCAGTAATAGGAGTCCAGCACGTATTGGGCGAACGCGATCACGATGAGTATCGGCAGGATAAGAGGGCTGAGGCCAAGCCAGCCCGCGACCAGCAAGCCCGAAGTCACGAACAGAAAGTCAGTGCCGTGATCGAACAGCATGCCGCGGCTACTGGCTTCGTTACGCGCACGCGCCACGATGCCATCAAAATAATCGCTGGCAATGGCCACGATCACGATTACGATCAACCACCAACCCGATTCCCGCCAGTTCAGCAGCAGCCAACAAAATGGCGCTATGAGTAACAGCCGAACTGACGTGAGCAGGTTGGCCATTGTCAGGCGAACAATTCTCGCTGGGCGCGGCGCCAGAACACCAAGCCAATAAGCGCATTGAACAAGATAAAGAAATTATGTTGTACAAAGCCGAAGGCTGCCATAGCACCTTCATTTTCCGGGAACAACACTACCCAGATCGTAATAGCCGCTGCTCGCATCGGGGTTGGTACCGCCGCTGCGAAAAAGATCACCGGCAAGTAGGGCAGCAGGGTCAGTATCGAGGCTTCCACGCCGAACAGGTTTAGCGCGGTGGTATAAACCACGATCGCGGCAATCAGGGCAGGAGAGCGCAGCAGGAAGAACAATACGTAGTGAATTGGCGTGGCTTGGCGAAAAGCGTCCAGCAAGCGACGTTCACGAAACTTGTTGTTCGGCAGGATCGTGCCATTGAAGTACAGAATCCAAAGAACCAGAACAACCAGAGCCACAACGCTTATATAAGGCAGGATCTGGAAAGCCGGTGGTAGTTCGCCAGCACTGAAGACGAAACCGATTGTGGCCCAGACCAGCAGATAGAATATTTCACAAAACATGATGAACAGCATCACCGAGCCGACTTCCCAGCCCGGAATTTTGTCCCGTTTGTTTAAATAGTATGCCATGGCGCCTTTGCCGATCTGCTCATTGAAGATCGAGATGATATAGGCGCTGGCACGTATCGGCAGAATATTCTTGTAGCGTATAGGGGCCACAAACCAGTTCAGGGCGCGTGTCACGACCAGTGTATCGATCAGGAAATAGAACAGCGAATAGCCAATCATCAGGGCCAGCCATGGCACCCATTCAACGGCTGCAAACACATCGGCCATGTATTCAGGCAGGCTGACACCAGAACGCATTGCCGCGCCATTCAGTCGATAGTAAAGATAGGCAAAACACAGAGCGGTAAGAATAAGAAAGGCGACCCGGCCCAGCGGGCTGGATTTCTTTTTCGCCGGCACAGGTTCTTGCTCGGGGATGGTTGGTTCGGTCGGCTCGGTTTGTTCGGTCATATCAGCTATTCGCTCTTAATATTTTACTTATCGTATCCTGTAGCGGTGTGAGCGTCACGCCCAGCTCACTATCAGCATTATGGCTGGTTTTTTCATCAGTTGTAATGACATCGATAACCGTAGGGGAGATGCCGCCACCTTTGACGATGCTGGTCACTGCCGCGCCAATCTTTGCCAGCCAAATAGGGACACTGCCGATTTTGATTTCCTTGCCCAGCTCTGTAGCAAAGCGGCGAATCAAGTCACAATAGGCGATAGGTTCAGGTCCGGCCAACTCATAGGTAGTGGACCCGCTTACTTCGCGCTTGCACAGGTTGCTGATAGCCACGCTGAGATCGTCGATATCCAGCGGATGCATGACATAATGCCCGCCGCCCAGGACTTTGGCCTCGTCTTGCTTGGCCGCGCCAAGCAATGACCAGGCACCGGCAGTGCTCGGCCCCAGTAATAAAGGCGTGCGTAAAATACTGACATTCAGACCAGACTCTTCCGCCAACTTTTCGGCCGCGCCTTTGGAGCGGTAGTAGGCGTTTTTGGAATCCGGCCTGGCACCGATAACGCTGATGAAAATGAAATGCTGGGCGTTATTGGCTTTTGCCGCAGCCAGCACCGCAGCGGTTGCTGCTACGTTGGCTGTTGCGTAGTTACTGTGTTTGTTTTCGATGAGAATACCGGCTAAATGAATGACGACATTGGCACCCGAAGCGGCTTGCTCCAGACCGGCAGCATCGTCATAGGCGATCACAGTCGGCACTATCTTGGCGTCGCTCGGCAGCGAGTTGAAGGCTTTTTCAGAGCGCACACCTGCGATGATGGATTCCACTGCGGGATCGCGACCCAGATGGTCCAATAGATTAATGCCAACGCTACTATTGGCGCCTGTTATAACAATTTTCATAATGGTTTATCTGTCCTTGTGACGGTATTTGCTGTCATCCAATTTCATCTATCCGGTGTTACTTAACCCCAAGCGAGTCTGGCACCGGTTTGGCGCGAATCGCTCAAAGAGTCTTGTACGTCGGCAAGAGTGGAACGGGATTGCTTTGATGTTGATTATTGATAGCTGATTATTGACCTGCCTGCTTAGTGTATTTCGGCCAGAGGCAAGGTTTTCTTGGATCGCTGGAGTTTCCCCGCGGGTGTTTGTTCGCAAGGGGTGAGGGCTTGTGCTTGCAAGGCAGCCAAGCGCTGCGCCTCAGGTGCAGGTTGATAGCGAGTATTGCGCATCAGCGGTTGCTTGCCGGCAGCTTCAATGGCTTGTTCGATCTCTGTAACTGGCCATTCCTGACCATGCTCGGCGCCTGCCGCTCGAGTGATGCTCTCGTTCATCAAGGTGCCGCCCAGATCATTGGCGCCAGCGGACAAGCAGGCCAATGCGCCGTCATGCCCCATCTTGACCCAGGAGGCCTGGATATTGTCGATCAAGCCGTGCAGCACGATGCGAGCCACGGCATGCATTAAAATAGATTCGCGAAACGTGGGCCCACAACGGGAGCGACCGCGCAGATACATGGGGGCTTCCATGTGCACATAGGACAGAGGCACGAATTCGGTGAAACCGCCGGTACGTTCCTGTAGCGCCCGAATGTGCAGAAGATGGTGGGCCCAGTGTTCGGGCGTATCAACGTGTCCGAACATGATAGTTGCGGTGGTATTGAAGCCAGTGCGATGCGCTGCCGCCATCACTTCCAGCCATTGTTCGGTATTCAGTTTGTCGGCGCAGATGATCGCGCGTACATCGTCATGCAGGATTTCGGCAGCAGTGCCCGGCAAAGTATCGAGGCCGGCCTTCTGTAATTGTTGCAGGAACTCATCGAGGGATAGATTCGCTGTCGCGGCGCCTTGCCAGACTTCCAGTGGCGAGAACGCATGCACATGCAACTCCGGTACTGCCTGTTTAACAGTCTCGACAATATCGATATAGGTTTGGCCGGTGTAGTCGGGATGAATACCGCCTTGCATACACACTTCTGTGGCACCGCGTTGCCAGGCTTCCTGACAACGCCGAATGATTTCATCGGCACTCAGGTCATAGGGTTTGCCGCGCAAATCTTCATGCTGTTTGCCTTTGGAGAAGGCACAAAAGCGGCAGTTGAAATAACACACGTTGGTGTAATTGATATTGCGATTGACGACATAGCTCACGGTGTCGCCTTTGCTTGCCTGACGCAGGGCATCGGCTTGCTGGCAGACATAGGTAAAATCATTGCCGCGGGCGCTGAACAAATGCGTCACATCTGCAATCGACGGTGCCTGACCCTGCTTGCAAGCTTCAATAATGGCTGTCATAAGGGCATCAGGTGCATGGTTGATGCGATGCTCGGTAATCAGCTCATGATCAAGAGTTGGCATCGGTCGATGCGAACCGGATAGCCAGCTGTCTCTTCGTGCGAAACCTTCACTGTCAACTTGTCGCGCCAAAACCGGTTGTACTGCAGGGTCGATCCAGGTCGATGCCTGCTGCGCATAGGCAGGGTAGACAGTTAGGCGTTGTTCGAGAAACTTGCCAGCTTGCGCCGTGTCATTGGCAAGTGCATCAAGATGTGGCCAGGGCGCTTCGGGATTGACATGGTCCGGTGTCAGCGGCGAAACGCCACCCCAGTCGTTGATGCCGGCATCGATAAGTTGCGCGAGCACGCCGGGGCTCAAATTCGGCGGTGCCTGAATATTCATGTCGGCACCAAAGATCAGCCTTGCGATGGCCAACGTCCAGAGCAGCTCGTCGAGATCCGGCTCCGGAGCCTGTGCCATTTTGGTGTTTGCCTTGGCCCGGAAATTCTGCACGATGATTTCCTGAATGTGGCCGTACTCTTCATGCAATTTTCGAATCGCCAACAAGGATTCGATTCGCTCCGGACGTGTCTCACCGATACCGATCAAAATGCCCGTTGTGAACGGCACCTTGGCCTGTCCAGCCAGCGCCATTGTCTCGAGTCGTGTTGCTGGGACTTTATCGGGAGAGCCGTAGTGGGGCATGCCTTTTTCGCACAACCGTTCCGAGGCGGATTCGAGCATGATGCCCATAGAGGCACTTACTTGCCGTAGTTGGGCAATCTCGTCACTCGTCATGTTGCCCGCATTGATATGCGGCAATAATCCGGTTTCTTGCAGAACGCGATCAGCGACGGCCGCGACATAGTCAAGCGTGCTGGCATAGCCCATTTCGGCCAGTGCTTCTCGGGCAGCGCGGTAGCGCAGCTCGGGTTTTTCACCCAGGGTAAACAACGCTTCCTGACAGCCCATCTCCGCACCTTGTCGGCACAATTGCACGACTTCCTCGACAGGCATGAAAACCTGTTCAAGTTTCTTCGGTGTTTGGGCAAATGTGCAGTAATGGCAAACATCGCGGCACAGTTGCGTGAGCGGGATGAAGACTTTGCGGGAATAGGTCACCACGTTGCCGTGCGCGGCGTCACGCAAGGCCCTGGCTTGTGCTGTGAGAGCTTCGAGGTCAGTACGGTCTGCCAGCGCCAGGGCCTCGGCAGCGTCCAATCGGAAGTCGAGCGGATTGTTGTGTTGCTCTGTTGTGCGTGTCGTCATTATTGCTTTACTGCTGCACGATTAGAGAGCCCTAGCCTAACAGCGAACCAGCAAAAAAGAGAGTGAAATTAGCCCGAGCAACCGCGTCCTGGCCGGTGTCAGTCGCAAGATTCCCGGGATTGACGGCAAATTCCTGTTCGTGATGCACAACACCCACCGGATCGCAGGTGTTTGCTACTGCTAGTCTGGCAAGCCTGGACACGCTACAGCAGCTTACGACTGGGCAGCATCACGCCCGCCTACTGATCAGGCAACTACAGAATATGGAAGGTGAATTCATCGCCAGTTGGCCGGCTGGCTGCCAGACGCGCATGTAATTCCTGGCGTTTACCTTGCAGCTGTCGGTCGCGGTCCTCAGGGCTGCTTTGTGCAATGCCGGATTGACTCCGGAACTTACAAAATTCGTTATATGCCTGAATCTCGGCTGCCAATTCGCGTATGACGATCTCCACAAACATGGCGTCGTCGAGAAAGCCAATACCCGGGATGTGGTCAGGGATTAAGTCTGCCGGGTCGGCGAAGTAGGCGAGGGCGCCGATAATGCGATTGCGGTCGGCATCGGTCATACCCCATTCAGTGTCTTGCATCATATCCAGCAGTACCTTGAGCTCCATCAGCCGCCCGGCAATGAAATCGGGCAAGTCGGCATTGATGGCAGTTTCAACTATCTTGCGTGTCGCCGCTTCGATGGCTTTCTGTGATTGTGGCTGGGCTGTTTGTGCGCATGCCGCTTGCGCAAGCGTCTTGAAACGGGCCAGATCCCGATCACTTAGTGTAAAGGTGATATCCAGTGGCATGGGCATTCCTTGCGAACACAGTTATTGAGGGAGAGTTCGTCATTGAGGTAATACGATTGCCCAATATACGCAAATTTTCTCTGGCCTGCAGCGCAATCGTTCTCTGGCTGCTGTCACAAGAAGTGTCACAAGGGTTGTCGCGGGGAGAGGAGTATGATTACTGGCTCAATTGATACTGACTTTGCCAAGCAGCCAGTTTATATCGGGTTCTTGTTGAGCAATCCGTAATTTTCGGAGCTGGAAATTCAGCAGCGGCGACTCAAGGCGCAGACGTTCGAACAACTTGCGGTCGAACAGGATAAGGTCGCATCCAGTATCGCTTGTGATGGTTCCAGTGAGATCGCGAGCCAGGGGGCGCCAGCCATAATCGTATTCATTGTGCATGCCCGCGCCGTCGAGACTGGCTTCACCACTGGCTAACAAGCACCAGTTGTCACTAGTCAGCTTGAACGATTCACCGGGTGCGACTTTCTTTAATTCGCCGATCTGGCACAGCTTGTCACTGACCGTGGAGTTGAGGTCGGCAAATTGTGGTTGGGCGGCAATGAGCGGCCGCATAGCCCAGCGCGACAACAACTGATCCTGAAATCCTTCGCTGCGAATAAATGATCTGAAGGTTTCTTCCGCAAACACGCACAGCGTGACGGGAGTTTGTGCAATGACGCTGGCATTGCGAGTGCCAGAGCCTGTGATGACAGCCATTTCACCCACCACATCTCCTGCCTGCAACTTGGCCTGGCGATGTAATTGTTCACCGTCGTGGCGGACGACTTCGCAGTAACCAGTCAAAATCAAATATACGAAACCCTGCGTGGATGCATTTTGGACGATGATGACATCATCGGCGTTGTAGCGTCGGATTTCCTCTTCTGCCAGCAGACTACGCATCCAGCGATTGGGGAAGGGGCGCCCCAGCCACTCGGTCAGATAATGATTGATCTGTGATGTGTAGATAGAGTTGTCACCCTCCAGCACGGTATAGCGTTTGCCGCTGGTAGCCAGTGAGAATGAAGTATTGAATTGGGTGTCGAGTTCATCCACATGGACGAATATGACGCGATCAGCGTTAGATTCCATCGCATCTGCGGGGTCACCATGAATAGCGCCAGCGCCACCATCGGCTACCAGTAAGGAAAAGCGGTCGGCATACAATCTTTCCAGATTGCTGGTCGTGCTCTGACGGACGATACCGCGCTTAGTCATTTCGCGCACGGTGGTCATACTATGGTTGTCACCAACAATGCACAGGTCACGTTCGATGCCTTTATGCACAGCGGAAAAGGTTGCACCGATAGTCGGGATGCTATGCACAGTGACATGGGTATCTATAGTGAGGCCATAATAATTCAGCGTTTCACCCGGGGTGACTTCAACCAGACGTAAATGCTCGGCAACAGCGTCTGTGGTCCAGCCGATGCTGAGGGCGATCTTTTCAACCGCCATGTTGAAAATTTCCACTGTGGTTATAATTTCCACGCGCTTGGGCATCAGCAGCAAGGGCACCAGGGCCGCATGATCGTCATGCAAGTGGGTCAGGAAGATGGCGCCGATCTGATTCTTGGAGATGCCACGGGCAAACAGGTGGTGGTCCAGGTAAGGAATACAGTCGATTAGCAGATATTCGCCGTTATAGCACAGCGCTAATCCAGTGCAGGGTTCGTCAGGTGTGAAACCGGATGCGCCACCCAACACCTCGATGCCTAGTTTCACCAGGCCGCCAGGCACGTAGTCGGGTTGCACTGAATAGGGTGGAGCGATAGTAATGTCGTCGTTCAGGTCAATTCGGGATGTAGTTGCGGTACTTGAAACTTCAAACACGTCTGTATCGATATGCTTGATCTGTTGATCACCAACCCAGGCAGACCCATTCACGAATGGAATTGCATTAAAGAAGTCCTCGACTGGGATTACCTTGCCCTGCTTGTCTTTTAGCGCCAATTCTATGGCGACTGCCAGCCACTCGTCTTTCAAGCCACTTTCCGTCCGCCACTCGGTCAGTTCATCCCGAGTCGGGCCCAGCAGGGTAAAGCGCAGCAGGCGCAAGGCCTGACTGATATCGGCTTCCTCGCCAACCAGATTGAGACGTCGGCCTTCGGCATAGCCTTTGCTGACGAAAAGGAAGAAGTAGAGTGGGAATTCGAGGCTATTGGTTTGTGCGCCACCTTTCTCACGGATGTCTGGCAATACCAGTGTGTCGAACCGGGATGTGCCATGTTGCAACAAGCCTTTGAGCACTTCAGGAGGCTGACCGAACAGCAGGGTCCCATTACTGTCTTCAAGCAGGCGGGAACCAGCGCATGGCTGGACAATCGTGTGCTCTCCTACCTGGGCAATAGCAGGGAACCTGGGGTGGATAATAGCCATATAATAGTATCGATTTTATTCTGGTTTCGTCATTGGCGACGATAGCTTTACGTTACTCGATTGCTAGGTGGCAGAGCCAGTATTTTGTAGGGCGGATATCGGGTCAATTTCCGGAAGTATTTCTGAGGGGAATTTCGCCAATATTTAATAGCTGAGATTAGATAGCCATCATAATCCATTGTAATAAAAGAAAAATTCAGAAATTGTTAAAGTGCTGCATGAGCAGGAGTCGGTCGCTATCGACAGTGGTACTGAGAATTGCCCAAGTGATAGCGCTGGGCTCTGAGAAAGGCGCCGTCCTGAGAGTCAAAGGGGGCACGATCAGGTTCTGCTGTGAGTCGCACAAGGAGCGGCGGGGCAGCATAACCTAAAAGATGTTATTGGGTGGTTACGTGGCGCTAGAATGCATTGAGTGCGAAAAATGGCTGTAGCCTTTTGGCTACAGCCATTCTAGATCAAAACGTCAAAATTCTGGCAGTTGTGCTTTATTCCTCCAGAGCAAAGGTATAGACCACATTGCCAGAGGCTATAGTCACGTATTGGCGACCATCGATTGCGTAAGTCATAGGAGCAGCGTGTACTCTGGCTCCCAATGAGATATTCCACAGTTCATCGCCCGTTGCCGCATCCAGCGCGAAGAAATAACCGTCAGCGCTGCCAGTGAAGACCAGTCCACCAGCAGTGGTCGTAATGCCAGCCGAAGAGCGGGGCATGATAGGAAATTCCCAGACTATATCTGCCGTTGTTGGATCGATAGCCCGGATTGAGCTGTGGAACGCATCCATGGGCTGCAGGTAGCGACCTCCGCCCCCGGTGAAACGCTCGCCTTCCTCGTAATCTTCGTCACGCTTGAAGAATTCCTGAGCGCCATCAAACGAAGTCACATAGAAAAGGCCAGTATCCTGACTATAGCCAGGCGAATACCAGTTAGTGGCGCCGACAATGGGTGGTGCAACGAGGGTGCCTTCGTAAGTAGGTGCCATGCCGGGTACGCGGATTGGGCGGCCGGATACCGGATCGAGACCTTCAGCCCAGGTTTGCGTGGCATAGGGTTTGCCGTGCAGGAATTCACCGTTGGCACGATCAATCGTATAGAAGAATGCGTTGCGGTTGGCCCATAACATTGATTTTACGGTCCGGCCATCCATTTCAATATCGGCCAGGATCGGTATCTGGATCGAATCGTAGTCATGCACGTCATGAGGGGTGAATTGAAAGTGCCAATCGATTTCGCCGGTATCACCATTGAGTGCCAGCGCTGAATCGGAATACAGGTTGTCACCCAGACGCACGTCACCGTTCCAGTCTGGGCCTGGATTGCCGGTGCCCCAGTAAATCAAATTCAAGTCGGGGTCATAGGAGCCGGTTAGCCATGTAGCTGCACCGCCGGTGCGCCAGGAGTCATCAGACCAGGTGTCATTGCCAAACTCGCCGGGGCCTGGAATAGCGTAGGTCCGCCAGATGCGTTCACCTGTTTCCGGGTCATAGGCATCGATAAAACCGCGGATACCAAATTCACCGCCAGCAATACCGGTGACCACTTTGTCCTTAACAATCAAGGGGGCAGCTGTCTTACTATAACCAGCGTCATGGGCTGCTACTTCAACATCCCACAGCAAGTTACCCGTGCGCGCATCAATGGCGACGAGATGGGCATCGAGTGTGCTCATGAACAATGTCTCGCCAAGAATGGCGACACCGCGGTTGTTTCGGCCACAGCAAATTCGCAAGTCATCGGGCATTTCATGATCATAGCGCCAGTATTCGCGGCCAGTTCTGGCGTCGACCGCAACCACGTTGCTGGGGGCTTCGGTAATAAACATGATGCCATCGACAACCAGCGGTACAGTCTCGGCGCGATCAATGACCGGTATCTGATACGACCACTGCATTTCCAATTGATGCACATTGTCCGTGGTGACCTGATCCAGCAGGCTGTAGCGTTGGCTATCCAGCGTGCCGGAATACATCAGCCAGTTTTCTGGCTCATTGCGAGCATCGACCAGACGTTCCCATGTAACCGGTGTAAATGCCGGCGTGATCACTGTCGAGAACTGTTGTTCCTGAGCAGTTTCCTGCGCAGTGACTTGCCAACTGGCTAACAAGCAGGTGATAGCTAGGGTAATTTTTTTCATTATTGTTGTACCTCACGGCGCAGCGAAAATAGATAGGCCACCAGATCGTCCAATTCTGATTCAGTCAAACGACCGTCGTAGCTGGGCATGGTGGATGTTTCAATCCGGTCGTAGTTGGCGATGCGGTTTTTTGGGTAGGACCACAGCTCGGCATTGTCATCCATGATACGCAATGAAAAGCTGTCTTCATTCATGCGGAAACCTTGCCGAACTGACCCTTCACGGTCGGTGACACGCAGCTGCCACCAACGTGGGTCGACATCAGCATCGGGATTGACCAGCGCAGTCATCAGATCATCGGGTGTGCTGTTTTCGCCGACACGGGACAGGTCCGGCCCCATACGGCCGCCTTCACCCTCGATCATATGGCAGCTACTGCAATCTGCCGCACCATTGAACAAGCGGGCGCCGGAATCAGCATCGCCTGCCAGTTCCACGCTGGCCGGGTCGTAGCGCAATGAACCGATATAGGAGACCAACTGCCACACTGTCGCATCCGGCACTTCTGAATCGACAGGGAGCATGGCGGTGCCGGGCACACCTTCGCGGATAATATTGAATATACCGGCGTCCGAACTGGCACGGTTGAGACGTCCAGTGAGGTCGGGGGCGCCAGTCTCATCGTTACCTTTGGCATCGAAACCGTGGCACCGGGAACACTGACGCTCGAAATAGCGTTGCCCAAGGCGGATATCGACGGCGGTATTGTAGAGATTGCCGGCATCTTCCCCGTGACTGGGGAGCGAGGTGACTATAAAAGCGGATAGGGCTGCAGCTGACAGGCCGAGCCATCGAAGTGGGGAAATCTGACCCATATGCACTCCTGATTTTGATATTGTTATTGTTAGGTAGCTATAAGGTAAGAGTCTCTAGTGTAACACCGCCGGGAGTGGTTGCAATCTCGTGGTATTTCAGACAGATATGGCTAGCTCGATGAGGGCCGAAGCCAGCTTAGCCTGTAGCCGGTGTTGTCAGAGCCTGCTCGATGATATTGAGAAAGACGCTGCAACCAATAGTGATCAGTGCATCAGGAAAATCGTAATCGCTGTGGTGAAGATCAGCTTGTTCGGTGCCAGCCCCGAGGCCAAACAAAGCGCCTGGATAGCGAGCTGTCAGCACGCCAAAATCTTCTGACCAGCGAAACGGGTGCTCGGGGACTAGCAAGTCTTGTTGCATCGCGGCCTGTTTGACCATGGCGACGGGCGCGCTGGCGTTGACGGTCGCTGGAAACACATCTGCATAGTGAATTGCGGCTGTCAGACCAGCCTGCTGAGCCAGTTGCTGCACAGCTTGCTCGGCGTAGGCAACAAAGTTCTGCATGGTGCTATCGAGTTCACTGCGCAGTGTTAACCACAACTGTGCAGTTGCCGGTGCGGTGCCAAAGGCTTTCTCGCCGAGTTGTGCGCCGACAATCGTGCTAAACGCAATTTCATCAGGGTTGGCCAATTCCGCGGGTAAGGGTTGCAGCGCATTGATCAGCGCGGCGAGTACCGGGGCAGGGCTGCGGCCAGTCTCCGGGTGTGCAGCATGGGCAGATACGCCGGTAAGCTCTATGGACATGCCGCGCGAAGCTGCCGTGATAGGGCCGTCCCTGATCACAACCTGACCGAGTGGATGACCGGGCAGATTGTGCAAGGCAAACACATAATCCGGTGTGAGTTGCTGGAACTGTGGGTCATCAACAACTGCTTGTGCGCCTTGCCCGGTTTCTTCGGCAGGTTGAAACAATAAGACAACTCGACCTGCGCAAGGACGCTGCTTCGTTAATCGCGTGGCGACTGCAGCAAGAATAGCCATGTGACCATCGTGACCACAACTATGGGCTTTGCAGGATGTTACGGAGCGATGCGCGAAGCGGTTACTTTCATGCACGGGCAGTGCGTCCAATTCACATCGCAATAGCACCGTTGTACTGGTGTCCTTGCCAAAGACCGCTGCGACACCATGTCCACCTAGTGAGGTATAAATCGAATCGGGTTGTAGTGGTTCCAGAAATGCCACAATACGTTGCGCCGTCAGCTTTTCCTCGCCAGACAGTTCCGGATGTTGATGAAGTTCATGGCGTAGCTGAACAAGAGCGTCAGTTGTCATGTTTTACGCCGGTGTAAATATTTGTCGAGTTGTTCAGCAAACGCTTTGCGGTCGCGCGCGTGCATCGCCGCGGGGCCGCCGGTGTGCTCGCCACTAAAGCGAAGCGTTTCCATAAAATCGCGCATCGTCAGTTTGGCCTTGATGCTGGACTTGTCAAACACTTCTCCGCGCGGGCTGAGCGCAAGCGCATCCTTACCGAGTGCTTCTGCGGCGAGCGGGATATCCGCTGTGATGAGCAGGTCGCCGGCATTGATACGCTTGACGATCTCATTGTCAGCGGCATCGAATCCGGCACTGACTTGCAAGGTAGTGATATGGGGTGATTTCGGTACGCCGATAGGTTGATTGGCGACCAGGGTCACGGCAATACCTTCTCGTTCGGCGGCGCGGAAAAGTATCTCCTTGATGACCACCGGACAGGCATCGGCATCGACCCAGATTTGCGTGTTCGACATTAGTTGTGTTGTCTCTTTATATAGATATTACTATCACTATCGCTCTGGTATCGTCATCAGTTGACGCATGGTGTTGCTGCTTGGAGCATGGCAGTTAATCTGCCAACCAGTCGCATGCCGCATTGTAGTCTTCAAAATACTTTACTTCACCTGAAAGAAACCAGCCACCGACCCTGGCAGTTATGTCCTGCCAGTTCTTGTTGCCGTAAATGGCAATTTTTTTGAATTCTTTGCGGTGCTTTACGCCGAGCCGGAAATCATCCCAGGCTGCCCGGGCATCCCAGCCTTCCATCTCTGTCCCATCAACCAAAGCCTTGATAGCAGGGTTATCGACTGCTGCCAGAGCGCTATCCAGCATCGGGGTAATGATTTCGTAATCGGCGTGAGTCAACTTGCCTGACGCTTTCAGGGTCAGAAAAAACTCGGAGCCTACTCGTTCGATTCCAATAGTCAGACCGTGGCGTTGCATCATGGTATCTCCTTTGGTTGTGTCATCGGATGTACTTCTGTTGCCTGGCAATTTTATGTGTACCACAGCAAGGTGAGCATGGCCAATTCATCAAGAAGTCCAGTCAGCAATTGCTTTTGTTACGCCTCGCTGCGTAGTCATTGCAGTGTAAAGGTGATTGTCATGGGGGTTTGGAAAAAGAGCAGAAGATGAGCAGAGATTAATATAGAGGGAAAGCTGCGGCTGTGAAAAGGATAGAAGTAGGACAAGGTAGCACGAGGTGGGGTGAGATAGAGCACAATAAAGCGCTGGAGAAAGCCATAGACGAAAGTGCCAGAGAAGGGCGCAGGCAAATTTTAGGGGGCGCTCGCAAACTGCGCAGAAAATAGTGTAACCATCGCGCAATAACCATCGTCTAACCGGGCAAAGAAAGCAAAATAGCTGCAAGTGGGAAAACTTTGAAAATTGCTGATACTGCCAATCAGGACGTTGTCCTCGAACCTGATTCACCGCGCAAATTCTGGATACTCGGGGCTTTGGGGCTGGTTGCTGCAGGGCTGCTGACCTGGTGGCTGTTGCCGTCACTACAGCGCTGGGCGCTAGCTGAGCAATCAGTCTCTGCTGAACGGTTGCGCTTCTCTGAAGTAACTCGAGGCAATTTTATTCGCGATATTTCAGTGCAGGGTCGGGTCGTGGCCGCTGTCAGCCCAACCTTGTATGCCAGCCAGTCTGGTGTAGTGACTTTCCTCGTTGAATCCGGCGACTCTGTTGCCGCCGGCCAGGTACTGGCCAATATCGCTAGTCCTGAGATTGAAAACCGACTGGCACAGGAAGAATCGCGCCTGATTTCCCTGCAAGTTGAACTGGATCGCCAGGGCATTACAACCCGGCAACAAAAGCTGGCCAATCAGCGCGCAGAAGATGAGGCGAGTATTGATCTCAAAGCCGCGCAGCGGGAAATGGCACGCGCCGAACGAGCCTTTGAGCAGGGCGCCATGATCGAAGTGGATTATGAGAAAGCCCAGGACGATTTGCTCACCGCCGAGCTGCTACACAAGCACGCCGTGCTGGATACCGATCTGGACAACGAGCGGCTTGAGTTTGAGTTGCAAACCCGCCGCCTGAACCTTGAACAGCAAGAATTATTGGTTGCCGATTTGTCACGTCAGGTGGATGAGCTGGATATCGTCTCACCAGTGAGTGGCATCGTTGGTAATCTCGCCGTCAACCAAAAAACCAATGTGGCGCAGAATCAGCCGATTCTCAGTGTCGTCGATTTATCTGCCTTTGAAGTGGAAATCCAGGTCTCGGAAAGTTACGCCGACGATCTCGCTATTGGCATGCTGGCGAATGTGCGTGCTGGCGCCAGTACTTATCCGGCCACGCTAATCGCGGTGTCACCGGAAATTATCGATAACCAGGTGTCCGGTCGTGTGCGTTTTAACAATTCGGTGCCGGCCGGCTTGCGCCAGAACCAGCGTTTGACCACACGAGTGTTGCTGGAAGAAAAACAAAATGTGCTGATGGTGGAGCGCGGCCAATTCTTTGACAGCGGCAACGGTCGCGTGGCCTATGTTGTTGAAGACGGCGTGGCTTATCGGCGCCCGATTGTCAGCGGCGCTACCAGTTTGAATCAGGTTGAAATCGTTGACGGTTTGCGGGCCGGAGAAACCATTATTACATCGAGTACCGAGATGTTTAACAGTGCAGAGTCGGTGCTGATCAATAACTAGGAAGAGGTGACGGTATGTTGCAGATGAACAATGTCAGCAAAGTGTTTCGAACTGATACGGTGCAAACCAGTGCGCTGAAAGACTTTTCACTCACTGTTGATGAGGGAGAATTCGTAACCATTACCGGGCCTTCAGGTTGTGGCAAGACGACTTTTCTGAATATTGCGGGACTGCTTGAAACTTACACTTCCGGAACTTATTTGCTCGACGGAGTCGATGTCTCGCAACTTGGCGATTTCCAGCGCGCCCGACTACGCAACGAGAAAATTGGCTTCATCTTCCAAAGCTTTAATCTTATGCCGGATCTGAACCTGTTCGACAATGTCGATGTGCCGCTGCGTTATCGGGGTATGAAAGCCAGCGAGCGCAAGCCTTTGATTGAGAACGCACTCGAATCAGTAGGGTTGGCGTCGCGGATGAAACATCTGCCGGCGCAATTATCCGGTGGGCAACAGCAGCGTGTCGCCATTGCCAGGGCGCTTGTTGGCTCGCCGTTGTTTTTACTGGCGGATGAGCCGACAGGAAATCTCGACTCCAATACAGCGCTGGGCGTGATGGAGCTGTTGCAGGAAATTAACGACAAGGGCACGACCATCATCATGGTCACCCACGATCAACTATTGGCGAAGCAATCGCAGCGCAATATTCATATTCTGGATGGGCGGATCAGTACCGGCGATCAGGCTGAAGCACTGGCGCCAGCCGCGGAAGTGGCGTAACCAGTTAGCCTGAAATTCACAAAGTGAGCGAATAGCTATGTTTTTCTATTACCTGCGCTTGAGTGCGCTGAGTTACAAGCGCAATCCTGTTCTGAGCACGCTCATGGTTCTGGCTATTGCTATCGGCATTGGTGCCTACATGGTCGTCTTCACTATGCAGCACACCATGGGTGGAGATCCTATTCCACATAAGAGCGATCAGTTATTTCATGTTTCATTGGATACTGGTGATCCCGAGCGGGATGATGATCCGCCAGAGCAGTTGACCTACATCGATACCATGGCTTTGCTGGAGGCTAATAGAGCCTATCGGCAGACTGCGACATCGAAGTTTTCTGCGATTATCGAACCGGAAAATCCGGAGATTCGTCCTTTCGCCAGTCTTGGTCGTGGCGCCTTTGCTGATTTCTTTCCCATGTTTGATGTGCCGTTTCTCTATGGGTCGGGTTGGAGCCCGGATGCCGACCAGAACAGGGAGCAGGTGGTTGTTCTCTCTCAGGAAACCAATGAACGATTGTTTGGTGGCAACAACTCAGTTGGTGAGACGATCCGCTTCGATGGTGCGCTATTCCAAGTCGTCGGTGTGTTGGCTGAATGGACGCCAATCCCGAAATATTATGATGTCAACAATGGCCCGTTTGATGAGGGTGAGGAACTCTATATTCCCTGGTATCTGATCGTCGAGCGAGAGATGTCACGCTCGGGTAATACCAATTGTTGGAAGTCTATTGAAGGTACAGGATTTCAGGCCTTTCTGAATTCCGAGTGTGTGTGGATTCAATATTGGGTGGAACTGGAGGATAGCGATGCCGAGGCTGAATATCTGACGTTCCTGAATAATTACGCCAACGAACAAAAGGCACTAGGCCGTTTTCAACGCGAGCTCAACAACAATTTGTATGATGTTAACGAGTGGATGATCGAACAAGAAGTGCTGCCTGATGAAACCCGGATACTCAATATCCTTGCGGCAATGTTACTGGCTGTTTGTTTGCTAAACACTATTGGCTTGCTGCTAGCCAAGTTTCTCGGCAAGTCGGCAGAGATTGGCGCACGCCAGGCACTCGGTGCTCACAAAGGCTCGCTGTTTATTCAACACATGATCGAGGCAGGATTCATCGGATTGCTTGGTGGGTTACTGGGTCTGATTGTGGCCTATTTCGGTCTTGAGGGTGTAAAAATACTATTAGGCAATGCGCGTATGCAGACTGAATGGATGCACGTGGATACCACGGTAGTGACAGTTACGGTTGCACTGGCAATTGTCTGCACGATTGTGGCCGGTCTCTATCCGATCTGGCGAGCTTGCAATGTTAATCCTTCGATTCATTTGAAAACGCAGTAGCTAAATATTTCACGCAAGCATCAGTATATCGGGCTTGTCACTACCAACACATTGAATAGCGGGCCAGGTTATGGAAATCGGACCAATTCTTCGTGCCCTATGGCACAACAAGCTCGGAGCGATGCTCATCGCCGTGCAGATTGCAGTCACCATGACGGTGATCATCAATGCAATTTTTATAATTAATGAGCGCTCGCGTCTTATGGCCAGGCCAAGTGGTTTGGAGGAGGCGAATCTCTTTCATCTTACCAGTGTTGGTTATGGTGACGATTTCAATGAACAGGTGACAAGTGATGATGACCTGAACATGCTGCGACAACTACCGGGTGTGGTCAATGCAACGGCAGTCAACGCCATACCGGTAAGCGGCAGTGGTTCCTCGACTGGGGTGCGAATCGATATGGATGATCGCACCGCCAACGTTGGCACAGCGATTTATCGTGTCGATGAGCAAGTCTTCGACACTCTTGGGCTCAATTTTATTGCTGGTGAAGGCTTCGATGTTACAGACATGCGTTACCGATCTTCAGCGGGGACGACCGACGCAGACAAGGTGGTCATGACTGAAGCGTTGGCTGCCATCTTGTTTCCGGATCTGACACCGAATGAGGTCATTGGCGAAACTCTCTATACCGATCAGGTGACTGCCTTGCAGATTGTTGGCATCGTTGAGCGCTTACAGGCGCCGTGGCCTTCCTGGGAGAATGTGGAAAGTTCGGTACTGATTCCTGAGCAGTTCCTTGATACGTATTCTTTGTATGTAGTGCGAACTGAACCTGGGCAGCGTGATCAAGTGATGCGTGCGGCCGAGGATCTGCTGGCAGGCAGTGGTGCTGATCGAGTCATACGCGGCGTCAACTCGCTGGAGCAAACGCGCAGTGAAACCTATGGTGCTGATAGCGCCTTGAGTTCGATTCTTAAGACTGTTGTGGTGACACTGGTCTTTATCAATAGCATGGGGATTGTTGGCTTGGCAGTGTTCAGTATCAACAAGCGGCGTAAGCAAATCGGTACGCGTCGAGCACTGGGTGCGAGCAAATTCGAAATCTTGCGCTATTTTCTCTTGGAGAACTTGCTGATTACAACCGTGGGTGTTTTAGTCGGTGCGGTATTAACTATCGCCTTGAGTATTGTGTTGACAACTAATTTCAACATGCCTGCCATGGCCTGGTATTACGCGCCATTGGGTGCGCTGGCATTAATAGCGATCGGACAACTTGCAGCGCTTGGGCCATCAGTCAGAGCCACGACAATTACGCCGGCTACGGCAACGCGTACTGTCTGACCCTAGCGTTTGATCTTCAGCGCCATGCCAATCGAGGCTGGCGCTGTCGGGGCAAAACCAAACTTCTTATAGAGGGCAGGGGCATGATCATCGGCGATCATGGAGACATAGGCGGATTCGGGCGCGTGGGCATGCAGATAGTCCATGATCGCTTGCATGACCTTTTGGCCTAATCCCTGACGTTGAAAGTCGGGATGCACGGCAATATCAACCACCTCAAAGTTACAGCCACCATCACCTACGACGCGCCCCATGGCAATCAGTCGCTTGCCTTGCCGAATGGTGGTGGCAAACAGGCTATTTGGTAGCCCGATACTGGCCGCCTCATTGTTGCGATCCGATAATCCACAGGCGATTCGTAACGCACGGAATTCTTCTACGCCGGGGATCTCGTTAATTTGTTGCGGGGCTGTTGACTGCATTTGCTATTGTTTGAAATTGGAAGAGGCTTGTTTTACAAGAATAAACCTTGCGCTTCTGGCTAATCGCTATACTCTGACATCAACCATGCTCTTTTATCTAACTTGGAATCTTTCTCTGAGTCATTCTTTGAATCTTTCTTTGAATTTTCCTTGGATAGCTGGGATTGCCCAATATTAGCTATCAGGATAACGACAGGTCATGGTACTACCCCTGCGATTACGCTACCAGACTGTGGAGTTTGGCAGCACCGATATCCATATTTGTTCGCTCCGCGATAAACAGGAATTCAACGACGCTGAAGGTATCGCTGAAGAACTTGGTATCTCTTCCGCGCAGTGGCCGCTGTTTGGTGTGGTTTGGCCCTCCAGTCTGGTATTGGCCCATTACATGTCTGAGTTCGATTTTGGCGTCAAACGCATTCTCGAAGTAGGTTGTGGCATGGCGCTGTCGAGTTTGTTACTCAACAAGAAAAAGGCCGATATTACCGCCACTGACTATCATCCAGATGCTGAGCATTTTCTCCATCGCAACACGGCGCTGAACAATGATAGTCAAATCGACTTTGAGCGTGTGAACTGGTCCGATGACACAGATTCGTTAGGCTTGTTCGATGTGATAATTGGCAGCGACTTGCTTTACGAAGACGAACACATTGAACTGCTTGGCGATTTTATCGTCAGCCATGCCTCACCATTGTGTGAAGTGATCATTGTCGACCCCGGGCGGGGGCGCAAGAACAAGCTGAGCACACAACTCACCAACGCCGGGTTCACTGGCACACACAGTAAACCGCTGCATACCGATTATCTTGATGTGCCGTTCAAGGGCTATATCCTCAGTTTCATACGCGGCTAGTTCTTCTTGAAAAAGCCAAAGCGCTGCAGCAGGAAATGTATCAAGGCGATTGTTACAAAACTGCTGAAGAAGGCAGGCAAGAACCAGCTCTCGGCCGTGTCGTAAACAAAACGCCAGTTGGTCCCAGTGTCATCATGGAAAATCCCCGACGGGTTTGCCAGCCAATCCCAGCCAGTGAATAGCAAAGTGAGAAACAGGGCGATGCAAAAAGCGACTTTAGTGGCAATTAACCAGGAACTGATTAATTGTGCTCTCCAATTAGATTTGAATGCAGGTTTCAAATTCGTGATATCCGGACTAGATGTTTATTCAGGTATTGGTAAATTGTGCATCTTAAGAAAGCTGAGTTTATCCCAATAGCCTCTTTGTAAGGCGATCTTGCCTTCGACGACCCAAAAGAATCCACAGCCTCGCAGCCCGAGTGGATCTTGCCATTCCAGAATAGCCCATTCACCGTCTTCGAAAATATTCTCCACCAGACAGACCATCTCAGCAGCGGCAAATTCTCTTGTGAACATCTCGCGAATCGCTTCGCGGCCAGTAACTGGCTGCTCGGCTACTTGATGATTGATGGCATCTTCATGATAAAACTGAGCGAGTTCTTCGGCATTGCCGGTATTGAAGGTGACAACCCACTGTTTCACTAACTCACGCGGTGACATTGATTCATCCTCTTGGTGCCGCCTGTTTGTTAATAAGTGTGGCAATTGCGGCCGATCACGCCGGCAATGCCCCGCAGTTCCAGCAAGAATCAAACGAACCCGCATTGCGTTCCTGGCAGTTGGGGCAGGTCCACTCTGATTTGCTGGCCGCTTCGGACAATTCCTTTTCAACCAGCGCAATGGCCTTTTCAGCTTGCGACTCATCGGCAACCCATAGCTCAACAGGGATGCTTTCGAGACCAACATGGCCACCTGAGGCGTGGTGCTCGTTCTTCAATGTACAGTCGATACCGTTAACTTCCAGGAGGCCTTTGACCGTGTGTACCTGAGTCAGGTTTTCATGGGAATACACTTTTTTCATTTCTCTTCCTGAGCTTGCGTAAATTCAATTATCCAAAATCAACAGGATTCAGCATAGGACAAGTCAGCGCCGCACACAATGCAGAGCTATTGGCAATATCGGGGCGGTGCTAGAGAAAACCGCCGCTGCTCAGCAGTAGCGGGGGAAGCCACAAGGCCAACGCAATGCTTAGCGAGCAGGCGAACACCAGGATCATACTGCTGCCCACAGCGTGGGGTAAGAATACTTTTGGTTGAAACATGTACAGGCTGGCGAGCAGGGTAAGCGTAGCAAATACGCCCTGAAGCCAGATGGCAAATCGATTCGATAGAGTGCTGAGTAATTGTCTGGACTGTAAAAGCAGAAACAGGACCAGTGCTTCCAGGCCCAGTAAATCGACCATCAACACAAACTCCAGTGCAAATGGCACCGCAAATGGCGCGACGATGAGCACTGCACCGATAATGGCTACTTTTACGATTGTAGATCTCAGCATGTTAATTGCTCCAGGTCGGCGAATTCTCCCGAATGGCATACGCTGAATTACTCAGCCAGCCTTGCCCGGTGAGCAGCTCGCGGCCCGTTTGCTTGCTGTATAAAAAATGGAACATGGTCTTGCCTTGAGAGCCATCTCGAATGGAGCTGTAAACCCATTCTTCAGTAGTATCAAATACGCTTGCTGATTCGTTCAGGGAGGCCACATCGAGCATGGGAACACTGGCCCGAATCGCTTCGGGTTCGCCAAATTCACCTAGCAATTCACTGCGGGATTGCATGCCGGCAAAGGCGCGATGATCAGGCAGCGGCGGTGTGCAACGGGTCAGTAGCAATGTGCTCAATCCAAGGACCACTAAAATTGTACGTGATGGTAAGAACATTGGTATGACGCAGTTAGCCTGTTGTTTGAAGCGCTAGTGAATGGACCTGACTGTTAGCGAGTATAACGCAGTTTTCGGGCTATTCTTGCCCATTGCGCCGCGCATTTAACTCGCGCAGAAAATCGCCTTGCAGTCTGGGTGAAATCATCACGCTTTTATTATTGCCGTAGCGCAGGCGAAGGCGATCAAGCGAGAGCGCCGGGCTGGATAAAGGATTTCTGGTGGGCTGCACATCATGTATGTCAGCGATAGCGATCTGCTTGGTGAAAGGGCCGCAACGGATATGGAGTTTTTCGGTGCCGAGAACGTAGCGAGTGCTCAATAAAATCCAAAGTGGCAAGCCGATACCGAAAGCCAATGTCAGGAGGACGGAGAATGGATCACCTGCATCAGTGCGCCAGGAGTTCATGACGGCATAGATACTGACAACGGGGACAAGCAGCAGGATTGCGCCAAGCCACTTGTCTATTTTTGAAGGGTAGAGCTGTTGCAAATTGGTCTCCAAGGGTAGTCGATTGCGTTCTGTAGATATGAAGAGATGAAGATTCAGCTTACAGTACTAAATGCCCGGCCTGGTGAACTGGTCAGGCAGCAAACCTCAGGTACTGCAACTCAATAATCTGGTTTCCTGTTCTGTTTGAAGCGTTTGACAGTTTTGACCATCTTGGCGAATTCCCGGCCCTGAGCCCGTTTTTGCGCCAGCGTTGTTGTTGCCAGCGCATCTTCACGTTGCAATTTATTGTAGCTGCTCAATCGGCGCGCATCGATCTGCTCATCGATTATGGCTTGTTGCACTGCGCATCCGGGTTCTGACTCATGGTGGCAGTCAGAGAACTGGCATTGAGAAGCCAGTCGTTCAATATCTGCAAATACTGTTCCTATTGAATCGGCAATATCTGCCACGCGCAACTCACGCATACCGGGTACATCAATGACCAGGCCGCCACCGGGTAAGACATGCAATTGACGATGAGTCGTGGTATGTCGGCCTTTCTTGTCGTCTTCGCGGATCGCTCCGGTAGCAACGACAGTGTTGCCGGCGAGCGAATTCAGCAGTGTCGACTTGCCTACACCGGACGAGCCTACCAGCGCCACAGTGGTTGTGTTGGATATCCATGCGCGCACGTTGTCGAGTGTTGCCGGGTCGAGGGCATTGACTTTTTCCACGGCAACATCAGCCTGCACTTTCCGAGCGCGCTCGATAAAATCATCGGCATCAGCTTCCGCAACCAGATCTGCTTTACTCAATACGATGACCGGTGTGGCGCCAGCTTCGATACATAAAGTGAGATAGCGTTCCAGGCGCGATTCCTTGAATTCATCATTACAGGACGACACGATAAAGAGCACATCAATGTTGGCAGCGATCGGTTGCAGGTCAGTGCCGCTGCCGGCGCCGAGGCGTTTGAACAGACTCTTTCTCTCCAGCACTTGCTCGATGCGAGTCAGTGAAGCATCCAATACAACCCAGTCACCCACAGTGGGGCGTGCTTCGTTGCTGGCTTGTATTAAATCGGGGCTGAGATCGACAGTCAGTTCACTTGCACCATTCATCACACTGCTTTTCGAACGCTGAACGGCCATGACACGGGCAAGCCGTTCTGTCATCAGATCAGGGTCGTTGAGTTGCTGGATGAAGTAGGGGACCAGACCCAGCTCGAACAAGTTTGTACTCATGGTTCAGCAGAGCCTGAATTAATGGGAGAGCCAGAGCAAGCTGTCAATCAGCTGCCGCGAAATGCGCTAACTGATCATTATACGCTTTATTAAAACAAGGTCTGGCCACAGCTCTGGCAACATAACTGCGGCACGCTGCATAATCGGACAAGCCATCGAATCGGTCGACCAATCGGAGTACGTCGGACATGAGTATATCGGCAATAGAGAAATCCTCAGTCAACCATTCCCGCGCATCCAGCACATTGTCCATATGCTGCAGCCGGGCTTCCAAAAATTGATTCAGGCCCTGCCGCCCCGGAGTCTCTTCCTGATCATTCATGAACTGATAGATTGACCACGGAACACTGGGCATTTCTACAGAGTTCAGTGCTGCAAATACCCACTGAATGACCTGACTGCGTTGGTGTGGGTCGGTGGGTAACAGGGAGTCGCTGCGCTCACCAATGTGCAAGAGAATTGCACCGCTTTCGAAAATAGTCAGATCGCCATCAGTCAGCCAGGGTATTTGTCCGAATGGGTGATGCTCATAGTGACTGGCACCACGGTCCTTGAATGGTGTGGATACGACCTTGTATGCCAGGTTTGCCTCTTCCAGTGCCCAGCGGGCGCGTAAATCTCGCACATAGCCTCGTGGCGTCTCTGGAACCCAATCATAGGTCGTTAAAATCAGTTCGTTCATAGTTCGCTGCGGAAATTGAAGTGCTCGGTTATTGAGTTGAATTGATAGGGTTCCAGCGTACTGGATATGAATTTCAGATGCCAATGCGTTGTGGATTTGTGGCTCTCAGAAACTGCGGCAAAGGTTTCCCCCCGTTTATCGCATTGGCAAAGCCTGACTAACGCCCAGGTCCGGCAAGCCAAGTGCTTAAGGGATTCAGCCACTCTGGCCGCGGAGTATAGAAGGCGCCGTGTTTGAAACCGGTAGTGATCGCAATCTCCTTTGTTGAAGAGGCGCGGGCGCTGCGGCTTAGTAGCTCATGGCAAGACTTCACTGCATCGGTTGTCTCGTAGATCGACAGAATATTGCCGGTCAGGCGTATGGGTGGATCTGTAGGAAAATCGCCATCGAAACAAACCGCCATGACTGCTGTGTTGATCTGTAAATCATTGAGCTGGTTCGCGGCCTTCAGTGTGATCTGCGCGCCTCTGGAAAACCCCACAAGTGCAATATTGTCAGCTTGCACGCCGGCGTTAATCAAACGACGGACCCAATTTGACAGTTTTACCGCGTATTGATCGGCGTCGGTCCCGGCGGGACGATGATGGGCAATGACATTAAATGTGCCGCTGTTGAATAGGGCTTCTGCTATTGCAGGAAAGTCATAGGTGCCGAATTCCGGATGCACAGGTTGCGGGTTGTTACCTTCGACTATGAGCCCGTGCGAATAAAAGATATAAGTTTCATCCGCGTTGATCTGTGGGGGAAAATCACCAAACAGCTCGGCGGCAATTACCGGCGAGCCGATAGTTGCAATCAGCAGTAACAACAGTGGTATGCATATAGTTTTCAATGCTGACCTTGCTTGATCTGGCTCAGTCGCTGACCACATCGGGATTGAAAACGACAAATTCAGGGCTGACGAATTCAGAGCTTTCGAAATTTTCGTACTCCCACTCATCCCCCATGTCTTCTATGGAATCGGCGCAGCGATACAGAAAGGAAGCCAATTCCCGCAGGGCGGACGGTTCAGCCGAGACTACGGTTTCACACAGTTCATTCAGCTGTGACTTGTTGGCTTTGGTTCTTCCGTAAATCTTCATGTCTGACATAGCCTGAGTTAGTTAAGTGGACTGGTTAAATTTGTTGTTGCGCTGCCGGTTATGGGCTCTTCCCTTGCAGTTCCCAAATCACTATACCATCAATGCTGCTGTGAATTGCCTGGCTGACCTCCAGATTACAAGTTCGAGCATAAGCCGGGATTCTGCCTGATTGTCGGTAGCGCCGGAACTTTGAGTAATGGCCGGATATCATTTCATCGAACTCTGTGGCAATGCGACCAGCCAGGCTGTGCGCCTCAGCATAATCTGCGATCAACAGGCGGCCGCTCATCGTGCTTACTTGTCTCAGGATATCGCAGGCTTCACCACCGTCCATCTCATGCAAGCATAAAGTGCTGGTCACTACGTCATAAGAATCCTGCATTAGCTCTAGTGCATTCAGACAATCGAAGCGAAGGTTGGTTGCCGAACACTCAACTAATTTATTGTTGGCGTATTGAATCATCTGTCGGTCCAGATCGATGCCGTGACCTTTGCCGATTTTATTGCTTGCTCTGAAGAGAAGGTCGCCTGTACCACAGCCAATATCCAATACTGAGGCACCGGCATCGAATAGTGCGACCAATTCTTCCCGAAGTGGTGCGAGGACTTTATCTGCGGCATTGGCTTTTAGCCAGACCCTGAAACTCATTCGGCTCCATTGCTATTATCAGCATTGTTGTCCAGTGGTTTGTCAGGTGCTTTGTTCTCATCATAGCGCAGCGTCGCGAAGGCGCAGAACAGACACAGAATAAAGAGGATCGTGGGCCTGTAAGGCTCGCCATTGGTCAGGCCGGTCATGACAATAAACCAGCCAGCATTGAGAAACAGGATAAAAAGCCAGGTCATCACGATGTTGACTTTGCGCTTGACGATTCGTAGCCGAATCAGCAAGGCAATGCCGAGGCAGTAGATGACGACCAACAAACTGGGCGTGGCGAAAAAGCCGTCGACAACCGGGTTCATGTAGGCATTGTACAGATCGAACAGAAAAGCCAGAGCAAGAAAAACGAATACGATTTGATTGGCCTGGATTATTGCTTTGATTTTGTTCATTCAGCTCTTTTGGACAAGGTGATTGGCGTCGACAGCCTCGCCCCTGCGAGGGGGCACTGGGCCGCCGACTGGATAGGCCAGATTATAAAGCTTCCCGGCACTGCTCGCATTAGCTCTCGTTCGTGCGCAACTGTTCGATCAGACAATCAAGCTAACTGCCATTGATAAACCTCAACGTGGCGGACGGGCATGGGCAGCGCCACGAAAAATGGCATTCATCATGATGACATTCAGGCCGTCGAGATAGGCGCGCACGGTTGGGTCCTGGGTAAAGCCAATCACTTCACCTGCACCCATTGATTCCTGAACCACGAACGGCTTGTAGGCCAACTGCCGGCGGTTCTCGTCCCACAGATAACCGCTGGCGAGTAAATCGTCCGGGCCCTGAAAGCGCACGACGTTGACACCGTCACTTATGCGAATTGGTGTGTAGATGTCAGAGCCGCGAATCAGCACATTCAACTGAGGCGCTACACCAGCGCTCAGCCAGTGTTCCGGGTGGACATCGGCTTTCACCAGCACACCGGATACGGGGTAGGGATCTTCAGCCAGCCCGACGGTTAAATCTTCATATTCTTCGACTTCGGTCAGGTACTGGCCGGCTACAGTGGTTTCCGATTCATCCTCGTCGGGCTGATCGACTTCAAGCACGGCGCGCTCACGTCGAATAGATAGTAAATCCACGTCCGGGTCGGCCAGAAAACTGGTGGCATTGCCGAGGCTGATCAACACGCCCCCGTCGGCAACCCAATCTCTGAGATTGTCTATGCCAGACTCCCCGAGTGCGGCTGCATAGCCTGCACCATTCATCAGCGGCAGAATCAGTACTTGATAACGCCGCAGATCGGCGCTGCGCAATCGGTCAACGCGAATCGGCGTGACCGGGTAATCAAACTGCCGCTCGATGACAAACCGGGTATTGCCGGCGCTGTAAGCGGCTGTTGGTTCATCCCAGGCCATGGCGATTTTCGGTGCATTGAAGCGCACGACATTGGCGCTGCCGAAACTCGGGCCTTGCGTCACCCAGCTGTCATTGACAGCGATGACTTCGGCGCCGGATTCCACAGCGAACTCGCTAACCAGTGTGAAGAGGTTGTCCGGATTGTCGACCACGTCGATGATCAAACTGCCGGCCGGGTATTCATTGCCAAGATTGGTGAAGGCTTTGTCATTGCTCTTGACCGCCAATCCTGCGCGTAGCGCAGCGGACAGGAAGCGCACCGCAGAAGCTTCACCCCAGGGTACGATGTAGGACACACGTGCTTCACCGCCGGCCACGCTGCCGGGCTGGACAAGGTCAGTGCCATGGCGAGTGAAGTCACCGGACGGTGGTCGCGAACAGGTGTCAGCTGTGATGTTGAACATCAGGGGCAGGGACCATGCAGTGACATCATAGATTTCGTCGGGCAGATTTTCCGAGCGGCGGCGTTCCTGCTCTTCAAGAAAGCCTTCTTCCATGGGGACGTCGACATCCAGCAATGTGCGGATAAAACGCTTGGCGGGTTGGTCGGTGCGAATCACATAACTGCCTGCTTCATATGACTCACCACAAGCATTGAAAGAGGCCAGGGCACGCTCGACTTCAACACCTTGCCGCCCCAGTAAGCCAGCCAGTTTGTCCGCCGCATCCTGATCGGATTGTGTCGGAATCACATAAGCGCGAATCGCTTCGTCCTCACCTTCTTCGATCGCCGAGGCCCGGTAGTTGTAGAAATCGGTCAGGAATTTCTCGCGATTCTGCTGCACGGTTTCGGCGGTCGCCAGTGACGTCAGGAAATGATTGCGCACCGTATAACGGTAGTGCAGTTCATTGCCGTCGTATTGCCTGAATACCAGACCTCGGGATGAAGCCTGTTCATAGGTCATGGCCACGCTGCCAAAATAAGAAGGCCAGCTGGCCCCATAGCCAGGATAGAACGCGTCATAGACTTCGCGGGTAAAATAATCCAGACCGAACTGATCAAAGTAACGCGCGTTATTACGGCCAAACAGCTGCAAGCTGTCGCGCTGATCTTCGGCCAGATGCGGGTTGAAGGGCACTGCTTCAGGCGCGAAGAAATAGGTGCCATCCGAGCCCATCTCATGGGCGTCTACATAGGCCACCGGGAAGAATTCCAGCATGGCCGCAGTACGCCCCTGGGTCTCCGGTTGAGTCTGGATAAACCAGTCCCGGTTCATATCAAACAGATAGTGGTTAGTGCGACCACCAGGCCAGGGTTCGTCATGCTCAGCCGACAGGCGATCAGAGTCCGGGACCAGACCCATGGCGGTGGTGAACTGGTGAATAAAACGGTCGCGACCATCAGGATTTTGCATGGGGTCGATGACCACCACCGTATCGTCCATGATATCGGCCACGCGCGCATCGCCTCTGGAGGCCAATAGATGATAGGCCGTAAGCATGGAGGCATCTGTAGAAGAGATTTCGTTGCCGTGCACGCCATAGGACAACCAGGTTACCGCGGGTTGCGAGGCGATAATCTCTGCTGCAGCAGCATCATCAGTCTGGCGCGGATCGGCCAGGCTCTGCATTCCCGACTTGACTGACTCCAGATTGGCGATGTTCTCGGGAGCAGACACAACGGCGTAGATCAGTTCTCTGCCTTGCCAGCTACGGGCATATTCGGTGATCGTCATGCGTTCCGGTGCGGCGGCCTGTAACGCCTGAAAATAGCGAATTGCATCCCGGTGCCAGGTAATCTGTTCCCCGGGTGCGTAGCCAAGCACATCCTCGATAGTGGGAATGGCCGGATCATAATCGGGATCAGGCCAGTATTCGAAGTTATCCTGCGCAGTGGCATTGAGCGCGAGCAGGGGCAGTGCGCACATTAATAAATAGACGGAGAGATAATTTGTAATTCGCATAGTAGAGGTTCCGTTAAGCCGGATTTTAGCTGGATATCGCAATGCTTTTGATGCTATCTGTTTTTAAGTTGTGCATCTACAGCCAACGCCCAGATAGCAGCTTCAACTAAAACAATTGCAAGAAGCGGGTGGTTCTTTTTACTGAGTATTTTCCTGACGATTGCCAGTAGCCATGCGCTTCGTGCCTTCAAAGTCATCAAATAGTGCCAAATGGGCTTTTTGTGAAAACACATCATCGCGGTTTTCATAGTCTTTTATCCAGTCGATCAGCATGTCCAGATTCGCATCCTGGGCTTCCTTGGATGGATATTTGTGTGGCTCCCATGGCCGGTTTCTGGCATTGGCTATGCACTGCTCGATGGGGATATTCAGAAAGATGACTTCATTGGCAGCTGGTGAAGCAAGCGCCAGTAGATCCGCGTAGCACCCTTCAATGACCCAGGCATCATTGGCTTGTATAAAGTCGTCGATGGCGCTGCGGGATTGCTCCAACGGTGCTCTTTGCGGCGGACTACTGTCCAGCCAGGCCAATGTATCCAGATCCAGATGTGCCAGGTTTTCGGTTTTCTTCAGTTGTAACGCCAGTGTCGACTTGCCTGAACCGGAATTGCCGAATAGTAAAACCTTGCGCATCAGTCTTCTCCTCGTGCGTTATGCCTGCCAACTACTTGTTGTGCTGAATCTCGAAACAATAGTGAATATTGGCCCGGCGCTGAAAATCTTCGGGAATGGTTTTGGCGCTGATGTCTGTCAGCTTGAAGCGCTTGGCGATTTGTTCATCGAGCTTGAATGAGCGCAGGTTCGTTGAGAAGTACAGCGTGCCGTCTTTTGCGAGTAGCTTCATGCTGCGTTCAATGAGCTGGTCATGATCGCGTTGAATATCCAGCAAATCGTCCATCTTCTTGGAATTGGAGAAGGTGGGTGGGTCTAGAAAGATCAGGTCGTAGGTTTCAGTATGATTCTGGTTCAGCCACTGCAGGCAATCTTCGCGCAGCAAGCGATGCTGACTCTCGTCGAGTTTGTTGATTTGCAGGTTGCGCTTGGCCCAATTCAGATAGGTGTTGGATAAATCAATGCTGAGTGACGCGCTGGCGCCACCCATGGCGGCATGGATGGTCGCGGCGCCAGTGTAGGCGAACAGATTTAAAAAGGATTTGCCCCTCGCTTGTTGTTCAATACGCTGGCGAATAGGACGGTGGTCGAGAAACAGGCCGGTATCCACATAGTCGGTAAAGTTGACTCTGAGTTTACAGGAACCTTCAGTGACGATATGAAAGCGCGCCTCATCGCCCAACTTCTCGTACTGGCTGTCACCGCGCTGACGGGCACGTGATTTATAGAACAGTCGCGAGTCGCCAACGCCAAAGACTTGTTCGGTTACTGTGCGCAACTCCCGCGTGCGGCGCTTGACGACATCGGGGTCGATTTTCTTCGGCGCTTCGTATTCCTGAATACAAATCCATTGTTCACCGGGCTTGGTACGGTCGGCATAGACATCGATAGCAGCGGCGTAGTCTGGCAAGTCCGCATCGTAGACTCGGTAGCAATCAATCGCCTCACGTTTGGCCCAGCGCCGGCGTTGTTTCAGATTTTTCTGCAGCCGATTACGGAAATCTTCTGACTGCGGCGAGAGCGCGTCGCTTGCTATGCGTTTTGGCAGCCTTGAGTCGTCAAAATAGTTGCTCTCGTCAATGGCGAAATGCAGCAGCTTGCACACAATGGCGCCGTTATAGAGTGTGTGTTGCTTGTGCGATCGAATGCCTATCGATTTACCGAGTTGCGCATCTTCGGTAAACACGGCTGCCTTCCAACCAGTAAAATGGGTGCGGAATACCTGACCCAGGGCTGTGTAGAGGCGGGGCAAATCACCAGTCTGCAGAAGTCGCTTGCCATAAGGCGGGTTGGTGACCACGAGGCCAGACTCCGGAAAGTCATGCCGGAAGTCGAATACATCCTGATGCACGAAGTTAATACCATCGATACCCAGACGTTCGGCATTCTCCCGCGCGCGATCCAGAACTCGCCGGTCGTAGTCAAAGCCGAGCAGGGTAGGCATGTGTTTACTACCGGCAGTTTCTCGCTCGCATGCTTCACTGATCAGTCGCTGCCATAGAGCATCGTCATGTTGTTGCCACTTGGTCAAGCCAAAGTGAGTGCGGCGCAACCCGGGGGCAACATCGCCGGCCATCATCGCCGCTTCAAGAACGAGCGTGCCTGAACCACAAAGGGGATCGACCAGCGCGCCACCCTGGCTGGCAATTTCGGGCCAGCCAGCGCGCAGCAGAATCGCCGCGGCCAGATTTTCTTTCAGAGGCGCATCGCCCGTGCCCAAGCGGTAACCGCGCTGATGCAGGCTGGTGCCTGACAGATCGATATAAAGCCTGACAACGTCGCGGTGAATATAGGCATTAATGCGCAGGTCGGGGCGCTCGGTATCGACGCTTGGGCGATGACCGACGTCGGCGTTGAATTGATCGACTATGGCATCCTTGATGCGCAGGGCGGCGTAGTGACTGTGGGTGATCTTCGAGCTGGAGACATTGGCATCGATTGCCAATGAGCCATCTGAGCGCATATGCGCCGACCAGTCGATGTTCTGGCAGCCCGCGTAGAGCGAATCAGGATCTTCAGCACTGAACTCAGCCAGCGGCAACAGGATACGATTGGCGATCCGCGACCACAAACAGGCCCGATAAGCGGTCTCCAGCGTGCCGTCGAACTCAACCCCGGCGCGGTTCTCGGTCACCGACGTAGCGCCCAACTCGGTTAACTCGAGAGCCAGCAGGTCGGTTACACCCTTGGGGGCGGTTGCAAAAAAGTGATGGGTTTCCATGGGGTGCGAAGTCTAGCACAGGGCGACCAGTTGGGTTGCAAAAGCGATGGGAGCAATCACGGTACAAAGCTCCATTCATAAACCGACTGCCAGCGGCGCCCCTGGAGTCTTTCCGGTGACATACCGGTCGCACTTAGGTTCAGGCCCACTGAATGGAGCAGAAGCAGCAGGGTGGTGCTATCTAGAAGCTATGACTGCGGCACTGCTATGGAGTTCTGCCCAAGCCGGTAGGCCTTGTGTGCAGTGAACAGGCCCAATACAGCTGGTGGCAGAAAGCCTGTTACCCAGACCGGGCCGCCAATGTTGGCGACAAGCACACCCAAGCTGAGTGAAATAGCCGATGCGATACAAAAGTAGAGAATTTGCAGTTTGAGCATGATTGAGTCTCCATTGTGCTGTTCTTGTTGAGTAGCTGTTCAGTCTTAGACATGCTGATCGAAAAGAATGTGATTGCCGTCTGGATCTTCAACGGTGAAGCTGGAAGGGCCGCTCTCTCCAGTGATCGAGTTGTTAGCGATTTTTATGCCTTTGGATTCTAATTGCTCATGTAAGTCACGGACATCATCGAATGTATCGACATTCTCGGCATTCTGATTCCAGCCAGGATTAAAGGTCAGAATATTATTCTCGAACATCCCTTGAAACAGCCCGATGTTGGTGTCGCCATTTTTCATGATCAGATACCCATGAGCCTCTTCGCCGGCGAACACGGTAAAGCCCAGTTTTTCGTAGAACTCTTTCGACGCATTTAGATTCTTAACAGCCAAACTGATTGAAAAACAGCCAAGTTTCATGGTTTTCTCCTTGTTACTCATCGTTAATTCCCGGCACGACTGGTGAGTTTGATCTGACGGTGGTCGGACGTAAATCGGACATCGTTCTAACATTGTTCTTACATTAATCGTGAGCGCTGAGCTGACAGTCGCCTTCTAACTACCTTTCTTCATGATATTGCGAATTCGAGCTTTCACCGAAGGTGCCTCTTCACGCATTGCCATTGTAAAAAAGCGTTCAGATTCTTCCTTATACTCGGCATGCTGACTGCTTAACTCATAAAAGCCGTTGTACGACCACGCCCTGATAAACTTGTTCTGGTCGGTTATGGTGGTTCTTAAAAATCGATAGACGCTGTCTCGGTCAGCCTCGGCGATTGTCATAGAGGGTATGCTTTGCAGGACGTGCAGTTTGGCCTCCCAGTGCTCAAGCTTGTTGAGTAAGCCATAGATACGCGCAACCTGGGACTGCTTCAGTGTATTTCCTGTTTCAACCCATGCCTTGAGCAACCATGTGGCGCCTTTTTGACAGTCTGGCTTTGTAGTCAGTTCGACGATCCGATCAGTGAAATCATCCCTCGTATGATATTCGTCATAGATCGCACGAATATCGGCCGCTGATTTTCCATCCCATGCGGATAACTTTTGTTCGATGCTCATAAGTCTGGTAATTGCTGTGCCCGAGGTTGCTGGTAATGCTTTCTATGGAGCTCGTCTCAGGTCGTCCAGCTCAACATAGTCAGACACCGGATTTTGCCTTGGCAATCAATGCAGCCAACTCTGGGGCAATAGGCATTTTTCTAAAGGGGCTTACATTGGCGCCACCAGTGTTGCCTTGCGGAACCAACCCGAACATCGTTTTCGTCGCCGCGCCAACAATGCGGATTGCCTGGCCGGATGCTTCTGCGGCAGATCCATTTCGAATAGCCCACGCCAACATCAAACCATGGACTTTGACATGCCAATACGTTGATTCTTGCCCAAGCACATGGGCTCGTTCCAGATAAGTGAACTCTTGGTCGACCTCACCGGCTGCTCGTGCCAACTTGGCATTCGCCAACTCTACATCGATATGGGGAGCAATTTGTTTTGTAAAAGAGCGTTGCATGCAGAGAACCTCGAAAGTGATTCATTGCCCTGCGCTAACAAGCCAGGATTGATTTGGTATGGCAAGCTGCTGTTGTAAATGTACATTACTGTTGTTGGTGCTTGCGGCGGCTAGAGTCAGCGGCCAGGGTGCTTCTAGCAAGCGCCAAACAACTCTCAAGCAAACAACTCTCAAGCAAACAACTCTCAATGGATAACCATTCAATCGAAAACCACTCAAACTAAAAAATGCTAACACTCAATTATTGGATTACTTTCTTGGCTTCTTGTCGATGAGAACATCTTGCTGCCATTTACTTGGCTTCTTGTCGGTACGATGGATGCAACCAACCCAGCAGCAGGGCCTTTTCTTGCCTTCAAGAAGTTCCTCAACGGCCCGGCCAATGCGTTTCACTCGGGTTTTTTCTTGTTTTGCATCTTCAATCCAGCAAATGAATTCATTGCGAGCAATGGGCGTTAAATCTTCCCAAAGATCCGGGACTTGCTCTGATTTGTTCAGGGCGTCGGCCAGGTCTTCAGGCATTTCATGTACAAGGCCACCAGATAAATTGGGCATAATAAATATCCCTTTAAAACTTGTTCAGTTCGACTACGTTCTGCTTTGTTAGTGGACAATTTGCAGTAGATACTGCCACGGCTACCCCAATATTATCCAGAGGCCTCTAGTCGATATCCAGGTTGGGCTGACGATCCATACCCTCAATCTAACCCACTTATGCCGCCAATCGATATTGGCATGCGGCGAGTTAGCTGTTTCGGTTCTATTTCAAGTACCTCACACACAGCATTGAGCGCCTTGCGCCTGATATAGCCGGTCTTGATAGCGCGTTGCAATATATTAACAGGTACGCCAGATAGAGAGGCCAGCTCTTCCAGCTCGATTTTACGGGCTCTGCATTGCGCCTCGAATCTGTCTTTGTTGATCCTGTCGATCACTGTGTTCCAGTCTCCTGGTAAAATGTTATACGAGGTGCAGGGGGTAACGCCCTTGAAACCCGCAGGCTTGATTGAACTGCCTTCTAGGTATCATCGCCACCGCTCTTCTTTGATTTTGGCACGATTACGCTTTTAGCCGTCGAGTCACTTATTGATGAGGCGTGTATGCTGCTCATTTCCTTTCTGATTCGTCCCTGGGCGGCCAGAATCGATTTACCCATATCGCTCGCATAGAAATCAAGTAACGCATCCAGTTGCTCGCTCGTCATGTGTTTTACCCTAAGCTCGATGTGCAGCTCCGCCATTGCGGCTTCGTGCCTGCCCCGAGGGCTGCCCGGCTCCACAGGTGTTTCCGCTCCTCGAATATATCCTCGGCCACCTTCAGTTAGCTCAGCGAGTCGTCGGGCTTTTTCGAATAGATCATCGTTGTTCATGATTGGCTCCAAGACACATTATGATTGAGTTGAGGGTTACTAGCTGGAGCAGAGTGGGGCGTGAAAGAAACGCCATACTTCAGTGGTTTGATTGCAAATACAGAGGGCTGGGAGAGGTTTTTCGTCATATTCTTGTGACTCTGGGTTTAATAGTAAAACCCAGGATGCCGCCAAAGAGGTTGTTGTATACTGCCTCGATCTCTTCTTTATTGATGCTACCGCCAAATATCATCATCTCAAGTTTCTCTCCGGGTTCTTTCACCAAATACCCCGAGGAAGTGAAGCCGCATTTTTCATAGAATGACTTGCGCTTTATCCTCTGCTGATAGTTGTTTGCCCGCTGATCCAGTTCCTCAATGTTAGCGACAATCCTTTTTCCGGCATGGGCGTCCTTGATTAAATTCATTACCATGTTCCCATAACCAGCAGAGCGGCAGGCTTCTGATATAGCAAGAAAGTGCATGAATACAATGTTGTGATGCTCGGTGATGTAGACAAGGCCGACCCAGGTATCGCGGGAATAAACTACATTGAACCCAGCCTTTCCGTTTCTTAGCTTATAGCGCAGTACCCATGTGGGTATACGCCGAGCTCCGGGAAATGCACTCTTATAGAGGTCAATAACCCTGGAATAGTTCGCATCATGTGTTGTAAGGGGGCGAAGGGTAATGCTCATCTGTGGCTCTCATAGCGAACTTTTAAATAGCTCGGCCTAAGCCGAGTCAGGCGCTGTTAGGCTTTCTATCTATTTTTTAATAACCGGTACCCACCAGCGCATACCCATTTCGCTGAAATGCCGCCAAGGCATAGGAAAGTAGGCTACAACATCCGGCTTGTCTCCGTCTCTTTCATATCCGGTCGCCGAAAACCACTGTCCATAGATATATCTATTGGTTTTCATCGCCTCTCTATAGGAGCACTCAAATTCAGCGTAAGTTGCTTCCGGTACGGTATGTACTTCAAATGGCTCCGTATTCCGTTCGGTTTCAATCTCTATGCCGAGAACGTCTAAAAAAGTATCTTGTTTATTATTTTTCGATGGAAAATAGACTGTTAGTAGCGGCGAATTGGAAACCGTGCCGGGCCTGCCATCTGTCAGTCGACAGAGCGACTTATATTCCTCTGACCCAACATACTCTTTCCAGAATTGCTTGCCATTTTTCGCAAAGTCATCAAACTCAAATTTCTTGCATTTCCCGACTACTCCGAAAGCGGGCCTTTCAACTATTTTGTAATCCATTTTTTCCACACCTGTCTTTTGTACATCTGCCATTTCTGAAGAAAAAGAGGCTTTGTTATAGGTGGTAAGCTTTACATTTGATGATCGCAGTTTGCCAGGATTGACTCCATGCACGGCACGAAATGCCCGGGTAAATGCATTGGGTGATTGATAGCCATACTTTGCTGCTATCTCAATAATCTTTTCTTGGCCGCTTGCTATGTCAACAGCAGCCAGGGTAAATCGCCTTCTTCTCACATACTCTGCAAACGTAACGTCAAAGCAGGAATAAAACACACGCTGAAAATGATATTTTGAGCAGCATGCAATCTTTGCAACATCGTCCACAGAGATATCGCCAGTGAGATTTTCTTCAACAAATTCAACCACCAATCTCATTCTGTCTAGCTTATTCATACAAAAGCCTCTCAATGAGCTCTCATAATAGGTAGCCTGTTGAATTGATGTCTCACCTTTTTCTGCTGTATACGAGTGGCCTGCTTGCCTCACGGCCTTGTCACAGGACTTGTTTTGGGAAAAGTCGTTTTATGTGCTGATTGAATGCTGACACCATTCTGCACGCTATGCACCTTTTGCAGGGTCAATCCGGGAGTGACTCCAAGTCAAACTCAGGATCTACGATTCGTTGGTTGGATGCTGTAAATATGATTGGGATGGTGACTTCCCGGCCATCTTGAAGCCGGTATTTGAAGGGCACGCTAGTGTCCATTCCCGAGGTGAGAATGGCCGTGACGGGCAATTCTTCAATGTCACCGTATCGCTGATCCAGATAGGATCGTAACTCTTCATAGGTATGTACATCTGCAGCTTCAGTCATAACTCTGGAATCACCCGAATGATTATCAATAACTGATACAGTGTTTTCCTGCGAGCAAGAACTAATCGAAAGCACAGTTATAACTAGGAGAATGTTCTTCATTGCTGATGCGCCTAATGCTGCCGTCCCGTAATCGTGGGGCAAGGTGTCTGCCTTGCCATCAAGTCGAATAGTGACTTGCAACCCAAGCTTCTGGGCGTTACGAACAGAAATAATGCGAAGTGGGTCTCCGGAATGGGGGTGGTGGCAGGCGACCAGAAGCCGTGGACATTCATGTACGTATTCCGAACATACGACAATGTCGAAATCATGAGGAAGTTTTTAAAACGCTCTATTGATCGGGTTAATCATCCTGACCATGATTTTCCAATTGATTCTTCAGAGTTGCCAGATCATTGCCAATGTTGCGGAAGGTAGCATCTTCCACCGTCATGGCTTCCAACTTTTTCTGCAGAATTTTGTAGTATTTTTCCACTTCCCTGCGCATAGCAGTGGGGTTCTTGGCGAAAGCAGAATTCTGTGAAGCGTTGATTGTGTCTCTGCCTCCCTGGCCGAGCAAGAAGGTAGTCTCCGAAGCATTGCTACTGCGCGCCCGGATCATAAATTCCGGCTCGCAAACCCGTTCGGAAATATGGGACATGGTGGGCGTATATTTGTAGCACTGGATATCGTAGTCATCATCGTCATTCAGCTCATTGAAACGGGCGAAAAAAGCTTCCTCCACTTCAATAATCATATCCCGCAGACGGCTGCGGGTGACTTCGCCAGTAATAACAATCTCATAGGGCGTCTCGTCAGAAGCGCTGGCACTTTGATTCTCCGGCGCGGATTCCTGAGCGATTACGAAAGATGATAAAGCGGGTAGCAGTATTAACAGGGTCGCGGTGATTTTCATGGGCACTCCCTCTCTTTTGTTTTGTACCTATCCTACCAGTTTGCCCCACAATTCTCACTATATCTGAAGCTATTACGAGAGTCGAGGCTCCTCAGCTGGTTGGTTTAAGGGTGGGGCGTAGGCCAGTCCTTGATTGATTTGAGTAAATGGATTGTCATGTGCCGACGAGAACACGTTTTAGACTAACTTCTTTTCAAAGAGTACTTTGCTATTCTCGCGTGTTGTCTCTTTCCAGCCAAGGCGACTGTAGATGGCCAGATTTTCGGTTAGTAGTACATGCGTGGCTAGATGTAGTATCGCGAACCCGTGGTGTTTTGCTTGGTTTTCAGCAAAGCTGAGAAGGCCGCGCCCAAGTCCATGACCTTGAAAGTCTGTATCTACTGCGATGTTGGAGAGTGTTGCGCCCTCAAGGTCAAAACACATGCTAAGCCCGCCAACAATCTGGCCCTCAGATTCTGCTACCCAGGTAGGGTAGTTCTGGATCTCCGCTGTATAGTCGATCTCTAATGGCGGCAGAGTTTCGCCGGCCATTCTCTCTGCGTAGATAGAGTAAGCTCGGTGCATACAACGCCTTAGTCCATCAGCATCTTCAATATTGGCTTTTCTGATTTTCCAGTTAATCATGAATCTGAACTAGGCGATGATCAACGCTCTTGTTAATAGGCGCTGCGTAAATAGCGTCTTAAAGCCCCGTAGGGGCGATTGAGCTGATTGTTATGTTTCCGAATCACACTAGTTCCAGCAGCTCCTCGATGGGTGGCACGTCATCGAATTCAGGAAGACCATTGGACTGCTGGAAACTCATATTTCTAGATAACATGTTTACATTGGCTAGAGGTACTACTGACTCCGAAGTCGACAATGTTGCTATTATCAAGCCAAGATAATTCGCTTTCGGGTTGTGATTAAACAGACGAGTGCCACAGTAAGAACAGAAACATCTAAAAGATTCAGTGCTTACCACTTCAAATTTGGAAAGTAAATCTTGCCCTTTGACAATCCTTAGTTTCTCGGCCGTCATTAACGCCACAGGGACGAATTCTGCTCCGTGAGCCAGACGACAGAATTTGCAATGGCAGTTGAGCGCGATTTCTAGAGTGTCGTCGACTTCATAATTTATTTGGCCACATAGGCAACTTCCAGTGTGCACTTAGTTTCTCCTGGCAAACACAATGCGTTTGTTATGTTCTGACAAAATTAAATTCAGCATTACCTTTTCTTAAAAAATATAAAGCCACACAAGTTGCTACAATTGCTATGACAACTCCAAATTCATCTATATACCAAGCAGAGTTTGTGTTTGTTATTGTAATAGGTGTGAATAACTTTTGAATAAATATATTCGAACTAGCATGATAAATAACTGCAGGCCAAAGGCTATTAGTTTTCATGCGAAAGTAAGCCATAATTACCCCTGTAGCAGTTATAAAAACGGAGAACATAAACAGCTGGTAATACAATGGTGTTGCGTCATTACCGTATAACCCTAAAATAATTAGAGGCCAGTGAAATAATGCCCAAATAAATCCACTTACTAATCCAACACCTGTAAAAGACATCGTTTTAGCAAGTTCTGGTACTAGAAAGCCCCGCCAACCAATCTCTTCGCCCAAAATAGACGGTAATGAGACAAAAAAACTAATCGTCGCAATCAATCCGAAATGAAAAAGAAATATAGCAAGATCATTCCAATGAGCTAAGTTATAGCTTTCTTTTTGCTCTGACAAAAAATCAGCATTATAAAATTCACCGAAGCCACACGCCCATATAATTAGATAGGCAAGAAGCGCAATAACAAGTGGCAAAAGGTAGCTTGCACGTTGATGTTTCCACTCACCCCATTGCCAACCTAAGCTGGATAATTTTCGCTTTCTTAAAAGGCAAGTAACCAATGTAGCCGCGCCAACTGACAACATTAGTGGTGTCGCTTGGCCCATTCGATAAATTAACCAATACCCTAAAAGATAAAAAGCTACAACTAATATCAAAAAAGTCGCTAAAGTTAAAATTGTGTCTTTAGAAATTTTCAATATGGCCTCTGATTGACTGAATTAAGAGCATAACGCCCTTAACAATAGAGCGGGCCGCATAGCGGCCTGTTTTAACTGATTTGAATGCTATTGAGCGGTCTCCTCAAGCCTTTCAGCCAACCAGACTTTGATGATGGATTGTCTGGTAACTCCAAGCCGTGCCGCTTCTTTATCGAGAGAGGCAATCATCCAAGTAGGGAAGTCGACATTAACTCGTTTCTGTTCCTGGTTCGGCTTCTTAATCTTGGATAGGTCAAGGGAGCTCGAAATATCTTTGCCAGAATCAAAGTCTGAATCAAATTTTCTAGATTTCATAAATCTTCACTTCCTCGTCGCGAGATCGACGTACTGAAATAAGTCTGATGTTCTCGCCTCGATAAGTAAGGACCGCAGACCAGTGTTTCTTGGATATCCTGCCGATTGCCAGGAATCTAGGCTCATCTTCAGTTTTGGCTGGAACCACGATTAAGTCTGGGTCGAGCCACAAAAGCTGTGCTTCAACAGAGTCGATACCATGCTTTTTGAGGTTGGATGAGCTCTTTCTGGCGTCATATTCAAACGAGAACATGGTATAAAGAATATACCTTTATGGCACTAACGTCAGTAAAGCGTCAATGACGCAGCGCACTGGGGCGACTAAAAAGGCGAAGTGTTTTGGACGTCCCGGCGACCAGCGGGAGCGATTGTTGCGCATTGTTATGGGGTAATTTCAAAATAGTATCTCAAACCCTGTTTCTGATATGAGCGTTATTCCGTACAGCGACATTAAACTCAACGGCATGGATGGAACTAACCATATCGCAATGACAATAAATTTTATGAATTTTGAAAAATTTCTACGCCTTAGATTCGCAAAGCTCATGAAACCAAGCCAGATAATTGTCGGTAAAAACCAAAATACAATAGCTGTTGCTCTAGCCGCGCCATCTAGTCCAGTTCCGTTATTTACAGCTAGCAAGGCAATAGCTAGAACAACTGCGATAATTGGCGTTAAGAACCATATATTGTATTTATTCATACACAATGTACGCCAAATATTCGTTCCACTGCATAACGCCGTTAATAATAGAGCGAGCCGCATAGCGGCCCGTCCTTATTGATTTGATTGTTATGTTCCTTGGCTTGCAAGGTTAGAAACTTCTCGCCAGGGGCGAATATGATTTAACTCATCTGCCAATTCATCTTCTGCAATTTCAGTATCATAAGCGGCTTGCGCTCGCAGCCAATAGCCATTAGAAAGGCCAAAAAACTTACAAAGCCGCAAGTCAGTATCTGCAGTAATAGAGCGTTTTCCAGAAACGATTGCTCCAATACGCTGGGCAGGTACCTCAATCTCTTTAGCGAGGCGGTATTGAGAAATGCCCATAGGCTCCAAAAATTCCTCTTTGAGCAATTCGCCTGGAGATATTGGCTGTATATTTCTCATAAATAGGCTCCTAGTGGTAATCCACTATTTCTACATCATGAGCTCCCGATTTGGTCCATCGGAAGCAGATTCTAAATTGATCGTTTATTCGAATGCTGTACTGTCCTTTCCGATTGCCTTTAAGCGCTTCAAGTCGGTTGCCTGGCGGCACTCTCAAATCTTCCAGTTTTACAGACACTTGCAACTGCCTGATCTTTCGAAGGGCGATACGCTCGAAATTAACAAACTTCCTTACCTTTTGTCCTTTGGCAAGCAATTCTGTGTCTGGGCACTTGAAAGAAACAATCATGTCCTGAATAGTAACGCGGAGCGATAATAACGTCAAGCGTTACTATTAGTATTGGCTTCTCAGAATTCGTGGAACATAACGCCCTTAATAGAGCGGGCCGCATAGCGGCCCGTTCTTATTGATTTGATTGTTATGCAGCAGATTCATGCTCGATATCCCAGCCCGGGAATACAAGCACTGCTGGATGGCAATGCAAAGCCCTTGCAAGGACTTTGGCGCGTTCAACGCCAAGCTGCACTCGGTCGTTTTCTATTGCTGAAATGGTTGACTGAGGAATCCCGGAAACCTGTGCTAGTTCGTTCTGGCTTAGCTCCTGCAATTCTCGCAAAATCTTGACAGATTCGCCGACCGATACGTCGACATTTCGTTTAGCTATTCTGTAATCGTTCATATCACTTTCTCCGGTAGTCATGCGGAGTAACGTTTTCTACCTGGACGAGTACTTGGTCTTTTTCGATCTTATAGATGACGCGATACTGAATATTAAGTCTTGAAGATCGGAAGCCTTTCCATTTCCCCGATAAGGATTCATCGCGAAAGCCTTTGATCGATCTGAGACCAGTAGGTCCCGATATTGAGACAATATCTTTCCACTTTTCATACCGCTTCAGCACGTCCGTAGGCGCTGAAGCAAGACTCTTTGATACTCGTTTGTGTTCGTATACCACCCACATATCAAAAATAGTATATATACTAAATATGGTATGTCAATATTCTTGCGAAAGCCCCGATCTAAGCCGTATAACGGCCTTAATAATAGGCGCAACGATAGCTGCGCCCTAAAGGCCCGAAGGGCCGATTGATCTAATTGTTTGAGCGCATTAGCGCTGAAACCCTGCGTTGATAGTTTGGGTTCCATCATTTGACAACCAGCCAGGGGAACTTCCATCTCGGAAAAGCACCTTAAGCCATGGTTGCACATTTGGATAACTTAGAATTCGAGCATCGGCTATATCTAATTCGCACACAGCATCCTTAGCCCTAACCTTGGCTATACCCTCACCCAGATAGTACAAATATATTGCTATATCTCCAGGTGTCATTTGGGTTTCTCCATTTTCAGGAAGAGGATCGCAATTCATCAAAGTCTCTTCCTCAGCGACTTCAATTTCACCAAAAGTGATTATTCTAGTTAATCCGTCGGACTTTACGTAGGGTATCTTCCATTGCTCTCTATACGGAATTTCATACTGAGCGGATTCTAGGTTAGATGTTTCATACAAGAAAAGCACATCTTCTTTGGCAGCGTAGATTGGAATTAACTCTCCAAAAACTCCTGGAACTTCCATTATTGCTGGCTGGGGGAAAGCGGCCAGTGGGCACCAGAGAACTATAAAGAATGCACTTAGTTTAATCATGCGCTCTAACGCCCATGTTGATTGGCTTGGCGTAAGCCAAGTCCTTAATTGAACTAATTGTTAAATTGCCTCGAAGGCTTCCTCTAAACTAAAAGTATACCTTTTCGGTATATACCCAGGCCCAGTTGGCCGGCAATCCACAGCTAAGCTGTGTATTTTCTAGAAAATCATCTCGAATCTGGAAGTAATGCAATTCTTGAGACTCGCCTACCAGTGCCGAAAACACTACATTACCTTGAGCATCAGACGAGGATATTATTATTTCACCAACTCCACATTCAGAAAAAGCGGAGAAGTCCGCAGTAAAGGAAAGAGACTCTCTTTCTCCAGGCCCCACCTCTGTTCTTTGAATAAGATCTACAACGATTCCGGATCGAGTGATCTCATCTTGTGAAAGTTCTATTACAGCTACAGATAAAGCATGCGCTGCTGATGACGCTAAGATGAGTGCGAGCTGTAATAGGAAATATCTCATACTGGCTATTTAACGCCTGCAATAAACGGCGCCCTGACAAGGGCATCCGGTGGAGGCCCATCGGGCCGGAACGAATTTGATTGCCTTGTTAAATTTGGTTGCGGCCGACGACATGGACTGCCCCTGCAGCAATGAGCGCGATGATGGCGACAATGTCTGCGATGACGACCTTGCGAACGGACTCATTGTACCCGCCAACTGACCACGCAATCGCGATGAAGGACACAACGCTGACGATACCCGCGATGATTGCCAGTGTTTGTAGCGATGGCTGGAAGGCTGCGTACACCAAAAACAGGCCGAGAAGCCCAAACAAAATGGCCCGGTGACGCATCAGGATTTCAATGTTGGGCTCACCCAGGGAAATGCCATACAAAGCGGCAAGGCGCTCCACGCCCAAAACTCCGGAAACGGGCAAGAGATGAATGATGCCTACGAGCACCAGTATGCCTGTGACAACTTTCCCCATGTTTGCTTTTCCTCCCTGAATTCAACGCCCTTATTTATGGGCAAACTGCGCAGCAGTTTGTCCTTAAGCCCGCTAGGCGGGCGATTGGATTAATTGTTAGGCAGCATTCTGCGCTTCTTTTACCCACGCCCGAGTTTGCTCCCAGGCATGAGACCAGGCAGTCCAAGCAGAATTTGCCCATTCTCTTGCTTTGATCAAGTATTCGTCTGGGTCTGACAATTCATTAAGATGCATTATATTGATAAAACCTCGGTGCAGCTCAGGAGGAACTGCTATGCGGGTAAATTTGCGGGGGCCATCAACAAAACGCTTAAGTGTAGGCGGCAGATGTAGACTCTCACCGATTTCGATAGATCAGCATATTCCTGTTAGATGGGCTGTAGCTGATTTAGTGGATATCATATATTTTTCGGGGTGTTGTAAACAATATGCGTCAACCGTTAAACGATGTGCACGAAAAAGTAGAGGGTTCGAAAATTCTCTGCCGATAAGTTTGGAGAATAATTCATCACAGCCAGTTAGCCCATCGACGTTTGGCGCCCCACAAGAGGGGCAATCTATAATTGAAGTCACAATCCTACCTACTGATGCCTAACGCCCTTGTTAATGGGCTCGGTGTAAGCCGAGTCCTGAATTGAACTTATTGTTAACTTTCTTTAATTGCACGTAAATACTTGTAGTCTCCAGCTTCATCCGTGTACTTGGAGATAACCTCATTAATATGACCAGAGTCGATATCACTGCTAAGTCTACTCAGTCCATTTTCCAATTCTGGCCCGGGGCAAAACCTGTGAAATGACGAGATGCCATTCCGTACCCGTTCTGATAGGTACAGTTCTGGCCTCTGTTTGCCACTGTATAGGAAAAGATCGGTCAGACCGGGATTAATATAGAAGTTTTCGGTCAATTCGAGACGCAGGCCTGCCTCATTGAGACCGCGTTGAATCTCGTCTAAACCAGGCATGCTCAATACTGATTTCGACATCATCTCGGGAAAATATTCGGTCAACCAGTATTGCCGAAGTTGTTCCGGCATTGCTGTTAAAATCACTAAAGGAGCCCCGCTTTTTAGTACCCTTGCTGCCTCCTTCAATGCGGAATTCAAATCTACGAAATGATGGATTGCTAAAGTGATCATTGCTCCATCGAAGAGGGCATCATCAAGATCTATGTTTTCTGCGTCTCCAGCTTCCCACGAAATATTAGTTCTCTTTGAGTGGGCCTTTGAAAGCATCTCTTCTGAAGAATCTATTGCGTGCCATTCGCCTCCAAAATTTGAGACTGCAATAGTGTAGTTGCCTGTTCCGCAGGCTAAATCTAGATATTTTCCATCGCTACGTAAACCAAGCAATTCAGCAAGTCGACTAGCTATGCCTGGATCAGCCTTACGGGTAATGTCATAACCCCGTCCAATATTGTTGTATATCTGATTCATGGCACTATTTTGTAAAGCTAACGCCCTTGTTAATGGGCGCAGCTTTGGCTGCGTCCTAAATTGAATTCATTGTTATGTGTTCTTTAACAAAAATATTTAATCACTGATTGGTATCCTCGTCAGTACCATCCATTCGGAGCGCTTTGCATCTAGCGATATACTCCGACGGATATACAGATGTAGAGCCGTTGCGAATCGGGCTGCCCGTAACAAGAATCCAGTTACATTGCATTAGTCCGGGTAGGTCATCGTGTCGAAGCAAGTACTCTTTTGACGACTGGCTATCACCGGAATACCAAAATATTTCCCAGCCATCTGCTACTAGCTGGGGTAAAGACCTATTGGAGTCTTCCCACCAAGGGTCCTGCGTAGGAGATTGCCCATATGACAGAGAAGCAAGTAAAAAAGGAATTACTAATTGAATTTTGCGCATAGCTACCTCCGACACACATAACGCCCTTAATAATAGGAGCAGCCGTGAAACGCTGCTTCCTTTTTGATTTGATTGTTATGTTGCGCGGGCACGGGCCCTTGCATATATGTCGAATATGACATAATCTACACCTCATGAGCCCAAAGGACAAGCCACTTGTGTGGCTCCATGGAGAGGTTAAAACGCCTCCGCTTTCCGCTGCTGCTAGACTGGAAGCAGGGTACCTGCTGAGAGTATTGCAGAGCGGGACATTGGTTACCATGCCGCATTCCCGGCCCATGCCCTCCATAGGGCGAAGCTGTCACGAGTTGAGAATCACTGATGAGGACAAAATCTGGCGGATCATCTATAGAATTGACACCGATGCAATAGTGATAGCAGATGTGTTCGGAAAGAAAACTGCCAAAACGCCTAAAAACGCTATTGATAATTCTAAGGCCAGATTGAGGAAATATGACGATGAAAGCCGCTAAACGAAAGACACTTGAAGCCAAGGGCTGGAAGGTAGGTTCTGTAGAAGACTTCTTGGAACTATCGCCTGAGGAAGTGGCATACATTGAGATGAAGTTTGCCCTGAGTAATACCCTTAAGGCCCATCGAGCCAAGGAAAAGTTGAGCCAGGTTGAAGTCGCTAAGATTTTCAAAACCAGTCAGTCCCGTGTTGCAAAAATGGAAGCGGGTGATCCTTCAGTATCAATTGATCTTCTTGTTAAATCTCTTCTTGCTCTAGGAGCCTCACCTAAAGATTTGGCTAAGGCTATCTCCTAACTTAGAAAGCAACATAACGCCCTGGTTAATAGGCAAGTGGCGTAGCCAATTGTCCTAGAGCCCCGAAGGGGCGATTGAACTGTTTGTTATGCATACTGCTCATTGCCACCGTCGTCGACCAACGATTCCATGAAGTCTTTGAATTCCCCAACCGCGCCGCCGGCGCCAACTGCATCCATTATGCTGGCTAATAGCTTGTCAAGTGAGCCCATAAACTTAAATAGTATTGAATTCGTAAATGTATTCGAATAGTTATTATTGTTAGAAGCATTGGCAAACGAAGTTGAAAAGTGATTAATTACTTTAAATTTGAAATTCAGCTGATTTCCAGATAATCCGTGCAATAAAAAATCTACTGGCTCCGCAAACCTTATTGCTTCTCGGAGAAACTCGAAGTGTATTGGTAACTCTTCCCAAGCTGCAAAGTAACTTTCTTGAAATCCGTCAATAAAATACCTACGATCCCTCGATTCTGAGAGTAGTGCTTTCAGAAATGTTTCGAGCTGGTCCGCGAAATGTAGCAAGCGGTCTCGCTCATTGTCGCCGTTTCCAAATTCGATTAGATCCATAGAGTTTCCCCGGCTGCACTATCTTGTGTGCATATCGCCCTTGTTAATGGGCGCAGCTTAGGCTGCGTCCTTTATTGAACTGATTGTATGGTCTTATTTCCATGTTTCTGACCAAATAGTTAAAGTGA
>CAJXVC010000007.1 GCA_913060975.1 uncultured Gammaproteobacteria bacterium
TAACACTCTCCAATCATGTGATTAAAAAGTGTCAACGCTATTCAGGACGGGTCAGGCGGAAATAAAAAAGGGGCTCGAGAGCCCCTTTTTACTAGCTGAAATTCCAGCTAAACCAATGCCTTGTTCTGCATCGGTTCATGTCGAAGCAATCTTATTCAACTGGTTCCATGCGCAAGATCTGCGTGGGTGCAGCAGCGCGGTCGGAAACGGCCAGATAGATATAGCCATCAGGACCCTGACGCACGTCACGAATACGACCGATGCCGTAAGCCAGAGTCTCTTCGAGAATCACTTCGCGGTACGAGTCGTCCAGATGCAGGCGAGCCAGCTGCTCACCAGCCAATGCACCGGAGAAGATGCTGCCGTGCCAGCCTGGGAACTTGTCACCGTCATAGATCATCAGACCGGAAGTGGCAATGGAAGGTACCCAGAAGTGGATTGGCGATTCCATGCCAGTCAGTGTCTGACGCTCGTGGATTGGGCTGCTGGATACGTAATTCACACCGTAACCCACAACAGGCCAACCGTAGTTGTTGCCCGGCTCGATCAGGTTAATCTCGTCGCCGCCTTGTGGGCCATGCTCAGATTCCCATAGGTCGCCTGTTTCCGGGTGAATCGCCAGACCTTGAGGGCTGCGATGACCGTAGCTCCAGATCTCTGGCAAGGCACCGGACTGACCGACAAAAGGATTGTCATCAGGAACAGTACCGTCGTCGTGCAAACGGACGATTGCGCCAGCATGATTGCGGGTATCTTGCGCTTGGTGCGCTGTCAGGTCGCCTGTAGAGGGTGCTTGACGGTCACCAGTGGTGAGAAACAGGTAACCATCGTCATCAATGACCATCTTGCCACCGTAGTGGCTGCGGCCTTCGGCATTGGCGGCGAAAATTTCGACCACATTGGTCAGTCGATCGTTGACCAGTTGACCGCGCACAATGGCAGTCGTGGAGCCGTCACCAACAGGCTTGGCGAAACTCAGGTAGACCCACTGATTGTCTTCGAAGTCCGGGTGTGGCAGAACTTCGAACAGCCCGCCCTGACCTTCATAATAAACTTCAGGTGTGCCGGGAATCGCTTCTGGCAGCAACTCGCCATCGCGTACGATGCGCAGGCGGCCAGGCTTTTCTGTGACCAGCATGTCACCGTTTGGTAACCAGGCCATTGACCAGGGGTGGACCAGCCCTTCAACAACTGGCACAACGCGATAGTTATGGTGCGAGGCATAATACATGTCAGATTGCGCACTGGTGACTGTGGCTGCAGTCAGCAATAGGCAAGCACCAGTGAGATTAAGAATAGAGCGGAGCATTGTGTATTCCTTCTTTGGTATTGATTGGCGTAATTAAAGCGTTTATCAGGGGTAAAAACCTAGACCAACTGCCGATTATTTTGGCATTTTGCCTTGAATCGGCAGTTCAGCCGCCATCTGGCGGGCAATCCGGGCATATTTCTGAATTATTGAGGCTCTACTATGGCGTGCAGCCACAGAACCTGACTGGCGTCATTATAGTCTATGCGGGCTTACTTTGGGTGACACTATTAACAGTCGTATCATTTATTGAGTACTACACGAAGTCGAAGCGCCCGAAATCCCCACCTAACAATTGCCGCGCATTATTGTGCCCCAGCCAGCCCTCGGTCATGGTTTGATAAACCTTGCGGAAGTCAGTGGTGTGGGCCAGATTGTCGCCTTCGCCGAGATTGGTCAGGCTGGGCAGGTCGCCATAATGGCCGCCCTTGACTTGACTGCCTACCACAAACATCGCGTTTGCTGCGCCGTGGTCAGTGCCAAGTGACACATTTTCAGGAACGCGGCGGCCGAACTCGCTGAAAATCATCATCACGACATCGTCAGCACGCCCGATTCGTTCCAGATCCTGTTGGAAGGCGGCGACGGCGTCGGAAGTATACGTGAGCAAGCGCTGGTGCAGATCATTCTGAAATACGTGCGTGTCAAAGGCGTTGTTGCGATACGACACATAGTACATCCGCGTGGGCATGCCAGCGTCGATCAGAGAAACCACTTTTGGTAAATCCAGATCATTGATGCCGTAGTCTACCGGTGAGCTGTAGTCTGCCCAGGCCTGGCGCACCAGATTGGAGGCGTTGTCGGCGCTGCGGGAAATACCCAGCAGGAAGCGCCGTGATGGATTGTCGACCGGGCCAATATCCGGCGCTGTGGTCAGGGCGTCGCGTTCCTCGTAAAAAGACTCGCGTTGAAAGCGTGCGGGGTTGTCGAAAACAATAGGAACATGCCGTTCGCTACGCACGGCCAGAGACTGATTGTCGGCAATATTGACGACATAGTTATCCGGGGCATCTGGCGCCATCTGGTCAGCAAGGCGGCCAACCCAGCCATAGTCTTCGCCGCTATTGGGTGCGGCAGTATGCCAGTAAGCCATGGAAGTGAAATGGGAATAGGAGGGGTTGTCGTAACCGGCGCCGTGGACGATGGCCATCTTGCCGTCTTTAAACAAGCGCTCGAATCCAGCCATGCCGGGATTGAAGCCAAAGTGATCGTCGATCTTGCGGACCTGATTTTCCGGAATAGCGATGTTAGGACGGTGACGGTAATAGGCATCATCACCGTAAGGTACGACGGTATTCAAGCCATCGTTACCACCGGATAATTCCAGCACCAACAGAATCTTGCCGCGCGCCGCGGCATCGGCCGCCGCTGCTTCTGCAGCACGCCCGAACAGCGACGGCATGATGACGTTGCCGCCGACCGAGGCAATACCGGCACTGGCGCCCAGTCCCCAGCCCATGCCAGTCAAGCCTGCTTTTAGAAAATCGCGCCGACGAGTGTGTTTAGCGTTGTGAGTAGCTCGTTGTTTTTTCATCACCATAGCCTCGTTAGTTGCGATTAGCTCAGTTGGTATTCCGGTTGGCTCATAATCAGGTGCAGTGTCATGCGCAGCGCGTCTTCCATATAAGTCTCCGCGCGGGCAATGTCGCTGGTGCCGAGTTCATCTTCGAGAAAGCGCACAATCATGGCGCGGGACTCTGGCGCCGGTGGCACGCGCATGAACCGGGCGATCAGATAATCGACCACTTCATCGGTGCTGGACAAATTCTCGGTCAGTATCATGTGGCTAAGATCGAGTTTCGCCGTATGCCGGGAAATGGGTTTGACGCGTTGGATTGCCATCTGCCAGCCACGGAAACTGCCGTAGCGAGTATTAAAGTCTTCATCGCGGTCGGCCATCATGTTGGATTCAGCCATGATCATGCCGTCGCCAATGCCAGAGGGTTGTGTGGCGCTGGTAATATCCTGCCCCTGACGAATGCGGCTGGCGACGCTACGAATCTCACCGCTGGCGTTGTAGCGGTCATAGGGGATGAAGTTGATGTTGGGGAACAACACATCGCGGGCAAAATTGCCACGCTCCAACAACAGGCCTGGCGTAATCCAGCTTTGGCCTTCTGCCCAACCAGCCACTGTCGGCGGGCGCAGCAATGTCTGCCCCAGAGCGCTGGTAGCGCTATTAAAATCGGGGACACCAGGCGCATCGTCCAGACCCAGTTTGCGGTAGGTGGAGACAGCCAATTCAACCGGGCTCTTGATGTGAGTGCCAACCGAGGCAGGGCTGTAAAAATCCCGCGACAGGAAAATGGTTTCCAGCAGGGCGGCGACATCGTAGTCGGCCTCGCGCAGCACACTACCTAACTCGGCTTGCAGAGTTGGGTCGAGGTTCTGGCGAACAAAAAAGCGATACAGTTTGCCAGCGATGTATTCGGCAGTGACCGGTTGCTCCATGATGATATCGATGACATCGACACCATCAAAATTACCCGTGCGGCCAAGAAATTGTTTGCTGCCGGTATCATGCTCATCAGCATTGACCACAAATTCCAGACCAGAATAATTCCAGCCGGTAAATGCGCGCGCGGCTTCGCGAATATCCTGTTCGCTATAGTTGCCCACACCCATGGTGAACAACTCCATGATCTCGCGCGCGAAGTTTTCATTTGGCGCGCCTTTAACGTTTACGCCAGCATCGAGGAAAGCCAGCATGGCCGGGTCCTGTGCAACGGCGACCATCAGATCGCGAAAACTGTCAGTGCCCTGGGCATGGAACAGTTCGAGTTGTTTCAATAGCTTGCGGTAGTCACGTACTTTGCCTTCGTTGACGGCAAAGTGGCCATGCCAGAACAACGCCATTTTTTCCTGCAAGGGAGCCTCACTGTTGACCATCCGGTCGGCCCACCAATACGCCACACGATTGGTTTCCAATGAGGAGGCGCGCAGCCAATAAAAGAATTTGTTAACGATGGGTTGTAGCGGACGATTGCCATCGGGTTTGACCTTGATACCCAGTGCCTCGCCATTGGCCTTGGCCAGTTCAGTCGTCGCTGGTCGGCTGGGCGGGAAGGGGTCCAGGCCGGGGTCGAATATGTCTGATTCGTTGTATGGCGCTAACGCCGAATTGGCGGCGGCATCGAAATGCACCAGATGATTCACCGCGGCCATGGGGCCACGATCTGCCAAAGCTTCGATCTCCGCTGGCGTGCCGCTGAAGCCAGCGCGTTCCAGTAGATGTGCGGCGGCTTCATAGTTCCAGCTAGTGGCATCAATTGGCGCAAGATCACCTTGCCAGGAGTCAGGACCGGCCCACTGTGCAGAGGCTGATACAGCAGCAAGACAGGTCAACGTGCTCAAGACGGCACAGCATGTACTGCGTAGCCTGCTGGCGTGGATTGGTGATTTGTGAGGTTGTTCAGACAGTCCGCGTGTCATGGGATGTCTCCGGGCTGGTTGGCAGAATTTTCTTATCATTGTTGTTGTGGTTCTTTAATACAGCATCGGACACTGTAGCAGAAGTCAGTATCGGTAAACCAATGGGATTGTATGACAATTTGCAACGTACGAATGCCGCCAGACCCATTGTTTTGTGGGCTATTGGCGGTTCTACAGACCGCGGTGCTGGCTGCAATTCCGGATAAACAGCCATGGGTGTCGCGGATTGAGCGGTTCAAGCACAGTGGCAATCTGAATCTGCTGCTAACTCACGGCTCGGGCTGCACGCAGGCGGTTGATTTCCGCACTATCAAGTTGCAGGCGTTCACTGAGGATCTCATCAGTGTGTTGGCCCAAAGTGGCCGCCCAGGGTGTGACAGCGGTGTCGGCCTGACGGAATTTGGCAGGCAGGTTCTGGACCAGAAACTCGCCCAATGGCTCTGCGCTGACAGATGAAAATGACTGCCGTTCCACAACTTGCGGATGGGCGAACAGGTCTTCCACCTTTTCATATATACCGCACGGCACACCGGCCTTGGTCAGGATCGTTTCGCAGTCTGCAGCAGGCAGGGCCAGTGACCATTTTTCAATCTCGCCGATGAGCTCTTTGACTCTGGCGCGGCGTTGGGCGCGGGAGAAGCGCTCATCGGCTAACAGATCGGGGCGATCAATGGCAGCGGCCAGACCTTGCAGATTCTTGTCGGACACAATGCTGATCATGATAAAGCCGTCTTGGGTCTGTGCGGGGCAGTAACGGCCAATGACATCGGGTTTGCCTGATTGCAGGCTTTGTTGTTGCTGCACATGAGCCGGAATGAGGGACATCATGGCATCCATCATGGAGATATCGATGTAGTCACCCTGGCCGCTTTGCTGACGGCCAATCAGCGCAGTCTGTACGGCGCCATAGGCCAGTGTGCCGGTGAGAATGTCTGCCATCATGATTTCCCAATTGGGCGGACGATTGTCATTGTCCTGTGACTGACCAAATACGGTATCGAAACCGCTGGCAGCGTGGACGATGGGCGCATAGGCGGCACGGGTTGCCATCGGACCGGTTTGACCGAAGCCGGAGATTGAACAATAAATCAGACCGGGATGTTCGCGGCTCAATGTGTCGTAGTCCAACCCAAAGCGCGTCATGATGCCGGGGCGGAAGTTTTCGATGACGATGTCGGCATCGAGAATCAAACGCCGCACGAGTGCCTGACCATCCGCGTGCTTGAGATCAACTGCTATGGAGCGTTTGCCGGCATTGAAATGCGCATAGATGCGGCTCATACCATTAACGCCGCGGGTATGATCGCCGATGCCGGGCGTTTCGATCTTGATGACGTCGGCGCCGCAGTCCAACAAATAACGCGAGCAAACAGGCCCGGCAAACACCGCCGAGAAATCGATAACTGTGAGTCCTGCTAACGGTTTACTGGATTTCATGGGCGCGTCCAAATTCGGATAAAGAAGATCTATTTCTTTTTTTATGTCGGGGATATTGGCATCGTCTGGCTGCCAGTTCGCATTGTACCGTAATGCTTGAGTGGGGGCGTGCTCATACCAGCTGTTGCTACAAGCACATTGGTTATGACTCCATTGCTGCCCCGGTACATTGGTTTACCAGTGCATCCCACACGACCTTGATTCGAGTGACACCACGTAAATCTGGATGGGTGAGTAACCACAGCGCTCCTTCAGAATCGGGAATCTTGAGAACGCGCTGCAAACCCCATTCGCTCTGATCAGATGGCAGTAACGCATAGCCGATGCCGGCCCGGGCCATGGCCGCCATCGTCGACAAGTCATTGGAGCGGGTGACGATTGATTGGCTGTATCTCGCCTCAAGCCACTGGAATACTCCTAAACGCATCATCGCCGAATCAGCGCCGATCAACTTGAGATTGTGCAGATGATCTGCCGATGTGGGTGGGTTGTGGCGCAAGTTCTTACTACGGCACAACCACCAATGCAGCTGCATGATCTTGCGGCCAACCAAGTGCTCGGGTGGTTTCATCGTTGCGCGCACCGCAATGTCGGCCTCCCGTCGATTGAGGTCGTAGTCCGAATCACCGACAGCTACTTCAATGATAATTTGCGGGTACTGCTTGTAGAGTTTGGCGACCACGTCAGGAAGGATGGTGCGTGCGATGTTAGGTGCCGCCGTGATTCTGACTTTACCGGAAGGCGCCAAGTCTCTGCCAACCAGTTCCCGCTCGATGGTTTGTACCGCTATATCGGCTTCCCGTGCCAGTTCAACGAGGCGCTCGCCTGACGTGGTCAGAACATAGCCGCTGGGGAGTCGCTCGAACAAGCGCACACCCATATCCTCTTCCAGTGCATTGAGGCGGCGGAAAACAGTGGAGTGGTTTTGCTTGAGCGTGCGAGCCGCACCAGCCAAAGAACCAGAATCGGCGATAGCGAGAAACGTAGGCAAGTCATTCCAGTTCATGGTTTTCCGGATTCCTGAACTTGCATAAATGCAAATGAATAATGCAGATATTGCTTATTCTATTGCCATAAAGCAAGGACCATAATCGCCGCCGTTACTAGCAAATCATTGTTTCAACACTTGAGGAGATCGTTATGAATCGTTATGAAGTCTTTGGCCCAACTGTGTTGCGCGTGACACTCGGCATTATTTTTCTCGCGCACAGCGCCTACTTGAAAGTCGTTGTATTTACTGTGCCAGGAACTGTGGGCTTTTTTGAATCGCTTGGTTTACCTGCTATAGCCGCCTACGGAACCATTGCCGCAGAAGTCCTTGGTGGTGTCATGCTGATTTTGGGAATTGCCATTCGGCCGGTTGCGGCAGTGCTCACTATTGTGGCGCTCGGAGCTACCTGGGCTCACTTGGGTGTCGGCTGGCTGTTCACCAATGAAGGTGGGGGCTATGAGTATCCGCTGTTTCTTGCGATCGCTACCTTTGTCCAGTTCCTGCTAGGCCCCGGCGCTCTGCGAGTCAACCTGCAGCGCTATCGAGGTGTGCCAGCGTGGGCCTGATTGAAACAGAACACTACCATGCCCATGTCTACTTCGATGTGGGCATACCCGATCAACAATTTCTTGCACAAACTCTTCGCGAGAAAATCGGTCAGATTTTCTCGGTTGTGCTTGGACAGGTATTTGATCGGCCTATAGGACCTCATCCACTGCCCATGTTTCAGGTTCTGATTGGAAAAGCCCAACTGTGTGAAGTGACGAGTTGGTTACAATCCAATCGACAGGGGCTGACTATACTCATTCATGCGGTATCCGGGGATGATCTGGAGGATCACACTATGCACTGCATTTGGCTGGGATCGCCGTACCCACTAAAACTGGATGCACTGCGATAATTGACGCACGTATTTACAAGCAATAAAAAAGGGTGGAGAAGCTACCCTCTCCACCCTCGTTTGCTTTTCGCGCTGCGAAAGTTTTCGTTACGCAGTTGTTTCTAGTAATCCATATCCATGCCAAGGCTAGCCGGCTTGTTTGGCTGCTGCTTGTCAGCAATCATTACTTCAGTAGTCAGCATCAGGCCAGCGATAGAGCCGGCATTTTGTAGTGCTGAACGAGTCACCTTGGTCGGGTCGATAATGCCAGCTTTCAGCATGTCGCCGTATTCGCCAGTCTGGGCATTGTAGCCAAAGCTGCCTTTACCCGAACGAACCTTGTCCAGAACAACGCTTGGCTCGACACCGGCATTGCTGACGATTTGTCGGAAAGGCTCTTCCATGGCGCGCAGGGCAATGGTGACACCAATCTTCTGGTCATCGTTAGCAGTGACGACACTGTTCTTGATTGCTTCGGCAGTACGCACCAGTGCGACTCCGCCGCCGGGCACAATGCCTTCTTCTACGGCTGCGCGAGTGGCATGCAAGGCATCATCGACGAGATCTTTTTTCTCTTTCATCTCGACTTCGGTTGCCGCGCCGACTTTGATCACTGCAACACCGCCGGACAATTTGGCCAGGCGTTCTTGCAATTTCTCACCGTCGTAGTCGCTCTTGGTGTTTTCCATTTCGCTGCGAATCTGTTCGATGCGGGCGCGAATGGTTTCCTTGTTGCCAGCACCTTCAACGATAGTCGTGTTTTCCTTGGTGATGACGACACGCTTGGCGCTACCCAGATCCTGAATGTCAGTCTTGTCCAGACTCAGGCCAACTTCTTCGGAGATCACAGTGCCGCCTGTTAACACGGCCAGGTCTTGCAACATGGCTTTGCGACGATCACCAAAGCCAGGAGCTTTGACTGCGGCTGCTTTCAGTACGCCGCGCAGGTTGTTGACCACCAGCGTAGCCAGCGCTTCGCCTTCGATGTCTTCAGCAACAATCAGCAGGCTGCGGCCAGCCTTGGCCACGCTTTCCAGTACCGGAACAACGTCTCGGACATTGCTGATCTTTTTGTCGAAGAGCAGCACAAACGGCTCTTCCAACTCGACCTGCATTTTTTCCTGATTGGTTACAAAGTAAGGTGACAGATAACCGCGGTCGAATTGCATGCCCTCAACGACATCCAGTTCGTTTTCCAGCGACTTGCCTTCCTCTACTGTGATGACGCCATCTTTACCAACTTTCTCCATGGCATTGGCGAGAATGTCGCCGATGTCGGTATTCCAGTTGGCAGAGACTGTCGCAACCTGGCCAATGGCCTTGTTGTCATCACAGGGTTTGGACAGTTTCTGCAATTCTTCAGTGGCGGCGCGCACAGCAGCTTCGATGCCGCGCTTGAGATCCATCGGGTTGTAACCCGCAGCGATGGCTTTGTGGCCTTCGCGAATCAGGGCCTGGGCCAATACGGTTGCCGTAGTCGTGCCGTCACCGGCAACGTCGGCAGTGCGGGAGGCCACTTCCTTGACCATTTGGGCACCCATGTTTTCAAACTTGTCGGCCAGCTCAATTTCCTTGGCGACACTCACACCATCCTTGGTGACTTTTGGCGAGCCAAAGCTCTTGTCCAGAACCACATTGCGGCCTTTCGGGCCGAGTGTCACTTTCACTGCGTCAGCCAGAACGTTTACACCGCGCAGCATGCGCTCACGGGCGTTATCGGAAAAGCGAATTTCTTTCGCACTCATGCGGCTTGCTCCTGAAGATCGGTCTCGGTGTTGTCAATGATGGCCAGAATTTCTGATTCTTTGATGATAAGAAGCTCTTCGCCGTTTAGTTTGATTTCGTTCGGTCCATATTTACCGAACAGTATGCAGTCGCCTACCTGTACGGCAGGTGCGATGAGCTTGCCATTGTCCAGACGGATGCCCGGGCCAACGGCGACGACTTCGCCGCGATCAGGTTTTTCAGAAGCGGAACCGGGAAGCACAATGCCGCCAGCGGTTTTGCTTTCGGCTTCGAGTCGACGTACGACGACTCGATCTGCCAGTGGCCGAAGAGAGAAGTTTTTACCTGTCATGAGAATAGCCTCCTTCTAGAAGAAAATCTCAGCGATCTTGTTGTGGACTATCAAAAGTAAAACGGACAAAAATAAAACGTAGAAATTGTGTCCCAAAAGGGCGTTGTGGCAACTGCTTGAGCGCAACAGGGCTGGACATACAAGACTGCTTAATCCGTGCCGAAATCGACAAAGGGGTTAGCGGTCTGCCGGTAAAAAACGCACCTGCACGCTTTGGTAGATGCCCTTATGTGGCCATTTGAAAGGCTTTTCAATAGCTGGTTAAAAATATATTTCTACTGACCTGTAGGCGTCCTCATGGGTCTGCTGTGGTGCTGCCTGAATCTGGTGACAGCCTTGCTGGAAGGGGCGCTGACGAGCCCTGCATCCATCGCCATATTGCCGACTTTGTGTGGCTGACAAGTCGCAACAAGTACAGCCAATTCGCAAACGTTGCCAAGGTTCGCTTCCCAAAGGGCAGGGTGGCTGGCAAGCGGTTACGAAAAAACCCTTTTCGGTGTCGGTGATAATGTCCAGATAGCCGACTGCAGGCATGTTGAACGCCACTATCGACCTTGAAAATATAATAAGCATGCTTATAATAAGTGACATTATGAATAAATCAGAACCAGAAGCCGGATTCGGCTTTCTCATCCATGATCTGGCGCGCCAAATGCGCTGGGAGTTTGATCGCCAATCGCAAGAGTTGGGCCTTACGCGCGCCCATTGGTCGGTTCTGGCGCACCTGAAACGCAACAATGGTGTTCAGCAACAGGCGCTTGCCAAGTTGATGGAGATTTCTGCGATGACGTTAGCCAGACATATTGACCGTCTGGAAGGCGAGGGCTGGGTGGAACGTAAAGACGACCCTGAAGATCGACGCGCCAAGCGGGTTTATCTGACTCCCAAGGCCAATCCAATGCTGACTACTTTGCAGAATCTGGGCAAGAAATTGCTTGGTCAGACCCTCGAGGGGATCAGTGCAGAGGAAGCAGATGTCACCATTTCTGTCTTGCAACGTATGCGCGACAACTTGACCAATTTGAATTGTATTAGCACGGAGGAGACCAGGTGATGGAGGACAAGCAGTTTCATTCTGACAAGAAAGGACGAATCTTACGCCGCCTGCGTCATTTGCTGATCTTGATTCTGGGGCCGGTTGTCATCGGTGGCGGCGCCATGTGGTTTTATTTACAGGGCGGCAAAATTGTTGCCACTGATAACGCCTACGTGAAGACCGACATCATTACGATCAGTAGTTACCTGACAGGGCAAGTTACCAGCATGATTCCCCATGACAGTGATCGCGTCGTGGCAGGGCAGTTGCTGTTTCGTATCGACGATAAACCTTACCGGATTGCCCTCACTCGCTCCGAGGCTAACTTGGCCAATGTACGTGGCGATATCGAGAGCCTGCGTGAAGAATACATCAACAAACAGCTGGAAATCGAAAAGGCGCAAACTGATCTGACTTTCCGTGCGCGTGAACTCGAGCGTTTGCGCATGTTGAAACAGGAAAAGTCTATCTCGGAAATTCAATATGATCAGTCGGTTTATGAGCGCGATTCAGCACAGCGTACACTGGCTGAAAAACAACAAGCATTGAATGTCGTCAAGGCGCGACTCATTGATCCGGTGCTTCCGGTTGATCAGCATCCACGCGTGCGGGCTGCACTGGCTGAATTGGACAAGGCGCGATTCGATCTCGACCGTGTCGAAGTCTATGCGCCAGAAGACGGAGTGATTGTTAATGTCAGCGCGCATATAGGCGAAAACGTTATCGGTGGAGCGCCAGTGATGAGTCTGGTCAGCGACAAGCGCATCTGGATGGAAGCCAATTTCAAGGAAACTGATCTCACGCACATGATCGCAGGTCAGCCAGCGGAGATTCATATTGATACGTTTCCTGATCAGGTTTGGCACGGCCATGTAGCCAGTATTACACCTGCCACGGGAGCCGAGTTTTCTCTGTTGCCAGCACAAAACAGTTCCGGTAACTGGGTAAAAGTCGTGCAGCGGGTGCGCGTATTGATTGAATTCGATGACTACCCTGGTCAACCAGCACTGGTGTCAGGAATGAGTGCCAGTGTGGAAGTAGATACCGGTTTCGAGCGTCAGATGCCTTTCGTGGCCAGCTACTAAGGTCGAATCATGTCGGCGAGCTTTACGGAAATCCCATATCGCGGTGTTGTGGTTCTGGCCATCATGTTGGCCACGATCATGCAGGTGCTCGATACCACGATCGCCAACGTCGCCTTGCCACACATGCAAGGGAGCCTGTCGGCAACTCAAGACCAGATTGTCTGGATCCTGACTTCCTATATCGTGGCGTCGGCGATAATGACATTACCCACCGGTTGGCTTGCTGGTCGCTATGGGCGCAAGCGTGTGTACCTGTGCGCTATTCTGGGCTTCACGCTGTCGTCATTACTGTGTGGGGTTGCCACCTCCATTGAGGAAATGGTGCTGTTCCGAATCTTGCAGGGCTGTTTCGGTGCCAGCATGATCCCCTTGGCGCAATCGACAATGTTGGACATCAATCCGCGTGAAAAGCACGGCAGTGCCATGGCTTTGTGGGGAATGGGTGTGATGATCGGTCCAATCCTGGGGCCGACTCTCGGTGGCTGGCTGACAGAAAATTACAACTGGCGCTGGGTGTTCCTGATAAACCTGCCATTGGGTATTGTCACTTTTACAGTGCTTGCCTTGTTTATGCCGGACTCGGAAAGAGTCGAGCGTCCTTTCGACAAGTTTGGCTTTTTTACTTTGAGCCTGGTCATCGGTAGTTTGCAGTTGCTGCTGGATCGCGGCGAACAAGTAGACTGGTATCAATCCCCGGAGATCTTGCTCTATACAGTGCTAATTGGCGCCATGTTGTGGATGTATGTCGTGCATTCCCGGCAGACCTCACATCCATTTCTTACGCCAGCCATGTTTCGTGACCGCAACCTGGTTACCAGTCTGTTCTTTATCTTCTTCACCGGCATTATCCTGCTGGCGACTATGGCGTTACTGCCACCTTATATGCAAAACATCATGGGCTATCCTGTACTGGATGTGGGTATGTTAATGGCCCCTCGTGGTGTCGGTACTATGTTCGGCATGATGCTGGTCGGTAAACTGGTGAACCGTATGGACCCACGACCGTTGATTCTGTTTGGTTTGGCGATGACAGCGATCTCGCTGTATTACATGACGCGTTTTGCGACGTTTGTACCGCCCCATATGCTGATCTGGAGTGGCATCATTCAGGGTTTTGGGCTGGGCTTTATATTCATCCCGCTTAATACCATAGCCTTTGCCACGCTGGCGCCAGCCTACAGAACGGAAGCAGCCTCGGTGTTCAGCCTGGTAAGAAACCTGGGCAGTAGTATCGGCATCTCGTTGGTCATGGTGGTGTTGAGCCGTAATACGTTTATCAACAGCGCGTACTTGTCCGAATCAGTAACGCCATTCAGTGTTGGCTTTGGGCTGGCACAAATCCCGGCCGAAATGCAGGAGCAAGGCGCGGCCGGATTTGCCATGCTCAGTGGTGAGATTGCCAGACAGGCAGCGACGATCGCTTACATCAATGATTTCAAGATGATGATGTGGATCGTACTGGCCTCGGCGCCGCTGGTGCTGTTGCTTAGTAATCCGCGCAAGATTCACGTCCCGCAGCCGACCTGATGCAGATGCTTGGCACGCACAGTCAAGCATTGCCGAGATCAAGAAAATTACGCTATCCTGAGCTTGAGTGAATACTGTGATTCGCAGCCAGGAGGTGTCCATGCGCGTATTTTCACAGCAAGAACCGATCACTGAAACCTCGCTTTCCTGTTACTTCAGCAAGCGCTTGACGCGTTACGCAGAACGCTTTGAACCTCCTCCCCACGAAGACACTTGCTGGTATCTTGGCAGCCTGTTGGAACGCCTCGGCCGCAGTGAACATCTTTTTACGTTCGAACACAGGCAATTAACCTTGCGGCCACTGGCGTTGCTCTATGGCGATGCCGTCGAGGCACGTAACGAGCGTGAACGTTGTCTGTTATTACAGCAACTGGGCGACATGGCGCTATTTTTGGGTGCGCTATTTCCCGAACGTTTTGCAAAGCGCGGCATTGGTCAGGATTACTTTATTGGCATGGGTGGCAGTGCCTATGACTACCTGGCGGAGAATGCACGCATGAACAGGCATATCTTTGCCGAGCTGGCTAATACCTTTACGCGCATGCTGGAGATGGTTGCCAACGCTTGTTCGCGCCGCCAGAACTTGAGTGCTGAGGATATATTGGCGCTGTATCAACGCTGGACGCTCTCGCGTGACCCGGTCATTGCCAGCCAACTCAAGGCGGTAGGCATTGAGCTGGATGGCAGTGAAAACATTCAGTAGCTACTGATTAGTTCAACGGCATAAATGCAAGGCGAAATCGAAAAGCTAAATTGAACAGTTAAATTGAACAGTTCAATTGAAAGCTTGGATTTATAGACGGCTAGCCCTCCAGTTCACTCCAGCGTTCCATGGCCTGATCTAGCTCATCTTGCACATCAGCTACTTCCTTGAGCGTACTATCGATCTTGTCTTGTGCTTGCTGATAGAAACCGGGTTCGGAAATCAGCTGCTCGAGTTCGGCCAGCCTGGTTTCACACTTGTCGATCAGCTTTAACTGCTCTTCCAACTCGCGCTTTTCTTTATAGGACAGTTTCTTCTTTTCCGCCGGTGTTGCCTTTGCTGCAGGGGGAAGTTGAGACGCCGCACTGGATTGCTCGTCAGCTGCCTTCTTGCTGGTTTTAGCCGATGGCTGTTCGTTACCTTCAATCAATCGGCCGCCCTGGCGCACCCAATCACTGTAGCCGCCAACGTATTCGCCTATCGCGCCGTCGCCTTCAAAGACAATGATGCTGGTAACCACGTTGTCCATGAACTGACGGTCGTGACTAACCAGCAAGACTGTGCCTTCGAACTTGAGCAGGATGTCTTCCAGTAATTCCAGGGTCTCGATATCGAGGTCATTGGTGGGCTCGTCCAGTACCAGGATATTGGCTGGCTTGCTGAATACTTTGGCCAGAATGGCGCGATTTTGCTCTCCGCCGGACAAGGCTTTGGCTGGCGTACGCACCCGGTCCGGGGCAAACAGGAAATCGCCAAGATAAGAGATAGCGTGTTTGCGCTTGCCGTTAATCTCAATGAAATCCTGACCACCACAGACGTTGTCGATCAGGTTCTTCTCTGGATCAAGGTGCTCGCGTAGTTGGTCAAAATAGGCGATTTCGAGATTGGTGCCCATTTTGACATTGCCACTGCTGGGCGTGAGTTTGCCAAGCAATATTTTCAGCAAGGTAGATTTGCCCGCGCCGTTGACGCCGACCAAACCAATGCGATCACCACGCATGACCGTGGTGGAAAACTTGTCGATCACCACGTTGTCTTCGAACTGATGATGAATGTCCGTCAACTCCACAACGATCTTGCCCGAGCGATCGCCCTGGCTGGCTGCAAAACTGGCTTTGCCCTGACGCTCGCGGCGTTGGCCACGCTCGTTACGCATGGCCTCCAATGCGCGGACGCGGCCTTCGTTACGCGTACGGCGGGCTTTGATGCCCTGGCGAATCCAGACTTCTTCCTCGGCCAGTTTCTTGTCGAACAGTTTGTTCGCGGTTTCTTCGGCAGCGAGTTGTTCTTCTCGAAAACGCAGGAAGCGCTGGTAAGTGCCTTCGAACTCCACCAGATGGCCACGGTCGATCTCAGCGATCTTGCTGGCGACGCTCTCGAGGAAGTTTCTGTCGTGGGTAATGAGAATCAGAGCGCCGTGATATTCCTGCAACTGTTTTTCCAGCCACTCGATGGCGGGAATATCCAGATGGTTAGTCGGCTCGTCCAGCAGTAACAATTCCGGTTCCCTTACCAGAGCCCGGGCCAGTGCCACGCGCTTACGCCAGCCACCGGATAACTCGGCCAGTTTTTGGTCGGGAGACAGGTTTAGCTGGCTGATGACGGTGTCGACTTTCTGACCGAGGCTCCAGCCTTGCTTGGCTTCCAATTGGTCCTGAATGCGAGCCAGCCTGGTCATGTCAGCGTTCTCATAGTCGGCGATCATGTGGTGATACTGCTTGAGCAATTCTCCCACTTCGGCCAAACCATCGGCGACCATGTCATAAACGGTCTGGTCGTCGCCTTCGGGCAGCGACTGTTCCAGCCAGGCAACGCGGGTATTGGGGCGCAGCCAGCGTTCGCCGGTTTCTGGTTGAATCGCCCCGGCGATCAACTTCATGAACGTGGTCTTGCCGGCACCGTTGCGGCCCAACAGCCCGATACGCTCGCCCTTGGTGATCTGGAAATCCACGGCATCGAGTAGCACATGCGTGCCGAAGTTAAGAGAGACATTGTCCAGGCGTATAAGAGGCATGAGTCAGTAAAGCTCGATCAGTGAGTTCGTTGGCTGGTTATGGTTTGGATTGACTAAAAAGTCAGCTGTAACCCTGTTGCCAGAAGCAATCGCACAGCATTCACTGCGGCGCTCGGGCAAAGGCGCGCTATCTTAACGTATTCGTCGCCGAAGCGAAGTAGCCAGCGCGGCATTTCCGCAACTATTTTTTCAGTCTTGAAGTGGTCAGACCGTCAGACGGATACGTCAGGCGACGGAACTTTCATACTCGGCCACCACTTGCAGAAACGCCGGGCCGTATTTATCCAGCTTGCGCTCGCCGACACCGCTGAGTTCAGCGAACTCATCGAGATTGCGTGGTTTGACCAGACACATCTCCTGCAATGTGCTGTCGTGAAAAATCATATAAGGCGGTACCCCCAATTCCTGCGCGAATTGCTTGCGACAATCGCGCAAGGCATCGAACAAGCCCAATTCGGTTTCCGGTGCCAGCTCGATCTTCGCTCGCCGTGATCGCGACGCTTTTTGTTTGACGTCCTTGCGCAATTCGATACTTTCTTCGCCGCGCAGCAGGGCGCGGCATTTTTCTTCCAGCCGTAAGGCACCAAAGCGTTCCATGTCGACACTCATGAAGCCCCGGGCCACGAGTTGGCGAAACACTGAGCGCCATTGATGATTGTCCAAATCCTTGCCGATCCCATAGACGGGCAGTTGATGGTGATCGAACTGGATAATTTTGTCAGTATCGCCGCCGCGTAAAACATCAATTAGATGATTGACCCCGAAACGCTGCTCGGTGCGCCAGACTGTGCTCAAAGCCTTGCGTGCAGCCTCGGTACCATCCCAACGCTCGGCCGGGTCCAGACAACTATCACAATTACCACAGGGTTCCGGTAATTGCTCATCGAAATATTCCAGCAAGGCCTGTCGGCGGCAGGAAGTAATTTCGCACAGGCCTAACATGGCATTGAGACGTTGTTGCTCAGCACGCTTGTGCTCTTCGCTGCCCTCGGAGTTTTCCATCATCTGCCGTAGCTTGATGACATCTTGCAGGCCATACGCCATCCAGGCATTGGCTGGCAAGCCGTCGCGCCCCGCGCGACCGGTTTCCTGATAGTAGGATTCGATAGTCTTGGGCAGGTCCAGATGCGCGACAAAACGCACGTCGGGTTTGTCGATACCCATGCCAAACGCGATGGTGGCGACGATGATAATGCCTTCTTCACGCAGGAACCGGGCTTGATGACGGGCGCGGGTCTCGGCAGGCAAACCGGCGTGATAGGGCAGTGCCGTAAAACCCTGATCGCTGAGCCAACTGGCTATCTCTTCGGTTTTTTTCCGCGACAGACAATACACAATGCCGGCATCGTCCGGGTGCTCGGCCTTGAGAAATTTCAGGAGCTGCTGTTTGCCGTTGTTCTTGAGGGTAATGCGATAACGAATATTGGGGCGATCAAAGCTGGCGATGAACTGGCGGGCATCTTCGAGTTGCAGACGCGCGATAATTTCCTTGCGCGTGCGCGCATCGGCAGTCGCAGTCAGGGCAATGCGCGGGACATCAGGAAACATCTCGTGCAGCAGCGTTAGCTGTAAATAGTCAGCACGAAAGTCATGCCCCCATTGTGAGACGCAGTGGGCCTCATCGATAGCGAATAAGGCAATATCGATACTGCGAAATAGCTGCAGCGTACGCGATTGAGTGAGGCGTTCCGGTGCGACATATAACAGATCGAGCTTGCCGGCTTGCAGATCACTCTCAATCTCATGCACTTCGGTGCTACTCAGTGTGGAATTCAGAAAGGCGGCATTGACCCCGAGCAGGCGCATGGCGCTGACCTGATCCTGCATCAGAGCAATAAGCGGTGAGATGACGATGCCACAGCCGGGTCTTGCCATGGCGGGAATCTGATAACACAATGACTTGCCGCCGCCGGTGGGCATGAGCACCAGTGCTTCCCGGCCGGCCATCAAGGTGGCGATGATTTCATCCTGGGGCGGGCGAAATTCAGTGAAGCCAAAGACGGAGTGCAGGAGTTCTTCCGGGGACAGATGAGATGAAGTGCCCGGGCTGGTCGTCGTTGAGGTAATTGTCTGTTCCGTGTACTGCATGGTATTACTGTAGTATAGCCTGAAGTGGGGTCGACACTCATTAGACAAGCACATCAGACTGGTATAATTAGTCACTTGCATGAGACGGCAACGCCATGAATAGGCAGTGCCATGAAGAGCCAACGCGATTGCACAGGCTATATGGGAAACCATAGCGACCAGCGCGCTGATCTTCCAGCAATTTACGGCCTGTTATTAGTGCCTGTTATTAGGGCCTGTAATTAGAGAGACGATAACAATGAAAATACTGATTCAGCTGATTGGCCTGGTGGTGCTGCTCTTTGTGGTAGCGTTGGGCACGATTCGCTTTGAGCACCGCAATGCCGATGGGGCGTCTATTTTATTTCCCGGCGGGGAATTAGTGTCTGGTGAGCTTTATAGCGGGCCAGAGCCTGACTGGGGTTTCACCGATGAGGTCAACACCATTGAATTGCAGTTATACAATCCTGTGAACTCGCGGCGCATCTGGATTATCGAATCGGCGGGCAAGGCCTACGTCGTCTCCGGATACATGAATTCGTTTCTGGGTCGGCTCTGGAAAGAGTGGGCCATCCAGGCCGATTCAGGCGACGGCAGGGCGGTCGTGCGTATCAATGACATTCGCTATGAGCGGCGGCTGCGGCGGATCCGGACGGGGCCAGAACTGGCCGGTGTCGCGGAAAAGCTGGAATCCAAATACGGTTCAACAAACGCCTTGGCCGAAATTCAGTCTGGCAGCACCTGGGTGTTTGAGCTGAGACCTATTGAATCCGTCATATTTGCGCAGGGAGACTAGAGCGATGAAATGGAAGAACTATCTTGTACTCTGCCTGCTACTGTCTGTCGGATTCAGTGCCAGTATTTTATTCGTACCCGGATTGTCGGAAACACTCGAAGGAGTGTTGTTAGGATTCTTGTCGACTAACGCTTCCTGAGTCTGAATGCGCTACTAAGTTAGATGCCTGATTAGTCGGCATGCTCGATGCGGCGTGTTTCGCCGGGATTGGTAAACAAATCCACGTCACGGAGTTCGACAGGCCTTTGTAACGGATCGCCGGGGATTTGTATCGGTACATGAATGCCGACACTGCGTCTTGCTCGCAAGCGCTGATCGAGTATTTCGCGACCGGTCGCTGTACCGTAGAACCAGTAGGGCGGGAACGCCATATCGATAGGTCTGTCCGCCCAGAAACCGGCATCATTGGTGAAGTGCACATCGTTCGGGTCGGCATCGCCGAGATGAGCAACTGTTGCTGCAGAATCCAGTGTTACTCGCCAGACAATATTCTCTACATCCACACGTCCAGTCGGCCAACCGCTGTGGGGAATGCGTACCGCCTCAATCAGCAAGCCGGGCATCGTCAACGACACCGGCGCATCGCCATACTCCAAACTTACCGAATGGACACGTGCAAAGACGTTCTGTTGCGCGGCAGTCGCTTCGCTGCGCATGCCGACGACAGCTTGCATGGGGGCGTAGAGTTGCAACTCAGGTAGCGACTCCAGCAAGTTCAGCATATCAGCCGGTGAAAAATGGTCGCCGTGAAAATGGCTGACAAAAACTGCGTCAATGCCATCGAAAGGTGCCTCGCCGGCAAACAACGCGGTTTCCATTGCGGGCGGTAATAGCAGGTATTGCCCGTAGTCATTGCGGAACAACGGGTCGAAGACGACCTTGGTATCGCCATGCTCGACTAGCAAGCCTTCATTGGCCATATAGAGGGTACGCCCCTCGTCGGCGAGGAGAGGAGAACCAGGCAGTGACGTTATAGCTGCCAGCAGAGTGAAGCGTGCAGCTTTGCCAATCAGGTTTTTCATGATGCGGTTCCCAAGTCAGTAGGTTGCTGCCAGTTTGGCAGCGATCGAATTTATTGTTGTGAATTCACTCTTCGGTTTTGCTTCTTTCCAACTTCGGGTCGCTTTTTTCTGAGCTTGCCAGACGAGATCGCACGTCAGTCGCTTTTTGCGTAATTGCTTGTTGTTTCGCGAGGGGTTGTGCGGATTGCTTTTGCTTCTTGTTTGCATCGGCTGCCATGATGCTAACGAGCGCAATAACAACGGCGAGAATAACCGGGACCATGATAACGGCGACGATCATGACTACCTCTTGAAAAGTTCCCTTGATAAGTTCAGGGCCGGCACACACTGTGCCAGCCCTGTGGCGATAATCTAGTCGATTACCACGTTACGCACGATGGCATAGTAATCGCTAACGGCGCGGCGAAAGCGAGCTTCCGGAACCTGCTCGTCATTGCCATGCACGCCAGTGTGCTCACCGGGGACCGTAATCAGCGGATTAAAACCATAGCTGACGATGCCCAGATCGCGAGTAAAATGGCTATCGGTAAAGCCGGTACTCACAGCCGCTTGCACACGCGAGCCCGGATGCAATTCCTGGGTCACACTTTCGATTGCCTGAAACAAACGTGTATTGGTTTGCGAAATGGCTGGAGTAAACGCCATGATGGTTTCGATCTCGACGCCGGTGAATCCAATTAGTTCATCTAACTCGGCGATGAATTGCTCTGAGGGTTTGTCAGGCAGTATTCGGCAATCCAGTTCAGCCCAGGCATCGGGTGGAATCACATTGATCTTGTTGGAGCCGTTCATGCGCGTCATGGAGCAAGTGTCGCGTACCAGCGAGTTGTGACCGGGGCGCTGTTGATGCAAACGTGCCATAAAATCCGGATCTTCGATGGCCTGTTCGATGTTGTTATAGAACGGCGCCCATTCCGGACCCATGTCCAACGCCAGACCAGCGAAGTAATCAGCAACCGGACCTATAACTCGCGGCGGGAACGGATTCTGCTGAAGTGTATACAGGGCTTCGACGATGCGTGTTACCGAAGATTCGGGGCGTGGCGATGAACCATGTCCTGGTGTGTCGACTGCAGTCAGACGTAACCACACCGGTACTTTCTGGGTGACTTCCACACCGAAGACTACTTCGCCTTCATCCTGGCTGGCGCCACCACCTTCATTCAATACGAAGCCGACATCGTCAAAAATCTCCGGACGATTGTCGATCAGCCAGCCAACCCCAAAAAAGCCACCGGCTTCTTCATCGGCGGTGGCCAGAAAGATGACGTCACGATTCAGTTCGACACCGGAGCGGTGCAGACTCAGGAATGTGGCCAGTTGAATGGCGCCAAGGCCTTTCATGTCGCGCGCACCGCGACCGAGAATATAGCCGTCGCGAATATCGCCCGACAATGGATCGATCGTCCAATACTGCTCGTCAGCAGGGACAACGTCAGTGTGTTGCAGCAGTATCAAGGCGGGTTCATCGCCACCTTCAATGCGGGCCCAGATGTTGCCTCGGCCGGGAGCGCTTTCGGCGGTCTCATAGGCGATGCCTTCAGCATCAAAAATGGCTGAGAAATATTCCACCGCGCGGGTTTCATTACCCGGGGGATTTACGGTATCTGTTCGAATCAGTTCTTGTAGCCAGACTACAGCTTCGTCTTCCAGCGATTGGCCAATCTGCGCCGTGGCGGCTGGCATCAAAGTCAGGCCAAGTAATGCTGCCAGTGGCAGAGAAAGCAGTATCTTGCCGAGCAGGGATTTTCTAAATGCGTGCACAAGTAACTCCTGAGAATGTCGGTTTGCGATAGTCGATAGTTCACGAGGAACGGGATACCCCAATCTAAGCATATTCTGTTTGTCCTGTCCCCTTATTCCAACGGCAACTTGGCGTGCAGCCCGCGCCAATCGTGGCCTGCAAGGCGCTACGCCGCGAATATCTGCACAGCGCTGGTGCGGCTGCACTGACACTGAACTGAGTGGACAGGCAAGCTGCGTATAAATACTTGTATATGCGATGACACAGCTGTGGTACAGTGCGCCCGCATTCGATGGTCAGCTGACTATCAATGCAAGTGCAACTTCTTTAGCTACAGGTGCGCAGGCTCAGGCCTGATCAACAGATTGAAAACGCCACCTGACCCTTCTGCTTTTGCGGTAGTGTCCAACACTGCCCAATCTCCGAATTCTAACTATCGATTGCACACCCGTGCATCCAGACCTTACCCGTTTGGGTAACACAACACCGGACTGCCCAACGACTTCGTAGCGATGGCTTCGAGGCGCTGTGTGTTGTCCATCACAATGATTTTTGTAAACAAGAGAACTACATGTCCTTTAACACACTCGGATTATCCGACTCCCTGCTTAGCGCAATTGCGCAGACAGGCTATGAAACACCGACTCCAATTCAAGCCCAGGCTATTCCTGCCATCTTAACTGGCGGTGACGTCATGGCCGCGGCTCAAACCGGTACTGGCAAAACAGCCGGCTTCGTTTTACCTATGCTGCAAAAGCTCGGCGCCGAGGGCGATATTCGCTCGAAGGTTGGCCCAGGTCGCGTTCGCGCATTGATCCTGACACCAACGCGCGAGTTGGCTGCACAAGTTCAAGAAAGCATCCAGACTTATGGCAAGAACGAACAGCTGACGTCAGCCGTTGTCTTTGGTGGCGTCAACATCAATCCACAACTGCGCGTTCTACGCCGTGGCGTTGATGTGCTGGTTGCTACCCCCGGCCGCTTGCTGGATCTTTTTCAGCAACGCGCGGTAAATTTTGATGACATCGAAATGCTGATTCTTGATGAAGCCGACCGCATGCTGGATATGGGCTTTATTCGTGATATTCGCAAGATTCTGAATCTCATTCCGAAAGAGCGTCAGAACCTGATGTTCTCCGCGACTTTCTCGAAAGACATTCGCGCACTGGCCAACACGATTTGCCGCAACCCGGTAGCAATTGATGTGGCGCCGCGTAATTCCACAGTGGAAGCAATTTCACAGGGAATGTACTGGGTTGAGAAGGGCGACAAGCCGCACTTTCTCAGCCGTTTGATTGGCAGTACTCAGGATCAGGTACTGGTTTTCAGCCGCACCAAACACGGCGCCAACAAGTTGGTCAAGAAGCTGGATAAAGATGGTATTACTGCTCTGGCCATTCACGGCAACCGCAGTCAGGCACAACGCACTCGCGCGCTGGATGAATTCAAGCGCAATAAAGTGCAAGTGCTGGTTGCCACCGATATCGCTGCGCGTGGTATCGATATTGAATTGTTGTCGCTGGTTATTAACTTTGACTTGCCACACGTTGCCGAAGACTACGTACACCGCATTGGTCGTACTGGTCGTGCTGGCGCAAGCGGTCAGGCAATCTCTCTGGTCTCTTCTGATGAGCGCAAGCAATTGCGTGGTATTGAGAAATTGATCAAGCGCAAGATTCCTGTGTTGAGCAATTAAGGTTTAGACCTTGCTTTCGGGTTATTTCATTCTTTGATTCCGCTTCGCTGTGCTTTCTATAGAAACTTGGAGAGCGCGCTGGATCAGGGGAATGGGATAGCCCGGCTGCTTGCCCCCGTCCCGGGTTCCCTCCTTTCGTCGGAAGCCCTGAAATACGGTCTTCCTCGGTCAGTCGGTGCTGCGCTTTGACGCCGGCCTATCCCATTCCCCTGCCCCAGCGCTCGTAGTTCCCATCAAGAATCGTGCATCCCAAGTTCAAAACCCAAAACCCAAAACCCAAAACCCAAAACCCAAAATCCAAAATCCAAAACCCAACGTCTAGCTTGTAGCTAGCTTCGAATTCGTATCGAGGTTACTTAACTTATCGGTTTCACAGTTGTAGGGTCGTGCTGCGGGTTATCTACGCAAGGCACGTCAAAGGCGCACGCCGAACGCAGCAAAAAGACCGCCTTTTGGGCTTTTTGCGGAGAGAGGGCAGCCTGGAAGGCCGGCGACAGTGGCTTGTGTAGATGGCCCGCAGTTCGACTCGGGGCCACATAAACACAGTTAATTGAAAACTTGTTTTAATATTTTGCGACTTGGCCCCAGCTATTAGCGATACCGCAACATCCCGCGATTAAGCTGCTGAATATTGGTAACGCCCGCCAGCTTCATGTCTCGTTCAATCTCCGTGCGCATATTATGTAATGCCCGTTCAACGCCAGGTTGTCCTGCTGCTGCCAATGCGTAGAGATACATGCGCCCACCGGAGCAAGCGGTGGCGCCAGCAGCGAGGGCTTTCAATACATGGGTGCCCCTGCGAATACCACCATCACAAATAATCTCGATCTTGCCGCCGACGGCATCGGCGATCTCGGCAATCTGATCGAACGGTGAGCGAGAGCCATCCAGTTGCCGGCCGCCATGATTGGAAATCATGATGGCATCCACGCCAATGTCGACGGCTTTCCGGGCATCAGCGACACTCATGATGCCTTTCAAACAGAAAGGCCCGCCCCATTTGGCGCGCAATGCTTCGGCGTCGGACCAGTTCATGGATTGATCGAGCATGCTGGCGAAATAGTCGCCAATAGACACTGCGACGTTGGAGCCTTGTTGCACAAAGTCTTTTAATTCAGCTAGCTCGAATGGTTCGCCCAGAAAATAATCTTTGGCCCAGCCCGGGTGTGCAGCAAAACTTAACAGGCTCTTGAGCGTTAGCTTGGGTGGCGAAGTAAAACCGGTATACAAGTCGCGTTCGCGATTGCCGCCGGTGATGGTGTCTACTGTCAGCGCAAGGGAATTGAAGCCAGCTGCTTGCGCGCGTTCGACCATGGCGTCGTTCAGGCCGCGGTCCTTGTGGAAATAGAACTGGAACATCTTTGGCGTGCTGATCATCTCGCCAATCTCGGCCAGCGTCACCGTGCCCAGTGCGGAAACGCCAAACATTGTGCCGAACTTCTCGGCGGCACGAGCGACGGCGCGTTCGCCATCGCGATGAAAGAGTCGTTGCAGGGCGGTGGGTGAGCAGAACACAGGCATGGCCAGCTTTTGACCGAGCACCGTCACCGACATATCGATCTCGTCGACACCGGCCAGTACATTCGGAACCAGGTCGCAGTCATCGAACGCACTGTTGTTGCGGTGGTAGGTGACTTCATCGTCGGCGGCGCCATCGATGTAGTTGAAAATGGGGCCTGGCAAGCGCTGCTTGGCTAGCAGGCGCAGGTCTTCTACGTTGTGGCAATCTTTGAGGCGGCGGAACATGTGCTTCTACTTTTATTGGTCTTATTGATTGTCGATACAGGCGGCCCGGTGGAGCAAGCACTGCCAGCGAGCATGCAGTCTATCCTTTCTGTTCACGAGGGCAAAGCGGACGTCAAATGCCTGAGCTGGTAATTTGATTTGATGTAGAAGCCTTGATGAATGGCGGGTATCGTAACGTGCTAGTTTAGCGCTGCAATTGTTGGTACCTTGAAGCCAACGAAGCGGTTAGGACTTCCCCATCGTGTTGGGTGGTCGCGATTATCTCTAATATTAGGGTGGGCAGTCTGCGATAGTGGTATTTTATTGGCTGGAAGAAAGGGGAATAACAATGCAGCAATTGAATGGTAAAAGACTACAAATAGCCGGATTGGTCTCTGTCCTGTCCGGTTTCTGGGCCGGTATGGCTATGGCAGACACTTCGGCAGATCTGGTGCAAGCAGCGATGCTGCATGGCGATCGACCGCTTGCGGATGTCGCTGACGACGCGCGGCGCATGCCCTTGGAAGTGCTGGCGTTCACTGGACTGGAAGAGGGTATGGCTATTCTTGAGCTGGAAGCCGGGGGTGGTTACTACACCGAGATCATGAGCCGCGCGGTTGGCCCAAGTGGTTCGGTAATCATGCAGAACCCGGAATCTTTCGACAGCTTTTTAGGCGATCAGCCACAAGTCCGCACCGCCGACAATCGGCTGCCCAATGTGCGCATCAGTCGTACGAATTTCGATGAGCTGGATGCGGCCGACAATTCGATCGATCTGGTGACCTGGATTTTGGGCCCGCACGAATTATGGTTCGAGCCTGCGGACAATGTGACTCTGGGTGATCCGGAAGCCTCGTTTGCAGAGATCGCGCGCGTGTTAAAACCCGGTGGTCTGTTTCTGGCCGTCGATCATATTGCCGCGCAGGACTCAGGCCCGGAAGTGGGTGGCACCTGGCATCGCATTCGCGAAGACATCATTACCGGGCTGGCAGACAACGCAGGGCTTGAAGTGTTGCGCATGTCGAATCTGCACAAGAACGACGCCGATCCCTTGAACAATAATGTGTTTGACCCTTCTATTCAGGGCAACACCAGCAAGTTTGTAGTGCTCTACCGCAAGTAGAGTAAACATCAGCTCTGGCGACACTAGGTAAAAAAGACTAAGCAAAATCACAAACAACAATAAGGAAGGAGTAAATCATGAAGAGAATCGTTTTAGGTGTATTGCTTAATTTGGGTTTCGCCACAATGGCGTTGGCCCAATCAGCCCCAGCACCCTGCGGCCCTGCAGGCGACTTGGGTGATGACTTGTCAGGCAATGTAGATGGCGATTCGCGCTGTTTTGAGCTGCGTATGTATACCGCGGCGCCAATCGAAAATGGTGTGGGTGGCATTGATAATCTGCATCAGCGCTTTCGCGAAGAAGAGGTCGCTATCTTTGAGCGCCTGGGCGCAGAAGTGATGGCAGTTTGGCAACGACTGGATGACCCGAATACGCTTGTGTGGATGTTGGCCTATCGTGACCGCGCCCATCGGCAGGAAGTGTGGGAAGCGTTTGCGTCTGACCCAGCCTGGCTTGCCCTGCGTGAGAAATACCCGGTGCCAATCAGCGCCGAGACTTACATGATGAGTGCGACGGATTACTCCAACCTGAAGTAACCCGGACTCATTTCTGGTGGCTTGTGCGAGTTTAGTTTAACTTGTTCTGATGTGTTTCTATAACAGAGCAAACAACTCGCGCAGGCGGCCAGCATTGGCGCCAAAATCACTGCCGCCTACGCGCGATAATGAACGTGCGTTCAACACGGTTTCCCCGCCTTCTTCGGTCAGCAAGATGATAACGTCATCTTTGAAGCGAAACCAGAAAGTGGTGTCAGTCGCTTCAATGCGACCATCTTCCAAACTGGCATCGACCAATTCCCAGCCTAGTTGATCAACTGCTGCGACTACCCGCTCAAAGACCACCTCTAGCGACTCATTAAAACGTTGCGGCACAATATCCGGATAGGCTTCCTGCTGCAGGCCAGTCAGTCGCTCGGGCGTCATGTTGCGACTGTCACCATAGATCATGCTGTTAGCTGCATCGGCGCGTAGCGGTGCGATAACGACATAGTCAGGCGGATTGTCGGTGTTGGTTGTAATGTCGTGAATTGGCGGTGCATCGGTTGTGCGGTAAGCGGTGGGAACAGAATAGGCCAGACCGGCAGCAATGGTCGCGACCAGCGCATAAGTCGTCAGGCTTGTGTTGTTGCCCAATTTCAGAGAGTAGGCTCCGACCGTGCCGGCAATAGTGGCAACCAATCCCAGCCCGGCAATCCACAAAGCAAATGGTGCCGCGCTACGCAGCAAGGAAAACCCTTGCCGGAAATCCCAAAAGCCTAACCACACGCCTATGGGTGCCACGAGAGCGTAAAGGGCAAGCCCGAGACCGAGCGCGATGGCGATCAGTGAAAGGTAGTTAATGAGCTTGCCAGCGTTGGATTGCGAGGCGCCGTTAGGGGCGATGGCATCGGACATGGAGCTGATCCTCAGTTGATTGTGGTTGCTAGCACACTCGCTGCGACCGGGGTTCAGCGCTGAGTGTAACCAATTTGGTAAACCGTGCAATCAGCGGCGCTGATATCAGTCGCTGATCTTGATATCACCGCTGGTCAGAATAGGTGCGGCATCGATGTCTTCGGCATCCATCATTGTGGCCACGCGTTGCATTGAGCTGAGGAGCATGTGCTGTTCCCAGCTTTGCAGTTCGCGAAACTCCTTCAAAAACCCCGACTGCAGTAATTCAGGCGCATCGCTGATTTTACCGGCACCGCTTTCGGTGATGGTAATGTTCACAGTGCGTTTGTCGGGGCCGTCCTTACTGCGCTTTAACAAACCGTTGCGCTCCAGGCGATCCACCAGACTCGTGACAGTGGCTTGAGACAGGAGAATTTCTCTGGCAATGGATGACGGTGTGGGTTGTGGCAATTTCTTGACCGCCTCGAGAACGAGCAGTTGCGAAGTGGTCAGGCCGACTTCTTTGTAGAGCTTTTTGGAGTGCAGGTCGATGGCGCGGGTAATGCGTCGTACGGCCACCAGCAATTCTTCGTAATCGTTCATTGATTAGCCACCAAATCAGGCAGTGTGAGCAATGCCGCATCTTATCCTAACACTCCCCCTTGAACAGCAATTGCTGGCATTTCGCTTGAAAATACTTCGATATCGAATTACTGAATATTCGAAATGGCCCTTTGGCGATAACAGCTTGCGAGCGGCAAATTACTGTAACGCATTGTTTTATAACATCTAATTTAGGTTTTCAGTGCTTGGCTGGCGGGAATTTTCGCAAAAATGCCCAAGGAATCAGTGAGATAGTGCTTCGATTTCTATATAATGACGTGCTAACTCGGTTTCCGATTCGCAGCATCAGCTAAAAATAAGAATCCGCAATTGGAAGCCAGAGATACTAATTCAAGAAATATAACCCCACACAGGAAGCTCATGTTTCATAAAAGAAGACTCTCTCTGGCGATTGCTATCGCCTCAGCCGCAGCACTCCCAGCACACGCCCAAATTGAGGAAGTGCTAGTCACGGCAACCAAACGTCCTGAAAGTATGCAGGACATCCCGGTTGCGGTTTCCGCACTGGAAGAAGAATCTCTCGATCAACTGGGTATCACCAATTTCGAGGATTACTTACTCCAACTGCCGACGGTAACTGCTGGTGGCAGTGGCCCCGGTCAAAACACTATTTATATCCGTGGTGTCGCATCCACGACGCCTGGCCTGACTGTGGCTGGTGTTGCAGGACTTGCGCCCAACGTGGCCCTGTATCTGGATGAGCAGCCACTGGCTCAACCTGGTCGTAATCTGGATGTGTACGCTGCTGACCTGGCGCGTGTTGAAGTATTGTCGGGCCCGCAAGGCACATTGTTTGGTGCGAGCTCGCAAGCCGGTACGGTGCGACTGATTACCAACAAGCCTGATCCCACCGGCACCAGTGCCAGCGTGAAGTTCGGCTCGTCTTTTACCAAAGATGGTGAGATGAACAACAATGTTGAAGCCATGCTCAATGTTCCTGTGTCAGATAACTTCACCTTGCGCGGTGTGGTTTATGTCGACAATCAGGGTGGCTACATCGACAACGTTGCTGGTCAGCGTGACCTGTCAGAAGGCGGTCGTTTTCGCCCAGAGGGCACCATGCGTGCCAATGGCTTGCCGGTTAGTGCCGGACGCGCAGGTTTCCAGTCAACTGCAGATCTCAGCGGCGTCAATTTTCTCAGCGCTGACAATTCCAATCGCGTTGAGGAAGATTTTAACGACACTACTTATTCCGGTGCGCGTGTGACTGGTTTGTGGGCAATTAACCCAGACTGGACCCTGACTGTGGCGCACACTGCCCAGGATATGGATACAGAAGGCGTTTTCTTCGCGGACCCGACTCTTGGTGATCTGGAAATTCAGCGCTACGAGAACGATTCACTTGAAGACTCTTTCAACAACACCAACTGGACCCTGGATGGCCGTATTGGCGATCTGCAAGCGGTCTATACCGGTGCTTTCACGGACCGCGAATCAGAGCAGCTCGTTGATTATACTGACTATATGTTTGTTGCTCAGTACCTGCCTTATTACATCTGTGATGGCAGTGTAACTTATCCTTCGGACGATCCTTCCGGTACCTGTCAGGCGCCGAATGCGTTCGTGAATTCTACGACCGAGACAGAGATCAACACTCACGAGCTGCGTTTCTCGACTGATCCTGATCGTGCGGTTAGTGCGACATTCGGTGGCTTCTACAGCGACCTGGCCCTGCGTGAGTTGAACAACTTCACCTATTTGGGTTCATCAAGGGCAGTTGCGTTTAACGGCGAAGTTGGCTTCGGTCCGAACTTTTCTGCGCAAGGCGCATCGGTATCTGACCCGGGTCAGTGGCCCGCAAACGTTATCTTCCGTAACGATGTAATTCGTACCGACGAGCAAACCGGTGTCTTCGGTGAAGTGACGTTTGATGTCAGTGAACAGCTTGCGTTTGTTGCAGGTGCGCGCTGGTACGATATCGAAGTCGATCTCAAAGGTAGTGCCGCTGGTTCTTTCGGCAACTTTGGTGCGAGCGAAGATAACAACGCCGGTAACAATCTGGATACATTGTTTAGTGCGCCAAATCCTGACATCGCATCTACCGATGGTGTGATTACCAAGTTCAGCGTGAACTGGACGCCGAATTCTGATCAGCTGATTTACGCAACATTCTCGGAAGGCTTCCGCCCCGGTCTGCTGAATCGTCCTGGTGGTTCAACGAATCCGGCTGGTACCTTCACGGTGCCATTTGCCATCGACACAGACGACCTGACTAACTACGAGATTGGCTTCAAGACTGATCTTTTGGATTACACGCTGCGTTTTAATGGCGCGTTCTTCTTCTCGGAAATCGAGCGTTTGCAAACGACGATTTTCGATCCGAGCATTACCAACCTGTTCTTCTCGGACAACGCGGCTGATGCTGAAGTGAAAGGCTTTGAGGGTGACTTCATCTGGGCACCTGCCAGTATGAGTGGTCTGACAGTTACTGGTGCTTTTTCCTTGCTCGATACGGAAATCACTCGGGTAATTACGCCGACCAATGATGTGACAGTCGGTGATTCACTGGCTTTCGCGCCAGAGCAGCAGTTCAATCTCCGTGCTCGTTATGAGTGGGGCGTGGGCTCTGGTCTGACAGCGCACGTCATGCCATCTATTACCTATTCGGCTGACTCCTACAGCGACATCGTTTCCATCAACCGTGATCGCATAGATAGCTGGGTAATGATGAATCTGACTGCCGGTGTGACCAACAATGAATGGTCCGCTGAACTGTTTGTAGAAAACCTCACGGATGAACGAGCTGAAATTTCGCGCTCCTTCAACTATGACCGTCAGCGTGTGACTTATGCACGTCCACTGACTGTTGGTGCACGACTGTCGTACGACTTCTAGTCAACGCGCCAGGTACTACTGAAGCAGGCGTCCAAACGGACGCCTGTTTTGGTTTGGTTATAGAAGAATTGCGCAGTTGAATTTTTTACAGCTTTGCGCGATGTCATTGAGCGCATCAGATAAAACCTTTCCAACTGTAGAGCAATCAATCCTGTTAAACTGTCCCGATGTCCAAAGAATCTGCCAAACAACTTGCTGACATTCAGCAACTTCTCGTCGCTCAGAACTTTTCTGCTGCCAGTGCGCAGTTGCAAACGCTACTTAATGACGAACCCGACAATGTTGAGGCGCTGTACATGCAAGCCGTCTGTTGTCGGTATCAGCAGCAGTATGAGCAGGCGCTTACCACTCTAGGCCGTCTCAAGGAATTGCACCCGGAACATGGCCGCGCCCATCAGGAAGAAGGCTATACCCTGCGCGCCATGAACAAGCCGGAGTTGGCACTGCGCGCCTTCGATCGTGCCTGTTTTTACAATCCAGCTCTGGCTCCCAGCTTTCGTGCGCGCATGGAATTGCTGCAGCACCTCGGCCGGAGCGACCAGATTGCTCAGGTGCAGGCCCAGTTGCAGCATTTACAGGCTCTACCCAAGCCGCTGCTTGCTGTTGTGGATTTGATATCACAGGGCAAGTTGATCAAAGCCGAAGAGATTTGCCGACAATTTCTGCTCAAGGTGCCTGACCATGTCGAAGGCATGCGTCTGCTGGCAGAGATAGGCACTAAGCTTGGCGTGCTGTCCGATGCCGAATTCTTACTGGAGAGTGCTGCCGAGTTTGCGCCAGACAATGTGCGCGTGCGCATCGACTATATCCAAGCGCTAAGAAAGAGACAAAACTACAGCAAGGCTCTGACCGAAGCCGAAAAATTACTGGCCACCGCGCCCGATAATCTGCAGTTCCAGTCGATCTTCGCTATCGAGTGTATGCAGACCGGCGATTTCGACAAGGCTCTCGAAGTATTCAACAATATCCTCGTCAGATTGCCAAACGATGTGGCGACTTTGACCAGCAAGGGACATGCTCTCAAAACCAGTGGCGAGACCACGCAGGCGATAGCGGCTTATCATCAGGCGATTACCGCGAACGCTTATCATGGTGAGGCATACTACTCACTAGCCAACCTGAAAACTTACACGTTTACTGCTGACGAAGTCGCGCAGATGAAACGCTTGCTCAATGACAGCAATCTGTCTTTCATGGACAGAGTCTATTTGAGTTATGCGTTGGGCAAGGCCTTCGAGGATGACAAGAATTACAGTGAGTCATTTACGTTCTATAGCAAAGGCAACTCTTTGAAAAAAGCGCAGAGTCGGTATCGCGCTGAACGTATGAGCGAGGAACTGCAGGCACAAAATACAGTGTGTACTGCTGAACTGTTCGACCGTTTCCCCAATAGCGGTTGTCTCGCGCCTGATCCGATTTTCATTGTTGGATTGCCGCGTGCCGGTTCAACATTGCTGGAACAGATTCTCTCCAGTCATAGCCAGGTCGATGGCACGCTTGAGCTACCCAACATCCTCGCGTTGTCACAAAAATTGCGCCAGCAGACAATCGGTGACGCGAAACCCGGCTACCCGGCGATCCTGAATGAGTTGTCTGCAGAAGATTTCACTGCCTTCGGTGAAGAGTTTATTCGCGACACGCGTATTCATCGTCAGGGCGCGCCTTTTTTTATCGACAAGATGCCGAACAATTTTCGCCACATCGGTTTGATCAAATTGATTTTGCCGAATGCCAAAGTGATTGACGCACGCCGTAACGCCATGGACTGCTGCTTTAGTGGTTATAAGCAGCTCTTTGCCGAAGGTCAGGAGTTCAGTTATTCATTGACAGATATCGCCGACTATTACCGCGACTATGTGAGTTTGATGGAGCATTGGCAGAAAGTACTTCCGGGCTTCGTGCTGCAAGTGAATAACGAAGATGTGATAGACGATCTTGAAGGGCAGGTGCGGCGCATGCTGGATTTCTGTGGGCTGCCATTCGAGGAAGCCTGCTTGAATTTCCATCAGACCAAACGCAATGTGCGTACTCCGAGTGCCGAACAAGTGCGTCGTCCGGTGAGTCGTGCCGGTGTTGGACAATGGCGGCACTATGCCGACTATCTGGAACCACTGCGCGAGCGTTTAGGTCCGCAGCTGGCCGGCAGCGATACTCCCTCCGAATAACCCGGTTTCTATGCCTTGTCACTCTTGCTAGCCGAGCGTGCTCGGCGACTTGTGCCACTGTCGCAGCTGGCCGGTTCGTGTGAGACGAGGGCAAAAGCTCAAATGACAGGGTTAACTGTCAGGTGTAAAAATTAAAGTCCGTTGTGTTGCCGATTGTGATTTTGGAAATTCATGGCGTAGCCGTAATCAGGCGACGTTTAAGGTCTGCTCCGCTGCGGCCACGGTTTGGTAAATCAGCGTATTAATAGTCATTGGACCAACGCCGCCAGGCACCGGTGTATAAGCACTGACTCGGTCGGTGAGCGGCGCTAATTCCACATCGCCCACGCCGCCGGGATGGTAGCCAGCATCAATGACGATAGCGTTGTCTTTGATCCAGTCGGCTTTGATGTACTCCGGACGTCCTACAGTCGCGACAATGATATCGGCGCGCGCGACTACTGTGGGCAGGTCCACGGTTCGTGAATGGCAGATGGTTACGGTGGCATCGGCATTCAATAACATGGCTGCCATGGGTTTGCCCAAAATAGGGCTGCGGCCTATAACCACTGCTTCTTTTCCAGCAAGAGGAATATCGTAGGCTTCGAGCATACGCATAATGCCTTTTGGCGTTGCGCTGCCATAGGCTGCAACACCCATCGCCATTTTGCCGAAGCCAGCCGTGGTGACGCCGTCGACATCTTTACCAATAGCGATCGCATCAAAGCAGCGCCGTTCATCGATTTGCTCGGGAACCGGATGCTGCAGAAGAATGCCATGCACATTAGGGTCATTGTTGAGCTCAATGATCTTGTCGAGTAACTGTTCAGTCGTTGTATCTTTGCCTAATTCTATCTTTAAAGAATCCATGCCGATGCGTTGGCAGGCATTGCCTTTCATGCGCACATACGTGGCTGAGGCCGGGTCATCACCCACCAGAATGGTCGCAAGAATAGGGGTGGCACCATTGCTGGCCAGTTTTATCGCAGTTACGCGTTCGGTCAATTCTGCTTCGGATTGTTGGGCGAGGGTTTTGCCATCAAGAATGAGTGCGGTCATAAGCTGTAGGTTCTTTTGGATTATTTTAAGTCTTTTGGGTTGTTGTTGATGCTGACGATTGCCAACGAGTGCAGAGGATAGCATCAGGGCAACATTGAGCAAGTCGGATTGCCTGAGTTGGGTAGTTGCAATGGCTGGCCGAAGCTACTACTTCCTGGACGAGGCAATAAACGGGAACAAGTCGCCATAGGCACGGCTAAGCGAGGTCGCAGCTTCAGCCGTAAACTGTCTGGCGTGAAGTGTGCGTATTGAGGCCCAGACGAATCCTGCTTTGGCCATAACACCATTGAGTTCGGCCGTATCCGCCGCCGCATAGGCGACTTGATAGTCAGGTAGCAATTCGGCCAATTGCTGCTGGAAATCCGTGGCTTGTGATTGCAGATCTTCGGGGAGCAATGAATAGTAATCGGCGATCAAGGAACGCGGTGGTTGCGCATCGATCACTGGCTGGCTACCGATCAGGTTGCCGGTAATGCGTAGTATCGGCGCTTCTTCTGCCGGCTTGGCTGCAGACGATGCCAGCACAAGGCAAACAGAAAATAGTCTGACCCGCGCAGAAAAACAATTGGAAGGTAATGAGAGCGGCATGGCATCGCAGTGAGATAGTCGCAGAACTTGCAGACTAACTTGATATTGCGGTGAAGAAAAGTAGCTGAGTGATCAGTGTATCGCTGCAATTGTGCTGGGCTGCGATTGCTGTTTGGGTTTTTGACTGACAACGGTAGTGTGTGATGTCAGGCCAATGACGCGGGCGATCTCAATAAATAACTTCTTTTCATCAACAGGTTTGGTAACAAAGCCATCCATGCCGGCGAGTCTTGCTTGTTCCTTGTCTTGGGCGAAGGCGCCTGCGGTCAGAGCGATAATGGGCATGCGGCGGGTGTTCTGCTGTTTTTCCTGGGCGCGAATCTGTCGCGTCGCCGTCAGGCCGTCTAGCACTGGCATCTGCACGTCCATCAGAATGACATCGATTCGCTCGGTATTGTATTTAGCCATAGTTGCCTGACCATCGGCGGCTGTGATGACGGTATGACCTGCTCGTTCGAGCAATATTCGTAGCAGGTCGACGTTGAAGGCCACATCATCGGCAACCAGAATTGTCAGGGGTGGTAGCTCAACCTGTTCGGTTTCGGCTGCCATCGCTGCGTTGCTACCTGCTTCCAATGGAATGCGAAAAGTAAAACAGCTGCCTACATTGAGCTCACTTGTGACACTGATTGTGCCGCCCATAAGCTCAACCAATTGTTTGCTTATGGACGTCCCAAGCCCGGTGCCGCCAAAGCGACGATTGACCGAAGAATCGGCCTGACTGAACGGGTCGAAGATGGCTTGTAGCCGGTTTTCCGGAATGCCGATGCCAGTATCAGACACAGCAAATACAACGTCATTGCCCTCGGGGTAGACAGTCAGTGTGACATTGCCCTTATCAGTAAACTTGATGGCATTGCCTATCAAGTTTGTCAGGACCTGGCGAATCTTGTCCGGGGCGCCCTGGAAAACACCTTCTAACTGTGGGGAAATTTCGGAACGCAATTCCAGACCCTTTGCGGAGGCCTGAACCCACAGGACTGTAATCACTTGATCCAACTCCTCCAGCAACGAGAAGTCGACGGTTTCCAGTTCCATCTTGCCTTTTTCGAGCTTGGCACTGTCGAGAATGTCATCCAGTAGATGCAGCAGGGAAGTCGCAGAAACAGAGATCGTCTTGAGGTGTTGCTGTTGCTGTGATGACAGGGATTCATCTGCCGTCAGGATTCTGGAAAAGCCAATAATCGCGTTCATAGGTGTGCGAATTTCATGGCTCATATTGGTCAAAAACAATTGCCGTATATTGGCGGCATGTTCGGCTGACTCTTTGGCCTGCCGCAGATCATTCTCCATATCGATTCGCTGGCTGATATCGGAGATGAACGCGACGTACAAGTGTTTGGTGTCGAGTTGTACGTGACCGATGGCGAGGCGAACTGGCATGAATTTTCCAGTTTTGTGCATGGTGACAGTTTCGCGTCCGACACCAATCACACTCTCCAGGTGATCACCATCACCTGAGTGAATCAACACATCGTCATTGTTCACAGTCAGGCCAGGTAGCAGCACTATAATTGACTGACCCAGCAGATCATCGCAGCGCCAGCCAAGACGGGTTTCTGCTGATTTGTTTGCGGAAACAATTTCGCCTCTGGTATCAAAGCTGATGATAGGATCGATAGCAGTCGCCATCGTGGCGCGCAAGCGAGTTTCATTGTCATTGGCTAACGCTAACGCGTCCTTGTATTTAATCAGCATGTTCACGCCCAGACCGAAGCTGGAGATGGTGAAGGTGATGATTGCGATTTGAATCGCCAAGAGAAATGAAATCTGCTCCATCGCGCCGAAATCAAGATTACCCAATGGGGCGATAAATCGGGCTGCTGCCATACCGGTGTAGTGCATGCCAGAAATAGCTAAGCCCATGACTACGCCGCTTAATAGATTAAGTTGCGACTCGGAGAAATCAAAGCCAGAGAGACGTTTGACGCCAAATCGAATCCAGAGCGCAAGAATGGCAAGGCCGACCGCGACAACAATCGACAAGGCAAACATTAGCGGGTCGTAGCGCAGAACCAGATTCATCTGCATGGCAGCCATTCCGGCGTAGTGCATGAGTCCGATACCGGCGCCCACCAGCACGCCGCCAAGCAATAGCTGTGGCAGACGGATTGCACTTTTCACGATCAGGGAGAGGGCTACCCATGAAGCAGCGATACTGGGAGTGAGCGACAGGAGTGTTAACGTGATTTCATAGTCCACTCTGGTCGGTAAGTGGAACGCCAGCATGCCGATGAAATGCATTGCCCATACACCACCCCCAAGTGACAAGCTGCCAGCAAACAGCGACAGATGCTTGCGAACTGGATTGGCGTCATTTTTCGCTCGGCCAGCAATCTGGAGAGAACTCCATGAAGCATAAACTGCTGTCAGTACAGAAACAAAGACGAGCAATGTGCTGAATTCACCTTGCAGCAATTGCGCAGCTTCGTCGCTGTTATGAAATCTAATTGGTATCCAGTTCATCCAATAGAAGCCCTAAAAATAAAAGCAGAGTAATATGTGTACGCGCGATCTTGGCTGGCAAGCCGCGGGTTTATCTGACCGATAACAAGGTCAACTAGAAACTGCTAGAGACAGTTAGTTACGACAGCAAGGACCTGAACTTTTAGTATTTTTTGAGACTATTTCGATTAGTGCTGCTGCTTGCGGCAGTCTATGCGGGTAAATGCGCAGGATTGAGGGTTGGGGAGGTTGAAAAGATCGGGAATTTACCGGGATCGCAAGTTGGTGCTCGCCAAAGTCCGGGCAACATGAGTGCCCGCTAAACCCCGTCCGACGCCATAATGACGAGCGATTCGAATACGTAGTCTCCGGGCACTTGACCGGGATCAATACGGATTCGCCGGTAAAAGCGATCTTCAGGGAGAGCTGCCCAGACCTGATTCAGGCCAGTTTCGAGGTTGATAGTCGTTTTCTGGGCTTCGGTGAATTCACCGCGCGGATCTTCGGCATAGTAAATCTCCATCGTGGTGGGCTCCGGGCTGTATACGGTGATATGTACGCTCTGATTCTCTGGTTGGCGGAGTGTTTCAGGCGGGAGCAGCAGGAGTGAAAAATAAGGATCGAGGCCGTCAGCTGTCACCCGCAGGCCATTGTCTTCAGAGCTGAATCCGGCGATGCTATTGTCGAGGCTGAACGCAGCGATGCCATTCTTTTCTATGGAGAATACTTCAGTCTCGGGATTTGCAGTAAGTAGATTGGAGTTGATGTAACTGATTTCACTATTGATGGCGACTGTGTTGCTAATTGCACGATGTGAGTCCTGCAACAAATTGCCACCTGCCAAGAATTGCGAGTCATGCTGTACGCCGATCAACTCCAGAATTGTTGGTGCTACATCCATCGGTGAAGCAAGCGTATCGATGCTACCCTTTATCTCGCTATTCAGTGCAATGAATAGCCGCTTGCGTTCATAGCCTTCAGGGAACAGACCGAAGGCGTTGTTCCGCATGGCGAGATGATCCGACATCAGCACTACTAATGTGTCAGCGAACGCGGGATGCTGTTCGAGCGAATCGATAAAATTGCCAATCAGATAATCGGTGCAATGCACCGAGTGTAATATGGAATTATCTATCGTTGGATAAGCGGGGCAGGAGGCGGAAGGCTCACCATTGGGATGATGGGTGTCGACAGTCAGCAGGGTGAGATTAAAAGGTGAAGCACTGGCCGACAGAGTGTCGAACTCCTTCAATGCTATGGCAAACAGTGAGTCATCGTACAATCCCCAGCCATTGACGTAATCCGGGTCGGGTAGTTGTGCAAGTAACTCTTCACGGCCCAGTATGCGATCGAATTGGTGGCTTTTGAAAAAACGCCCTTTGCCAGCAAAATTGAGCGAAGCTCCTCCCATGAAAGTTTGCCGATAGTCAGCGCGGGCGAGTATGTCGCCCAGACAGTCCGTTTCATTGAGCAAGGAAGAGAACAAGGCGGTGTTGCCGCTAATGCTTGTTTCCTGAAGCAAGGGCGTTCCGCAACTGGTAGCGATCAATCCACCGACTGTCCATTCGCTGCCGCTGACCTGACGCATGTTAGTCAGAGTCAGGCCGTTGGCTGCAAATCGATTGAGGTTCGGCGTCAGGCCAGGAAAAACCGACTCATCGGTATAAACCGAATCAACACCTTCCATGTAGATTACCAACAAATTTTTACCCGCTATTGCGGTACTGCCACGCTGCAATGCCTCCGGATTAAGGCCGGTACGTTGCCAATCAATTTGATCGACAGAGCTGACTGCATTGAAGCCAAACATGCCAGCCGAGAAAGCCGATGCGAGTCGAACGTCAGGGTTAATCAGCAGTGCCAGCACGACGAATGCAAATGCAAGGTGATTGCGCGACTGCGAGTGTTGAGTGCGTTGACAGCCCAACTGATAGCCGCTGATTAGCAGGAGCCCACTCCACACAGTATAAAACAGGGTAAGCGGCCAGTAGGCGCCCCAGGTTTCTGTGAGTGAGGCGAAATTGAAGTGGAAGAAGAACTGTTGATTGAGGCCGGTGCCCTGCAAATAAAAACTGACGAAATTTGCAAATAAATAATTAGCAAACAACCACAATAGAAACAACGGTAACAGTAGTGCAGCGGGCGTGTGTTTTAGCCGCGGTAGATAATAGGCAAAGCAAAGGGCTATTATCAGAGAAGTCGCAATAGTGGCGAGTAAATCGAAAGCCAGAGGTTGTAGCGTCAGGAGCATGACCAACAGCAGCGGCAATGCGATCAGAGCTACAAGAACAATTTGCCAGCTGCGCCTTTTTGCCTGAGTGGGCATCGGTTATCGAGTCTCCATTGCATCAAATCGAACTGAGCTGCTGCTAACAAAGCTTCAGCTTGTGCCTGTCTACTTCAACAACATCAGGGTTGCGAATCAGTATACTGATGTACTTGACGGGAAGCTGCGCCAGATTGTGACAGATGGATGTCTGAATGTTAATAAAGCGGGGCCGATTTCCGGCAAGTTCGTGAAATTGGCCTCTCAGTGAAGAGCTATATGGCGCTGCAGCCTTTGCCAGTTGAAGGCCGGCTTTCTGAGTACGCCTGTCATGAAGGCAATTACGCATTGTCGGGCATCTTGGCGGGTGCCCGACGTGAAGAAGTTCGCGCCGGGCAGTCACAGTGAACGAGCGGAGTTGCCCGCCGCCAGAAATACCTATCCGAGATAACCGTGCTGAGCCAGTTGCACGGAAATACCATCGGGGTCATTGAAGTAAAGTTGGTCGCCACCGCTGGTGCGATTGGCCGGGTCGCGGTTGATGCGCGCTTCAATACCATGGTCGGCAAGTTTGGCGGCCAGGGCATCCGCATCGTAGTTTTCTACACCAATACACAAGTGGTGCATGCTGCCTGGATTGGCAAACTCATACAGACCGAGGAAGCTTTCGTCGCCCAGCCCCATGTTCAGGCCGCCGTTGCCCGGCCGGCTGATAATCTCCATGCCTAACACGCGCGAGTAAAAATCAGCTGATCGATTGACGTCACTGACCGACAATGAGACATGATTCATAGAGCGACCGGTTGTCGCTGGTGTAGCCGATTGTGCCTGTGCCGGTTGTGCTATGGTCAGTGCGCTGGTGGCAGCCAAGAGTGAGCCAATAAGTTCCCGGCGTGATATTTTCTTCGCTTCAAACTGGTCTAGCAGGGCGTCGATAGTTGCAGTCATGGTGTGTTCCTTTACTTTGTTCATTGTTATTTGTTATTTGCACTGCCGGCTAATGTAGCACAATCGTTTTTACAAAGGCCGTATAATCCAGGCAGCGCAGGATCAGGCAACCGCCAGAGCAGCGCGAAATATTGCGAAGCACTGGGAAGTGATGCAAAGCATTGAGAAATATTGCGCGGTATTAGGCGGCACTAATTAAAAGTTGAGTGAGCAAGGTATGACAGAGTTCAAGTTACATCCCCAGCTGGCGCAAGATTGTCTGTTAATCAAAGACCTGAAACTGTCACGGTTATTGCTAATGAACAACAGTGACTTTCCCTGGTGTATTTTAGTACCCAGACGTGTAGCACTCACTGAGCTGCATGACTTGACTGAAGCCGATCAAGTGCAGTTTCTGCATGAGTCGAGCAGCGTATGTCGGGCCATGCAGAATGTGTTTGCGTCGGAGAACCACAACGACCAAACGGACAAGAGCGCCGGGCAATGCGGCAAGATGAATATCGCCTCGCTTGGCAACATCGTGCCTCAGTTACATGTGCATCATGTGCTGCGTTATCCCCATGATGCGGCGTGGCCGAAACCCGTGTGGGGCTTCGCTCCAGCCACGCCGTATGCAGAGGAGCACGGACAGCTACTGTGTGAAAAACTGGCGTCGGTTATTTAGGCAACTATTGTCTATCGCCGTCAGCAGCGGTAATGCCTTTTGTGTGTGTTGTACTGCGGCAGCCGTACTTGCGTTATGCCAGCGCCAGTCATCAAGCTGTACATTTGAGCGACTATTGTTACCCTGCCAGCGCGTCATTGCATGCCCAGCTATTTGGCAGCGAGCAGACCCGGGCAACGCTTCAATCTGCTGTATCAGAATCGGAGCGGCATCGCTTCCCAACGTGAGCAGATACATCACATCCAGCTCCGCGCCGTCTGTCAGGGTTCTGTCGATATTGATTTTGGCTACCATGGCGGCGGGATTACTCAGAGCAAAAAGAATAGCGATCGCAATTGCGCTCAGAGTCAAACCAGCCGCGAAATCCCTTTTGCGATCACGCAGCAGGGTATAAGCAAATATCAGTAACCCAAGCGCGATCCACGCCATCGCCCAGACTGCGGTCAGCCGATCCAGGCTCAATCCGAATGCATCTACGTAAAGCAACATACGTTGGCCGGCAGAGAGCAACATGATCAATACACAGGCGATCATCAACCCTGCCAGAGGTCGAAACACGCGGCGATTACAATTGGTTTGCGCAACGGTAGTGAGCAGGGCCAATGTGAGTCCGGCGATGGCCAACAATTCAAAAAACCCGCGTCTTGCATAGTCGGCCAGGGTCAAACCCGCCGTGGCTTCGATGGTGTCCTGGCCACCGAACAGATAGCTTATCTGCAAACTGACAAAGACCATAAACAACAAAAGAATGAGGCCAAGAATGGTCGCGGTATCTTCGGTGCCAAGGTCGAAGAACTGGCGTTTTTGGCGATTGACCAGAAAATGTTTTTCACTGACACCGGCAAGCAGTCCAGTGGCCACCCAGCCAAAAACCAGCATTATCAGCAAGTGATCGATGGTGTCGGTCGAAAAAAGTTGCATGGCGTTCTGCAGGTATTGATCGAACACGGCATCAGCAGATGCGAACAGCAGGGAAAAAATCACCAGTACCGGAAGTGCCAAAACGAAGCCGCGTGCGGCAGCTCTCAGTCTTGGGTCCAGCAGGCTGGCGCCAACCTCGATTTTGCAAAGCACACTGAATGTGGCAAGCAGGCATTGTTTGGGCAGGCGGCCAAGCGCGACAAATTGGTCTGAGATATCAATGTCACGTAGAGACTGGCCATTCTTCTGCATGATGACCATGGTTGCGGTGGCCAGCATGACGCCCAGCATCGCCATGATCACCGGAACTGAAGTACGAAAGCTCATGAGCAGGGCGGCAATAAAACTGGCCAGACACCACAACCCGAGCTCACTGCGGTCAGCTGCCCGTGTGCGTTTGGCTGTCCAGAAAGCGGCCAGCCCGCAAAGCCCTATCCAGATAGCAAAACCCGGACCCAAGGGGCCATTTGCCACCCAAAGCCGGTCCGCGAGAAAGCCGAGTAACATGCCTGTCAACAGAACTGAGTTCGGCATACGCAGCGGTTTGATGTCTTTACCAGTTTTGGTTGCAGTGATCATTGTGCAGGTCTCCAGCAGTTGTCGTCTTGGGGTTTGTTAGCTTGTTGTTCATTAAATATCCATTAAGTACTTTGCATTGCAAAGTGACTAGCCAAATTTTTTAGCGGGTTGTTTTCATCGCCTTGATTAGCGCTTCCATGTGCGCGATATAACTCTTGAGAGCTTTGCGTCCAGTAGCGGTTAACGTGTACTCAGTGCGCGGCACTCTGCCGTCAAACTGTTTCTTGCAGCTGACATAGCCTGCATCTTCGAGCTTGCGTGCGTGGGAACTTAGATTGCCATCGGAGACTTGCAGCGCGATTTTCAGATCGTTGAATGTCATCTTCCTGTTGGCGGCCAGTGCACTGACGATTGCCAGACGCGTGCGCTCATGAATCAGGTTGTCGAAGCCAGAAACAGTTTCCGGGTTGGATGCGATAGACGCCAAGCTCGTCTTGCCTCGAGTCGCTTTGTCAGGGGTGCTGTTGCGTTGTTGCCCGGTAGCTCGGGATCTAGCCGCCATAGTCTCTCCAGATTAAATAGCCAAACAGGCAATGCAGCAGGGCAAAGCTGACGCCCATCGTCAGGGTTGCTGGTATGCCGGTAACCAGTATCGCCGCGCTGATGAGGATAAACAGCGCGCCCATGATTGGAATAGCGGCAACGGAATAAGCCCCGGCAGTCATTACTGCAGCGCCATAAATACCAAGCCAAATACCCGGCAAGCGCTGTATGTCATCAGTCAGATAGCTGTTCAAGGTCAACAGGCCGCCGACTGTCATGGCCGGCGCAAAGGCGAGCAGTAATTTTTTGCCATTGCTGGACCACAAAGAACTGCCTTGCTGCTTGGCCTTTAATGCCGTAAGTAACAGGATTAGTGGTGCGGCCAGGGCGAGTTCCAGCATCCAGACCAAAAGCCAACGTTCCAGTGTTGGTTGTTGTTGCGCAATCCAGGTGGCCGCGAAGGCAGACAATCCAGCTACTATGTAGCCTGCACCGGAGACTCCGGTAAATGCAGTCGCACTTTCCATGGACGAGCGGATGAATGCCAGATTGTCCTCGGCTTTACGATACAGTGCCGGGGTTTCCTGAGAAGAGGATTGCCGTAGTTCCTCAGATGGTTCCATGCTTGAGTTGCCAGTATATAGTCGTTAAGTACTTTGCAATACAAAGGGGGTTGTCGGCAGTATACAAAAACTCTAATGGCTTGCCAAAGAATAAATCAACGGGCTGACATACTGTCATTGCGATCAGAGTGAGGATTGGCCGTACTGCTGTGGTTTAGCCTTTGGCTACTAGTTGCTTGAATGCGGGGAAGGTCCAGCAAAGGCTAGCTATGGAAGCGGAGGTTTGGCAGAGCAGGTAAGAAAGAGGGAGTTAAGAAAGAGGACGTTAAGAAAGGGGCGTTAAGAAAGGAGAGATGCAAAAAGAGTGCGAAGAAATAGCGAAGTAAGAATCGAGAGTTGAAAAAGTAGTTAGGTTTGGTCCGGAGCACACATTCGTGGGTTCCGGACCATAGCCGTGAGTTAGAAATCCTCGTCACTGGCGGTGAGCTCGGTGTCAGTGTTGGAGTCGATCGGCGTACCATCGCCATTCATGCCCATGGCTTCATAGCGTCGCCAGCCTGCAAGTATGCCGATTAAACCATGATTGCCTTCGTGACAGGCGTACTCATAGATTGGATCTTCAATCTGCCGCAAGGGAAACTTCGCCGACCAACTGGCATCCCATGAGCGAGGATCGTCGATCGTGAAATCATATTCCAGAGTACGTGAACCGATGCGTCTGATCCGTTCCTCGACTACGGCATCACTGGACAGCCCGCGGGGATTGTCGTCATAGAAAAAATGCTGAGTCTTGATAATCAGCGTGTCACCATCCCATGAGGCAATTGAATCACCGTCCCAGCGCCGAATATTGCGCGTCTGATGCTCGCTTGCAAATGGAATGATGCGTGCCCGGTGCACCATCTCGTTAAGAATCATGACGTAATCATCAGTCTGTACGATCTGAATATTGTTGTTGTAGGAGCCCGGCACCAGCGGTGGTCCCGCGCCATTGCTGCGCAAGCAGCGATCGGCGAGGGTTCTGCCTTCAGGACCAATACTGAGTCGGCGGTCATCGGCGCGCATCTGGGCCCGCTCCCGGCCAGCAGCGTTAAGCGAGGGTACGCGCCCATTGGGCGGATCGTAGACCAGGGATGTACGATAGTCGGCGATTGTGTCAGAGCCACGTTCGTACCAGAATTCGTTATACGAGATCACCCCCGGTGGATAGCCTGCGCCGCCAACCGAATCGATAATCAGGTCGCGATTCTGGCGGCGGTTCTCAAAGGCGGCCCATTCCTGTGCTTCCTCTTCGGTCAAGACTTCTTTGTCAGCCAGTTCGGGCGGCCGATTCAAAGGAGTAAGCGTGCGATAGGTATAGATGCCCTGTATATCAGGCGCGCCACTATGGGTACGCGGGATTTCGGGTGTTTGACCCAGTGCCGATGAGCCGGCAGTGCATAGAGTAATCGAGATTGTTGCAAGAATCTGGCGATTCATTGTGAACCTCCGATACTGTTATTGTTGTTTTATGTTAATTATTGTTGATGCTAAGTTCCAAAAGCATCCTTAACAGTAGCAGAGACTGCAGTGCCTGTCATTCAAGAAGATCAGGTCGAGAAAACATGCTGGAAACACAGAATATCGAGCCGAATAAATCAGGTATTTTCAACGTGCAATGTTGCATAAGCAATTAGGTGTTTGCTGTCGACCTGTGCGCCGGATTACTGGCAAGCAGGTTGCTGTAGTTTTTTGGGTATAAGGCACGAGCGTTCTGATTGGCTGGTCACAAACGGAAGGTGTGTAGGAAAGGTGTGTAGGGAAGGAGTATAGCTAAGGAGTGCAAGGAAGAGGTCTACGGAAGGGCGGGGCCGCGTGTTACAAAAAAGATCGTAGAATAAATAGCGTCTGATGGATCTGGCAAACTGGCGTAGTGATACTGACCTGATTACATTTCGTAAAAACGTCAAGGCCGGCGTAACTGATTCTCAGTACGCCGGCCTTATTGGTTGGGCTATTACTAATTTTTCACTAACGTGGCAGCAGTTTCGGTACCAATCATAACCGTCATGGAATTGCCATCCGGAATCATTCGAATAACTGAGCCGCTGTTGGAAAGTCCGCATTCGCCATTTTCATCGGTGAGAAAGACGGGTGCAAAGACAGCGGTTGTTGGTGCAAACCTGAATGTACCAGACTCAATGCCGCCATCCGGGCATGCTTCTGCGTCAACGCCGGCTGCCTGACTCATTTCCCAGGTGGCATCTTCATTAAAAGTAAATGTAGTGCCGCCTTCGCCGCTTACCGTCCAGGTACCGAGGATGTCGCTGGTTGTGTTGCTGGACGTGGCATCAGTTGGTGACACGTCGACCAATGTAGAGGCTTCAATTTTCATCGTCAGGGCTGCCGCATCAACTACACTCAATTGCACATAATAGACTTTACCTTCGAATATCAGTGCGGGTGAAGTGAGCACGCCTGTTGAGCTATTGAAGTTCGTCAGGGGTGGGAATATTTGCGCTTGTGCCATTGAAAACGGGATTACCAGTAGTAGTGGTAGCAATACTCTTAAGCAGGTCTTTTTCATTGTTGGTTTCCTCAATTATTAGTAACGAGAATTGTAAGAGGCGCACATTGACGCTTTTTAAGCGCCGTCGCTTTTCTTGCTGACTGCTACAGTGCGCGTCTCAATCAGAGCCATTGAAAGACTACATGGGTTGAAGTGTGCGCAAATCACCTAATTGGGTGATATTCCTACCGGCTTGAATATCCCGTTGTGTGCCTCAGCGAATAGGCAGCAGGATTTAATGCTCGCTGCTCCGGGGTAAAAACAATAAATTAATTGACAAATGCGTTCTGAGTGTCACACTACGGATATGACACCATTTAAAATCAAGCTCAATTCCAGTCAGTCCATCTTCGATCAGGTGGTTTACGCGGCGACCAAAGCCATTCTTGGTGGCGCCCTGAAGCCCGGTGAACCCTTTCCGTCGGTGCGCTCACTGGCCGCCGATCTCAAGATTCATCCCAATACGGCGCACAAAGTGATTCAGCACTTGATCCAGGAACGCTGGCTAATTGCCAGCCCTGGGCGTGGTACGACGGTAGCGCCGCCGCCGAAAGCCCGTAGTGGCGACCGCCAGCGCTTGCTGAGCCAGGAAATAGAGCAACTTGTTGTTGAGGCACGCCGTGTCGGCGCCAATCTGGATGAGGTTGTCGAATCAATCGAGGAGCAATGGAAAAGCCTCGACACATTAAAGGTGGTTTCTGGTGATAATTCAGACTGAACAGCTCAATAAGCATTATGGTCGTGTAGAAGTGATTCGTGACCTTAACCTGCAAGTGCCTGAAGGGTCGGCGTTTGCGTTGGTGGGTACGAATGGTGCGGGCAAGACTACGACCATGCGGATTCTGGTTAATATCATTCAGCCTGATTCGGGCAATGTTACGGTGCTCGGTCGTGACAGTCAGCAATTGCGCCAGGCAGACCTGATGCAGATTGGCTATGTGTCTGAGAATCAGGAGTTGCCAGAGCGACTAACAATCGCGCAATACTTCAGCTACTTGCGTTCTCTCTATCCGAATTGGGACAGGGGGCTGGAACAACAATTGTGTCGCCGGATGGATCTACCGACAGATCGCGCATTGAGCAAACTTTCCCACGGCATGCGCATGAAAACTGTGCTGGTCGCCGGCATTGCGTTTCGGCCCAAACTACTCATCCTCGATGAGCCTCTCAGTGGTATGGATACCTTGACCAGGGATGAAGTCATCGAGGGCTTGTTGGAGCAGGCCGATGAGACAACCATTCTTATCTCATCGCACGAATTAGCCGAGATCGAAAACTTTACCAGCCATATTGCATTCATGGACAAGGGGCAAATGTATTTTCAGGAATCCATCGAGTCTATGCGCGATCGTTTCCGGGACGTCCACGTCACTTTGTCGGCACAGAAGATTCTGCCTGTTGATCTGCCAGATGATTGGCTATCGCCGGAGATTTCCGGCCACATGCTCCGCTTTATCGATACCGGATTTACCGATAACCAATATCTATACGCGCAGTTGAGCCACTACTTCGGCGCGGTGCAAGTCGATGCCGAAGTGATGAGCTTGCGCGAGATAAGCAAGGTACTTATCCGCGATGCCCGTCACCAGAAAGTGGAGGCAGCAGCATGAACGGAAAAGCCATACTCGCTATCATCAAGAAAGACATTCTTGGCTTGTTGCCGCTGGTACTTATCGCGCTCGCGGTATTGGCGATTCAACCGATTATTGCCAGCCTGAATGTGGCCGAGCTCGGCATCGATTCAGAATTCATGGTTGCCTTGCAGGCGAATTTCTATTGGGTGGCTTTCTTTCTTAGCCTGATTCTGATGATGTCGGTCTTGCAGCTCGACCCGGCGAACAGCCTGAGCCACGACTGGCTCACTCGGCCAATCTCCCGATGGGATTGGTTAGCAGCCAAGCTGTTGTTCTTGCTAGTCACCATTATTATCCCTGTTGTACTGTCACGCTTCTTCGTGAATCTGAATGAAGGCCTCGGCACGAGTTTGTCGATGAACTATGCCCTCGGCATTGAATCGTTCGAAGGCGCGATGCTGGTCCCGCTATTCTTTGCGGTGTCGCTCCTGACGCCAAATTTCAAGAAAAGTGTACTGCTATTGGTGTCAGTATTTTTTGTTTTCCTGCTGCCAGGCTGGAGCGTCACCAGACCCTTGTTGGCGGCAATCGGCATCCGGCTGGGCAACGAGCTGGATGGCATGATGTGGCTACAAGCACTACCTCTTGTGGCTGCCGGTATAGTAGGTTCCGGGTTTATCTACTGGTTCCTGTATGTAAAGCGTCAGCAGCGTTTTGCCAACCTGGCGTTCTGGGTGGCCATATCCGGCATGTTTTTCTCAGTGTATCCGCCCGAATTCATTCATAACTGGGATAGAGCGATCGCCTTCCATCAGGCCGTCATTAACGACGAAGATGCTTCATTGGAGGAATCGGTCCAGTTAGTTCAGGCGCAGGCTTGCTTTGATGTCGCAGCAATGAGCGGACCGGACTACGGCGCCCAGAATAATTCCGTATTGTCAGCCGCCAGTTGGGTCGATGCTGCAATAGCGCAGGCAGACCCGGGTGCGCTAACCATAGCCACGCCAGTGGCCAGCAAAGATTTACTTTACGACTGGTTTTCTCCGGCCAGCTTGGGCGAGGACACCAGTGTTGATTGGCGCATTGATCGCTTCAGAACACGTGCGTGGTACGAGGCTGACTCACTGAATGAGAATCTGAACTTGTTACGCTCATCGACAGCCGTCAATCGCTTCGCACCTATCTCTTCACTGGATACGGACTACTGGATGGTGCCCGGAGAAAAACTCGATACGCTGAAGAATGATCCAACCACCAGGCTGGTTGTAGAGTATGACCTGGCGCTATTGTCTCCAACACCTCATGAGTTGCCAGTAGATGGGCTGCGCTATGATTTTCCAGAGCTGGGTAGTTGCAAGGCGGAGCTAGACGTCAATGCGAACGTCGTTGACATCGACTGCCTCAAAAGAGGGGTGCGACCCGAGCTGATTTCAGCAGAGTTCTTTGGTTTGCCGACGAGTCGCGTTGACAACTCAAGCCGAACCAATTTCACAGCGGATTGGCTGGAATTCCTGACTCGTTCACATTTCGAGCTGCAACTTCAACAACCATCATTGGTTGATAGTACAACGATTCTATTGACCTCCTACAACGTGGAACGAGTCATGCGCAAGCAACTGGTTTCTCCTGGCGTGCTTGGCGATTCACCATCGGTTTGTCCATTGCCGGGCGATGCGCAGTTTGCCGATTTGCAAGACTCGAGCTGGAGTGACAGATCGCCTCATGAAGTGAAGTCTATCCTCGTTGAGCGAGGCGTTCGTTTGGAAGTGCTGGACTGGCGAGCAATGCAGAGCGACCCGGCACCCACGCTGGTGCTGTTGCCCGGACTTGGAGCTACGGCGCATTCTTACGATGTATTGGCCGAGCGACTGGCGCAAGATTACAAGGTGATCGCGATGACCCGTCGTGGCGCAGGGGCTTCCTCAAAACCCGCACACGGGTACGATGTGACTCAATTGGGCGAAGACGTGCTGCAGGTGATGAATACGCTGGGCATCGATCAAGCTGTGCTCGTGGGCCATTCTATTGGTGGCGAGGAGCTGAGTTATCTGGGTGCCAATTTCCCGGAGCGCTTCAATGGTCTGGTTTATCTAGATGCAGCTTTTGATCGCACAGGTCCTGCCAACAAACGACAGCGAGAGTTAGGCAGGTCACTACCGCAGGCGCCGCCGATACGCCCTGTTGAAGCGATGTCCTATGATGGGTACGGCGACTATATGCAAAGACTCGGGCGTCAGCGAGTATTGGCCGAGGGAGAGATCCTGGCCAGCTACGATCTGACTTCAGGCACGATCAAGCATGAGATGGTCTACCTCGATGCCATTATGGCCAACCTGCGAGCGCCCAAATATGAACGCATCACGATTCCGGCGTTAGCACTCTATGCCGTCCCCGGATCAGCCGAGGCGTTAGTGGAGCCTTGGTATGACCAGACCGACCCGACAGTGCAACAGGCGGTGCACGGTTTATTTGAAATCGAGCGTCAGGCCAAGCTCGATGCTGCCGAACGTTTCGACGATGAAGTGGTTAACTCGCGAGTCATTGTCCTTGAAGACGCCAATCACTGGATCTTCGGCTCCAATGAGGATGAGGTCTTTGCGGCGATGCAGGAATTCATTGACGGGCTGCCAATCGAGTAGATACTGGTGCACTTGTCGGCAGTCGTTGGGGCGCCGTGCCAGATGTAATTTTTCAGCCAGGCAGTATATGATAGAGCGATCGCTCGATGACCAGAGCAGAGCGCGATTTCATCTACTGACCCGGAGTGCCGTCTTGAAAAAATCATCCTTTATCCGTTTGTCCAAACCCTTGTTGCTTATAGCCTGTTCATTACTATTAATCGGCCGCAGCAATTCCCAGGATGCCGATCGGCAGCTCCCGGTGACCGGCGATATCTTCAAATGCTTGACTGAGATGACCAAATCCCTGAATGGTGATTTCTTCGTGGATAATATTCTGGGTAATCTCGAAGCAACCACTGCGGTCGCCAATTCCGAAACCGGCGGCGACTATCCGCCCGGTTCAGTCGTCGTATTAGTGCCCTCCGAGGCAATGGTCAAGCACGAAGCCGGCTGGAATGCGGCGACGAATGACTGGGAATTCTTTGAGCTGAATGTGTCTGAGCAGGGCTCCGAGATCAATGTGCGTGGCACGACAGAAGTGATTAATCAGTTCGGCGGCAATTGCTTTGGTTGTCATGTACAGGCGCGTCCGGAATGGGATCTGATCTGTGGTACTGATCATGGCTGCGCACCGCTGCCTTTAACGCGTGAGACCATCGCCAATATTCAGAACAGCGATCCGCGCTGCAACAAAGAAGACTGATTTTAGACAATTGAACAAAGGGGCGGAGGGAGCGAATATTACTCTCCTCGCCTTTCTTATATCCTCTGTTCAATACCTCCTGTTTTTTGCCTCCTGTAATTGCCCACCCCTGCCGTCGATTTGCTAGCTGACAAAATATAGGGGATTATCTTCCCCCACTGAATACCCGGCAAATAACAATAAGAAGGATCAGTAGAGATGGCCCAGCAACTCCGCGCGTTACTCCTGCTACTCACAACTCACTGCATTGCCAATCTGGCACATGCGCAAGCGCCCGACCCGGAACTGGCCACGTCGGTCGATGACGGTTTCACCATTGCCGTCGTAGGCGACATTATTATTGCCAATTCACTCGACCATATGCTCTCGGACCCAGGCTTTCGTGAAGTGGTTGAACTGATTCGGTCGGCCGATGTGGCGACAGGTAATCTGGAAGGTAATATCATTGATGGGCGAACCTTTTCGGGCAGTCGTGGTGGTAGCTTCGGTGGCGAACCAGAGGCCGCTCAATGGTTGGTGGATATGGGTTTTGATATAGTCGCTCGGGCCAACAACCACGCCAACGATTTCGGCAGAGAAGGCCTGGCGGAAACCTCGCGTCATCTGGATGCGGTTGGTCTGCAATATGCTGGACTGGGTGATACTTACTGGGCTGCCCGCGCAGCGCGATTTTATTCCAGTCCACGCGGGCGCGTGGGTATGGTGTCGACTTCTGATCATGATCCGCGCGCCGAACAGGCCCGGGGAGAGTGGCCCGGCATCGGCGGTCTGAGCCCGCTGCGTGTTACTCGCTACTTCATGGTGCCTGAATCATCATGGGAAGGCTTGCGCCAGATTCGCAATGATTTTCCCAACGGTACTTTCCATTACGCCCGCGGTATCAATACCGATACCCAGGTCGAATTTCTCCGCCAGCAATTTCGTAAGGCACCTGCAGGTGTCACAGAACCCTACTATCACTATGAGATGAATCAGAATGACCTAGAGGATGTGCTGGCTTCTGTGCGTGAAGGCAAGATCAAGTCCGATCTGATCACCGTGGCAATCCATGCGCATCATTTTCTGGATGCCAAGGGCGGCTATCGTGGCGAAGGCATTCCGGAGGCGGAACATCTGGACACCAACCCCAGTATTGCCGACTATTTGCCCGTGTTCGCCAAGGCGACCATCGATAACGGCGCTGATGTGTTCCAGGGCACTGGTGTACACGCCCTGCGCGGTATCGAAATCTACAATGGGCGCCCGATCTTTTATGGGCTGGGCGAATTCATTCGCCAAATGGACACCATCGGTCTGGCCGGGCGCGGTGACCCGCAGCGCAGCATTGGCCCGGCTGGCGCCGAGTTCCCGGTAAAGTTTCAGTCCATTGTGGCTATCAATGAATTCAGTGGTGGTGAGCTGTCCGAAGTGCGCATTTATCCTATTGAAGCCGGTTACTACGAGGAGAAACTGGCGCGCCGCGGGATTCCGCGCATTGCGCCGCCGGATGTAGCGCAACAGATCCTCACGCGGCTGCAGGCGTTGTCTGAACCATTGGGGACGACTATTCAGATACAAGGCAACATCGGCATCATCAACCCCTGACATTGCTGATATTGACGGAATCTCGCGGGATTTCCGGGTTGTAGACGGGCCACATGGAGTGACACAGTCAGTTTTCCAGGGCTGACAGCGGAGATAGTGCAGATTTACAGATATTGGCAGGATTTGGTATGGCTTGCTGTTGGTAATTCCAGAGTGATTTGCAGGCCAAGCCGCTTGGGTTTGCGCCTCAGGTCAGAGCCCCGAGGCTTTCCCGAAACCACCGTATCACCGCGTCATGCTTGAAGTTCACCCTCGCGGCGCTGGACAAGTGCGAGCCATGGAGCTACCTTCTACCCGTCTAATTTCGATGAGATTATGAATTTAGCTTTTTCAAATCTTCGCAATTTTGTTTAGTGCCTCGCACGGGAGAGAAAAATGATAAGAAAGTCCCTCTATTCATTGGCCATGGTGACCGCCGCAGCGATCTTTACGACGTCTGCCAGTGTCGCTCAGGTCGATATCGAGTCGGTAGAGCCGTATAAGGTTGGTACCTTCGCGGTTGATTACGAGCAGTTTGTTGGCCTGGTGATGCGTGATGATTCGTTGATCGTCGACGTTGCCGCTGCCAATAAAGCCCTCGAACTGGAACCGCAATACACGCCGGTTGCTATTCCGGACAATATGCTCGGTTTTATTGAGCAATACGAATATGGCCTGAAGTATCGGGTCTACGAGCTGGTCAACTGGCTCGTTGAAGATGGGCAACTCAGTGGCAGCATGCCTGACTATATTCATGCCGTTGAAGACGTCGATATCCGTGCGCCGATTCAATACCCCAGCAAAATCATGAATGCCGCCGTCAACTTCTACACGCATGCGTGTGAAGGTTGTAACGATGATGAACTGGCCCGCCGCACAGCGGAGCGTCAGCAGAATCGCGGTGTTCCTTACCTGTTCCTGAAGCCGACTCGCGGTGCTGTGATCGGTGACGGCGAAGACGTCATCATGCCTTACGGCCGTGACGAGATTGAATACGAAGTCGAGATGGCGATCGTGTTTGGTCGTTCCGGCAAGTACGTCTCAGCCGACCGTGCCTATGATCATGTCTTCGGTTACATGGTAGCCATGGATATCTCCGACCGCGGTGGCCGTCCACCAGGTGGCTACGGTGTGCGCTCTGACTGGTTTGTTGGTAAAGGCCACGATACTTTCGCACCACATGGTCCCTGGATTGTGCCCAAGGAATTCTACGGCGATCCAATGGAGCGTCTGCACCAGATCACTGTTGTTGACGGTGTAACGGTTCAGGAAGCGCGCGCTGGCGATATGATTCACAATATCCCTGAGCTGATCGAATACGCCTCGTCACTGATTACCATCTATCCCGGTGATGTAATGCAAAGTGGTACCTCAGGTGGTACCGGTGCTGGTCGTGTTGAGCGAGCTACAGGTTCCGGTTTCCTGATTGATGGCGAGATGATTAGCGCTACGATCGAAGGTATCGGTACGCTGACTCACCGCGTGGTGCGTGAAACTTCAGTGCCAGACGATTTGTCTGGTTCGCAGTTGACGCCTACCAGTGAGTATCGCGACTAAGCATTCGCAGAATCGCTTGGTAAACAACGAAAAACGGATTCATTCAATTGAGTGAGTCCGTTTTTTTATTGCTGACTAAAAGTATTTTCAAGCAACTTCCGGGTAACGGGATCTGTCTTGAAGCAATAAATCAAATGTCAGTTGATTCAGTTTGGTGACAGTCGAAAAAGGATGGCAATGGTGACAGAGGCGGCAAAGGTAGCAATGCACAAGCAATCAACCGGACTAGCAAAGCAACTGATGGCGGTTGTTGTATTGAGTCAATTGAGTCTTTCTGGTTTGGCGCAGGAACCGGAAGCGCAAGACTACGCGCTTTCCATGGCCGGGGCACTGATCAACAACTGGTGCAGTACTCGTTGGCAGGATTCGGGCTACATCAGTCTGCACGCCTGCAACTATGAGCTGGCACAGCTCTATAATCGGGAATTATCCAGTCGCGATTTTCAAAATTGTGCGGTCGCCAATGGCGGCGATATCGTAAAAATTGCCGATTGTATGCTGGAGCGTTATAACACTTGGGTTACTGAGGAGGTTGCTGAGGCACCACAATAAGTAGAAACTCAAAGCCCAATACAGATAGCCTGGAATTAGTGACGATCGTTCGCTACCCTCCCATATCATCTCGTCATTCTCAATAAATAGAATCTATTCTACATTCTCCCTTTTTATCAGGTTTCTCAAGTGGCAAAACTACTTCACTAGCGATGTAGTCACTTATGCTCTGTAGTTCAATGTGTAATTCACCTAAAAACGCCCCGGAGCGGCTAACCGGACCGGGGCGTTCACTCACTCAAATTGTTCGTTGGTTGAGTGCTGGTTAAGAATTAAAGGAGAATTCTGATCAGGGAGTTACTGACACAGGAACATAGGCATTGGACCAGCAGCAGTGATTGTCGAACTGACTGTCAGGGGCTTCGAAGTTGTCCACTCTGAGACGGACAACGTATTCACCGGGTTCCCAGAAAGTTGCCTGGGTAGAGACAACATTCCAGCCGTTGTCCAAACTGCCTTCGCCACCTGTGCCGCGCTCACTGCCGGTGATTTTCTCAGGTTCGAAATCCACCTGCGCCGGGCCCTGATGCAGTATCCACTCGGTGCCTAAGGGAAACACATCGGTGTCCAAGTTGTATTCTTCGCGCTCACCGCGATCCTGAGCGTAAGCAGTCAGGTTCACAGGCTTACCAACCGACGCGTTTACTGCAGCTGCATAGATGCCTTCGCGGTCGTTGGATTCAGCACCATTAAGATTAAAGCGAATGGCCGGGTTCAGGCTACCAAGCGCTTGCGATCCAGCACTCATCTCATAAGCCGTCGAGGTAGCGCGCCCAGGAACAGAGTAGCTGTGACCAGCATGCTTGATAGTCCAGACCACTTCTGTGTCAGCCATCTCGGCAGGAACAGTCACGGCAAAGGCGCCGCGTTCCTGTAAGCCAACAAAGCCGCCGCGGTCATAAACCGGGAAGTGAGTAGGCTGCGCGCCATCGAACTGCGCAGGCTCAATGAAGTTGTTGGGGCCTAGCGGCACATCAACGATTTCTTCGCGGTTCTTGTTCACAAAACCAAAAATCATGGTGACTGAATCGTCGTCGTTCTTGATCCAGCCATTGAACATAGGGCCGACCACGTCACCGCTCGCTTTGCGTCCTGCCAATGGGTAGTCGCGCAAGTGAGAGGGTAGTTGAGCATAGAGAGGAGCTGCGATCATACCCATCAGCAGTGCTGTAGTTGCTCCGGTAGTAAATCGTTTGAAATTAGTCATGGCTATCTCCTGCTGTAGCGACTGTTCGTTGTTCGCGTGCTTCACGCTCTGCCAACATTTGCTCGTAACCTTCATCATCAAGATGTGTCACAGCGATCCAGGCGTGGGACATTTCATCTGTTGTACGCTGACCGGCACCGACCCATTGATCCGGATCGGGGTTGCGTGGGTTGTCTGCAGTATTGTCGTACCAGGCGGTCAGGATAATTGTGGCACCAGCTGGGATTAGCGGCTGATGACCGTCTTCATAGGTGTGGCTGTGGTTCCAGCCAGCATTCCAGTTGGACGCCTGACTCAGAGTTTCGCGACGACCGGTTTTGGGATCGAACACTTCCATGGACATGGCGACACCGCGCAAGTGCAAGTGTGGCTGCCAGCTATCGAGGCGCACCGGGTGATCAAATGAATGCATGCCCTGTGTCATCAGCTTGCCATGGGGTGGGATCAGGTAGTCACCACCGCTGCTCAGGAAGTAAGAGCGCAGATCCTGTGGGTAAGCTGATTCTTCGTCAAATTCGTCTTCTTCGTCGTAGTACCAGATGCCGACGGAAACCTGATCGTCTTCAACGGCCTTGCCGTCTGGGTAGTAGTGGATGCTCCAGCCTACTTTTGAGTTGGCAGGTACTGTGCGACATGCCCCTTCCGGTACCATTTCACCAAGCTTGCCGTAGGCATACTCGGACAAGCGGCTACCGTTGACCCATTCGCCTTCTTCATTCTGGACAATAAAGTGTGAATTGGCGTGGTGAGTGGAACCGTGTGCCGCTTTTGATGGCAGAGTCTCTACTGCCTTGATGCAGCGGCTTTCATCGATACCGGAATCTACTTCAGGCTCCCACCACAGATCCTGTCCGTTGGCGGGCACATCCCACTTGGCTGACTGGATAATGTGATCGGGTTGGCCCAGATCACCGGCCAGACGCCACTGGCCGATGGCTGGAAATTCTTTTTGCGCCGGTAGTTCTTCCGGATTACCCAGTGGGGAACCGGCGTCTACCCAAGCGACGATGGTGTCGATGTCTTCCTGCGACATGCGCCAGTCGCCTTTCAGCTCTTGAACGCCGACATCAGAATCGTATTGGTAAGGAGGCATTTCACCGTCCGCTACCTTCATGCGGATGAGCGGTGCCCAGGGGCGCACTTCTTCGTAACTGGTGAAAGACATAGGTCCTATTTGTCCCGGTTGGTGGCAAATCTGGCAGTTGTCCTGAATGATTCGTGACACTTCTTTTGCGTAAGTCGGGTGTTCCGCTGCAGGATCGGCAGCATTGCCAAGCGTTGGTGCCAACGCCAGCGCTGAAAACAGCCCCAATAAATTTGTTTTTTTCATGATTCTCTCCGTTAGTCCCAATTGGCCCGTTAGTCCCAAATGGAAAAGGCTTTCCAGCCTATTCAGTTCGCCGTCGCAGCGGCAGTTATGCACATTCACGATTCGGAGTGTAGATCGGTGGATTATGCGCTTATTGATCTAAATCAGATTATTCAGATGCAATACCCGCCAGGTTGTTACAATGTTTTTCATTTACCCGGCACGTGCAATGCGGTAAATTGTCGGAGTCAGTCTCTTAACGCGGGTCAGCAGATACTGTGCTTGACCTTGAAGCTACTCAAAGCGGTTTACTGCAGTACACAACAAAACCCGGACTATTCGTCACCTGATGCAATGAATGATCGCAGGCTAGTCACAATACTCGTGCTTTTCTTGCTGGCGCCACTGAATGTGTGGGCTCAAGCCTCCATGCCGGCTGCCGCTGGTGCTGAAACGCTTGACGCTGGCGCAGCGGCGTCGACGGGCCATGGAAATCACGATCATGCGGGCCATGGCGCCGGTCATGACGAAGTCCATGAACAGGTGCATGGACATGAGCAATCGCATGGAGAAATGCATGACGAGATGCACAACGAAATGCACAACGAAATGCACAACGAAATGCACAACGAAATGCATCAAGAACTGCACAAACAAATGCATGAAGAACCCGAAGAACTTCAATCCAGTGCCCACATGCATGAGCACGATGCAGATGACTGCGATGAGTACTGCATGAATTGCAGTAATCACTGTTCCAGCACTGCTATTGTGACAACCTCCGCCCATCCTTTTGCGCTCGACCGCAAGTTTTCCCGCGCTGCCTCAGCCGACTTGTCGACACGAGCCACTTTGTTGTTCAGACCACCTATACACTCCTGACGGATCAGCGAGTAACACGCTCCAACCCAGCTGCAGTAATTGACTGACTCTTTGTTGAGTAGCCCCCGGTCATGTTGACTGGGGTCTGCGCCTTGCTTCGCTAGAGATCCTCTTCATTGGTAATCCTTAATCATGATTTCTGTTTGCGTATTCGCTGCGTAACTGAATTTTCAGGAGTTGTTTATGAAGGGCAAGTTTCCTTCCCGAAAAAATGTGTTCGCACAACGAGCTGTGCACAAAGAATTGTCACGGCGGCGGTTTGTACAGGGCCTGCTTGGCAGTGGAGTGCTGACTGCCGGCATGTCAGCCAGTAGCCGCGTATTAGGCAATGATTTTGCGGATGCCAGCAATCGGCCCAATACGCTGTCTGGCAAAACATTCGATCTGCTCATTGAGCAGCGTACGGTGAACTTCACTGGGGTGCCTCGCAGGGCGACAACAATCAATGGTTCGATTCCCGGGCCGACCTTGCGCTGGCGGGAAGGAGACGAGGTCACTATCAATGTGACCAACCGTTTGCAGCAGCCTACTTCACTGCACTGGCACGGCATGATATTGCCGTTCCAGATGGATGGTGTGCCGGGGATCAGTTTTCCCGGTATTGCACCAGGCGAGACTTTTCAATATCGCTTCACTGTGCAGCAAAGCGGTACCTACTGGTATCACTCCCATTCCGCGTTTCAGGAAATGACCGGAATGTATGGTGCGATAGTGATTGAACCTGCCATACAGGACAATATTCAGGCCGACCGGGATCATTTGATCATGTTGTCTGAATGGACTGATGAAGACCCTATGTATGTGTTTCAAAAACTCAAAACGATGGGCCACCTTTATAATTTCAATCAACCAACTCTGCCGGCCCTGATGCAAGACATCTCAGAGCTTGGCCTCGGTGGCGCATTTAGCAAACGCGACATGTTCAATGTAATGCGCATGAAGCCTACGGATCTGGCCGATCTGTCTTCGGAAACGCTCACTTATCTGATGAACGGACTCACGCCGGGCGAGAACGATACCCTGTTGTTTGAATCAGGCCAGCGTGTTCGCCTGCGTGTGGTCAATGCGGCCGGCAATACATTCTTCGATGTGCGCATTCCCGGGCTGCCAATGACCGTTGTACAAGTCGATGGCTTGAATGTGCAACCCGTCACTATTGATGAGTTTCGTTGCGGGCCGGGGGAAACTCTGGATGTGATTGTCGAGCCACAGCAAGAGGCCTATACAGTCTTTGCCGAAACCATGGAACGGACTGGGTTTGCCAGAGGAACTCTGGCCACGCAACCGGGGATGACCGCAGCGCTGCCTGCGCGCCGGGAAGCCCAGTGGCTTGCTATGACCGACATGATGGGCAGTATGCCTCATGAAGTTGGGGCTGAAGCAGGTGGGGATGACAATCACGCTATGTCGCATGATTCCCACAGTGGTATGGATATGTCCACAATGTCTGGAGTGAGAGCCAGACATGCCACCACGGAGTTTGGTGCCAGTACAGATATGCGAGTCGATTTTCCCCGTACCAATCTGGATGACCCGGGTGTTGGACTGCGCGAGGCCCAGCATCGGGTGTTGACTCTGTCCGACTTACGCTCCCTAAACAAGCCGGAAAATGTGAGTGAGCCGGAGCGTGAAATCGAATTACATATGACTGGCAACATGGAGCGCTATAGTTGGTCAATCGATGGGCTCGAATACGGCAAGTCATCGCCTATTCACTTCCGGCATGGTGAGCGTGTGCGAGTGCACTTGCATAATGACACGATGATGACCCACCCCATGCATCTGCATGGTATGTGGAGCGATCTGGAGGATGAGCATGGTCAATTTCTGGTGCGTCGCCATACCTTGCCAGTTCAGCCAGCTCAGCGTGTAACGTTTAGTGTGACAGCCGACGCTCTTGGCCGTTGGGCATGGCACTGCCACCTGTTACTACACATGGATGCGGGCATGTTCCGTGAAGTGGTGGTGGCATGAACCATACAACGACATATTGGCTAGCCACTGCGGCAGTCTTGTTGAGCCTTTCGCCCGCCGTATTGGCACAGGACCATGGGCACGGCCATCAGCCTGCCGAAACTGCTGACACTCCCATGGCAATGCCGATGACACATGAGCGGCACGTCGACATGAGCGACGCCTCCGAACCCGGCTTACGCGATCCCCATGCTTATGCCAATGGCTATGAGAGATCGTCGGGACCTTATGCGCTCGCCTCACAAACGCAAATGCAATTGGCCGATGAACAAACCTTTGCGGGGCTGTGGATGGACCGGTTCGAATTTGTTGATCACGATGTCACACAAGGAATTGAGCTGGAGGGATTTGCCTGGTTCGGCAACAGCTATCGGCAGTGGATCGTGCAACTGCAAGTTGAGACTGTGGAAGACGATGTTGAAGAAGGCGAACTGGATATTTTGTATTCACGTGCGATATCACCATTCTGGAACTTACGATTGGGAATGCATCACTCTTTTGGCGAAAACACGGACCGTGATTGGGCAACCATTGGTATTAAGGGGCTGGCTCCCTACTGGATAGAGGTCGACAGCAGTTTGCATATTGGTGACAACGGTCAGGCGGCCTTCGACCTGGAGATGGAGTATGAAATGCTGCTAGGTCAGCGACTTGTGTTGCAGCCACGCCTGGACATCGCCGCCTTTGCCAAGAATGATGCGGAGCTGGGGCGTGGCTCAGGCTTGTCAACAATCAAGGCAGGGGCACGTTTGCGTTATGAGTTTGACAGGCAGTTTGCGCCTTATTTAGGAGTGGAGCGGGTAAGCCGGTTCGGCAAAACGCTGGATTTTATGCTGCCAGGGACACGCAAAACGGAAACTCATTGGGTGGCCGGTCTGCGTTTCTGGTTCTAAGGACATGATGGCCTGTGGTCTGCAAGCTGTTGTGTGGAGCAGGTGAAGGTATTGACCTTAGAGTTAGATCAAAGCTTAGAGTTTGTCAATTGCCAGTATTGTCCGTGTAACAGCGATTGATTCAGGAGGAATCATGACTACAGACCATGCCAATCAAAATCACAGTTCTCAAGCCAATGATGCGGGTGACTTGAAAGACCCGGTATGCGGGATGTCCGTTACTACTGAATCTTCGCATCACCATGAAGTCGACAATGCGGACTATTATTTTTGCAGTGCCGGTTGTCAGAAAAAATTTGCGGCCGACCCGCAGCATTATTTAGGGGGGATGGCCGCGCAGGAAGACACTGATCCGCGTGCCTGGCACATCTGCCCCATGCATCCGGAAATACGTCAGCGCGGGCCGGGTTCCTGTCCGAAATGCGGCATGGCGCTGGAGTCTGAAGCGCCCTCGCTCGATGATGAAGAAAATCCTGAGCTCACTGATTTTCGTCGCCGTTTCTGGTGGACCTTGCCATGTACTGGAATTGTTTTTGTGCTGGCGATGTTTGGCCATGGTCGTGGTTGGTTGCCGGCGGGCTGGCAAAGTTGGGTAGAGTTAGTTCTGGCGACCCCGGTTGTTGCCTGGGCAGGTTTGCCATTCTTCGTGCGTGGCGTGCAATCGGTAATTAACCGTAGTCCCAATATGTGGACGCTGATTGGTCTGGGTACATCTTTATCGTATCTGTATTCGGTCGTCGCCACGATAGCGCCGCAGGTCTTTCCCGAATCATTCGTCGTTGACGGTCGGGTGGCGGTGTATTTTGAAGCCTCGGCAGTCATTATTTCTTTGACCTTGCTCGGTCAATTGATGGAGCTTCGTGCCCGGGAACAGACATCGGCGGCCATCAAGGAGTTACTCAATCTGGCGCCAAAAACCGCACGACGTCTCGATAAGAACGGTAACGAGGAAGAGGTTGCGATAGAGGATATTCAGGTAGGCGACCGTCTGCGCGTCACTCCCGGAGAAAAAATTCCGGTAGATGGTATTGTCGAAGAGGGTAGTAGCGCCGTTGATGAATCCATGCTGACCGGCGAGCCGGTGCCCGTGAGCAAACTAAAAGATGACAAAGTGATTGCGGCAACTCTGAACACCAACGGCAGTCTTGTGATCCGCTCTGAGTTGGTTGGCTCGGATACTACTTTGTCGCAGATAGTCCAGATGGTGGCACAAGCACAACGTTCCCGTGCGCCGATGCAAAAATTGGCCGACGTGGTGGCCGGTTATTTTGTTGTCACGGTAGTGGCCATTGCTGTAATTACCTTTTTCGTTTGGGGCTTGGTCGGCCCGGATCCCGCTTGGGTATACGGGCTAATCAACGCCGTTGCCGTGCTTATTATTGCCTGCCCATGTGCGTTGGGACTGGCGACGCCTATGTCGATAATGGTGGCAACCGGCAAGGCCGCCAAGCAGGGGATTCTTTTTAAAGATGCTGCGGCGATAGAGGCAATGAAACAAATAGATACCGTGGTAGTCGACAAGACAGGCACCTTGACCGAAGGCAAGCCGACCTTTCATGCCAGTCGCGCCTACGGCGACTTCAGCGAAGAAGATGTACTGCGTCTGGCAGCTTCATTGGATCAGGGTAGTGAGCATCCGCTGGCGCGCGCGATCGTCAGCGCCGCGAAGGACAAAGCTATTGAGTTGGAGATTGTCGACGATTTCGATTCCGAAAGCGGAATTGGTGTCTCGGGGTCTGTCAAAGGCAAGAACCTGTTGCTTGGCAACACCGCCTTTATGAAACAGGCCGATGTCGACACAGCATTGGTCACTGATGATGCTGATGAAATGCGCAGCGATGGGGCAAGCGTCATCTTTCTGGCAGTGAACAATAGCATTGCAGGAATACTTGCCGTGGCAGATCCCATTAAAAAAACCAGCAAAGAAGCAGTCAGCGAGTTACACAATCGTGGCTTGAAGATCGTTATGGCAACTGGCGATGGTGAATTGACAGCCCGCGCCGTAGCCAGAGAGCTGGGTATTGATGAAGTCCATAGCGAAGTCACGCCGAAAGCGAAAATGGAATTGATTGAGACGTTGCAGAAACAGAATGCGAAGGTGGCAATGGCGGGTGATGGTATTAATGATGCGCCGGCACTTGCCAAAGCGGATATCGGTATCGCAATGGGCACAGGCACGGATGTGGCGATGAGCAGTGCGCAAATTACTCTCGTTAAAGGAGATCTGCGAGGCATCGCTCAGGCGCGCATCATCTCTGAACAAACAGTATCCAATATGCGTCAGAATCTGCTGTTTGCCATGCTGTATAACAGCATCGGCGTTCCTGTAGCTGCGGGTGTGTTGTTCCCACTTTTCGGGATCCTGTTATCCCCCATGATTGCCGCACTGGCGATGAGTCTCAGTTCATTCTCGGTGGTTACCAATGCCCTGCGTCTGCGTTTTACCAATAGCAAGGCAGTTGGCTGAACATTAAACTGTCTGTATGTCTCGGGGAACAGGATTCTACGAGGCTGGTTTACAGTTCGCTTGCAGGGCCGGGAATAATTGCCGGAGATTACTCACGCAAGGAAAGGCCGGGAACTGTAGAGGAATGGGTAAATAAGTGTAGCGAAGGGAAGATCGATACGAGGAAGGGACTCAGGTAATTGCAGGCGCATCAGTTGCTTGCGATTCTTGCAGATTACCTGAGTTGACTATGAGTCAGTTCCCCGGTTTTTATTGTTTAACTGAAGCTATGAGCGCGGCGTCCAGAAAAAGACTTTCCAATCACGTAATGGTTCAGAACCCTCGTAAAGCGGCTCGTCCAATGTGCGGCCAGCCTTGGCGGCCCACAACTCCATCATGGCAAGGCGCTGCTCATCGTCCACGATTTCGGTAGCTCGCATTGTGTAAGTAGCATCGCCAATGCGTAACCAGCCATCACCATTGCTTTCACGGACTCGTCGGGCCCAGCGGCCATTGTCAGGGCGGGTTGCCGTGATCACACCATCTGGCATGCCGACCCAGGACAAATAACTGACGAACGGTGGAAAGCCCGCCTGTTTCATCATGAGCGGGCCTTGAATGACACCATTGAGCTGGGAAAAGTCATCCAGTGGTGCAGTCTCTGTGCCGCCGATATGGATGCCTGGCAAACGTCCCAAGCCTTCGTTGCTCAGATAGGGCGCTGTGAATGCCCAGCCGAGAATGGCGATAACGACTACCGAGGCGGCGGCTATTCCTGCGATCTTGCCTTTGTTCATATTATTGTCTCCGGTTTAGCAGGTGTTGAATTGGATCTTTTATTCCAGCTCAGAAATGCAGGTCTGACTATTATGGAACATATTGCGGTTGAATGATCAAAGCAGGATCTGCATCCGCTTTTGGTACCAGCTTCTGCGGGCGTCCAGCCTGATTATCTGTGGCATAGAGGTTGCCATCACTATCGACTGATAATGAATGCATCTCAATCCACATATGGGGCCCTTCGACTGGCAGGTTCCAGGTGTATTCTCGATTGCCATCGAAGTCGAATTTGATCAGCTTGGGCGGGCGCAGATCCGTCACCCAGGCGCTGTCTTCGCCGACGATGATAGACAGGGGAATGTCTAGCCCACCCCAGGTATCCACATGTTCAAAGCTCGGATAATTTGCAGCATTCTGTGCAGCAACTTGTTGAAACACTTTAACGTTGGCTGCGTCGCGGTCAACGACATAGAGTTTTTGATCGGGCCCCAAAGCGAGAATATGGACGCTGCTGAATTGGTCGTCAGCTTCTCCTGCCTCACCAAATTCTGAATGATAGGAACCATCGGCATTGCGCACAACAATACGCTTGTTGCCCAGGCCATCGGCAATCAGGAATTTGCCGTCGGGCAGGAAAACGATGTCTTGTGGCTGGTTGTAGTGAGTTTCATCATCGCCAGGCACGTTCTTCTCGCCGAGCGTCATTAACAGCTCTTCGCCATCGTTCGAGAACACATAAATAATATGACCGGTTTCATCGATAACCCAAACCCGGTTTTCCGGATCATAGGGGCTGATCTTGATACGGTGTGGGCCCGGCCCGTCAGTGCCTGTGAACAAATAGTCCCACTGGTCCCATACTTCCAGTACTTCTCCGGCACTGTTTACAATGTAAATGCAGTTGTTCCAAACGCGGCCGCGACCTTGCAGGACGTTCCAGCCCATGGAGCCAGGAAAACGCGTGTAGTCATCCGGTACGGGGTTGGGTAGTTCGGTCTCGCCGCGCTGCAAGAAGAAGATGCGATCTTCATTCTGTACGAAAACACCGGAATTGCCGCCCCAGGTAAAACCTTCACCAGCATAGGGTGGTAGCCAGGTTTCAGACGTGAAGTCATAGGGGCTTGGACCAATGGGACCCGGATCTTGAGCCAGGGCGTTGGCGCCAAATGTAAAAGCGAGGGTAAAACAGCAGGCGCGGGTAAAAAGTGTACTAATAGTCTTCAATGGTGCTCTCCTGAGACATCAGTCCGACAATCGCTATTTGAAGAATCCCTAACGCGATTGCCAAGCAAACTGACGGGTTGTTATTGTTCTAAACCTTCGCGCGGCACGGAAGATTTCTAGTCTGATCTGATCCTAGTGGATTTTGGTGCCTGTGTCCTGCATTGTTAGTGTCAGATTGTAATCTTTGGCGTTACTGGCAGGCGTGAATAGCTGAGTCTGAATGAGCTTGTTTTGTTAGCCATGTGATTGACTATCAGAGGAAATTCAAAGTGCTACCAAGTCACTTGCGATAATGTAGGCAGTCTCGGGCAGCGCATTTTCTGGTCACAGCCCAAGTTAGTCAAACGACAAGTCAAAGGACCTGACAAAGCATGCTCAGATCCCTTGGTCTTGTTATTTGTCCAGCTTATTGCGCAGTGTATTTCGTGAAGGCTCCCCCGGCCAATGGCAGAGAAGCTGGCCCTTCAGCAGCAAACACATTGCCATCTTCATCCACAGCGACACCTTCGCCGGCAGTGCCTTGATAGCCACGACTCTCGGTTTGATAACCCGGGATGAACGCCACGATACGGTCTTCATTCAAAGGACCAATGCGCACGCCGCAGTACCAGGGTTCATGGCGTGTTGGGCCTGACTCTGAATCGATGGCGTAGACCATGTCATCGTCGGTGATGAACAAACCACTGATTCGGCCGTAGGTATAGCGCGATTCCAGATAATTGCCATCCTGATCAAAGATCTCGAGACGGTGATTGCCGCGATCCGCGACCCAAAGCCGGCCCTGTGAATCGAATTCCAGCGCATGGGGGGTACGAAACTCGCCGTGCGCAGTCCCGAGACGACCCCATTCCGTGAGATAGGTGCCATCAGCCGCAAACTTCACGATACGCCCGGTTTGCCCGTCACGGCGGCCCTGCTCGATGGCTTCTTCTGTCAGCATGCCTTGCCCGCTGTGGCCGTCGGCGACATAGATACTGCCGTCCGGGCCGACGATGACGTCATTGGGTTGATTGAAATGGTTGCGGTCATTGCCCGGTTGTCCTGCGGTGCCCAGACTCATCAATAACTCACCATCAGGGCTGAATTTGTGCACTTGATGACCCTTGGTGCCTTCGTCATTGCCCGCGAAGTCAGCGACCCAGACATTGCCTTCAACATCGACATGGATGCCGTGGGGCGTCACCATCACGCCCGCACCGAAGTTGGCGAGGATCTCGCCGGTATGGCGATCAAATTTAAATATGGGGTCGACCGGATTGCTGTCGCAATTGACGCCGGGGCCGCCCGCCGAACCGGACGCACAACGTTCGTAGCCAACGACATGGCCGTCGGTAGGATCAATATCGATACCCGCGGTGGAACCCCATTCGCGCCCGTCTGGCAGGGTGCCCCATTCGTTGTGTATTTCGGGATTGGGATTAGGTAAGCCTTCGCCGGTAATGATATTGCCGGTCTGGCTAAGGGCGCTATTGCCCAGTAAAAGTGTTACAGAAAAGGCTACTAGACTAATCTTGTTGTATTTCATGGCCTTACCTCTCGTTGATTTTGTTTTTCGATTGGTTAAGTGCAGTGTGTCACAACTGCCTTCTGAGTCAATTGGCGGGAGGACAGGATGCTGCCGAGAGTCGTTGTGATTCGACTGAAACCTGCAATTAAGGAGGCTATTCTCGCAAGTCATCGCGTAGTTCGATTAGCTGTTGCCGGTAATTCTCCGCATCACCGTAATCCGTGAATTTGTGATAGTGCTTGTGGGCCCCCTGTACTTTACGGGCATGTTTGATCGGGCACCAATACTGCTCGGTACGCGCGATGACCTCGCGCGTATAGGCAATGACACCGTTACCATAGCCACAATACAAGCAGTTAAACTTTTCAATGCCGTTCAAATAAGCTAACTGATGTCGGTCCAACACGATGAAGGCAGAGCGTTCAACACGGCGGATGCCATAGAGACGAAAACAAATGTGTTGATAGACAGTAATGGTGAAATCAAAAAAAGCTATGGGAATAATCATTCCGTAAATGAATGGCGAAGACAGAATATTACGGATTCTTGAAGAGGCCAGCCAGGGCAGGATTGCTTTCTTTAATTTTCGGTGTGCTTCTTCGACCTCTTGTTCGAAGCGAATTCTGGTGCCTTCAAAGCGATAGCTGAACCTTTCTTGTTGTTTATCCAGCTCATCGTGGAGTTGCTTCTCCAGTTTGGCGATCTTGTCGGTCAATTCCGTAATACTGGTAGCCATTTTGCTTTCACTCGCAAGGTGTCATTGTCTGACAGACATTAAATAGCAAGTCAGAGGAAAACGACAGTTTTGCGTGTGGGGAAGAATTGCCTGTGATGGTTGGCCAGTGTCTGCTTGTCGTTGCTTGCGACAGTGCATAGTCTACAGGCGGAAAGTGGCTTGACTATTGTTGGCTGGCGAAAAATGGCAGGCAAAAGTTAGCCGGTAAAAGTTAACCAGCTAAAGTCAGGAATATTTTTTCAGCACCGAATTCGACGCGATCCCCAGCAACAATCTTCTTGCGCTTTTGTGTTTCGACTTCTCCATTGACGAGAACTTGCCCGGCGCTGACTGCGGCCTTGGCTTCGCCGCCACTGGCAGCCATGGCCTCGAACTTTAGTATCTTGTAAAGCTCGACAGGCTCCCGGGAGAGTTCGACAATTCTGAACCCGGCAGGAATTTCTGTGCTGTTGTTGTCTTCACTCATTAGCTTGTCGTTGTCCTTTTGATGAATGGTTCATTGGGGATGATCAATGATTGATCAGAATTCGGTCTGAGGTTGGTCGGAACTTGGCTAGTCAGCGCTAGTCGAACATGTTTGCAAAGCCACTTCAAACTCGCCTTGTTCTGTCGCGATATAGGCTGAGGCGTCAGTGATGGTAATCGAGATATCCATGGTGCGAGCAACAGTGCCAGCCAGCGCCTTGATCTGTTCCCATTGGAATTGATAGATCACTGCGGACAGTCTGCTCAGTTCATGCTGATTCAGATCCCACCAGGTGCTTGCCTTGTGATTAAAACTGTAGACCTTTACCTTTGGCGCGAGTCTGCTGGCTTTTTTGACGCGTTCTACCGCAGGCTCGCCAACATCGATCCAAAGTTGCAGGCTGCCATCAAGACTGTGTTGCCACAAAGCGGGCTCTTCGGTGTCACTGAGCCCTTTGCAGAATTGTAGCCCTTCGGCAACGTTGAAGCAGTAGGCCAATACTCGCACCATCATGCGTTCGAGCGTCTCGGATGGGTGTTGCGCAATGGTCAGATTCAGGGAGTCAAAAACTTCGCGATCCAAATCACTCAGTGCGATGCCAAGCTTGTAAATAGTTGGTTTGAGCGCCATGTTGTCCTTTGGTGGCCTGAGCTTTTTGTTTGGCAGTGGTGCTGGATACGCCATATACAGGTACCAGGCGAATATCTGCTATGATGCGCGCCCGTTTACTACAGGCCTCACCCATGAGTTCCCAGTCATTCACAGTGCTTGATCTGCGCCCCGAGTTGCTCGCTACCATCGCCCAGCAAAACTATGCAGCGATGACACCGATTCAGGCGCAAGCGCTACCGGCATTGCTCGCCGGTCAGGATCTGATTGCTCAGGCGATGACAGGCAGTGGCAAGACAGCGGCATTCGCCATCGGCTTGCTCAACAAGCTCGATGCGCAGCGCTATTGTACGCAGGCACTGGTGCTATGTCCTACTCGGGAATTGGCCGAGCAGGTGGCGACCGAGGTGCGCAAACTGGCTAGCGCCATTCCCAATGTGCGCGTTGTGACTTTGTGCGGTGGCAAGCCGATGGGGCCGCAGTTGGCCTCATTACAGCGTGATCCGCATATTGTGGTGGGCACCCCTGGGCGCATTCTCAAGCATATCGAAAAGCAAACCCTGCAGCTGAACAGTGTGCAAACACTGGTGCTTGATGAGGGCGACCGCATGCTGGACATGGGGTTTTTTGAGGATATTACCCAGATCATCTCCAGCACGCCGGTGACACGCCAGACCTTGTTGTTCTCAGCGACTTATCCTGACGGCATTCGTTCGATTAGTCGCGATATCCAGCGCGAACCGGTAGAAATTCGGGTAGAGGCGCAACACAGTCCACCAGATATCGAACAGGTATTTATTGAGATTGAGAGAAGCCAGCGCCAGCAAGTGCTGTTCAATGTCATCGCCCAGTACCAGCCCGAATCAACAGTGGTATTTTGTAATACCAAACAGCAATGCCGTGAACTGGCTGATGCATTGCGGCAGCAAGACTTGCACGCATTAGCCTTGCATGGCGATCTGGAGCAGGCGCAACGCGATCAGGTGCTTACCCAGTTTGCCGGTAAGAGCAGCTCGATTTTAATCGCTACCGATGTCGCGGCCCGTGGGCTGGACATTGATGAATTATCCGCTGTTATCAACTATGAGCTAAGCCGTGATCCGGAAGTTCATGTTCACAGGATCGGGCGCACAGCGCGGGCGGGTAGCAAGGGTATTGCGGTGAGTTTGTTTACCGATACTGAACGTCGCAAACTGCGCGCAATTGAAGAATATCAGGGCTCGACTATCAGTATTATCACTGCAGACAGTCTCGTTGTGCCGGCCAATTTCAAGCTCTATCCGCCCATGGTGACGTTGTGTATCAATGGTGGCAGAAAGGAGAAAGTCAGGGCGGGGGATGTGCTCGGCGCCCTGACGGCTAATGGCGACATAGCCGGTGCGCAGATCGGCAAGATTACATTGTTCGACAGAACAGCCTACGTGGCGGTCGAGCAAAGTGTCGCCAAATTGGCGCTGCTGGTATTGAATGAGCAGAAATTGAAAGGCCGGCAGTTCAAGGCGCGCCGGTTACGTTAGCTATTCAGGGGCATTGAGAGAGCTGAGGTGGGCCTGTTCAGGCTAAAGTTGTGCCTGGCCTTGATCTGGAACAATAGCCAGCAATCCGGATTGACCGGATTCAGTAAAAGTTAGGTAAACTAGTAAGACTAGCAGCTCTAGCAATGAGCATTGATCAATGCATGCAGTCAGTCAGTCAGGGTAAGAAAATGACCAGCAAGAGAAGCGTTAGAATAAGGTGGGCATCTGTTGAACAGGCATTAGCGCTTCTTGGCTGTGTTGTTGCGGTCCTGTCTTCTCAAACGAGCGTGGCACAATCAATAGCGGTTACCCATTGTCAGGGTGAGTGCCCCAGTTACAACTCGCGCGTGACTGCCAAGCAAAGCAATGTGGTAATCCATCATCTTTACGCGGCTGGTATCAATGCAACAACCGCGCTGCCGGACTGGGTTGCATACCGACTCACCAGTGAAGCAATCGGTGTGGCTTCGCTGTTGCCCAGGAGTTGGCAAGCTGATCGGCTGATCAAGTATTCCCAGTTAGAGGATGTCATGCAGTCCGGGGAAGAAGAATTGCAGTTATCACAAAACATCGCGCGTAATGCCAATCCCTATGCCGGCAGTGGCACCGAGACAGTCAAGCCTGATAACAGGGCGCGGCTGGCACCGATGACCAGTTTTGCTAACACACCTTATTGGTCTGACCTGAATAATTTTAGCAACATGGTGCCAATGCCTGCGGCGCTGCGCCTCGGACCCTGGCTGCAATTGGAGCAGCGGCTGAATAATGTCGTTGCTACCGAAGCAGGGGAGGCTTACGTGATTGCCGGTCCATTGTTTTTAATCAGTATGCTTGGCACCACGCCCAGCAGTGCTGATTTGAGTCCGGCTGCCTATTTCAAGCTGGTCGCGGACGAATCTGGTGTAGCGGCGTTTCTGTTCTCTCGGGATATGGCGCAGTCAGAAAGTTACTGCAGCCGCAGGACGACTCTGGCCGAGATAGAAGATATTACCGACATCGAATTCTTCCCTGAGCGGCGTACAGTGCGTGAGTCTTCGGCATTACTGGCCAAACTGGGTTGTGAATAAGGCTGGATCAGCCCAACAAACTGGCAAGGCTTTTACCCAGGTTATCGCCACTGAGATAGGCATCCTCTACCCGGTTACCACGGCACCAATCACCACAAGCAGCCAGGCTATTTTTGCTGTCCAATAAAAAATCGCTTTCCAGATGTTGCTCGACCCGGGCATAGCGCCAGCGGTGCAGTGACGAGTATTTTGCGCTGCGACCATCTATTCCGGTTACCTGTTCAAAGCTGGCTAAGAGCCCGGCAATTATCTCGTCTTGATCCGTGTCCAGATTTTCTTCTGCCCAGTTGTTATCGCTGTGAATCAGAATGCTGGCAGCTTCGGGTCGGCTGGGCTTGTTGTTATTCACAGCGATCCAGGCGACGGGTTCGTTTCTCACTGAAGCCGCATCAAAGTGCAAAGCAGGAGCCTGATCGAAACCGAGCATAAGCGCATAGCAAGGTGAGTACTGCGCCGCAGCAATGCGCGGCAGGTCGGTAAACACCTCAGGTAATAGTGCCAGAGTCTGGGGAGCGGGCGCTGCACTGATTACCCAGTCAAAATCCCCCAGTGATTCCTGATGCTCATTGAGCAGACGCCATTGATCACCATTGGCTGCAATCTGGCCAACTTGCGTTCCGGTCTGCAATGACAAGTTGCTGGCCATGGCTTTGAGCAAGCCATTCATCCCGGGCAGACCAATAAAGTGGTCCTCATACCATTCCCGCTTAAATCTCTTGCGATCAGCCTCTAACGTGACGACCTTGGCGGACCAGGGTTGCACCACAGATTCCGGAAACTTGTTGATCAATGACTGAAATTGACGCGTGCGAGCAGTAAAGAACTGCGCACCATGATCGAAAGCAAATGGTTCAGCGCGGCGAGTTGCGATACGCCCGCCCAGGCCGCGCGATTTTTCAAACACGCGCACGTCGGCAACCGCCTCCAGTTCGCGGGCAGCGGCAATGCCAGCTATACCGGCTCCAATGATGGCGACTTTCTTACTCACTCACATACTCTCTCACGTTTGCTCACATTCACTCACACGTACTCATGGGCTTTTGCCTCAGACAGTTTACGCCCTAAAACGGTATTGGGATTGGTTGCTGTTGGGCTAATTCAGCTGGCAATTGCTATGGCTGTATTCACCTCGTCGCGGAGAGAGGCGGCCCAACTTGCTGAATTGCCGTGCTGCCACGTTATGAAACGTTATTTTTCCATTAAAAACTGGAGGCAGATAACAGTGGGTCGCAAAATTGTGCGCAAATAATAATCTTGCCTACTGGAAGCAATAACGCATGATTTGGCCCACAAGCAGTATTACTGGCAAAAACAGCCTCATCATCACTCGTACTAATAGCCGCAACGCACCGGCAGTGTTACTGGCATGCGTAGTCGCTGTGCCTGTCTTCGCCGCTGAGGTCGAGGAGATTACCGTCTCTTCGCAGCGACTTGAAGAAACAATCCCCTTCGAGCTGAGCCGATACGGTAATCGAGTTGAGATAATTACGGCCGAAGAGATTCAGGAACGCGGCTTCGTCGATATTACCCAAACCTTGCAGATGCTGGTCCCCGGACTGCATATCGCTCCCAAGAACGGCCCATTCGATTACTTTGATGCCTCTCTGCAAGGCTCACGCAATACCGAAATTTTGTGGTTGATTGACGGTGTGCGCATCACCAACCGGCTCTACAATGGCACTAGTCCCCTCGATACAGTGCCTGCACACATGGTGGAGCGCATCGAGGTATTGAAGGGAGGGCAAGGCATATTCTACGGCACCCAATCAGTTGGTGGCGTCGTCAACATCGTCACCAAGAGCTTCGCCAGCGCGACGGACGGCGCCGTCGGAACCTCGATCAACAGTAATAATGGTTATAACCTGAATGGCTATCTGCGTGGCGCCAGCGGCGACCATCAGTATGTGTTGTTCGCCTCGAAGGATGAGTCTGATGGCTATACGCCATGGACTGGCACTGATATCCAGCCCAGCGCCACGGATCTGGACCGTGGCTATGCAGTGCAAACGCTGGGTCTGAAATATGCCTGGAATATTAGCAACGACTCACGCTTGTCACTGCAGTATCAGGCGACCGATGCCGATCTGGATTTTTCTCGACCTTTTTTGAATAACACCACAACCAATGCGCGCGAGGAAGACATCCTGACGGTCAAGTACGACTTGCGAGTCAATGACAACCTCGAGTTCTTCATCAAGGCCTATGAGCATAACTGGGACACGGTCTATACCCGCATCTATAACACCCTGGATGCCAGCGGCAATCTCGATGGCGGTGTCAGGGTAGTCAACGACGGCGACTATTGGGGCTATAAGGATTCTGGCGCCAATGCCATGGCGAAGTTCAATTTCGGTGGCAACTTCGAGTATGTGCTTGGGCTCGACTACCAAAGCTTTTCCGGAACCGATGATGTTTGGCGCATTGGTGATCTGGAGGAAGACGTCACTGCCGCCTTCGCGCAAATCCGCAGCAGCGAAGATCTGTTCGACAATACTATGTTGGCACTGGGAGTGAGAAACAATCAGGCTGCGAACATGGATGATTCAACAGTATGGAACCTCACCGGCAAACACAATTTTACCGACAATTTCTACATGCAGGGCAATGCGGGCACTTCTTTCCGATTACCTGATGCCGAAGCCCTGTTCCTCAATGAGTTCTACGATGCTGATAATGATGGCGTACCCGACGGTGGCTGGTTTGCGATTGGCAATCCCAATTTAACGCCGGAGGAGAGTGAGAATATTAATCTGGCGATCGGTGGCAACTGGCAAGCGCTGACCTATGAGTTGACCTGGTTTAGCCGCGATATCACTAACTACATTGATTCCTATGTCCCAATCACCATTGGCGGCGTGGTTGGTGAAAGCTTTGTGAACTCCAATGACGAAGTGAATATGGATGGGCTCGAGCTGATCACCAGCCTGACCATCAACGAAAACTGGAGTGCTGGTCTGAGCCATACCATTACTGATGCGCAATTGAATGGCACTGGTCCGCAGCTAACCAGTATTCCCCAGAGTGAATCCAAGTTCAGCCTGGATTATCGTCACAGTTCCATGCCTTTTGGCTTGTCACTATCTGGCAATCATGTGGGCGACATCAATGGTCGCCGAGGTGCACGACGTGGAGATTACACGGTGCTCGATTTTGCCGGCTTCTATAATTTTGGCAGCAACGAGCAGCACCGGGTTGTGCTACGGCTCGAGAACGCATTGGATGAAGAGTATGCGACGCGGATCGATGTGGGCACGTTGGACCTGACTGGCAGCTCCTATCTCTATGAAAATCTCGGTATGCAGCGCACAACGCATTTATCCTATACCTATGAGTTTTAGTGCCAGTTTTAGAACCAGTATTTAAGTGACACGAATAATGCGGAACCTTTGCTCATGGTAACAACGCTTTTCCTCGCTCATCGTTATCTTGGTATAGCGGTGGGCCTTGTCATGCTGATCTGGACAGTATCCGGCATCATCATGATGTATCAGGAATACCCGGAACTGGACGAACTGGAAAGTCGTGCGTTGCTTGAGTCGCTCAGTCTTGAACAGTGCTGCGAGTTGCCGGCAAGGCCGGTATTCAGTGAAGCCGGCTTCCGGCGTGCCGTGCTCGAAATGCAAGCAGGTGAGCCCGTACTCAGAGTGTATCCAATTGGCCAAGCCACTCTTAATTACAATCTGCGCACAGGCCGACAGCTCATCGACGTTGACAGCAGAGCTGCGCAGCAGATCGCTGACAGTTTCGTGGCACGGCGCTATTCAGGTCATGATGCCACTCTGATTGACAGGATCCAGAATGACCAATGGACTGTTTACAGTTCCTATAATCCACACCGGCCGCTGTACAAATACGCTGTCTCCGATGCGGCGGAAACCCAACTTTATGTTTCCAGTCGCAGCGGCGAGATCGTTCAGGTAACAACAGGCAACGAACGGTTATGGGGCTATCTGGGCGCAGTCATACACTGGTTGTACCCAACCGTATTACGCCAGCACACAACGGTGTGGTCGCAAACGGTAATCTGGCTCACGATTTTGGGCATCTTTCTCACTGCCATTGGGCTTTATATCGGTATAAGGCAGTTTCGCCGCTTGTGCGATGGCAGGCATTCACCCTATCGCGGCATGGCGTTATTACATCACTACACCGGTTTGGTCTTTGGCGTGTTTACCCTGACCTGGGTATTCAGTGGTTTGTTTTCCATGAACCCCTGGGGCGCGCTTGAAGGCGAGGGCGCAGGTGCAGAGATGCAGCGGCTGGTAGAGCGTCCGCTGCAATGGCAAGAGATAACGGATTTGCTTACCAGGCTGTCTGCGTTCGAGCAGCAAGAGTCGGTAGTGCGATATGAGATTGCGACCCTGGCTGGTGAAGTGCAATTGACCGCTTATGGGTCAAATGATTTCGGTGCCAGGCACAATGCCGAGTCGCTTGCACGCCAGCCGCTAGCCGAAACTGAGTTGCGCGGCCTTGCCGGGCGCTTGCAGCCGCAGCAGGAGATTGCCTCCACTGCGCTGCTGCAAGAAAGTGACGCTTACTATTATCAGCACCATGTGCCTGTGGAATTTCCGGTCTACCGGGTAGTGTTCGCCGATGATGAAGATCGTCGCTATTACTTGAGTCCAGTAGATGGACAAATATTGCGCAAGGTGGATCGAGAAATTCGCTGGTATCGCTGGTTATTTTACGGTCTGCATCGTGGTGACTTTTCGGCTGTTTTTCGGAGCCGACCTTTCTGGGATATTTTTATGGTGGTTTTATTGTTGGGTGTAACGGCGGTTTGTGCGACTGGGTGTGTGATGGCGTGGCGCCGGGTGCGTAGAGATCTGTCATTACTGCGCTACAAAGCAGGGTTGTCAGCCTCGCATGGGCAAGGCAAATCCGCACGTGTGCTATATCGCGGCGCGCTGCTGCTAACATCGTTCATTGCTATTACTGCTTGCAGTGAGGAGCCTGGCGACTGGATTGAAGTACCGCTTAGCGACGCGACATTCTTTTCGGCCGACAACACCTACCGTGAAGACGAGATTGAAATTCTGGTACTGCGCAATACTGCACTGGAATACAAGCTTGGTTTGAATGCCGGGGATTCCATGTCCTATCAATGGACGGTGGAGATGGATCAACCACAGTCATTGACTGCCGAGTTTCATGGCCATACTCATCGCGTAGGCGAAGAGCCTGGCACCGTCATGTTCTACAAGATTCATCAGGACGGTAAAGAAAGTGGCTCACTCGTTGCGCCATTTGAAGGGATTCATGGTTGGTACTTTGATAATCAAAGTGATGAAGATATTACCATCCAGCTACGTGCTGCAGGCTTTTATGAGCTGATAGATCAGTAAGCCGCTTTTGCCCGGATCTGATTATTTCCGCCAAGCCAATTTGGCTGCTTTCGACTCGGCACTTCGCTCGCCAATTTCGCGCTATTGGCATTTGGCAGATACCGCTGTCATCTTGGTGATGTTTCCCGATATATCAATAATATACCTGCATTTGGCGAAGCCCTCACAGCGGTGGCAGTGATGTGGGCCGTTGGCGGGTAGGCTGTGCCGTCAGCCGGGGCTCGCAAAGGCTAAAAAACGCTTGTGTGTTTGCCTATTCATCTATATAAAGCGCGCTACTTTTGCTAGCTTGGATGCCGACCTGTATCCCGGAATAAAAGCCCCTGGCGACTACCTTTTCATGGGCTATGCTGAGCTGAGGGCGTACTTTAAAACAGTTTCAGAGTCAGTGTGGAAACCCGCGCTGCCGCGGCTGGATAACTAGTCGTAAAGAGAACAAAGAAAACAAAGAGAACAAAAGAGAGTTAAGAAAGTTAAGAGAGTAAGGTAAGTAAAGAAAGCAAGACAGATAAAGAAAATACGCAGCAATCGGGTTCTTGAATGCGCCCGTGGCAAACCCAAAAAGATAGCTTGAGTTGGATAAGCCTTTTCAATTTTTTAGTTAACGTCAAAGGATAAATTTGGTGCAATCCGCATTGAGTGATTCAAATACCGTGGTGGAAGCAAACACCGCGACCTGGTGGCAGCGAGAAGATCTGGGCTACATCGATTCCGAACTTTGCTTCGCGGGCCATCGGGTACAAGATTTGGCCGAACAATTCGGCACGCCGACATTTGTTTATTCTCTGCAGCGCGCCAAGGCAAATCTTGGCCGTTTGCATACCGCCTTGCGTGATGCCGGTTTCAGTGACAATTACCGCATCCTGTACGCAATGAAAGCGAACCGTTTTGCACCGATGCTGACAGGATTGAATCTGAGCGGTTTGTGCGGCATTGATGCCTGCTCTCCTCAGGAAGTTGAGCTGGCAGTATCTTGTGGATTCAGCGCTGCAGATATTTCATTTACTGCCGGCTCTTTGTCCAAAGACGATTATCGGATACTCAATCGTTACCAAGATCTCAATATCAATTGCGATTCGCTGCATGCGATCAAGACCTGGGGGCAACTCCGTCCCGGTGCAAAAATTGGCGTTCGTGTTAATCCGGGGGTGGGTGTAAGCCGGGAAGGCAATGAGCGGTTGCAGTACGCAGGCCGCGCTATTACCAAATTCGGTATATACAAAGAGCAGTTCCATGAAGCCATTGCCTTGGCGAAAGAGTGTAATCTGACTATCAGTCGTATTCACTTTCATACCGGGTGTGGCTATTTGACCCCGCAGCTTCCGCAACTGGACGAAGTGATTCGGACCTGTCTATGGTTTGTTGACCAGTGCGATAGCATCGAGCGAGTGAACATCGGCGGTGGGCTTGGTGTACCGCATTTTGCCGAAGATGGAACGCTTGATCTGAATGCCTGGGCAAGCATGCTGTTCAGCCACTTCGAAGGGCGGTCATTCAAACTGGATGTGGAGCCGGGTGAGTATGTGATGAAAGACGCCGGGTTGTTGCTGTTAAGCAAAACTTATCTGGAGCAAAAGGCAGACACTTTATTTCTGGGCGTCGACGCCGGATTCAATATTGCCCCTGAACCCGCCTTTTATGACTTGCGCTTTCAGCCGTTGGCATTGCAACAGGGCAGTGGCAATGAACAAAAAGTGACTGTGATAGGCAACATCAATGAGGCGCTTGATGTGTTCTTCCGTGACGCCATGTTACCAGACATGACTGATGCCGAGTTTATTGCACTGCTCAATGCTGGAGCCTACTCGACCTCAATGGCGTCCAATCATTGTATGCGGGGTCAGCTGAAAGAGTATCTGTTGGTTTAAGGCCAGCTGATTTAAAACCAGGCGCTAATCTGTTGCAGCTTGCGCTCATCAAAATGCAAACTGCAACAGTACGTTAGTATGTAAGTCAGAAAGAAGCGCGAGACTCAAGGCTGCATGTCCACCAGCCATCGACTCTGACTGTCTCTGGCACAGATTCGCTATTGAGTTCATTTGACTTGTGAAATCGAGCCGCCAGATGCGATCCATCTTCTCGGGATCGGCAATGCGATTGATTGTTACCGGATATACGCGACCAGCAATTTTTATGAAGCCTGCTTCGTCAGGGCCTATCTGATAACTCAGATACTTGCTTTCGCAAGACATGCAGCCAACGTGTAAGTTGCCTTGCCATGTGCCACTCAGGATTCATGGCGTTTTTACTTCGCGTTTCATGACACGGCGCAACACGACCAATCCGACAATTATTCCCACTAGTACTAGAATTTGCTGAGCGCTAATTCCTTCGCCCGCCAAAAGGTCTCTCCCGGTAGCGCCGGTGTAAGTTATCGCGAAACAGGAAGGAATGATAAACAGACCGCTGGTCAGTACATAGTCGCGTAACCTTATCTGTGTTACCCCGAGCAAATAGTTCAACAGAAAAGCCGGCATTACTGGAATTACTCGCAATACGGCGACTGCTTTCCAGCCCGCTCTGGACACATAATCAGTGAGGAATACGATGCGCTTGTGCGCGCGTTGATCAATGTAATCCCGCGCTACCGTCCGGGCGATCAGAAAAGCCGCGGTGCTGCCGAGAACAAATCCCGCCAGATTGATTAAAAACCCCAGGGTAACTCCGAACAGTGCACCTGTTGCCAGAAACAGAATGGAGTTCGGAATCAAGGCGATAATGCCGACAGTAGTAATGAGCAACATAAGTGATACGGCAACTGCCAATGGCAGCTCTTGCAACTGATTAATGAAATCTGTCTGCAAATAATCGCGATTCAGAAAGCCCAGTACGGCAATCCCTGCTATTGATAGGATTAGGCCGAGTCTGTAAGCTCTTCGAAGCTTTTGGGATGACGGTGAATCACCGCCTGTGTTTGCCTTGCCCTCATCCATCTGCAGTCTTCCATTTATTCATTTATCGGACTTAATCGCGATCTATGGCGCAAGCGCAGCCTAAAATTTCATTGATCCAACTTGTCGCTTTATTCGGCGTAATGGTGCTTGGTGTATTTTTGAGAGTTTACCAATTGGATGACCAGATTATCACTGGTGATGAATGGCATGCATTACATATTGCTATGCAAGCTGATTATAGCGAGATTGCCACATCATTTGGCGATGCCGATCATTCAATTCCGGTAGCGCTCTATTTCAAGTTGTTAATGGAGAGCGTGGGATTGCAGCAATGGATGATTCAGGCTCCCTTTGTTCTGGCTGGTTGTCTTTTGATCTTCATTATTCCCTGGTTACTGCGCGAACAATTGGGGCATCGGTCGGCCATATTTGCGGCCGGGCTGTTTGCCATTTCGCCTATTCTAATTACTCAGGCACGGTTCGCGCGGCCCTACCCAATTGCGTTGCTGCTCTCGTTCGTGGCTGTAATCTATTTTTACCGGTGGTGGAAGAGCCGAGCCAAAACAGATGGTGCTGTCTATTTGCTTTGCGCTGCGCTGACTGGCTATTTGCTGATTCTCAATTTGCCCTTCGTATTAGGGGCTTTCGGATACGTATTTGTTTGCAGCCTTTACAGTGCCAATAGGTCCGGTGATTGGCAGCAGTGCAGGAAAGATGTGCGAGATCTGTTACTGCTTGGTCTGGCAACTCTTCTTCTCCTGACAATAATGCTGCTGCCGCCGCTATTGGGCGATTTCTCGGCGCTGAGCGAAAAGGCCGCAGGCGGTATGTTGGGGATATCCAGCTTTGCCCCGGTGATTGCTGTATTCAGTGGCGCGGGAGGGGTGTTACTCACTGGCGCCGTGTTGCTAGTGGCCGGTCTTGGGCTTGCCACGGCAGTACAGAGGCGTATCAAGCTTTTGGGTTTGCTGGGGTTTCTGGCTATACTTCAAGGGCTTGCGGTCGCGATTGCTAACCCCGTGGGCACCGAGAACATTGTCATCATCGCTCGTTATCTTGTTCCCTTGTTGGTGTTTCTGCTCATCCTCACAGCGCTGGGTCTTGACCGGCTTGTGGGGCTTATAGATGCGACAATCAACTCTGGCTGGTCATATGGACTATATGGTCTGCTATTGCTTGTAGCGGTAGTCCTGGGCCCTTTGCCTCGGGCCTATTATTCGCCGAACAACAATATTGTGTTGATGACAATCAGCGAGATGGTATTGGACATGCCTTCTTATGAAGCAATGTTGTCTGAACCGGTAGCAGGGTTCTATACCGGTCAAGAAGAATTACCCGCTGCGCAGTCGTTTATCGTGCAAGCGCCGTACTACTATAATTTCGATTACTTGCCGGTCTATCAGCATTTGACAGGGCAACGCATCGCGATGGGGATGACAGACGGGCTTTGCTCGAGTAATCGGCAAGGTGAGATCCCCATTGCGCTGCGAGACAATGTCAGCCTGAATAATTTTTTCTATCTTGGCGAGCCAGTTCAGATCAGAGAGGCTGGTGTCGACTATGTGGCTTTTCACCATAACCTTGAGCAAGAGGTGTTAGTGCCGATCATAGTGGAAGAGATGAATGTCCAAGAGTGCATTAGTGCGTATCAAAACTGGTTTGGCGAGCCTGTTTATACTGACAACAAGATTACCGTCTTTGCAATAAACTGAACTGCCAATAAATCTTAGTCATCAAACTGTGGGTCTAACAATTCAATGATATTGGGAAAGAAAATCGTAATCGTCTTGCCTGCTTATGAAGCCGAGCAGACATTGGCTGAGACCTATAAAGCAATTCCGCACGAGATTGTGGATGAAATTGTCCTGGTTGATGATGCCAGCTCTGACAGCACTGCGGATTTAGCCAGAGAGTTGGGAATTCGTACTTATGTGCATGAACAGAATACCGGCTATGGTGGTAATCAGAAATCCTGTTACCGGGAAGCTCTAAAGTTGGATGCTGACATTGTCATTATGTTACATCCGGATTATCAATATGACCCGAGACTTATTACCGCACTAGCATCAATGATTGCTTCGGGAATCTATGACGTTGTGATTGCCTCCAGAATTCTCAGTGGTACAGCCCGAGCCGGAGGAATGCCGCTGTACAAATATATCGCGAATCGCATCCTCACCCTGTTTCAGAATATTATGATGGGCGCGAAATTATCGGAGTATCACACAGGCTACCGGGCGTTCAGCAAAGAAGTAGTGGGTACACTGCCCTTGTTACGCAATTCAGATAATTTTATTTTCGATAATGAGATGCTAGTGCAAGTTGTGGCGCGCGGTTTTGCGATTGGTGAAGTATCTTGCCCGACACGTTATTTCCCTGAGGCAAGCTCTATCAATTTAAGCAACTCAGTCGTCTATGGATTGGGTGTTCTCAAGAACAGCATAATGTTCAGGTTGTGGAAGTGGGGGCTACTCAAGTCAGATTTATTCACGACTGATAAAAAGTACAGTCTACGCCAGGCAATTGACTCGGAAGATTCTGAGTAACAGAGTCATGTTTACGTGGCACCCTGCCGTTCTTGGTTTTAGAGCTGCAGCGCCAGAAGGACGAAATCGGGATTTGTAATGTTAGTTATTTTTGATTGGGATGGGACTCTACTGAATTCGTTGACCAAGATTTCCCAATGTATGCAGTTGGCAGCGGTTGATGCAGGTTTGGAGCCGTGTAGCGAGGCCGATGCGCGCAGCATTATCGGACTTGGTTTGCCGGAAGCGGTGTCAACGCTGTATCCGAATGCCGAATCAGCCCCTCTGGAACTATTGAGTCAGCGCTATGCCCACCATTTTGTCATTAAGGATCAAACGCCTTGTGAATTCTATCCCGGTGTAGAAGATACGCTGGAAACTCTGAAGTCCAATGGCCATCACATTGCAGTTGCTACTGGCAAGAGTCGTCGCGGGCTCAATCGTGTGTTGGGTAATCTGGGTTGGGAAAATTATTTTCACGCCACGCGCTGTGCCGATGAAACGGCTTCGAAACCTGATCCGCTGATGCTGTCTGAATTATTAGCTGAACTGGATGTGCCGCTTGCGGATTCGGTGATGATTGGCGATACCGAATTTGATCTGGGTATGGCGGCGAGTCTTGGCATGCGCCGGATCGGTGTCAGCTATGGCGCGCATCCTCTTGAGCGTCTGAACAAGCATCAGCCCGAGGCAATTATTGATGAGATGAGCCAGCTTGTGAATCTGCTCGGGAAAACGCAAGTCGTATAATCACGCTGTTAGGACCAGTCAGTTGCAGAAACTCCGGCATTTTCATGCATCTTTCTCTGTCTTCATGGTAGCTTCAACGCTTCTATCTCTCTGCCAAATTGTGACAAGATCAGTCGGTCAATGTCACTACCGGCTGCTGCTCTGAACTCGATCTGTGAGTCACCACCCGCTACGCTGAAACGATTTTCGCTCAGTGCTACCAGCTTCGCAGCGCGTTGGCTGGACCCTTGTTGATAGAGTTCACCATCTTCTATGAAGATGGTCAGGATAAAATCGTCAGTGACCCGGTATTCACCCGTGTATTCACTAAGTAAACCTGGCTCGATGCTGATGATGTCACTGCGCTGCGCCTGAGTATCAATTCCCATCTCCGCTAGCCCGTGGCTGGCGACTTCATCTGTGGGATTGTTAGCTAGAGATATTTGATAGAGCGCTTGTGCGCGTGTCTCATCGCCAGCTTGCCGGTATTCATTCGCCAGCAAGTTGAGAAAGTACGAAGGTGGTACTGCGGTAAAATCCTCCAACAATACAGCTGCGGCTGCGTCGAGACGGTTTTCACTGATCAGCGTATTTACCAATTGCAGCAATGTAATATTGGGCAGGCTACGCTCATAGCCAAATCGCTTTCCTGACTTTTCATAGACCTCTCGCATGGCAGCGACACCGCCGATGTTGTAGATCTCGACTGGGTTATTCAGCGCCCAGCCAGAAAAAATACCCAGCAAGCCATAGTAAGTGGCAGGAAGCGGAATGGATCCATGATGCTCTTCCGGGGACTCGCTAAAATCCCATCTGAAATCGCGCGGCGTGAATTCGGCGAGAACTCCGGTTAGCTTTCTGAAGGCTGCTTGTGTGGTACCGCTTTCATTGCCTTTGCTCAGATACAAGTCTATCGATAACTCAGATTGTGCCGCGAGAAACTCGCTGGTTTGATCAACCAGCACCTGATTGGACCAGTCAAGTGTAGGGCTGATCGCGATATAACCGTCAAACAAGTCCGGTACTGACGTCAGCGTGTGCAATGCAAACAAACCACCAAGCGAGTGGCCAATAAGAACTCGGTATGGATGAGTGTTGAGATTATTTTCGATGTAGGGGAATAACTCCTCTTTGAGAAAGCGTTGGAAAGCGCCGGCACCGCCGAGACTTTGAAAGTTGGCTTGATCATTCGCGTTGTCCGATGGTGGTGTAAAGTCTCTGCCTCTGTCTGTATTTCTTATCGCCACAACAATAAGTTCCGGAATCCGTTCTGCTTTTGCCAGGAACTGGCTAATAGCGCTGGTATGTAGAAAGTTATCAGTGCCGTCCAAAAGGTAGACTACGGGGTAGCCTGCTGCCGATTCGGAGTAGGATTCGGGGGTTGAGATCCAAAGCTCTCTGGTTTCCTCAAGTACTTCCGATTCGAGCTCAAGTGTCTCCCCGAGTGTAATCTGGCTAGCAACCTGCACAGGGATTAAAGCTGTCAGACAGGCGAATAGTGTCGAGCTGAGAATTGAACTTGGAATTGATAATCGCATCGTGCTTCCTCATTGCAAATGAATGGTGGCTACCTTGAAAGCTAACCAGGCAGAGAGAAAGTTTAGGCGCAAAGAACTGGTGGCGGTGACGTCGTTAAGCCGCCAATCTGGGTTTAGCTTCTAAGAGGCATCTATCCTGTACTCAGCTTTGGAGTGAGATTGCCGAGGAAGTTGCAATAATGGACATGGCGGCTGAGCAAAAAAAAGGGCAGACACCGTCGGTATCTGCCCATCAAGTGCTCAGGGTTATTGTTGCTTGGGATTAAGCCGGAGCAGGCTCATCACTGAGCGGTTTGGCATCAGCCTTGCCTTCGGAAGACTCTACATATTCAACGGCAGCGGCGATCGCGTCGCGTCTGGTGTCAAAGTAGTGTTCCTTGGGCACAACGTCACCCATCAGGTCAGTGAGCATGGTACGAATTTCATCATTCATGCCAGATATGTAGACTAGCTTGTTGGACATCTTGCCATCGTTGGCAATGGTCTCAACTGCGCGAGCTGCTGACACATCGATGAACGGCACCTGGACAAAATCAAAGATCATGACCTGACTGGGTCCTTTCGATTTTTCACGAACCTGGTGCCCAACGTCTGCTGCTGCACCAAAGCTCAATGGACCACCAAAGTCGAAGACATTGATTCGCTTGTGTGAATGCGTCATCAATTCGGCTTCTTCATCAGTGAAGTTGATTGATAGACCTTCGTTTGTGATGTCACGCAGTTCTTTCAATTGCAGGTCAGCAATCTGTTTGACGAAAGCCAGCGCTGCCAACACAACACCGCCAATAACGGCAGTGATCAGATCAACGAACACAGTCAAGGTCAGTACCAGCATCATTAATGCCAGATCCCAGCGTGGGCCGCGGTGAGCGCGCAAGATGTAGGCGCGGTCAATAATGTCCCAACCAGTCTTGATCAGGATAGCTGCAAGAACCGTATGTGGAATCTTGGCTGCCAGAGGCGCCAGTGCTACCACGATAGTCAGCAACAATACGCTGTGCAGCATGCCGGAGATCTTGGTGGAGCCGCCGGTGCGAATGTTCACAACCGTACGCATAGTGGCGCCGGCGCTGGCGATACCGCCAAACAGACCAGCGATAGCGTTACCCACACCTTGACCGATCAACTCTTTATTGGAGTTGTGGCGGGTCCGCGTCATGTTATCTGCAACCAGTGAGGTAAGCAGGCTATCGATTGCACCCAACAAGGCCAGAATGAATGCTGCTTCAAATACCACCAGGAAAGTATCCTGGCTGAAGCTGGGCATAATAAAACTTGGCAGACCCGTAGGAATGTCTCCCAGAATCGGCGCGCCAGCGACGAACAGACTCACCACAGTACCGATAATCAATCCGGCTAGAGGCGCTGGTACCCACTTGGCAAAGTTGGAGGGCCACTTGAAGACAATCAGCAGAGTCAATGCGCCGATGCCAAAAGCAACCAGATTCGGATCCATTATTGCGCCCGGTATTTCGACGAGCGCAGGAATGGTGCCGCCCTCATCGGGCTCATGACCGAACAGACGGCTGGTCTGCAGGGCGATGATGATGCAGCCGATCCCGCTCATGAAGCCGGAAATTACAGGGTAGGGAACAAGTCGAATGTATTGCCCCAACCTGAAGACACCAAACAGGATTTGCAAAACACCGGCGAGTACGACTGTCGTAAATACTAGTGAAGGGTTGCCGTCCAGTGCAGCGAAAACACCTGCAAAGACAACAACCATCGGCCCGGTAGGGCCAGAAATTTGCGAGCCGGTACCGCCAAAAAGTGAGGCGAAGAAACCGACGAAGATCGCCCCGTACAAACCGGCAATTGGACCTGCACCTGATGCTTCACCAAAGGCAAGCGCCAGGGGCAGAGCAACCACACCGGCGGTTAACCCGCCAAACAGGTCCCCCTTCAGATCTTTGGTCTTGAAACTAATCATTATTGATTCCTTTCAGCGTTTATGCTGATTTTGCTGCCGACTGCTTGTTCATAAATTCGGCATAGCGCTCTTCTGCAGGAACGAATTGGCCGCTCTCTTCATCGAAAGCTTTAATAGTGCCGTGTTCGATGTCATAGACCCAGCCATGAAGTTCGACGTTACCGGTTGCCAATTTCGATAAAACGGCAGGGTGTGTACGCAAGTGGTGAAGTTGTAATACTACGTTTTCCTCTGTCACTTGACTCAAGGTATCACCAGAGTCGTCACCGGAACGTGCGCGCACTGATTCAACAGCGGCGCGGGTATTGTCCAGCCAGTCATGGACATGCGGCAGATCGGTGAGCGCACCAGTATTCAGTGCCCCTTTCATGGCGCCGCAGTCGCTGTGGCCACATACCACAATGTGCTCAACTCCCAGAGCAGCGACAGCAAACTCAATTGAAGCTGTTACACCACCGGCAGTACGTGTATGGGGTGGCACGATGTTACCAGCGTTACGAATAATAAAGAGGTCGCCTGGTTCTGTGTGGGTTAGCAGGTTTGGATCAATGCGCGAATCAGAGCATGTGATAAACAGAACTTCCGGACTCTGGCCGTTAGCCAACTCCGCAAACAATTTCTTCCTGTCTTCAAAGGAAGAGTTACGAAAACGCTCAATTCCAGAGATCAGTTTTTCCATTTTCAATATCCTCATACGGTCCAAGTTAAAAAGATGTGCAATAGTACGGTTGATTAGATGATAAGAATATTGAATAAATAGCTATTTCGTTATAGATTTTATCTATCACCTGCCCGCCATCCGAGGCGCACTGAACAATGGATAATCTGGAAAAACTGTCTCTAAAGCAGATTCAATACTTCACCGCTGTAGCCGAATTTGGCAGTTTTCGGCAGGCGGCATTTCGCTTGAATATTACCCAGCCAACCCTGAGCAACCAGGTGGCGGCATTGGAAAAAACGCTTAAAGTTCAGTTATTTGAGCGCAGTCGCAAGGGTATTAATACTACCGCTCAGGGTCGCGAGCTATTACAAGGTGCCCGGCGCATACTGGAAGAAGCTCAAGGGTTTGCAACGCAAGCGGCAATGCTGTCCGGCGGGGGTATGGGTATTTACCGATTGGGGGTCACACCCACACTGGGCCCGTACCTGCTCCCGCATATCCTGAGCCCTATCCACGCGCGTTACACAGATTTGAAGCTCTATGTGCGCGAAGACCCACCCAGCGATCTGGAAACGGGTCTGATCAATGGCCAACATGATTTGATCCTGTCCACACAACCGATTATGTCGAACGAGCTGGTTGTAGCGCCGTTGTTTCGGGAGCCGCTGAAGCTGGCCCTCGCTATGGACCACAGATTGGCCGGCAAAACTCGAATCAACAGGATGGATTTACTTGGAGAACCAGTACTGACGGTGACCGAACACCACCTTTTTCACCGGCAGATTACTGAGCTATGTGAGCGTGTAGGTGCTGTGGTGCGGCGGGACTATGAAGGTACTTCTCTGGACACACTGCGCCAGATGGTCGTCATGGGAATGGGCGTCGCATTCTTGCCGGCTCTGTATGTAAAGTCGGAAATTCGCGATAGTAAAGAGTTACGCGTTACAGATGTCGAGGGCATCAACGTGGTTCGTAATCACGCCTTGGTGTGGAGAAACACATCGCCAGCACGCAATTTCTATAAAGAACTGGCCAGTCAAATTCAGGAAATTGTCGAGAGCGAGCTGGGGGATGTTGTCATGCCAGCGGCACGGTTGCGCCCGGGTAAAAAGTCGAAGCCAGGTAAAGCTTGAATTACTAATACTGGCGCTGAGCCAATTGATGCATCGCGCAACCATGATTGGCGGGGAAACAGATCGCGATTTTCGAACACGGCTGTAGTTGTCTGCCAGTGATTCTTCACAAGCATTGCCAAGCAAGACGATTGAGTTTCAGATAATAAAAAGCCGGGCCCGAATTGGGCCCAGCATAGACATTACATATACGGGCAATCTAACGGCTTTTGTGTCCGCTGGACTTTAGTCCACTTCGAGTGAGCGATAGTAACTGCCGCCATTGCTTTCAACTTCCTGGCGTCGTTGTTGCCACTCTGGCCCTGCTGATCCGCCTTCTTCGTAGAGCAGATCCTGACGCAGATAGTTCCAGCTGGTTGGGTCAAGCTCCTGGGCTAGCGTCCAGTACTGTTCCGCTTTTTCGTCATTGTCATTCTGGAAAAAGTAGCTGCCAAGTCGAAACGTGGGTTGCGCCCGCTCCGCTTCAGGAGTGCGCTCGATAATACTGTCCTCGACACGATCGCTGTCCCAGACATATTCACTGTCTGGACCATTGGCGACCCAATCACGCACGATGGGTACATACTCATCGGTGCCAAATGCCCCATTCATATGAGTCTTGGCATAAGTACCTTCGTTAATGCGAACAATACGCCCTTCCTTGTCAATCCATACGCCCGAAGGCACGTTGACAAGATTGTAGAGAGCACTAATGTGATGATTCACATCGATGATCTCTGTGTAGCTAACATTACCGGCATCAAAAATTGGCCCGGCATCGGCTTCACCGCCTGTGTCTTGCGCCACAGAGATGATTTCAAAATCGGGGTTTACTGCCTGGAGTTCTTCGTAGATTACTTGCCACACGGGCACGTCCAATCTACAGCCTCACCAGGAAGCCCAGGTAAGCAATAAAACTTGCTTGCCTTTAAAGTCTGACAGGCTGACGAGGTTGCCGTCGCGGTCTGTCAGTTCAAAGTCTGGTGCCATACCGCCGCGGAAAAAAGACTGTCGCTCTAATGGCATGACACCAAAAGAAAATACGCTATCGTCGTAGTCGGCGGCCCAGGCTTGTTGCAATTTGTCTGCCAAACCCGTGACATTGAACCAACCCTGACCCTGACGGGTCACGAACATATCACTGTCCCGGTTTTGCAACACAGGAATACACAGGTCGGCAAGGCAGGCGCCTTGTGGTTTCAATTCAAAGTCGTTGATGCGAGTAAGATCCTCTGGCTTGACCCAAAGTTCACTGGCATCAGGCAGCGTATCCTCAATCTCGACCACACGCTCTTTGTAGAGCACGGTCGCTCCCTGAGCGACAGCCAGATTGGCACCAAGAAAAAACGGCACCACCAAGCCTTTAGCCAGGAGTTTTACAGCATTATTTGAACCCATTGTTGGTTCCCCTGAAAATGCGATGAATTTATTACTAATCCACTGGCATGGTACGGGTTAAGGCATTGGGACACAAACAGGCTTCTCTTTATTTTGGCCTCACAGATGCGGTGGGAAGCGCTGTTAGCTGAACAGGTATTAAACCGATGAGTCTGTTAGTCATAGGCAGCTAAATAGAGAGGGTGGGGCGGTTACTACGGAGCTTGAGTAATAGAGCTTAGAAAAATCTGAGCTGCTTGCCGGGTATGGTTTCTGTATTCGGATACGCTAGTGGCCTTCTTTTTAATACCTTTGATGGAAGCCAGTAGTAGTTCCACAAACGCTTTGGCCGTCATGGAGACATTGTCAAAGCTGACAGCATCGGACTTCTCCGCCTCGGTAAGCAATCTGGCAAGCACAGCAACAAGGTTGGCATGGCCTTTTATCATGACATCTGCGGCCAGGTTCATATTTACATCGGTAAGTTCTTCGCCATGGGGTGAGTTGGCGACAGGTTCGGTGTAGGTCTTCTCAAACACCATCAAAGCTTCAATGAATTGCTCGGTCACATTGCCGCTTTTGGCCAGAACAGCTTCGGTCGCCTGTAACGCAAGATTGATGCGATAGGCCGACAGTTCATGAAACAGATGTTCCTTATTATCGAACATCAGATAGAGCGCAGGTCGCGAGATCCCTGCGGCCTGGGCGATATCATTCATTGTGGTGCGGCGGAAGCCATACTGGGCAAAGACAGCGGCAGCAGCGTCCAGTACTGCTACCTGTTTGGCCGCGCTTCGTGCTGAAGTCCTTTTCGAATTGCTCATGTTTTCCTGCTGTCCGGGGAACTGCTGCTGCTCAATATCATGCTTTATAGTATATAGACATTCTGACAATATGTGCATAATATGTCAGAAAGTTGTGGTGCATATTGTCTAGGCAGCCGATTATCGCATCTTTGTGAATGATGAGCTTATCAAGTAGCTCTTCAAGAGTCTGATGCTGGGGCTGTATAAGCTGAGATTGTATTAAAGAGGCGGGAGAAAATAATGAGTACTTCGTTTTGGATTAATGGGGAACAACAGACGGTTGATGTAGATCCATCAAAGCCGTTGTTGTGGGTCATACGAGAACAATTGGCGCTGACTGGTACCAAGTTTGGCTGTGGTATCTCCCAGTGTGGTGCGTGTACGGTGCATATCGACGGTCAGGCCATGCGCTCTTGCGTCACCCCTGTCTCTGCCGTCGAAGGCAGACAGGTCACTACTATCGAAGGGCTCGCTCAGGCATCGGGTGAACTCCATCCTTTGCAACAGGCCTGGATCGAACATCAGGTGCCGCAGTGCGGCTATTGCCAATCGGGTCAGCTGATGTCGGCATCCGCCTTGTTGGCCAATAACCCGAACCCTACGGATACGGAGATCGATGCAGCGATGCAAGGCAATATTTGTCGCTGCGGTATGTACGGGCGTATTCGCAAGGCCATCAAACAAACGAGTGTGGCGTCGCAAGGCGAGGAGCAATTGTTTTACAGCGTGGCGGGGGTGACTCATGAATAAATGGACGCGACGAGCATTTATAACAACCGGTCTGGTCGCCGGTGGTGGTCTGGTTGTGGGTGTCGCAATGCGGCCCGGCAATCAGGTAAAAGATCTGGCGGCAAAGCTGGGCGAGGCGGGTGATGATCTGGTTCACACCTACATCAAGATCGACAGCAGCAATGTAGTCACCGCTATTGTTCCCCATTCTGAAATGGGTCAGGGCGTTTTGACTTCGCTTGGCCAAATGCTGGCCGAAGAACTGGATGCTGACTGGGATCAGCTGGTCGTAGAAGAGGCGCCTGCCATTGGCGAGTATGCGTCTTATTCAGCCGGTCGTGGCTATCTCATGGCGGGTATCGATTTTTCCAATCTGGTGATACCAACTGTAGACGGCATGATGATGCGCGTGGCCGACCGGTTGAATCTGCAAATCACCGGGGGCAGCATGAGTGTGCGGACTACTGGTGTGCTGGCAATGCGCACCGCCGGTGCCGCGACGCGACAAATGTTGCGCGAAGCGGCGGCGCAAAGTTGGGGAGTGCATGACAGCGAAGTCACTACAGAAAACAGCCATGTGATTCACGCGGCAAGTAATCGCAGAGAACCTTATTCAACCTTTGCGGCTCAGGTGGCGGAAATGACGCCATCCTATACGCCAACATTGAAAGATTCTTCGGAATACAAAATTGTCGGTACCCACAAGCCAAGACGGGATATCCCTGCCAAGGTTGATGGTTCGGCACAGTTCGCCCTCGATGTGCGTCTGCCAGACATGGTGTATGCCTCGGTGGTTCGAGCACCGGTGCCAGGCGCGGGTATCACCTCTGTCGATGACAGCGCAGCGCGGGCTATCGATGGTGTGATCGATGTCATCGTTATTCCCCGGGCATCGGTCAACAACATGCTGGGTGAAACACTTTCAACCGAGGCAGTGGCAGTGGTTGCTGACAGTTACTGGACTGCGAATCGCGCTGTGCAAGAGTTGCAAGTACAGTGGAGTGAAACCGGCAACGAGTCAGTATCGAGCGACACTATCTTTGCTCAGTTTAACGACGCATTGAATGCCAACTCTGAACGCCAAACAGATCGAGTGATGGGTGAAACTGAGTCAGTCTTCGCCAATGCAGCGCGGGTTATTGATGCCGATTATCACGTGCCGTTTCTGGCCCACACTTGCATGGAGCCATTAAACGCGACGGCGGTTGTGCGCGACGGGCGCGCAGAAATCTGGGTAGGCTGTCAGAACCCGCTTGGATTCCGCAGAGATATTGCGTTGACGTTGGGCATGGACCCGGAGAATGTCACGTTACATAACCACGCCATGGGCGGTGGTTTTGGCCGCAAGGCAAGGCCCGATTACGCAATGCAGGTTGCTATTCTGGCAAGGGAAGTTGGCCGACCTGTGCAGCTAATCTGGTCGCGTGAAGAAGACGTGCGTCAGGATTTCTATCGCCCGGCAGTACAAAGTCGCTTCCGTGCGGCATTCGATGCTAACGACAATTTATTGGCCTGGGAGAACACCTACACCAATAAGCAAGAGCCTATCGAGGCACCGCTAATTCCCTATGCCGTGGCGAATCAGGACATTGGCTATGTGAGTAGTCCCATGCACATCCCATTTGGCGCCTGGCGCAGTGTGGACCATTCTCAGCATGGTTTCTTTACTGAATCGTTCATCGATGAAGTGGCGCGTGCCACAGGAAGAGACGGTTTTGAATACCGTGCTGAATTGCTTCAGAACAGTCCCAGACATCTGGCTGTTCTAAAAAGAGCCGCCGATGAGGCGCAGTGGAATAGACCATTGCCTGCTGGGCGGGGCCGAGGCATTTCGTTGCAAGAATCCTTTGGTTCACTCGTTGCGCAGGTTGTAGAGGTAACTGTTGTTGCGGGACAGGTTTCGGTAGATCGCGTCGTTGCGGTTATCGACCCGGGCTTGGCAATTGCGCCGGACGGTATCGCCGCTCAACTTGAGTCAGGCATTATCTACGGACTTACTGCGGCACTGCATGGCGAGATCACCATCGAAAATGGTGCGGTCGTGCAAAGCAACTTCCACGACTATCAAGCAGTGCGCATGAATGAAGCGCCATTGATCGAGACTCATGTCATCAATAGTGGGTATGCAATTGGCGGTGCTGGTGAGCCGGGAACTCCCGGCGTCGCTCCAGCGTTAGCTAATGCCGTGTTTGATGCCACAGGAATTCGGGTTCGTCAGTTGCCGCTGAATCGTTTCGATCTCAATATTCAGGCTGAAGAAACCGGAGCGGTTGGTTAGCTGTTTCTATTACTCCATTTTGTAAATAACGTGCAGCAAAATAGTCCCGGCTAATTTGGTCGGGACTATTCTATTGTGCGTTATTTGCAACGAGAAACAATGTTGAAATAGGGAGCAGCCGACTAGCAGTTGTGTTGAACTCGGCGATTGTGGCCAATTGCCCTGTCAGAGGCGTGTTGCTCAACCTATGTTCTTTGCCTGGTTCTATGGCTTCAAGTGCAACAAAGATTGACGCTACAGAACCCGGGAAGCAATGCTCTACATTGAAAAATTGAAGAACCGCTTGTGCTGCCGGTGAGCTTCGATTGTATGGTATAAAATCCAACAAAACATAGCGTCTATTTTAGGTTTAGGATTTGGGAGCGCTATGACGCAAAATGAAGTGTTAAGGTTTGGGAGTGGAGCACATTTCAGTATACTGTTGTTAATAATGAGCGGAAGGGTTCTACATCTTGAATGTCGAGTGCCCATGAGATTTAGCCGAGTGTCTTAAGTCTGTATGCTCGGCAAACCGTACTTTAGCCAAGTGCGGAAACAAGCCTTCAATTCAAATTCAATTGCAGAGTGCCCGAATTATGCATTTACGATTCTTTGTTCTAACGCTAATGGTTTCCTGTACAGGTGCGGCTTACGCGCAAAATCAAAACTACACAGCCAATATAGATGTTGAACGTATCGTGTCAGCGGATGAACAGAACGATTCATGGCTGAGTTACGGACGAACTTATGATGAGCAGCGCTACAGTCCTTTAGAGCAGATAAATCAGGAAAGTATTTCCGAGCTGGGACTCGCTTGGTTTGCCGACATGTCTACCAGTCGCGGCCAAGAGGCGACGCCGATTGTTGTCGATGGTGCGCTTTACGTCTCAACAGCGTGGAGCGTGGTCCATGCTTTTGATGTCCGCACTGGCGAGCAGTTATGGACATATGATCCGCAGATTGATCGGGCCAAGGGGCGCGATGCATGTTGCGATGTCGTGAATCGCGGGGTGGCGGCATGGGACGGAAGCATTTATGTAGGCACTCTCGATGGCAGGCTTGTCGCCTTGGACTCTGCCACTGGTGAGGTTGAGTGGGAAGTCGTTACAGTTGACCAATCTCTGCCTTACACAATTACTGGCGCGCCAAGAATTATTAAAGGCTTGGTTTTGATTGGTAATGGCGGAGCCGAGTATGGAGTCCGCGGCTATGTGACAGCTTATGACGCTGAGTCTGGCGAGCAGGTATGGCGCTTCTATACGGTGCCCGGGAATCCAGCTGATGGCTATGAGAGTGACGTGATGACAGCTGCTGCGAACACCTGGACGGGGCAGTGGTGGAATTTGGGCGGTGGCGGCACGGTCTGGGATGCGATGGCTTATGATGCCGACCTCGATTTGCTCTATATCGGTGTTGGCAATGGTTCGCCCTGGAATCAGGCGCTACGTAGCCCTGAAGGTGGTGACAACCTGTTTCTGTCCTCCATCGTGGCGCTCGACCCCGATGACGGTAGTTATCGCTGGCACTATCAAACCGTGCCCGGTGAGACTTGGGATTACACCGCTACGCAACACATCATGCTCGCAGATATGGAGATCGATGGTGCTGAGCGCCGTGTCGTCATGCAAGCGCCGAAAAATGGCTTCTTTTATGTGCTGGATGCGGCGAATGGTGATTTGATATCTGCAGAGCCCTACACGCCGGTCAACTGGGCAACGCATGTCGATCTTGAAACCGGGCGGCCGGTAGAGGTTCCAGGGGCGCGATTCGACAAGACTAACCAACCGGCAATTGTTTTACCCGGACCGCTTGGGGGCCACAACTGGTATCCGATGGCTTATAGTCAAGATACCAATCTTGTTTACATTCCCGTCACAGAGAACTTCATGGGCTACGTCCCCGACAATGAATTTACTGTGGATCCGGAAGGCTGGAATACGGGCGTAGATTTCGGTCGTGGTTTTCAGCTCGTGCAAAGCCAGGCAGAACCGCCAGTAAATGCTTCGCTGTTAAAAGCCTGGGATCCAATTGCGCAGGAAGAAGTATGGCGCGTTCAGCATGAGGTAGGGACTGGCAATGCCGGAGTCCTGGCGACAGCTGGCGGGCTCGTATTCCAGGGCAATCGCTCGGGTGAATTTGTCGCTTACGACGATGCGACCGGCGAACGTCGCTGGTCAACTCTCGTTCAGGCTGGCGTGATGGCAGCGCCGGCGACTTTCACTGTCGATGGCGAGCAGCATATTGCCATACTGGTTGGCACGCCAGCGTTACCATCTGAAGGCCCGGGGGCAAGCACGTCGACTACGAGTGCTTCGACCAATAATTCACGATTGCTAATGTTTCGTTTGGGTGGCGATGCAGAACTACCCGAGATGGCAGATATCACTTCGGCGACCAGCGACGAATTTGTGTTACCACAGATCAGTGCCACGAACGAACTCATTTCGCAGGGAGAAACAGCCTACAATCAGAACTGTGCGGTTTGTCATGGTCCATCCGTTGTCTCAACACGACCAGAAACTTATCCTGACTTGCGAATGAGTCGCAGATTGGAATCAGACGCTACCTGGAATGCGGTAGTCCTTGAAGGGGAATTGCAGGATCGGGGCATGGTGTCTTTCGCAGAGATACTGGGAGCTGGAGATGCCGAAGCAATTCGTGCTTACGTAATCACGCAGGCATCTCTGACACAGCAATAGTAATTTGCGAAGCTGAGGGAGCAACCACATCACATTAATTTGCAGGCGTGGGTGTTCCCTTGTTGCTAATGCGCTTTTTCAATCAAGCAGCGAGAAGACAAATACGCTGGTAAAACACTACTTCCACTCCGCCAATAAATGAGCTCTGGATCTCGCCACGGGCACGATAGACCCATCACCTAAAACCAGTTTCAAATCTCTGCCTTCTCGGCGCACTTGCGCAATGTTGGTTCTGGATACCCAGTGTGATCGGTGTACCTGAATGCCTTTCATGTCGCTTAACTTGGCAAGAGCATCTTTCATTCTTCCCCGCACAAAAAAGTGCTGATCTGTGCAGCCAATTTCCAGATAGTGGTCATGTGCATGTACATGCTGTATGCAATTCATGTTGAGAATGCTGTCGAGTTCCTGGGGGGCTGAGCTTTGGCGAATGGTCTGTAGAGCCTGTAATTGATAGGCCTTTATTTGTTGCTGAATCGGGATGAGTTGCGATAGCAATACCAAGGCACTCACCGCGATAACCGGTTTGGCAATGAAGATCAGAAACTCCAGAAACGGATCTGGTTGCTTGGGTAACAGCGGCGTGTACTTTAGCAGGTGCAATTCCACTGTCATGAGAACCACAGTCAGGGCTATCGTGAGCCCAATGGCTCCCACTCGGCGCAGGAAGGTGTCTGAATATTTTACCAATAAAATCCGGCTCAAGCCGTACAGCTGACTGACGAGGAGGGCAGAAAAAACCAACCAAAGCGTAATCTGATGACCAACGGCCAGGTGGCCCGTTTCAAATGCATCACTCACTGTCAGCAAAATAGTGAGACAAATCACGACCAGACCATTCACGGCGGCCGGGCTCACCAGAATTGTATTTATCCTTTGTTCCAAAAAATTGACATATTGCTGACCGGCAGCGACAAAAGTAGACACTTTGCGACCCTCCAATTTACTGGCAAACAATGCTGAGGTACTAATTCAGCTCCAGAGAAGAAATGTTGATATTTGTATTATTAGATCGAACGACAGGAGGAAGCAAATGGCGATTAAAAACTATGGATGGGCACTTACGTTGGGTGCAGTTGTGTTGGTGTCTCAATTGGTGAGCGCTGCGGAGCGGCGAGAGCTGCCTGATTTCGCTGAATCTGGTGCTGCTGACGAACTATCCCGTCAGGCGGTAGGCGAGCTGGTGGATGCTTTTAAGGAGAGCTGGTCAGCCCAGGATGTCGCAGCGCATATTGCACTATTTGCGGAAGATGCTGAGTGGATTAACGCGTATGCGAGAATGTTCAGAGGCACAGAAGAGCTGGCGGTTTTTCTGGAGACGAGGCTGTTCCCCAATTTTGCTCCGCGAGTGTCCAGAGAAGAAATGGCGAATTCGAGGCTGATTTCGATAAGGTATTTAGGCGATTCTGCGGCGGTGGTTCATATGGCAACGGATGGAAGCAGGGGAGAATCGGCGATACCAGGAGAGCTATTGCGCAGAACGCATCTTCATCTGGTTATTGAGAAGCAGCAGGATGAATGGCTGATAGTTCACACAGCAATTATGGATGCCAGAGGTTGATAAGGATTGAATCGGTTTGTATGTCGCTGGACCTGATTCTGTGCACTGCAGATTCTGACTAAAGCAGCAAAAGGTGTAGCAGATTCGTAATCCTGAGTTAAACGATCAACTATGACATCGAGCTGGAAGCGATGCGCCGCCGCCCGAAAGCCATGATCGCTCCTGTGTAAGTCATATAGGTGAGGAGAATGAGGCCGCTAATACCGAGTATGCGATCGGTCCAATAGAACCCTGTCCATTCCAGATAGTGCCAGGAATAGATACGATCGATCCAGCACGAATCGCTGCCATACTGGGCAATATTCAGTGTGTTCCAGCTTACATCAATCTCAATACCGGTATCTGTCCAGGCACGATTGCCTTCGACGCGAACAATGCTGCCATAGCGGTCAGGATTAAACTGGAAGGCATCTTCCAGTAAGAGTGTGAGTTCTGGCGCTTCTGGAGGGGGCCAGGCTTCGCCATCTTCCCCATGCAGGTGCTGCCATCCCGACTCGGTTTGTACCAGCAAATGATTGCCCAATACGGATCGTAAATAACGTATTTCCACCCACTCCGGCTGCATAGTCACAGGCAGACTTGCGGGCAACTGATATTGTCGCACAGGGATGCGTTCGTAGGCCTCTGCATAGCCCGGGCGTACTAGAAAGAAAATCCCCGTTAATGACCAGGTTAGGAAGGGTAATAGAAGTGCGATACCCATTAAACGATGACGGCGCTGAATTTTTATCGTGGACATGGGTGATTCTAGGGCAGTGGTTATGAAGCTATTCAGTGAAAGTGCATGAGCAGGCGAACTGATAATTCTAAAGCGTCAGGCGATCTATACGCTATGGCCAAATTTCGGCGTTGGGAACTCATTGAGCATACTTTAAATTTAACATAATCAGGTTTCTTGATGGTCTTTTTAAAACGGTGAATGAATCGATGTGGCCAAAGCAAAAGGCGGTACTCAGCTTTGCAACCACTCAATAGCCCCGAGATTGGGGTGTTGGCGTTTATCGTGTCTGCGACAGTATGCCGCATTCCCTATCTGACTTTCCTACCCTAGTATCGCAATCCTTCAATTAACTTGCAGTGCGGTCGGCGAATGGGTTTTGAGTGAGGCGTGCAAACAGGCGGTTGTCTGGCAAGAAGCGGGCATGCCTGCCATGCAGATGGCAGTCAATATTTCGCCTTTGCATATAAAGGATAGCTCATTGATCAACTCGGTGTCTGCGGCACTTGAAACATCAGGTTTGTCTCCAGAGCTGTTGACTCTCGAATTCACCGACACGGTGATTAAATTTAGAGGCGGACACCGGCATACGATTGAGAAGCTAAGCAGGCTAGGAATCAAGATCGCTGTTGAGAATTTTGGTAGCGGAATTGCCTCACTGGAGTCACTTAAACATCTGCCGCTTGAATACCTGAAAATACACCCAAGGTTCATCACTGATCTGATGGACAATCCAGGCACAGCTAACCTGATCGGTCCTATGGTGAACCTGGCTAAAGCGTTAGGCTGTACGGTGATCGCAAAAGGTGTCGCATTTGAGCAGCAGGCACAGTTGTTGGTTGGTATCGGTTGTAGTCTCGGTCAGGGAGGGTATTTGGGTAAAACTCTGTCGGGAAGTCAGCTTGCGGCCCAATTACAAGCTACAGTGTATAAAGGTGGCGCGGAATCCGTATTGTTTGGGGAGCAAGTAGTGAGTGAATTGAGCTAACACGTAAATCAGGTGTAGATCACATTCTCTGTCGAACCTGCACCGCATTCGCAGTGCAGATTTGACATATCACGCAGCTATTGTTGTATCGCTTGATGTGTACAGAACCCAGAGTTCATATTGACAGTATAGTAGCGCAGCGGAGCGTAAACTATTTATTAGATGTGGTTCGGAAATACCGTCATCGATGAAGCCAGATATGATGGGTAGGCTCTGTTACATCTCTGTGAATCCTGTCTGTGTATAGTGACACCAGAGCTTTTACCGGTGACTTACCTCGGGCTGCTCCCAGGGCAAGTGATGGTCTTGAAGTACAACGAGATTGTTATTGTTAACAAGACGAGACTCTTCTTCATAACCCAGCAGTTCTACGACGGGTCGGTCAGGATTTCGCGCGATGAGGCTCGCCTCATCAGAAGAAATGTTTGCCAGTCCCCGCGCTCGCTCTTCACCTTTTTCATCATATATATGCAGTACATCGGCCTTCTGAAATGCACTATGGAAAGCGACGATGTCCTTGCAGGCTATTCCTTCTCCCTTATCCTCCAATGCATCTGCGGCTTCTTGATTGATGACGACGCTACCGGCCATCTGCAGACGATTGGTTAGCCAAACTTTCCAATTGGAATTGGGCTTGATTTTGGCAATGCAGCGGGTATGTGGCCGCTCATTGTTGAGTATAGAGGAAACCGGGCTATCAATTGTCCCGCGTGAAATAAGTGTTGTGCAGCCGGCATGCTGTGCCATATTGGCTGCTTGCATTTTGGTTAACATTCCGCCGCTGCCTAGCTGGCTGGTTCCGGTTGTGACGGCGAGGTATTCACTGACGTCATCAACGACTTCTACTAGTTTGGCGCCGGGCTCGGACGGATTGCGATCATAAAGACCATCGACGCTGGTTAGTATCACCAAATGCCGAGCGTCGATCATCTGTGCGACACTGGCGGCCAGTCGGTCGTTATCGCCTACGCGGATCTCTTGCGTAGTAACTGTGTCATTCTCATTTACTATTGGTACTACACCGTGCTCTAACAGGGAATGCACAGTATTTTTGGTATTCAAAAAACGCCGGCCCTGATCGAGATCGTCCAGAGTGATCAGTACCTGAGCAATATCGAACCCATTTTCCAGAGCAATCTGTTTGTAGGCGTTGAGAAGTATGGGTTGACCACAGGCAGCCGCAGCCTGCTTGTCCTGAACGCTGGCACTTTCTGGTGTTTCATTAAGGGAATTCAATCCAAGGGCGACAGAGCCAGACGAGGCAAGAACGACTTCATAGCCTTGCTTTTTCAAATAGGCGATATCGCTAAGCAGGCCGTGCATGAACGCATAACGGGGCTTGAGATGCTCTTCGCTGGCCAGAAGACTGGACCCCACCTTGATAACGACTCGTTCTACGCGTTTTCCCTGCTGTTTTTGTTGCGCGCTGTGGCGGTCGAATAATTCGCGTACGCGAGAGCTCATAGTTTTCCTTGCTGCTTCCGTTAGTTGTGGCTTTCTGAGTGATAAAAAAAAAGACCGATCAGCTCGGCGCTGACTTGGTCTCATTCTGACTATTCGATAATGGCTGGTTGTTAATATTAATTTGCAGTTTCGATCATATTTTTGAATGATATTTCAATTAATATAATTGCAATTAACAAGCTTTCAATTAATAAATATATTGTTCGTTAAATGGCCGTTAACGTCGTTAATTAAGGGACAAAGTAAGCAAAAAACAATTAATTAATCGTTAAGTGAATTATCAGGATAGTGGGTTAGCTTGATTAAAAACTGCGGCAATTGTAGACTACTCGGCTCTTTATTTCAACTTGAGTGCTGTTTTGTGGGCTGCGCCTTGTGTACAAGTCCAATCTTGACGGCGATGAAGGCAGCGATGAAAAAACTGTATTCGATGCATGGGTATCGTTTAGCTATTTTTAACTATCGATTCACTGTCGGATAACTACGGCATCGCTCTGCGATGATCGTCTTTGAGCGCAGTTAGTATTTTCAGTGAGCAAGTTGAATGAGATATTTTAATGATCGGTCCACGCTGCCATGGTAATGTGATCGAGCATTGCAGCTGACAGTTTCAAGACGAGATTAGCACGCTGTTAAGAGACTGCTGAGAAGATCAAACAGAATAAGCGAAGAGTTTGGCAGCGTATAACCATATAACCAATGCTTAAATTAGCAAGAGGCATACTTTGAAATCTATGACACGCGTCCTTATGGCCGGTTGCGGCAATATGGGCGGTGCCCTTCTCAGTCAGTGGCTGCAACAGCCAGGCTTCGAATTTACCGTGATTAGTCCTTCCAATCGTCGCTGTCCGGATGGTGTGCGCGTGGAAAACGACGTCAGCAAGCTAGAGGGTCAGCAATTTGATCTGATAGTGGTCGCGGTGAAACCTCAACTCATTAATGATGTCATCCCCGCCTATACAAACCTGTTAGCTGCCGATGGTTGTTTCGTCTCCATGGCTGCCGGGTTTTCTGTAAGCTCATTGGAGAAACTGATAGGTCTAAAAAACGGTCCAGTACCTGTTATACGCATCATGCCCAATATGCCGGTCAGCATCGGCAAGGGTGTTAGTGCGCTCTACGCTAACGATAAAGCAGGCCAGTCGCACAAGGATCGGGTTGCTGATCTTATGCAAGCAACCGGGCAATTAATCTGGGTGGCTGACGAAGATGCTATCGATCGTTTTACTGCTATCGCCGGCAGTGGCCCGGGTTACGCATTTGAGATTGCGCGCTGCTGGGTTCAGGCGGGCCAAGCGCTTGGCTTCTCCGAACAAGAAGCTAAAGAAATGGTGCTGCAAACACTGCTTGGTTCTGCGGAAATGGCACTTGCCAGTGATTCATCGCTTGCGGATCTGCGCAATGGTGTGACCAGCAAGAACGGAACCACAGCGGCCGGGCTCAATGCACTTAATGGTGGCGGCGACCTGGACAGGTTGCTCCAACAGACACTGGATGCGGCATATTCCCGGGCTGTGGAGCTGCGCTGATCGCAATCTGCTGGCGAAAGGCGTTAGCGATTCTCGCTTTCCATGGCCTTTCGTCTGCTCAACCCTTGAACTAATTTCAAAGACACATTCGTCAGGAGTCAAACGTGACAGTTTCTCTAGCTATTGCTGAGACCGAAGAAAATAACACCGCTGCCGGACAGGCAGTAAACAGTAAAGACTATGTGCAGCAGCTTGGCAGCCAGGCCCGCGCCGCAGCACGCACATTAGCAGTGGCAACCACTGAGCAAAAGAACAAGGCTTTGGAGCTGGCCGCCGACGCTCTTGAGGCCAATACGCAGGCGCTGCTCGATGCCAATGCCATCGATGTCGCCAGTGTCGCAGACAAAGGCAAAACGGAGGCATTCATTGATCGCCTCAAGCTGGACAACGAACGCATTACCGGTATTGCGCAAGCCTTACGGGAAATCGCCGCATTGCCGGACCCGGTCGGCAGAACGCTCTATACATCGCAGCGGCCCAATGGCTTGCAAATAAGGCGCGTGGCAACGCCAATTGGTGTCATCGGTATGATCTACGAGTCGCGCCCCAATGTCGGTGCCGATGCCGGGGCGCTTTGTCTGAAGTCGGGCAATGCCGTCATTCTTCGCGGTGGTTCCGAAAGCCTCAATTCGACCAGAGTGATAGTGTCTTGCTTGGCCAAAGGCCTCGAAGCGGCTGGTCTACCTCAGTCCTGCGTGCAGTTTATCGATACACCTGATCGCAGCGCCGTTGCGGAGTTGCTGCGTTGTACCGAATTCGTCGATCTGGTGATCCCCAGAGGCGGACGCGGTCTGGTTGAATTGGTGCGTGATCAAGCGCAAGTCCCAACACTGTTACACCTTGATGGCAACTGCCATACTTATGTGCATGCTGCGGCCGATCTTGCCAAAGCGGTAGAAGTTGTGCGCAACGCCAAACTGCGCCGCCCCGGTATTTGTGGCGCCACAGAGTCTCTGGTAGTAGATCAGTCTATAGCCGCCGACTTCTTGCCCATGTTGGCAGAGCGTCTGAAGGAGTGTGAGATCAGGGGTGATGAGTTGGCTATGCAATGTGATTCTCGCATTGTCGCAGCGCAAGAAAGTGATTGGGATACAGAATATCTGGGTGCGGTAATCTCAGTGAAAACTGTGTCAGACCTGCAAGAAGCCATAGACTTCATCGATGCTCACTCTTCCAGGCACACCGATGCTATCCTGACCGAGGACAAGAACGTTGCCGAGAATTTTATGCGGCGCATTGATTCGGCGGTCGTGATGCACAACGCCTCAACGCAGTTTTCCGATGGCGGTGAATTTGGTATGGGAGCGGAGATTGGTATTGCCACAGGTAAAATGCATGCTCGCGGGCCGGTAGGGCTTGAGCAGCTCACCAGCTTTAAATACGAAGTTCATGGCGATAGCCAGGTACGCGCCTGATTGCAACTTGGCATATAGCCGCACCAAAATATTGGTTACACCTTAATAAAGGAAGTTAACAATGTCTGATCCAGCAATCATCTCTCTGATTGGCTATTTCGTCCTCATGATGGCGATAGGTGTTTATGCCTATCGCAAATCAACCAGCGATGTTTCTGAATACATGCTGGGTGGCAGGAATTTACACCCGGCAGTAGGGGCACTCTCTGCAGGTGCTTCAGACATGAGTGGCTGGATGCTGATGGGCTTGCCCGGTGCTATCTATCTGTCTGGATTTAGCGCCGTCTGGATTGCTGTGGGTTTGACCATAGGCGCGTACTTTAACTACCGTCTGGTAGCGCCGCGCCTACGTGTCTACACCGAGCTTGCTGATGATGCCATCACCATTCCGGATTTTTTCGAAAAGCGCTTTCACGATTCATCCAGGTGGCTGCGCGTTATTTCTTCAGTAGTCATTGTTATCTTTTTCACTCTGTATACGTCTTCCGGTGTCGTGGCCGGCGGAAAACTTTTCGAGGCTTCGTTCGGATTGAGTTATGAGTTAGGTCTGTTTCTCACAGCGGGTGTAGTCGTGGCCTATACTTTGTTTGGCGGATTTCTGGCCGTGAGTCTTACCGACTTCGTGCAGGGCTGCATCATGTTTATCGCGCTCATTCTGGTGCCACTGGTTGCGCTGAGTAATGTGGGAGGGTTTGACGCCTTGTCGCAATCAGTTTCCTCCGTTGATGCGGATCTACTCAGTTGGACTACTGGCGTAACCACGCTTGGGCTTATCTCCAGTTTATCCTGGGGGCTGGGCTATTTTGGTCAACCACATATTATTGTGCGCTTTATGGCAATCAGGTCAGTACCGGATATGGCTGTCGCGCGCCGCATCGGCATGAGTTGGATGGTTGTAGCCGTGGTTGGCGCTGTTGCCACCGGAATAGTAGGCCTGGGTTATGTGATAGCGACTGACGCTACATTGGCCGACCCGGAAACTGTATTTATTTTTCTGTCCCAGACACTTTTCCATCCACTGATTGGCGGCTTTCTACTCGCTGCGATTCTTGCCGCGATTATGAGCACGATATCTTCGCAGCTACTGGTTTCATCCAGCTCGCTGACGGAAGATTTTTACAAGACTTTTGTACGCAGTTCGGCGAGTCAGAAAGAACTGGTGTTAGTAGGGCGCCTGTCAGTATTGGCAGTGTCTATGGTGGCAATTGCACTTGCGTTTGACAGCTCATCCTCGATTCTGTCTCTGGTGAGTAATGCCTGGGCGGGTTTCGGTGCGGCATTCGGGCCTATCATTCTGCTTGGCTTGTTCTGGGGCCGTTTTAATCGACAGGGTGCGCTGGCTGGCATGATCAGCGGCGCCGTTGTCGTGCTGTTCTGGATTTATGCGCCCATTGAAATTTCAGGTCAGAATCTGTCGGGGCATTTATATGAGATCGTCCCGGGATTTATTGTCGCTACAATAGCGGCAATCGTCGCGACTTTGCTGACCGATGCGCCTTCAGCGGCAATCAGCGAGCGCCATGAAGAAATGACCGCATCCTTGGAAGCTCAGCTACACAATACTGGTTCGGCTGTGCCCGGCGCCGCCTGAACGAAAAGCGAATTTACAAATAACCCTACTACAGTCAATCTATATCAGGAGGATCTATCAGCTTCGCAGTCGAGTCGCCGAAGATGTCAATCACAACGCCAAACAGTGACGAATTCAATCCCATTCGGGCTTTACATGTAGCCGATGAGGCCAATGTGCTTTCGGCATTGGTGAGTTCGTCCAACATCGACTACGGCATGCGGCGCAGCATACAGGACCGCGCCGTCAGCTTGATCGAGCGAATGCGAAGCGCCGGCAATCCCGGGCTGATGGAAATGTTTCTCGCCGAGTATGGCTTGTCCACGAACGAGGGCATCGCACTCATGTGTCTTGCCGAGGCGCTACTAAGGGTGCCGGACCCGGGCACGATCGATGAGTTGATTGAAGACAAAATAAGCCCCTACAACTGGCAATCTCATCTTGGTAAGTCTGGTTCTTCTCTGGTCAATGCCTCAACTGTCGCCCTCATGCTCACCGGTCGTGTCCTGGACGAAGATAATACCAGTAGCGTATCCGGCCTTTTAAACAGGACGGTAAAGAGGCTTGGTGAACCTGTGGTGCGCACAGCGGTCAGACAAGCGATGCGCGAAATGGGTAACCAGTTTGTCCTCGGTCAGAGTATCGATGAAGCAATCAAGCGCGGTCGTTCGGAAGTCAAACGCGGCTTTCTCTACTCTTACGACATGCTCGGCGAGGCGGCGCTCACGCAGGCGGATGCCGATGACTATTTCGAGTCTTACGCCAATGCCATCGCAGCAATTGGCGAGCAAGCAGAGGACAAGCCGATACCCGATCAACCCGGCATCTCGGTCAAACTATCGGCACTCCATCCGCGGTTTGAGTTTGCCAAGACTGAACGCTTACTCAACGAACTGGCACCACGTCTCAATGCACTGGCAAGGTTAGCCAAGAAATACAACTTGGGCCTGAATGTGGATGCGGAGGAAGCAAACCGTCTGGAGCCGCAGCTTATGGTAGTCAGGCAGGCATTGAGCGACCCGCAACTGTCTGATTGGGATGGCTTTGGTCTGGTTATTCAGGCTTATGGCAAGCGCGCTTCACTGGTCATCGACTGGTTCTATTCGCTGGCGCAAGAACTGGATCGCAAAGTCATGGTAAGGCTGGTTAAAGGCGCTTACTGGGACGCAGAGATCAAACAGGCGCAGGTCGATGGCGCCGAAGACTATCCGGTCTTTACTCGCCGGGTTGCTACTGATATCTCCTATACTTGCTGTGCTGCAAAACTGCTGCGCATGGCAGACAGAATCTATCCGCAATTCGCTACTCATAATGCCCAGACAGCGGCAGCAATTCTTGAGTTGGCAACAGACCTCAAGGCATTTGAATTTCAACGCCTGCATGGCATGGGTGAGTCACTGCATAATCTGCTTCTCGAAGAGGAGGGCGCGCGTTGTCGTATCTATGCACCGGTTGGGCCCCATAAAGATCTGCTGGCTTATCTTGTGCGGCGGCTATTGGAGAATGGCGCAAATTCATCATTCGTCCATCAGGTGATTGACCCGCAATTCACTGCGCAAGCACTTGCGGCAGATCCATTCGACGGCTTGCACAAGGTACAAAGCGGACTACCTCGCGGCCTGCAACCGGCGAACGATCTCTACAGCCCTAACAGAAAAGCGGCACGCGGTTGGGACTTGCAGAACAGCGAAGTCGTTCGTCAAATAGATTTGGCGCGTGACAGATTTATCAAGCATTCATGGCAGGCCCAACCCCTGGTTGCCAATTCATTCAATGGCGAAGTGCCACGTCCCATTCATAATCCGGCATGTCGCGATGAAATTGTCGGTACTGTCGTCGATGCTACTGAAAACGATTGTGTTGTCGCTGCCAGTCACGCCAGGGCCTGGGAACACTCCGGTGGCCCCGATCGCGCCTTTTCATTACGTCGGGCTGCCGACCTCTATGAGACTCACTTCGGCGAGTTGTTTGCCTTGTTGACTCGAGAGGCGGGTAAAACCACCGCTGATGCAGTCGCCGAGCTACGCGAAGCAGTGGACTTTCTGCGTTACTACGCCAATCAGGTTGATAACAGCATCAGTACAAAGCCGCGTGGAGTGATCGCTTGTATATCACCATGGAATTTCCCGCTGGCGATATTCACCGGACAGGTCGCTGCTGCTTTGGCCGCTGGCAATGGTGTGCTGGCCAAGCCTGCTGAAACTACACCCTTGATCGCCAGTGCTGCAGTCAGTCTGCTGCATGATGCTGGTGTGCCAAGAAACGTGCTCCAGCTATTACCCGGTGATGGGCAAGTAGGGCAGGCCCTGATTAAACAGACAGCAGTCAGAGGTGTGTGTTTTACAGGTTCCACGGCAACGGCACAGGCGATCAACCGAAAGATGGCGGAGAACCTCGATCCAGGTGCGCCGCTGATCGCCGAAACGGGCGGCTTGAACGCCGCTTTGATAGATTCTACGGCGTTGCCAGAGCGGGCAGTTCGCGACACCATCGCGTCTGCTTTTCAATCTGCCGGTCAGCGCTGCTCGGCACTACGTGTGCTTTATGTTCAGGCGGATGTTGCAGATACCTTTCTGGAAATGCTGAAAGGCGCAATGGATGAATTGGATATCGGTGATCCATGGAATTTGGCCACGGATGTGGGGCCAATTATTAGCCAGCAAGCACAAAAAGACATTCAGGCGTATGTGAACAAGGCTCGCGAAGGTGGCCGCTTACTAAAGCAACTCAGAGTGCCAGATGGTGGCAATTTCGTCGGTCCGGCGGTTATTGAAGTTGACGGGATTCAGGATCTGGACAGAGAAATATTCGGCCCTGTGCTGCATGTCGTGCGCTTCAAAGCGGAAGCTTTTGATCGCGTGCTGGAAGATGTGAATAACAGTGGCTATGGGCTTACCTTCGGCTTGCACACACGCATTGATGATCGCGCCAAGACGATTTCCGATCGACTGCATATGGGCAACATCTATGTAAACCGTAACCAGGTGGGTGCTGTCGTCGAATCCCAACCCTTCGGTGGTGAAGGGCTCTCTGGCACTGGTCCCAAAGCCGGGGGACCCTACTATGTGCAGCGCTTCTTCCAGCCAGTCACTGATCAAAATACAGTCGTTCCAGGGGAATCCGTGAAAGCGGAGCAGATTCAGCAAGCGTTGAATGAACTGCATTGGCAGCCGCAAAAACTCGATGTCAAGGAAATGCATTGTGTAACAGGAGAGTCCAATCGTCTCGCCCTGTGGCCGCGGGGCACCGTGCTTTGCCTTGGGCCTACTGTCTCGGATGCACTTCGGCAAGCCGGGACTGCGCGGCGCATGGGCTGCCCGGCTCTAGCCGTGGTTCCGGGAACGACGGGCTATGACAGTATAGACGGCTTTCTCGATCGCACTGACTTGACTCAATTAGAGGGAATAGCGGCTGTCGCACTATGGAGCGAAGAAGAAGATCTACGCGCAGCACGTCAGGCACTGGCTGCCCGCGATGGCAAGATCATCCCCTTGGTGTCTGCTCATGATCTGGAAAGCTACTGTGTGCTCGAGCGACATACTTGTGTCGATACGACGGCGGCGGGCGGCAATGCGTCTTTGCTCGCAGCAGTGGAGTCTTGACCGTAAAGCCATGCTCTTGATTCCGGTCTCTTTGTCTGGCAAATAATTGGTGTTTGGCAGATAAAGAGGCCGGATAATCCAATTCACAGTCTTCTACTGTGTTATGGTCGCTATTGCCAATGGCCACTTGCAACAGTCTGGTTGCGGTTTGGTAATTTAATTCAAACGTTCCAAACTGCTAATGACAATAGCTTCCCTCCCTAAGTGAATGGAATGCGGGGCATTTTCTCGATTTCCGAATTTTCACGCCTGATTGTTGGCAATTACTAGCCGAACTACTAGTCACAATAAGTTCATCTAAAAGTAATTTTAAAGTAATTCCACTGTAAAAAAATCTCACTAGAGTAGTCCCCTGATTTCTAGCCACAATGATATTTCATGTGCCTGTGAGAACTGGCGCTTTGTATCGGCTATTGCGTTTGTAATCTACTAGTTTTTGTAACTTACAATAAGGGACCTTCAATGAACCTGTATAGAAAATCACTTCTGCCTCTGGCGATATCCATCGCTACGGCTTCTATCTCCGGCACAGTTCTCTCACAGGACAATACTGTGCAACAAATCGAGGAGATAACGGTTACTGGTTATCTTCGTCAGGCCCGGGAATCTCTGGCTGCGAAGCAGAATGAACCACGTATTGCTGATTTTCTCAGCCAGGATGAATTGGGGCGCCAGCCAGATCTGAACGTGGCGGACAGCCTGCGGCGTTTGCCAGGCGTAGTCACAGTTTTTGATGAAGACGAAGGACGCTATGTCGGCTTACGCGGACTTGACCAGCGTTATACGTTTATTGCTATCGATGGTGGGCAGATGGCCTCTACAGACCGTTCTGACCGCGATATCAATATCGAATCGATTCCACCGACAGCCGTCAAGACGCTTGAAGTTATCAAGGCGGTGACTCCGGATTTGGATGGGCACAGTGTCGGCGGTGTAATTAATCTTGTTACTCGTTCGGCATTCGATAGCGATGGTGTATACAGTGTGACCAACGCGCAGGTTGGTTGGCACGAGAGCATCGGCGATTTACCGCAGAGTGCTGACAATCCTTCCTATCGTGTCGATAGCGCCTATTCCAATTTGTTCCTCGACAATACGTTAGGGTTTCTGGTTTCCGGTACGTACTTTACCAAACGGCGTGATCAAGGCCGGCCCATTACCGGCTTCGCTGAGAACAGTACTGGCGCTTACATCAATCAGGTCCTGCCTCTGGACTATGCCAACAAGATTGACCGTTATAATGTACTGACGAAATTGGAATATAGCCCCAACGATCGTTTTTATTCGTCTCTGACATATTCAGCTTTTGATTATCAATACCATGAAGTGCGCTACCGCTATGATTTGTTCGAAAGCGGCCTGGTAGATCAGACTGCCAATACAGGCAGGTTCGAAGAAGCTGCTGGCCAGACTCGCTTCGACCGCTACCCCCTCGGACAGGAAATACGAAATCTGCAGGGCCATATGGAATTCTTGCCTACTGACCTGACTGCAGTTGAATTTACCGCATCATTCTCCAATGGTATTCAGGAGCATCCTTATCCGAATGCCAGTTGGCGAACACCAACCATGGCAGAGCTTGGCTATAGTTATGATCTAAGTGGTATGGATGCTGACGACGAATCCCTTGCTACCGTTTTGGTCAGTGATCCGTCGGTCTTATTTGATACGTCCTTGTATGAATTTCAGAACTACTTCAACGGCAATTTTGAAAATGAAGAAACTGTTGCCGAGATCAAAGTTGACTATGGCTGGAACGCCGAAGGTCAGCAGGACGGATTTGGTTTCAAGACTGGCTTCAAGCATCGTAATCTGGACAAAGGACGGTTTGATGCTTCAGTAAACTATACTCTGGCGGATCCAACGGCGGGGTTGAGTTTGGCGCAGTTTGTCGATCCGAATCAGACGCGACCACCAACAGCTGAGTATTTCACCAATCTGAATTACCCGGTCATCAATCCAGACCTGTTTGATGCGTTCTTTAATGCTAACAGGGATTTGTTTGTTGGTGTTGACGCATCGAGTCTCGGTGCTTTTTATAACATTCAGGAAAATGTCACGGCAGCTTACGGCATGTTGACCTGGTTCAGTGGTCGTCACAGCTTTATGGGTGGCTTGCGTTTTGAGCATACTGAAGTGTCAACCGCAGCGACGTTGAACAATAGCGACGCCAAAGTATTCAGAGAGATGGATTATGATCACATTCTACCATCGTTTGTTTATACCAATGACCTCAATAATGACGTGAAGCTAAGGTTTGGTTATGCCGAAGCTTTAGGTCGCCCCAACCATCCTGATCTGGCTGGTGCCGAGACTTTTGATGAATCGAATCTGACTATCCGCCGTGCCAACACAGGGCTACAGCCTCGTGAATCACAAAGCTTTGATGTGGCGCTCGACTGGTCCATAGATCAGGGCCAATATTTTTCTGCCGCTGGCTTCCACAAGACTATCGACAATCAGATTTCCAGTATTCAGACAGAAGAGGAAATCGATGGCCAGATCTTCACTGTCACCCAACCGATCAATATCGATTCCGTTGCCGTGTCTGGGCTCGAGCTTTCCTATGTGGATGATGTGTTCGAGTTTCTTGACGGACCACTGAGTGGGCTGGGCGTAATTGCCAACCTTACTTTGATGGACGGCAAGGACGGTGCTGGATTCGGCGGTAATTTGTTGTCCCAGCCCGACTATCTGTTCAATGTGGCAGGCCTGTATACCCTCGACAAGTTCTCCGGAAAGCTGACTTACAACGAAGTCGATGACCGACCAACGAGCTCATCTCGCTCTGACTACAAGTACCAGCAATGGGACCTGCAACTGCGCTATCAAATGACCGAGCAGTTGCAACTACAACTTGAAGGCAGAAACATCACCAATAATCCCCGCCAGAATATATTTGCCGGTGATGGCGCCATCAATGGTGCTATTCGTGAAATCAATGATTTCGGTAATTCTTGGTGGTTTGGTGTTTCTTACCGCTTGTAATGCATTGACAGAGCCAGGTGCCAATCGGCGCCTGGCAAACTAGTTCGGAGATACACATGATTGATCAATTAGCGCGAATTATTTTATTCAGTACTCTGTGTGCGGCCTCCCTTAATGCATCAGCACAGACGGTCCGCTTTGCTGTCTTTGGGGATATTCAGGAAGAAACCGCTGTCGGGCATCAGAAGGATCTGGCGCTCGCCGAGCGTATTAATGAAGCTGAGCCTGAGTTCACTGTCTTCATTGGAGATATTCAAGGCGGTGGACCTTGTACCGATCAGCAGCGAGAAGAAGCTGTTGCAGTGTTTGAGCGTATTGAGGGGCCCTTGGTTTTTACTCCGGGCGATAACGCGTGGACAGACTGTCTCTTGCGTGGCAAGGGTGACTGGGACCCTCTTGAGCGATTAGCGAAACTGCGAGATGACCTGGTACCTGTGGGTAAGTCTCTTGGTCAGAAGCCGATGCCATTGACGCAGCAGGATGGTGACTATAGAGAGTATCGTGAGAATGCGCGCTGGGTTAAAGGCAATGTTGTGTTTGTGACCCTGCACATGCCTGGCGGCAACAATGGCGTGTATCCAGATCGCTATGCCTTTGATGAGTATGAGCGCAGAAATAACGCGAACCTGGCGTGGCTGCAACGTGCCTATCAGGAAGTGGAAGACATTGATGCGCAGGGTCTTGTCGTATTCTTTCACGGCAATCCGGGTTGGGATGATATTTACTGGCGGGCAACAGCCTATCGTGATTTCAAGTCACTACTGGCCTATGAAGGCGCAGAACTGGGCGTACCTATTCTTGCCGTGCACGGTGACACCCATGAGTTCACGATTGATAAGCCGCTGATGTTTACCGATGGGCGCACTCGGGCTGATCATCTTACGCGTCTTGAAGTGTTCGGTTCTCCCGAGCGCGGTTATGTCGTCGTCACAGCCGATCCTCGTAATCCAGAACTCTTCTCGTTCACAGCGGTGGAAGTGAAAGGTCACGAATAGCTGCGACTGTGTTGCAAAGGCGACTGCTTGAGTCACGAAGCCGGGAGCTTGTCTCCCGGCTTTTTATTATGGGCGGTCTTGTTGTGTTGGCTAAACTTTTGACTACGTCACCAATGATGTAGCCAATGGCGCTGCTAATGATGCCGCGATCCGGTTCTGCTATTTATTTGTGCCCTTTGTTTCTACTTTTCGAAGTCTTGATCTCTGCTCTTTATCTTTGCTTTTTATCTCTACGGGTCATCCCTGCTTAGATCGCCAGGGGCATCGGCTACCAGGCGATGTAGCAAGTTGGATAACTGCTCCAACTCCTTTTCTTTCCAACGATCCTGAAAGACATACCCTGCTTGTTTCGTAAAAGTCTTGTTTGCTTCTAGTAATTTCTTGTGGCCCGCTTTCGACAGAACAACGAATGAGAGCCGGGCGTCTCGATCGTCGGTTTGCCGAGACACCAGGCCAGTTTTTTCCATCGGTGCAGCCATACGGGTCACGGTGGATGCATTGACATGCAGTCGCTTTGCCAATTCAACGCGCGATAGCCGATGTAGCGGCGCCCGTTCGAGGTGCATGAGAAAAAAGAATTCATTCACAGAAAGCCCGTGGATTGACGCAAAGTCTCCAGAGAGTCGATCACGGACCTGATCTGCGGATTGTAAAAGTCGAAGTGCAGCAATGTAATATGATTTATCCATGGCGAAATAATATTGCATAATGCTTGCGTTTGCAAGCATATCGCAATAAAGTGCGACCCCTTGACAAGAAGTGCATATCGAAAGAAATGCAATTACAAAAAAGTGGTATTAGAAAGGAGCGCACAGGATGTTGAATGTCGAATTGGTCTTTTCCCTTGCCGGGTTGCTTGCCATGGCCGGCTGGGTAACGCTATTGTTGTCGCCGCTGAGTCCAGTGTGGTCAGACAGGATTGCCGGTTTGATTGTTCCAGTGCTGTTATCGGGCGGCTACGTGATGTTAATCGTGTTATACCCATCTGGTGATGGCGGCGGGTTCGGTACTTTCGCTGAAGTCACAGAACTGTTTGCTGATCAAAATGCGCTGCTGGCTGGCTGGGTGCACTTTTTGGCCTTCGATTTACTTGTTGGTGCATGGATCTGCCGCACCGCTCGACGCGAGAAAATCAAGTACTGGGCTGTGGTGCCATGCCTGCCATTCACCTTTATGTTTGGACCTGTGGGTTATCTGCTTTTCAGTGGCGTGCGATTCGCCGCTAGAAACCCAGTGGTGGGTAGCTTTTTAAGCAACGCAGAGCGACTGGAGAAGACATAACAACTAGATGCGCCGGTTCAATGCATTTCTGTCAGGAGTTCAGCCGCGGGTAGCGACTAGCCTCGTAGTTTACTCTGGCAGAATCTCGAAACTCATTGCGCCACGCTGTCGCTGCCCGAATTCGTCTTCACTCGTCACGGACACGACATGTAATCCAGGTGCGAGACCCGCTGGTATCGGCCATTGCCAGATATGCGAGGAGCGCGTGGCGCTGCCATACTCGTCATCCGTATCGGCGAATCGTGCATGTGCTCTTTCCACAAAAGGGTCTGTACGCACAGTATATTGCATGGCAATCGCTTCGCTGCCATCCAGTGAGACCCAGACCTTGTCGCGGATTCCGCCATCGAAGAGATTGACAACCAGCATTGTTCCCGTCGCCATTACTCCCCTGTTTAGGCTGATCTCACGGTCGTTCACGAGAGGCGGGTCGAGGGTAATGCGCAGGCGCTGATCTGCGTCACTGCCAAAGGGAAAGGGGATAAATTCCGGTGTGAGTTCTACACCGTCAAAGTGCATCACGTAATAACCATTGGGATTACCGTCATCCATCATGGCATCGCGGACGCCACGTAGGTCAGCTGGGCCCTGGGTCCAGCCACTACCGCGTACTTCCGCAAGGGTATGGGCGATCCAGGGCTGTCCGGTCCAGCCATGGCGATGACTGATCTCGACTTTCCAGCTATTGGACGTATCGTGGCCGGCAAGACCGTAAATGTGAGGAAATGGCGTGAGTATGTCCATCAAGCGCTGTAAGTTCTCAGTGTGTGGCCCGGTGGCAATAGTATTGCGTCCATCGTCCGCCTCAGTGATCAACGGGATGTGCGTAGCAATGACGATAAGCTTGTCGGTCGGCACTTGAGCCAGATCCTGCTCGAGCCAATTCAGTTGACGCTCTGAAATAAAACCACGATAGCGGCCATCTGCAAATTCTTTGCCGGCACCCGCGTACTCAACATTATTGAGTGCCACTATGTGCGCTTCGCCATGATTGAACGAATAGTAAGTGGGACCAAAGTGGCTCTTGTAAGTTTCGTTGGCAAACACAGAATCGGGCGATTCAAAATTTACATCGTGATTACCAGGTAGATACCACTGAGGCACTCCCATTAAACCCATCATCACTTTGTGCCGCTCATAAAGAGTCAGATTGTCATAGACGACATCGCCGACAGTCAGGCCAAACTGGGCACCGTCGGGGTTACCGATTAAAGGCGTCACCAGGTCTTCACGCAGCATGTCCTGGCCAGTGTCATAGCGAGCTTGGGTATCAGCGAAGCCGTAGGCTCTGAATCCGGGACTTGCATCTGGCAGTGAGGTAAGCGCAAAGTCCACAGATTCTGGTAAGGGACCAGTGGGTGTGACAACCGGGAACAACCATTCCACGTCAGTGCCTGCTATACGGCTGGGTGTGCCTTCTGGATAGTGACGATAGAAGAACTGCGGTAGATTGTTCTCATCAACTGGCACCGCAAAGTCAGCTGGTTTGCTGATGAAAAGAATATCAGTAGCAGCCAGACTCAAGCTGTAATGGCCGTCGCTGTCAGTCTGTACAACTTCACAGCCATTACTCACTGATACACCGGCAATGCCAGCCTCGCCTTGATCGTGTTGGTCATTCTCATTGCTATCAAGGAAAACCGTGCCGCTAACAGTCTCGCGGGAATTGTCCGATGAGCACTGGGCGGCTACCGAATGAGTTACAAAAGCCAATAACAGGATCAACAGGGCAGTAGTCAGCAAGGACGATCTGGGGTGTTTCATGGGATCGGAATCCTTTTATTATTGCGTCTGAAAATTAGCTGGGGCGCAGTGAGAATTTGGAATACCTGTTTGCGAGCTTGTTAGTTACTGCACCAGTATTCTGACTGGATTGGAGTAAAACCACAGGTCGGACCAAGGGTCTTCACCGCGCGGGTCCAGTGCCGGTTCGAGTTCACTACCGTCAGTGCCACGTACGCGAACGTATTGGTCGCCAGTTAGATTTTCCAGTTGATATTGAATGACCTTGTAGTCGCCCTCAGTGATCCAGTCTGCCGCTGTAAATCTGGCCACCACGCCCGCATGCGCGTGGGTATCCATGGAGGGATCATCGGCAACGCCGTGAATCGTGCCGACAATCAAGTCTACTCGTTCTACTTGCGGATTGTCGTTGTTGTGGTTGAGAGAATCGGGATCGAGAAAACTGATGTTGATAGTGACTGAATTGCCGGACTCAATCTCTAGATCACCACCTATCCTGGCCTGCTGTTCGCTACTCGACACATTGACATAGAGCTCGCTAATCAGATCGCCAGTGGTAACGAAGATGCGGCCGGATCGAATACCATCAAGAATGGCGTCATGATTTTTGTCTGCCCACACATAAGTCTTTGAATATTCACCCGGCCAGAAATCCGAGCCGCCTTCAGAATAGTGTACGTGGGAATCCGAGTTGGCGGTGATCCACCAGTTGCGTCCTTCAGCCAGCATGGAATCCCAGAAGCCGCCAACGATTGCTGTCATCTGATCAAAGCCGCCCATAGTGGGATGGCGGCCATAACCTCCTCGAGCGCCATCAGGGTCCAGTGAGCCATCAGGATTCAAAGTGCCAGCCTGATGGCCCGGTGCGCCAGCCATACCCACGGCCACTTCCGGCGCCGTATTGTTCCAGGCGCGCAGTTCAGCCGGGTCATCCGCGCCATACTCGCGCTCGCCACTGGCGGACCGGGAAGGGTGGTTTGCTATCACAATAGGCTTGGCAGGAAACTCTCGCATAAACCGCAATGCTTCCAGCATGCGTGGTTCCGTATCCCAGTCCATGTTAGCGGGCCAGGGTTCGCGCTTGGCAAACCGGGATTCGATGCTAAACAAACGCTCAGCTTCGTCATGGGTATGAGGAATGATGAGGCTGGAGTGATCGGCTCCCGGCGTATCGAATTCCATGCCATAGAATTGGATCACGTCAGGAACAACGTTCCGGGATTGCAATAATTCCGGATAGGCAGTCTCGAGATTAACCTGGCTGTGATTGGGCCCACCGTGATCTGTGGTCACCATCCAGCCCAGTCCGAAGTGCCGAGCCATCAAGGCATTCATGGGTGTGGGATAAATTGCATCGCCGGCGAGAATCGGGGCGGGCGGTTCCTGATCACGATTCCAACCGACACTGAACCGGCTATGGATATGATGGTCACCTGCGATCCAGGCAGCAGTTTCTGTATCCTGCGCCATCGTAAGTGAAGAAGAGATCAGCATTAAGAGAGACACAGTCAGGACTGAAACAGAGTGATGCAACATTGGAGCCTCGCGATTTTACTGTACAGGCGACAGTAATAAGAAAACGGTTAATGGGTGTGACCAGGGAATAGATTGCTCAACAAGGGTCTTCGCAGTAGCCAGTTTATTTCGATCCCTTTGGATCGTTACCGGCAGCGCTTGTCCAGCCTGACTGGATTGCAGCGGGCCGCTGCACCGCCTGGCAGGCTGACCGAATAGTCGCTGAATTCCAGTCGCGGCACATAGTAGTCGGTAGAAATATACTGCGCACCTGAGGCAAACGCGGCTTCCCGGCGCGACGTATCATTGCTTCGTGCTTCCTGGGTGTTTGCATCTGCACGCGTGCGCACAATAAAACCGGCATTGACTGCCGCCCTGATGCGTTCTTGATCACCGACTGGATTATTCATGGTAAAAAATGCCGCATGATCATCTTCGGCACTTATGGAATTTACGAACAAAGGCAGGCCTTGCAATGAGCTGCGTCCGTCCATGTAAATGCGGACTTTCTCCGGTCGCTCATCCAACGCGAAGAAGACCTTGCCTCGAGCGCTATCGAGAGCGGGCCAATTGCCAGCCAATACCGCTTCGCGAAGGGTGGCGAACCCGCCACGTACATCATCTGGCTTGATGATGCGATCGGCAGGAAACACAGAGAGGGTTTCAGCGTCCAATGCCCGATAAGCCTCGCGAGAAAAATCCAGTGCTGGTGTCACACCCGGGTAGGCAGAGCCCCCCTCTTTGGCATTGAACATGATCAGAATGGGCACGTGATCTGGATTGACATCAGACCAGGCTTTGATTTCTTCAAGACAAAGAATCCAGGTCGCACAATTTGAATGCACGTCTATATCCTGAGAGTGCAGGACCTTGAATCCCGGTGCATGCATTTGCTGTGCATCATAGGGCATCGCCCCATAAGTCCTTGCTGTTGCTCTCGGCAATAATGGATCAGCGTAGCGACCACCTTCCGGATCATAGACGATATCCAGTTCAATCTGGCGCAAGCCCATGTTCAATTGGGTTGTCAGGCGCAAATGGGAATAGTCGAGAGAGTCGGCTGAGTCTTTGTTGTAGCTGGCAATCAGTGCCAATTCTGGCGCCGGTATTGCCAGTTTGTAGCTATTGTGCGATCCGATGCTCTGTATGTCGTTCATGGACAGCGCTGCGGAGTTTGTCGCGCAGGGGCCTTCCAGGCCTGAGTCGCACTCACTTGAGTTTTGGGCAGTGCTAGGGGCTGATAAAAGCAGCGCGCAATTGACCAGCAATGCAGAGGTAATTCGAGTAAGAATGCCCATACGTTTCTCCTGAGAATTACCCCAGTATAAAAACAAGGCATGACAGAATTGCTACATAGGTGTGTCGGTGTTGTTGCGAATCGACTTCGCTTCGCCTGTCAAATAGTGGTTCAAAGCATGTACCAGAAAACGCCTCGCTACCTTGGAATTTGGTCAATTGCTACTTGCTGTGCCAAGGTTATTCATGACCTGGTTGGAACTTTGTTTGATGCTGAAATAGTCGTAGTTATGTTGCTGAATTGACTCAAAAAGTTCACGAAACCTTGATTAAGCCCTTTAAATTAATTGACGTAATTCTCTAAAGGCGATTCCCATGTATTGAGAGCCTGGAGGAGTAGACAGCATGACCAGAAATTCCATCGATGATGTGCTTGACGCCATTATTGAGAACAAGAGTATCACCTCTGTTTTTCAACCTATCCTTGATTGCAAGGAAGGGACCATTCTTGGCTATGAAGCACTGAGCCGTGGTCCGTCCGACAGTCCGTTGCACTCTCCAGTTGCCATGTTCAATAACGCTGCTCGTCTGGGTCGGCTTTCCGAGCTTGAATTGGTATGTCGGGAGAAATCGATCTATAACTTTTTCCGCAAAGGACTCTCCGGTCTGCTATTTCTCAATGTCAGTCCTATGGCACTGATTGACCCGAATTATCCGCGAGGCAGGTCAGTGCAACTCTTGCAAAAACTCGGGCACTCACCCTCACGTATCGTTATCGAATTATCGGAAAAATATCCCATGGAGGATACCGATGGCCTTTGCAAGATGCTTGAGTACTATCGCTCATTGGGCTTCAAAACTGCCATTGATGACTTGGGCTCTGGTTATGCCGGTCTGCGCTTATGGTCCGAATTACGTCCTGACTATGTAAAGATCGATGGCCATTTTATCGCCAATATCAACAATGACCCGGTCAAACGCGAATTTGTACGCGGAATTGTGGAACTGTCTGAAAATATAGGGTGTCAGGTGATTGCAGAAGGCGTGGAGACATCCGAAGAATGCGACACGGTGGGCCAGATGGGTATTAGCATTGCTCAGGGTTTCTATTTTGCCAAACCCAAAGAAGATCCGGATTTGGAAGTTCCGCATCCATTGCTGGTAGCAAGCAAACCCATGGGAGTATTGCCGAACTTCAATGAGACGGCGCATTCGCTTTGTGTCTGGGTTGATCCAATTGCACCGGATATGAAACTCCTGCAGGCATGGGAGATTTTGTCAGACGAATTGACTATAGCCTCCTTGCCAGTGGTGGATCAGGGTAAGCCTCTGGGAATGCTGAATCGCTCGTCGGTATTGAAAACGCTATCTACGCAATATGGCCGTGCTTTGTATGGAGATAAACCCGTTCGAGAGTTTCTCAACAACAAAGCCATTTCTGTTGAAAGGGACACTTTATTGGATGAGATTTCCGAACTGATCACCAGTGAGGATGATATGTACGTGCGCCAGCATTATTTGATTACTCAAAAAGGCGCCTATGTAGGGGTGGGCAATAGTCGCGATCTGCTCAAGCGCATCACCGACATCAAGCTCAAGTACGCCCGATACGCTAATCCATTGACTCTGTTGCCCGGCTCCGTGCCCATCAAAGAACGCCTTGCAGAACTGGTCAAGGAGAAGCGGTACTTCGAACTGACCTACTTCGATATTAATAATTTCAAACCCTATAATGATATTTATGGCTATCGTAAGGGCGACCAGGTTATTCAGGTAGTCGGGCGGTTGCTGTTAGATCTGGGTAATTCTAAAAGTAATTTCATAGGGCATATCGGAGGTGATGACTTTATTGGCATCTTCGTAGACCAGGAAGCCCGTCAGACTTGCCGAGAAATATTCGTTGAGTTTGACAAATGCATGGCAGATTTCTACACCGAAAATCACCTGAAAGCTGGAAGAATAAAAGCGCACAATCGTAACGGTGAAGAAACCTACTACCCATTGCTGGGACTTGCAGCCGGTATCGTACCTTTTGATCCCGCCATCTCCACGGCAGATCAATATGCGGACTACGCCAGCGAGGCCAAGCACCACGCCAAGGAGGCGGAGTCTGAGAAAATTTACATCTACGGAGAGGCGCAGTCTCAGGGCGACTTGCACATGCTGATTTCGGCACCAGTCACCAATGCAGCAACGCTGGCACGCAAGGATCATGCTGCCATAGGCTTAGATCGGGGCTGACAGCGCTATTGCATTGTGAAGGTCGGGTTAAGGTAAATTGATGAAGCAGAGTGGCTTGGCAACTGGTATTAGCCAAAATTCGATGCAACAAAAGCTGAGCATGTTGCGAGGTAAGAAGGGAGGTAATCAACAATGTGCAAGCGCCGGATGCGCTTGCACATTGTTCAGGCTTTCAGTCTACGGGTTAACGGTTACAGGGAAGTAAGCGTTGGACCAGCAGCAAACGTTGTCAAACTGACTATCGGGTGCTTCGAAATTATCCACTCGTAAGCGAATAATGTAATCGCCAGGCTCCGGGAAAGAGACCTGCGTTGAAACCTCAGACCAGTCGTTTGTAGTCAGGCTGCCATCGATTTCTTTGGCTCGCGTTCTGCCACGAATTTCCGGTGTTTCAATTTCCGGTTTGGCAGGACCCTGATGCATGACCCAATAAGTGCCCAGGGCGTAATACGGATCGACTCCTTCATAGCCATCCCGGTTGCCCCGATCCTGGATCATTGCCGACAGAGTGAGCGACTCGCCAACAGAGACTGTTTTGCGTTCTGCGTAAATACCGACTGAATCAACCGATTCCTCGCCATCCTCACTAAAGCGTATGGCAGGTCGCAGTGAGCCAGAGGCCGACTCGCCAGCACTTAGTTCATAGGCCGCCGACGTGGCACGGCCTGGAACAGACCAGGTATTGCCGCCCGATGTCAGCGTCCACACTACTTCAGTGCCTGCCATGTCCGCAGGAACCGTCACGCCGAAGGCGCCGCGTTCCTGAATGCCGACAAAACCGCCCCTGTTGTACACGGGGAAGTGAGTGGCTTGGGCACCTTGAAATTGAGCAGGTTCCAGCTTGTTGTTCGGTCCAACTGGAATATCCATGTCGGTTGTTCTGTTGCGGTTGGCAAAGCCAAAAATCAGGGTCGTCGACCCATCTTCGTTGGTAACCCAGCCATTAAACATGGGGGCTACAAATTCGCCGTCAGTGCTGCGAGTTGCCAGGGGGTATTCTTGGAACCGTTCGGGCAGTTGTGCATGCAGTGGGGCTGCTATAAACAGCCCCATCAGCAGTGGCGATACTCGTTTGGAAATGTTCAACAAACTCATCAGTCAGATCCACCAGCAACGCTGCGATTGTCACGCGCTTTGCGCTCAGCAACCAGCTCCTCATAGTCTTCCTGCTCGAGATGTGAAATAGCGATCCAGGCGTGTGACATCTCATCGGTTGTACGCTGGCCGGCTCCAACCCACTGATCCGGGTCGGGATTCATGGGGTTGTTTTCCGTGTTGTCGTACCATGCTCTCAGGATAATGGTAGCGCCTGCAGGAATAAGCGGCTGGAAGCCTTCTTCATAAGTGTGGCTGTGGTTCCAGGCGGAGGTCCAGTTGGACGCCTGACTCAACACTTCTGTGCGGCCAGTTTCCGGGTAGAACACTTCCATAGACATTGCAACACCACGCAAATGCATGTGTGGCTGCCAGCTGTCGATGCGCACCGGGTGGTCAAAAGACCGGAATCCCTGAGTCATCAGAGTGCCATGTGGTGGGATCATGTAGTCGCCACCGGCAGTCAGGAAATAAGCACGCAAATCTTGCGGGTAGCTTTCCTCTTCGACAAAATCGTCTTCTTCATCGTAGTACCAGATACCAATGGTTACCTGATCATCAGGAACTGCATTACCGTCAGGGAAGTAGTGAATCTCCCACTCGACTTTTGAGTTCGCAGGTACGCGTCGGCATGCGCCTTCAGGTACTTTCTCACCGAGTTTGCCGATGGCAAATTCAGACAGACGGTCGCCGTTGACCCACTCGCCATTTTCATTCAGCACTTTAAAGTGCGAGTTGGCATGGTGAGTAGAGCCGATGGCTGCTGCTGAAGGACGGGTCTCGACTGCCTTGATGCAACGGCTTTCATCGATACCGGAATCGACAATGGGCTTCCACCACAGATCCTGACCTTGAGCGGGAACATCCCAGGCTTCAGATTTAATAGTGTGGTCGGGTTCGCCAAGTTCACCGGCCAAACGCCAGTCGTCTACCGCGGGGAACTGCTTTGGCTGCGGCAAATCTTCAGGATTGCCGAAAGGCGAGCCTGCGTTGACCCAGTTAACGATGGTGTTGATGTCTTCTTCTGACATGCGCCAGTCGTTCTTGAGGTGCTGAATGCCTACGTCATCATCGTAGTGATAAGGAGGCATTTCCCGCGCAGCGACTCGCATTTGAATGAGCGGTGCCCAGGGACGGACCTCTTCATAACTGGTAAATGACATGGGGCCGATAGAACCAGGTTGGTGACATACTTGACAATTATCCTGAATAATCCGGGACACCTCGTTGGCATAGGTGGGGTGTTCAGCGGCTTCCTGCGCACTGCTTAGTGCGGGAAACAAGGCTGAAGCAAGAATTGCACTTAGAACTTTCTTAGACACCATTATTCCATATCCTCTTCTGAAATTCGGTTATGTAGAGCTACTGGGCGATATTATATCGAATTTAACTCTGTGAGTGTAAATTGCAGCCGCCAATCTTCCTCGGTTGGGCGATTATGTTCAAGTGCGAATATGTAACGAGTTGTCGCTCAGTTGTGCCGGTTTTCAAGGCCTTGCTACCTGCTCGAAACCCCCTTGAGACGGGGCTTAGCGGCGATTGCCAGAATCCGCACCAAAAACTGGCATCACGAAATTGATTGGTTCTTCGCTCTTGATATGAGGCGGTAAGTGAAACCTGACTCTCATTTAAAGGTATTTGGGGGCAAAAGTGTTGAAGTTAAAGGGGCCAGATTTCATTAATTATCAATCGTTCAAGCCGGAATTGCAGCGGTTTTATTCGCGGATTGAATGAGACCATAAAATAGACGCAATACAATTTGCGGTAAATCGAACCATTGACACGAGGGTTTTCAGTAGATGTGTCACTCCGGTACTTCGTCCAGGGCAACACGTTACAAGTACGAGGTCAGAGTATGCTTAGAAGTGTGTCATGAGTTTAAGCTGTTCTTGGCCTAAACCTGCTGTATTTTTACTCTGACCTCATTTATTTCCACATGTGTTTTTCAGGGGCGAACTCGCACATACTTTCTGAGTGTTCGTTCATTAATATGGGGGTTCGGGACCGGTTCTCCGCCGTACAGATTGCCTTCGCTATCAACAGTGACAAACTCCGCTCCGTTACCTGGCAGGATGTTGGGATTTGCCCAGGGAAAGCGGATGAATTCTTTCACCCAGCCCGTCTGGTACTCACCGATGCGAATTCCCATTTCATAGCCCGGGTTTTGGACGTTGTCTGACTCGGAGTCTGCGACATAGATTCTACCGAAGTTGTCAAAGGCGATTCCACTCGGGCGACCAAACTGGGTCCAGGTAGCAGAGTGGTTGCCTTCCTGATCGAAGATCTGAATCCGGCTGTTACTGCGATCTCCCACGAACACTCGACCATCCGGATCGATGGCAATAGCGTGCAGGGCGCGAAACTGTCCCGGGGCGTAGCCAGTCTCTCCCCAGGTCATGAGGAATTCACCGCGGCTGTTGTACTTCACCACCCGGTTGTTGCCACTGGCATTGTGGCCGTCCGCGATGAACACGTCGCCGTTGGACGCGATTGCCACATCACTTGGGGAGGTGAAATGATTCGGGCCGTCTCCCTGTTCTCCTGGCGTGCCAAGGGTCATTAGTACTTCGCCAGTAGGGCTAAACTTGATGACGTGATGGCCGCGATCGTCACCCGCAGGAATATTGTTATCACTCACGGCATCAGTCACCCAGACATTGCCATCGGAGTCCACATCGATTCCATGGGGCCAGATAAACATGCCGCTGCCGAAAGACTCGACCACGTTGCCGTCAGGATCGAACTTGAGGATGGGGTCGAGATCCGAATCAAGACACTCTGAACCAAAACGATCGGGCCCGGCATCGCAACGGATCACGGCCCAGATATGACGCCCATCGGGATCAACTTTTGCTTTGCCGACTGCACCCATCACCCTTCCGCCAGGCAGCTTCGCCCAGCCTTCGACGATTGCATAGGGATTGGTGGAATTCTGCGCGAGGGATTGCTGCGGTGTAAACATGGAAGCAAGTACGAGCAGGGCTGTTACTGACAGGATTTGGTTGCGAAAGGACATGGAGCACCTCGACGCTTTTTTGAATGAACTTTCGAGTATAGGTAGAACGGGGTTTAAGTCAATTGGCAACTAAGTGCAGGGGCGGTGATTGGAGAAAATGCTGTGGAGTGAATCGAACCATCGAGACGAGGATTTGCAGTAAACGTGCTTGCCGATTTTTAAATCAGAGCGTGCTAAGAAGTGTGTAGAGGTGATTTATTTGCGAATTATTGCGTTTGCACTCTGATGCAAACAGTCAATCTTGAATTAATTAGATATAGCGTCCGAATCTGGCCAGCATTTCTTCCCAGATAGAATCAAGATTAGCTCGGTCAACATTTACTGAAGGATAGTTTCCATGCAGAACAGATTTGATTCGCAAGTGGCCATTGTTACAGGGTCCAGTTCAGGAATTGGACGCGCGACTGCATTATTACTCGCTGAACAAGGCGCTAACGTAGTTCTCGCAGCTCGAAGAGAAGCTGAGCTTGAATCGCTCGCTTCAGAAATAGTATCAAAAGGGGGTGCTGCCACATTTCTTGCTGGGGATATAGCAGATCCTGAATATGCAGGGAAACTGGTTACATTTACGGTAAAGAAGTTTGGCAAGCTGGATCTTGCTGTTAACAACGCAGGTGCTCTTGGCAGCCTGGGCGACATCTGTGAGATGAGCTTGGAGAACTGGGAAATGACTTTGCGTGTTAATCTCACCAGTGCATTTCTGTGTGCCAGAGCACAACTCCCATACTTGCTTCAAGCAGGTGGGAATATAGTTTACACATCAAGTTTCGTCGGTCATACCGTTGGCTTTCCTGGCATGGGAGCCTATGGAGCAAGCAAGTCTGGCATCATTGGACTGGTTAAGTGTTTGGCGGCTGAATATGGCAAATTGGGTGTCAGAATCAATGCTGTATTGCCTGGTGGAACTGACACTCCCATGGCTAGAGAAGCCTCCCCAACTGATGATGACATTCAACAGATAGAAAAGCTTCATGCAATGAATCGAATCTCGAAACCAAAGGAGATTGCGCGGGCGATATGCTTTCTAGCTTCAGATGAGGCTTCTTTCGTTACTGGTGATGCAATGCTGGTTGATGGCGGCATTTCAATATATCGGGTTTAGGTGCGAATATGAGTGAAAAGGGGACGGATTTATTTTCGCTTGAACTGGCTGCTTGGTCTATGTCCAGCAATCATCTCATAAATCCCGTCTAATAATTCTGTCTCCATTAAAACAGTTCTGCCCCTTTGTTTCCCCATTCCGCTCACCCATGACATACTGACTCTGCTATAAAAATACGATTTGCGCTATGGGGGCATGCCTTCATTGAGCGCTGAAGTACAGGAACAATTGGCGGTATTGCAACAAATGATGCAAGCGCAATATTAGGAGAAGGGAAAATGACTACTGGAAAACAGCTTTTTAGCACACTGGCCGATGGCAAACTAACCGTCGAGATCGCGGAAACAAACTATTCTGATCCTACTGGAAACCAGGTGCTTGTTCAGATGGAGGCCGCGCCGATCAATCCCTCTGATCTCGCCCTTCTTACCGGCGCTGCAGATCTTGAAAATGCTGAATATTCAGACGGAAAATTCGTCGCAAACATGCCGGAGCCTTTCTTTAGTGCTCAGAAAGGCCGCCATGAGTCGCGTCTTCCAGTAGGCAATGAAGGGGCCGGCACAGTGATTGCTGCTGGTGAAGGCGAGGCAGCACAAGCATTGATTGGTCAGCGAGTTGCCTGCGTACCGGGATCAGCGTACTCCCAGTATTGCATTGCCGATGCCACCATGTGTCTTCCTCTGGGAGATATATCCTCTGAAGACGGTGCCTCTGCTTTCGTTAACCCGATGACTGCACTTGGCTTCGCAGAGACTGCAAGAATGGAAGGGCAAAGCGCTATTGTGCATACCGCCGCAGCCTCAAATCTGGGCCAGATGCTGATTAAGGTTTGTCAGGAAGATGATATTGCGCTGGTCAACATCGTCCGCAAGGCAGAGCATGTTGAGCTGCTTTCAAATCTGGGCGCAACGCATATAGTGAATTCCTCTGATGAAGATTTTTCCGACCAGTTGCGCACTGCCATTGGCAGCACAGGCGCCTATCTTGGTTTTGATCCCATTGGCGGCGGACAAGCAGTGGACAACTGCTTCAAGGCGATGGAGCAAGTTGCCGTGAATAATATGGCTGAATACTCGCGCTATGGTTCGAATCAGGAAAAGAAAATGTATATCTACGGTCGACTGGACATGGGGCCAACTATTCTGACCCCTGCCTATGGCTTTGGCTGGACTTTGTCCGGATGGCTGCTCTTTCCATTCCTGCAAAAAGCTGGCATGGAAACGATGGGGCGTATGCGTCAACGTGTGCTGAAAGGTCTGACTTCTACTTTCGCCAGCTCCTACAAGAGCAAGGTGAATTTGGAAGAGATGCTCACAAAAGAAGCGGTGACGGATTATCGTTTAATGAAGACCGGTGAGAAGTATCTGGTTACACCACAAGGATAACTGAGAAAATCGGTGAGGATTGATTCTCTGCAATGGCGGCTCGGGGCGGACCAACTTGCGAGAGCAAGTTAGGACAGCCGAAGGCTGGGCGTAGCCCGAGTCCAGAATGGACGAGTCAATGATCCAAATCGGCATTGCATGGGGTAAGACGATGGGTGCCTGCCCTTCGATGCGGTGTAGCAACAGATGTTCTTGAGCATCGGTGTTGCCAAAGTTGCTGAATTCGGTGGCAGTTAGATAAGGGAGTTCCCTGCGGGCTTCGCGCTATCGCGCTCGTTGCTGATTGCTTCGCAATCGGTCGATCCACAGACGCGAGGCTTTTCAGTAGACGTGTTGGTCAATTCCCTGTTTTAATCAATGAGTTAAAAACACAAAATCAGAGTGTGCTATGAATTTCAGATATTTCCAGTCCAAACCTGCAATATTTTTACTCCTGCCCAGTTTATTTAGTCATGTTGGTGCTGCATTTTCTTAGTCTTTCGCTTTTTTATAGCAACAATGTAAAACACAGCTATTAGGATCAAGCCAGATCCTGTAATCATTGGCAGAACCATACTCGATACTACCGCCTCTACATCGAGAAAGTCGGGGTACCCGGTTTGCCAAAGTACCCATTGTGACCCGATTCGAGTCGCGAGATTAGGATTGCCAGTTACCAGTACAATAATCGCATCGCCTGTTGCTGGATTTATGCGAGCTGTGCTGTTGATCGCGGGTTCGTTTCCTCCATCATGTCCATAGACATGATCTCCGTCTTCGGTAGGCGCATATAACATCGTACCTAGTCCCCAAATATCTGCGCCAGCTGCGCGGCCATGAGGCTGTAGCATCAAGCTTAGAGTCTTCGTACTTAAAATATTCTCAATGCCTGAACCTGGAATCTGAGAGCGAACAAGTTTGCCCAGATCGCTTGCTGATGTGACAAAAGCTGTCGCGGCGCTTGAAGCATATTTGTAGGAAGGAACAGGATTGCCATCAGAGTCATAAGACCCAGCGTTGTTGTCGTAATCTTCAAGGTAGGCGAATCCTGAGCGATGCATCCCGATCTGCGTGAATAGGCTCTTATCTATGTACGACTCGAAACTTTGACCAGTGACTTCTTCAACAATGAGCTCCAAAACGAGATAGCTACCACCAGAATATTGCCAGGTTTCTCCTGGTTTATTATTGATTGCCAACGAGACAGTATTGCCGTCTGAGACACGTGGATTGGAAAGTGCTTGTTCCAGAGACGGTAAGTCTTCGTCCGCTGCGTAGTCACCAAACCCAAGACCATCTGTTAGTCCTGCTGTATGGCTAAGTAAATGGCGTACCGTTACCAGTGAAGTATCGAAATCGCTGGCAGGAAATTCCCATCTCGAGAGGTAGCTTGAAGCGGGCCTATCCAATTCTACCAATCCATCTTGCACCAGCTTCATTATGCCAATGGCCGTTATCCACTTGCTTAGAGAGGCAGTGCTAAATACTGTATCTTCGTCAATCTGCTTGGCCGAGTCAGAATAGTATTCAGCAACAATCTGACCAGCATCGATTAGCAGAATTGCAGAGTTACCTGGGGAGTTGTTCTCTTCGAGGGTCGCAGTGGCATACTCAAAAAACCCATTGGTATTCCCCGCTTCAGCAACTGGTCTCATCCACCAGCCATAGAATGCGCTAATGAAAACGAAAATGAGCCAGGCGACAACTGCCAGACATGAAACGAATATCTTGGTTAGAGTTCGACTAATCATTTCCATCACCACTGTGAATTTGTCTAAGTCGAGATATCGCGAGGCTGCTGGCTATTCCAAGCGTCAGGCCGAGAGCCAAGCTATCCAGAGCTAGCCATAACGCTATGGTAAAGCCGGCGCTTAGGCCAAAGTTCATAGTGCTAAATAGCTTCATAGTAATTTCCTTTGCACCCTAATATTGAAGTGTCTCCAAAGTTGGCGCAACAACTTGTGTAATCGGGATTGAATATCTATTTACACTTGATTGCTGGCAATAAGTGAAATTGCAGCAATCAAATACAATCCCGCAGTAAAAATCGAGCCTAGTGTGCGCAAGTGATTTAGTCTGGTCCACTTCACGCCGTATTCATTCCAGTAATCAACAGCTCGAAGTGAATGAGGATCCATCTTTTCTAGCTTCTTGTTCATAGGAACATTGCCAAGAACCGTGACCAGAAAAACAGAAGGCAAGTAGACGGCGGCTGCGAGCACAATCACAACTGCGCTCGCGCCCTCGAATGTAAACAAGGCATATCCAGCAAAAGCAGTGGAGAACACCGAAATTGAAATCAATGCTGATACAAATTCCGTGCGCAGTACTGTGATGTTGATCTGCTGCATGGATTCGATACCTGCCGCGGGATTGGTCCGGAGTAATCCAGACATAATGAATTCTGAGAATGCTTTGAATACACCGGCTACCAAGGCACTCCAGAGTCCCAGGAACAAGCAAAAATAGAGAGTCCAATGGAAAGTCATCGCTATCTCCTAGTTGGCATAGGCTGCATCTGGGTTCCTGTTAAGCTTCAACAGGGCTAATCCAGATAATAGTAGTAGGGCGATTTCGATAGCGGCTGCCAGCATTATGTCGACTGCTGGCTCACCATCAACTACGATGCTTAGAAGTCTGGTAATGCCGTAGCCGCCATATACCATTGTTGATAGCTTTAGCCCTCTCTCGTAATTGTCAGCCGCTAGTGCGCTATGCGCGATAACCAGCCCGCAAGCGAAGAGCAAGCCACCGGGTGATCTAAGCTCCGACATGAGTGCGGGTGATAAGTTTGGCTGCAGCCCATAGCCACTGAGCATATTGACCGGCTCAAATACAATAAAACTTCCAATCAATACAGCTACCCAACCATTGAGGGTTAGCTGTGTAGCAATTAGTTTGCTCATGCTGCTGCCCTCCATACATTGGTCTTGGCGACTTCTATCGCATAGTCTCGAAAATCTTTTGGTTCTCTGCCGAGAGCGCGTTGTACACCATCGCACAATGAGCTATTGCGGCCATCTAGAACGGTGGTGAAAAGATAGTCCATCATCCAAACTACAATTGCGGGCGCACCGGATGCCTTAATGCCGCCTACGAACTCTTCATGAGTGAGCTCTTGATATTGAATCTCTTTATCAAGTGCTTGGGACAGATCATTTGCTATATCCGCAAAGGTCATTAGTCGTGGGCCAGTTAGTTCATAAACTTCCCCAAAGTGACCTGGTTCTGTGAGTGCGGCAACCGCAACATCAGCGATGTCATCGACATCTACGAATGGTTCAGGGATATCTCCAGCAGGCAGTGCAATCACGCCGGCATGCACCATGTCGACAAAGGCACCTTCTGAGAAATTCTGGTTAAACCAGCTGGCACGAACGACTGTCCAGTCGACGCCGCTGTTTTGAACTATGCGCTCGCAAGCCTGTGCTTCTGCTTCTCCGCGGCCAGAGAGAATCACCAGGTGCTTCACGCCTTGTTTTACCGCTTCATTCACCAACCCCTGAATGGCATGTGTCGCGCCAGGGACAGCCAGGTCAGGAGCATAGTTGATATAAACCGACGCCACGTCTTTAAGTGCCGGGGCCCAGGTTGACTCGTTGTCCCAGTCGAATGAAGGTGTTGCTGATCGAGAGCCAACTCGAACAGGAACGCCTTTGGCTTTCAGGCGTTCGACAATACGGCTACCTGTCTTGCCGGTTCCGCCGATCACCAGAGTTAGGGGTTGATCCAAGTTGCTGGATTGAGATATTTGCATAGCTAGTTTCCTCTAAGTTGTAGATGTATAACTTGAGGACTAGCTTAAGAGATGCGCGCTCTGAGCTATTGACCGTCGCTGCCAAGATTTTGGCAGATGCTGCCAATTATTGTGGATTATTGGCCTTGGGCTGACAGGCGGAATGAGCGCGGAGTTTGACCGGCCCAACGCTTAAACGCGCGATTAAATGAGCTTTGTTCAGAAAACCCTGTGAGAAAGGCTATGTCTGACAAAGAATGGTTGCTGCTGGCAAGAAGACGTTCGGCAAGCTCTCTTCTTGCGTCATCAACCAAGGCTTGGAATGAGTGCCCCTGATCTGACAGTCGTCGCTGCAATGTGCGGCCACTCATTGCCAGTTTGTTGGCTATATCCGATATGGTTGGTAGACCTTCACTTAGTGCGTGGGATATTTGAATTTTGACCCGCTTGCCCAATGCGCTGTCATTTTCGAGTTTCGCCAGCTCTGTTTCAAGGTGAGAATCGAAGAACTTTGCTATTCCTGGATCGCCAAGCTTGGTGGGTAGGGTCAGGGATTCTTGCGAAATAAGTAATGCATCGCGATCAGATGAAAAATGCACAGGGCAACCAAAAAACCTTTCGTGGTCGCTTACTATTTTGGGCGCAGCATGCTTGAAATAGGCACCCAATAGCTTGATTGGTTCATCAATAACTTCTTGCGCAATAGTGAGCATGCTCGCGAGTGTCGCTTCGTTGGACAGTCTTAGGCCTGTTATTCTTTTGCCTTTGCGATTCAGATTGGCAAAAGCTCCACCCTTAGCAGTCTCAACTGTGTGTGTAGCAACACTCGTGAGTACTCTTGAATAGCGTTCTGCCCGGTTCAGAGAACCCCTCAGTGTGGCGGCGGACTTCCATGCCAGACCGAATGCCCCGTAATCATCACAGCGCATTGCATTTCCGGCCCTAAGCGGCAATGTATGGCCAGTTTCTTCGGCATCAGCGATTCTTTCCAAAAACAGATAATAGTCTTCATCAGTTATCATTTTGGATGGATCGGCAGGCAGTTCTGGATTAATACCAATCGAGTCAAGCAGCGCGCCTGTATCAACGCTCTGACTGGCGATACCAGCGACCTTGTGCGCAAAAAGTGAAGTTATCTGGCCCATAGTTTGCGAATTTATTTGATTGTGAGTCGTTTGGTAATTCTACGGCGAAGTGCCGTGCTTTGGTTTACGGAAATCCGATTCCAGGATTGAGAATATGACAACTGTAATAGCGACTGAATGTAATGACAAGAAGCTGGATGGCAAGGAAATAATCAGGGCTTTGTCGTTAAGGGCGTAGATTGTCGGAAATGCGCAAAAGTCGAAAAGTACACAAGCTATGAATTCGAAAGTTGCGCGCCAGGTTGCGAATCATCACCAGAGGATTTTCAATCTGTTGTTACAAAATCGGCGAACTCTGCTTGAAGAAATTCCTGCAGTGCTACGATGGGAGCCGCAAATCCACTTTTTCGCGGCATCATAAGGCTGAGAGTGGCTTGGCCTGCATGCCACTCGGGTAGTACTTTGACCAACTTGCCTGATGACAACTCATCGCTGCAAGTGTAGGCGGGTAGAGCAACAATGCCGAGGCCTGTACCAGCGGCTTCTTTCAGAGTGACCATGTCGTCGCTCTTTAGTCTCGGTGCAATCTGTATGTTTTTCTTAGCCCCCGATTTGTGCTCTAAGCGCCAATGATCTGCAGGTGCCTGCCAGCCAAGCGAGAGTGTTTGATGGGATGTGAGATCTTCAGGGCTTGTGATTTCATCGATCGGGTAGTCAGGTGCAGCAAACAAGTTCCACTCAACCACAGCCAAAGATCTCTGTATCAATGTTGAATCAGGCAGTGGGTCTGAATGTCCGCGGATGGACATATCAACACCTGAAGCGATTAAATCGATATTTTGATTAGTCACTTGTTGTAAAACTGTGATCTGCGGGTTGTCAGTCATGAAGCGCGCAATAAGCTCTTTCAATGCGAACTGTGCAACGCCCACTGAGCAGCTTAATGAAACCTGCCCGGATAGTGTGTTCTTTTTCCGTTTTAGCTCTGCCTCAGCGAGTTCTGCCTGGTCGATCACTGCGCGTGCTCGTTGGTAGAACGCTGTGCCGAATTCGGTGATTTTTGACTGACGAGTTGTGCGCTGGATGAGAGTCGTATCCAGGCGCTTCTCTAGCTGTACGATGTGTCTGCTCAAGCGTGATTTTGGAATCCCGAGGGATTCTGAAGCACGAGTAAACCCGCCTTTTTCAACAACATGCACGAAATAGTAATAGTCGTTCAGATCGACCGATGGCATGGAAATCCGCCTCTATTGTTCTGTAAATGGAATTGTAATTCCTGTTTATGTCTATATACCTGCCTACTGTCTCATATTTATAGTTAATCCCACTCAGTTAAGCAATAGGAGATAGGAACAATGAATGCAATCAACTCAGGCATTGGTAGGTCACAAGGCTACACGTCGAACCATATGACCTTTATATCTGAGCCTGTAAGTGGCGCTGACCTTGTCGTTGGCAGTGGTTTCACGGCGGAGAGCTTTCGCGCAAAAGATATTGGAGAGGTCATGGATCCTCTCGTTATGGTTGATCACTATGTGATGACGGAACCCACGTTTGGCACACACCCTCATGCAGGGATGTCCGCAGTGTCGCTGCTATTTGAGGATAGTGACGGTTTTTTTCACAATCGAGATTCATTGGGAAATGACTTCGATCTGCAAGCCGGAGATTTGTACTGGCTCAGAGCCGGTAGTGGTGCGGTTCATGATGAATCCCCCCGACCCAATGCGCGCATCCACGGATTGCAAGTATTCGTGAATGTGCCTCAAACCAAACGATTCGAATCACCTGATTCACTCCTTGTCCGTTCAGAAGATATGCCTGTGATAAATGGCGCAGACTATCGTGTGAAGATCGCGTTGGGTGAGTCGAATGGTGTTCGCGGCGCCGCCTCTCCATCGACTGGACTCACTATTCTGGATGGGACGATCCAGTCAGGTGGTCACTTCGCACATTGCTCAAACGCCAAGCGAGGCATCTGGATTCAATCCGTCAAGGGAAGCTTGGATATCGTGGTTGGTACAACTATGAGGCACTTGGTTTCTGGTCAAGCTGTTGCAATTAAAACTGACGGCATGACAGAAATCAGTATCAGGAACACCTCGGATGAGCCTGGTCATTTTGCATTGTTCGATGGAGCGCAGATAGGTGAAACCTATATTCAGGAGGGTCCTTTTGTTATGGGGTCAAGAAAGCAAATTGCGGAAATCAAAGCGGCTTATGAAGCTGGTCAACTAGGCAATATTCCAGGCAATTATTGAACGAAACCACACTAATTTAAAGGAGACAGTTATGAACGAATATTTTCACAATCCACAGCCATTAAATTCTGAGAACGCAGCAGTGGTTCTTGTCGATCATCAGGTAGGATTGATGACAGGAGTTCGCGATTATTCAATCGCTGAACTCAAGCACAACGTTGTGGGTTTGGTCAAAGCAGCACAAGCACTCAACCTCCCTATCGTGACTACGACCACATCCGCAGAAACCCTTTGGGGGCCGGCTTTTCCAGAGTTGCAAGAAGCGCTTCCCGGACAGAGCTTCATAGATCGAACAACTGTGAATGCCTGGGATGATCCGCGCGTGGAGGCCGCTATCCGGGCAACCGGCCGCAAGAAACTGATCTTTGCCGGGGTTTCTCTGGAAGTCTGTGCGGCGTTTCCTGCAATGCGCGCGGTAAGAGAAGGCTTTGATGCTTATGTGGCGGTAGACGCAAGTGGGACATTTAACATGACAAAACGAGAGACCGGTATCATCAGGTTGACGCAAAGTGGTGTCGTTACTGCGGATGCATCCAGTCTGATTGTTGAAATCCTGGGCGACAACGCCTCGCCCAAAGCGCAAGAGGTATACACGGCTCTTGGCATGGACTGGGCAACTTTGGTCGGCCAAGTTCGTGCGAGTGCAGCTGCTTAAAACGAAGGGGGCAATGTAACTTCATTACTGAATGAAAGAGGTTGGACGTCAAAGTACTTTGCCCCCGGTCGTTGTCCTAACCCTTTTGGTGTTGTCTCGCTACTCAAAAACTTGTACTGATTTTAAATTGCTACGACTTCAGTGCTTATAGAAGAGTAGTTTACGATCGAGGGTAAGAAACAAATTGGGTAACAAATAACAAATTGGGTCAGAGTAAACATACAGTGGTTTGTAAGTGAGTATAGAGATGGGGCTCGGGGCGGACCAACTTGTGAGAGCAAGTTAGGACAGCCGAAGGCTGGGCGTAGCCCGAGTCCAGAATGGACGAGTCAATGATCCAAATAGTCAGTGAATAGATTGACTTGATCGGTACATGCACTTCGATGTGATCCAGCAACAGATATACTCAAACATCGAAGCTGTCAACGCGTTAAAACGTGCTGGTGAGCTAAGGGAGTTTATCTAGTTTTTGTTCATCTTGGGCAAGTGCAATGCCCATGCGGAAATCAAGACCAGCAGAGGCAAGGACAGGGTAACGAGCAGCGCTTCAACCATAGAGAAGCCAAAGAGCATTTCAGGAGATTGACCACACATTCCCTGTGCTTCAAACAAGAAAGGTATCCACTGATCCAGAGGCATGAACTGAGGAAAACCAGCTCCCATACTGCAACTGGAAATAACCGTGCCTTGCTCAACACCGTACGCGTAGTAAGTGGTATAGAGCGCCCCGGCCATCATGCTGATTGTCAGAGTCAGAGCCATCCAGCGCCACCAGAAGTCTTTTGCCTTGATCAGCCCCAGCAGTGCGAAGATGATGGCGCCGGCCACCCAGGCCCGCACTTGAACGCATAGCGCGCAGGGATACCACATTCCTGGACCATACTGGTAAAACAATGCGATACCTTCCATCAGCAGCAGGTAAAACAGGCCGGTGAGCCAGAAATAAGGGGTTTCGGCAAATTTGTAGAGCTTGTTCACAGGGTCAGTCCTTCAGGCTTGGCAATGACAATTCAATAGATAGGACATTCTAACGGATTTTTTGGAAAAATAAGTGTGGTCTTGCCCATTTGTTGGGGCTGACCAGTTAACCGGGTTAAAGGGTGCAGATTGCTTTGATTCTCCTTCGATTGAGTCTGGCAACAGATATGCTCGAGCATCGGCGTTGTCAAAGCGCCGGATCTGGTGTCAGTAAGAAAGGGGAGTTCCCTGCGGGCTTCGCACTGGCGCGCTCGATGCTGATTGCTTCGCAATCGGTCGAACCACATCGGTGGTTCTCATCCAACCCCTGAACTCCAAACTCAAAAAAGCCCCGCTGAAACTGGTGCAGTTGTTTGGGTAGGAGATGGCGGCTCGGGGCGGAAGAATCCAAACAGGCTTAGGCCTGTTTGCCCCCTGCGGGCTTCGCGCTGGCGCGCTCGTTGCTGATTGCTTCGCAATCGGTCGAACCACATCGGTGATTCTCATCCAACCCCTGAACTCCAAACACAAAAAAGCCCCGCTGAAAGCGAGGCTGTTTGTGTATGGTGCCCAGGGGCGGAATCGAACCACCGACACGAGGATTTTCAGTCCTCTGCTCTACCGACTGAGCTACCTGGGCATTTATAGCTACTGCGCTTGCGGATACTTCGTTAAATGCCAATATCTCGCTTAGTCACTTACTAATGTAAGCTCCTTCGCTCGATTTGGCATTTGCCTCGTCTCCGCTGCGCTCGTGACGCTCTAAATCGTCACTGGAGAAATTCAGTCTTGCCTCGTCTCTCCTTCGCTCGCGACGCCCAAAAACAAGTTGTGATTGGGCGACTGAAGCCATTTTCGTTTGGTTAAGAGAGGCCAGAATAGAGCGGTGGCCTGCCAAACGAGCCGCGTATTAAACCTGTACGGCCTTTATTAGTCAAGAAATGCGAGTGAATTACTCCTCTGGCGGGACGTAGCCTTCGGCCTTGTCGAATTCCTCGTTATTGAAGAACTTGTCCATCTCTTCCAGCAGGTACTTTCGGGCGTCGGGGTCCATCATGTTGAGCTGCTTTTCATTGATCAGCATGGTCTGCTGCTTCTGCCATTCCTGCCAGGCTTGTTGGGAGACGGATTCGAAGATCTCCTGGCCTTTCTGGCCGGGATAGGGCGGTACTGGCAGGCCGGGGAGTTCTTTGTTGTATTTCTTGCAATGCACCATGCGGGTCATGGCGGGTCCTCGTTGTGTTGCGTTTGAATAGGGTCCGCAGTTACTGGCGGTCTTTAAGCTCGGTCAATAGCTTCTTGACGGGAGCGGCCAGACCAACTTTTACGGAGTGGTCCAGAGGGTACCAGAGCCAGCGATCGGAATCAGCAACCGTCCCGGCTTTACTGGTGGTTTGCAGCAGAACGGGAGCAATATCCAGATGATAGTGGGAAAAGGTGTGGCGCAGGCCAGGCAAAATCTCTGCTGTCGATGTCTGCACCGTCACGTCAGGAAAGTGCGGCAAGTCATCGGCGGACTGCCCCTCTGGCAAACTGTAGAGCGAGCCCCAGATACCGGTGGGAGGACGCTTCTCCAGTAATATCTCGCCATTGGCGTTGCTGAGAATAAACATGGTGACGGTTTTGACTGGCAAGGTTTTCTTCGGCTTCTTGCCGGGGATGTCGGCGGTCAAGTCTTGAATTCTGGCCTGACAATGCTTGTTGACCGGGCAGATCGCGCAGGCCGGTTTGCTGCGTGTGCACACCGTTGCACCCAGATCCATCATGGCTTGCGTGTAGTCAGCCACGCGCTGGTGGGGCGTTAGCTCATCGGCGACTTCCCACAGTTGCTGTTTGATCGCTGTCTTCTCTGGCCAGCCATTTATGGCGTGGTAGCGGGTCAGCACTCGCTTGACGTTGCCGTCGAGGATCGTGGCCCGTTTGTTGCTGGCCAGGGCGATGATGGCGCCAGCCGTGGAGCGGCCTATGCCGGGCAGGGTTTCCAGTTCGGTGACGGTGTTGGGGAATTGGCCATCGTGTTGTGTTGCTACCTGCTGCGCTGCCTTGTGCAGGTTGCGGGCGCGGGCGTAATAGCCCAGTCCTGTCCATAGATGCAGAACCCGGTCGGTGTCGGCTGCTGCCAGGGATTGCACATCCGGAAACTCTTGCATAAAGCGCTGGTAGTAGGGGATGACGGTGCTGACCTGAGTCTGCTGTAGCATGATTTCGGAAAGCCAGACCCGGTAGGGCGTGCGGTTCTCCTGCCACGGGAGATTGTGACGGCCGTGTTCGTCAAACCACTTGAGTACTTGGCGGGCGAAGCGGTTCATACCGTTTTACTGATAGCGATCATGGCTTTTGGCTAGGTGACAGTTGCAGAAACAGGGGCTTAGTTGAGCAGATTGCGCAACAATCCGCGGGCCGAATCCTGAATGTCTTCTGGTACCTGATCAGTGATGACTTCTTCGAGCCGGCTGCGCGCGGCAGCGGTGCCCAGTTGAGTGAATATCTGCCGCACCTGACTGAAATCAGGGCCACAGTATTGACTGACAGGCGCTGAAAAAGCGGCATTGCACTGCACCGGCCAGGAGACATCCTGGAATCGTTCGCCGACCGGGATGGTTTGCACTTGCGGGGCACCGAGCAAAGTGAACAGCAAGTCGTAATCGAAACTGCCTTCGGCAAGATTGATCCCGCCGCTACCAGTAATGTCGAAGTTGTCCATGCGCACCTTGATGTCCTGATTGGCTTGCAAGCCTTCATTGAACGTGAGGTAACCTCCCAATTCATTGAAGCGAACCACGTCGGGCCACTGTTGTATGGTGTCGCCAGCAGGGCTCAGTGCGGCAATGGCCGTGAACACTTGTTTAACCATGGTGATATCAATGGAGCTGTTCGCAACATTAAACGTTGTAGCGCCGCCCAGTGACGCCAATAGTTCGCTCATTGTTGCGCCTTGTGCGCTATGGCTGGCTTCCAGGTTAAGCAGCCCGGCAAAACTGTTGAACCTGGATAACGCCGGTGACAGGTCTACCAGATTGAACTGATTGATGGTCAGTTGTGATTCCAGCGTAGGTGTTGTGCTGCGCGCATTAAGTCGAACTGATCCGGCCAGGGTGCCAGCGAATGCAGACACTGGCGTGACCTCGATATCCAGCACACTGTCTTCGATGTTGGTATACACATTGATATCGTCAAAGCGGAAATCGCCCATGGTCAAAGAGGCTATGGACGCCGAACCGATCAGATCCATGCTGCTTAATAACTCAACCGGTAGCTCGGTTTCGCCGGATGGCGCTGGTTCTGCGGCGGCATCGGTCGGCTCTTCGCCGGTCGACATAAAGGGCGTTAAATCAATGTCGCCTGCCATCAGGCTGTAGCTGATATTCATTGGTGCCAGATCGGAGGCGAAGCGAATGCTACCGTTGGCATTCACATCAGCGCCGCCAAGATTGAGTTGGAAATCAGGGATGGTGGCTTCGCTTTCGTTGCCGCTGAATTCCACAGCGAAGGCGGCCATTTGCTCGGCGTTAAGTGCTGGTTGTGAGAAGCTGGTATCGGCATCCAGAACGGCGAAGGTTTGGAGTAGCCCGCGCACATCGAATGAATCGGCTCTTAGATTGCCGCTGAATTGCATGTTGCGATCAAAGTTGACGATGGACACCTCGCCTTGGACCAATAGCGGCGTCACGCTGAACTGCAAATTATTCAGGTTGATAGTGCCATTGTTGAGATCGGCAATCACATTGCTGCGCAGGCTCAGCGGCACTGGTTCGCTCATGCCATTGTTTTCGAAATCAAAATCGATAGCGAGTTCGAAGGGGCGTCCAGCCAGATTCGTGTCCTGGCTTTCGAGATTGAAATTGGCGATCTGGTAGCGCACACCTTGGGAGATATCCTGATAGTCGATGTTCATGTTTTCGATACTGATGCGCTCGATGGAAAAGTTCACCAGATCATCGTTGTCACCGTCACTCGTTTCTGACTCAGTTGTATTTGGCGTACGCCCATCGCTCGATGAGCCGGACATTGCCCAGCTCGAGTTACCTTCGGCATCAATGTAGTAGTTGGTATGGAAGTTTCGCGCAACCAACTCCTCAACCAGTAAACGACCGGCAAACAATTCGCGGACATTGAGTCGCAGAACCACATTGGATGTGGAAAGCAGTTCCTGGCGTGCGCCGGGGTTACGCAGGCGCACATCATTCAGGGTCAGACCAAAAGTAGGGAACATGTCCAGGGCGACATCGCCAGCGATAGTCAGCTCGTAGCCTGTGTTATCTGCTACTGCATCTTCAATCAGCGACCGGTACTGGCCACTATTGATGAAGTAGAACCCGGCGCCAATGGCCACGACTATGAACAGAAAGAACACAATCAATATTCGAAACAGGATTTTCATTACTATTCGCTACGTTTTACTGCTCTCAATAGGGGCTGTCGGAGTTGGGATTAAGCTCCGGATATGGCTAATCACGTTCAGGACTTTCTGCTCAGCACCGCTGCCCGGTAACTCGTGTCAGGCAGTAGTATCCCCGGTTAGTTGCCTGCAAGCCTTTGTAGACCACGGCTTCCGACTTCTGAAGTGTATCGAAACCCCGCCAATCATGCACCTTTGCAGCATCTGTAAGTGCAGCAAATGAACGGCAGCGCCGCTTTCCCTTAGCCGGGCCGGGCATTATAATGCGGGCTTTTCTGAACGCAGGCCTCCCCATGAACGATTTGAGCGATTCCGCTCCGGCTCAATCCCCACGCCAGGCGACGGTAGAACGCAATACCAAGGAAACCCAGATTACGGTTTCTCTGGATTTGGACGGAACTGGCAAGCTGGACGTTGAGACTGGCTTACCTTTTCTTGATCACATGCTGGATCAGGTTGCGCGTCATGGTCTGGTTGATTTGCATATCCGCGCGACCGGTGACCTGGATATCGATGCCCATCACACGGTGGAAGACATTGGTATCACACTTGGGCAGGCCATGAACAAGGCGCTGGACAAGACCGGCATCCGTCGTTACGGCCATGCTTATGTGCCGCTGGATGAGGCCTTGTCGCGGGTTGTCATTGATTTTTCCGGCCGCCCCGGTCTGGAATTCCATTGCCCGTTCGTGAAAGGCACTGTGGGCAATTTCGACGTCGATTTGTTCTACGAATTCTTTCAGGGCTTCGTAAACCATGCGTTAGTGACGCTGCACATCGACAATATTCGCGGCAAGAACGCGCACCACCAGATTGAGACTATCTTCAAGGCCTTTGGCCGCGCGATGCGCATGGCAGTCGAATTGGATGCGCGTCAGGCCGGAGTCATCCCCTCGACCAAAGGAAGCCTTTAGGGCGACATGAACGTCGACAACTTTTATTCGCCTGTTCTGCGGCGAACAGATTGATCATGCTGGTAACCGTCACTTTGCCCATTCCAGTATCGCATCCAGGCGAGACTGGTTTGTGCGTCTCGCGCAATCGACTTGCCAGCGTATATTCCGGTGCAGTATGGAACCGACAATGAACAAGATCGCGATCATTGATTATGGTATGGGTAATTTGCACTCGGTGGCCAAGGCCATGGAGCATGTTGGCCGGGAAGCCGGTATTGAGACAGATGTGCAGGTTACCGCCGATGCCCGGATTATTGCCGATGCCGACCGGGTTATCTTCCCCGGCGTGGGCGCTATTCGCGACTGCATGGCGGAGATCAATCGTCTCAATGTCGGTGAGATTGTTGCCGATGCCATGAAGTCCAAACCGGTCCTGGCGATCTGTGTTGGCATGCAGGCGCTGATGCAACGCAGTGAAGAAAATAACGGTGTCGATTGTCTGGGCTTTATCGATGGTCAGGTGCGCTACTTCGGCGATGATCTGCGAGATGAGCGCGGAGGCCGATTGAAAGTACCGCACATGGGTTGGAACGAAGTGCAACAGACCCAAGCACATCCTTTGTGGAAAGACATTCCCGACGGTAGCCGGTTTTATTTCGTGCATAGCTATTATGTCGAAGCTGCCAGCGAAGCAATCGTGACCGGGCGCAGCGTCTACGGCAAGGAACTGGTTGCCACGCTGGCCGAGAAAAACATTTTTGCCACGCAATTCCATCCGGAGAAAAGTCAGACAGTCGGTCTTACGCTGTTGCGAAATTTTCTGCTGTGGAATGGCAGTGATGAGTAGCTTGGCATATTGTCCGTGTTTTGCGAGCAGATAGAATTGCCAAATATTTTTAAATGAATAACTGAACAAAGGCTGCGGCCTGAACGAGAAGAATCATGATCGTCATTCCAGCGATTGATATAAAAGATGGTCAATGTGTTCGCCTGCGACAGGGGCGGATGGAAGACTCTACGGTCTTCAATGACAACCCGGTTGCCCAGGCCGAAAAATTCGTCGCCGCAGGCGCGCGACGTTTACACATTGTTGATTTGAACGGGGCGTTCGCAGGTACGCCAGTAAACGCCGAGATCGTTACCGAGATCGCCAAGCACTGCCCGAACCTGCCGATTCAGATTGGCGGGGGTATTCGCGATCTGGACAGTATTCAGTTCTATCTGGATGCCGGTGTGAGCTACGCGATTATCGGCACAGCGGCGGTGAAAGACCCCGAGTTTGTGCGCAATGCCTGTGCGCAATTCCCCGGCAAGATTATCGTCGGCTTGGATGCTGTGGCTGGCAAGGTGGCCACTGAAGGGTGGGCCGATGTGTCTGAAGTGGATGCCATTGATCTGGTGCGCCAATTCGCCGACTATGGTGTCGAAGCCATCGTCTATACCGACATTGATCGCGATGGCATGATGCAGGGCGCGAATATTGAAGCGACTGTTGAGTTGGCCAAGCAATCGGCTGTGCCACTGATTGCCTCTGGCGGCATCGCCAAGTTAGGCGACATTGTTGATATCAAGGAAGCGGCCCGGACCGCCGGCGGTGCCGGCATCATGGGTGTTATTACCGGGCGCGCTATCTATGAAGGCAGCCTCGACCTGACCGAAGCGCAAAAATACTGCGACCGGGAAGAGGGTTAACAGCGCTTATGGGACTGGCCAAACGTATTATTCCCTGCCTCGATTGCGACAAGGGTCGGGTAGTCAAAGGCGTGCAATTTCTCGATATCCGCGATGCCGGCGATCCGGTCGAAGTGTCGAAACGTTATTGCGACGCCGGTGCGGATGAAATCACTTTCCTGGACATTACCGCCAGCCATGAAGACCGTGGCACGACAGTCGATACTGTCAGCGCGATTGCCGGGCAAGTATTTATTCCATTAACGGTAGGTGGCGGTATTCGCACTCTCGAAGACATTCGCACCATGCTCAATGCCGGTGCGGACAAAGTGGCGATCAACACGGCGGCAGTGGTCAATCCAGAGTTTGTGCGTCAGGCTGCTGAACGCTTTGGTTCGCAGTGCATAGTCGTAGCTGTCGATGCCAAGCGAGTCTCGTCAGAAGGTGACGAGCCGCGCTGGGAAATCTTTACCCATGGTGGGCGCAAGCCAACCGGGCTGGATGCGATCGAGTGGGTGAAACGTATGGTGGGATATGGCGCTGGGGAGATCCTGCTGACCAGCATGGATCGCGATGGCACCAAAAAAGGATTCGACCTGGCGCTTAACAAGGCGGTGAGCAGCGCGGTTCGCGTGCCGATTATTGCTTCAGGAGGCGTGGGGAATCTCGAGCATCTTGCCGAAGGAGTTCTGCTGGGTGAAGCTGACGCCGTGTTGGCCGCCAGCATTTTTCACTTTCAGGAATACACTATTCAGGAAGCGAAAACCTATATGGCTGAGCAGGGCATTGAAGTCCGGCTCTAAGCGATACTAGTCTTCGCGCTGTGCAAACGTGCTTGCTGAGCCGACGGGGTTGCGCGGTTTAAAGGCATTGATGCCTTTGAGTACGTTCAGTGCTTCGTTCAGTGGGTAGTCGGTTACCAGCACTTCTTCGGCGCTGATCAGCGCTTCACGCATCTCTTCATTACTTTCTACTTCTTCAGTGCCAGCTTCGTTTTCAAGATGGCCCTGCAAATCCGATTCATTGTATTGCGCGACGCTACGCGACCGCCTTGTGACGAAAGCATCATCGACTTCGATGTCAGGTACGATGCCTTGTGCCTGAATAGAACGACCACTAGGCGTGTAGTAACGCGAGGTGGTGAGTTTAATCGCGCGTTTGTCATCCAGTGGCAGAACGCTTTGCACTGAACCCTTGCCAAAACTCTGGGTGCCCATAATGATGGCGCGGCCATGATCCTGGAGTGCGCCGGCGACGATTTCCGAAGCCGATGCAGAGCCATTATTGATTAGCACAACAAGCGGAATATCCGGGGCAATGGTATTGATAGTGGCATCGAAGTTCAGATCATTGCCCTCCATGCGGCCTTTGGTATAGACAATCTGGCCGTCATCGATGAAGGCATCTACGACTTTCACTGAGGCTTGCAACACGCCGCCAGGATTATTACGCAAATCCATGACCATGCCTTTTAATTCGCCATGTTCTTCATACAGTGATTCAATTTCTTCGACTACTTCGTCACCGGTATTGACGCGGAATTGAGAGACGCGCAAATAGGCATAGCCATCTTCGAGCATCATGCTGCGCACGCTGGCGATGGAGATGACTTCACGGACTATAGTGACATCGAATGGTTCCACGCCTTCGCGGGAGATGGTGACTGTGACTTCTGTGCCGGGTTCGCCGCGCATGCGATTGGCCGCTTCTTCGGGCAGCAGTTCACGCACAGGTTGATTATCTATGGCGATGATAAAGTCACCGGATTGAATGCCGGCGCGGTCGGCCGGTGTGTCATCGATCGGGGCGATGATTTTGATATAACCATCTTCACGGCCAACTTCTACGCCAAGACCACCAAATTCGCCACTGGTTGTCTCCTGCAAGGCTTCGTAGTCATTGCCGGCCATATAGGCAGAATGAGGATCCAATCCGGACAACATGCCGCGAATCGCATTCTCCAGCAACGTGCGGTCGTCGATGTCCTCAACGTAAGCGCGACGAATGCGCTCCAATGCCTCCGTGAACATCCGGACTTCGTCCAGTGGCAACGGTAGCGCCGCTTCAGGGGATTGCTGTGCTGAAGCGGAAATTGGAGCCAGCAAACTGAAGGCCAGGCCCGATGCAATCAGACCACGACTAAGGCGGCAAGTGAGATTCATAATACTGTCCTACGTGAATGCGTGAGTCGACTGGCTGGCAGACTCGGCCGGGTTGGAGTCCGGAATACGGAGTTCGCAGCGTATTGTCGCTGGGTTGTGCCTGAGATGACTCTACTACTATAACTGTTATACGAAGACTGTATGGAATCAGTTTCTACAGAATTTGGCAAACACCGGCAGGCAGTTCCCGGCCATACTTGCAGAGATTGCGCTCAAGTGGTTGTTTTTCAAGGCTGGTTGCGTAGTTAGCGGGCGATCCAGTTGACCGGATCCACAGGACGGCCGGCCTGACGAATCTCGAAATAGAGCCCGGGTTCGCTGTTCTGGCTGGCGCTGCCTGAGGTGGCAATGACGTCGCCACGATCAACCCATTGCCCGGCTTCGGCGGATAACGCTTCATTGGCACCATACAGGCTCATGAAACCATCGCCGTGGTCAACGATTACCAGAAGACCGGCCCCGCGCAACCAATCCGCGAATACGACGCGGCCAGCGTGCACAGCGCGCACCGGGGAGCCGACACTACTACTGAGAATAATGCCCTGACGGTTCAGGCTGCCTCCGCCGTATGGTGAGCCAAACGCGCTGCTAATGCGGGCATCCACGGGCAGGGGCAGGCGGCCACGTTGGTCAGCAAAGGGCGGTACGTCGGCAAAAGAGCTGATGCCCTCCATGGCGCGAATAATCTCGTCCAATAGTGCCTGTAATTCGGCTTGATTGACTTCGAGCTGCTCCAGTTCCGAGCTGCGATTGGCAATGTCAGCATTCAGCGCTGCCAGTGCACTGGCGCGTTGTTGCTGAGCGGCTTCCAACGCTTGTGCCTGCGTGGCCAGTTCGCTTTGTTGGCTATCCAGCTCGTGCAATTGGCGTGCGAGCTCATCGTTGACGCTATCGAGTTCTCGCAGCGTTTGATTAAACGCCGTCAGCTGTTCTATCTGATGGGCTGAATAGACATTGGCATAGTGCAGGATTCGCGCTGCCTCATTTGGATCTTGTTGATTGAGAATCAGCTTTAGCGTGTTGTCGTCGCGAGTGATATAGAGCGCGCGCATCACATCGGCCAGCGCTTGACTGAGGCGTTCTTTTTCAGAGTTCAGCGCGGCCTGTCGGTCGGACAGCGTTTCCAGCTCTGCTTGCGTTACAGCAATCTGGCGTTGTAATTCATCTTGACGCTGTCTGACTGCGCTGACTTGCAACTCTGCTTCTCGCAATTGTTGCTCCTCGCGGGATTGCTGTTCGTTGGCATCGGATAGCCAGGATTGAATGCTGTCGATTGCTGAGGCGACAGACTCCAGCTCCTCGCGCGTTTGGTTCTCGTCCTGCCCTGACGACGATGTGCAGAGCAGGGCAAAGAGCAGTCCCCGAAACACTTGTGAGACATGCGAGGCTTTTGCGAATTGTGAGGCTTGTGAAATGAGACGTTGCAACACCGTCGCTGCGTAACCGGTCAGCTGGCTGCCTGAACCTGACTGTCAGGTTCACCCAGCAGGACCTTGCCAGTCATCTCTTTTGGTACGGGAATTCCAAGTAATGCCAATAAGGTAGGTGACAGGTCGCACAGACTGCCATTGCCGGTGAATTGCATGCCGGTATCACCCACATAAACCAGTGGGACGGGTCCGTTAGTGTGTGAGGTTAGAGGTTGGCCTGTACTGGCGTCGCGCATCTGTTCGACATTGCCGTGATCGGCAGTAATGAGTAGCTCGCCGTCGTTGTCTTCGATAGCTTCGACGATGCGCCCAAGGCACGCATCGACAGCTTCCACGGCTTTGACGGCAGCGTCAAAATCGCCGGTATGACCCACCATATCGCCATTGGCGTAATTGCAAATGATGGCGTCGTATTTGCCAGAACTGATCGCTGCGACCAGTTTGTCAGTGACTTCAACAGCCGACATCTCTGGCTGTAAGTCGTAGGTTTTGACTTGTGGCGAAGGGATTAGCTCACGATCTTCTTTATCGAAGGGTTCTTCACGGCCGCCGTTGAAGAAAAAAGTGACATGTGCGTACTTTTCAGTTTCGGCTATACGTAATTGGGTTTTGCCCAGGCTGGCCAGATACTCGCCCATGACGTTGTCGAGCTTCTCCGGTGGATACGCACAGCTGGTGTCAATGTCGGCGGCGTATTCAGTCAGCATGACAAAGTCGCCCAACATTGGCCGGGAGCTGCGGCTGAAGCCTTCGAATTCATCATCGACAAACGCGCGGGTAATTTCCCGTGAGCGGTCGGCACGGAAATTCATGAACACCACAACATCGCCATCGTCGATAAAGGCATCTTCATCGCCATTGGTGCGGATATTGGTCGCTTGCACGAACTCGTCATCTTCGCCGCGGGCGTACGCTGCTGCCAGGCCGGCTTCGACATCATCGCAGGTGAATTCGGCCTTGCCTTCGCTTAACAATTTATAGGCTGGCTTGACACGGTCCCAACGATTGTCACGATCCATGGCGAAGAAGCGGCCCACGATAGAGGCAACGCGGCCTCGCTCGGCATCGAGCAAAAATTCCTCGGCGCGCTGCAGCGATGGCAGTGCGCTGCGTGGCGGTGTATCGCGGCCATCCAGAAAGGCATGCAAATAGACGCGCTTGACGCCTTTGTCCACAGCCAGCTTTAACATGGCCATGATTTGCTCTTCGTGACTATGAATGCCGCCAGGCGACATGAGACCCATGACGTGCAGTGCCGTTTCAGCTTCGAGCGCTTTGTCGACCGCCTCGGTCAAAACCGGATTTTTATAAAACGTGCCTTCGGCAATATCTTTGTCGATACGCGTCAGGCTCTGATAGACAACCCGCCCTGCGCCGAGGTTCATGTGCCCGACTTCAGAATTGCCCATCTGCCCTTCTGGCAATCCCACAGATAAACCGGAGGTATCGATAAGGGTGTGTGCCCGCTGACTCCACAGGGAATCCCAGACGGGTGTGTGGGCGGCATGAATGGCATTCGAATCCGTATCTTCACGGTATCCCCAGCCATCGAGGATAAGTAACAGGGCTGTTTTTCGCGTACTCATTTGCTGAGAAGAATCCTTGCGTGCTTGGGTTGAAAAGCGAATCGCCATTATGGCCGAAAGCACGCCATGACGCGACCCGCGTCAGCATGCTTCAGGCCGGGATTGGCCTGTCATGTGGCGCAAGCTTGCGCTTCTTAAGCTCGCTCGACACGTGTATACTGCTCCCCTTTTCTGGCCAGCTCCCGCATAAAACAGGCGGGAATTTGCTTGGCGCGCATCCAGGATCAGGAGTGACATGGCGCAGTTTGTAGAATTTTTAGGCAACCACTGGTTACTTTCCACCTTGTGGTTGGCAGCACTGGCCGCCATCATTCTGTATCACCAGCGTACTGGCGGAGCCAGTGTCGGGCCGCAACAGGCCGTCATGCTGATTAACCGCAAGGATGCTGTGGTAGTGGATGTGCGCGAGAAAAAGGAATTTGAGGCAGGGCATATAGTCGACGCCATCAATATTCCACTGATAAAGCTCAAGCAGCGTCTGAACGAGCTGAAGAAATATCAGGACAAGCCCGTGATCGTCTATTGCAAGATGGGGCAACATTCCGCCGAGGCAATCAAGACGCTTCAGGAGGCGGGGCATTCGGAAGTGTACAAGCTTTCCGGTGGCGTCAGCGAGTGGAAGGCGCAATCACTCCCACTGGTGCAGAAATAATACTTCGCTTGGCTGTCAGTAATGCTATGACAGCCGGCGTGATTTTAGTTGATAGACATGCATAGGAATTAACATGGCAGAGAATGAGCAGAACCAAACAACCGAAGCAGCGGCAGGTGCCGGTCAACAACAAGCAGAAGGTCCACAGTTCGCCTTGCAGCGAATCTATTTAAAAGATTCTTCGTTTGAGTCGCCACGCAGCCCGGCTGTATTCCAGAGCCAGTGGCAGCCCAAGATCAACTTCGACATCAAGACGCGCAGCAACAAGGTGCAGGATGGTGTCTATGAAGTGGTTCTTGTGCTGACCGCAGAAGCGCAGCTGGACGAACAGCCAGCGTTTCTGGTTGAGGTTCATCAGGCGGGTATATTCACTGCCAAAGACTTCAGTGACGAGCAGCTCGAGCAGTTGCTGGCGGTGGTTTGCCCGAACATCCTGTTCCCGTATGCCCGCGAAGCTATCGATGCGCTGGTCACCAAGGGTAGTTTCCCGGCCCTGATGTTGTCGCCAATCAACTTCGAAGCATTGTACGCCCAGCAGAAGCAGGCGGCAGCGCAACAGGCGGCCGGTGGCGAAGCGGGTGAAGCCCCTTCAGAGCCAGTTCAGTAAGGCTGCAACGTTAAAGGCTAAATGCTGTCTGTGAAGCCTAGCTGACGCCAGGCTTCGTAGACCACAACAGCTGCAGTGTTACTCAGATTGAGGCTGCGGCTGTTGGCTTTCATTGGCACTCGCAACAAGTACTCAGTTCCGATCTCGTGCCGAATATCCTCAGGCAAGCCGCGGGTTTCCGGCCCAAAGACCAGAAAGTCTTCAGCTTGAAATACTACGTCCGTGTAACTTGCTTGCCCTTTCGTGGAGAGTCCTAGCACTCGCTTTCCCTCTGCAAATTCCCGGAATGATGACCAGTCATCATGATTTTGAATGCCGGCAAATTCATGGTAGTCCAGTCCGGCCCGGCGTAGCTTTTTATCGTCCAGAGTAAAACCCAGTGGTTTGATTAGATGTAGCGTTGCCCCGGTATTGGCGGCCAGACGAATGATATTTCCCGTATTTGGCGGGATTTCGGGTTGATACAGAACAATATTGATCAATGTAGAGTTTCCAGTGGCTAGTTTCCGCTTAAATGGCGGGTTTCAGGGTAGATTTACGTAGTGAAACAATGCGGTTTTTTCCCGGCTTTGACCCGCGTAAAATTCAGGCCGCAAGCCTCGGATCATACAGGCTCCATACTTACCCTAGTTTATCCCGTCAGTTAACCCACTTTGTTTTAGAATTGAGGGCCTTAAACGATACTCCTTAAGGGATTCTCTAAAGTTTCGCTCATGCAGTTGCGTAGAAGCGCCTGAGATTCTGTAAGAATCGTATTTCGATCGGGATTATAAACGAGTCGCAGAAGTGCAGTTGATGCAACAAAGCGTTCAAAACACTAAATATTGGCTTCGATCTGTACAAATAGTGCAAGTCGAGCCAACAACCACAGCGGGTGAAAATGCGGTTTTTCAGCAAGCAGCGCAAATCGACAAGCCGGGTCGGGATGGTTATACACCCCGATCGGCTGGCAATTGCCCAACTGGATGACCGCAATGGTTCGCCGGTGCTACTGCAATGCCAGTCAGTACCTCTGGATTCCCCAAAAAATGCTGGCAAGCTGTTAAATCAGCTGGTCAAAGACCTTGAGCTGGAGAATCAGCAGGTCAGCTACGTCCTCAGTCCCAAAGATTACCATTTGCATCTCGTCGAAGCGCCAAACGTGGAGCCGGAAGAGCTGCGTGCTGCCGTGCGCTGGAAAATCAAGGATCTCATGGATATCAAGCCAGAGGACGCGGCAATCGATGTATTTCAGGTACCCGATGATGCTTACCGTGGCCGCGAGATGGTGTATGCCGTGGCAACCCCGATTTCTCGTGTGCGGTCAATTATCAGCATGGTCGCCGATGCGGGGCTGGAGCTGGCAGTGATTGATATACCCGAGCTGGCAATGAGCAACATTGCCAGGCGCTATATCGCCGATGACAACGGCGTTGCCTTCATGGATCTGCGCCGCACCGGTAGCACCATGAATATCTCCCAAGGTGGCGATCTGTATCTGACCCGCCGCATTAACACTCAACTTGAAGCGGGTGTGATGCAGTCGCCCGCCTGGGAAGGATTGAAAGATCGATTGGTGCTGGAGATTCAGCGCTCTCTGGATTACTACGAAAGCCAAATGGGGTGCAGCCAGATTACCCGCATTGTATTGGCCGAGCGCCCTGATGACAGTGGGGATATTGCCGCTGAGCTCGATGGCATGCTGGCGGCGAAAGTGGCCAATTTTAGCTTGGCCGATGAGTTGGATAGCGCTGTTGAATTGACGCCTGAGCTACAGCAGAGCGCATTTGCTGCCATTGGCGCCACGTTGCGCGGCAGCAAGAAGCAGGCACGATCAGACGACGATAAAGATGAGCAGGAAGCAGCCTGATGCAACAGCAAATTAATCTTTATTTGCCCGAATTCAGAGTCAGCAAAGACCCGTTGACCGCACCACGCATGCTGCAAATCGTTGGCGGCCTGATTGGGGTGCTTGTGTTGGTGTCGGCATTCAATGTTTTTAGTCGCTGGCAGCTCACCGGCGAGTTAGAGCAGTTGCGTATCACGCTGGCTGAAGAGACAGCTCGGACTGATGAATTGGGTGATGAATTGGCCAGGCGTTCACAAAACACGGCACTGGTAGAGCGGCTTGATCGGGCTGAAGCGCGTTTAAACGCAAGCCAGCAAATACGCAACTACTTGTCTCAGACCAAGTTGGGTAACGTGGATGGGTTCTCGGAATTTTTCAAGGATTTGGCGCGGGCCAGTAGCGACGGCATCAGTCTGAATGCGTTTTCCATTACCAGGGGCGGTGAAGGTGTGCGTATCACTGGCAGCGTTATTGACTCGGCGACCGTGCCGCGTTACGTGGGCAATATCGAGCAGGGCCGCAGCCCGCTGCGTAACATGAATTTTAATTCGTCGATTTCACGCGGCGACGTCACGAGTGATTTTTTCAGTTTTACATTGAGTTCGACGCAATGATTGCCAGATTCAAAAAACCATTGGAGCGTCTGGGCAAAAACCTCGAGACGCGCAAACCGGCAGAGAAAGTGCTGATACTGGCAGCGTTTTGCGCTGCAGTGTTTATGGTTTGGTTGACGTTCGGCTTCGATCCGATACGTGCAGAGATCGATTCTGCGCAGGCACAGATTAACAGTGTATCCCGGCAGATTGCCGCACAACGTACTGCTTACAATAACATGCAGGCACAAAGCGATGAGGACCCAAGCCAATTTGCTATCGAGCGAATTCAGTTTCTGACACGTCAGCAAGAAGCGATTGATGGTGAGATCAATTCTTTGGCAGGTGATCTGGTTACGCCAGCACAGATGACCACGATGCTGACTTCGGTGCTGGAGCGCCAAGATGGCTTGCAATTGGTCAGTTTTAACAATGTTGAAGCAGTGCCTCTGGCGATAGGTGCCAATCAGCAGGCGTCAGGTGATTCTACTTTGCAAGAGTCTCAGCTGGGCGGGCAAGTGTTCTCACATGGTTTGGTTATTGAATTCCAGGGCGATTTTTTCGCCACTTTGAGTTATTTGCAGTACCTGGAAGATCTGACCGGCAACTTTTTCTGGGACACGCTCGATTTTCAGATTCAGCAATGGCCGATGGCCACTGTGACTTTGCAAATTCATACGCTAAGTACCGACAGAGGGTTTATCGGTGTCTAAAAAGATTTTTTCATGGGCGGGGATGTTGCTGCTAATCGCTCTAGCCGGAATCGCCAGAGCGGATATTGTCGATGGTGAAGAGCTTTCTGATCCGACGCGGCCCATCGGGATGAGTGATGATGCAGTAGCAGCTGTGGCAGCAGGACCAAGAGTAGATTTTTTTGCGGCCAATTATGCGGTGTCGTTCGTGCGTGCAAGCTCAACGTCGCCGGTAGCAATTATCAATGATCAACGCGTTACCCTCGGAGACAAGCTGGGCGAAGCTGAAGTGGTCGCCATTGACCGCAGCAGTGTCACCTTGCGAATTGCCAATCAAGAGCGGCGTATCAGTATATTCGATACGCAAGTCAGGTCGGTAGCGCGGGAAACGGATAATCAATAGGGATGGCAATTTTGAGTAACAGCATTTTTGAAAAGCAACAGTTGAGCGCATTGCCAGGTTTACCTGCCAAAGTAGTGGTCATGCTGAGCCTGATTTTGTTGTGGGGCTGTGCAACCCAACCGGCGTCTGTACCTGATACGAGTATCCTGGCTGAAATCCAGTCAACGATTGATGTGGCAGCAAATCCGGGAATTAACGATTCCGAGATGACGCCTGAAGAAGAGGACGACTTGTTAGGCGAACTCATTCCTTCGTTGTCATTGGACGAGGAATTGCTGGCGCCAGTCGAAGAGAGAATTTCTGTCACTTCCCCCAATTTGCCGGCGGATGTGTTTTTCAGCAGTCTCGTTGCGGAAACCGAATACGGTATAGTTATTAGCGAAGACGTTGATGTGAATATCAATCTCAGCCTGCCTAATGTCACGCTGGAAGAGGCAATGGACACGGTAGCTGAGATCTACAATCTGGATATCACGCGGCGCGGCAATATCTTCACCGTGCGAACAGGCGGGTTGCGGACACGTCAATTCTCGATCGACTACCTGAATGTTCAGCGTCAGGGTAATTCCAGTATTTCTGTTAATCAGGGCGGCGCACAAGGCGGTTTAAGCGGTGGTATTGGTGGTATTGGTGGTATTGGTGGTATTGGTGGTGGCGGCCTTGGCGGCGGCATTGGTGGTGGTATTGGTGGTGGTTTGGGCGGTGGTATTGGTGGTGGTTTGGGCGGTGGACTCGGCGGCATTGGCGGCATTGGCGGCGGTATCGGCGGTGGCGGTGGCGGCAGCGGTATTCAAACATCGACCTCTACTGATTTTTGGTCCGACCTGGAGACGGCGATCGCTAACCTTATTGGTGTGCAGAGCGGCGGCGGTGGAGTAGCAGCTGGTGGTGTCGGTCAATTCGGTAATATCAGTCAGGCTGGTGCACGAAATCAATCAACGATCACCGAGGAAGGTAAGAGCGTATTGGTACAGCCACTCACTGGTCTGGTGTTTGTGACTGCCTACCCGAATGAGTTGGACCGTGTGGAGCAATTTATCGCAGCCGCGCAGGAGTCATTGCGCCGCGAAGTGATTATCCAGATTCAGTTTCTGGAAGTAGTCTTGAACAAGGGTTTTCAGTACGCGCTGGACTTCAATACGTTTGGTCAGCAAGCCAACAACCCGGTGACAGGCAGTGGCGCATTTGACGGTACAGCCTCTGGGCTGTTGGGTAGCAACAATGCCCAGGCCGCAGAATTCAATTCTGCATCCAGCGCAGGAATTGAAGGCATCGGTAATCCGCTACAGTTCAGCACCAATTTTTCCGATTTTGATGCGGTGTTCCGTATCTTGCAAACGCGTGGCACAACACAAGTTATATCCAGTCCGCAGCTGCGTGTATTGAACAACCAGAAAGCTGTTTTCCAGGACGGTGATCAGGAATATTTTCAGACCCAGGCCAATTCCACGACTGTGGCCGGTGGCAACAACACAACCACCAGCGAGAATAATCAACTGGAACAGTTCTTTTCCGGCATCTCCATGGACATTACTCCACAGATTAGTGCCAATGGAGAAATCACACTGCATGTGCATCCGATCATCAGCGCTGTGGATGAGCAGTCAAAAAATATTGGCGGGCAAGCGGTGCCTCTGGCACGCACTTCGACGCGTGAGATCGACTCGGTCATCAAGGCTGCCAATGGCAAGATCGTTGTGTTGGGTGGTCTCGCCTTTGAGCGTGCTGTCAGTGACACGGCAGGTATCCCGGGTGTGTCAAGAATACCGGTGGTTGGTGACGCACTTGAGCAGCGCCAGACCCAAACCGTCAAAAGTGAATTTATCATTCTCCTGAAGCCGATTATTGCCAACGCAGAGGGTGACAAGAAAGTGCTGGATGAAAGCAACGAACGCTTCCGTCAGATCAACCGCAGTATTGATCCGTTCGCCAACAATTAATTACGGAACTTAGTACGCTATGTATTTACAGCATTTTGGGTTAAGAGAACTACCATTTTCACTAACACCCAATACCCAGTTTTTTCTGAACATGGCGAGCTACCATAAAGCCTACAATATGCTGATGGTGTCGCTTGCCAATGCAGAAGGCTTTATCAAAATTGTTGGCGAAGTGGGCACCGGCAAGACAATGCTGTGTCGCAAAGTGCTTAATACGCTGGAAGAAGATAAAGAGAATTACATAACAGCCTATATTCCGAATCCTGTATTGAGCCCGAAAGGCCTGTTTCTGGCTTTTGCGGAAGAGCTCGATATCGAAATCGATCAGGATGTTGGGCATCATCGCTTGTTGAAGGCCATTACTGAGAGATTGATTGAAGCGTCAGCGCAGAATAAACAGGTCGTGCTGTTTATTGACGAGGCCCATGCCATGCCAGAGCAGACTCTGGAAGCGCTACGATTGCTTACCAATATCGAAACCGAACAAGTCAAGCTGTTTCAGGTTGTACTGTTCGCACAACCAGAGCTTGATGCGCTATTGAGTCAGGCCTCATTGCGGCAATTACGACAGCGTATTACGTTTTCATTCCAGATTGAGGCGCTCGATCGTGAGGGCATAGAGCGATACGTTGTGCATCGGCTCGCCACGGCGGGTTACAACGGCCCGTTTTTATTTTCCAAGCGCACACTGGATTATCTGTATCGTGCTAGCGATGGCATACCCCGCGTCATTAATATCTTGAGCCACAAGGCATTGATGGTGGCGTTTGGTAAAGGCGAGCGCACTGTTCAGGTCGAACACTTGAAAAGTGCTGCAGATGATACCGAAGGAGTGGATATTCCTTCATTCAATTTCCGGCCAGCTCTGATTGCGCTTGCTGGATTGGCGGTGAGTGCCGCGCTTGTCTTCTATTTGGGAGGGCTCTACCTGTGAGTCTTGTCAATGACATGCTTCGCGATCTTGATCAGCGACGCAGCGGATCGGAGCCATCATCAGCAGCTGTGAAGTTAATGCCGGCGGCCAGTGAGAAGCTGCAAAAGAAGGGTAAAGGCTTGCTGGTATTGCTCTGCGTTTTGGCAGTAGTTGCAGCAGGCCTGTCCATTGTTTGGTTGCGAATGAACGCTGATGATACGAGTCAGAATCTGAACATTCGCCCCGAAGTCGTGACGACCAATCAACCCGCCGAGGTAACGGAAGTCGCTACTGGAGAAGTCGCGGCAAGGGCTGAAACGATTGACAGCAACGAACAAGTTCAAGAAGTCGCACTTGCTCCTGATGAATCACCGCGGGAAGAAGTTGCTAGTGATTTAACAGCAAATATTGGTCAGCCTGACTTGGCTTCGACTACTTCGAATGCGCTGGCCAATTTTGACAACAAGGTCGAACGGGCGACTAATGAAGTCGCAGTAGAAAGCTCGGTGCCGTCGACGACGACTGCGGGCGATCAGTCCGTCGATACACTACATCAGAACGAAGCTGATGTGCCCGGGCTTTCCAACATTGATTCAAGAAATAGTACACAGGTTGCTGAGAACGCAACCGGAGCATCCTCAGGGCAGCCACTGTCACAATCTAATTCGGGTACGACAGCAAACGTCGATTTGCAAAGTTCAGCTTCCCGCGACTCAGTGCGCGGCGTGGTCCAGGTATCGCCTGAAATGCGCGATACCTTGGCAGTCAAGGAGGCGCTTGATTTGATTGCCAATAATCAAGTGGCAGAAGCCTATATCCTCCTTGAGAATCACATTATTGCCAATCGTAATGCGCATCAGTCGCGAGAAACTTTCGCCAAATTATTACTGAACGAAAATCAATTGGTTGCTGCCTATAATCTGGTTGAATCCGGGCTTGGGCTGGCGCCGAATCATGCTGGCTACAAGAAAGTCAAAGCCCGTATACTTATTGCCGACGGTCAGGTTGCTGAAGCTGTTACTCTGTTATCGTCCCGTGCGCCCTCTGTTGTTGCAGATCGCGAATATCACGAGATACTCGCAACTGCACAATTAACCAGTCGCGATTTCGAAGGTGCATTGATCACTTATACTGGCCTGGTGAGTGAGGATCAGAGTCAAGGTCGTTGGTGGTACGGTTTTGCCGCGTCGCAAGATGCTTTGGGTAATACCAATGCAGCTCGGCAAGGTTATTCTCAGGCCATACAAAAACCCAATTTAAGTACTAATCTGCGCCGCCGAAGTCAGGAGCGGCTCGCGGCTCTGGCCGAGTAACTGGCATGTCGATTCACAAACAGAAAATTCGAATCGGTGATTTGCTGGTTCAGAACGATGTAATTACTGAAGAGCAACTCCAGACTGCTCTGGTTAATCAGCGGGAAACCGGACTTAAACTCGGCCGCTCCCTGATTGAGCTGGGCTTTATTGAGGAGGACGAGTTCCTCAGTTTCCTGTCCAAGCAACTGCAAATACCTTTTGTCGACCTGCGCCGCTATCATTTCGATATTACGCTCGTCCTTCGCCTGCCCGAGAATTACTCGCGTCGCTATCGTGCTCTGGTGTTGTCCGATGATGCCGGTGAGTTACTTGTGGGTATGGCCGATCCCATGGACATTTTTGCGTTCGACGAACTGGAACGCATTCTGGAGCAGCCAATTCAACCGGCAGTAGTTCGTGAAAGTGAATTACTGGCAACGCTGGATCTGGTCTATCGCCGGACAGAAGAAATTGCCTCGTTTGCTGAAGAGTTAGACGAAGAGTTGGTGGATGGTCAATTTGATCTCGATGCTCTCAGTCTGGATGCTGACGATAGTGATGCCCCGGTTGTCAAACTACTGCAGTCAGTGTTCGAAGATGCTGTACAGATACGCGCGTCTGACATCCATATTGAACCGGACGATACAGTGCTACGCATCCGTCAACGAGTGGATGGCATTTTGCAGGAGCAAGTGATGAAGGAGCGGCGGATTGCTCCTGCCTTGGTGTTACGTCTGAAACTATTGGCTGGCCTGGATATTTCCGAGAAGCGCTTGCCGCAAGATGGCCGTTTCAGTCTCAAAGTCAAAAGCAAGAATATAGATGTGCGCTTGTCGACCATGCCGGTTGAATATGGCGAATCGGTAGTCATGCGACTGTTAGACCAATCCGGTGGCATTACTACGTTAAACAATGTTGGCATGCCGCAGAACATGTTGAAGAAATTCCGCTCTCTGATACACCGCCCGCATGGTTTGATTCTGGTAACCGGCCCAACTGGTAGTGGTAAAACGACCACTCTGTATGGAGCCTTGCAAGAGTTAAATGAAGTCGGCAAAAAGATTATTACAGTTGAAGATCCAGTGGAATATCGTCTGCAGCGAATCAATCAGGTGCAGATCAACCCCAAGATCGAATTGAGCTTTGCCCGCGTTCTGCGTGCGGCGCTGCGTCAGGACCCGGATATATTGCTCGTTGGTGAGATACGTGATCAGGAAACAGCAGAGATTGCACTGCGCTCTGCTATGACCGGTCACATGGTGCTCTCCACCCTGCATACCAATGACGCTGTTTCCAGTGCCATGCGCCTGGTGGATATGGGCGTGGAAGGGTTCCTGGCAGCAACCGCACTGCGCGCAGTTGTTGCCCAGCGGCTGGTTAGACGTCTGTGTGAGTACTGCTGTGTACCTCACGAGTTGCCCAAAAAAGACAGTGAGTGGATCGAATTGAATATGGGCGAAGACGCCAGCACAGCTAATTTTAAAAAACCCCACGGCTGCCACCGCTGCAATAATAGTGGCTACCGTGGACGTATCGGTGTCTTTGAATTGCTGGTTATGAATGAAAAGTTGGCTGATGCGCTGCGTCGTGCGGACACGGCAGATTTTGTTGCAGAGGCCAAGAAGTCGCCCGGCTATCAGCCGTTGGTGGTCAGTGCGCTGCAGAATGCGGCCCGCGGCATGACGAGCCTGGAAGAGGTCTTTCGGGTGGCAGAGCAGATTGATGAGTCAGAAGACTTTATGGATGTGGCTTGATTCTCTACTTAATTGTAAAGATTTGCAGGCTGCTTTATGTGCACGATTCAGGCAATAAGTTACCAGTGAGTTTGAACTAAGCAATGCCCCACTTTGAATACAATGGTCGTGATAGCGCGGGTGCTCTGGTGTCAGGCAGCCTGGATGCTGGCTCGGTAGATGAGGTAGCTACGCGTCTGTTCGGTGATAACATCACGCCGATTGATATTAATGAAACAGGCCAATCTGAATCGGGGCAGCCGCGTCGGGCTAAATCTGCTGTTAAGCGTAGCAAGTCCCAGGAGAGACTGAATCTTTTCCTGACCCGCAGTAAAGTTGATATCGAAGAACTCATTATTTTCGCTCGCCAGATGCACAGCCTGACAAAGGCCGGCTTACCACTTGATCGTGCGATCAAGGGGCTGGAAGCATCGCTGACCAACAAGTATTTTCGCAATGTCTTGCGTTCTATAATCATTGGTCTGGAACAGGGTCAGAGTCTGGCCTCATCACTTGGCCGCAACCCGCGAGTGTTTTCCCAGTTATTTTTAAGCATGGTGCATGTCGGTGAGAATACTGGTCGACTGGATCTCGCCTTTCTGCAGATTAGTAAATATCTCGAGCTGGAGCGCAATACCCGGCGCCAGGTGAAGAGTGCAACACGCTATCCGATGTTTGTACTGGTCGCCATTGCCGTGGCACTGGGTATTATCACTACGGTTGTCATACCGGTCTTTGCCGAAACCTTTGCTAATTTTGGTGCTGACTTGCCTTGGCAAACGGTCGTATTAATGCGCTCTTCAGAGTTTGTCGTCGATAATTGGCCGTATATTCTGATAACTATTATTGCGGCGATAACCACCTTTGTTTTTTGGGTTAATACACCGCTTGGCCGATTAAGTTGGGACCGGCGCAAGATTAAATTACCGCTTGCAGGACCAGTTCTCGAAAAGGTTGCGTTGGCGCGCTTTGCCCGCACTTTATCCATGGTCATGGCTGCCGGAGTACCTATCGTGCAGGGCTTAACAGTGGTAGCTGGCGCTGTTGGCAACGCCTTTGTCAGCAAGCGCGTAATGAAAATGCGAGAAGGTGTTGAGCGCGGCGAATCCTTGCATCGCACCGCGGTCAAGGCTCGCATGTTTTCGCCCTTGGTGTTGCAGATGATTGCCGTAGGCGAAGAGACAGGCGCAGTTGATGATTTACTGCATGAGGTCGCTGATTTCTATGACACCGAAGTGGAGTATGAATTAAAGCGATTGGGCGATGCTATTGAGCCTATCTTGATTGTGTTTATTGCCGGATTGGTGTTAATTCTAGCTCTGGGTGTCTTCCTGCCGTTGTGGGATCTCAATACAGCCATCAACAATTAAGCACTTTCCTGCCAACTCAGAGAGTCTGGGCTGAGTTCGGGTAGAAAAAACATTGAAATAATTACGCAAAGTAAAAAGTCCGTTAAAGTAGTCAGCTGGATAATTTCATTTTTTCCGATAAGGCTATGACAACGATTCGATGTCGACACTAAGCTCTCAGAACCGAAAAGCCGCCATAAGTATGGAGCGCCGGGCACCTCATCGCAGGTCCCGCGGTTTTTCCATGTTTGAGTTGGTGGTTTACATAATTTCGGTGTCGATTATTTATGCCTATGCCTCGAACCGGTTCGTGGCTTTCCCGGCCGATGCCGAAAGAGCGAATTTCATCGCCATATTGACGCAGCTGCAGTCAGGCGTGAGTCTGGAGTTCAATCTCGGCATGAGCCGCAATAGCGCTAGCGCTCTGGCAGTGCTGGATGGGGCCAATCCGATGGACCTCATGCTGCGAGCGCCCAGTAACTATTTGGGTGCTCTCTCTTCGGTTGATGCCGCAAGCTTGCCACGCCGCAGCTGGTACTTCGATCTGGATAATAGAGAGCTGGTCTATCTTGTAGAAAACACGGACCAAGTCTATCAGGTTGCCAATGGGGCGCCGGTTCCTGCCAGTCAATTACGCTTCAAACTGGAAATGGCCTATAAGAATGAAGACCCACAAACTGGACTACCGGCAGACATTACCAGCCCCGATTCCCAGGCAGGAAGCTCCGGACGGCGTGCAGTAGCAGGTGCGTTGATCAATCCAGTGGTTCCCTATGAGTGGGGTGAGACCGGGATGGTCCAGATCGAAGTAGCATCGAATTTGTAATCGGTTGATTTTAAAAGAAAAAATACGAATCCCTGTTTTTTCAATCCAAATTCTCTGTATTTTTCCGGGAGGGAATATATGGGGAAGAAAAGGCGCAGTTGGGATACACAGCTTGAAAAAATTACTTACAATGGCATCAATCGAGATAATTGCTCAGAGTCTGGGTGATGTTTCTTAATTAAGTTATTCAAATGCTTGGTATTACTGTTGAATTGTGACGCGCTAGACAGTTTTTTGGCGAGATCGATGTGACAATTTCAGCGGCAACGCTAAAACGCTGTATCAGGGTTTGAACGAAGAATTACACGGCTCCACTGGAGTCAGGATATTTACGTAACTAGCTGATATTTTTGAAATTATTGGAAAGGGTGGATAAGACATGAAAACTTTAAACACACGACAAATGGGTAAATCCAGCCAAGCTGGTTTCACCATCATCGAATTGGTAGTTGTTATCTTGCTGCTGGGTATTCTGGCTGCAACGGCTTTGCCACGTTTCATCGACGTAACTGATGAAGCCCACGCTGCCGCAGTTGATGCCACACAGGGCGGCCTGGCAACAGCCATGGCGCTGTATCGTGCTGAATACATTGGCCTGGGTGGTACTGGAGTTTCTGTACCTTCCTACTCGTCGCTTACTGCGAGTTCATCAACTGGCTACCCGGACGTAACGACCAACGCCGGCTGCTCAAGTGTATTTGATAACCTTCTGCAAGGTGGTCATCCAACAATTGCCGCTGTTAGTGCCGCGGTAGCTGCGACTTCCGGTGCGATTGCAACCGACCTGAGCTCAGTTTCTACTGATTTTGGCGCCCAGTTCTCTTCTGATAACTGGTGTAGCTTCACATATTTGGCAGATGTAGATTCTTCCGCTGCTGCCACTGGTGCCTCTGTGATTCAAATCAACACGGTGACTGGTGACGTTGAGCGACGCACTCTGTAATAGCAGTCAGGATTGGTTGGACAGTTTTTAGGTCCAACTACTTTGAGTTGAAATGATCGATCTGGCTAGCTAGTCAAATCGATCAGGTAGCAGGAACGAATTCACATGGATTCACTAACTGCGCCAGGCAAAACATTGACCCAGCGTTTGAATAGCTTTGCTATCTGGACGCTGGGTTTTTTGTTTGTCATTGGCTTTAGTTATTTTCAGCATCACCCTTCTGGTGATGGTTTGCTGCTGTCGTTCAATACAGGCACCTGGATTGTAGCCAGTGTGTTTATAGGTCTGACACTCCTTTATGTGGCGCGAATACAGTATTGGGTATCTAGCAGGCTCACACGGCAATTACTGCTTTGTCTTGGCTTGATTCTTTTACCCGGACTGCTGCCAAAGTCTGGCGATTTGCTCGAAGTTGGCCGTTTTTATGGGCTGCTGGGTGGCGCTTTATTTTTGGTTTGTTTGACACAGCTGCGCTTGAGTGAGAGCCAAACTCGCTCTGTGATCATGGCTATTCTTGCTGGTGTCATTCTGCAAGCCATTTTTGGCTGGGCGCAGTTTCTCGAGTTAGTGCCAGAGGGCTGGTTTGGCTACGGGCCGTCCACTACAAGGCCATTTGGAATATTTCGTCAACCCAATGTGATGGGAAGCTTTTTAGCTACCGGGCTAGTGCTATCAGCCTTTCTGATTGGCTGGCAGAATCGCGAGGAATCGAAAAACTGTTGGTTGCAGTGGGGCTGTGTATTATTGCCGCTATTGATAGTTCCACTGCTGGTTATGCTGAATTCACGTGCAGGTTGGCTGGGTGCGCTAGTTGGCGTCGCCATGATACTGCCATGGCTCTACCGTCAGGTAGAGACCAGGAAATTGCTGATTTGGCTAATCGCCATCTTCGCGGGTGTGTTAATCGGCTTGGCGCTTCTTGCAGCAAATGATCAACTGGCTACTACAGCCGATCGCGTCCAGATTGACCCGGTTCGCAGGGCGATGTACCCGGTGGTCATCGACTTGTTCCAAGCTAATATATTTTCTGGTGTTGGCCTTGGCAATTTCGAATCTGCATTCAATGCGTTTGCTGCGGATCAATATGCCAGTGGTGAAGCTGTTCCCAGCGGTGTCACCAATTTACATCACCCTCATAATGAGCTGCTTTTCTGGGCGGTTGAAGGCGGATTGATTTCCTTGGCTGGCTTGTTGCTGGCCGCCTGGTTTGTACTGCTACGGGTCATCAAGCTCGGTTGGCTAAAAGGCTTGGCGTTTACCGGCCTGTTTTTCCCGATTGTCCTGCACACGCAAACCGAATATCCGTTTTACCACTCTGCCATCCATTGGCTGCTGTTTCTTTTTCTTATTTATTTGTTGGACAGTCAGTCAGGCGAAATGAAGGTTAACAAGCTGCGTTCAACTTTGTTGATCGGGACAGCGGGCGTGGTCATTCCGGTCTGCATAAGTGCTTTTATGATTACCACTTTGCAGGCTGCGGCAATACTGCAACGCTTTGAGTCGGCGCCAGACTCGCCGCCGGAGATGTTGCTGGATATCGTCAATCCCATGGTGTGGCGTGATCGCCTGCTCTGGCAGGTGCGTACCAATATCATGTACGGGGGTATTGCTCGTGGCGACCTGTCGGGCGTGCCGCCGTTTATTGAGTTGATCACTGAACGTATCGAAGACAAACCACGCTGGCAGAACTATCAGGATCTGATTTTTGCCCATGATTTCATTGAGCAAACCGATCAGGCTGATGCTTTATATGAAGAGGCGGAATATCGCTTTCCGACCAGAGATTTCTATCGATTGGAGAGTGGTACACTTACCCTGAGATCCTATGAGCCTGAGCCAGTAGAAGTGGAAATTGAGCAGCCATGAGGCAGATACAGTTGTCCAAAATGCGTACTGCCGTCAGTCAAGATGACTCGATCGGCCAATACGGTTTCACGATTATCGAAGTGATCGTGGCGCTGGTTATTGTGTCGATAGTGGGCGCCGTATTCATGGCCCGATTGGGTGGTGCCAATTCGTTCAATGGAATTGTCGTCAGAGACCAGATCGTCAGTCTGGCTCGTATGGCGCAGCAGAGTGCTTTTGGTCGTGCGGGTGTCGAGCTGACTGTCGAACCCAATGTTGCCGGTAGTGAAGCAACCATCACCGCAACCAGTGACAATGGTCAGCTGCAACGTGTCGTGGTGCCGACTACTGAGCTGTTACTGAGTGGTGATCGCGACGAGATGGATAGCTGCGGAACCACGCCGGGTGGCGAAACCATTAACAACGCCAACCCGTTTGCAATAAAATTTGGTCGACTGGGTGATGTGATTGCCAGCTCTGGCGTGGCAAGCGATTCGGGTGATGTCGAACAGACACTCCGTGTCTGCATCAATAATAATCCGGATCTTTCTGTATGTATCTCGGCTTCGGGTTATGCCTATGCCGGTGACTGTGATCAATAGGGTCATGTGATGTTATTCAGGAAAAAGTCGCAGGGACTGACGCTTGTCGAAATGGTGATAACCATTGTGTTGTTGTCGATAGCGTTGGTTGCTATTACCAATATGTTGACCTCCGGACTTGGTCGCAGTTCGGATACTTTGCTGGAGCTGCGCACAGCGGCGCTTGGGCAGGCCTATCTGGATGAAATTCTGGGCAAGCGATTTGATGAGCGTACCCGTAACAGCGGCGTACCCCCTTGCCGCGCCAGCGCGCCAACTGGCCGGCAATGTTCGGTAGAGGTGGCTTGCCCATTGCCTGGCGGGCCGTCAGGCGTGCCACCGGATTTCGGTCCGGACCCCTCCGAGAACCGTGAAGATTTTGATGATGTCGATGACTATCATTGTCTGGAAGAGGGTTTTGATTTTGGCACCGATCTGGAGGATGCGACCGGTACCGCGCGAGACGGATACGAAAACTATTCGGTTTCCATCGAAGTGCGTTATATCGATATTGGGGGCGGTGGCGAAGAAGAGAATCTTGGCGCCAATAATGAACTGGATGATCAATATGACGCCAAGCTCATCACAGTTACCGTAAGCCATAGTCAGTTGAGTAGCGACTTCGTCTACTCAGCTTACAAGGCGAATTTTTAGATCTGTTTTTTAGACTCGGGTTTAGACTTGCTGTTTAAACCTGCTGTCAAGACTTACTGATAAGGACCTGAAATACATTGATGCAACTCTCTCGGCATAGAGTAGATAGCGGCTTCACAATCATCGAGGCAGTTCTCGTGATTCTGGTTGGTGCGATTATCTCGATTGGTGTCGTCAACTTTATTTCCGATTCTGCACGCGGCCTTGAGTCTGCATCGCGCCGTAGCCGTTTGGCGGCGGCAGGCCAGGTGGCGATTCAGCGGCTGTCATTCGAGTTGCACAATGCTCTGCCCAATAGTTTGCGAGTGACAACACCCGAGGCGGGTGGTGATCAGTGTATTGAGTTTATTCCAATTCGGGCGGCCACCAATTACGTTGATCCAGGCTTTAGTGGCAGTGGCAAGATCAGTTTCGATGTGGTTGATTTCGTGCCCGATCAGCAAGGAACGACAGGTGGCTATGCGGTGATCTATCCGCGCCAGATTAATCGCGTTTATGATGGTGATAACGGTGCCGTCTATGCCGACTGGCCCAATTTCCCAAATAACAGCCCTATCCAGGAAATCGATACCATCACTGACAGTGGAGCGGCAGATCAGAGCACGATCACGCTGGTACAGTCGCATCGTTTTCGGCGCCGCTCCCCAGTGCAGCGGCTTTTCGTTGTCGACCAGCCAATTAGTTACTGCATAAGTGGCAGCAATTTGTATCGCTATACCGACTATGGATTTTTCACGAGTCAGGTGACGCAGGAAGAAGAGCCGGGCACTTGCGAGGTTAGCCCTGACCCCCCCGATCGTTGTCTACCGGATTATGACGCGATACCCACACGCAGTAAGACACTCATCATCGACAGTATCGATAATACAGGGCTTACGGCATTCTCCGTGGAGTCACAGTCATTGCGGCGCAATTCTCTGGTGCGTATCGAATTCAATCTGACCACTGGCACTGAGTCGATTCAGGTTAACCATGAAGTGTTGTCGAGGAACGTTCCTTGATACTGAAGATTATGCCAATAGCCACAATGGTGTTGTTATGAAAATTAATAGAATTGGTTGTAAAGATGGCAGTCTTGCAAAACAGGCCGGGCTGGGCCTGCCAGCAGCGATTTTTGTAATTACGCTGCTTTCTGTCATCGTGGTCGGCGTCAATTACCTGGTCAGTGGCAATAGCCGTTCCTTTCAGAATGAAATCAACCTGACCCGGGCGTTCTATGCGGCCGAGTCAGGCGCCGGATTTGTATTGAACGGTATTTATCCGCCGGAGGAATATTCGAGCTATTCCGGTTCAGTCTGTGCCGGATCGGGAAGCCCGGTTACTTATGAGTTCGAAAATGCCGGGCTGGGTTATTGCACGGCTGAGGTGACATGCGAGCCAATTACAATAGGCAGCGACAATTACCTGACAGTTGAGAGTACAGGCACGTGTGATGAAGTCTCGAGAACCGTGCAGGTGCGCACGGCCTATTGATGGGCATAGCTAAGTGTTGGATTGGGTCGGCTGGAGGCTGGTAGTTGACCTCAGGTTTGTGACCACAACGCCAAATAGAGAATGAGGGACACGACCGCGATTGTTGCCAGGGCCGTAACCCCGTAAGTGACCATGGAGCTTACTCCAACATTGGAGCGATAGGCATCGAAGTCCAGGTTGGCATCGTTTTCCCGGTGCGAGATAGAGCGTTGCAGTTTGAGGCGATAGTTGTCTTCTTTCTCCAGAAGCTGCCAACCCGCTTTTGATTCCTGCTCCAGGATTTCATGCATTTTGGCGCTATTGGCAAACAGCGGGGTTTGGGACTGGATGATTTTGTACTCTATTTCCATCGATCGCTCCGTGAGTGGAAAGCCGCTGCAAGGGTGTATTAAGTGGTTTGCCAGTTAGCGGTTAACTGGTTGTGATTACTAGAGTTATTCTCTGAGGAATGGGCCGGCTTTGCAATGCCTACCAAGGGTCCAATTGGTGTGAATCAGGGGTGAAATAGGGAAAGAACCGGGTCATATTCGACGCTTTGCAGGGGTAAAAAAATGTTCTGCAAGGCAAAATGACTGCCAGGTTCTGACAGTTTTCTGTGCTGATTCAAGCGCCTTGTAGATCATCATTTTTAATCTGCTAAGTGCTTCAAATTATTGAATTTTATGGCTAGACACACAACTATCACGGGAACTAGACTCTAGCATCCAGAAAACACGGGTGCGGTATCCCACGAAACGGCGCAGTTCGGTTAATTATGCTCAACAATGTAAGTCCAAATCACCAGACAGGAATGCCCTTTGCGCACATTGATGCTATGCGCGAAGGTTTTCGCTTGTCTGACTGCAATGTGGATTTGCGGCAATGACCAATCTGTTTCGCCAAGCCGCCGCGCACCGCACTGTAAAACGCATCGCTGCCATGATGGTGGCGATGTTGCTGCTGTCTTTTGTGGCGATTCCAGAGGTTGAAGCTGCTTGCCCCAATGCGTCGTTTCCGGCGCTGGGTAATGTTGTTGAACTGGTTAGTTGTACCGAGGCTAAAGCATCTGGCAATGTTAGCAATATCAATGTGCCGGTGCCGGCTGCGGTCAATAACGGGGATGTTCTGGTTACAGTGCTTGCCCGCGATGATGATTTGTCAGCATTTACTGCCCCGGGCGGTTGGGCATTGGCAATCGATCAGGTAATTGGTAACAACGATGGTCGACTATCGGTGTTTTCACGAGTATCCAATGGCAGTGAGCCGGCCAATTACAATTTCTCCTGGAGCGGTACTGAAGAAATCTATGCGTTCATGATGCGCTTTACTGGTGCCAGTGGTCAGGGTGTAGCCGGCCAGAATTCCGGGAATAGTGGCACGGCGCAAGCACCTTCTGTGAATACGCTGGTGGCTAACTCTTTGATTCTACGCATCGTCGGCTGGGATGATGATGACGAGACTGATGATCCAGGCACAATTGTAGCCGGTCATACAAACATTACTCAGGATGCCTCTGGCACTGGCGGTGGCACCTCATCTGGTGGGGCGGCATATCTTGTACAGTCAGCTATTGGTGCAACTGGTACTGCCAATTTTGCCAATGGGAACGAGCAATGGGCCGCGGCGACTCTCGCCGTCGACCCAATCGAGTTTCGTATCTCCCTTCCAGAAGACGGGGAGCTCAGCGTCTGCAGTATCGACGATACAGATGAGGCTGTAACAATCTCAGTTACCGACCGGGATGGCACCGCCATGACCTGGTTCACGGGTACTATCACCCTCAGCGCCTCCAATGCCACCGGTGCCAGCTGGGCTGATGCCGGGGCTCTGAATGGCACGCTGACAGATCTTGGTAATGGCAATGCCACTTACACATTTGCAGCCGGTGACAATGGTGTCGCCACCTTTGACTTTGTTAATGAGAATGTCGGCACTACTAATTTCGATATTGAATACAACGGGATTAGTAGCGTTGAAAGCTCTGGCTTCGACCCCAATCTGGCGATTACCGATTGTGCGCCGGTTATTAACACCCAGGCCTGTGTTCTAGGCACTTCAAATACTATCACTATCCCGGCGCGCGATGCCGTCGTGACCAAGCGGGGGCGCATGGTGCTGCTGGCAGTATCACTGGAAGGTACCAGCGACGTAAGTGCAGCCACATTCGATGTCGGTGGTAGTAATGCCGCCATGACGCAGATCTACGAATCCATTAACTCCAACGGCGCGGGCAATATCACCGAGTTGTGGGGCATTCTCGATGCCGACTTACCGGCAGCTGCAGGTACTTATACAGGTAGTTTTGTGACGGGCGATGACTCACCGTCGATGTGTCTGTTATTTGTCGATGATGTGGCACAATCATTCCCGCTACCCAATGGCGGCACGCCTGCCAATGGCGCTGTTAACGGTTCGCAAGCTCAGGGCCAACAAGACGCTGTTACTTCAATCACGACTCCTACCGAAAGCTCTCTGGTACTGAGTTTGGTGGGTAACGGGTCAGGTGGCACCGACTACTCGGCAGTTGCCCCAAGTCCGCCAATGACCCGGCTCTTCGATGCGCCAGACCCGGGTGGTGGTGCCGAGTTTGAGGGTAGTTCCGGTATTGTTCCTGCAGCAGGATCTTTCACAGTAACGGAAACCTGGGGTGGAGGTAGCCCGAACCGGCACAGCCATCTGGTTGCATCCTTTGCGCCATTGCCGATTGTGCCCACGGAAATTCGCTTGTCGCATGATGGCGAATCGGATGTCTGTTCTTTAGAGGCCATCACCATAACGCTCACTGACAGTGACGGTTTTATCGCCAAGGATTTCACTGGCACCATCACGATCACCAATAGCGCCAACGCGGGCACCTGGACAGTCAACGACGCCACCAATTCGCTGACTAACAATGGCAGTGGTTCAGTTTCATACACGTTTGCTGATGCAGATGATGGCCAGATTGTTCTGAACTACCAACTGACGTCGACCAATGCCTCTGTCAATTTTAACGTCACCTCCACGACGCCAGGTATTGATCCACCTTCCGGGGCTGATGACCCAACACTGGAAGTGGTTGGCTGTACGACTCAAATCAACGTCAATTCCGCCATGAATGTCTGCGATATCAGTGAAACGGTAACGTTAAGCGTGCGCAATCGCGATGGTGGGCTGGCGAACGGCACTATTGGCACCATCGTACTCAATACCAGCACAGCCAAGGGCAACTGGTTGTCGACGACCGGTGCAGGCACATTGAATAATGGTGTGGCTGGCAATGGTCAGGCCACCTATCTTTTCAATGCCAGCGATGGTGGCACGGTAAACTTTGAGTTCAAGGCGGTAAATCCGCAAACGCTAAACATTACTGCCAGCAAGGCAGGTATTCCTTTTGATAGCGGTTCGTCCAGTAACAGCCTGCAGATTTTGGCTTGTGAATTCCGCATCGCTCACAGCGGCACTTCGGATGTCTGTTCGGTAGAAGTGGTCACTATCTCAGTGTTCAATTCTTCTGGCGCTGCCGTGACTGACTATGCTGGAACAATTAATTTGAGCACGACCACAGGCAACGGAACCTGGGCGCTGAGCAGTGGCAATGGCACGGTTACAGATGCGTTTGCTGAAGATGGCAATGCGACCTATGCATTCTCTGCATCAGACGATGGCACCGTGGAACTCGAGTTCCGCGATGCCACGGCAGAAACCGTAAACATCAATGTTTCAGATGGTGTGAGTACGGCATCGAACGCTTCTTTCGACCCGAATCTCACTGTTGCTAACTGTTCATTCCGGATTACGCTTGGTGAGACGTCAATGTCAGCTTGTGCGTCCGAGACTGTCACTATCACTGTCTATGACAGCAGCTCAGCGATAGCGACCAACTATCAAGGCACAGTATCGCTTGTGACCAGCACCTTGAATGGTACCTGGGCAGATGCCGGAGGGCTTAATGGCACGTTAACTGACACGACTTCCGGCGACGGCGCAGCAACCTATACGTTCGACTCGGACGATAATGGTACCGCCACATTCGATTTCACGTCGACGACCCCGGAGACGATCAACTTCAACTTGACGGCAGGCTCGATCACCGAGAATGGCTCTTTCGATCCAAATCTGGAAGTCACCGGTTGTTTGCCGTCCGTTGCCAATTCCGTTTGTTTTCCAGGTTCTGGTCCTGGCGCGGGCAACATGACCATCAATGGGTCGGACCAGGGCCGTATGGTGGTTATGCTGATCTGGCATATCGACGGGACACCCCAAACTGTGACAAGCGCTACTTTTAACGGCGTTGGCATGGAGCAGATAAGCAGTGTAGCGAATGGCAATACGGCAATCGAAATGTGGGGCATCAAGAATGCTGACTTGCCGGGCACAGGGGGGTCTTACGCGGGTGCCTATTCATTCAACGCGGCGCCTGCCAACGACCCTTCCATGTGTATGGTTGAATTGGCTAATGTAGAGCAAGAGTTCCCGGAACCCAACCTTTCGACGCCTCCTGCAGGTGCGGTGAATACCAGTACCGGTACAGATGATGGCGCTCCACTGGATTTGACGACCAGTATCACCACCACAGGTAACAATGCACTTATTCTTACTGCCGCATTGAGTGACTACAGCCCAGGTGGTAACTCCTGGTTTAATGCTGTTGAGCCCACGCCTCCGATGGAGCAATATTTCTTTGACAACAATAATCAGAACCCGGTAAACGGTACAGCCGGTGGCAGTATCGGAGTCAAAGCCGCGGCAGGTTTGATTACTGTTACAGACACCGATACACAGGATGCCGACAGCAATGCCGCGCACATTGTCGCGTCATTCAACCCCATCGTTGCAGGCGACCCGCAGGCTGAAGGCTATGTGCCGGTGCTGCTCTACGAAACCTTCTCCGGCAATATTGCTTACAAGGCAATAGGCAGTACCTTGCGTTCTGCCTCCAATGATTCCGGCGGTGAATGCAGTTTCGTGCCCACTGGCACTGGAACTACAGCTTCGCTTAGTATGCCAGCGTCGTCGACAGTGGTTGCAGCCTACCTTTATTGGGCAGGTTCCGGCTCAGAAGGGGACGCTGACGACACTGTCGAGTTCGGGCCGACTGGTTCTATCATTTCTATTACTGCAGACGATGTTTTCCTGATTGAGAATACCGGCGGTAGTAATAATGCTGACTACTTTGCTGGCTACAAAGAGGTCACTGCGCAGATTACAGGTAATGGCGACTACACGTTCAGGAATCTTACAGTGCAAACGGGGTTTCCTTACAACGGTGGAGCAGAAGCCTGTGCCGGTGGCTGGGGGTTGGTTGTTTTGTATTCGAATCCGAATGAGCGCTTTCGAGTTGCCAACTTGTTTCATGGCTTTCAGCCCTTTCAGAACTCTTCTTTCGCGTTGGTGCCACGTAATTTCCGTATGGCCACCACCGACAATCCTTCAAATACACCCGGGGCAGGCTTTCTACCCAATGGTGAGATTACACACATCACCGTGGAAGGCGACGAGACACTGTCTGGTGGTGACGACCAGGTCGAAGCGCTTGCCATACAAACAGCGCCTGGAGCGGATACATTCAACATTCTGACCAATAGTTTTAACCCGGAAGACGGGGATTTCAACTCAACGGTTTCGCGCCCGATTTTTTCCAATACTTTTGGAACCGGGTTTTTCGAGTTTGATGCCAGTGCAGGTCTCAACAGTGATGGCTACGAGATTGATCAGCCTGGTGATGATGCCGTGGAAGCCGGACGCACTGGTGACGAGATTGGTGAGAGTTGGGGTTTTGATATTGATACTCATTACATCGCCGGTAATGACTCGAGCGGTAAACTTTGGAACTTCGCACAACCGGGTGCAGAAGCCGAGGCCATCACAACACGCTATAGCTCTGGTCAGGACCTTGTGCTACTGCTTGCTGAGGTAATTACCGTCACCAATTTCGACCTCGCTGACCTGGAATTGTTCATCAATGAGTCTGGTGATTTTAATGTCGGCGGCACGGGGAGTTATTTATATACAGTCACCAACAATGGCAATGGTGGAGTCACTGGCGGCGAAGCAACCGGGCAGATTCTGGTTGCCAATACCCTGCCCGCTGGTATGACGTTGAGCTCGGTGTCGGGTAGTGGGTGGGATTGCAGTGTCACGTCCGCCAATGGTTTTACTTGTGCTTTCGACATCGCCAATGATTGTGGTGTAACTGAGGGCTGTTCAACAACGGGGGAATTGGATACTGCGGAAAGCCTGCCAGTCATTACTGCCAATGTGATAGTTGGGGGTGTTGGTTCTTTCCCCGACTTAAGCAACAACGTCAAGAACACTGCGGTCATGCAACACAATGGGGGCAGCTGCCCCGCGCTTGTCGCAGGCGTCGTCCCTGATCCGGATGACTGTGATCGGGAACCACAATTTGACAACGTCAATGACCTTCAGGGCGGCGCGATTGACATTAACGATCTGGTCGACAAGACGACTGAGAATAATAACGTGGCCAGTATCATCACCGAAGTGCGCGGTGTAGAAACCAATCTGCGTATTACCAAGGTTGCCAATGGTGTGCTGGAAGAAGGTGAGAGCGGCTCCTACACTTTGACTGTTACCAATCTCGGGCCGGATTCCACAACAGGTGGCGTTAATGGCACTATCACAGTCACCGATCCGCAGCCAACTGGCGTCACGTTTACCAGTGCTGTCGGAACAGAGCCGGACTGGACTTGCAGTGTCGGTCCTTTCAATTGTACTTATGATGAACCGCTGGCGAGCGGTTCCAGTTTGACTATCACCTTGAATGTTGACGTGACTGGAACGCAAGGGGATAACGTTACCAATACTGCACAGGTTGCAGCGGGCACGTACAATTTTGATCCCGTGCCTGGCAATAATCAGTCCACTGTTGTTACCGGCATATTGGCGCCCCTGGTGTCCTCCAATGAGCGCTTCCTGCTGTCGGTTTCCGATCCTGTCGAAAGCACAGAGATCGGTGGCTTGTCGCCTTTCGAGAATGATGACTACATCGTCTACGATCCGTCGGGTGATACCGGCGTCTTGTTTTATGACAACAGTGGCGAAGGCTATTCGGTAGACGATGCCAATGCAGTGCATCTTTACAAGAATGGCCACATAGCTGTATCTGCCGAGAATTCGAGCACGATCGGATCCAATACCTTGGCGTTTGAGCCGGAAGATATTGTTATCTGGGATCCAATTCTGAAAACCGCGACCATGCTGTTTGATGGCTCTACTCTTTTTGACGGTCCTATCGGCACTGATGAGAATATCGATGCGGTGTATGTCAAAGATGATGGTCGAATTCTGTTCTCCACGAATGGACCCGCTAGTGCCACTTTCGATGGCCCGACAACTGTTAGCTGGAATCAGGGGGACATCGTCGAGTACGACCCGTCCGATGGCTCTTTCACCATTCTTGTCGATGCCTCTGATCCGGAAATTTTTGGTGGTGAAGTACAGGTCGATGCCATTTACCTGCGTGTCGACGACTCCGATCCGGATGACACCAAGGAAGTCTATGTCCTGTCCGTGAATGAAACCTCGGCGACCGTTGGCGCCTGCGTCGGTTGCGACCCTGAGGTCGGCACGACACTCAGCCGCGACGATGTCGTCGAGTTGGACCTCACCGGTGCCAACCCGGTTACCCAAGGCCTGTTTGTCGGTAATGTTGAACTGGGCGTGTTTGAACCTGAGTCAGATGATCGCGAAATCGATGCGCTGCATGTGGTTGAAGATGGGTACGTAGGCCACTTCGCGATAGTGCAATCTCAGGCGGGCAATACTTGTGAAGCCGGTCAGATCACCATCAGAAAGCATAAAGGCCTGTCACACTCGGTTGATACTGACTATGCAGGTTCCGTCCTCATCACAACCGATATTGATGAAGGTGACTGGAGTATCGCTGTTGGTAACGGCACGCTGGACAACGGGACGGCCGATGACGGTGCGGCCACTTATACCTTTGTGGCCAGCGACAATGGCGAGGTAACGTTGTTCTTGACGGAAGAATCCGAGAGCGTCATCAATGTTGATGTAACCAATACATTTGTTGGAGAGTTGCAGACACCTGGCGAAGACCCTAATTTTTCATTCAGTGACCTGGTTACCGCAGTAACTTTTCGGGATGAATGGAGTGCGGCGAGCTATGCAAATAATGATGGTTCAACTATTTTTGCTGGCAACTGGCAAGAAACCGATGGCGGCGGCGCTGGGCCAACAGCGGGTAATATTCAAGGTGATACTGGCAAGCTGGAAATGACGGCGACACCAGGCGATACAACGCCAAGTATCTACCGTGAATTTGACTTGAGTACATTTGAAGTCGATGAAGATATTTTCCTGAATTTCGATTACTCCTATGAGTTCCTGAATTCCGGTTCTGATGTCTTGATTGTCGAAGTGAGCCCAAATGGCGGTAGCAGTTGGAACACGGTACGCACATTCTCAGGAATCGGTGGTACTAATCTGACTCCGCAAGGCATCACTGAAAACATCACTTCTGATCTGGGTGTGACGCTCGGCACAGAAGGACCAGATGATGCACGCGTGCGCTTCCGCATCACCGGTGGCTACACCGGCACGAGCAAGATGTTTTTTGACAATATCGAGATTGCCACAGGTACCACCGGTTGTAATATCGGTTCAATCGATCATTACGAAATCAAGATCGACGGCCAGACGGCGGCAATTTCCGATCCGGCCCTTTCTGGTATTCAGTGTATTGCCAGCCTGATCACTATTACTGCGCATGATGCAGGTGATCTGGCGTCGGCACCTGAAGAGACAGTCAATCTGGAAGTCAGCACCGACAAAGGTGACTGGACTTTGATGAGTGGAACTGGAACCTTGAACAATGGCACTCTCGGTGATGGCGACGCGACTTATACGTTTGGTCCAGGTGAAGTATCAGCCACGTTCTACTTCAACTACACCGACCCGACGAGTGACCCGGAAGTCGTCAATTTTCGTGTTTTTGGTAACACAACACTGGCCACCGAGATTGCCAGCGAAGACCCGAATCTGTCTGTAGCGCAATCAGGCCTGTTGTTCACAACCAGAGACGACGGTGTCTGGGGCAACGGCATCCCGCGTCAGATTTCCGGCAAGGCCTCCAATGTGGCCGCACCCTCTATCGATCTGATTACCATCGAAGGCGTCCGTACCAGCGACTTTGATTCACAGGCTTGTTCGCCGCTGTTTGATGCCGGCAACACACTGTCCATCGAGTTTGCCGCGGAGTGTCTCGACCCCTCTACTTGCGCAGGTGAGGACTTGTCGGTCACGAGTGATCTGGCTACCGTCGATCTGACGCCGGCAACAGACAATGCCGGTGCCGGAACTGTTGCCTCCTATACCGCCCTGAACGTGCCGATGGAAAATAACGGTAGTGGGCATGTTGGTGGTGAACTGGTGCTAATGTATCCCGACGCCGGCGAAATTCAATTGCACGCCCGCTATGATATCCCGCTGGCGAACGTGGTAGGTGGTGTTGATAGTACAGATAATATGGTGGCCGCGAATGGTGCATTCGTGGTTAGGCCATTTGGTTTTAGCGTTGATTTCAGCAGTGACCGTTTAAACAATACTGACGCCTCGTATGCGGCAGATTCTGACGGTACTCGGTTCCAGATCGCCGGGTCAGGTTTCGATACTACGGTCAGAGCTGTGCAATATGATGCGGACGACGATGACAATTCCGATGGTATCCCTGATGAAACGGCAGAGCTTTGGGACAACACCGTTACGCCAAATTTCGGCAATGAATCGACACCGTACAAGGTGCAGATCGACGCAACCCTTACAGCCCCGGCGAACAGCACGGGCAATTTGACCAACACAATCTTTGATAACTTCGTCAGTGGTGCGCAAAGCCATAGTATGACATTTGATGAAGTCGGCATCATCGATCTGGATGCCTACCTGATCGACGCCAGCGATGACCCGGTCAACTATTTGAATACCGACCCCCTCGATTCCTATGAAACGGTTATCGGCTTGATCAATGACGTTGGCCGATTCTACCCTGCCTCGTTTGAGCTGACGTCACCTTCGATTACATCAAGGGTTCTGGCGCGTGCCAATGGTTTGTGTCTGGCTGACCCCATGATGGCCAGCGGCACTGACCGGTTTACTTACCTGGGCGAAGAGTTTGCGATTGGCTTCCAACTGCGTGCCAAGAACGCCAGCGGTGTAGTCACGCTTAATTATACGGATGGCTTTGCGAAGCTGGGTACGGAGGCTAATGACACTAATGCATCTGCATTCGAGGCGTTTGAGATTGTGGCGGGCCCTGACACTGTTATTCCAGGTGGTATTTCGATTGGTAACACGCCAGTGACAATCAGCTGGCCGGCCAATAATGAGGGTGGCAGAGGCGTGGCTACTGTCGGCGGCAATCTGATCCTCAACAAGAATTCGCAAACGGTAGGAGAAGGCCCCTACGAGGACATCACTATCGGCTACTTTGCTGTTGATTCTGATACGGTGCCGGTGGAAGTCAGCATAGATATAGATGAAGTCATGCCATTGGCAGATGACTATGAACCTATCGCAACGGAAAATTTCCGCTACGGCCGGCTGCTGATTGAAAATGCCTTTGGTCCGGAAACTGAAGACTTGCCAATATTTTTCTCACTTGAATATTTTGATGGCACCAGCTTTGTAATCAATGCAGAAGACAGTTGCACTGTGCTGGAGTACAACGCCAGTGAAGACGATTACAGTGATCGATCACTGGAATTTGTGTCTGGCACGTTTACCGATGCGCTGGTAGAGGAAAATGGCGATCTTGTCCAGGACCCCGGCGAAAGTATTATCGAGTTGGATAATGTGGTGGGCGATTCCGATGTCTCGACTAGCGTCTATGAAGGCCAGATACGCCTGCGTTCTTATGACGATATCGGCGAGACCTTCGATGATCCGCCTTTCTATGCCGCGGCGCCTGATGTCACTGGTGGCGCACTGATTGAGTTTGATCTGACCAACTCAGGCCTGCCTTATCCGCTCGGCTTCTTGTCATTCGATTGGCGCGATGCTGCTGAAGATGAGGATATTGGTACCGATGGCGTGGGTGACAACCCCAGAGCGCAAGTCGAGTTCGGCTCGTTCCGTGGTCATGACCGAATCATCAACTGGCAGGAAATATTCATTGAGCCAGAAGAATAGGCGGCGTTGTTTTAACTATTCATTTACCTTGGCATATGAGAAAGGTGAGCGACTGGTCTGCGGAACTTGTGGCAGATAGTTGTAAAGACTTGCTGGATACGATGCTGATGCGGTGACTGATGCTTGTTTGCAGTTTCAGGAGAGTGCTGGCGCAATGCCGGGGACAATTCCCCCAGACAGACTACAGGCTATCTCTTCGCCGTGCACAATTCGCTCTACGCAAAGAATGCACAATAAAAGTTAATCGACAGTGCCCCAGCTACTCTACTATTCGTCTGACATGTCAGAACCCTTGCCGTAGGAAGTACCCAACTCCTTGATCTTGCGCGTCAGCGTGTTACGGCCCCAGCCCAACAGATTGGAGGCGTCGCGACGGCGACCGCCGGTATGTTTTAACGCAATGTCGATCAATGTGCGCTCAAACAGCGGCGTGGCTTCATCAAGAATCGAGCTATTACCCATGCTGAGTTGCTGGTCGGCCCAGGCTTGCAGTGCCTGCGTCCAGCTACCCGTACGCGCGCTTTCCACTTCCTGCTCGGCAAACTCCGGCGGTAAATCTGACAGATGTACCTCGCGACTCGAGGCCATGACTGTTATCCAGCGGCAGAAGTTCTCCAACTGGCGCACGTTACCCGGCCAGCTCAGGCTTTCCAGATACTTGGCTGTTTCTGGTCGCAGTACTTTGGGTTCGACATCCAGTTCTTCCGCGGCAGTCTTGAGAAAGTGCTCCGCCAATTTGGGAATATCTTCGCGGCGATCACAGAGTCGCGGAATATGGATGCGGATGACGTTGAGGCGATGAAATAAATCCTCGCGAAACAAGTGCTCGTCGACCAGCTTTTCCAGATTCTGGTGAGTGGCTGCAATGATGCGTACGTCGACTTTAATCGAGGTAATACCGCCGACGCGATAGAACTCACCATCACTCAGTACTCGTAACAAACGTGTCTGGGTGTCAGCCGGCATGTCGCCGATCTCATCAAGAAACAGAGTGCCACCGTTAGCCTGTTCGAAACGCCCAGTACGCTGTTGTGTGGCGCCGGTAAACGCACCTTTTTCGTGTCCGAACAGCTCTGATTCGATGAGCTCTTTGGGGATTGCAGCGACATTCAAAGGTACAAATGGTTTGTCACGGCGCGGGCTGTGCTGATGCAAAGCACGAGCAACCAGCTCTTTACCGGTTCCGGATTCACCATTGATCAATACAGAAATATTCGAATGTGAAAGACGGCCAATAGCCCGGAAGACTTCCTGCATGGCAGGTGCTTCGCCAATAATCTCTTGTGACTCGTCACCTTTGTCTTCGCCGCGATCGACTGATTTGTCTTTGACATGCTCCAGCGCGCGCTGCGTCATCGCTACAGCCTCATCGATATCGAACGGCTTTGGCAGATATTCGAAAGCGCCGCGGCTGTAGGAGGCGACAGCACTATCAAGGTCAGAATGAGCGGTCATAATAATAACCGGCAATTCGGGGTGCTTTTCCTGAATAGTCGATAGCAGATCCAGCCCGTTAATACCGGGCATGCGAATGTCGCTGATAATGGCGTCAGGTGACTCACGGTCCAGTCGCGTAAGCAGATCGTCGCCATTTTCAAAACTCGTAGTCTCCATTCCTGTTTTGGTAAGAGACTTTTCGAGAACCCAGCGAATGGACCGATCGTCGTCGAGTATCCAAACTGAACTATTAGAACTCATCATGTGCTGCCCTTGAATAATATTACTTACGCCTCGGCTCTATTCGTTTGCGAGTGGTAGTACTACAGAAAAACGTGTTTCCCCGGGTTTACTGTCACATTCGATCATGCCGTTGTGTTGGTTAATAATGCCGTGTGTAATCGGCAAACCCAGACCTGTGCCATCAGGCCGGCCACTGATCATGGGATAAAAAATTGTGTCCATCAGCTCCGGCGGGATGCCAGGGCCGTTGTCAATTACTTCTATACTGGTTGCCAGTCTATAGAACTGGGTGCCAATAGTTGTGTTTCTCAATATCCGCGTCCGTAAATAAATGCGGCCGTTACGGCGCCGATCTGAATCGATGTCGGCATTCGCCAGTGACTGCATGGCGTTCCGGACAATGTTCAACATTGCCTGTATTAATTGTTCCCGATCAGCCTGTATGTCAGGAATGCTCGGGTCATAATCCTTGTGAATCTGGATTCCGGAGTCAGTGGCCTCGGCCTGGACCAGACTGCGCACTCGCTCCAGCACTTCGTGAATATTGGCAGCGCGAATATCCAGTGGCTTGCGTGAACCCATCATGCGATCGACCAGATTGTGCAGCCGGTCGGCTTCCTCGATGATGACGTTGGTATAGTCAGCGAGGTCATCATTGTTAATCTCGCGAGCCAGAAGTTGAGCTGCACCACGGATACCGCCTAGCGGATTTTTGATTTCATGCGCCAGTCCGCGTACCAGTTCACGGGTTGTTTCTCTGGCCTGATGCAGACTCTCTTCGCGGCTGATGCGATGGGAGTGCTCCAGCGAAGTAATCTCGAACAGCGCCTGCGTTTCTCCGTTCTCCTCGAAAGGATTAATGGTGTAATCCACAAACAGCGATTTGCCATGAATGAGCTGTAGTTCAGCTTTCCGCTTCGTAAAGCTGCTGCTATTCCGCAGCGCATTCTGCATTTCACTGATGTCTTCTTCCGCGTTGATCAATAACTCACCGATAAACAACCGGTTTGCCTTGCGATCACTAATATCCAATAACGATTCGGCTGCCATGTTGATATATAGCAGGCGCAGCTCGCTATCCAACAAGAGAACCCCGGTTTTCAGGTTGTCCAATAACCTTTTATGCACGTTATCCAGGGTCACACTGCTACTCGACTTAATTCCACAAATTTGTCATTGCCGTGGTGCAGGGAAAGCACCGACATGAACCAGACAAATACGTTGTTGCTATGCAATAACCAAACCAAGTCAACAAGGTGCATTTTCTGGCGCAAAAGCCACTTTTTGGAGAGCAAAATGGCGCTGCTATCGGATACGGTGGTCCGACCTGAAGCAGAATGCACCAAAATGGTGCTATTCACAAGCGGGTGGATTGTGAAGTGTGCCGGGATCGTCAAACAGATTTCAGTTGTTGCGGCGTACCCGGGCAGTAATCAGGCATAAAAAAACCCGGGCAAGCCCGGGTTTTTGCTACTTCTAAAATTGTCAGAAGCCAGAAGAGGCGCGATTTAGCTGGCCATACCTTCATTGGTGCTCTTGATAATCGCTGCCGCCACTTTGTAGGGGTCGGCATTAGAGGCAGTACGACGGTCTTCCAGGCGGCCTTTCCAGCCATCCTGTACGGTGCCAATCGGAATACGGATTGAGGCACCACGGTCAGAGACCCCGTAGCTGTATTCATCGATAGATTGAGTTTCATGCAGACCGGTAAGACGTTGGTCGTTGTTCGCACCGTAAACGCTGATGTGGCGCTCGATGTTTTTACCAAAGGCTTCGCAAATCTTGGTGAAGATCGCTTCGTCGCCATCGTCACGCATGGCGCTATTGGAGAAGTTGGCGTGCATGCCGGAACCGTTCCAGTCCAGATCTTTACCCAGCGGCTTGGGTTCCCAATTGATGGCCAGGCCATAACGTTCACCAGTGCGCTCAAGCAAGTAGCGAGCTACCCAGGTCTCGTCACCAGCGCGCTGTGCGCCTTTGGCGAATACCTGGAATTCCCACTGACCAGCGGCCACTTCGGCATTAATACCTTCCACGTTGATACCGGCTTCCAGACACAGGTCCAGATGCTCTTCAATGACGTCACGGCCGTGAGCGTTCTTGGCGCCAACGGAGCAGTAGTACGGGCCTTGCGGGCTAGGGTAGCCGCCTTTCGGGAAGCCTGGTGGCATACCAGTCTTGACGTCCCACAGGAAGTATTCTTGTTCGAAACCGAACCAGAAGTCGTCATCGTCATCATCGATTGTCGCGCGGCCGTTGGATTCATGTGGCGAGCCGTCAGCATTCAAAACTTCAGTCATGACCAGGTAGCCATTGGCGCGGTCGGGGTCCGGAAAGATAGCCACAGGCTTGAGCAGACAGTCAGAATGATCGCCGGTTGCCTGTTCAGTTGAACTACCATCGAATGACCACATTGGACACTCTTCAAGTGTGCCGCCGAAGTTGTCCCGTATCATTGTCTTACTGCGTAAGCTCTGTGTAGGCTGATATCCATCCAGCCAGATGTATTCCAGTTTTGCTTTCATTTTCTATCTTTCTCCTAATCGAATTCGACTATGTGAGTTCTCGTGTCTTGCACTCGTCGCTCCTGTGAAGGGCGGCCAATGACCACAAGAGTCGGCTCTGCCGGGTACGAAATGTAGCACGTCCCGAAGTCCAATTTCCTGCCGAGATTGCAAGCAACACCACTGATCAGACAAACATCGTTCGTTTGACTTGCCTTGTGAGCAAGGTAAAGAGCAAAATGTATGCCACTCACTGGAGCGCTGCAAAGCCCGTTTTATCGGGGCCTCGGTTAAACTCAGATGCATTTACGCACCACTATGGTGCTCCCTATTTTAAGATGCACTACAATCGCGCATAAATGGGCCGTTAACTCTGCCTGATGCACCAAGGCATGTCACGTTTTCCAGCGCTAATCAGGAAATAATTGTTCATCAATCGGTCTGACACCTTGGAACCCCATGCTGTATCTGCTCAAGCTATTCCCCGAAATCACCATCAAGAGCCGCCCGGTTCGACGCCAGCAAACCCGACAATTGCGCAAGAATATTCGTGCGGTGCTCGCCGAATTCGATACCGCCGCCCAAGTCAGTGGTGACTGGGACAGTATTGAAGTAGAAACAGCTGTTTCCGAGCCTGATACGTTGGCGCGAATTCGTGAGCGCTTGTGTAATACTCCCGGTATTAGCATGGTTTCGGAGGTTGGTAAGTACCAACTACCAGATCTGGATGGCATCCTGACATTGGCATTGGAGAGCTATGCCGAGCGGCTTGCAGGCAAGACGTTCGCCGTGCGCTGCAAGCGGCTTGGCAAGCATGCGTTTTCGTCGGTAGATGTCGAGCGTTTTGTCGGCGGCGGATTGAATGGGCAAACTGACGCCAGCGGTGTGAATCTGACCAATCCCGAGGTGACAGTGCTGCTCGAGGTGCGCCATGACGTCCTCTATGTCGTGCGTAAGCAGTCTAGAGGCCTGGGCGGCTTTCCATTGGGCTGCCAGGAGTCGGTGCTATCACTCATCTCTGGCGGATTTGACTCGTCTGTATCGAGCTATCACTGCATCCGTCGTGGTTTGCAGACGCACTATTGCTTCTTCAATCTCGGCGGGCGCGCTCATGAGCTGGCAGTCAAAGAGGTGGCGCTCTATCTCTGGATGAAATATCACACATCCCACCGGGTGAAATTTATCAGCGTGCCTTTTGAAGGTGTCGTCAGTGAGATCCTCGAGCGCGTGGATAACGCCCAGATGGGGGTGATTCTCAAGCGCATGATGCTAAGAGCAGCAGAACGTGTTGCAGCAGAGCTTGATATCAAAGCTTTGGTCACTGGAGAATCAGTCGCTCAGGTTTCCAGTCAAACACTGATTAATCTGTCGGTTATCGACACGGCAACCGATACCTTGGTGCTCAGACCTCTGGCGACCAGCGACAAGCAGGAAATCATCGACACTGCGCGCCACATTGGCACCGAGGAGTTCTCCAAACACATCCCCGAATATTGCGCAGTTATTTCGCGGAACCCGACCACACGAGCCCGCCCTGAGCGCATCGCCCGGGAAGAAGCGCGTATCGACATGGGTGTGCTGGATTCCGCTGTCGCTGCTGCCAATTATCAATTGATCACGGAAGTTATGGATGACTTTGGCGAGCAGCCTCACGAAGTCAATATCGTCAATAGCATCGATTCTGCCGATACGGTGGTCGATATCCGGCACCCCAATGAGGTGGAACTCAGTCCATTCAAAGGGGCTGCGGATGCCGCCAATGAGTTTCTTAACATTCCGTTCTACGAGCTCAGGGCGTCACTGGGCGAGCTGGCGGGGAAACCCCGAATCCTGTTGTATTGCGAGCGCGGCATGATGAGCCGGTTGCATGCGGCCAATCTGCAGGATGAAGGCTTTGCCAATATTGCCGTATTGGACTTGCGTGACACGCAATCTGCTAAAAAACAGGTCGGTTAAGCAGCTATTTGCCGAATATCGCTTAGTGGACAGGGCGGCAGTCGTGTATACTCGCCGCTTTTTCGCAGCCCACCTTGACCGCCAAGCCGTATTGCTTCGGCGTCCCCCTCAAAGTGGCCACAACTAGTCAATTGGCAGCCAAATAAAGTGATAGAAAATATTCGCAATATCGCCATCATCGCGCACGTCGATCATGGTAAGACCACTCTGGTAGACAAACTCCTGCAACAATCCGGCACGCTGGAATCCCGCGGCAAGCAAGTCGAGCGGGTAATGGATTCCAATGACCAGGAGCGTGAGCGCGGTATCACTATTCTTGCCAAGAACACGGCTATCAACTGGAAGGACTACCATATCAACATCGTTGATACTCCCGGACACGCCGACTTTGGTGGAGAGGTGGAGCGGGTGTTGTCGATGGTAGACAGTGTGCTATTGCTGGTTGATGCCGTAGACGGTCCGATGCCGCAAACCCGATTCGTGACACAAAAGGCGTTTGCCCGTGGTCTGAATCCGATTGTCGTTGTGAACAAGGTTGACCGGGAAGGGGCGCGGCCACATTGGGTAATCAATGAAGTTTTTGACCTGTTCGACAAGCTAGGCGCGACAGATGAGCAGCTGGATTTTCCGATTATTTATGCGTCGGCGATTCAGGGGATAGCTGGCCTGGAAGTGGACAGTATGGCAGAAGACATGCAGCCGCTTTTTGAAACAGTGATCGAAAAAGTTCCAGCGCCGCCAGTGATTGTTGATGGGCCATTCCAGATGCAGATCTCTGCGTTGGACTACAACAGCTACGTTGGTGTAATCGGCATTGGCCGTATCACTCGCGGCAAGGCCAAAAACAATTTACCGGTAATTATTGTCGATCGTGATGGCAAGCAACGCAAGGGCAAGATTTTGCAGGTCAAGAGTCATCTTGGCCTCGAGCGTATTGATGTTGATGAGGCCCAGGCTGGCGAAATCGTCTGTATCAGCGGCATCGAAGGGTTGAAGATTTCCGACACGCTGTGCGATCCATCTACTGTGGAAGCTATGCCAGCGCTGACTGTCGATGAACCAACCATCAGCATGACATTCCAGGTCAACGATTCACCGTTCGCAGGACGCGAAGGCAAGTACATTACCACGCGCCATATCAAGGAACGCCTTGATCGCGAGTTGCTCTATAACGTGGCGCTGCGTGTGGAGCAGGGTGAAACACCCGACAAATACAAAGTATCCGGCCGTGGCGAACTGCACTTGTCGGTACTTATCGAGAGCATGCGTCGTGAAGGATTTGAGCTGGCTGTGTCGCGCCCGGAAGTCATCGTGCACGAAGAAGATGGCGAGCTGAAAGAGCCTTACGAGACGCTTGTTGTCGATTGTGACGATCAGCATCAGGGCGCAGTCATTGAAGAGCTCGGTTTGCGCCGTGCTGACATGCGCGATTTGCTGCCCGACGGAAAAGGCCGGGTGCGCATGCAGTTCATTATCCCAACGCGAGGCTTGATCGGCTTCCGCTCATTGTTTCTGAGTCTGACTTCTGGCTCTGGCTTGATGACGCACGTTTTCGATCATTACGGCACTTACAAGGAAACCGATCTGGCGGGCCGGAATAATGGCGTGCTTGTCTCAATGGTTAACGGCAAGTCGCTCGGTTATGCACTTTTCAATCTGCAGGATCGGGGCCGTTTGTTTATCGGGCCTAATACTGACGTTTATGAAGGTATGGTGATTGGTTTGCACAGCCGTGATAACGATCTGGTTGTGAATCCGACTAAAGCCAAGCAGCTGACCAACGTCCGCGCCTCGGGCACTGATGAAAATATTCTGTTAACACCGGCTGTTGTGCATACTCTTGAGCAAGCGATGGAATTTATTGCTGATGATGAATTGGTTGAGGTGACCCCTTTACATATTCGCATCCGCAAGCGCTATCTGAGCGAGAATGAGCGTAAGCGTATGAGCCGCGGTACGACTGTTCGCGGTTAATTCTGACTGCGCGGAGCCTGCTTTGCTCCGTGCTGCATTCATATAGCCACGGCTATTGTAGTGGTGAGTGCTACGCCAACATGCAGATCGCAAGGGCATGACAGGGCAGAATATCGGCCTTGCAAATGCGCCACTGGCGCATCGGGTCGGCAATAGCCTAAGATAGTCGTGAATCAGCGTTTGCAGCTGTTCTGGCGCACCTGAATCCACGCCGGAACAGGTGCGCCAATACAACCAAGTCGGACTCAGCCATGTATGTACTCTTCCCCGAGATTAAACCGTACAAACGCCATCAGCTAAAGGTATCCGAGCGGCACGAGCTGTATGTCGACGAGGCGGGCAATCCCAATGGCATCTCCGTTCTGTTCATCCACGGCGGCCCTGGCGCAGCATGCGATGCCAGCTCCCGCCGATTCTACGATCCCAGCACTTATCACATCGTCACCTACGACCAGCGTGGTTGTGGGCGTTCCACACCGCACTGTGAACTGGAGGGTAATGACACATTGGCATTGATAGAAGATATCGAAGCCATTCGCCAGCACCTGGGCGTCGAGCAGTGGGTATTGTTTGGTGGTTCCTGGGGTTCAACGCTCAGTCTGCTTTATGCGCAAGCCTATCCGCAGCATGTTCGCGCTATGGTGTTGAGAGGTGTTTTCCTGTGCCGACAGGCGGAACTGGATTGGCTCTACAGAGACGGCGCCAATCGGGTGTTCCCTGACCACTGGGTCGAATTTGTACGCAGCATTCCTGAAGTAGAGCGTGATGATCTGATAAAAGCCTACCACGACCGTTTGCTGGGAGATGATGAGTTGGCTCGAATGTCTGCTGCCAAATCCTGGTCGGCCTGGGAGGGCAACTGTTCCAAGCTCAGGCCCAGCGCGGATGCAATGGCGAAGTTCACCAAACCGCATAACGCCCTGGCCTTGTCGCGCATTGAAACCCATTTCTTTTTGAACAATGGCTTTATCGCTGAGAACCAGATTCTGGAGTCCATGGATGCCATCAAGGATATTCCAGGCCGGATAATTCATGGTCGTTACGACATGATCTGCCCGCTTACCAATGCTGTGGAGTTACACAATACCTGGCCGGCATCGGAACTGCACATCGTTCGTGACGCTGGCCATTCTGCATCCGAGCCGGGCAATGTTGATGCCTTGATCCGGGCGACTCACGACTTGGCAAAAATGCTCGATCCCGCGTAGTAATCTGAACGAACCCTTTTTCTATGATCGCATTAATTCAACGAGTCAATTGGGCCAAAGTGGAAGTGGCTGGCGAGACCGTGGGGCAAATCGACAAAGGTTTGCTGGCACTGGTTGGCCTGGAAAAAGCGGATGACCGGCAGCATGCAGAAAAATTGCTGGAGAAAATTCTCAGCTATCGGTTGTTTTCTGATGCGGCCGGCAAGATGAATTTGAGTCTGCGTGACGTCGACGGAGGGCTGCTGCTAGTGAGTCAGTTTACCTTGGCTGCAGACACCGGGCGCGGGTTGCGGCCCAGCTTTTCATCGGCGTTACCGCCCGCCGAGGCTGAGCTGTTGTGGCGCTCTGTCACTGACATGGCCGCTGAGAAACATGGCAACGTGGAGACAGGGCAATTTGCAGCCGACATGCAAGTGTCGTTACAAAATGATGGGCCAGTGACTTTCTGGCTACAGGTATAGTCTGACTATCCGGGCGGGTTCTCGCTGTCCGTTGCTTCTTCCTCTTCCTGGCGCTTCTTGACCATACGGCCAGCCAGAATTCCCAGCTCGAATAGCATCCACATTGGTATAGCCAGCAACGACTGCGTGAATGGGTCGGGAGGAGTTAACAGCATGGCAATCACAAAACAGCCAACGACCACATAGGGGCGCTTGCCTGCCAGGGCGTCAGGCTCTGCCAGTCCTGCCCACACGCATAAAAAGACTGCGACGGGAATTTCGAAGGCGATGCCGAAGGCGAAGAAGATAGTCAGCGCAAAGCTGAGAAAGCTGCTGATGTCGGGCGCTACCTGAATCCCCTCTGGCGCTACTCCCACAAAGAATGAAAACACGATGCCGAAGAGAATGTAGCGCGCGAAGGCAATGCCTGAATAGAACAACACCACGCTGGAAATAAACAAGGGTATGGCCAGCGCCTTCTCATTTTTGTAAAGGCCAGGGGCGATGAATGACCAGAGCTGATACAGAATATAAGGTGCTGCGGCGAGTATCGCGACATAAAAAGTCAGCTTAAAGGGCGCGAAGAAAGGCGATGTTGGATCGATAGCAATCATGCTGGTGTTTTCAGGCAGCGCGGCTATCAGGGGCTGGGCAACAAAATTGTAGATATCGTTGGCGAAATAAAATAACGCCAGAAAGATTACAACAACTGCGATGACGCATTTGAGTATGCGATCCCTGAGCTCGACCAGATGATCGATCAGTGTCAGTTCTTTCTCGTCATCGGCGGATAGCGTTGTCATTAACTTGTCTTACTTCCTTCGCCAGAAGCAGCGTCAGACTCGGACTGTTCCGCAGTGTTGTCTGCTAACTCTTTATTAGGCTCTGTCAGTTCTTGAGGGTCTGCCAGTTTCGGGTTCTTGCCGGTGCCATAAAGCTGCTTGCCAGCCTCAGCAACTTCCTTACCGACATCTTCCAATTCTTGCTTGGCTGTTTCTATTTGCTCTTTGGCTTCTTCCTGATAAGACTCTTTGGGCGCGCCCGGATCGAAATCGTCGGAGCTAACGATATTCTTGAATTTGGATTCAGTATCTTTGGCGGTTTTCTCGATGTTCGATTTCGCTTCTTCGATTTCGGCCATTACCGATTCATTGTGCAACTGGCGTCGGATCTCATCAGCGTTGAGTTCCCGTTCAATATCCGATTTCACCTTGTGGAAGCTGCGCCGAAATCGGCCGATCCAGAGGCTCGCGGTGCGAATTGCCATAGGCAGCTTTTCCGGGCCAATGACAATCAGCGCCACAATCGCGACCAGCAGTAACTCTGTTGAATGGATATTAAACATAGACCGGATTGCAAAACTGGCCGAAGACAACCCGGGGTGAGTTGTGTTCGGCGCAATTCATAAGTGTAAAGAGGTGACAGGAGAAACTATTTATTGCTCTCAACTTTTTCCGCAGTAGCGTCAATGGTTTCGCCACTGGAGTCTTCTTGCTTTTCTTCGGATTCAGAATCAGAGTCGGCTTCGTCGTCCTTGATGGCGGACTTGAAACCCTTCAAGGCACCACCAAGATCAGAGCCCAGATTGCGCAATTTTTTGGTGCCGAAAAGCATAACCACGATCAATAAAATGATTAGCAGCTGCCAAATACCAATACCACCTACACCCATAATAAACCTCCACAACCGGCAGCCTGATTTTCAAGCTACCGTAATTTAATTCGTTCGAGACGCCTTCTCTTCGAGGCCGGATATGTTAAAGCGTTTTTCCAGTTCGTCCAACACTTGTGCCTGATCCAGGCCAAGATGGCTTAGCATGACCAGCGTATGAAACCACAGGTCTGCCGTCTCGTGGATTACCGCATTTTTCGTGTCTTGCGCCCCATTAGCGCAGTCTTTGGCCGCCAGTATCGTTTCGGTGGCTTCTTCGCCTACCTTCTCGAGAATCTTGTTGAGCCCTTTGGCATTCAGGCTGGCCACATAAGACGAATCAGCAGCAGCCTGTTTCCGCTCTTCAATCACGACCTGTAACTGTTCCAGTACCTTGCTCATTGTCTAACTACCAGGATAATCAGGATTTGCCGTACAGCTCGGCGGGTTGCTTTAAAACAGGCTCGGTAACAGCCCACTCTTCGCTGTCGAGACGCTGGAAATAGCAGCTCTCACGCCCCGTATGACAGGCTATACCGCCAATCTGCCTGACGACGTAACACAAGCTGTCATTGTCGCAATCAAGGTAGACATCTACAAGCTCTTGCACGTTGCCCGAATCCTCTCCCTTGCGCCACAATTTCTGACGGGAGCGGGACCAGTAGACACCGCGTTTTTCGCTTACAGCCACGGCCAATGCCTCGCGATTTACCCAGGCTTGCATAAGCAAGCGGCCTGAGTCGGCATCCTGCGTAATCACTGGGGCGAGACCATCACTGTTCCATTGGATCTGGTCGAGGTAGGAGGACATGGCTGAAGTATGCGCTTTCACTGCTTAAAACTCAAAAGGAACACGCCCACTGCGGCCAGGCCTACAGTAATGATGGAGCCCGTTGTTAAGACGGACTGCACGGCCGGCAGCAGCGTAATGCCGGCCGCTGCCAGAACAATTATACCACCGCGCTGACGACGCTGTGCCTGTAGTTCGCGCAGCTTGCGAGTCGCTTCCAACTGCTCTGCCAGTGTGGCATTGATGCTGGTCAGCTTGTCAGCCTGAACCAGCGCATTGATTACCTGTACTGGCAGGTGGGGCAGTTGATCGAGCCAGTTCGGTAGCTGTTCTTTTAATTCTTCGAATAACGTAAATGGGCTGAGCTGTTTGCGTTGCCAGTTTTCCAGAAACGGCAGCGCGGTTTGCCACAGGTCGAGATCGGGATAGAGTTGTCGGCCCATGCCTTCGACATTCAGCAAGGTTTTCTGCAGCAACACAAGAGATGGCTGCACTTCCATATTGAAGCGACCGGCGGTACTGAACAGTTGCACCAGCAGGTGTGCAAAAGAGATATCTTTCAGGGGCTTTTCGAAAATGGGCTCGCAGACACTGCGCATCGCCGATTCGAAAGCATGGACCTGTGTTTCTGGTGGCACCCAGCCACATTCCACGTGCAACTCGGCCACCCGGCGATAATCACGCTTGAAGATGGCGAGCAGATTCTTGGCCAGATAATCCTTATCGTCTCTGGAGAGCGAACCAATAATCGCGCAGTCGATGGCAATATATTGTGGATTCTCCGGGTGCTCTCGGGCGACAAATATATTGCCCGGGTGCATGTCGGCATGGAAAAAGTTGTGTTCGAAAACCTGTGAGAAGAAAATATTAACGCCAGTTTCTGCGAGCTTCTTCAGGTTAATGTTGCAATCATGCAGGGCATTGATGTCAGTTACAGGAATGCCGTAGATGCGCTCCATAACAAGTATATTACGGCGCGTGTAGTCCCAATAGATCTTCGGCACATAGAGGTCAGGTGAGCCTTCGAAATTGCGCTTTAACTGTGAGGCATTGGCACCTTCAGCTTGCAGATTCAACTCGCCAAGTATCACGCCTTCGTAATCGTTAACCACTTCTACAGGGCGCAGGCGCTTGCCAAATTTAGTGCGCGTGGCGATCAGGCGAGCTACCCATTTCAGTAGCTTGATATCCTGGCGGACAGTGTCTTCAATGCCGGGTCGCAATACTTTGACTACGACTTCCTCACCGCTGTGGAGTGTTGCCCGGTGGACCTGGGCAACAGATGCCGAGGCAAAGGGTTGGCTGTCAAGAGAGCGAAAGACTTCAGTAGCCGGCGCGTCGAGCGTGTCGGCAACAATCTGTTCAATGCTCGGGCTGGTGAACGGTGGCACGTTGTCTTGCAGTGAACGCAGCTCCTCGGCCAATTCAACAGCGATGAAATCGCGCCGGGTCGAGAGCAATTGTCCGAACTTGATGTAGATAGGCCCCAATTCTTCCATAGCCAGTCGCAGGCGCTGGTTACGTGTAAAATGCCGGGCCTTGCTGAATGCCCAGCGTAGCTTCCAGGGCAACAGCGCCAGGCGCAGCAATGCCGTACCAGGCTGACCGACCAGAAAGGCATCCAGACGGTATTTGGCAATGACGCTGATAATGCGAATAAGGCGAGGCAGGTGCGACACGAGCTACAGTTTCAAGTCAGGAATTTGCGGGCTTGCAAAGATAGCACTTGAGTCAGAGGCTAACAAGCGAATAAAGTAAATAATTGTTTGTGAATCAATCGCTTAGTTCATCGATGCGGGCTTCGAAGGCGGCTAGTCGGGCACCGGTTCGGTCAATTTGCAGCTTGAGCGAGTCAAGCTCACCCATAAACAGGGCCACGTCATCCTGATGCGGCACTATCTCGCGTTCGTCCTTGAGGTAGTACTCAATACTGCGCCGCAGACGCTGCGCCGAGTCGGTAATCATGCTTTCGCTGCGCTGCTGGAATTTACCCAGCTCATGGGTCAGGTGATCACCAATCAAGGGTGCCAGATAGTCTTGCCAATCCACATCCAGTTGTTTGCAGGTCAGGTAGAAATCCTGCACCAGTGACGCATCACCATCGATGCGGATCTTGTCGTTCACCAGTGCGCGTTCGGAAGTCTCGCTGGTCAACAAACCCAGCAGGTCAACGAACTTGCCACTAATGCTGGCGTCAGGAATAACGCCCAGTGCGGTGGCGCTATGTGCTGATAATTGCAGCCCCTGGGTATCGATCTGCAGGATCAGATTTTGTGTCGGCGAGGTGCTGCTAACCGCAAATGTCTTGCCGGCAAAGGCGGCAAACTGGCGGCGCAGATAGTCATCGCGCTGAATCAGCTGATTCAACAATTGCTCGACTGGCCAGAGAATCAGGCTGCTCAGCATCACGATTAGGTGGCTTTGAAACCGACATGAATAGCACAGACGCCATTCATTACATCGTGATAGCGACAGTTGCTCAGGCCGGCATTTTCCATCATGCCCAGCAGGGTTTCCTGATCAGGATGCATGCGGATGGACTCGACCAGATATTGATAGCTTTGGGAATCACCAACCACCATCTGGCCAGCGATGGGCCACAGTTTGGAGTAGGCATCGTAAGCATGACCAACTAATGCGTTACGGGGTTTGGAGAATTCCAGAATGACAACGCGACCACCCGGTTTTAAAACCCGGTTCATGGAGGCCAGAGCGGCGTCCTTGTCGGTGACATTGCGCAAACCGTAGGCAATGCAGATGCAATCGAAACTGTTGTCAGCAAAGGGCAGTTCTTCGGCATTGACTTGCACGACTTCAATATTGTCGTTAATACCCAAGTCGATTAGTCGATCACGACCAACCTGCAACATGGCCTCATTAATGTCTGCCAACACGACCTTGCCAGTAGGCCCGACCAACGGTGAGAAGCGAATGCTGAAATCACCTGTACCACCGGCTAAATCGAGAACGGTCTGGCCGTTGCGAATGGCAGTGAGTTCAACAGTGTAACGCTTGACCAGACGGTGAGACCCCAGTGACATGATGTCATTCATCAAGTCATAGCGACTGGCGACAGAGCGGAACACCTGTCCAACTCGTTCTACTTTTTCTGCAACAGGAACCTGCTGGTAACCAAAATGCGTGGTGGATTCGTCTTCGCGTGAATCACTCATGGAACAGGTCCGCTAGAGAAATGAATTAATTGGCTGGTGAGGGCTTGATTGTAAGCACCTGCGTATCCGCTGGCAATGGAGTGCGACTGGCGCCTGCGTCTTTTAGCTTGTTCAGATAGTCTTCCCAGAGCGTGTCGTGGTCCCGGCCGAGCTCGCGTAAATAGGACCAACTGAAGATGCCTGTGTTGTGGCCATCATCAAAATCCAGCTTGATGGCGTAGTTACCAACGGCATTGACGGCGACTATTTGCACATCCTTCTTGCCGGTTTGCAGGACTTCTTGACCTTTACCGTGCCCGCGCACCTCGGCCGAAGGGCTGTGTACGCGCAGAAATTCGGCGCTTAGTACATAGCGCTCGGTGTCACTGTAGGTCAATTCCAGCGTGGCTGACCGCTTGTGCAATTCGATGGCGATTGGTGCTGTAGTGTCGGCTGGCATTGGTTTTGGCTTCGCTATTGTGATTACAGGATATAGCGACTGAGGTCTTCGTCCGCGGCCAGCTCGCCTAATTGTTGTTCAACATAGGCGCTGTCGATAACCAGTTCCTGCTTGTCACTGTCGCCTAGGTTGGCCGCTGAAAAAGACACTTCTTCAAGCAGTCTCTCCATGACCGTGTGCAAGCGACGTGCACCGATATTCTCAGTGCGCTCATTGACTTGCCATGCAGTCTCGGCAATTTTCTTGATGCCATCCTTGCTGAATGTCAGCGTCAGATTTTCTGTCCCCAGTAGCGCCTGATATTGCTCGGTAAGAGAGGCACTTGGCTCCTCGAGAATGCGCTCGAAATCGTGGGCGCTGAGCGCATCCAGTTCAACACGAATCGGCAGACGACCCTGCAGTTCAGGAATCAGATCAGATGGCTTGGAGAGGTGGAAAGCACCCGAGGCAATAAACAAAATATGGTCAGTTTTTATACTGCCAAATTTGGTAGAGATTGTTGAGCCTTCTATCAAAGGCAGCAAGTCTCGTTGTACACCTTCCCGCGATACGCCGGCACCGCCCTGGTCATGACGATTGGTGACTTTGTCGATTTCATCGATGAAGACGATGCCAGTCTGCTCGGTAATTTCCACGGCTCGGTTCTTGATGTCTTCTTCGTTTATCAGCTTGGCTGCTTCTTCATCCTTGACGAGCTTGAATGCTGCTTTGACTGGCATTCGACGAGACTTCTTTTGCCCGGAGTTCATGTTGGAGAACATGTTCTTCAATTGGCTGGTCATGTCTTCCAGCCCCGGTGGCGCCATGATTTCTACACCAGCCGGTGAGTCGGCAACCTTGATTTCAATTTCTCTGTCGTCCAGCTCACCCTCGCGCAATTTCTTGCGGAATAATTGCCGGGCAGTGGACTGGGAGTCTGATTCATCTTCGTTGTCTTCTTGTCTGGCCTGCGGCAGCAAGACATCGAGGATGCGTTCTTCGGCAAGATCTTCAGCCAGATGCTGTACTTTCTGGATTTCCTTTTCCCGCAACATCTTGATGGCCACGTCGACCAGATCGCGAATAATGGATTCCACGTCGCGACCGACATAGCCCACCTCGGTGAACTTGGTGGCTTCAACTTTGATAAAGGGAGCCTCGGCCAGTTTGGCCAGGCGTCGGGCAATTTCAGTTTTGCCCACACCGGTAGGGCCGATCATGAGAATGTTCTTGGGCGTAATCTCGTTGCGCAGTTCTTCGGCCAGTTTCATGCGCCGCCAGCGATTGCGCAGGGCAATCGCCACGGCGCGCTTGGCTTTATCCTGGCCGACGATGTGCTTGTCCAGTTCGGAGGTGATTTCTTGTGGTGTCATCTGTGACATGGGTTCAATCCTGTTGCGGTTTCAAGACGCGGATGAAGGGGCGGTCTTAAAATTCAAGTTCTTCGATGGTGAGCGTCTGATTGGTATAGACACAAATGTCGGCAGCGATGTGCAGAGATTTTTCGACGATGTTGCGGGCATCCAGTTCCGTGTTGGCCAGCAATGCTCTGGCAGCGGACAGGGCGAAAGAGCCCCCCGATCCAATTGCCATGATGGAGTCTTCCGGTTCGATGACGTCGCCATTGCCGGTAATGATCAATGAGGTCTCTTTGTCGGCAACCACGAGCAGGGCTTCAAGGCGGCGCAATGAGCGTTCGGTGCGCCAGAGCTTGGCCAATTCCACGGCCGCGCGGGTCAATTTGCCGGAGTGTTTCTCAAGTTGCTCTTCAAAGCGTTCGAAGAGAGTGAACGCATCTGCCGTGCCGCCGGCGAATCCGGCCAGAATCTGATCTTTATAGAGACGCCGCACTTTGCGTGCGTTGCCTTTCATCACGGTATTGCCCTGTGAAACCTGGCCATCACCGCCGATGACTACTTGATTGCCGCGACGGACCGATACGATCGTCGTGCCTCTATATTGCTCCAAATCAACCTCCAGCAGTTGTCGTGATTACACTAACACACCGGGCTGTTCATGGATGGCCCCGACGCGCTGCGGAAGCTTCTGAATATTGGGCACTATGGGGGAATTTCAAGTCACAAGTGCGCCAGTCTCGAACCCAGGTTCAGCCCCGGAATGTGCAGGCAAGACTTATTGAATGCTGGTGCGTAGGGCGGGAATGTTGTTGCGGCGCAGAATCCGCTCGGCGTCATCAAGCTGGCCATGGGTTCTGTAGGGGCCGGACTGCACCAAATATAGTGTGCGACCGGTGAGTTGCTGGGTCTTGACCAGAACATTCAGCCCCAGAGTCTGCTGTCGTCGCACTTCCTGCTCGGCAGCGGAGCGCTGCTGGAACGCGCCAGTCTGCAGCATATAAGGCACAGGCAGCGGGTCCTCAGGGGAGGCGACATGAACCGGAACGGCATCTACTGACACTTCGTAACTGGGTAGTTCGGTGTAGAACTCAAGGCGCAGTGCTTCTTCCTCGGCGGGAAGCGGATCACTGGCTGGAGTCTGGACCGCTGCTGCTGGTTGTGGATTGGGGACATTGCCAGCCACGTTATTGTTTGTCAGTGGCGGTACTTGGCCAGACATGTAAAACAATACGCAGCCGAACACGCCCAAAGCGGCGCCGACCAGTATGCCGGTGAACATCATCGACCAGGCAGGAGGAGTTTGTGCCGGCTTCTTCTCCAGCAGCGGTTCAGGTCGAATTTTGGCGAAGTCGTGCGTCACTCAGGGCTTACTCTCAAAGGCTAAGATATTGTTTTGTCGGTGGTTTATGAATATACACGGCTGGCACTCCAATTATCGGTAGCCGGCCGCCAAGCTGAAGTGAAATTTCACTGCAGTGCGGCACTTCAGAGCACCAGTGTCTTATAAAACCGGTTCTGATTAAATCAGTTCTTGCGGATCCACATCCACACTCCAGCGCAATTTCGCGGGTATTCGTTTTGCTTCAATCGTCTCAACAAGATGGTTCAGCATGGATTGCAGCGCGGCACGAGATTCCCCCTTCAATAATAGCTGGCTTCGGTAGCGTCCGGCGCGCTTCTCCATTGGGCAGGGCATTGGTCCCAGACAATCAATCTGACTGCCCCAGGCCGTGTTGGCACGGGTGCACTGCGCGCCGATGTCACGTAAAAAACTGATACCGGTTTCTGGTTTGTCTGTCTCGGTGCGAAACAGGGCCATGTGAGCAAACGGTGGCATGACAGTGGCTTTGCGTTCAGCTAATAAATTGACGGCGAAGTCGTGATAAGACGCCGTGGTGAGTTGCTGCAGTATGGCGTGTGCCGCATGGCGCGACTGAATGAGGACAGTCCCCGTCCGTTCTGATCGCCCGGCGCGTCCGGATACCTGCACAATGGTTTGTGCCATGTTTTCCTGACCACGAAAATCGGCACTGAACAGCCCGCCATCGGCATCGATGATGACGACCAGCGTGATATTGGGGAAGTGATGACCCTTGGCCAACATCTGCGTGCCGAGCAGAATGCAGGGTTCTCCGGCATTCACTTGGGCCAGCAGGTCGGCCAGCCGGGCTTTACTTCTGGTTGAGTCGCGGTCGATACGAATAATCGGCACGTCGGCAAACTCGGCTTCGAGGTAGGACTCCAGCTGCTGCGTGCCCACTCCCATGGTATTGAGATTGCGCCCCTGGCAGCCCGGGCAAGCAGATGGCACTACTGATTGTTCGCCGCAGTGATGACAGCGCAAACTGGCAGGTCGAGTGTGGTAGGTGAGATGTGCTGTGCAGTGATCGCATTCGGCAATCCAGCCGCATTGCAGACATTGCAGCATCGGCGCGTAGCCGCGGCGATTAATGAAAGCCAGTACTTGATTACCGGCGTCGAGTTGCTGTCGCATTTGCAGCAATGCACTTTCACTGAATGCAGTTTGTGGGTCGGCGTTGTTGATATCAATCACTTGCATGGCGGCGGGCACAGAATCGCCAGCGCGGCGCTGCAAGCGTAAATGGGTGAAGCGCCCCTGCAAGGCGTTGTGCAAACTTTCCAGACTTGGCGTAGCGGTGCCGAGGAGCACTGGAACTTGCTCGCGCTGGCCGCGCATGACGGCCAGATCCCGGGCGGAATAGCGAAAGCCGTCCTGCTGTTTGAATGAGCTGTCATGCTCCTCATCAACAATGATCAGGCCGGGGTTGCGTAGTGGCGTGAAAATCGCCGAGCGCGTGCCGATGATGATCGCCGCGCTACCGGCGCGAGCTTGTAGCCATGCCTGGCAGCGCTCGGTGTCGTTCATGCCGGAATGCATCGCGACAATGGGCACACTGAAGCGGTCCGTGAAGCGGGCAATGGTTTGTGGTGTCAGGCCGATCTCGGGGACAAGGATGAGGCATTGTTTGCCGCTTGCCAGAATGTCAGCCATTAATTGCATATAGACTTCGGTCTTGCCAGAACCAGTAATGCCATCTAACAGGAAGCAATGGAATTTATTGTGATAAGGCGCAATGGCAGTCAGCGCTGCTTGCTGTTCGGCATGCAAGGCTAGGGCTTTGTTGAGGGGGGCGCTGGTTCTGACAAAGGGCTCGTCCGGCGCGCTTGACTGCATCTCGCTCGCGATCAATTGCTTGTTGGCCAGCTCATTAATTTGCTGGCTGGAAAAGCCTTCGCCGAGTATTTCCTCGCGCGACATCTTGCCTGCTTCCAGTAGCATCAACACCAACGCTAGTTGGCGTGGCGCGCGACTCAGTTGGGTCGAGGCGGTTTCCAGATCAGTGGTTGGTTGCCACATCTCAATTGCTGCATTCAGCGCGGTTCCCTGCCGGATGCGCACCGGTAGAGCTGTGCTCCAGACATCGCCAGGCGGGTGTTGGTAATACCGACCAGCCCATTCCAGCAAGCCAGTCAGTGCTTCCGGCAGCAGGGCTTCGTCGTCGAGGATCTCGCTGGCATGGCGCAGTTTATCGCTGGCGATTGTCGTGGCGTCTGCCAGTGCAACGACAATGCCGATTACCTGACGTCGGCCAAAAGGGACGCGAATGCGCACGCCGGGCATCGCTTTGCCTGCCGGCTTTTTGGGTGGCAGATAGTCGAACAGTGTACGTAAGGGAGAGGGCACCGCGACCCGGAGAATCGTGCCGTGATGGTGATTACTGGCAGGGTCTGACATGGGTATCTGACATGGGTAAGGGCAAGGTGCTCGAAGGTGCTCGCGATTAATCGCCGCAGTGTACGGGCATTGCCCATTGCAAACAACTGCGCCTGTCCCGGATACTTTTCCTGGCTGGCGCGGCCTGATTCGTCGACAGCAATACTGAACTGCCAGCTGGCTTGGTCTATACTCGCCCTGCAGTACCTGCGGGCCAATGTTGTGTGGCGCGATCCGGGTGGCGAGTCGAGACCCTCCTGTCGGGAATCGACAATGGTATTGCTTCTGCTACCTCAATTGCGTCTAAAAAGAACAAACGTAAGGAATGCCAAATGGAATCTCAATCGGTGCCAGCGGAGCTACTGGCAGCGCGCGACCAGATCGACCAGATTGATCGCCAGATCATTGAACTGTTGGCGCAGCGTTTCGCGTTAACCCATCGCGTCGGCTTGCTAAAAGCGAACAACGCGTTGGAAGCATTGGACGCCGGTCGCGAAGCTGAAAAGCTGGCGGAAATCACCAGAATCTGTGCGACCCATGATCTCAACGCGGCGCTGGTGACAGACCTGTTTACCCGGATTATGGAGGAAGTGGTGCGCAACCATAAACGTCTGAGAGAGCAGCAAAAATAGTGGCAGTGCTTGCGTTGGAATAATTCTCTGCTAGAATGCTCGGCCCTGACAGGCGGGTGGACCGCCTACTGACCAAGCAGATGTGGTGCAGCACGGAAATCCGGGGCTGTGGCGACATCAAGACTAAGGTAAAAAGGTAAAACCATGAAAGCAGATATTCATCCGAAATATGGCCCGATCAAGGCGACCTGCAGTTGTGGCAACGTGATTGAGACCCAGTCGACTATCGGCAAGGACATCCTCATCGACGTCTGCTCGCAGTGTCACCCTTTCTACACGGGTAAGCAGAAGATTCTCGACAGTGGTGGTCGTGTGGACCGCTTCAAGAAGCGCTTCGGCAACCGTCGCGTCTAGTCGACCTCTGCATCGGGTGCCGGTTCGCGGCACCCTGCTACCCCTGCAATTATTACTAACGCCAGTGTGCAGATGCGCGCGTGGCGCTTTCGCGTGCATGGCTGTTGCCAGTTGCGGCTTGGTCTTTGGGTCTCAGGAGGCAGCTTGTTGGGATTTGGCTGCGAGTTCAACGGCATGCATTGAACACGGCCAGTGCGGTTGGCTATTGGGCAGTGGCTAAAAAATGGTTTCGGTAGAAAGCTCTTCGTTGCCGTTGTCATCCGTCTCAGTGCCCGGCAATGACTGATCGCCCATGCCCGGGGCATTTTCACGGCGGAAATACTCAAACACAGTATTCGGGTCACCCGGTATTGCCAGCTTGCCGGTAGTCCTGTCTATCAAGCGGTCGACAATACCATCCGGTCGATCCATGGTGTTTTCCGGCATGTTCTTCAGCGCTTCGCGCATATAGTCAATCCAGATCGGAATCGCCACAGTTGCGCCTTGTTCTCTCTCACCCAGTGGTTCGGGAGTGTCAAAGCCGACAAAAACGGTGGTAGCGATATCGCGGTTAAAGCCGGAGAACCACAATTCCTGCGGGCCATTCGTCGTGCCTGTCTTGCCCATGAGATCGCTGCGCCCCAGTTCTCTTTGCACACGATTACCGCTGCCTTCCTCGATGACTGAGCGCAACATGGAATTCAAAATATAGGCAATTTCGGCGTCGATAATGCGCGGTGCCGGCTGCGCCTGCAGGCCGCTCTCATCACTTAACTGCGCACAGTCTTCGCAGACGACTGATGGCGTTGCTTCATAGAGCACGCCGTCGACGGCGGTGCTTATTTTCTTGATAAACCACGGGTCCACCTTGTAACCGCCGTTGGCGATTGCTGAATAGCCAGCGACGATTTCCAGCGGCTCGATATCCTGGCTACCCAATGCCACAGTCAGGTCATTGTGCGGGAAGTTCTGAGTCTGAAAGCCAAAACGCGCCGCGAATGGCAGCACGCGCTCGGAGCCCAGTTGGTCATACAAGCGCACAGCAGGGACATTGCGAGATTCCTGCAGGGCATAGCGCAGGGTGATCGGGCCGAGAAAATTATTCTCGTAGTTGTTGGGGCGATAGTCGCCGCGGGTGATCGGTGCGTCATTGATGGTCGACGCTGCGGTGTAGCCATACTGCAGGGCAGTGCCATACAGGAAAGGCTTGAAGTTGGAGCCGGGCGGTCTTGGAGTAAGTGCGCGATTGACCTGACTACGGCGGAAATCATAACCGCCCACTAACGCCATGATAGAGCCGTCGTCGGGTGACATGGATACCAAAGCGCCCTGAATTTCGGGAACCTGACCCAATTCCCATATGTCACCGTTGCGTTTAACGCGAATCAAATCCCCGACTGTGACTGCGTCACTGGCCGTTTCCGGGGGCGGCCAGGCCTCGTTACGGCTGCGAAAAGTGTAGGCCCAGCTAATCCCTTCCCAGGGCACTTCGATGATACTGCCATCATCCATCAGCGCATTGAAGGAACGCTCCTGAACAGCAGTGACAATGGCGGGCAGTTGATTGCCATAGGTCGGTACAGGCTCTAGCAGTTCCTGCCAAACCTTGTTGGGTTCAAGTGGGTCGGGCGGATAGTTGGCGCTGGGGCCGCGATAGCCATGCCGCTTGTCGTAGTAGATTTCGAGGCCATCCACCATGGCTTCCTGAGCGGCGATCTGCTTTTCGCCATCGATGGTGGTGATGACTTCAAAGCCGCGAGAATAGGTTTCTTCGCCGAATTGATCGTAAAGCTGTTGACGCACCATTTCGGCAACATAGGGCGCTGAGACAGAAATATTGCGGTTGCGGCGCTGCGCTGTCACCGGGGCATTATTGGCGGCAGTGAATTCGGCGCGGGAAATCATATTCTGCTCGAGCATATTGCGCAGGCGGGTTGCGCGACGCTCGATGGAGCGCTCCGGGCTGGCCAAAGGATTACAGGTAGATGGGCAGGGCAACAGGGAAATCATCATGGCCGCTTCGGCCAGCGTCAGTTCGCTGACCTCTTTGCCGTAATAGACATAAGCGGCGGCGCCGATGCCATCAGCGCCAGCACCAAAGTAGATGGTGTTCAGGTAGAGCGTCAGAATCTCTTCTTTGGTCAGTTCGCGCTGAATCTGCAGCGCAAAAGGGATTTCCTTGAACTTGCGCAGGTAGACATTGTCGCTGTCGAAAGACAGGTTATTGGCCAGCTGCATGGTAATGGTGCTGCCGCCGCCGAGCGAGTTGCCGGTTAGAAAGCCGTATAAGCCCCGGGCCAATGACTGTAGATCCACGCCGGGGTGGGAATAGAAGCGCACATCTTCGGTGGCGATCAGGGCGTCAGTGAGAATCTGGGGAATGTCTTCATACTGAATCGGGTTACGCCGATTGCCGATTTCATCGATAAGGCGATTGTCGGCCGTATAGATTCGCAGCGGTGTTTCCAGACGGACATCGCGGTAGGTTTCGGCGCGCGGCAGCAGCGGGGCGAGATACAGATAGGCGGCAGCGGCCACCATAGCCAGGCCGGCGATAGCAGCGGCGCCCAAAGCCAGAGTCCATCTGACAATATTGACTAGTCTGGATTGCACAGCTTTTCCGAGTGATCAGGGAAGTAACGGGCTCTCATGGCATTACAGGCGCTGAATTCAGGCGCAACGTTACGTTATATGAATGACTAATAGTACTTGCCAAGTATACACCCGTCTCCGCAATTTACCTGCAGCTTCAGCGACCGAATGCCGCGTAATGGAGGCAAAACAGGCTAATTGCCAAATTGCTCACAAGTTGAGAATTAATTCGGAGCAATCTCTCATCGAAATCGTGGAAGATGGGCGCTGAATGGTTCCTGTAAGCACCGAATAGCGGGCTTGCAGGTAGCTTGTTTGAGCATCGCGAAGCCGCAATCAGCAAGGTCTGGGGCTGAATCACAAACGTGAACGGATTCATAGATTTGCTCCGGGCCTTAGTTCATTATTAAATAGTGAAGTGGTTTGTTGTGAAAGTCTGATAATTAGTTGAAAACTATATAAAATATTAATGCGGCCGATACTGACATCTGGAAGCAGAAAAATTCTACAAAGTTTTCGTAAGTTATTGTTTTTAAATATTATATTATTTCTGGGCCGCTAAAAATGGCGACCGGATGGGGCTGGATGAGACGGTAGAAAATACCGCAGACAGGCACCGTCAGATGGCAGAACTGTCCAGAATTTGGGTTTAACCGGGAAAAACGAGCGTGTTGGAGAAACTTCAAAATATCGCTGTGCTTGCCAATTTTGGCAAGAAGTCGGGCACTTTATTGGGCGTGGACATCAGTTCGACGGCGGTGAAGATATTGCAACTGACCCCAACCGGTAAGACCTATCGGGTTGATAACTATGTAATACGGCCTTTGCCGCCGAATGCGGTCGTCGAGAAAAACATCAGTGATGTAGATGCCGTGGGCGAGGCGATTGACGCCGCATTAAGTTTGTTGAAGTCGCCTAACAAGGATGCTGCCGTCGCGGTAGCCGGTTCAGCAGTGATTACCAAGACCATTGAAATGAATTCGGCGCTAACTGATGCCGAGATGGAAAATCAGATCGTGGTCGAGGCAGATCAATACATTCCCTATCCATTGGATGAAGTGTCCATTGATTTTGAACGACAGAAGTTGTCTGAGCGCAATCCTGAGCTGGTTGTCGTGCTGCTGGCGGCTTGCCGCCGTGAAAATGTCGATTCTCGTGTTGCTGCTCTGGAGATTGGCGGACTGAACGCCAAAGTCGTCGATATCGAAGCCTATGCTATCGAGCGCGTCTACGGCCTGTTGGCCGAACAGATCGGTTCGGTGGAAGATCAGACTGTGGCGATTATCGATATTGGTTCAGTCATGACGACACTGAACGTAATACTGCAGGGCAAAACTATTTATACCCGCGAGCAGATGTTTGGCGGTAATGCATTGTCAGAAGAGGTCCAGCGCCGTTTCGGTTTAACAGCTGCCGAAGCTGAGCAGGGCATGAAGCGTGGTGGCCTGCCAGAAGAATATGAGCAGGAAATTCTTGGTCCTTATAAAGAAAGCGTGGTGCAGCAAGTCAGCCAGACCTTGCAGTTTTTCTTCTCGTCCAGTCACTACAATGAGGTAGACCATATTCTGCTCGCCGGCGGTGTGGCGGCGATCGAAGGGCTGGCTGATCTTTGCCAGGAAAGTCTTTCTACCCCGGTAACTGTTGCGAACCCATTTGCAGATATGACGCTCGGCCCAAAAGTGAACAAGACCATGTTAGAGAACGATGCCTCGGCACTGTTGATTGCCTGTGGCCTTGCGATGCGAGGTGAATACTAATGGCTCGTATCAATCTGCTGCCATGGCGAGAGCGGCTGCGAGAAGAGCGGCGCCGTGAGTTTCTGAGTATTCTGGTCGGCGTGACTATCATTGCCGCCGGTCTGGTGTTTTTGGCGGACCGCTATGTCAACGGTGAAATTCGTTCACAAAATGCCCGCAACGAATTCCTGCGTGCGGAAATTCAGACTCTCGATGCGCAGGTCGCCGAGATCAATGAATTGCGTCAGCAGAAAGAAGACATCCGGGCACGCATGAATGTTATTACCGATCTGCAGGGCACACGGCCGGTGATTGTTCGGGTCTTTGATGAAATGGTTAAAACGCTGCCTGATGGGGTGCACTACCAGACTGTCGAGCGAACTGACGACGTCATTGCTATCGAGGGCATCGCGGAATCCTATGCCCGTATCACCGAGCTAATGCGTCGGCTGGATTCGTCAGACTGGTTCCGGGAGGCTGACCTGAGCGATATCACGGCGGTTGGTCAATCCGAGGATCCTACTACTGATTCGTTCCGATTCTCATTAACGCTGTCGCTGGAGTTGCTCAACCAGCGGGAAGAAGAGGTATAGCGCCTTATGTCTTTCATTAAGAATAGCGTCAATGACCTTAAGAATTTTGATTGGGCCGATCTGCAGGATCTGGACACCATTGGAGTTTGGCCTGGCGCCGTCAAGTTTATTCTAACAATGATTGTCTTTGGTGGCTGTCTGGCGGCGGGCTACTTTTTCCATATTCAAAACTTACAAGCGGAATTAGAGAGCGTCGTGAATGAAGAGAGCCAGCTCAGGATAGAGTTTGAGCAGAAGGCATTTCTGGCGGCAAATCTCGAAGAGTATCGTGCGCAAACAGTTGAGATGGAGGAATCGTTCGAAGAGTTGTTGCTTCAGCTTCCGTCGGAGACTGAGGTGCCAGGTCTCGTCGATGATGTAACCGAGACCGGTGAAGGCAGCGGCCTTGAGTTCAATAACATTGCATTGCAGCGCGAAGTGATTCGGGAGTTTTACATCGAGCTGCCTATGGATATTGATGTAGTCGGTGACTATCACGATTTTGGTACTTTTGTGAGTGGCGTGGCCAGTCTTGACCGAATTGTGACATTGCACGATTTCACCATCACGGCGCGCGCCGATAACAGCCTCGATATGGATATTGTGGCGCGTACTTATCGCTATAAAGATGTCGATGAGTCGGGAACCTTCTGATCATGAGCTGCTTGCGACAACAGATTCGATTTTCCGTACTGTCAGTGCTTGCCTTGTTGCTGGCGGCCTGTACAGGTAGCAATAACATGGACGATCTAACGGCTTATGTGGCGAATGTGAAATCCAGGCCTGGCGCGGAAGTAGAGCCTGTGCCCGAATTCACCCCTTATGAGGGTTTTATCTACAGCGCTGCTTCCCAGCGTAGTCCGTTCCAGGTGCCACTTAATGTTGATCCGGATTCAGTAGGGATGCTCTCTCAGGATGTGCAGCCTGATTTTGACAGGGTGCGAGATGAGCTGGAATCGCACCCGCTAAGTGAATTGAGAATGGTCGGCATGCTGACGCGAAGTGGTGTTTATCATGCGCTGATAGAAGATGCGCTGGGTGAAGTACATCGGGTGACTAACGGTGATTATCTGGGCAGAAACCATGGGCAGATACAAAACATTTCCGAACGACAAGTGAATTTGGTGGAAATCGTGCCAAGCGGCAACGGTGGTTGGGTGGAACGACCACAGACCCTAACGCTGCAATGAATGGTGCGAGTTGAGGTTAACTATGAGCATTAACAGAACGACACGAACAAGCAAGCCGGGAGCTGCAATTTGGCGTATGCCGTTGTCTCTCGCAGGACAATTGCTTGCGACCCTGTTGCTGGCATCCAGTGCCATGGCGCAGCAGTCGGTTTCGCTGGACAGCATTGGTTTTGCCAATCTGCCTGGCGACTCCATCGAGATTCAGCTCAGCTTTGACTCTGCTCCTCCCGAACCCAGCGGTTTTGTGTTGGACAACCCGGCGCGTATTTCACTGGACTTGATGGGTGTGCGCAGTGGTTTGACCCAGCAGCGCTTCAACATTGACTCAAACAATGCCCAGAGTGTCATGGTGCTCGACGATGGTGCCCGCACGCGTCTCGTTGTTAATCTTGATGAGTTGGTCAATTATGAAACTAACCTGGCTGGCAATGTCCTGACCATTCAGGTGGGTAACGACACGGCAAATTCCGGTGGTGTCACAGCGACTACCACTGTCGCCGCAGCGGCAAATGACGCTGGTGAAAATACGATTACAGATGTGACTTTCCGGCGCGGTGACGATGCCGAGGGCCAGGTTGTGATCGACCTGTCCAGCGATGACGTGATCGGTAGTGTTGAGCAAGTTGGTGCGCGGATTTATGTTGAATTCAATGGTACTGGCGTGCCTGAAAACCTGAATCGGCGGTTCGACGTCACCGATTTTGCTACGTCGGTCAGTACGGTTGATGTATTGGGCCAGTCTGGTCGAGCGACGGTCGTTATCGACGTTGAAGGAACCTATGATTACGTTGCCTTTCAAAGTGGCAATCAGTATACCGTCAGTGTGCGGCCGCCTGCAGCGGATGTAACCAATACCGACCCAACCGCGGCCTATACTGGTGAAATTACCGGGCTGTCTTTTCAGGATATCCCGGTGCGTTCGGTCCTGCAGATTCTTGCTGACTACTATGAATTCAGCCTGGTGGCAGGTGATTCGGTCGCTGGCAGCATTACTCTGGAATTGAATAACGTACCGTGGGACCAGGCGCTCGAGCTGGTGCTTCGCACGCAGAATCTGGGGAGTCGTCTGGAAGGCAATGTGTTGTATGTGGCACCTGCTGAAGAGATTGCGGCGCAGGAGCAGCAAGCTCTACAAGCGGCGCAGCAGGCGCAGGCTCTGGCACCATTGTATACAGAATTCGTACAGATCAATTACGCGAACGCCGATGATATTCTGGCCCTGCTGACCGGGTCAGATTCAGGTAGTGCGGGCGCAACGGCTCCCGCAGCTCCGGCCGCCGGTGGTGCGGCGGGTATAGCTGGTGTTGATGCGGCAGGTGCGCCGGTATCGTCAAGCGGCGGCATCTTGTCATCCCGTGGTACAGCGACTGTGGATGAGCGGACTAATATAATTATTGTGCGCGATACAGAGGAGAAGCTCGAAGAAGTTCGCGCGATGCTGGCTCGGTTGGATATCGCAGTCCGCCAGGTTTTGATTGAGGCACGAATTGTGAATGTCTCTACCGATTTTGGTCGCGATCTCGGCATACGTTGGGGCGGCGTCGGAAGTCTGTCCAACTCCGGGGACAATTGGCGCTATGGCGGCTCCCAGGCTGCTACTGTGCAAGAAATCAACAATTCGACGGCTCGTCAGGTCGCCATGCAGGAAGCATTGGTAGCGGGTGAAACTGCGCGTCTGGATGCACTGCAAAGTGGTACCGATCCTTCATTGATCGATGCGTTGGTCAATCAAGCAATTGCATCAGTGCCAATTCCTGTGGGGCAAGTACTGTTTCCTGAATCACTTGCTGTAGACCTGGGTGTTGAGTCTCAGGAAGCGTCGTCTTTCTCCATTGGTTATACTGGTAACAGCGGATTGATTGAGCTCGAATTATCAGCACTGGAATCCAGTGGTAATGGCGAAGTTATTGCCCGTCCTAAAGTCACAACCCAGGACAAGGTCACGGCCGAGATTCGCTCCGGTGTGCGAATCCCTTATCAGTCGCAGGCTGGTGGTACGGCAGGTGGTTCGACCACGGAATTTGAAGATGCAGTCTTGTCTTTGCGTGTGACACCGCAAATTACACCCGATGGCCGCATCAATATGGAACTCGAGATTCAGCAGGACTCAGTGGCTGCTGGGTCCGGTTCGATTCCGGCTATCAATACCAACGAGGTGACTACGAGCGCGCTGGTAAACGATGGGGAAACAATTGTGCTCGGCGGTGTGTTCCGCGAAGAAAACACTACTACAGAAACCAAGACCCCGATTCTCGGTGACGTGCCCTATCTGGGTCGTCTGTTCAAGCGCACCAATCGCGCTAGCCGACGCACCGAATTGTTAATCTTCATCACACCAAAGATCATCTCCGAAATCACAGTTCGCTAGAATAACTCGTCAATTATCCCCGACATTGGCAATAGCTGGTGTCGGGGTTTTAATTTTTCAGAAATTCTCCCCGCTGCCGTTCCTATAGCGAGTACAATAGGACGCTTTATTAGCGGTTACTGGCGATGAAAAAAACCAATAGCATTTATCTGGTCGGGCCTATGGGCGTGGGGAAAACCACGATTGGGCGCGTTTTGGCCGATATGCTGCAACTGGAATTCTATGACTCGGATCGGGAAATAGAAGCCAGCACTGGTGCCGATATTCCCTGGATATTCGATGTGGAAGGCGAGGCGGGTTTTCGTGCTCGCGAGTCTCGCATGATCAATACTCTCACGCGAATGAAGAAAATCGTGCTGGCAACAGGCGGAGGTGCGGTATTGGCTGACAAGAATCGCCAGCGTCTGGCCAAGCGTGGTTACGTGGTTTATTTGCGGGCTTCAATCAAGCAACAGGTCGAGCGAACCAGCCGGGACAAGAACCGGCCGTTGCTACAAACCCCGAACCCAGAGAAGAAGATCCGGGAGCTTATGAAGATTCGCGACCCGCTCTATCGGGAGGTAGCCGATCTGGTTGTCGATACGAATCGCCGTAACCCTAAAACTGTCAGTCAGGAAATCTGTCGTAAAGTGAAAGCCTTGCAGGAAATTCAGGATGACAAGGTAGCCACTAAAAAAGCCGGCAATGACAAGCCGGGCAAGGAAAAAGCAAAAGCTAAAGCAGCAAAGAAAGCGAAGGAAGCTTAAAGTATGTTGACTGTGAATGTAGACCTTGGGGAGCGCAGCTACCCGATTTTTATTGGTGATAATCTGCTCAGCAATGCCGAATTGCTGTTACCTTATCTTGGTAAGGGGCGAGTTGTCGTCGTCACCAATGATGTTGTTGCGCCGCTCTATCTGGAACTGCTGAAACAGACTCTTGGCTCCCGTTTTACCGACGCTGTTGTCCTGCCCGATGGCGAGGCGCACAAAGATCTGGATGCCATCAATGTTATTTACGACCGCTTACTGCGCGGCAAGTACGATCGTCAAACCACGCTGATTGCTCTGGGAGGCGGTGTGGTCGGCGATATTACCGGATTTGCTGCTGCAACCTACCAACGTGGCATCCCTTTCGTACAAATTCCCACAACCTTGCTGGCCCAGGTTGATAGCTCAGTGGGTGGCAAGACCGGCGTCAATCATGCGCTGGGCAAGAACATGATAGGCGCCTTTTATCAGCCGCAATGCGTGCTGGCTGATACCAGTGTGTTAGCTTCGCTTCCCGAACGCGAAGTGAAGGCCGGTCTGGCGGAAGTGTTGAAGTATGGTTTGATCGTCGATGCTGAATTTTTTGCTTGGCTTGAGGCAAACAGCGCAAGCATTGCGGCGCTTGATGCCAGCACGCTACCTGAGGCAATTCGGATTTGTTGTGAAACCAAGGCAACGATAGTGGCCGAGGACGAGCGCGAGTCTGGCAAACGGGCGTTATTGAACCTGGGGCACACTTTCGGGCACGCAATCGAAACTGCGGCAGGCTATGGTGTCTGGCTGCATGGTGAAACTGTTGCGATGGGTATGGTGATGGCAGCCGATCTTTCCTGCCGAATTGGCTGGTTGACTAGCGATAGTGCCCGGCATCTCCGTAAAGTACTGGAAGAAAATTACCGTATGCCAGTGGTTCCGCCTGCCGATATAACGGTTGAACGATATCTTGATCTGATGGCCTCCGACAAGAAAGCCGAGCAAGGCAAAATCCGCTTTGTGTTGCTCAAGGCAATCGGTGAAGCAGCCATTGAAGGTGAAATCAGTCGCGACGATCTGGTGGCGACTTTAACCGCGGGAAATCAACTGTGTGCCTGAGCCGTGAGCGAACTGGTCCAACATCTCCACCTCAAATTTGATCCCTTCGATCCGGGGTCGCCACCGCGTGATTTATTTCTGGGTGACGACCGTCAGGTACTGCTAAATAACATCCTCGAGAATCTGAATCAGCCCGGCGCCATGCTGGCCGTCTTAGGTGAGCTTGGTGCCGGTAAATCCACGCTAGTTCGTATCGTCACCGAAAAGGTCGGCAAACACACTCAGGTGATCGTCATACAGGCTGGTCTGTTCATGAACTGCAATCAGTTTATGGATGAGCTGCACGCCAAATTGCCTGATGATAATGCCGCCAACAGCGCGATTGATCTTGCTACCTATCTGACGGAGCTCGAAACAGCCAGCAAGAACATGTTGTTAGTGGTGGACGACGCCCATGAGTTGGCCAGCGAAGTCATGGAGATGTTGTGGGAATTGCGCGCCAAGCATGCCGGTCTTGTTGTTGTCATGCTCGGTGAAAAGCAGCTGCAACATCTGGTGGAACACAGCAAACCTCGCAAGCAGCGCAGTGAAGTGGTCCTGCTGGAGCTTCTGCCCTTGAGTAGCGAAGATGCGTTCGCCTATGTCGCGTTTAAACTTGCAGGAGCCGGGTTTCGTCAACCACTACCGCTATCTGGCGGTGAGTTGGGGCGCCTCTACAACAAGGCTGCAGGTAATCCAGCGAAGCTTGATGCGCTGGTTCGCGAAGCGCTATCTAACACCAGTGTGACACCGCCGTTAAGTGCTTCGCTGGCAGGTTTGTTTGCACAGACCCGTGCCTATTGGAGTGTGGCAGGTGTCTTGTGTCTGATACTGGCCATTGTGCTGCTGTTCGATGGTTCAGGAAGCAATTCTGTCGAGCAAAGTGGTGCTGGCAACCAGCAAGTTCGCATCGCAGTTCCCACGTCGCCAACCCGAGTTGACAGTGCACCCCCGGAAGAAACCGTCTTGGTGGAGAATGCCGAGCCAACAGTTTCAGCGCCAAGCAATGACTCTGGTCAGAATGTTGTGATATCCGATGCTGAGCCCCGGCCGGCATCGCCGGCAGAAGAGCCGCCAGTAGCGCAGGTTCCTGAGGAGCCACGCGTTCAGCAAGCAGACGCCGAACCGCAACAAGCACCGGATCAAATAGTAAGTGCGGAGCCGGTTAGCGAAGCGTTGGATTTAACTCCCTTTGAGCGGCAGGTGCTTTCGGCGCCGGATAATGGTTATACGATACAGGTCATGGGATCGCGCTCGCGAGACAGTGCGCAGCAATTTGTCAGTCAGCGACTGGCCGGCCGAACAGCCGGAGTGATAAGCAGCAGTTTCCAGGGTCAACCCTGGTTTGTGGTGGCCATTGGTGTCTTCTCTGACCGACCTTCGGCGCTTGGCGTGCTTCAGGAGCTGCCTGCTGACTTGCGTGAATACAATCCCTGGGCGCGCCCAATTGCTGAGTTTCAGGAACATTTGCGTAGTCGATAAGACAGCTTTGCTGCCCGCAACCTGTGCCTGTTGCGTTGCGATTAATCTGAATCCGGCTCCCTTGCGTTTCAGTGCAGGCGCGGCTCGTGTAGAATTGGCCCCCTTTTTTGAGAGCTGGCTTGTTCGCCCGGTAATCGCTGGGCTGACAGGTAGGCTGAAACCGGTAAGGAAGATATTTTGACCCTGAAAAATGATCGCTATTTGCGTGCGCTGATGCGCGAGCCTGTTGATGTGACGCCTGTATGGATGATGCGTCAGGCCGGTCGTTATTTGCCTGAGTATCGCGCGACGCGCGAAAAAGCGGGCGACTTTATGACCCTGTGCCAGACGCCTCAGCTGGCTTGTGAAGTCACCATGCAGCCGCTGGAGCGCTATGCTTTCGATGCCGCCATTTTGTTCTCGGACATTTTGACGATCCCGGATGCATTCGGATTGGGGCTCTATTTTGTAACGGGCGAGGGGCCGAAGTTTCGCAAGGTCATTAGCAGTCCAGCTGATGTCGAGCAGTTACCAGATGTGGATATTGCCGATGAGCTGTCTTATGTGAGCGATGCAGTCGGGGTGATCAGGAAAGAGCTCGCTGGCAAAGTGCCGCTGATTGGATTCTCGGGTAGCCCATGGACGTTGGCGACTTACATGATTGAGGGCGGTGGTAGTAAGGATTTTCGCAAGGCCAAGGCATTTCTTTACAACCATCCAGAGGCAATGCATCAGCTGTTGTCGATTTTGGCGGATGCAGTAATCACCTACCTCAATGCGCAAATAGCGGCGGGTGCACAGGCAGTGCAAATTTTTGATACCTGGGGCGGAATACTCACACCCCAGGCCTATCAGGATTATTCATTGCGCTACATGCAGAAGATTGTAGATGGATTGACCAAAGAGTCAGAGGGGCGTCCAGTACCAGTCGTCTTGTTTACGAAAAACGGTGGGCAATGGCTGGAGGCGATTGCCGGCTCCGGATGTCATGGTATAGGTCTTGATTGGACTACTGATATTGGTGATGCGCGCCAGCGAGTAGGTCAGCAAGCAGCATTGCAGGGTAATATGGACCCCTCTATTCTCTATGCCAGTCCGGCTGCTATTCGCAGTGAAGTTAAGCAAATTCTTGCCGCGTATGGTTCAGGTCCCGGCCATGTGTTCAATCTCGGCCATGGCATCACCCCCGAGGTCGATCCGGATCACGTAACCGCTTTTGTGGAAGCAGTCCATGAGTGCTCCGCTGAATATCATCAGGACACTTGATCCTGACATAGCTATCGTGGCGCTGGGCGCCAATCTGGATTCCCGGGTCGGTGTGCCTGCGCAAACATTCGCGGCAGTGTGCTCTGAGTTGGCGGCCTTGGCCGCCGGTGAGCTGCGCTGCTCCAGCTTTCACCAGACTGTCCCCGAAGATTGCCCGCCTGACTCACCGCCGTTTCTCAATGCTGTGGTGCTGTTTCGGGTCGCTGGCGCACCGTCAGCGGAGCAGTTGCTCGACCAACTGCAGGCGCTGGAGAACAGCTTTGGACGCGCGCGATCCGGGGTGGTCAATGCGCCGCGAAGTCTGGATTTGGACTTGATTGCCTATGGTAACCGGGAGCAGGCTAGCGCCGATCTAACTTTGCCACATCCACGCGCCACCCAGCGTCTTTTTGTCCTCGAACCACTGGCTGAACTTGCCCCCCAACTCAAATTGCCGGGCTGTATTGTGTCAGTGCAGGTGCTTGTGGATAATTTGCGCAAACCGTAAGAATTGTCTGGCAAATGGCCTGATCCAACTTGAACTTTTATTGTGAAGGCCGGGCATTGCGTAGCGATAATGTCATCAACGTCGTCCAAAATACGCAAACTGGCAATTTCGTCAGATTATGGCGGTTTGCCTCATTTGGGTGACGAATTGACACACAATGAGATGTGCTAAACGCACCAAAAGTGGTAACCTACCAAAGTTGTTTGAAGTACCGTAACCAGTGGCATTGCGCCTGATCAAGGCGGTTAGCTTGCCATGCAAAGCGGGCAGCTTGAATTAGCTGAGATGTAGCGCTGAGCGGCTCAGTGAAAGTATTGAGAGCACTGCTGACAACATCAAGGGAATCGCATGCTGGTCTGGCAGGAACAATGCCGACGCTGTGCGAACGCATTGGGGCATCCAAGGTCGCTAAGCCGGCCTGAAGAAATGCTAGCAGCTCCCAACGCGAATGAATTTAGCTTGGTTGTGCGTTGCATAGAAATTTGCAAAGTAATGCAAAGAAACTCGTAAAGCACAACCAGACAATAACAAGAGAAATAGCAGCACACATGAAACGCGCCGCCGTAAAATTTTATCAGCCTCTGTTAGCAGCGTTAGCAGCGACTCTTGCGCTGTCGGCTGCTGGTGCGTGGGCGCAGGATGCAACCATCCAGCCAGTTCCTGTCATACAAGACAATAATTCCCCCGTATTGAGCTTTACCATCGCTCCCGATTCCTCGCTCATTGATGAAGATTCACCTGTACTCAACATAGGGCGCAGTGTCGAAGCCAAGGATGTCGAAGGGGCGATCGTTGAGAACGCCCTGAATTTTAATCTTGGCCTGACATTACAACCCCTCGACGGCTTGAATGTCCGCGCTGACGCCTGGCGGCAACAGATTGAAGATGGCCCGGCAGCCAGTAGCACCAGTACCTGGCAGTCACAAGCTCCGACTCTGTACTTGGAAGATTCACAAATTAATGAGTTCAATCTGGATAATCCCTTGCTGGGCAATCAGATTGAATCCAATGGCTTCGATCTTGGCGCTTCCTATATCTGGGAAACCAACCGCTATGGTCAGTTCACTCTGAGCACGAAGACGACTTATGTGCAGAACTTCGAAAACAGTGGTGGTTTGCTCGAGCTTGCCAAAACCGAGCTGGGTACACTTGAAGATCGCGTGATCAGCCCCGAGCTGCAAAGTTCGCTAATGCTGACCTGGCAGTTTGGTAATCACACGGCGAGTGCTATTACCAACTACTTTGATTCGTTCAAGGATCTGAGCGAGTTGGATATGGAAGAGTTGAACGCGCTGGTAGATAACATCACGACGCTGGACTTGCAGTATGGCTACAGTCTGGGTGACAGTGAAAAGAGCCGTGCCGTAATCTCCTTCGGTATTCGTAACATCTTCAACGAGAAAACAGCCCAGATTCTCAACTCCACGACTCGTATTCTCGATCAGAATGGACGGGTTGCTTACGGATCAATCAAGTATCAATTCTGATTTACTGGCCAGCACAGCCATTCCTCGCAAGGCCAACTTCCAAACAAACTAATTCAAGACTATGCATTAGCCCGCTATTGCGCGTGTTTGCTGCGAGCAAAAAAAACCCCGGAGGGATCCGGGGTTAAATTAAGCTGATTGTAATCCTTGACTCGCTTCCGTTCGGGTCTGTTCAACACATACCATCAAGTCACCTTGGTAATTATAGTATCGTGTAGGAAAACTGCTGTGCGCCGGATCACATAGATGCTCGATTGTTGACTGCTTGTTCTGCCTAGCGATTGGCTCGCGCCAGACACCACACATCGACTTGTTGTACGCCGGCGCGGCGCAACATCATGGCTGCCTCGGCAACTGTGGAGCCGGTAGTAACGACATCATCAACCAGGGCAATATGTTCGGGAATAGTCGTTGTCTGGGCGTTACGAGAGTGAGTGTCGGTGCGCGATGCAGCGACACGAAAGGCGCTGTGCAGGTTCTTGCGTCGGGCGGCAAGTGATGTCGCTTTACTTTGGGGTGCGGTGTGCCGGCACCTGAAGAGCAAGTCGCATTGCAGTTTGATGCGGCTATGTCCAGCCAGCACTTTACAGATTTCCAGTGCCTGATTAAAACCGCGTTGCTGCAAGCGCTTGTTATGCAATGGCACTGGCACAAGGGCGTTGGGAAATCCCGCATCCAGTTCGTTGTAGTGCGCTATGAATTGTTTGCAGAGCAAGTAGGACAGAGCCTTGCCGATTTCGAAGCGCGCTGAGAATTTGAAGCTGGTAATTAACCTGTTCACTGGCGGTTGATAGAGCAGTGCGGACCGGCAGAGCGCAAAAGGTGGCGGCTGGGTCAGGCACCGGGAACAAAATATCGAATACAGTGTGCCGGGGATCTCTTCGCCACAGATTGCGCAGGGGTGCAGTGGAACAGGCAGCTCCGCCACACAGCCTGCGCACAGGCTGACAGGCGCATAGGTGGTTCGGCGGCACAGGATACACTGAGTAGGCACGAATTCCAGAAAGCCGCTCAGCCCGCGCAGAATGCGCTGGGTAATCTGCAGGTTGCGCTTTCTGAACATTGGCGTTGCGTTACTCGCTGGGCATGTTGTGGTTAACACTTTCTACTGTAGTCGAAAGCGGCGAAAAAGCAGGGGCTTTCACTCGTGTCGTATCTGCCTGTCCGGGCTTGCCCTATAATGGAAAGGGCAGAATGGAAGAGTCTGGTTGAATGGGTCTGAATGAAAAGGACTGGTCGAAAGTAGCTGAATAAAGCTGATTTGGAAAAAGGGGGAGTGCGATGACTGATTACCGACCACCGCTGCGTGATATGCAGTTCTTGCTGAATGATGTATTCGCTGTGCCAGAGCTATTCGCCAGCATGCCTGACACTCAAGAGGTGAGTGCGGATCTGATTAGCGCCATTCTTGATGAGGCGGGCAAGATAGCCGCTGAGCAACTGGCACCGGTTAATCAAAATGGTGATCGTGAAGGCTGCCGCTTTGCAGATGGTGAAGTAACAGCGCCAGCTGGTTTCAAGCAAGCCTATGAAGCGTTCGCTTCGGGTGGCTGGTCAGGGCTTACGGGTAATCCTGAGTTCGGTGGACAGGGCATGCCGAAGTTGCTCTCTGCCATGATCGAAGAAATGCAGTTCGCAGCAAACACGTCATTTACCCTGTATACCGTGTTGACCACAGGTGCCAGCCTGACTCTCAATTCCCATGGCAGTCAGGCTCTTAAAGAACGCTATTTGCCCAAGCTATATTCGGGGCAATGGTCGGGCACGATGTGCCTGACTGAAGCGCATGCGGGTACTGACCTGGGCATGATCAAGAGCCGGGCCGAGCCGACAAGTGATGGCAGTTACAGCATTACCGGCAGCAAAATTTTTATTACCTCGGGTGAGCACGACCTGACTGAAAACATTATTCATTTGGTATTGGCAAAATTGCCCGATGCCCCGGCAGGGCCGCGCGGCATTTCCCTGTTTCTCGTACCAAAGTTTCTCGTTGATGACAGTGGCGAAATTACAGCAACGCGCAACAAAGTGAGCTGCGGCTCTATCGAAGAAAAGATGGGGATTCATGGTTCGGCTACCTGCGTGATGAACTTCGATGGCGCTGAAGGCTATCTGGTCGGTGCAGCCAACGGCGGCCTTGCCACCATGTTTACCATGATGAACTATGAGCGCCTGTCGATGGGCGTGCAAGGCAATGGTCTGGCGGAAGCCTCTTACCAGACGGCCAGAGATTATGCTCTGGAAAGGTTGCAAGGCAGGGCTCCTGCTGGCGCGAGCAGACCCGAGCTTGCCGCGGACCCACTGATTGTCCATCCCGATGTGCGGCGTATGTTGCTTACCATGCGTGCCAATATTGTTGCGGGGCGGGCATTGTCCATCTTCGCCGCCAGTCAGCTGGATATTTCTCGCTTTCATCCCGATGCCGCAGCGCGTGCTAAAGCCGATAAGCTCGTCGCCTTGCTCATCCCTGTACAGAAAGCCTATTGCTCAGATCGTGGCTTTGATGCCTGTGTACTGGCTCAGCAAGTGCTTGGCGGTCATGGTTATGTGGCCGAGTGGGGGCTGGAGCAGAATATTCGTGATGCTCGTATTGCCCAGATATATGAGGGAGCGAACGGCATTCAGGCACTGGACCTGATGGGGCGCAAGACTGTACGCAGCAAAGGTGAATACCTGCAACTGCTCATGGCTGATATAGCTGATTGGCTTGCAGCACATCAAGACGACAACAAACTGCAAGCAGCGATAGAAAAATTCTCAAGCTGCCGACAGCATCTGGCTGATTGTACGGAGCAAGTCATTGGCAAGGCCGAAAACAATGCCGCTGAGGTTGGCGCAGCGTCCTATCCCTATCTGGAGCTATTGGGGCTGACTTTGTATGGCTATATGTGGCTACGGATCATGGCAGCGTGTCATGAGCAGATTAACAGTGAGCAGGGCGCTGCTGACTATCATGACGGGCTGTTAAAAACTGGCGAGTATTTCATGGCTCGCCTGTTGCCTGCCGCGAGTTCGCTAAGAGAGGAAATTGCTGCCGGTGCTGATTCGCTCATGGCGATTCGTGCTGAGCAATTTTAAAGGAGCACCGGGCCAATGTGTTGATCGCAGGTTATGTGCAATGAGTAACTTGCAGCGACAGTAAGAAAGGCCAGTGCGCAAAGCGCTGGCATCTAGATAGTCCAGCCCACGCTGGCAGTCAGTGTGCCGCGGTAAGTATCCAGCGCTTCGGGCTGCTCGCTGATAAGAATCAGATTGCCCTTTTCCATGGGAATTACCAGACCACTGAAGCGATCGTCGCTCAAGCGGTATTCCTGTTCGACCGGACTATTGTTGATGACCATGACGCTGAGCGGGCCGGCATCACTTTGGAGAATCAAATGGGCGCTTTGGAAGCCCGGCACGATCAGGCAAGGGTTGGCATAGCGCACTGGCAATTCGCTGGGCAGACTGGCGTTGGTCAATTCACTGCCAGCCTGCATCATAACGCTATTGATCTCCGCCAAAGTAAAACTTGCTTCCAGCTCGCCAGTATTCATGGCCGCCAGTTGCGGATTCTCATGATACAAGTGGCCCAATGCCTGATTGCCCATGGCGAGATCAGCGGCCGAAGGCAAGTTGTCCTGGTTCAGGATCATGGTTGTGCCGACAGCAACGATGAGGCAGGCGGCTACCGCCAGAGCTTGCCAGCGGGATTTGCGGTGCACAGGTAGAGCAACTACATTGTCGTCGGCTGATTCAGCTGTTGCCGGGATCGCCATTAGTTTGGCATGCAGATCTGCGGGTATTGGAGGCTCGCTGACAATGGCATCGATGTTCTGATCAAGTTGCTGAGCTTGATCCAGAAAACCCTGAAAAAGAGGGTTCTGCCGGGCAGCGTCAAGGATTTCCGCATCAGGACTCCCCGGATCAGCCAATACCCTTTTGCGAAACTCTATTTCGTTCATTGTGTCTATTTACTCCATTGTCCGTGCGGGACAACCAGTTCTTTTGTGTTCGCCTTTTTCATCGTTTTGTCAGTCAGTCTGGCTCTCTGGCCAACGCTCTAGCCAGCTTTCTAGTCAACTCTCCGTTTAGTCTCCAGCTAATTCCCTCGTTCGGGTTGCCTTTATCTGCTTGCTGCTTTGCTTGCTGGCGATCAGGTTTCATCGTCATCAGGTTCGAGTGCGAACTCTTGTTTCAACTTGCTGCGCGCCCTGAATAGCCGGGTCATCACTGTATTGTTGTTCAAGTCCAGAATTTCGGCGATTTCCTTGCCACTGAAACCGCCAATTACTTGTAGTAACAATGGCTCGCGATATTCGGGCTCAAGCCGGTTCATGGCAGCATGGAGCATTTCCCGCTCCATCTTTTGATCGGGCTCCTGATCATCAGAATCAGCCAATGACTGATCCTCTATGTCTACCAGATCGGGGCGATAGCGTTCGTATAAGCGCGCGTTCTCGCGTCTGAGAATGGTAAACAGCCAGGCTTTGGCTGCTTTGTCATTCTGCAGGCTATCCAAAGACCGCCAGGCGCGTAAAAAAGTTTCCTGCACAAGGTCTTCCGCTAATGGGGGGTTCTTGCAAAGCCAGACCGCATAGCGATAGACGTCCTGATAGAGGTTTTCTACCAGAGACTCGTAGCGCTGCTTTTTGGTGCTACCGTGTATGACCGGGGTATCGCTCATTTTTCTTCAGACTGTATTGAATTAATCGAAAGCCTTGGCCCCAAGGGAGGCTGCACGGGGTGGGTTTCCCATAGCGATTCCCGGGCAGGAAGTGTGCCTAAATTGCCCCATAGCATCAAGTTATTGGTGGTCTGCCTGTTTTCAGCACTAGTTGAAGCTGATCGCGAAGTAATGAGGGAAGTCCGGGTCGAGGGAAGGCAGTTCAGCTTGTGCGGTCCCGCCTGTATACTTGCGCCAATTCAGAACAAGTAGGAAGTGAAATGATCAGAGTTGCTATAGCCGGTGCAGCCGGGCGTATGGGCAGAAACCTTGTCGATGCTGTGACACGCAGCGAAGCAGACATGCAGGTCACGGTTGCCACTGTGCTGCCCAATGATCCTTGTTTGGGTGTGGATGTGGGTCTGTTGGCCGTCGGCCAGGCGCTAGGTTTGGCCACCAGCAGTGATCTTCAGTCGCAAGTTGAGGCATTTGATGTGCTGATCGATTTTACGGCACCTGCCGCAACCCTCGAACATCTGCAGCTCTGCCGGCAGCACGGCAAAGCTATTGTGATCGGGACTACCGGTTTTGATGATGCGCAGAAGCAGGTGATTCATTCTGTTGACGATACTGCTGTGGTGTTCGCCCCGAATATGAGTGTCGGCGTAAATCTCTGTCTGGATTTGTTGGCCCAGGCTGCCCGCGTATTGGGTAATGATGTGGATATAGAGATTATTGAAGCGCACCACCGCATGAAGAAGGATGCGCCTTCCGGAACCGCCCTCAAGATGGGTGAAGTGATCGCAGATGAACTGGGACGGGATTTGCACAAGGTGGCAGTTTACGGCCGTGAAGGAATTGAGCCAGAGCGCGATCGCGATACCATTGGCTTTGCCACTGTGCGAGCCGGCGACATTGTTGGCGAACATACAGTCATGTTTGCCAGTATGGGGGAGCGAATTGAAATCAGTCACCGCGCCAGCAGTCGCATGACATTCGCCAGCGGTGCGGTGCGGGCAGCAGCCTGGGTGGCGGACAAGTCCGCAGGCGTCTATTCCATGCAGGATGTGCTGAATCTGGGTAGTTAGGAATGGTGCCCGGCATTGCTGGTTTCGGCTTGCTGACAAATCCAGCTACAGTCACAAACCAGCAACTGCGCGACTTACGTAGACAAGCGCTACCGCGTTCATCTATAATACCGCCTCAGTATGACGCATACTGAAATCAACAGACATGTATAGAATTTAGCTAAAAAAGCGGAGTGAATACCATTCATTCCGCTTTTTTTTGCCTGTGCATATCACAACAACAGGAGTTATTGTGACCGGATCAGCAGTACTTGCCCTGGAAGATGGCAGTGTCTTTCATGGTACGGCCATTGGCGCCGAAGGCAGCACAGTTGGTGAGGTGGTGTTTAATACCTCAATGACTGGCTATCAGGAAATTCTTACCGACCCTTCCTACGCTAAACAGCTCGTTACCCTGACCTATCCTCATATCGGCAATACCGGTACTAACGAGGAAGATAACGAATCCAATCAGGTCTGGGCCTCTGGGCTCATCATTCGTGATTTACCATTGCTCGACAGCAGTTGGCGCAAAGAACAGACGCTTAACGAATTCCTGCGTCTGCGCAATGTCGTGGCCATCGCTGATATCGATACCCGGCGTCTGACGCGTCTGTTGCGCGATAAAGGGCCGCTGAATGGTTGTTTGCTCGCGGGTTATGCTCTGGTTGATCAGGGCGAAGAGTCCGCTATCGAGCAAGCCAGAGCCTTTCCGGGATTAAAGGGAATGGATCTGGCCAAAGTCGTTACCGCTACTGATACTTATAAATGGACAGAAAACGTCTGGGATATCGTTGCGGGTTACGGCAAGCAAGGCGAGAGCAAATTCAAGGTTGTCGCCTATGACTTTGGGGTCAAGCGTAACATTTTGCGAATGCTGGTTGAGCGCGGTTGTGAAGTAACAGTCGTCCCGGCCGAGACGCCCGCAGCAGAAGTGTTGAAAATGAATCCGGATGGGGTCTTCCTGTCAAACGGCCCGGGCGACCCGGAGCCTTGTGATTACGCTATTGCGGCAATCAAGGAGTTGCTGGATCAGGACATGCCTTTGTTTGGTATCTGTCTGGGTTGCCAGCTCCTCGCCCTGGCCTGTGGCGCCAAAACCATGAAAATGCAGTTGGGCCACCACGGGGCTAACCATCCGGTGCAAGACTTGCGTACAGGCACAGTCATGATCAGCAGCCAGAACCACGGTTTCGCTGTGGATGCGGATACGCTGCCTGACAACCTCGAAGTGACTCACAAGTCCTTGTTCGATGGCACGCTGCAAGGTATCGAGCGCAAGGACAAGCCGGCGTTTGCTTTCCAGGGACACCCTGAAGCCAGCCCGGGCCCGCATGATGTTGCGCCGCTGTTCGACCATTTTATCGAACTGATGCAGGCCAGAAAGGGCTAATTGCGCAGCCTGGGTAGCAACCCGAAGCGACAAACTGACTAACTATCAACAACGCGAATTATTTATGCCACGCAGAACTGATTTAAAAAGTATTTTGATCCTGGGAGCCGGCCCGATTGTTATTGGTCAGGCTTGTGAATTCGATTATTCCGGCGCACAGGCTTGCCAGGCGCTCAAGGAAGAGGGTTACCGGGTCATTCTGGTGAACTCCAATCCCGCGACGATCATGACCGATCCGGCCATGGCTGATGCCACTTACATCGAGCCAGTCACCTGGCAAATGGTCGAAAAGATTATTGAGAAGGAGCGGCCCGATGCGATTCTGCCGACGATGGGTGGGCAGACCGCTCTGAATTGCGCACTGGATCTGAACAAGCACGGCGTTCTGGACAAGTACAACGTCGAACTGATCGGCGCCAATTGTGAAGCTATCGACAAAGCAGAAGACCGGGAGCTGTTCGACCGGGCGATGCGGTCTATTGATCTGGAAACGCCTGCGCATGGTATCGCGCAGAATATGGAACAAGCCTTTGCGGCGCTGGAGCAGGTGGGCTTTCCCTGCATTATCCGGCCCTCATTCACGATGGGTGGCTCCGGTGGTGGCATAGCCTACAACAAAGAAGAATTTGAAGAGATTTGCTCGCGCGGCCTTGAGCTCTCGCCAACCAATGAGTTATTGATCGATGAGTCGTTAATAGGCTGGAAAGAGTACGAGCTGGAAGTGGTTCGTGACAAGAAAGACAACTGTATCATCGTTTGTGCTATCGAGAATCTGGATGCCATGGGCATGCACACAGGCGACTCGATTACTGTTGCTCCGGCTCAGACGCTGACAGACAAGGAATACCAGATCCTGCGAAATGCCGCGATCAAGATACTGCGTGAAATCGGCGTTGAAACGGGTGGCTCAAACGTACAGTTTGCCGTCAATCCAGAGAATGGACGATTGGTTATTATCGAAATGAATCCGCGTGTGTCGCGTTCATCTGCCCTGGCCTCCAAGGCTACCGGTTTCCCGATCGCTCGAGTCGCTGCCAAACTGGCTTGTGGTTTTACGCTGGATGAATTGCGCAATGAGATTACCGGCGGTGCTACGCCGGCTTCGTTCGAGCCGGCAATTGACTACGTGGTTACCAAGATTCCACGTTTCACCTTTGAAAAATTCCCGGAAGCCAACGACCGCATTACTACGCAGATGAAATCGGTGGGTGAGGTTATGGCTATTGGCCGGACTTTCCAGGAGTCTCTGCAAAAAGCCTTGCGCGGGCTGGAAGTCGATCGTTGCGGTTTTGATCCTGTTCTTGACTCTAAAGTCAGTAACGCCAAACAGCGCCTGACGCGAGAGCTCACTGAAGCAGGTGCTCAGCGCATTTGGTATGTGGCTGAAGCATTTCGCCAGGACTGGTCCGTCAATACAGTGCATGAACTGACAGGCATCGATCCGTGGTTCCTGGTACAGATCGAAGACATTATCAAATCGGAGTTCATGGTCGGAGCCATGAAACTTGCCGATATCGACAAGGCCACCATGTTCGGGCTGAAACGCAAGGGCTTTTCTGATCAGCGTCTTGGGCAGTTACTGGGTATCGACGAGAAAGAAGTCCTGACTGCGCGTCAAAGCCTGGGCGTCAGACCGGTCTACAAACGCGTTGATACATGTGCGGCTGAATTTGTTTCGACAACCGCCTACATGTACTCCACCTATGAAGAAGAGTGCGAAGCCGCGCCTACTGATCGCGACAAGATCATGGTGCTGGGTGGTGGTCCGAATCGTATTGGTCAGGGTATCGAGTTTGACTACTGCTGTGTGCACGCGGCACTGGCCATGCGCGAAGATGGCTATGAAACCATTATGGTCAATTGCAACCCGGAAACTGTTTCTACCGATTACAATATTTCCGATCGATTGTATTTCGAGCCGCTGACCTTTGAAGATGTGCTGGAAATTGTGCAGCTGGAAAAACCCAAAGGGGTCATCGTGCAATTTGGTGGTCAGACACCATTGAATCTTGTGCGCCGACTGGAAGACGCCGGTGTGCCGGTAATCGGAACCAGCCCGGATGCGATTGACAGAGCAGAAGACCGTGAACGTTTCCAGCAGTTGATTCAGAAGCTTGATCTCAAGCAGCCACCGAACAAGACTGTGCGCAGTGCTGCGGAAGCCGTCGAGGAAGCCAATCGTATTTCCTATCCATTGGTAGTACGCCCTTCTTATGTATTGGGTGGCCGGGCGATGGAGATTGTCTACAACGAGGAAGAGTTGAAGCGCTACATGGATGAAGCCGTGCGTGTCTCCAACGAGAGTCCGGTATTGCTTGATTACTTCCTGAGCTCGGCGATAGAGGTCGATGTCGATCTGGTTTGCGACGGTGAGACAGTCGTTGTGGGTGCCATCATGCAGCACATTGAGCAGGCAGGTATTCACTCGGGTGACTCGGCTTGTTCCTTGCCGCCCTATAATTTACCCGCTGACGTGCAGGATGAAATCCGCAGTCAGGTGTCGGCGCTGGCACTCGAGCTTGGCGTAATTGGACTCATGAATACCCAGCTGGCCTATCAGGACGGCGAGGTGTACATCATCGAGGTGAATCCGCGCGCTTCGCGCACGGTGCCATTTGTCTCCAAATGCATCGGTACCTCTCTTGCCAAAGTGGCTGCACGCTGCATGATTGGCACTAAACTGGCCGATCAGGGTTTTGACAAGGAAATCATCCCCAAGACATACGCTGTGAAAGAAGCGGTTTTCCCGTTCAACAAGTTCCCCGGTGTGGATCCGATTCTCGGTCCGGAAATGAAATCGACTGGCGAAGTCATGGGACAAGGCAAGACGTTTGCCGAGGCTTATGCCAAAGCGCAGATAGGCGCTGGCGAAGAGATTCCTCGAGCAGGTACGGCGTTTATCAGTGTCCGCGATGTCGATAAGCAACATGTCACTGAAGTGGCGCAAAAGCTCAATGCGTTGGGCTACGCGCTGGTTGCCACCCATGGCACAGCTGCGGTTATAAAAGAGTCTGGGCTCGCTGTCCGGGGGGTTAATAAGGTCGCAGAAGGTAGACCTCACATAGTCGATATGCTAAAAAATGATGAAATTCAGATTGTTTTTAACACGACTGAAGGCAAACAAGCGATCGCAGACTCTTCAATTATCAGGCGAACAGCACTGCGTCACGATGTGTTTTGTACGACAACCATCGCCGGTGCGCTGGCTGTTTGTGAGGCTCTGGAGTTCGGCAACAAGATGTCGGTGTATACGCTCCAGGAATTACACGCGAATCTCGACTAAGTCAGTTTCCTGACTCAGTCGCGGTCGCGGGCCGAATTGGTCAAGCGATTTCCCTCACTTTTTTATGATGAGTAACCTATGAACAAGGTACCGATGACAGTGCATGGCGCAGAAAAATTGCGCGCGGAGTTGAAGGAGCTGAAATCAGTCACTCGTCCGACAATTACCAAAGCCATTGCTGACGCGCGTGAACATGGCGATTTGAAAGAAAATGCCGAGTATCACGCCGCGCGAGAGCAGCAGAGCTTTTGTGAAGGGCGCATCAAGGAAATTGAAGGCAAGCTGGCAGATTCCCAGATTATTGACGTATCGAAAATGGAAGCCACGGGGCGAGTTATTTTTGGTGTGACGGTGAAGCTCTACAATCTGGATACAGAGCAGACAGTGAAGTATCAGATTGTCGGCGAAGATGAGGCGGACGTACCAGCCGGGAAAATCTCGGTAGCCTCACCTATTGCCCGAGCGCTAATGGGTAAAAGTGAGGGTGATGAAATCGTGGTGAAAGCGCCTGCTGGCGAAATCGAATACGAAATCGAATCCGTCGAGTACATTTAACCTGCGCGCAATCTGTTTGCCGCGTTATTTTTGTTGCGCGCGCAGCAGATTGGACAGGCGCGGGTCGGGCTTTTTGGCTGCTTTGTAAAGTAAAATCACGTGGCCAACAGTTTGTACGCATTCGGCATTCATTTCGGTGCATAGCACGTCTACCAGCTCTTTTTTCTGATCGCGGTCCGCGCCCACTACCTTGATCTTGATCAGTTCGTGATCGTTCAGCGCGCGTTTGACCTCGAGCAGTATGTTTTCCGTTAACCCTTTCTGTGCAATAGTCACGATCGGTTTCAGGTCATGACCGATCTGGCGAAAGCGTTTTTTGTCCGCGTTATTGATGCTCATAATGCTCACATTGTTGGCTGGCACTGCCGCCGGTTGCTGTTATTACGGGAATGGTTAAGCGCCGGGACAATCCAGCCGTAACACAAAAGGCCGCGGATTCTAGCAGTTTCTGCCCCTTGAGAGAATGAATTCTGATCAGTTCAGACTATGGCACGATCCAAAACATCCAAACAATGGCTACGCGAGCACTTCTCGGATTCTTACGTAAAAAAGAGTCAGGAAGACGGCTATCGCTCGCGGGCCAGCTATAAACTGCTGGAAATTCAAGAGCAGGACAAGCTGATTAAGCCCGGCATGACGGTAGTCGATCTGGGCGCAGCACCAGGCGGTTGGTCCCAAGTGGCCGCGCAGATCGTCGGCAAGCAAGGCAGAGTGCTGGCTAGCGATATTCTGCCGATGGATAATTTGCCCGGTGTTCAGTTCATTCAGGGTGATTTCACCGAAAATGATGTCTATGAGTCGCTGTTGGCGGCCATGGATGGTGCCGGCGCTGACCTTGTAATTTCCGATATGGCCCCCAATCTAAGCGGTATGAAGGAAATAGATCAGCCGCGCTCCATGTATTTGGCTGAACTGGCGCTGGATATGGCCAGATCTATTCTCAAGCCGGATGCGTATTTTCTGGTGAAGGTCTTCCAGGGCGAGGGTTTTGGGGAGTATCGCCGGCAAATGCAGGAGAGTTTCACGCAGATTAAAACCCGCAAACCCGGGGCTTCACGGCAAAGATCGCCGGAGCAGTATCTGTTAGCCGCAGGATTTAAGGGCTAAGGCTTAAAAATCGTGCAAAATTTCGCTCAACCGATAGAATGACAGGCAATCAAATCAGTTTCTGTCGACCTCTGGCCCGCATTGCGGACGCTGCCAGCGTCGCTACCTGAATACAGCCTTTGGAGATAAACCCTTGAATGATATGGCAAAAAATCTGATTCTCTGGATGATCATTGCGGGTGTCTTGTTGACCGTGTTCAACAACATCAACCAGGAAACCAGAGCAGAGAGCATCAATTACTCCGAATTCATTCGCGAGGTCCGCACGGGCCGCGTGGAAGCAGTGCGGCTGTCTGGCATTAATATTACCGGTACTCGTTCTGACAATTCACAATTTCGCACAGTCATGCCGCTAATCGGCGATGACCAGCTCATGGACGACCTGTTCGCCAATGATGTGGAAATTATCGCCGAGGAGCCGGAGCAACAAAGCATCTGGACTCAGCTGCTGGTTGCCAGCTTCCCCATACTTATCATCATCGCTCTGTTTTTCTTCTTCATGCGCCAGATGCAAGGCGGTGGTGCTGGTGGCAAAGGCGGCCCCATGTCCTTCGGCAAGAGCAAGGCCAAGCTGCTGGGCGAAGACCAAATCAAAGTCACTTTCGCAGATGTTGCGGGAGTGGACGAAGCCAAAGAAGACGTTCAGGAACTGGTTGAGTTCCTGCGCGAGCCGGATAAATTCCAGCGACTGGGTGGTCGTATCCCCCGCGGCGTGTTAATGGTTGGACAACCGGGTACCGGTAAGACCCTGCTAGCCAAGGCGATTGCCGGCGAAGCCAAAGTGCCGTTTTTCTCAATTTCCGGTTCTGATTTTGTCGAGATGTTTGTCGGTGTCGGCGCCTCGCGTGTGCGAGACATGTTTGATCAGGCCAAGAAACAGTCTCCCTGTATTATCTTTATTGATGAGATCGACGCCGTCGGTCGCCATCGTGGTGCTGGTCTGGGTGGTGGTCACGATGAGCGTGAGCAAACCCTGAACCAATTGCTGGTTGAAATGGATGGTTTTGAAGGTAATGACGGCGTCATCGTCATGGCCGCTACCAACCGTCCTGACGTGTTAGACCCAGCCCTGCTGCGCCCAGGTCGTTTTGACCGTCAAGTCGTGGTTGGATTGCCTGACATCCGTGGCCGTGAACAAATCCTGAAAGTCCACATGCGCAAAGTACCGATCGATGACCGCGTGCAGGCAGGTGTAATCGCGCGTGGTACGCCCGGTTTTTCCGGTGCTGATTTGGCGAATCTGGTCAATGAGGCGGCATTGTTCGCCGCACGTGCCAGCCGCCGTCTCGTGAGCATGGAAGAATTCGAAAAAGCCAAGGACAAAATCATGATGGGCGCCGAGCGCAAATCCATGGTGATGTCTGAAAAAGAGCGCCTTAATACGGCTTATCACGAATCCGGTCACGCCATTGTTGGACGTCTGGTGCCAGAACACGATCCGGTCTACAAGGTCAGCATTATTCCCCGTGGCCGAGCATTGGGTATCACCATGTTCTTGCCAGAGGAAGACCGCTACAGTTTAAGCAAGCAGGGCATTCTGAGTCAGATTTGCAGTCTCTACGGTGGTCGAATTGCCGAAGAGATGACTCTCGGCAAGGAAGGTGTGACAACTGGCGCCTCCAATGACATTCAGCGTGCTACTGAAATGGCGCGTAACATGGTAACCAAGTGGGGTCTGTCTGAAGAGATGGGTCCGCTGCAATACTCAGAAGACGATGGCGAAGTATTCCTCGGCCGCTCTGCTGGTACGCAAGGTAAATCGGTATCCGATGAGACTGCAAAAGCAATCGACAAGGAAGTGCGCAAGATTATCGATGAGTGTTACGCACGAGCCCAGGAGATTCTCGAAACGAATCGCGACAAGCTCGAGTTAATGAAAGATGCACTCATGGAATATGAAACGATTGACGCCGATCAGATCGACGACATTATGACTGGCAAGAAAGCTCGACCACCCGCTAACTGGGATGATCCCAGCGACAGCGGCCCGGGTGCCAGTAAAGTCGACGATGACGAGGTCAAGGCCAAAGACGATAAGCTGGATTCTTCCGGCAAGATCGGCGGCCCTGCCGGCGAACACTAAGTTCAGCCCGGCTTGTCTCGCCTGCACGAAGTATTTCCCCGGTGAGTTTTCATTTAAAGGCCGGAGTTCGACAGTTAGACCTGTCTGCTCCGGTCTGTATGGGAATTCTCAACACCACTCCTGATTCCTTCTCTGATGGTTCGCAACTCGGCCAAGCTGATGCGGGCCATTTTCGTATTGATCTCGATAAAGTATTGCGGCGTGCTGAAACCATGCATGCTGAAGGTGCTGCTATTCTTGATGTGGGCGGTGAATCGACGCGGCCGGGAGCCGAGCCAGTGAGTACCGATGAAGAGCTGGCTCGTGTTATTCCGGTAATTGAGGTTTTACGCAAGAACCTTGATGTCTGCGTGTCGGTCGATAGCAGTTCCCCGACAGTGATGACAGAGGCCATCAAAGCCGGAGCGGATATTGTCAATGATGTGCGGGCATTAACCAAGGAGGGGGCGCTGCAAGTCCTCGCTGACTCGCAGGCGGCGATTTGTTTAATGCATATGCAGGGTCAGCCGCAGACTATGCAGAAAGACTTCCAGTACGGTGATGTCCTGGCCGAAGTGCGTGACTTTCTCAGCGCTCGGGTTGCAGTCTGTCGCGCTGCTGGCATTGCCCAGGACAGGCTGATTATTGACCCCGGATTCGGCTTCGGCAAATCTCCAGAACACAATTTTCGTTTGCTTAAGCTGTTGCAAGATTTCACGACACTCGGGATGCCGATATTGGTAGGAATATCCCGCAAATCCATGATTGGTGCAGCCACTGGTCGACCTGTTGATGAACGTGTTACGGGTAGTGTTGCGGCGGCGACCTTGGCCTTGGCCAATGGGGCCAGCATTATTCGCAGCCATGACGTGGCTGCCACCATGGATGCAATTAGAGTACACTGCGCTTATAAGAACGCTTAAGCAGGACAAGGATCAATGCAGGTAAAAGAAAAACAGTACTTCGGTACGGACGGTATTCGTGGCCGTGTTGGCGAGGCGCCAATTACTCCAGATTTCATGCTTAAACTGGGCTGGGCTGCGGGCAAGGTTTTTGCTCAGCAGGGCAGTGGCCGTAACAAAATCCTCATTGGTAAAGACACGCGAATTTCTGGTTATATGTTTGAGGCTGCTCTCGAAGCAGGTCTAACAGCGGCTGGTGTTGATATTAATCTCACAGGTCCTATGCCAACGCCGGCCGTGGCCTACCTCACTCGAACTCTTCGCGCTCAGGCTGGCATCGTGATCAGCGCATCACATAATTCATTTGAAGATAATGGCATCAAGTTTTTTTCCAGCGACGGAACAAAACTGCCAGACGAAATTGAACTGGCAATCGAAGAGCAATTGCAAAAAAGAGTGTCAACTGTCCCCTCCGATGCGTTAGGCAAGGCGTCGCGTATTACTGATGCCGCAGGACGATATATAGAATTCTGTAAGAGCACGGTGGGTTCCAACCTGCGTCTGAACGGGTTGAAGCTGGTTGTCGATTGCGCCCATGGTTCTACTTACCATATCGCGCCAGCGGTGTTTGAAGAGTTGGGTGCCAAAGTCAAAGCCATTGGCGTTAAACCGGATGGGCTAAATATCAATGCCGAATATGGCTCCACTTCTCCGCAAAAGTTGGCCGCTGCAGTATTAAAAGAAAAGGCTGATCTTGGCATTGCTTTCGATGGCGATGGTGATCGTGTCGTCATGGTGGACGACAAAGGCAATGTTGTTGATGGTGATGAGATTCTCTATGTGATAACCCGGGACCATAGGCGTCGTAATATTGATTTCGGTGGCGTGGTTGGCACGCTAATGAGCAATCTCGGACTGGAGATCGCGCTGGATGATCTGGATGTACCCTTCACTCGGGCTAAAGTGGGTGACCGCTATGTCATGTCCGAGCTGTTAGCCAGAGGATGGAAACTGGGCGGCGAATCCTCCGGGCATATTATTTGCCTCGACGCGACGACCACCGGTGATGGCATCGTCGCCGGCTTGCAGGCGATGTCTGCCATCGTGAGTAGTGATCAAACTCTGGGTGATCTGCTCAAGAAGATGCGCAAGTTCCCGCAGTCAATGATCAATGTACGCCTGGCCAAGCGCGGCGGCATCACTGGCAATACCGTTATCCAGAAAGCCGTGGCAGAAGTAGAAGCCAAGCTCGGCAAGAAAGGTCGGGTACTACTGCGTCCGTCTGGCACCGAACCGGTCGTGAGGGTGATGGTGGAGGGTGAAGATGAAGTGCAAGTAGCCGAATTGGCGGTGGAGCTTTCTGATCGGGTGCGGGCGGAAGTTGGTCAATCGCCAGCAGACGAGGTGGCTTGAATTGGCACAGGAATTATTGCATCAACAGGGCAACTTGGTTAGTATTGGCGCCCGTTTTGGCCGGCCGATTGATGGCCTGCTCTCAGGAAGTACCGGGATTTACTGAACATGCGTTCCCGTCTCGTTGTCGGCAATTGGAAGATGCACGGTTCTATTGAGTCCGTGACCAGTCTGCTGGCTGAATTGCAGGCCGCCACAAGCGAATTCCCGAAAGGATCCGAAGTTGGTGTCTGTCCGACCTTTGTGCATTTGCCGATGGTTCGTGAACAGCTTGCCAGCAGTGCTATCAGGATTGGTGCTCAGAATGCCAATGCTCAGGAGCAGGGTGCCTTTACCGGTGAAGTGTCGGCTCAGATGTTGGCAGAGTTTGGCGTTCACTATGTGCTGGTCGGGCATTCAGAACGACGGCAGTTATTTGCTGAAAGCGATGCCACAGTAGCCGAGAAATTTCTGGCTGTGCAAGCCAGTGGAATGACCCCCATTCTTTGTCTGGGTGAGACTCTTGAGCAACGAGAGCGGGGTGAAACAGATACGGTTGTGTTGGCGCAGCTGGATGCAGTCATCCGGGTCAGCGGCATCGCGGCGTTTGCCAAAGCAGTTGTGGCCTATGAGCCAATCTGGGCAATCGGAACCGGACGAACTGCCTCGCCAGAACAGGCTCAGGCGGTACACAAAAGCTTGCGGCAGCACGTGGCTGCACAAGACGAAGAGATAGCTGCCGGCTTGCGCCTGCTTTATGGTGGCAGTGTAAAGGCTGCCAATGCTGCCGAGTTATTTGCCCAGCCGGATATTGATGGTGGGTTGGTAGGCGGCGCATCACTGCAAGCCAATGAATTTATAGCAATTTGTAGAACTGCGGATTAAAAATCATGCAAACCCTGATAGTAGTCGTACACGTCATTGTAGCCATCGCGATTGTTGGCCTGGTGCTCTTGCAGCAAGGCAAAGGTGCCGATGCAGGCGCTTCATTTGGCGCTGGCTCGTCGCAAACAGTATTTGGCTCCTCGGGTAGCGGTAATTTCCTGGTCAAGGCCACGACAATTGCGGCCACCATCTTTTTCGTGACCAGCCTGTCGCTCGCGATCTTCGCGCGCAATCAGTCGGGTGTGTCGCCGGCCTCAGCATCGCCTGTGGTGAATGAGCAAATTTTGCAAGAATCAGCCAATAGTGCCGCCGACGTGCCGCAGCTTGATGAGCCGGATACAGCAGACAGCTCAACTGGCGCCGATGTGCCGAGTTTGCCGGACAGCGATAACTAGGATGTTGTGCGCCTCCCTCAAAGGCGTGTAGAAAACATCTGCAAACAGAAAGAACATGCCGAAGTGGTGGAATTGGTAGACACGCTATCTTGATGATAACGCCCAGACAGAAGCGCCTCGCAGCACGTCTACCTAGTAATAGAACAAGTCTCTGATGAGATTTAAAGCGAAGGGTCGAAACTATATGGCCCGCGCTTAGCACGAACATGCCGAAGTGGTGGAATTGGTAGACACGCTATCTTGATGGGATCACACCCAGAAAGCAGCGCCTCGCAGTACGTCTACCTCGATTGAGAACAAGTCTCTGATGAGATTTATAACAAAGGGTCACAACCAAGCGACCCGCACGTTAAAGGAACATGCCGAAGTGGTGGAATTGGTAGACACGCTATCTTGAGGGGGTAGTGAGCCTAGCTCGTGCCGGTTCAAGTCCGGCCTTCGGCACCAAATTCAATTATTCGTGCGTCTCGCACGGCAAAATAGCCTCGAGAGGCCCTCGGCGGCCTCTATTTCGCTCTTTATTGCGTGCAGACCGCGTATCCTCTTGACCTCAGGCCATCGTCCTCCTTATAATGCGTCCCCCTTGTGAAGATGGCGTCGGATTTATTGGTCCGACAATAAAGCCATTTATTTTCAAGGGGTTAGATAGGATTAGTTGCGGGGTGGAGCAGTCTGGCAGCTCGTCGGGCTCATAACCCGAAGGTCGTAG
>CAJXVC010000008.1 GCA_913060975.1 uncultured Gammaproteobacteria bacterium
TCCTTGCTCCTTGCTCCTTGCTCCTTGCTCCTTGCTCCTTGCTCCTTGCTCCTTGCTCCTTGTATTCAGTGTTTACTACCACTGAATACTGCTGAGGCCATATGAAGCAGCCTCTGATCGGGCATTAGTTAGATTCGCTGGCGAATCGTTTCAATGATCTCCCGGGCATCGTAATTGTCTTCGCCATCACTTTCGCGCATCACTACTTCCAGTGTCGTGGAGAAATATTGCGACTCTCCCACGCTGCGCAGTTCTGTTGCTGCAAACCCTGGACTTGTCGTTGTACGACAGCCAATCAAGCCACAGCTGGTCGACGTGTGCGTCGTTTGTGTAACCTGCACCGAATCACGCCCTTCATCACCAAGCTCCACAGTTTCACGCGATGCGACACTGAACCAATCGTAATTTTTTTGCACGGTCAGTTCCGCTGCTCGCAAAAGTGCATAGTCCTGCACAGTTGACAGCTCAGTACTGCTATCGCCAACAAATGTAACGCTGTAACGGTCTGAAGAAATCGCTCGCTCAGTGTAACCTTCCTCACCTGGACCGCTCGCTGGAGAATAATCGATAGTCGAGCTTGCGCAACCAACCAGCGTTGCAGTAGCAGCGAGTAAACCAAGTTTTCGCCATGTAGTTTTCGAGATCCGGCAAAAACTTCCCAGAGGCTGTGCGGCCAGTTTGTTAAAATCAATGTTCATTGTTCACTCCTTTGATGTTCGTTTACTTGCTTGCTTTTCTCAGTTAAACCTCATGGATACATTGTTTCTCAATAGTCAATATCGGGCTGAGGATTGCAGAACAGCTTTCAGTTTGTCACTGGACATCTGAAATCTGGCAACCGCGGACGCCAGTCGGTTAGCCAATCGGCTATTGGACACCGCTTTGACAGCTTCTCGAAGCTTACCAGCTGCTGTTCTGTCCGCTTTCTGCAACTCCCACAACAGTTCCGTCTCGGTCAGGTTTGCTGCCTGGCGACGAATTTGCTCGTAGCAGTGGCGGTCTCCCAACGAATCTTCTGCTCCTTGCAGGGAATTGGACTTGCGTTCTGCATTGCTTTTTATTGTCGACAACAGTTGCTGATGAATCGCTTCTCTATGTTGCACAATGTCATTGATGGCTCTGCGAACCTGAGGATCCTGTATTGTGCTCATCGTTTCCTGCAGTAAATCAGTACTCTCACACAAAAGCCGATCCACACCGAGCGATATTGCTACGTCGTCCTTTGGCTGATGTTGCTTGTCGGTTGATTCGAAATTCTTCATTGAATCATGCTTCCTGATAGCTGAGTGATTTGGTGACGATGACCTCCCTGTCAACTTGGACGGCAAATGACTGAGTTACCCAATCACATTTCCCTTGCCGAACTTCTGTATTTCGAAATAGTCAGACTTGTATTTTTTAGCTGATCGTCCATTGATCAATCCAGTCATCCAACTTTCTAACTATTTTTAATCATCACTTGCTATCTAAATATCCTAGTATCTTTTAACCAGATATATTTATATATTCAAAGGCCGTGCCAACCTGTAAGATGTCCATGTGACGCAGGGTAACGGGCGGTTTACCGCTAGCTTCCTTTGCAGAGATGGAAAGAATTACCCACTTTATTGTCATTTTTACACGCCGCTGTCAGTTCAGGAGAAGTGTCACAATACTTCCAAAGAACCACAGACGATGAGACAAGCAGGAAACGACAAGTGCAGAACATCGAACTCTTTCTCTGCATCGACAACGCTGAACTCAAAAAACAGCTGAAATCTCTGGGCGAACAACAGGGGTTCTCACTGCAATTTGGACAGTCTTCCGACAACTGGATTACTGAAGCGATCGACGCGGACCCGGACATCATCCTTGTACAAGTTGATGATTTCACCTCTGAACAATTAGCGCAGCTTAAGGACAGTAACCTGCCTCATAGCAGCGAGCTCCTTTTCATCAGTCATGGCGAGCCTAATAGTTTCATTGACGAGGCGATGACCAGTGGCGTGACCTACCACTTGAGATTTCCCATTGACCTTGAGTTTGTAGCCGATCTGCTTGGTGACTTGAAGCAAGAGCTGGGCACAGAACAGTTTGATGCCGAGAAAGTAGTGGCCTCGAATCTGGATCAATTTGGTCTCCTGCTAGGCTCTTCCAAACCGATGCGCAAGTTATACAGGCTGTCCAGAAAAGCTGCATCCTCGAGTACCAGTGTGTTTATAGTAGGTGAGAGCGGAGCAGGCAAAGAGCTGGTTGCCAACTCAATCCATATGCTGAGCAATCGTGCAGAGAAAACATTTATCAGTCTTAACTGCGGCGCAATCAGCCCAGAGCTGATCGAGAGTGAATTATTTGGCCATGTCAAAGGCGCTTTTACTGGCGCCTCTGAGACCCGCACAGGGGTGTTTGAACATGCCGACGGAAGCACGCTGTTCCTTGATGAAGTCACTGAGATGCCGATCGACCAGCAAGTAAAACTGCTGCGTGTGCTGGAAAGTGGTGAATTTCGTAAAGTAGGAAGCGACACGGTGCAGCAAGCCAATGTTCGCATCATTGCAGCAACCAATCGCGAACCGGCTGATGCAATTGGTCAAGACTTGTTTCGCGAAGACCTGTATTTCCGACTAGCTCAGTTTCCTATTCGGGTTCCACCCTTACGCGATCGAGGTGATGACCTTCTTGAACTCGCCAGGCATTTTCTCGCTTACCGTAACGCGGAGGAGCAGACCAACATCGAGATCAGCCCGGATGCATTGCAGAAAATTGCCGCGCACGCCTGGCCTGGCAATGTTCGAGAGTTAAAACACACGATTGAAAGAGCCTACATCCTGGCCGATGATGTCATACATACGACGCATATCGTGCTTGACGACCCTTTTGAATCCACGGAGCGGGAAACTGAAATCCCCAGCGGCATGACACTGGAAGAAGTCGAACGACAGACTATTCTCCAGACACTCGACGAGTTGGATGGCAAGAAAAAGGAAACCGCAGAAAAGCTCGGTATTAGTGTCAAGACACTCTACAACAAGCTGGAAAAATACACCGACAAGGCTCAAGACAGCGAGTAACGATCCGGCACAAACGACATTGCTACGCGCATAAAAAAAGGGATGCAAGTGCATCCCTTTCAAGGAGCGCTGAATGCTCTTCAGGCTCTACTTACTGAGTCACTAACAGTTGCGGTCAGTAACATCTTCGCAGGCATCTTCTACGGCATTACCAGCGTCGGTTGCTGCATCTTCAATATTATCAGCAGCGTTACCTGCGGCATCTCGAGCTTGACTTGCTGCTTCATCAACGTTCTCGCCAAAGCGTTCTGCAGGACCGTCTTGTTCACAAGCCACGAGGGCGAACATTGTGAGCGAATAAAATGCGATTGCACGTATCATTGTTGTCTCCTTACTGTTAATCGTTAACTTCATGTTAGTTTGAGTGAGTGCATGAATTCCGGTTTCAGAATCGTCGTTTCACCCTGAAACACTCCGATACCTGACTCTGATATCCAGTCAGGGTAGCTAGACTGGTGGTTCACCTCTAACGGCGCGCGCTACCAGCGAAATGATAAATAGCACAATAAAGATAAAGAACAGTATCTGTGCAATACCCGACGCTGCGCCTGCTATTCCGGTAAAGCCAAATAAACCGGCCAAGATCGCAATGATAAAAAAAGTTAAAGCCCAAGTTAGCATGTTTCCTCCCAGGACCATCTCAGTCCGTTGATGAACTTTCCTTGCGTTCAATCAAGTAGTAGCGATATCCATGCCAACATCGAAATAAATCCTGCTAACCTGCAGAACACGTGGGCTCCAGCCAGAAATAGCAAACTATTGCACAGCCCGCTAACCAGCTTGTATGCGCAATATTTACACGGCAGTTTGAACATTTTTCCGGGTAACAGAGGCGATAATTTAGAAATTGCTACTGATGACTGGGGCTTTTTCAATACGGAACAGTTGCGCAGTCTTGCAATCAGTCTTGCAATACCGGCGATCGAAAATTGAAAAATTGTTACAGCTTAAGAACGCGTGTTTAGGTAGTCTTGTCTTTGCTTCTGACTGGCGTGATCCTTATTGCATGCCCGAACGTAGTACAACTAGTATACGAACATCGTGTAAGACGAAGGCAAGAAACGAGAGAGTTATCAGCAGACGCTCAGATTGCCGGAAATACAGTTAACGCATCCAGGTAGTCTGAATACACAGAGCGCTCGTAAACTTACTACTGAAGTTAATCACACCATGGTTGGCGCCATAAAAGCTAACTTCGCCATAGTGGCAAACGGCTGGAATTCCATGAAAAGTGTTCCTCAGAAGCATTGGAATCAGGATGTAATTAAATCAGAAAGACGCAATAGTGATAACTTGCAACGCGGCAGAAAACCAAACAGTTACTTGACTGCCATAGTCACCAATCAACATACTTTAACGAACCATGACAAGGATAAGTCATCATGCACGCAATACACGGGAATAAAGCCACTGTGCACAGCCGCGCTCTTAGACCTATATCCAGATTTATTCTGCTCGCCTTGAACTGCCTGGTGATTGCTTGCTCCACTACATCGCAGCAAACTTCTCCGGCACAGAGCACTACACAAAACAACGACACGATCGGTTCTACATCAATTGAACCAACTGTTGTAAGCACACCTGAATACAACGACCCACTGATTGGCTTTAATCGGGCAGTTTTCGATTTCAATGATGTAGCCTATCGATATGTTTTAGTCCCATTTAGTGAGGGTTATATTGCTGTAGTACCCGACCCCGTTCGCGGCGGCATTAGCAACTTCTTTACCAACATCAAGATGCCAATCAGTTTCGTCAATAACCTGCTGCAAGGTAAACCGGAAGACTCCGCGCGTAATGTTGCGCGCTTCGGCATTAACTCTACTCTGGGTATTCTCGGAATTTTTGATCCGGCCCAGGACTGGTTTGACCTGGCTCCCACCCAGAGCAATCTCAATACAACGCTTTCCAGTTGGGGAGCAGGATACGGTTTCTATCTGGTACTGCCCATCCTGGGCCCCTCGGACCTGCGCAATACTTTAGCGCGCTTCGGTGATCAGGCACTGAATCCAGTTAACTATCTGTCAGAAGAACAAGATCAGATCATCCTGCAAGGTGTGGACAACATCAACGCATTCGCACCACAGGCACAACGCTACCTCGACCTGAAAGCAGAAGCCGAAGATCCCTATCTTTTTTTCCGCAATATGTATCTTCAAGGAGTGGTAAGGGATGCCGAGTACTCCGATCAGCAATAGGCTCCAGCAAGCGTTACTCCATCACCCCGGAATCGTGCTAACGGTGTTTTTGGCCGTCACGGTCGTGTTGGGTTGGCAAGCCCGTAATTTCGAAGTAGATGCATCGGCAGAAACATTGCTGACGCAGGACAATGAACACTACATCAATACACAACTGGTCAACCGTCAGTTTTCACCTGACGAGTTCCTGTTGATTGCCTACCGCCCACTGCAACACGAACTCTTCTCACAGCAAACTTATGACGATATCGCGGCGATTGGTGAATCGGTCATGGAACTGGACCGCTCCAAAGCGGTTCAGTCGTTACTCACTGTTCCTCTCCTGTCAGCCCAGACTGGCAATATCAATGACGCTGAAGATCTCAGTTCTTTCACACTGGAAAACCAAGACTTTAGCAATGCAGAGCTTAGCGAGATCTTTCGTGACCACCCCCTCTTCGAAGATCTTTTAATAGATGCTGAGCAAACAGCAACGGCGATTCAGCTAACCTTTGTTGCTGACCCGGAACTGACCAGACTCAACAATGAAATCATTGATATTCAGCGCAATTTACTGGACGGTGAGCTTAGCGCTGAGCAAGAAGCTGAATTGGAACAATTGCAAGCCGAGGCTGAACCATTGCAAAAGGCTCTCACCGAGCAGCGCAATAGTGAGATCGCCGAGATTCGTCAGATTCTCACCGAGTATGAAGGCCGCGCCGAGCTCTACCTGGGAGGCACCCATGTATTGGGGTTTCAGCTGATCGAGATCATCACCAATGATTTGCTGCTATTTGGCACGGCTATCGGGCTAATGATCTGCATCGTTCTCGCCGTTATTTTCAGGCACCCCAGATGGGTAATTATCCCGGTAGTTTGTTGCGGCTGCAGCGTCCTTATGACTATGGGGATACTCGCGCTACTGGGCATTAAAGCTACTGTCATTTCGGCAAATTTTATCGCCTTGCAACTAATTCTGACCCTGGCAATTGTCGTCCACTTGATTGTTCAGTATCGCGAAACCAGCCGCGCCAATCCAAAATGCGACGCAATTGACCTTGTCGCTAAAACCCTACGTGCCAAAGTAGCACCTTGTCTGTTCGCCGGATTAACGACATCTGTTGGTTTCTCTTCTCTGCTATTGAGTGGTATTCAGCCGGTAATCTCCTTTGGCTATATGATGATTCTCGCCATGGCAGTGTCGATCATCGTCAGTCTGATTCTCTTTCCTTCGATGATGGCGATGTTTGACCAGGAAAGCAGCGAGCCGAAAAGCGTGATCACTACAAAACTGGTGAAGGGCTTGAGTAGCCTGTCGAATAACCATCCGTTGATGGTTGGCATGGGTTCGTTAGGATTTTTCGCAGTACTGATGCTAGGTCTGGGAAACCTCAACGTTGAAAACAGCTTTCTGAATTATTTTGACGATGACACCCGGGTGCACCGCGAACTTACCTTTATCGATCAGGAATTTGGTGGTTCCACACCACTGGATATCGTTTTTGAATACGAAAAGGATGCTTCTGAAGAGGATCTGGTGCTGACCGCAGAGACGGTGCAGTTAATGCAGCAAATTCAGGAGCGCCTGCGACAACGAGAGGGCGTCGGCAAAACTCTGTCTCTGGTCAATTTTACTGAGGTGGCACGGGCCATGAATCAGGACCGACCGCTGACAGAATACGAATTGTCTTCGGTGTATTACCTGATGGAGGATAGCCTGCGAGAAAGTCTTGTCGGTTCATTCCTGTCCACCGAGAGCGGAGAGGTGCGTATCAGCGCAAGGATTCAGGATGCCACGCCAGGGTTGAATCGCGCGCAATTGATTACTGATCTTCGCAACGATGTGACCGAACTGCTGCCTGAATCTGCGAACGTGCGACTCACGAACCTCTTTGTGCTCTATCAGGACGTACTGCAGAAACTGTTCCGTTCCCAGATACTCACACTGAGTCTGGTTTTTGTTGTTTTGCTGGTGACCTTCGCAATAATTTTTCGCTCGATACGCATTTCGCTACTGGCCATTGTGCCCAATATTTGCGCCACGCTTTCCATACTCGGCGTCATGGGTTGGCTCGGCATACCATTAGATTTAATGACTATAACAATCGCCGCAATCGCCATGGGCATCGCTGTGGACGATACCATTCATTACGTGCATCGTTATCTGGAAGAATTGCGTGGCAGTGATACGCAACAGGCAGTGACTAATACCCATAGCAGCGTCGGTTATGCCATTGTCTATACGTCGTTCATTGTCATCATCGGCTTTTCTCTGCTGAGCTTTTCCGACTTCGTACCGAGCATTTATTTCGGCTTGCTAACTGGCGTAGCTATGTTTATGGCCCTGTTCAGCAACCTGACTTTATTGCCGGTGATGCTTGCCAAATGGCTACCGGCCAAGAGCCAGTAACCGCGCTGACAGTAAAAAAAACCGGCTATAGACATACAAAAAAGCAGCCATTGTGAATGCAGTGGCTGCCTCGGATCTATCTTCTTACCTGTTAAGAATTATTCGGAGATAGTAAAGTTGGCAACGTTGGAAAACACATTGATGTTGCCTTCGGCATTGTAAGGCTGCACTGCCACATAGAATGCCGAACCCACGGGTAACTCTCCAGAGATCGACAAGTTAGCACCCACATCCAGACTGCCTACCGTATCCAGCGCCGGGTAAGGGGCATAGTAAAAAATGTATCCCGTCGCCCCTTCGTAAGCATTCCAGGAAATCGTCAGCTGAGTCCCTGAAGTAGCAACGGCCAGAGCGATACCTGGCGTCGCCGCGTCGACGTTCACAAAAGTCGCATCGGTAGCATGCTCGGCAATAAACGCCGCTAACGCGGCTACATTCGCGTAGACGCCAGGAGCCGCTGGATCACCGCATACCGGCCCGGTATCCGTACCACCAAAACTGCTTATGCCCAGCTGTACAAAACCACCATTGTGGGCAACCACGAGGGGGCCACCGCTGTCACCCTGACAGGTGTCTGTAGTATCGCTGGCATCCAGTCCGCCAGCACACACCATATTACCGGTAATTCCACTCACGTAGATCTCCAGACAACTATCGCTGGCAACGATCTTTTGGGCGGCTTGCAGCAAGGAATTGGCTGGCTCGATCGATTCGTTATCGGCATTCACGGCTGTGGTTCCCCAGCCCATTACTTTTACTTCGGTGTCTGCTGGCAAACTTGCGCCGGCCGCCAAAAGTGAGACCGGCGTCAGCGTGACACTGGCAGTAAGCTCAACAAGAGCCACGTCAAAGTCGTCCTTGTTGGCGCTCGTATCCGGGTCAGGTTGATAACTGGGGTGCACAATAATCTGGCCTATCGCACCGGTGATGGCGTTACTCGCCAATGGAGAAACCGTGTCCGAACCAAGAATGACATTGGATCTCGCGCCGGTCTCGATATCTACCGCATTACCTGCCTCATTGAGAAAACAATGCGCCGCTGTCAGCACCCAGGTTGGTGAGATCAGGCTGGCACCACAATATTGCTCACCAAATTCATCTGCGAGAAACACCATCCAGGGGTAGTCACTGGTAGACCCGGCCGTGCCATTGATGACCTCGCTGGAGTCAGTATATGAAGAATCGGTCGACGGGTCTTTGGCGAAGGTGGCACCGACCAAAAATTGCAGTAGCAGTGTGCCCAGCAGAGTTTTAGAAAGATTCATGGTCATCCTTCTGATCAAGCAGTTTGGGAATGCTCAATCATATATGACATTCTGGCCCAGTAGCACGAGAAAGTTCAGTTTAAGAATCAAATCAGGCGCCGTGGATAGCCAAGTGCTGTGCCACAACTCCAGCCAATAGATGTTATGCGGATTAGGTGTTAAGGGACTAGTTCAATGGCTGCAATGCAAACGCAGTCAAGGTAGTGCCGGAAGCAATCAAGACCACTTGCTGGCCATCCAGCATGAAGGTCACGGCGGCTGCACCCCAGATGCGTGAACCAGTCTGATAGTGCCATAGGTTGTCACCGTCTTCGGCTGAGAACGCCATGAAATTGCCTTCATGGTCGCCGGCAAAAACCAGCCCGCTGGCAGTACTCATCACGCCGCCAAATGTCGGTGAAGGATAAGTGAATTCCCAGGCCAGTTCGCCAGTATGCACGTCCAATGCGCGCAGGGCTCCGTAGCCTTGCTCACCATCAATGTAGACTACGCCGCCGAAATTGGAGACGCCTGGTGTGTTTGCGGGCTCTTCAGGCACGAAAGTGGCGCAAGTCTCACGCGCCGTCAGGATAAACAGATCCAGATCTGGATAGAAAGTCGGCGGCATGAAGTTGGTGCTGCCCCAGGGGTCGGGCACACAGCCCTTGCTGCCATCATTCAATACAATCGGCCGGCCATCGGCATCCAGTTCACGGGCCCAGGTGGTGGCCGTAAATGGCGTGCCGAGTAGTAACTCTCCGGTGACGCGATCAAGAACATAAAAGAAGCCGTTGCGATTGCCCACCATCACGACTTTGCGTGGCTCCCCCTGCCACTCGATATCCGCCAGCACCGGCATGTGATTGGAATCCCAGTCATTCAGATCATGAGGGGTAAATTGGTAGTGCCATTTTAACTCGCCAGTGTCCGGGTCAAGGGCGACCAGAGAATTGCTGTACAAGTTATCGCCGGGGCGCTGATCACCATAGTAATCAGGGTTGGGGTTGCCAACTCCCCAGTACAGGGTATTCAGCTCAGGGTCAAAACTGCCATTCATCCAGGTGCCGCCGCCCCCGCCTGCCAGTACTTCGGGATCATCAGGCCAGGTTTCACTGCCCGGTTCACCCGGACCAGGAATCGTATTGAAGCGCCATAGTTGCTCACCGGTTTCCGGATCATAGGCATCAATAAATCCACGGGTCTGATATTCCCCACCGGAGATGCCGACTATGACCTTGCCATCAATAACCAGCGGCGCCAGGGTCGCGGCATAACCGACTTGGTAATCAGCCAGCGTAATATCCCAGAGCACCTCGCCATTGCGACGGTCGAAAGCCAATAGATGGGCATCGAGTGTCACCATGAAAAGCCGATTACCCAACATGCCAAAGCCACGGTTCACAGGCGCACTGGCACCGTAGGTCAAATCATCAGGAAGATTGCGCCGATATTGCCAGAAACGTCGGCCCGTACGCGCATCAATTGCCCAGGCGTAGTTGTTGGAGCCGGTGACATAGAGAACGCCATCATCAACCAGCGGCGAGGTTTCAAAACCGCGACCCCGGGTTGTTGTGCCCGTTTGAAATGTCCAGACAGGCTGCAATTCATGCACGTTATCAGGTGTAATTTGCGTCAGTGGGCTGTGCCGCGTACCACTGTAGTCACCCGAATAGGTTAACCAGCGCTCCGGGTCGCCAAAGCCTGATAACAAGTCTGCATAGTCTGGACCGCTTTGCTGACTCAACAAGCTCGTACTCGCCAGTAACATTGCAACAGACGCTACTACGTTGATTCCCGATCTGTTCACTGCGCGACTCCGGAGGAAATTGACTGAATATAATTGAGGACATCCAGCAACTCATTTTCCGAAAGGTCCGCCGCAGAGAATGCAGGCATCAGGGAGCTATCAGGTTGCTCAATGCTTGTCAGTTGCTGGCGACGGAACGCCAGGAGTTGTTGTTGACGGCTGACCAGTTGCACAGAAAACGCATCGATGTTGCTCAACACGCCGGGTATCGACTCACCCGAGCTGGTTTGCACAATGACTGTGTCGTATCCGGAGGCGATTGTCACATCGGGGTCGCGCACAGCACCACGGATGTCTTCGAGGTTACGTCGAACCAGGAGTGAAGTCAGGTCTGGCCCGAGAACGCCACCGCTATTGCCGACACGGTGACATTCGGCACACTGACTGGCGAACAGTCGCTGGCCATTGCTGCTGTCTCCGGCTGGCAAATCCACCACCCCTTGTTGAGCAACACTGCGCAGATAGCTGACCAGCATCCACAACTCTGTCTCTGTGTATTCATGCGGTGGCATGATCGTGCCAGGCACACCATCGCGAATGGCAGCAAACACATCTGCGTCAGTAAGTTGCCGGCTATTCCAGATTTGCGTCAGATCAGGTGCATCGATACTGGCAATGCCCCTGGCATCTGCCCCGTGACAAGTTGCACACTGGGCACGGAACAACGCACCCCCGGCATAGGCAGCGCGGGCGTCGTTGGCGAGCGGATTCAATGCTTGTGCTTGTACCTGCACTGCTGCACCAGCAACCAGCAAGGTCAGCAATGGACACAGCATTAGACATTTTACAGCTAACTTCATGGGCAAGATTGCATTCGCGTTTTTATCATTATAATTGCGCAACCACTTGCTCAGGGAGACACAGTGACCGTGATATTTTCATAGGTGAACAGCGAGCCGTCACTGGCGATACCGCGCAGCACATATTCGCCCGGCTCGGTAAACGTCACACTGGACTGCCAGCGGTTATCCGCAGGTGGCTCCGGGATAAAGTAAGGTGGCGACCAGGGCGAATTGGCGTAAACCCGTGTATCTGTATACGTCTTCATTTGCACTGGCTCAAAAGTCGCCGCCGCTTCGGGGCCGCGATAGACAGACCATGAAAAACGTAGCCCTGGGCCAGATATCGCGACGATCGAAGATGGTGGACGATAGATTCGCTCCGGGGTACTCGGTGCTGGCCGGGTTGAACGTGCGGGAAAATCATCCGGGTCATTGGCATAGACAGCCAGATCCAATACTTCGCCAACTCTGACTCGGCGAAAGCTGTCGCCTTCGACACGTAGTTCGGGCGCCACGTTATCGCGCAAGCGGTCATCCAATGAACCGAATGCACCACCGACTTCTGTTGAGATCACTTGCGGGTCGATTCGGTAGTCCGCCAACAAACTGCCATAAGCGCGGGCGGTATGATCCTGAGCACTTAAGGTCCACACCAGCTCTTTCTCGCCGAAGTCAGCAGGCACATCCACAGTGAACAAGAACGGATTACGGCGTGGATAAAAATGCGTGGGCTGCCCCATGTCGGCTAGCTCAGGATCATAGGCCTCAATAGTCAAATCATCCAATTCACCGGCACCGACAATTTGGAAATAGTTTTTCGGGCCAACCTGCAAATCAAATTGCTGTTTCCAGTTGGAATTCATGTAACCGAAAAACAATTTGAAAGTACCGTCATCGTTTGGCCACCAGCCTTCATAGGCCGGTGATAGCAGTTCGCCGTAGTTCACCATCCGGCGCTCTTGACCAATAGCACCCTGACTGACCAAACCAATCAGTAACAGGCCCACAGTAAGCAGGCTGCGTAAATTGTTGCTGTGTACTCTAAACATCTTCACTACTCCCTAGTCTTCGCTGCCAGTCGATGCCTGATATTCAGGCACAGGCGCCCAGCACAAGGGACAGCCAACATCATATTCATTGCGATCACCCAGAAATTCCCGGCGGGTCGCCATCTCTGCCTGAAACTGCTCCTCGGTCATTGTGACTGAGTAACCAAGGTCGATAAACATATTGGACACCGAGCGTCGTCCACCACCTGCCCAGTTTCGCGGATCGGCCAAATTCGGGTTCGCATCCGTTGTATCCATATAGGCTATTGTGTGCAACACGGTACCTTTTGGCAGTAGTGGCGCACGGTCTTCCTTGTAAATATATTGCTTCACCCAGTTGTGGTCATAACCAACACAGTTGAGAGTAAAAATATTGTGCCCCCAGATCGCCTCCAGACACATTCTCACGCCTGGCGCGTGCAAGTGCGGTTCAAAAGCCATGATCTTGGTGTGTTCCTGTAGCACAACATAATTATGCAGCTCCTGATTGGCCTTGTCGGGCAACACATCAAGATCAATACCATTGCCAGTGCGTGGGCCGCGCTCGGAATACTCAGGTTCATAACCCCGCGGGAAGAAGGTGATACCAAATTCCAGATGCCCCGTAGTCTCACGCCCATTGGAGTGCAAATGGGCAGCACTCAGATGCAAGGCAGAATTAGCCTGCAGTAGCCTGCCTGCCGATTCCGGAAACACGTCTGCGTTACGACCTACTTCATGAATCGGCCAGCTTACCGTGGTTTCGGGATCTACATAGCTACCATCACCGCTGAGCACACCACTTTGATAGGTCATGTGGTGAAAGATGTAGCGACCACCAACGGTTTCTGTACCCGCAGCCGGTGGAATGTCGTTGATCTCGCGTACTTCGACGGATTTCACATAACGATCTTCGGTCAAGCCTGTGGGTACGACCCCGAGGTCCCCCCACCAGTCAGGTCCGACTGCGGGCCTGGTCATATCCGGGCCCCTGAGCACCAGATCAGGATCACCCAGTGTCCAGTTGTTGCCTTCGACAAACTCCAGTGGCTCAGGCTCGAGATCCGGATTGCCGCGCGCGGCGCCGTTCTGAGCCCAGGCCTGGATCATGGCCAGCTCCTTGTCAGACAGGGAGTAATCACTTTCAAACCCGGATGCAATGCCGATATCTTTTTCGACGAACCAGGGGGGCATGGCACCCATACGATCGCGAATAGCCGTACGATACATGATGACTGGCGCCCACGGTCTTACTTCGTCGTAGGTCAGGAATGACATTGGGCCGCCACCACCGGGGCGATGACACTGCTGACAGCTGTCTTGCAGAATCGGTGCAATATGTTCAGCATAGTTCACCTCATCAGGCGCCATGCCCCAATCCTCGATATCGTAGTAATGCAGTTCATGATTCGCGACACTGGCATCGTGAGGTTGGCCCAGAGCCAGCGGGGATATGAGCAAACCACTTAGAGCAAGGATTTTCAGAGAGGGTAGCAATTCTCGAACAGTAATGGGCTGCATGTCAGATTCCTCTTGTTATCTTTATATTCCAGAAATTCCGGCCAGTTCATGGCGTATCGGGGATTCGGTCAACTCTCGCAGACGCCTTTCTTGGCTCTAGCTAGATTGACTCGAAGTTGCGCCGAATCTGTAGCGACGATGTGTCGCATCGACTACCTGAAGACAATTTTAACGGGCACCGAATTCTGGTGAGAGGATCACCATAAAACTATTTTCAGTCACTGGGAAGCCTTACTAATAGCAAATAAATTTGGAAGCTGAAGCACGCGTGAACACTGGGCTCGGCGAAGATGTGCAGCACCACTCTCAAGCGCCAAAAGGCATAATGGAGAGCTTTTACTTGGCCAGCCGATATTCCGTAGGAGTCATACCGAACTGACTTTTAAACAGACTATTAAAAGAAGAAAGTGTGGAGTAGCCAACTTCATAAGCAATCGTCGATACCGGCGCGTCTGATTGCTTGAGCAATTTACCCGCCTCGGCCAACCGATAGTGATTCAAAAACTGATTAAAATTGCGAAACTGCATTTCACTGTTTATTGAACGACGCAGCTTCTGCTCACTGACTTCGAGAGTCTGCGCCAGATTCGCAATAGTGAAGCCATGCTGTGCGTAGAGCCGCTGCTGTTCCATGACGGCGATGATGCCAGAAGCCAGCGGCGCAGCAGGCTCTGTTGCTTGCTTTTCTGTGACTGTCGCAGCAGTACTGGGCAGGCTGGATTTCTTTGGTTGTCCTGCCCAGGTTGACCCGGTAAACAAGGCAAACAGATCGGCATGTTTGTGAAAAATAAGTAAATTAAAGGCGAGAAAGATTAGAAAGATGTAAATCGCGCTGACCAAACCAGGTAGAGTCACCGGAACGAAGCTCATATCCTCAAGTAACATGCGCCCGTAGACGAACAGGCCCGACAATAACCGTGGGATAATAAACACCAGCGTGCTGATGACAAAATACACCCGCAGGGTGCGGCGGTTCTCAAGCAAATCCGCCCGATAACCTTGCATGGTATACAACGCTGCCATCACGGAAAAATAGATGAGAATCGCCAACGGAATAATATAGGCCGTGATCAATACGACATCGGATGTGACTGTTGCCCGATTATAGATTAGCCCGCCTATGCCTTCGCGAAACATGATGAAATAGGCCAGTAACACCCAATCGACCGGCTTCATCCGCGCTTCGTCGATGAACAGGTAGCGGGCAATGGCATACAGGACGATTGGCGTTAGCAAGGAAATTGCATACAGCAGGCGCGCCATCGCATTGTCCAACGCCGAATGCTGATAGCCGACGTAACAAATCAGGCAGACAAAAAGAAGAATGAATAGCAATCCCGAACGCGTACGATGATGCAAAAGAAAATAAAGGCATGTAGTAACTAGCTGGGAAATGGCTAGCAGAATAAAACTGTCATGAAGTAGCGGCATAAAGCTCAAGAATCCGTCTCAGCCCTATTTATAATAATTGATGCCGAAAATAGCGCGCATTCGGCTTCGATGCCACGGCTTTTATTAATTAAGGCACTTTGCCTTCAATTCAAGAGCCTGAATATTGACGCTAACGCCTGACAGATTTATTTGGCAGTGAATTTCGTTGACTCGAAAGCTGGGAAGCGTAGATTAGTACATCAGGCAATCAGCACTGCCCGTCAAACTGCTCGGCAGCATCACCACCGCGCAAGTAGTTGCATGACGCAGGGTCGAAATCGCCCATCACAGACGCGCTCAGCTGTACTTACTGAGCTTGGGTCTTAAATAAAACAATAATCGGAGCGCACCATGAGCAAGAATCCGAAACTCTCGAAAGGCAAAGAAATCCTGATCACGGTCGGCGTGGCTGCTGTAATGAGTCTGTCAGTACTGGTCACCCAATCAGGTCTGGTATTCGCCCAATCGAGTAATTTTCAGGGCGGCAGCCCACAAGTCAGCCAGACCCCGGATATGGCCAATATTCGCATTCTGTTCCCCGCCGGAGTCCGATCATCGTGGCATTCCCATACCTGGGGCCAATTACTCATGATTGAGGAAGGCATCGGACTGCATCAAATACGTGGACGCATCATTGAAGAGTTCTATCCCGGCGAGCCCTTCTGGACGCCTGCAGGTGTTGAACACTGGCATGGCGCTCACCCTGAAGTAGATGCGCATCAACTGACCATTTACGAAGGTGATGTAGAATGGCTAGATCCAGTCACTGACGAGCAATATCACGGCGTCAGAACCCGACCGATGAGTCGATCATCGCGCTAGCAAGCGCCTCACCATTATTAGCCTGACTTGCATAACATGGGCAAGGTGACTGTAACAATTCAAGTCACCTTGCCTGCTGCATTCTCAAATACTCCGCAATCCCAGCCTTGCGCTCAGTAGCACGCAATTTGCTGTCATGTTCAATCCAGTTTGCGCCCACGTCTGTCAATATCCTGAGATTCACTACCTTGTTAGTCGTGACATGAGTAAGCATGCGCAAAACTCGCGAAATTTTGATAATTCTCCCACTCTTGTTAAAACTCTGAGCATTTAAATAATTCTGGGTAAGAATTATCTTAAGCGTGGAAAGATCATAGAGTTAATGCAGAGGATTTGTACTGCAATCGTTACTGCTGCGTATATCTACGTAAGTATTACTACCCAATCTTGGCACTATAAATGTAACTAACTTAAATTAATTACGCCTTTTCGAGATTTGTAGGAACCTATCTCACACGCTGTCTATAGAGTTAGTTGTACTATCTGTCTGCATATATTGACTGCTATTAGTTTAACTGCGCTTGCCTCAAGCGCTTTTAATCGATACGTCTTTGCCATATATAACAAACGTCACCGTGCACTAACGGAGTACTGTTGTTATAGCCTGAATTTTTATAACTCATGACTGAGTTTTTGCAAGTTAGTATTTGGAGGTTGTAGTGCCAAACTGTCGTTTGCTCATTGCCGATGATGAACCGGACATAGCGGATATCGTATCTGCTGTTGCCGAAGATCTGGGCTATGAGGTGACTTATATCCAAGAAGGTAGTCAAGTTGCATCGCGAGTGGAGGTACTCGATCCAGCCGTCATCGTTTTGGATCTGCGCATGCCTGGCACAGATGGCGTTCAAATTCTGAGCGAATTGGCTGAGCGTGGCTGCACTGCGCGAATCGTACTCATGTCTGGCATGGACCAACGCACAATCAATTCAGTTGAATCGCTTGGCAAGGAAAAACGGCTGGATATTGTCGGTGCACTCAACAAACCAATGCACCCGGATGACATCGAATCGATGCTCAGTCCGCTTCTAAATGCTCAGCCAACGGTATCGAAAGCAAAGGAAGATGTAGCGTTAACGCAAAACTCAATATACGGTCCAAGTGTTTTTTTCAGCCCACAACAACCGATCAGAGAAGATGCCAGTATCCAGCGCGCGGCTTTGGAACTTGCCTGGCAATTTGACGATGGCAGCGTGCTTGGCGGTGAAGACCTTTTCCAGTGGACGCTGGAGCAAAAGATAAGCAAATGTGCGCTGTCTATCGTACTTCGGGAAGCCTTAGAGCAATGGAAAGCCCTCGGTGATAACAACGCTTCATTGCAACTGGTCTTGCCACTACATCCAGCGTTATTGGAAGACTCTACTATCTTTTCGCTGATTTCAGAAACAGCGCAGCACTATCAGTTTCCTCAACATAATTTGATCGTTGAAACTTCCGAGTCAGGCATCTACAACTCAGACAGTACTGCTATTGAATGCCTTTCCCGATTGCGCATTGCAGGTTTTCAAACTGCGTTTATAACCCAGTCGAATGCGGATGATCTCCTTACGATGATAGACAAACTTCCTCTCGATGAGATCGTAGTTGATATGTCTTTCCTCTCCGACGACGCTTCTTTAAGTTCCAATATGGAACTGGAGTTTACCTATAGCTCACTCACTTCTTTAGCCCACAGAAAACAAATTGATACCAGCGCCCGCGGCGTCGTTACCAGCGACATCGCCGCATTCGTTGAACGCTGCCGTTTCCATTGGGCAGAAGGAACACAATTAGCTCAACGTGTCCCAGTTGGAGAGCTCGTTAGCTTCTATAGCCAAACAAGGAATTAGATAAGCGTCTACAGTAGAGAATTCAGCCAGCGTCAAGAGAAGCCTTATGAGTAACAACCACAATACGGTGGATTCTCTGGCTATTGCCAATGGAGAATTGCGTAGAGCTAGCGAGCGTTCCAAATTCGATGAATTGCTGCGCTCCCGTATCGGTATTATTCTGGTTCTTGTCTTGCCGCTTATCCTCATATTCGCCATCACTTTTGGCGGCTATCTTTACTTCAACTATCAGTCGATTCGTGCCAGTCTGGCTGACCGCCAGTTCGACAGACTCTCGCAAGCTGCACAGTTAATACGCGAAGAATTTACTGCAATTCACTATGACATTATCACACTACTGCTCGACCCGGCGCTCGCTGACAATGAACAAGGCAGCACGTTAATTGCAGGTGATTCACTATTGTTTGAACTTGTTGGTAGCAGTCAGCGCTATGAGTATATTGCTCTGTTGGACCCACTTGGTGACGAACTAATTCGCGTAAACCGGCAGGACAGTGGTGCAACATTGGTGTCGAGCGGGAGTCTCGGCACACATGCGGATGCCCTGTATTTTTCACAAGCCATGGATCAGCAAGCGCAGCAGGTCTTTGGCACCTCGGTCCAGATCATGGACACCGCGCCGGATGATCCGCTGGAAAATGCCTTAATATTTTTTACCATCCCACGGAAAAATATGGACAACAATGTCACGTCGGTACTACTTCTTGCGCATCGCGCCGGACCGTTATTTGGCAACATTGCCCGGATGGCCAGTAATTCACCAAGCAACATCTGGCTGGTCAATGGCGATGGTCAAATCCTCGCCAGCAGGATCAATAACACGCCATTCAGATTTATAGCTGATATCCCTGAGCGATTGAGTCTGGCGGCGCAAGAACCAGACATTTGGTCCGCATTGCAAGAAGGTGTTGAACGTTCAGCGTCGATACCTGGCGGGCTGCTCAGTCGCGCTAAAGTATGCGGACAAAATAATTGTCTTTCTGCATCTGGTCAGCTGGTAACGTCGATATCACAAGACAACGGCCAATTGGATGGCTGGAATCTTGTCGCATTACTGCCGCAAGCAGCAATGTCACCACTGCGCCTACTCAGCGCCCAGAATAATCGTAGGCTGACACTCACCATGCTGATTCTGCTGGCCGGTATAGTTGCTTCTGCATGCGCCTGGTTTCTCGGTTCTACTTTAGCCACGCTACGCCGGCAAGAAGACAATCTCAAGCGAGTAAATCTCGTGCAGGATGCCTTCTTTGAGAAGAACCCTGAAATCATGTTTGTTAAAAATCTGGACGGCACGTATTTTCTGGCCAACGAAAAATGCCGGGAACTCGCGGGAATGCCAGAGGCAGATTTTTCAGGACAAGACCGAAATGAGTTCTTCCCCGCCACTGCGAGTTCAACAATGGCAGAACAAGACAAACAGGTCATATTACGACGCCAGGCTATGGAGTTTCATACTAAATGGAAGCGTGATGGTGTGATGCAACATTTCAAAACATTACGCTTTCCTATTTATGGTGGCCGTCGGGAAATAGTAGCCGTTGGCGGCATCGCCAATGATGTCACTGAACAAGTACAGAGCCGGCAAGCCCTCATGGAAAATGAGAACCTATTGCGCACATTTATCGAGTCTGCCCCGGAAGCCGTACTTATTTGTGACGGTAGCGCGAAAATTACGTTGGTTAACAAAAAAGCAGAACTAGTGTTCGGTTTCGCCCGGGAAGAGATTCTTGAGCACTCTCTACTGACCTTGCTCCCCAGTCTTGATATGAAGTTTTACGAAGACGCCATACGCGACTCGAATAGCCCCACGGAACCAGTAGTTTATGAATTACTGGAAGGCCACGGTCAGGGTAGTAACCACCGCAAGTTCCCGGTTGATTATTCACTGGCACCGATTATCACCGAGGACGGCGCCCTCATGATTTGCCTGCTACGCGATGTGAGTGACAGAGCGCTAATGGAAACCCAGCTGCGGCAATCACAGAAAATGGACGCGATCGGCAAGCTGACCGGAGGCATGGCACACGACTTTAACAACCTGCTCGGCATCATAATAGGTAACGTCGCGTTAGCGATGCGTCAGGTTAAAGGTGAAGAGCGACTCGAAAAACGTCTGGAAACAGTTATGATGGCCGCCAACCGCGGAGCCGAACTTACCAAGCGCATGCTGGCCGTAGCTCGTCGTCAGCCCTTGCAGCCCAAGCCACTTGATATCAATTCAGTGATCGAAGAGCTCACCAAAATGCTTCCGCAGACTATGGGCTCTCATATCAAGATGGAACTGGATCTTCAGCAAGAATTGCCCCCAGTCTTGCTCGATGAATCAGGCTTTGAAGCGCTCTTGTTAAATCTCTCAATCAATTCGCGGGATGCTATGCCGAATGGTGGCAGCTTTACGGTCTCCACGTCAGTCAAGGCCAGAAAAGATGTTGAACTTGCGCTGCCACAAACGACAATTCAAGACTGTGACTACATTCAGATTACCGTTCGGGATACCGGCACAGGTATGACGCAAGAAGCTTTGAGCAGAGCGTTTGAACCTTTCTTTACTACCAAAGACAAAGGTAAGGGGACCGGTTTGGGGCTGGCTATGATCTACGGATTCGTTAAACAATCCTCTGGGTACATTGTGCTCAACAGCGAGCCTGGCGCAGGGACTACGGCGTATATCTTCTTCCCAACTACCAAAGAGACTGCAATCGACACAGTAAAAGAGAATGAAGCTCAACACTGTAAATTAGTGCAGTCCGGATCTCATACGATATTAATTGTTGACGATGAGACCGAATTGCTGAATATCGCTGAAGCCTATCTTGAAGAACATGGTTTTAAGGTCCTGACAGCAGAAAATGGCAAGGCAGCTTTGGAAGTCGTCAAGCAACACCCCGAGATTGCCCTGATCGTAACTGATATCGTCATGCCCGGCGGCATGAATGGCCCGGCACTTGCTGCGGAGATTGAAAAAGACCATCAACACATACGCTTCCTCTACGCCTCAGGCTTTCCGTCTGGAGCCGTTGCAGAAAGCGCCGGAGAGCTATTGGATGCACCACTCATCCATAAACCCTATACTCGGGAAGTATTGATCTCACAAGTTGTCGGTATTCTCTCGCAAGCAACGTGATATCCTGCTGTGTGAATCGAAATCAATAATGTGATGCTCATCACGGTTTGCTCCTTCGGTATGCCGTTTTCCAGTAATTCTGGTTTACTCTCAAAGTTCGTTAAGAAACACCATCCAAGATAATTCTTACGCAAAATCAGCGGCATATGGAATTATTGGATTGCCCAGAAATTAGCACTGGTGATTCGCAATTCCGCAGACACCTCATAGAGTGATAACTCAGTATTATCGAATACTAGGAATTCATTGCATTGGCAACACAGCGACCTATTCAAATGCCTGCTCAATCCGAACTACAGGAAATAGAAGACTCAGCCAAATTGATGCTATTGCTGCAAATGGCCATTACCCAGCGCTGGAATTTCGACTATTCCATTTTAACCAATAGCCGGCTCAGTACGCACACTACCAGACTTCTTGGTGCCGATCTGGACGCCAGAACAATTACGGTTGGAAGCGAAGTTAAATACTCTGGCTTACAACCAGAACAAATCGTAAATTTTCGAACCCAACACGGTGGGCTTAGTCTGGAATTTTCAACACAGTTGGTACCTTCTGGCTCAAACGCACTTTCCAGTCGCTTATTTTCCGAATGCAAGATGGTGTTCCCGCAGACTGTCATGACCAGCCAATTACGCAATGCGTTGCGAATCGATTGCTCCAGAATTGACAGAGCAGAAGTCACATTGTTCGGCAGTGAACCCCGGCAAGACGGTGTCATAGTCAATCTTTCATCGACGGGTTGTAAAATCCAGCTCAAGGGCGATGTCCGTGAGCAGATCAAATCGATGGGCAAGCTGATCGACTGCCAACTTCAATTGCCCGATGAAGAATCAATTGATGCCCGCGTAATCGTGCTCCACAGCTCCTTCGAGAAAGTGTTGGACGCCACTCTCTTGCGCTGCTATTTCCTTGAAATTCATCGCGATAGCAAGTTGAAAGTGGAGAAGCTGATTGCCAAAGCATTGCGGCGCCAGTCACAACACACGTTCCATTTTTAATAGATTTGATCATACAGGCTTGCGCGCTCCCGCCTTATTGCTAAGATAGATCACTTCTCAAGAAGGAGTCTGTTATGGCGCGTCGTAAAGAACACCATGAAGTTCAACTTGCCGGAACGCTGAAGCCGCGCAATCTGCTCGTCTTCATGGACGGCACCTGGAACGACGAGAATGGCCGAAGCAATGACGGCGCCGTCACCAATATCTACAAGCTATTCTCATCTTTGTCCGGCAGTCACGAACACGAGCAGATACCCCATGTAAAATCCACCGCGAAACATCTCGGCTTGTATTTTCGCGGCATTGGCAATGACGAAGCCAATGTGCAAGCTATTGGTTTTTATCAAGCAGCCTTCGGTGCCGGTGAGAAAAGTATCCGCGACCACGCTTATGCTTCAATCTGCAAACACTATAGACCTGGTGATCGCATCAGTATTTTCGGCTTCAGCCGTGGTGCCGCCAGCGCCCGCATGCTGGCCACCAAGCTCCACAAATACGGTTTACCTGCGGAAATTACCCTGCATTATCGCAGCATGACCAATCAGTCCAGCGGAGAAAAAGAATGGCAGTTCTCGCACTATGACACCAAGGATGAAGGCAGCGGCAAAATTGATGTGGCGTTCATGGGGCTGCTGGATACCGTCGGCGCATTCGGCATTCCAATTAATATTGGTCCACTGAACTTCCAAAAGGTAAACCTTTTCCATGACCTCACCTTGTCTCCCAACGTTAAACGTGCCGTACACCTGGTTGGTATAGACGAAAGCCGGGAACCTTTCATTCCGACACTCACTAACATTTCAGATCGCATAGATGAGGTGTGGCTGCCCGGAGTGCACAGTGATATAGGTGGAGGCTTTCACGATGGCATGTTGGGCAATGTCGCAATGGATTATCTGGTCGGAAAATTTCAACAAGAGATGCACGACATGCCAGTCACATTTACTCGCAATCTCGAGAAATGGACGCAGTATGATCTGGATTCAGACAAGTTTGTGATGCACTACCACGGTGATGGCTTTAAAAAAACAGCCCGCAAAATGGAGGTGCTCAAGAAGCAAAAATCTACCACTGAGCCAGTCAAGGTTCATCACTCAGTGTTCAAACTCAGAGAACAGGATAATTTCTTCTACTCAGAACGCTACAATAGCTTTGCCACGCGCGTGCCAATCAAATATGACCCAATTAATCTGAAGGACTTGGGTAGCAATATCATTCACATGCCATGACCTGACAGTGAATTGCTCGCCATATCACACGCAAATTTTCTGAGTGCCGGGGATTGCTCAAGCTGTCAGTACGACAGAACTATTGATGGCCAGAAATACTAGAGCAAGCTGAGGATTGGCTGGCCGGTGTGCGCCGATTTTAATTTGGCGAGTTCCAGTTCGCCGTCTTGCAACATCTGTTGCAGATTCAGCTCTTCTTCCTTGCGCGTGATTGCCGAAACGAGAAAATCAATTTCGATAACTTTGCCATCAATTTCGAAGTCGCTTTCCTTATTGGCTTTACTGATTTTTTCAACAACGACTTGTGCGCCATCTTGGGCAACGCCTGGCAACATCAGGCGGAAATCTTTAAAACTCGTCCTGGCCAGAACGTCTTCATTGCGGCGACGATCGTTGGCAAGCAGGGAAAAATGCCGCAACAGCTTATTGCCTGCCTGATGGCCATGCTTCTCAACAATCTGTTGCATATTAATCACCTCAATAGTCAGCAGTGAAACCGGCTTGCTGTAACGAAGCGCCACGCCCATGATGCGCTGCCCTACTTCCAGAAACGTACGCTTGTTGAGAATTGTAGTTATTGGATCATAAATTGCGTTTTCTTCGTGCTCAACACTGAGCTCTTCCATAGTCATGATGATGATCGCAAAAGGAAAGATCATCACACTCAGAACAATACCCAGAAATAGCAAGCCTGTGGCCAGATCAGGCTCCATTAGCGAAGCACTGTCGCGCATAAATGCCAGAGTTGTCTCGCCAAGACTGTTCAACACCATCATGACTATCAACAAGTAAGCGCCATAGTGGGCTGTGGCACTCATAACAGGCCGCAAACCACGCTCAATTCGAATACCATTGAACAGGATATAGATCGCGCACAGATTAATGAAAACACTCACTGGCGTGTACAGCGCGATACGCGATGACATAGAGTCATTAATGAACGTGAAATAGATATAGCCAAGCAACCAACTAGCGAGGACAAACAGGTTTATGCCGGGCAGTTTGCTATCTTCCTGTTTCCAGTATTCAGCCAAGCCAAGGATGATGAGTATTCTGCCGAAAAGAACAGTGCCATTGGCCATTACGACGGCCAGCGCAGGATGCAGGTATTCCTGCTGACTTAGAAGAGTTAAACCGACAGCATTCAACACATAACCGATCGCGATCTTTAACAAGCCGGGAACATGGCGATTGGCTATCCAATTGATAAACAGCGCAATGGAAGCAACCAGCGTCACAAGGCCGGTGACAAGCACTAGAGTAGGTGTATGTAGTTCCATTTAGCGTATGAGAACCATCTATGTAAATTATGTGCTGGCAGTACTCCCCGCTTCCTGGAACGTTTCACCGTCTGGATCACTCTGTTCGACATGCTTGTTAGACTCATAAGAGTCAGTGCAACAAGCATTATCTGGCTATAAACGAGCAATGCTTGGCTACCGTAGCAAGCTGAACAGTAATAGGGACCTGCGAAGCATAATGGCAATCACTGCTACAGTCCAATATGGGCAGACGAGATGAGAGACCAAACAGCCGGTTCTGGCTGTTCGATCAAAGGTAGTAAAGCTGAACATCGGACTGGAAGAGATTCAACCTAGCTGTGTCTTCTTTGCGGCAATAGATGTAAGCCACGTCTGGGCCAGGTCCGCAAGAACTTACTGCGTTTTTGCCAAGCCTTGATGGCCAATTCAGCATCCTGACTGATAACAGCCTCGGCCAACCCTAGTCGGGTCTTGTAATTGAGTTCAATCAGATCTTGAGAACCGTTATAGCTTGTCTTGGTTCGGCTTGTGCTGACTTCATTCCATAATATACGGACAAACAGTTCGATAAGTATATTGCCGGACATTGCTGCTAGCAGCCCCATAAAATCAGCAGAGTATTTGAAGGACTCTTCCGGTGGCAGCAAGTTATCGGCACTCTCTTTTTGCTCAACGATGAAAGCCTCTAGCTTTTTGATCAACGCAACATCTTCACACTTTACAGCTCCAATCAGCATTGGCACTACAACCGAGTCTGCGGCATCCATAAAACTGGCATTGGAAATCAGATCTTTGGCTGACAGATATTGGCTGGCTGATTTAATTGCGGTTTCGATCGTCGGTCGTCGAGTGAAATAGCCACCGCCTTTACCAGGCTTTACGACCAGTAATTCCTCATATTCAAGCATTCGGGACGCCTGTCTCAAGGTAGGCATGCTAACCCCGATCTCAGCGGCAATGTCGGCCTCGGATCCCATATAGGCATTTTCTGCCATTCCCAATATTCGCTCGCGCAGGATATTAGCAACCCGATCAGCTGTAGAGCTGGGTTTCAAAAGGGGGATCTTACGCATGCTCTATTACTCCGTTTAGTGCCTGTCTCTAGCCAACGCAGACTCATGCCGATGCTTGTAACGGGCAAATTACACCTTATCGACTGACATCTTGAATGTGCTATCCCTGCCGGTTCTATTCCAATATTGCTGTAGCTTCGGCTATGCACGTCTTTCGATACTTTTTCTGGTCCACAGTTCCTCCTCGGTCAGCCAATATCCAAAAACATCCAACTCAAGATCCACTGAGTCTTATTGGCGACATCAGGTCATTACTCTACTTGCGTACTGCTGGACACAGGTGTAATTTCCAGTCTACATTATTAATTAAAACTTATATAAGATATACCCCTAAAGTCACATCTGTGACGGGAGTCGCATATGCCCCGCTTCAATATCAATCCGCCACATTTATACCTCGGCACTGCACTGTGCCTGATTCTGTCATCCAACTCATTGGCTCAGGATTCGGCGACCGAAGATATACCCCGCCTCGCCAATGGCCGACCGGATCTGCAAGGTACCTGGGACTTTCGCACAATTACACCACTGCAAAGACCGGAGCAGTACGGCGACCGGGAGACATTGTCAGCCGACGAAGCAGAAGAGTTTGAGGTTGCGCGTCAGGAACAGCTGGACCGCGATAACTTTACCGACACGTCAACAACTGGTGATTACAACGAATTCTGGTATGACCGCGGCAACCAGATTCTAGGCTCAAACAGGACCTCTCTCATCACCAATCCGCCCAATGGCCGTTTACCCGAGATGACCGAAGCAGCACAGAACATCGCCGCCAACGCCAGAGAAGCAGCCCAGCTCAATCTCGGGGTCGAAGTCAGACCGCTCTCCGAGCGCTGTATTATGGGCTTTAACTCCGGACCGCCCATGCTACCCAGCGCCTATAATAATAATGTCCAATTGGTGCAAACTGATGACCACGTAGTTATTCACAACGAAATGGTCCACAACGCACGTATTGTCAAAATGTATACCGACGAGCATCTTGACCACCCGCGAAAATGGGAAGGCGATTCGATTGGCTACTGGGAAGGTGACACGCTAGTCATTGAAACCAGACACTTCGCTGGTGCGACGTCATTTCTTAACTCCAGCGAGAACATGGAACTCATTGAGCGGTTCTGGATGCTCGATAGCAATTCTCTGGGCTACGAATTCACTATCACCGATCCATCGCGCTGGACTCAGCCCTGGACGGCCATGTTCCCCATGGTACGGACTGATGAACCCATTTATGAATACGCCTGTCACGAAGGCAATTACAGCATGCCAGGCATTATGGCTGGTTGGCGCCGGCAGGAAGTCGAAGCCGAGTTTAATGCCCAGCAATCAGATTAACTGTCTGTTTACTGAAACATCCCACTGTCCGATGGTCAACACAGCAGTTCATAGAGGCCTACTCACTGCGAACGAAATCGGGAAATACCATGCCAGTATCGCTGCTATCAGTGCAGCGGCTGGCTAGCCAGCGCCTTACAGGCATGCCCCCAAATTCCGCTAATTTAGCAATGGTCTATCGATGGACTATGGCAAGTATTGCCCATGCACTGACCACACAGAGTGCGACAGTCATAACAACCCCCTACTCAATCAGATAAGCAACTCTGGCGATGTCGCATCGTTAGCGCCAGGTAAAGCGCAGAGAAACAGACATTGCCTGACAAAGCTTGTCGATGATACTCAAAGCAAAGACTGGAGCTCTGCGACCCAAACTACAGGCAAAAGAAAAGGCTGGAGGGAGAGCCAACCAGCCTTTTCTGCCCACATTACCTTAACGGTGCGTGACTAGTCGCTACCGGCAAGGGAACGTTCTTCGCTCTCCTGGCGTTCCGCCAGCAGCTCTTCGTAGCCTTCATCATCCAGATGCGTTACTGCAATCCAGGCATGAGACATTTCATCACCGGTACGACTGCCATCAGATACCCACTGATCCGGATCAGGGTTATTGGGGTTGTTGGCAGTGTTGTCGTACCACTGTTTGATCACGAGAATATCGCCAGCTGGCAACAATGGCGCAACTTCAGGCTCATAGATGTGACTGTGATGCCACGTCGCACTCCAGTTGGAAATCTGACTTACCGGAGTGGTCTGTCCCGTTTTGGGGCTGAATATTTCCAGCGAAGCGGCATTCAGTCGCAGATGACCATGCGGCTGAAAACTGTCTATGCGCACAGGATGGTCAAAACTGTGAAAGCCTTGAGTCATCGCATAGCCATTAGGGGGAATGACAAACAATTCACCATTCACGTAACCTTCGCGCAGCTGATAGGCGCGAAGATCTTGCTCATACACGTCTTCCTGATCGGCGAATTCATCATCATGGAACCAGATACCCAATTCCACTACATTGTCCTTAATCTCTGCACCCTGCGCTGTTGCACCAACACCACCCGGAAACATATGGATATCCCAGAAGATTCGCGACTCGGGAGGCATTACACGACATACACCGTCCGGCATCAATTCGCCCCATTTACCCATGGCGTATTCCGTCAATTGGCTATAACGCTCGAACTCACCCGTCTCCGGATTGACCGCTTCTACTGTCGGATTGGAATGATGGACCACGGCACGGGCGTCACCTCTGGGCTTGACCTGCATCGCCTTGATACAGCGCTGTTCAGTTACCCCGGTAGCGACATAGTGTTTATGCCATAAATCATTGCCGTTGGCGGGAATATCGATTGAGACTGACGGGATTACCAGATCGGGCTCACCCAGGTCAGCAGTGAAATTCCATTCATCAGGATTGGGAAATTCCGGCGTTTCTGGAACGACATCAGGATCGCCACGCAGAGCGCCTTGATTCACCCAGGCTACCACGGTATCAATCTCCTCCTGTGACAGGCGCCAATCACCTTTGAGATCCTGAATGCCGATGTGTTGGTCATAGGCATAAGGAGGCATATCCCGGTTTGCCACGCGCATCTGAATCAACGGTGCCCACGGGCGCACCTGCTCATAGTTGGTCAATTGCATTGGGCCAACTCCACCTTCACGGTGGCAGACCACACAGTTTTCATTAATGATATCCGCGACATGAGTATTGTAAGTAAACTCGGCATCTTGCGAATATGCCGCAGGAATACTGCATGCTGCCAATCCCAGACCGGCGGACAATAGGCTGATACGGCGCTTGAACGAGGGTTGCTGAACGATTCTAACCATGATGGCTGACCTCTTTGGTTTCAATTTGTAAGTGAGGCATTGGTACTAGCTTTGATGCTATAAGTATTACAACTTTAACAACTTTACTCCCTCCCATTCAGTTTGCCAACCCCCTTTCGCCCTCGGATAGAATCGATTGGTCAGCAAACCGAACCCGCGCAAGCGCGAAACAAGCAGTACAACAACAATCGTTTGAAAGGTGACGAGGGTGCGCCGGTCAAAGACGACCGGCGGTAGAATGGCAGTACGCAGGACCCCAATCGCGCGACAGGGGCCAGATAATCAAAGCAATGGTTTCAGGCCGTTTGCGCTATAGCCGCTTTATCCGCTTCTGCTTGCAGTCGCGACAGCCGACCGAATTGTTGTAGCGATGTTAAATGCGCATAGATCAGAGGAATAAGGCCACGCTGACGCAATGTCAGGAATTCCTGATCAGAGAGGGACTCGAGCTTTTCTTCATCGATAATATAGACCCCTTCGACCTCATAACGTGGTGAGTCTGGCGAATACTGCAGGCGAATCTGGCGCTGCTTCAACAGATTTTGATCTGCCAGAAACTTGCATAGTGCTCGTGCCTGTAGCGTTTGCCGGGTAACGTTCATTACTTTCTCAATGCGCTTTTGAAGAAATTCCGTTTGTTCCCCGGAATCAGTAAACAGCGGTTCTCCCAGCGATTCATCAAGTAATTCACTGTCTTCGTTCAAGGAGATCTCCGCAGGTTCGGACTCTGACTCCAGCCGCGTGACAAGCAGGGGGCCAACCGTGAACCCCACTGGAACAAATCCAGCTCGCCAATCACTTGTTTGACAATACAGATTGATGCCTTGCTTCAACCCCATCATGGCAACTGGCACAAAATCACCGGCCTCGCTGTTGCGCACGAACACTAGTGGGAACTCGGTTGCCAGACCATAGAACTCCTGAAAGACAACAGGTACCAAATGTTGACCAGCGTACGCTTGATAATCTTGCCGATCACGCAGCTTTAACTTGCCGTGACGCTCGGCATTCAAAGGGGCTAGTTGCGACATGAAGTGGACTCCTGCTTGCTCGAATTGGTGTTTCAGGATACCAGTGTTGGCCTGGCCATCACACTGTTCTGCTGGTGTAAGACAGGTGCGAGTTCGAAGAACGACGCAACCGACAACCTGCCCGAATTAACGTCAGCTCGGTAGCTATCGCCCGAATCCAGTTGCGCGCAATGCAATACATTGGATGGATAGAGGACCAGCCTATTGAATTTCGCCTTGATCAACACTTCCTGACGAAACAAATTCGTATTCCCTGTCAGATACCCCGCATGCTCGTCCGGATAATCACGCACGCCTTGTATCATTTCTTTGATGATTGGCTTGTCTTTATCGTGCAGCCTGTAGATATTACGAGGAAGATAGCGATAGAACGCAGTGCCACCATGACTCTCATCACACAGGTAGTGGACCGCTGCAAACTGGCCTTCAGCGAAAGTGTCAACGTGCGGTATTTTCTGCGCATTTTGCAATTGCTTGGGGCTTAGCGTCGTCAACGACAACATACACCGGTGTACACTTGGACTACGATTGCCATATACCAGATCGAGCACGCTTTCTAACACACGATCGTAGGGGCGTGGCAAGCGATCGCGTATGCCGGGATAGGCTGTTCGGTCGGCTCCCACTTCACCGAAGTAGGCTTTTGTGTTGGCATAGTCAACCAGCGCCTCCGGATTGGCGAGAAAATTGTCAATTACGTAAATAGGCACATCAAAGTTTGGGCTTTCGACTTTATCGACGCTGACCGCTTGGTTAAGTGTAAACTCCAGCATGGTTGATTCTCATTATTGTTGTAGCGATTTGTTGATCAATGCATTAACTGTGCTTAGTGGCGCTTCGTGGGTAACCTGAGCTGCCATGATATCAATTAATAGTGATAAAAGATTGAATAGTTTATTGAGTGTGCTGTCAACCGCTTGCGTAAAGGTATTATTGCCATGGCTACTCACATTGTTGAAACTGGCAGCCACGGATCCTTGCAGTTGTTAATGCAGCTGATTTCAAAACCCGGAATTTATCGCAAAAAAAAGCCAGACTAGAATAACTAGCCTGGCTTTTCTTTGCGAACTGCTTTGGCCCGCTGAGGCGCTTGACTCTATTCTCGCTTTTTCCAGGACCGCAGAAATTTTGAGCGCTTATCCCAGGCATTGACGGCTTTGTCAGCATCACGCGCCAGAACCGCTTCGGCTACCCGCAAACGAGTGCGGTAATTAGTCTTAACGATTTCCGGCGAATCGTCGTAGTTGCCCGTAGCTCGCATAGTGCTGATTTCGTTCCACATAATGTTCGCAAATAGCTCCAGCAGAATATTCCCTGACATCTTGCCAAACAGGTTCATCAGATCGATCGACACTTTGAATGACTGATCCGGTGGCAGCAGATTCTTGGCGTTCTTTTTCTGATTGGCAACGAAGCTCTCCAGCTGCGCAATCAATGCTTCATCTTCGCATCGTACCGCTGCTTGCAGGACCGTCTTCATAATTGGGTCCGCCGTGTCCATAAACATGGAGCGATCATTGACGTTAAAAGCAGCCAGATATTGGCTAGCCGATTTGATCGCTGTATCTATCGAGGGCCGACGGGTGAAGTAACCACCCCCCTTGCCTGGTTTGATCTTGAGTAGTTGTTCATACTCCAGCATGCGGGAGGCTTGCCGCAAAGTCGGTAAACTGACGCCAATTTCAGCCGCCAGGTCGCTCTCTGAACCAAGATATTCACCTTCTTCAACTATCAGAATGCGCTCGCGCAGTATGCTGGCAACACGGTCTGCCGTTGAACTTGGTTTCAGAAGTGGTGCTCGATTATTCATTCGTGTAAGGCCTTTCAGGATTGAAATAATAGATTTTTGATGCAATAACTCCGAGTCAAATCTGCGAAGCTGTGACTCTTGGACAACAGCAGCTCACAGAAGTGCCACCCGATAGATCCGGCAAACCTTCTTATGTATTCGGCCAAGGGCCATTAGGTCAAAAACGAGCGTTTCGCAGGATGGATATACATCGTCCATGATGTGGGGCGCAATTCTAGCGTAATTCCCAATGCGATAAAAATTATAATAGTTATAAATTTCGCTCAGAATGCGAAATCGACCACAATTTTCCCGTATTCGCCAAAACTCGGGACTGAACTGGCAATCTAGTCAATTGTTGCTCGGTAGAGCAATGTCCCTGCGGCAGGTTCTACAGCGCCATCTACGAGGCGAGGGCGGAAATTTAATGCATGTAATCGCTCTTCCAGATAATTGGTATCTATGTCCATTTCTGCCGAATCAGCGATAATCTGAAACTCATCAACAACGCTCCTGCGGGTCGTATAGCGACCGCTTACCCATCGCGATACAGTATTCATTGAGTCTAAATTGAAGCTCAACAATACATCACTGTATTCAGGAGCAGAAAGAATGCCCAAAGATGGGGCGAAATTGGGAAAGGCTATCAGGGGCAATTCGCCGAACCATTCCTGAAAACGATAATACTCACCAGACTCGGCATTCTTCACTTCAGATGCGGCCAAACTGGCAGTACTGCGTACTTGTGCCGCTAGCGCAGCATCAACCGTGTTATAAAATTCGCCAATCGGAAGTATCTGAGGTCGCGCAAATAGCCGATTAACTTTACTCGCATCATCAGTCAGATCCTGCAAGGCTGTAAACGCGTCAGCGTAGCTTTTCTCCGACTCTTCCCGATTAAAGAGCAACTGCCAGTCGGCTCGGTAAATAGCGACCATGGCTGCAGTTTCTCTGGGTACTGTGCTGTTGGCGACGACAATGTCTTCCATTTCAGCAAGCAATCGCAGCCCGGCCCGAAAATACCTCGTTTGCACAACGCGGCGCGGTCGCACCCAGGATGAACCCGGTACAATCGCACGCAGCGCATAAGCGGTCTCATCCCGCATCTCTACCGCCAATGACTGCAAATAAAATTGTTTGAGCAAGCTATAGTACAGCTCGGCACGGCGAGGATCGCGCTCACCCCACAGTCGACTACTGATCTCCAACGCCATGAAAGTTGCTTCAGCCGCCGATCTGTAGTGCTCGGCTTGCATAGCGCTGTCATCGGCGGCCACTGCCCGCAGATGCAATTCAGTCATTTGCATCAGATTACTGACCAGAGATTCCAAAGTCCCCACCTGCTTTTCCGTTAATAGCCAGGAGACATGATCCAGCGAGTCATTGGCACCTTGCCAATCACCGCGGCGGGAATCGAAGCGGATTTTTTCGAAGTAGAGGGGGATTTGTCGGTCACTGTAGAGTCCAAAATTCAGCCTTTGAATCTGGATCGCACGATCGATGAGAACGCTGGCTTCACTGAACAGATTCAGATCAGCATTGGCTTCGGCCAGGCTCACAAGACTCTCAATCAAGGCAGGGTCGTGGCGCCCGAGGTCGCGCTCCAGTTCGCTTAATTGGCTTTGCATTAAGGACCGCTGACCAATGTCATCACTGGTAGCATCAGTCTGCGCCAGAATCGGTGTCACAATTAGCAAACCAAGCAGGCAGGATGCCCATGCTATGTGCAAATGTAATGTGACCGTTTTTGACTCATTCATCCTGAACACCTACCCGGGAGTCGCGCCTCGCAGTTTCGGTCCAGACAGCCATTAGCCACCTGTCTGAAACTGGCCCAATGGGCCGCAATTCCTTGATTGTGGGGTACCTCGTTAATGTACTCCCACTCAATCATCTTTGTCATCCACAATACGGCCAGTGGGGGCAATTGCTTCACCGAATCAGAATATTAACTGCGCACCGACTCCGTAGCCTCTGAATTTGGATAAACCTCATAAAGAGCGAGCTATCCAGAATGGTACTACCACTATATAGAAGGGCAGCGAGCATCAGGCTGTCTTGCCGAGAGTTTTGTATTGTCTGGGAAAACCCACCAATTCGGCACAGCCTCTGCAACTCGCGTGGCGAACCAGATTTAGTGAAACATCCAAACGCTAAGGTTTCTGCAGACAACATAGCCACCAGTGATAACGTGTTAAGCAATTGTTTGGATCAACAGCCGGTCATTGCGCCTTAGTCACAAGCTGGACAACTCTCAGATTGGGAGATAACGTTAGCTCGCCCAGATGCACTGTAGCCACTGCTCAGCAGTGATCAGACAGAAAAGATGCACTTGTAATTTCTGATATTTACAATGATAACAGCCGCATTAGCGGCGAATGGAGACACGCCTTGGACCAGAATTTGAAGCACATTGTCATTGTTGGTGGAGGCACAGCCGGATGGATGTCAGCTGCAGCCATTGCCAAGATAATTGGCACACAGAACTGCAAAGTCACACTCGTTGAATCCGAGCAGATCGGCACCGTGGGCGTAGGCGAAGCAACCATCCCACCCATTGTTGAGTTTAATAACCTGCTAGGCATCAATGCTGACGAGATGCTGAGTGCGACATATGGCACGTTTAAACTAGGTATAGAATTCCAAAACTGGGGAAAGACCGGCCATACCTATATGCATCCATTCGGCGAATTTGGCCGCACTATAAAGAACGTTAATTTCTGGCACTACTGGAAAAAGGCTTACGATCTCGGCATATCGCCGGGGCTGGAACACTACTCGCTGAACTGGGTCGCCGCAAAACAGAATCGCTTTTTACGCTCTGGCGGAGTAGCCAACTCGCCACTATCCAAAGTACCCCATGCCTACCATTTTGATGCCAGCCTTTATGCTTTGTTTCTGCGCGAGTTCAGCACCAGGCTTGGCGTTTCTCGTATTGAAGGCAAGGTGGACGATGTTCATCAGGATACCCAATCCGGTTTCATTACCGGCATCAAGCTGCAAGACGGCCAAGTCATCGAAGGCGACTTCTTCCTGGATTGCACCGGCTTTCGGGGACTACTGATTGAACAGACTTTGAAAACAGGTTTTGAGGATTGGAGCCACTATCTACCTTGCGACAGCGCCCAGGCGATTCCCAGCGAAGCTATCAACCCCAAACACCCTTATACAGTTTCGATTGCGCATGCAGACGGCTGGCAATGGCGCATTCCGCTGCAGCACCGCACTGGTAATGGCATTGTCTACAGTAGCGAGTTTGCCAGTGATGAAGTGGCTCGCACGACTTTACTTGCCAATCTCAAAAGCAAGGCATTGCAAGACGAACCCCGCCAACTACGCTTCAAAACTGGTAAACGCAAACGCGCCTGGAACAAAAATTGTCTGGCGATCGGTCTTGCCAGTGGCTTTATGGAGCCTCTTGAATCAACAAGCATCCACCTGATTCAATCAACTCTGATGCGATTTTTTGCGATGTTCCCACGCCGCACAGGCTTTGACACTGAGATGCAGCACTTTAATGCCCAGATTGATAGTGAGATGGACTCTATCCGTGATTTTATCATCTTGCACTACAAGGCCACGGAGCGCGAAGACTCTGAACTGTGGAAATACTGCCGGCATATGGCAATTCCCGATTCACTTCAGGCGAAACTCGAGTTTTATCAGTCCGGGTCCTGGCTCGAACGTGACAAAAGCGAATTGTTTGGCGAACACAGTTGGCTAGCCGTACTCAACGGACAACATGTTCACGCCAAGAGCTATAGCCCGTTGGTTGATTCGCTGGGTAACGACGACCTGAAAATTCTGCTACGAGATACGCGGGAAGTTATCGCCAAATGTGCCACGGCGATGCCACAGCATGAAGAGTTCATACGCGACAACTGCCCTGTACAAGCGCCATAGGGCGCTGGTCAGGGCAGATTTCCTACATCTCCCGTCATACTCAGTATAACCTTTAAATGTTAAAAATCGTTTAGAAGTTCTTCTCTCCCTGAACCTCTTGTGGTAACTTTTCGTCGACGTTGTATGAGCAGTCACTGAAGTTTGTAGTAGTGGTAGTCCTGCAACCGAGATGGGAATAATAATCACAAATAAGAATGCCTCACACTCGTTGCCTTGATATGAGCTAGCAAGCGTGAAGGCAAGGAGATGACGTAATGCCCCACGACTTTCGTCGCAAGAAGCTCTCGTACCTGATCCACACTGCACTTTTTACCTCTTTCGTTGTCCCTGCTGCTATTCAGGCGCAGGATCAAGACAATATTGAAGAAGTAGTTGTTACCGGCTCCTATTTGCGCAATAGCGCATTTGCCGAAGACACAGCAGTGGATACGGTGACCGGAGAAGATCTATTACAATCCGGTGCACCCAGTATGACCGAATACATACGGGATCTTACGTATGTTCAGAACCTGAATGTTGCTGCTGTTGTACTGGGCAGCCAGGACGGTGACCAGAATTCCAACGGTGCCAGTTTCAATCTACGCGGATTGGGTGAGAATTCCACGCTCACTCTTGTAGATGGTGTACGAACACTGGACCCGACGCTCAATACCGCCTTCCCCGAAATCGCCATGGAACGTATGGAACTGGTTTTGGACGGCGGCTCAGCACTGTACGGCTCTGATGCTGTTGCAGGCGTTGTTAACCTGATTCCAATGAAGGAATTCGATGGTTTGCGTTTCCGCAGCTTCTATCAGCGACCGGAAGATGGCGCTAACGAAGAAATGCGTCTCTCTGCTCTGTGGGGACGGTCTTTCGACAACGGCATCAACTATGTCGGTTCGTTCGAAGCCTATTTGCGCACACCATTAATGTGGTACGAGCGCCCGCGCGAGCATGAAGTCTCCCAGGGTACGTCCAGTTCCGGTAACCCGGGTACGTTCAAGAGATTAGAAGGACATGCTGAAGAGATTCTTCTTAGGCAGGACCACGGCGGCCAGCTGGTTGGCGACCGGCTATTGGATCCATCCTGCGGTACGTTTAATCAGGGCGCACCGACGCATGGCTACGGCCCCAGACCTGACCCATCAGGAACGGTGCATCCATCGGGGTTCTGTACCTTTGAGTACAGCTCTCAGGCTGAGGTTGCCAATCACCAACAGACTTACAACCTCTACAATAGCCTGACTTGGGAAGCCACTGATTCTCTACGCTTCGGATTCATGCTGAATAACCACCTGCGCCATGTGAATGGCCGCACGACTTTTTCATCACCAAACCCGAACAGCAACCGGGCATTATTGGTGATCCCGGCAGAGCATCCGGCTAACCCTTACGGATTCGATGTCGCGCCGGATCTGTGGCGCATCTACACTTATCCCCCATACGATCAAATGCCCGACGGTATTAATTTCGATACCTCGCGATCTGACCGGTCAATCTATCAACTCAACCGCGTCAAGTTGTCCGCTGAATATGATCTGGCCGGCACCTGGTCTGGTTACACGTATTACACCGCGCAAGAAAACCGCAACATGTCTGACGTGTCTGGTACATCCACCAGCCGCCTGCAGTTGGCATTGCGTGGCATGGGTGGCAACAGCGGCGACCAGTGGTTTAACCCGTTCGGTTCTGCAGATCCGCGCTCGCCTTACTATGAGCCCGGCCTGGAAAACACCAAAGAGCTCAACAACTGGATGGCCTATGAGAACTCCAATTTTGTTAGCGCACGGGACTATCTAGACGTCTTCGAAACCCTGCTAACAGGCGAAGTGTTTGATCTGCCTGCTGGCCCAGTACAAACCGCCTTCGGTTTTCAATGGCGAAATCTGGAAGAATCAACATTTCAGGAACCCTACAATGCATCCGGTGAGAATTTCATCTGGGGCCAGGTAGGCGAGCCGGTCGCACCGGATGAAGTGTTCTCCTCCGAAGTCCGCGCATTATTTGCCGAAGTGGAAGTACCGATTCTTGACAGACTGGCAGTGAAAGGCGCCGTACGTCATGAGCAGTTCCTCGATCAGGGGCTAGAGACCACAACGCCAAAGATCTCAGTGCGTTATGAACTTTTGCCTGATCTTGCCTTGCGCGCATCCTGGGGCGAAAGCTTCCTGGCGCCAACCTCGTTCCAGACACGTGAAGCTCGCGCTAACGAAAACTGTACCGACATGTACAGTGGTGTTGATGACTTGAGCGGCGAGCTGCTGCTGGGCGGTATCGCCTGTGCATCCGGTAATCCCAATCTGGGCCCGGAGTCTGCTGAAATCGTCAATCTGGGATTCAGCTGGCAGCCCACGGGAGCCCTGGACGGATTTGAACTGTCTCTGGACTATCAGGAAATTGAATACACTGATCGCATCCGTACTCTGAGTGAGGATGACGTGACCCGTAATCAGTTCCTGGCGATGCTGCGAGCAACAGGGCAATCCGAAGGATCTTATGATTCGACACCGGGTTCCCCATCGCGTAATGCGGCTGACGCCTGGTTAGCAGCACAGCCCACAGGCGGTGCTGGCGGTAATATCTTCCGCAGACCGGACGGCAGTGTTGAACGAGTATTGATTCAGTCGGCTAACGTGGCGGCGTTCAATGTCAATTTGATTGATGCCAAGGCCAGCTACTCTTTCAGCCCGGAAAATCTGGGTACTTTTAACACGCGTTTGAATGCAACTGTCTATGGCGAATATGTTTTCACCGATCAATCCGGTGCAAACGTTGACGTTCTGGGCAAGCAGAATGCGCGTACCAATATTGCCCCACCCATGCCTAAAACGAAGCTGGCCTTCACTACCAACTGGTTCCGCGACAATCACAGCGCATCAGTGGCAGTAAACTGGTTCAGCGCAGTCACGCATGATGCTCAGGTGGTCGATCTGTACCCACAAGATGGTATTTTCCAGCCACCAGAAGAAATTGAAGAAGACCCATTGGTAGATGTGCGTTATGCCTATCTGTTTGATGACTACTTCAATAGCCAGTTCACCGTGTCAGTCGGTGTCAATAACCTGTTTGACTATAAGCCAACGCTAACTGGTCAGATTGGTGGTTTTGAGTCGCGACTGATCAACAACTGGTATCGGCAGTACTACGTCTCCGTGGATTGGGTACCCGGCGGCTAAACTGCAAATCTCTCCGCCCAATGCTTGATGTTGGGCTGCATGAAAAAAAGAGCCAGAGCACTATGTGCCCTGGCTCTTTTTTTTGCTGAAAGTAAAGTCAGTGCTGGCGCTTCGAACCCGTTTGACTTAGTGAATTCTACAAGGGCCAGACCAACCGCAGGGCCTTGTTTGCTTGGTGAAAAGTCGCCTCCTAACGGCCCAAAGCTGCACCGGAAACACACGAGTTAGCCTAAATAAGTGGTTGATTGCCGGGCTAGACAGCAAGAAAATCACGCCTTTTCACACCACTGATGCCAAGCCTTTGATATTACTAATATTATTACAACCATTAAACCTTTTAACTAATTTGAGAATTTGCTCAAAAAGTCTTATCCTTGTCTGCTATTGAACTTGCAGTAGGCGAGCCCCAAAACAGCTCGGTAGTCACCAGGTTCACCAGATTTCCAGTACGCCCATTTGCTCAACGCATTAACACAATAACGGTGGATACTATGCAAACACGAAGAAAACTCACTCATCTTGGAAGCGCTTTGGCAATTGCCACAGTCTCCGGCTTGCAAATACAAGTTGCCACGGCGCAAGAGCCCGCCGGTGACGTCACCTACGCTGGCGAAGTCGCCAGCATTCTCAATGAGAACTGTGTGGTCTGCCACCGCGAGGGCGGTGTCGGCCCAATGTCACTAACTAACTATGATCAGGTCCGCCCCTGGGCGCCACTGATTCAAATGAAAGTAGCCAATCGGGAGATGCCTCCCTATGCCTATGACCACGATATCGGCGTGCAAAATTTGCAGGCTGACTGGCGCATGTCTCAAGACGAGATCGATACTGTAGTCGCCTGGGTAAATCAGGGCTCGCTACAGGGCAATCTGGATGAAATGCCTGCCATGCCGGAAGTACGTGATCTCGAAGAGTGGAATTTCGCCGACCAGTTCGGTCAACCGGATATCGTGCTTGAGTCGAATCCGATCGATGTTCCAGCCAGCGGCAATGACCTCTGGGACAAGCACTTTGTCGACAGCGGTATCAGTGAAGATCGTTGCATCAAAGCGCTGCAGGTCAAACCTCGTGGCGATGCCAAAACTGTAGTGCATCATGCCAATACCTATTTCGCCGAGATTAACGAAGAAGGCACAGTCGAGCGCCGCCCGGTAACCGAATACGCCATGGGCAAATGGGGTGAAGTCATCCCTGAAGGTGTTTGTCGAACCGCTTTTGCCGACATTCAGATTCAGTGGGATATTCACATGTATCCAGGCGGTCTGGGTGGCACAGCCCCCGGCACAGTAATCGAAGACAACGTTGTGGAACTGGGAATCTGGTTACATCCGGAAGGCTACGAATCCAAAATCAGTCAGGACCTTGCCACCTATCAGCTCGATCAGGGTGACCTGTTCTTGCCGCCACACGGCACGGCCATGACTCAGGGCTTTCATTCCTTTGACCACCCGGTCCGTATCGACAGCTTCCAGCCACATGGTCATCTGCGCATGAATGCCGCCTCACTGGAAATCTTCTATCCAGAGACAGGTCGTACCGAAGTCATCAGCATGATCTCCGACTGGAGTGCAACCTGGCACCATAGCCACTTGTACGCGCCAGAGTCTGCGCCACTGGTTCCTGCAGGTGCCATTCTGGTAACCAAGCAGTGGTACGACAACACGGAAAGCAACCCTAATAATCCCGATCCTCGCCAATGGGTAGGCTGGGGCCAGCGTACAGCGGATGAGATGTCCCATGCCTGGATCGCAATCTCCCATCTGGATGACGAAACCTATGAAGAGTTGCTGGCTGAGCGCGAACAACAAAGTGCCGCCCAACGCGCAGCTGACTAATCACCGAACTGTCGAAAAAAAGCAATAAATATCGGAGTAACAAAGACTATGGCAAGTTTTAGAATTACGGCAACCGCACTGCTGGCCACTCTAGTGGCCAGCATGCTGGTAGTTGCCACTGCCAACGCTCAATCGGTGCAGCGTCCGCTGCGCCCTTCTGCATCCCAGGGCATTCCAGTCATCCCGTTTATGGAAGGCTGGTATGACAATGCTGATGGCTCGATCACCGTGTCTTTTGGTTATCACAACCGCAACAAGGAAAACATTGTTGTGCCCAAGGGCGACAACAATTTCATCGTGCCGGCCGCCATGAATGGCATGCAACCGGAAGTGTATTTCCCCGGCCGACACCACGGCGTGTTTGCAGTGACGATTCCTATGGACAGGGAAGATGAAACCGTCTGGTGGCATTTGATCTCAGCGGGACAGGAACTAAAAGTGCCTGGCGAGCGCGGCTCTTCTGCCTATGAACTCGACCGTAATCCGCGCCCACAAGGAAGCGTGCAGCCACTCATCTGGTTTGACGATGGTCAACAAGGCTCTGGCCCGGAAGGGGTAGTCGCCGCGACCACAAAAACCACCTCAGTAGGTTCACCGATCGCCTTGGAAGTGTTCACAGAAGACCCCTCCAAACGCGACCGCAGCGACCCGCGCTTTATCAAACCACTGGATACCCGCGTCTCCTGGTACAAGCATCAGGGTCCGGGTGAAGTCAGTTTCTCAGAGCATGACTCCACGCCACTGGTCGAAAGCCGTGAAGGTGAGGTACTCGGTTTGATACCGGCTCCTGAGGTCGCCGTGATGGTGTCAGGCGGCAAAGGACCTGCTCGCGTTATGGCCAGCTTCTCCGAACCCGGTGATTATCTGGTGCGCGCCCGACTGGATAACTGGAAGTCATCAGACAGCGACGGTCTTGACCAATGCTGCTGGAGCAATGCCTATCAACGCATTCGTGTCACTCAGTAACTGGTAGTCTGCCGGCAAATCCTTGCTGGCAATTACCGCCGTCAGTAGAACTCGCTAATTTTCTACTGACTACGAATAGTGATGGCGCTCAGTGGTCTCGTGCTGCCTGGCCAGAGCAGGCAGCGCTGAGCCCATCACTTACCTTTCAACTAAACTTGCACTCACCTTTCACCTACCTCCCATTTACCTGTAAAGTAAGAATAAAGCCCGCAGGGCTCAATGAGTGAGATTCGCTATGCGCTATTCCACGCTGTTGGCCGCAGCCGGCCTTGTTTGCTTCACCTTCACCAACCACGCAATCGCCCAGACTGATAACAGTGATTGGTCGATTACCAATCGCAGTCTTGCGCCGCCTGTTCATGCCAGCAGCGAGCTCGCGCAGGTTATCGCCAACTCGCCGCAGCCGGATCCCGATGTGGGCGGCCGTTATCCGGACAGCGATGAAGCCTGGCTGGCTCTGCAAGAACGCGCACACAGCGGACCAAACCCGTTGCCCGCTCTGGCTGAGCAATTGAATCTATTGATTGAGTCTCGCGAAGTCGCCGTGAATGGCAATACGCAGATTACCGTCTACGATGTCACACCCAGGCAAGTTGCGCCTGAACATCGCGATCATGTTTTCCTGCATTTGCATGGTGGTGGGTATGTATTGGGTGGCGGCCCAGGCGCGGCCAGTGAGGCTGCTCAAATCAGTGCAGCGGCTGGCATTTACACAGTTTCTGTTGATTACCGTATGCCACCCGCTTCACCCTTCCCCGCTGCAATCGACGACACCATCGCAGTGTATCGCCAGCTACTCGAAGACTTTGAACCCGGACAGATTGCCATCGGTGGCACATCAGCCGGTGCCGGATTGTCATTTGCTGCCGTGCTGCAAATGAAAAATCTTGGCTTGCCAGTACCAGGCGCAATTTTCGCAGGCACACCCTGGGCTGACTTGACGGACAGCAGTGACAGTCTGCACACCAATGCGGGTATTGACCGAATTTTGATTACTTATGAGGGTTTATTACTTGTTGGCGCCACTCAGTATGCCGATGGTGAAGAGCTGACCAATCCGCTTTTATCCCCTTTGTACGGCGACTTCGGTGGCTTCCCACCCACAATCCTGATCTCTGGTACCCGGGATATGTTGCTCAGTGATACCGCCAGAGCACACCGCAAATTACTGGCTGCCGGAGTCGAGGCAGATCTGCATGTCTTTGAAGGCATGTCACATGCCGAATACATGATCATGCCAGACCTCCCCGAAGGGCAGATGACGTTTGCCGAAATCAGCAGATTTATAAAAGCACATTTGGATTAAACCCGGAACGGCGGCGGGCATTCAGTTCGCCGCCGCTCCTTTGCTTGCTGTAGTCCCCTACGACCTACTCTACAACTACTGCGAGTGGTTTGCTCAAACTGAAACCGGCGAGCAAGACCGCTATCGAAGCGCAGATCACAATCGTCGTCACCAACGAGAGCGGCGTGACATCGAATCCCACACTCACAATGGCAATCACCGCAGCGCCAGTCATCATTTGCAATGTCCCACCAAGTGAGGATGCTGTGCCAGCTATAGCACCGTGGTCTTCCAATGCCAGTACCATCGCGGTAGGCAGCACCAGACCAAGAAACGCATAGGTGCAGAAAAGCATGACAACCAACACGTAGAAACTGTCCTGACCTATAAAGACAAGCGCAAACAATAGCACTGCGCTCATGAAATAACCTGTAACCGCCCCTTTGATCACCCGTGTCGCACCGAAGCGAGCCTCCAGATTGGCCGCTGTCTGACTGGCACTGAAAAAACCAAGCGCGTTCACGGCAAAGGCCAGGCTGTATTGCAAGGATGTCAGCCCGTAAAAATCCATATAGAGAAACGAACTGGTCGCCAGAAAAACAAAGAAACTGGCCATGCCCATTGCGCCAATGAAAGTAAGCCCGAGGAAATGGGTATCGGAAAACAGCACAGCAAATGCCTTAAGCATGGTGCTGAACTTGAAAGGAGATCGCTTCTCTTTCGGGAGTGTTTCTTTCAGACCAAACGTTGTCATGGCAAAGCCAACCAGACTGGCCACGGCAACAGCCACGAAAATGGCGCGCCAGCCAAACGGTGCAATCACCGCAGTGCCAAGTAGCGGTGCAAACATCGGTGACACCGCAATGATTAGCATGACCGTCGACATCAACCGCGTCGCCTCATTGCCCACGAAACAGTCTCTGATTACTGCCCTTGGGATCGACATGACCGCAGCGGCGCCAATGCCTTGCACGAAGCGCATACCGACAAGCCACTCAATAGTGGGTGCAATAGCGCAGCCCAGCGAAGCAATTGCAAATATGGTCAAACCGAAATACAACGGTGCTTTGCGGCCAAAGACATCGGATGCTGGCCCATAAATTAATTGGCTGGCGCCAAATGAAAGAAAAAATGCCATTAGCGTTGCTTGTGAGCCGGAGACACTGGCATTCAAGTCATCGGCGATGATCGGCATGGCCGGCAAATACATATCGATTGCAAACGGGCCCAACCAACTGAGCGAACCCAGTATCAATGCCATTCTGAATATTTCTTTGTTCATGAATCTCGCTACCTAAAAGAAGTACTGGTCGCAGTCTGTTTCCAGGCGCAACAAGCACAATAAAGCATAACTAGTTTAAAGCTGTCCGGAATGGCTCGACCGTAAGAATTTCAATGCAAATGAATGCAGTGATGCTCTGGTTGATCTTGACCAGATTAATCGCAATTGACTGCAACATGAGCTGAAAGCGAGCCATCAAGTCGTTGCAGTTCTAATCGATAGATACCGCCAGGAAAAAGCCACGGGAAGCATGAGGATACGGCCCGAGTAACTCGCCTGCGGGCCGCAAACGCTTGCAGGTTTTAACGGCGCAGTCAGCTACATTGCATTATTTGCAGTACGGACCACGCCTCGACTCTACTCTACTACAGCATCACTGCCTCAGAGTCTCTGCTTCAGGTTCTCTGCTGACGACTGCGCGAACGACGCCAAGCATAGCATTTTGCGGTATGTCCCGCACGTTGCCGTCATGTGTCAGCCTGGTCATTACGCAACAACAACGTACCAAAATGGGAGCCGTCAAACAGTCGCCTGTATGTCGTTGGCAATTCAGCGAAACCATCATGGATAGCCAGCCGAGTGACAATTTCTCCATTGCTGTGCCATTGCCGCAGTTCACTCAAGGCATGCTCCATCTCGTCAGGATAATCAAAGCCCAAAAATCCTTGCAGTTTTAACCGCCAGTAAATTACGCGCATCATATTCTTGGGGCCCTGCGCCAGGGCATTGCCTTCATCATAGCTGGAGATTTGTCCACACAGGGCAATACGCCCAAATGGCGCCATGTTTTCAATGACCGCATCCAACGTTGCGCCTCCGACATTGTCGAAGTAGACATTCACACCATCCGGACAAAGCTCACCCAGACGCTGCTCCACGTCTTCCGACTTGTAGTCGATGACAGCATCCAGACGGCATTCGTTACGCAGCCAAGCGCATTTCTCTTCCCCACCCGCAATACCAATGACCCGGTGCTGCTTTACCCGGGCGATCTGCGCCGCTATGGACCCGGTCGAGCCAGCCGCGCCAGAGACTACCACTGTATCTCCCGGTTGCGGCTCACCAATTTTCAGCAGGCCAAAATAAGCGGTCACACTGTTGCCGCCGAGAATGCCTTCAAAGTCTTCTAAAGACACATCATCCGGTTTTCGGACAGGAGGCATCTTGTTGGCATCAAGCACTACATAGTCCTGCCATCCGGTTAGCGCGGATACGATGCAACCCACTGGATAATCAGGATTGGCCGACTGTATTACTCTGGCTGATGCGGAACCCACGACCGGCTCACCCACGGTCATGGGTGGCATAAACTGACTATTGGCTTTCATCATCGTGCGCATTGCTGGCGTGCAACGAAACAGAAGTGACTGCACCAGTATTTCTCCAGGTTGCAACTGTGGCACCTGGAGTTCTAGCTCCCTGTATTCAAAGTTATCGTTCGACAGCGGGCCATCGGGTCGTCGTGCCAGCAACCATTGGCGATTCATCAGATTCATAAGTAGTCCTTGCCCCCTCAGGGACAGATAGCGATGTTTATTGGGGGCAAGCTGGCCGAGGATGACCCATCGACAATGCCATAATAGTTAAAACTTATTATACTATTATCCCGCCGAAAGAATACCGTTGTTACAGCCCGCAGTAGCCTCTCGCTTGCTTTAGCCAACCCCACTTTGAGAACACGCATGGCTCAGGGCATTACTGCCGTCGCTGCACGCTGGATCGCGGTATACTGCTAGCACTGTGTTCACTCACTACCGCGTTGCAATTCCGGAAACGGTCCGCAGGCAAGTGGGCAAACAGAATTGAAGAGTGAGAGCGAGGCCACAATCATGGAAAATTTCACACCAATTACCGGACTCATCGGCGGCTTACTTATCGGCTGTGCAGCCGTCCTGACACTCTGGGCCAGCGGTCGTATCGCTGGAATAAGTGGCATTCTGTCCGGCCTGCTTTTCCCGCACAAAACCGACACCGGCTGGCGAGCATTATTCATCGGCGGGATTCTGATCGGCGCGGCCTGCTTTGCCTGGTTTAATGGAGGTGTGACCATCGAGATTCAAACTTCGCCCGGGCTCACCGTCATCGCTGGTTTGCTAGTAGGCTTCGGCACTCGGCTCGGCAGTGGCTGTACCAGCGGGCACGGCATCTGTGGAATTGGCCGTTTATCACGACGATCATTCACAGCCACAGCAACTTTCATGTTTGTTGCCATAGTCACCGTGTATCTCACGCGTCATGTGCTAGGGGGGAATCTGTGAAGGCTGCAACGCCAACAGGCGCAAACATTGCTCTCTTTCTGGCTGGCTTGCTGTTCGGGCTGGGCCTGGCGGTTTCCGGGATGATCAATCCAGCCAAAGTCATTGGGTTTCTCGATTTGGCTGGCGCCTGGGATCCGACGTTGATATTGGTCATGGGAGGCGGCCTTGCCCTCACATTACCTGCCTTTCACTTCATACTTAAAAGGCCGGCACCGCTGTACGGTCAGAAATTTCACTTACCGACCCTGACACAAATCGATGGAAAATTAATCGCCGGTGCCAGCTTGTTCGGCGTCGGCTGGGGAATAGCCGGATTTTGTCCGGGTCCGGCGCTGGCGGCACTGGTCACCCTGAACAGTTCGGTGCTGCTTTTTGTCGCCGCAATGCTGGCAGGTATGGCTCTTCATCGACTGCTCTTGGAATAGGTGCATTTTCAGTCATTCACTGACACCGTGGCGAATTCGCCATCCATCATAAGGCCCGAATTATTGCTCGGAACCTGCCCTTATCGGACACTTTTCATAGCGCGATGAAAAGCAATTTGACGCGATAAAGCGTGGCTGTCAGCTCAAATTATATACCTTTTTAAAGTTTTATAGGTTATAGTAACACCCGAATGCGAACACAGGTTTAGGGGACACTCCTGTGGCCGTATTCGCAATCCTCCGCATAGCTTGCTGTGCGCCCAAGAAAAAGGCCTGCCCTTCGGGGCAGGCTTTTTTTATATTTATTAATCTGTTTTATAAGCCTGATTTATAAACCCACCTTATAGCCCTGTTTGGCAGCCATGGCGTATGCCGCTCAAGCTCGTGCTTTCTGCATTTTCGATTGCGCCGTTCAGCGTAAATCCGGCTTACCAGACCAGGTTCGATTCCTTTCTGTATTCCTCTTTTACTCCGTCTTTATTTACCTCTTTATATAGCGCTTTATATTCCTATACGGCTCAAGGAATTAACCAACTCCCGGAGTATCTTTTCAGCCATCGGGTAGGACGCCGCAAAACGAGCCTCCAGTGCGATGGCATCATCCATGACCGTATTTTCAGTAGTATCTACTTCAGGATCGACCAGATCATCAACTTGCCCGGCTAGCTGCTGGGCAGAACGCAACGTTTCCTGATCCACACCCTCGGTGCTTTCCAGCTCAGACACCAATTGCTTGACTAAATGTCTTACTTTTTCTGAACTCACTCTCGCTCTCCTGACAACCCCGGCTGCAGCGGCAACCCTTCTAGATGAGGTCTATGCTATATCAATACTGTGTTCAGCGCAGGTATCTCATCAGGCTTTACTACGAGCACATCACATTCCACGTGATCCAGAATGCGTTCTGCAGTATTGCCAATCAAGAGTCTGTCCAGACGCGAGCGTGAAACCGCTCCCATCACAACTATAGCCGCCTGTGTCTCACTCACCACTTCAGGCAGTGAGTCAGCAATTTCCACTCGGCTCCAGTGGCAGGCGTCCGCCGCAACTCCATGCGCATCAGCCAGCGCTGTGAGTTTGGCAGTTTCGGCGTCTCCATCTGCTTCCACCGAGTACATACCTGCCAATGGTGGTAGCCAAATAGAGTGGTACAGATGCGTCGCGCCACCACTTAAACCAGCAAATGCCTTGGCCGCTTCGATCAACTTGTGATCCAGGGTCGCTGGTTTGTCATGGGCATGATCAGGATCAACTGCAGCGATCACACCCGCTTTGGCAGGCCAGGGCTTGTCTTTCACCAATAACAGCGGTACCGGGCAATAACGCACCAACTCCCAGTCCTCATTAGACAGGAGCAAACGAGCGACCTTGTTATGGTGACGTGTCGCAGATACAACCAGATCCGGTTTGCTGTCTCTGGCGCGATTTACAATCTCCGTGTGTTCAGGCTTGCCCCAGCATGCCTGCGAGTCAACTTTCAGACCCTGCTGACGCCAGGGGTCGGCCAGCTTCTCCAACTCCTCCTTGCGTGCCGAATTGTGCTCCTGACGCAGTTTTGCTGCCTGTACCGGGTCAAAATAGTAGCCATCTTCCAGATAGGGACTGTACTCCGCGAGCACCAGCTCCAATTCCGCGCCTGCGGCTTTGGCAATCGGGCCCGCTTTATCCAGCGCTGCCTGCACCTCGGCATCGGGTTCAATAACCACCAGTATCTTGTTGAGATTCATTGCCAACTCCTTGCTCTGCGTCAGTGGGAAGCTTTCTACATCTAATTCTCATTGTAGCGATCAGTATGACGAGGGAACTTATTCCAGATCAAGCCTTTCCCGGATTACTCCAGAGTTTGTGGTGCTTTGGAACGCGCTAGTTTCAGTCTGCCCCATACCTGACATACCATACCACCGCCACCCGGCAGACCGCCTTGACTGGTGCAATCCAGACGCAGTGAGAGTGTTACCCACCATGAGCCGCAAATCGCAGCCCAATATCGCCAGCCGCAGGCGTCGCCGCAAGATCGCCGCGAGCGCCTATCTGACGCTACGCCGCGGACAGCGCCATATCCCGCCCGTGCTGCGCGCTATTTTAGGGTTGTGTTTCATGTTGCTCGGAGTGTTCGGGTTTCTGCCGGTCTTGGGATTCTGGATGATCCCGCTAGGCCTGGCGTTGCTGGCATCTGATATACCTCCGCTAAGCCGCTGGTTGCGCAATAAACTGCACAAAGTCATGCATGACAATCGCAAGTAAAACCGTAAGTAGGGATAGCGCAAGCGGGCACAGTATTAATTGTTGTCTGACAGCGCGAAATGTCACGCAGATTGACCTGAAAGCCCATTTTCGTTTCAGTATGAACCGGCCAGCTTGAAGCGCTGACGGTAGTTGATTGGCTTACAATCGCGCTTTGAGCAGAATTTCCACGCGCCGGTCCTGCATCAGCACACTGCGGTCGATAACGAAATACTTTAGCAACTGACCAAGGTCACCTTGCAAGCGTGGCTGATATCCGGATGGGAGTTTCGAACGCCGCCGCACGCGCAGATTCTCTTGGTCAGCGATGCCGTAATACTCCATGGCAGCTGGCGTTTGCGCGTTGTGCACTGCAAACCCGTGCGCCCGGCTTTTCTCATGCAAATGCGGGCGCAGTTTTGCCATCAACGTGGTAATGGCGTCTTGACTCATGAAATTGATGACGTCCCAGAAAAAGACGATATCGAACTGCTCATTACCTGCCAGAAATAACGCCTCATCCATTGCTGCATCCAACGCAGATTCATCCTGCTCGTCGGGGTCGATAACAGGAAATGGCAAGTCTGAGTAGATATTGGTGATATGCAATCTGCAGCGATAGGCACAGAAAAACTCTATGGTCTCAGGCAACGCAGGCCCAAGATTCAACACAGTAATCTTCTCGTCCGGATCGATATTATCGAACAACGCTGGCAGGAGCCGGGAGGGCTGAATGTCGGTCATAGGCACGCGGACAGGTAGGAAGCTCCTACCTGCCTGAAATCAGTCGTCGGAGGGATTCAGCCGTTCTTCACATTCAAGCCTGAGTCGTCATTGCTTGCTTTGATAGAACTCTTGGGTTGTGACATATCGCCAGGGCCCTTACGGCTGCTGGTGTCACTCGGATCCATATCAATACTACCCTTAAACACAGCCCCGTCTTCGAGGGACATGCGTGGCGTGACAATATTGCCGCGCATATCGCCGGTCTTGGAAATAACCACTTTTTCGCCACCGGTGATATCACCTACGACATGCCCGTTCACAATCACGGTTTTGCCTTTGATATTGGCTTTCACCTTACCTGACTCTCCGACCGTCACTTCGTGGGCAGCCAGATCGATAGTGCCTTCGACACTACCTTCGATTACCAGGTCTTCATCACCGGTCACATCTCCCTTGATCTTGATAGTTGATCCAATCATAGCGCGGCTCCTTGCTGTTGCTGGTGTCGTGTTCATTGGGGTTGAAGCAGGGCTTGGGTCAGCTGACCCCTTGTCTGCCACAGGATTCGTAACAGAAGCCTGTTTGTCCTTGTCTTTATTTCGTTCAAACATTATTCGTCACCAAATGGATATTAGTCAGCCATGCTATCAGTCTCACATGACCATCTCTAGTACTTTATCATGCCAGCAATCTGGCACAGACGCCTCTACAGATATATTTACATGAATATAAAGGGGGGCTACTAAACGACCAGATTGACAGGCAAAAGTTCCTGCGCCTTCAGAATTTTCTTGCCGGCCGGCCACCAGCCCAGAATGCCAGAACAAGACCCATGACGCCCCATGATCTGACTTCGCCTTCCCGGCAGTTGGCACACAGCGCTGGTCAGCGGTCAATCCGGATCACTGACCGATTCCTGTTACAAGATGGTAATTAATAGTGCCAGCTTTACAGGTCTTGCTGCTGAGCCACCATTACCCCGAAGCAGACCAGTTCTGGAAGGTTGCCGCACATCGCCGAAGGCAGCTCAGGCCGCATTCATTGCCGCCTGACCCATAGCCGAGCAATCGTATGGAACAGGATTTCTCTCGGCCATCCACTACGCTTTAGAATGCGAACCGGTTCCTGTCTTCAATAATTGGCAGCGTTGACGACTCGATATTTCTCCCGCGATTGCTTAAGATGATTTCAATTTATACGTACTATTCCATAATAAGTACGACATATTCCTACAAACAATAAAAACTGCTTTCCACTGCAACAGGTCTCAACCATGTCTCTTCTTAACAAAGCCTCAGCATTCTTTGGCAAATTACCAGGCATTGGCGATGCACTGAACAACCGTGTCATCAACAAATACGCCAACGCAGTTCCACCCCGGCCGCGACCACTATCCATGGCCGAGCCTTATGTGACATGGCGAGGCTTGACCGACAGACGCTACAGCGGTCGACACTTGCCAGCTGATCCAGCTTACACTGCTTCGCTTCCCGAACTGAATGAAGTAGCGACACTGTTCAAACAAACCGAAGACAGGCGCGCAAATGATACAAGTTTGCTGTTCCCTTTTTTCGCACAATGGTTTACCGACAGCTTTCTACGCACTAAATGGAAACCCGAGAATCAGCAGGACTTCGCACACAATGAGAGCAATCACGAGATTGATCTCTGTCAGATCTACGGCACTAACGAAGAACGCACCGCCACATTACGAAGTTTTCAGGAAGGGCGTTTGAAAAGTCAGATACTGCACGATGAAGAATATCCGGTGAATTTGTTTGAGGAGACAGCAAGCGGACTACGGATCAAACCCGAATTCGAGCGTCTTTATACGCCTGCCAATTTCGATCGCGTATTCGGCAATGCCTCCGACACTCACAAGAAAAATGCCTTTGCGGTCGGTATCGAACATGGCAATTCAACCATGGGCAATACGTTGCTGAATATTCTTTTCCTGCGTGAGCACAACCACATCGCCGGTCTGTTACATAAGCAATACCCAGACTGGGATGATGAACGGCTTTTCCAAACAGCCCGTAACATCAATATCGTATTACTACTGAATATTGTGATCAGCGACTACATTGTTCACATTGCCCCAGTTGATTTTCCATTACGCGCGGTCCCCGGAAAAGCAGAAAAAGAACACTGGTATCGAACCAACTGGATTGCTGTTGAGTTCGCCCTGCTCTATCGGTGGCACTCATTCATTCCCAAAACAGTCACCTTTGCCGGAGATACGCGCGAATCCAGCGCCTTGCGCCACAACAATGTCTGGGTGCAAGAGATTGGCATCAGCGATCTGTGCCGTCAGGCGAGTTGTCAGAAAGCCGGGTATCTCACCGTTGGTAACACGCCTGACTTTCTGTTGGAGATTGAGAAACTCAGCCTCCATATGGCACGCACCTGCCAATTGCAATCCTTTAACAATTATCGTCAACACTACGGTCTCAGGAAGATAACGAGTTTCGATCAACTTACCGCCAACAAGGATTTGGCTCAGAAACTGAAGCTTCTCTACAATAATGTAGACGAAGTCGAGTGGCTGGTTGGGCTATTCGCAGAAGACTATGGCACGACCAGCATGATGGGAGAACTCATGGTTACCATGGTTGCCAATGACGCATTCACTCAGGCACTCACCAACCCCTTGCTGTCAGCCAACATTTACAACGAGGACACCTTCTCACCGCTGGGCATGGAGATTATCAACAACACCAAAGGCCTCGCCGATATTATTGTTCGCAATACCACAATCACTGAGCGCGATTCGGTCGGATTCAAGTATCGACAAGGACAAGTGTGACAGGTAATTGCCTGGTCAAGGCAGCAGACACCAAACAAGACAACGCCAAGTTGAAGTGTTCTAATGACCGCATAGGACATAGTTTCAATCAGATGCGCTATTCCGCATATTCGCTATTGGCAATACAAAAGCAGAAAGTCTGAACAAAAACGGCAAGTGCGATTCTAAAAAATAAGAATAAGGGAAGCCAATTGACAGTCAGAATGCATCACCAGCTCACCCGCCTACTGCCACTTCTGCTCACGACATTGCTCTCTGCCTGCATCACCAGCGAACCGCCGTCTAATCCGGTCGATTGGTACATGGTCAACACGGGCGACAACATTACTCTTGTCATCCAAGATGTCGTGTGCAACAGACGCTATAACAATGTTCGCATATCGCGCCGCAGCGAAACCGATTTTCAAACCTGTGGCGACGAAGAAGGTCGCTCCCACATTCGCTACCGGGTAGACGGTTATGCCGCCAGGTCTGGGCCATGGATTACCCGTCGCATCAATGCTGGCGACAGTGTCTATTTGCAGTAACTCCCATTCGTTTCACACCGCTATTCATCCGGCTCGTTGCGGACGCCTGAACTGCGCCACCCAAGTCTCTTTCAACTCTCGGCGCCAGCACTGGGACCGCACGTCATAATCGCTTAGCCAAGTGGGGCGACTGTGTACCTGTTCAGCTGGCCAGTGAATTTCCGCACAGCCACCAAATTTGGCTGGCTGAACTCTTGCGCAGCTAATGATTTCCTGACCTGCTTGAGGTACTTTGTAGACAATCACAAAGTGCGGTGTGCGCATTGTGGTTAAACTAAAAATAACAATCAGGAAAGAAAAGCAATGACCAAGCAAATCCTGGAACACGCGGCCGCCAATGGCCTTCTCAATAGACGTCACCTTCTTAAATTAGGCGTTGCCAGTATCGGTACCGCTGTTTCTGCCTCGGCCCTTGGCGCTGAGTCCAGTTTGAATTTCTCGCTCCCGTCCTGGTCCAGGCAGCCTGGCGCCAATGCCAGTGGCTACGGTGAGCGGTCTCCGCATACCGATTTTATGCAACGTATGGCAGGCACGCCGAATCCAACTTACCCGGGCGGAGGGGCATCACGTACGCCGCTGCAACACCTGCAGGGGACAATTACCCCGAACAGCCTGCATTTTGAACGTCATCATGCCGGTGTTCCTGCCATTGACCCGGCCGGGCACACTCTGGTGATCAATGGCCTGGTACGACAGCCATTGGCGTTTCGCTATGAGGATCTTCTTAAATACCCCATGATTAGCCGAATTCATTTTCTGGAGTGCTCGGGCAACAGCGGCGCATTGATCCGTGGCACCAATGGCGGCACTGCGCAGAGCCTGCATGGCCTGGTTTCTTGCGCCGAGTGGACCGGCATCGCATTGTCCACACTGCTCGATGAAGCAGGGGTTGCCCCCCAGGCACAGTGGTTGGCGGCTGTGGGTGCTGATGCGGCCAGCATGGGTCGTTCCGTACCAATCAACAAGGCGATGGACGATGTGATGGTAGCGCTGTATCAAAATGGCGAGCCATTGCGACCCGAACAGGGCTACCCCATGCGTCTGTTTGTGCCCGGCTGGGAAGGCAATATCAGCGTCAAATGGCTGACGCAATTGAAGCTGACTCGCGAAGCCGGTCAGTTTCGTGATGAGACCAGCAAGTACACCGATACTCAAGCTGATCGCAGCAGCTTGCAGTTCACGTTCCCCATGGGTGTCAAATCACTCATCACGTCGCCCTCAGGTGAAATGTCTCTGGCTCAGCAAGGCCTTTATCAAGTCACCGGTATTGCCTGGTCTGGTAACGGCACTATTCGCCGCGTCGAGGTCAGTGCCGATGGCGGCAATACCTGGGCCGATGCATTGATCGAATCACAGGTTCATGACCGGGCCCTCACGCGCTTCAGAATTCCCTGGCAGTGGCAAGGCGGCACTGCTGTATTGATGAGCCGAGCAACCGATAGCGCCGGTAACGTGCAACCAACACTGCAATCGCTGATGGCGCGACAAGGTAGTATCAATACGTATCACAATAACGCCATGCAACGCTGGGCAGTCAGTCAAGCTGGGGAGATAAGCAATGACTATGCGTAAAAAAATGACTCGATTACTCCTAATTGTCGGAAGCTGGTCTGTTCTGTCGTCATGTATCGCTCAGGACCAAGCCATGAATCTGGGTATACCCGTATCCGAATCAGACTTGCAAGCTCTTGACCTCGTCGCGCCACCGGATGGCACAGGTTTCCCCGAGGGTAGTGGCACCGCGCAACAAGGGCGCGCAGTATTCAATACCCAATGTGCAGCTTGCCACGCCGCAGATGGTACTGGCACCTCGGGAGCGACCGTCATAGTTGGTGGCGATATGCAATCCGATGAAGCGCCATTGCGCACCGTCGGAAGCTATTGGCCGCACGCCAGCACTCTGTTTGACTATATACGACGCGCCATGCCTGCCAATGCGCCGAAATCTTTGAATGACGAAGAAGTTTATCAAGTCGTCGCCTATGTGCTGTATCTCAATGGCATAGTCGATCAGGATGCGGTCATCGACAAGGCCGCACTAATGGCAATCGAAATGCCCAATGCCGATGGCTTTATAGATGTTAGTCAAAGGCAATAAATAGCCAGACGCAATGCATAGAAGTCAGTAGACCAATGGCTACGCAGGAGCGAAACCAACAACACAAGGCTGTGAAATGGAACTTAATTGGCAACTGATACTGGACCACCTGTTTCATCTGGGGCTGGCTTTTTTACTGGCGATGCCGGTCGCGTTCAATCGCGAACGTGAAGAACGCGGCGCTGGAGTGCGCACCTTCCCTTTAGTCTCGATTGCCGCTTGCGCCTACATGCTGGTAGGTATGGATGTGTTTGAAGGCTCAGAGCCTGAAGCGCGCATCATGTATGGCATTATTACCGGCATTGGCTTCATTGGTGGCGGCGCCATTCTCAAGAATGACAATCAGGTGATGGGGACGGCAACGGCAGCCAGCATATGGAACACTGGGGCCATTGGCGTGTCAGTCGCCTACAATCGTTATGAGATTGCGATTCTGCTCTCTGTTCTCAACCTCATAATTCTCCAGTATGCCAAACCACTCAAGCAACGCTAGGTAAGCTTATGATGATCAAATTCCAAAGCAAGGGTACAGCGCCATTTGAAATGCGTTCTGAACACGCACTGCCGCTCATTGGTTTTATGGGCCACAATAAGCAGGAAGAAGGTTCGGTCAGTGGTGACGCCCTCGTGACTGCTCAGAGCAACCTCAATAAAGGGCTAAGTCAACATAGCGAACCCGAACCGGAAGTAAATGACGATGCGGATGATTGGGATAAGAAAGACAAAGAAGACGTTATCTCACTTGCCACCCGCGCCGCCGCACTGAAAGACATGATCGAACATGCTATCGAGAATGACAGCTATGTCATGTGGCAAAAAAGCTGAATTCGACGCCTTTACAGGTATAGGACATTTGCCTATTGGCACCCACCCGCAAGTGGCACATCCGTGATCACTATAGAAGCGCCGCTGCGACAGTGTCTGCGCAATTCGTCGCTGCTCGCTGCTGTGAATGCCACCACACCGATGCCGGCATGTCGCAGATGTTCCACGGCTTTAACTGGCAACAGCATTGGTAAACTGGCAATTGCATCGGCCCGTGCAGCACCGGCCTCGTTTACCGGGCGCTGCGGGTTCCAATAGGTCCGCAGCGCAGATCCAATACCGACAAGAGTCCAGTTCTCGCCCGCATAATACGCTGGATACGACAGGACAATACTGAATTCACCCCCGGCTCCATGCTCCCGAAACTCCCTGCTTGCAGCCTGCGTCGGCACTTCTATAATCAGTTTATTGGGTAGTTTGCTTCGCCGCCAATAATCAAGAATAGCAGCCGCATAGTGCTGGGCAGTCTTGGTCAATGGTGGTTGGATTTTAAGATCAAGATAGATTTGTAGATCTGGCGCTCGTTGGGCAATAGCAAGAAATTCCGCAAAGTCGAGAATACTCTCCGACTTGAGTTCTGCATCAGGAAACTCTGGATCAGGCAGACCACCGCAAAGAAATTCGCTCCGCACCTGATTGGCAGTCAGATTCGCGATCAGTAATTCCTGCGTTATCTCACGCTGTTCAGATTCACACAGATCGGTGTGTACCCAGGGGTCATGAGACAGCACCGGCACGTCGTCAGCGGTGAGCACAATATCGACTTCCAGACCATCAAACTCCGCCCGCGCTTGCGGATCAAGCCAGACATCGACCAGTTTCTCAACTGCATTTCTGGAATTACGGATCCAGTACGCGGCACCACCACCATGGGCTATCACGGCAACTTCGTTCGGAATGGCTGACGGCGTTACGCTGCAAGCAATGAAAAACCATGTACTGCCGAGAACCAGCAATCCACACCATTGAGTATTTCGCTTCTTCATTGAATACTGATTACTTGTCTGTTCTTAGCAAGTACATTGCAAAAACCAATGACAAAAAGCAAACAACCCACAGTGTGATGGGCCCACTGGGACCGGTAAAACTCAAGCCCAGAAACTCCAGCCCGACTGCGTCGCTTGCTGTTGAAGGCTGCGGGAACGCACTCCAGAATACAGCAACAACACCAAAAGCGCCCATTGCTGATACTGGCAGACCCAGATTGAATGCCAGATTGGCAAGCACTATGTCTCTTATTCCGGACAGTGCTTTTATTTCAAATATAAATGCCAGGGCGATAACAATGAAATAGCCAATCATCCCGAGCCCGAACAAACAGGCAATCACCACCATAAGTATCGATGTGTTCTCAACGAGCATTGCTACCCCTAACATTTATTCAATGGATCTATTCTAACCCGAATAGACTAGACCCCGTCTATCACAATTACCCCACCTGTAACAATCGTAAGAATACATCTAATATAGATAACTTCTCAGAAACGCATTGGCGCTAGCTCAAGACTGTCGATCTCGCTAGCAGGTCCGACCGCGGCCCAGAATCTCTGGCAAAAACTGAGTCAGCTTTCGGCTTGAATTGTCATTTCAGAACCCTCTTATACTCAAGCGTGACATCCCGCGATTACTGCCCCACCGCCGATGCGATGTGCAACGATAGTGTCCACGACATGCCTGTTGAGCAAACCTGGGGAAATCAAATGATTGATATTGGCCCGCCCCAGTTTAATGCTGGTACGTTTACATACACGTTTATCTTCGCTTCCCGGGATGGCGACCTGACATTCCGGAAACCCGTGGGCTCGGTCGCGTATCTGTAGTCGGTCACGGCAAGTTCTTTATCCACAACAACTCCCAGGCAGTACCCGAGGCAGACTGGGGACCAGCGGCAGCGAGCTCAACAGCCTCTGCATTGTTGCTATCTTCGGCGGGGCACGATAAATTCGTGCCCCGCTTATATTTGCAGAGCAATTAAGTAATTTTTTCAAGATAATATGAGAGCCCCACAATGAGTGAATTCAACAATGCAACAATCACCCGCAAAGCCAATTTCTACTTTGACGGTCAGGTAACGAGCCGCACCGTCACACTAGCCAATGGCGAGCGTGTAACACTGGGAATCATGATGCCGGGTGAATATCGTTTTGATACAGCAGCCAGGGAGCTGATGGAAATTCAGGCCGGACGAGTGGAAGTATTGCTGCCTGGAGAAAGCGAATGGCGTAGTGTTGCTGCGGGTGAAGACTTCAAAGTGCCGGCGAATGCCGAATTCGACATCAAAGCACTGGAAGTGACTGACTACTGCTGCTCCTATTTTACTGACTAAGAATGCTCCCTTGTCAGTAGCTCGGCAGAGAGATCGCCCCGACAGAGACAAGGACTTGAAACAGTACTCGTCAAGTCGATTTCCGGCATGCATGCAAAGCAATCAGAACTGTTACGCCAAATCATCAGATTTGGCGAAATGCTTCTGGATCTGATCCAGCATGTACTCCCAACCACCCAGACAAGACTCTCGGGTGAACTCAGGCACGTCGTCCGGAAAATCCTCTTCTACTGGAATACTGATGCGAAGGTGACTACTGGACTCGTTGCCTGAAAGTTCAAAGACTGATTGTGAGGCTCCTGCATAGCCAGAAAAAGTCCAGCGATAAGCCAGCTTTGCAGGTGCCTTGACCTCAGTGACTTCCCATTGATGCAAAAACTGGCGCTCGCCAGCATCCACCATGAACTCGGTAGTAAAGCCAACCTCGGGCTTGAAATCCGGGATATTGTCGAAAAACCACTGTCGCATCACTTGCGCATCGGTCAATGCATGCCATAAACGTGTAACAGAGCCATCGATATCGCCTTCAACAACGACCAATGCTTCGCTGGTTTTCATTGCTCACCTCTTTAAATCATTTTTACAGGCCTATCGCTAATCTACTTTGACAGCTAACGGGTCTAGTCTCAAGCAACAGAAATATCGTCGCTTCCCGCCTTGGCCGTCAATTCAATCACACATGCTTTATGTGCTGTGCGATCAAATCAGCTATATCCCCTACGCTGCAATGCAAACTGCGCTTGTTTGGGATCCCTGCAAATCTGGCCAGTGATAGCAATCACTGCTAGATTAACAGTCAATCAGAGAGCTGTTTATTGCATGAAAGCTCAGGTTTTTCTCCCCAGTCAACCGCAAGGTCATCACTATGAGTATCCGATCATTTCAGAAACACACTCCCACTATCGGAGACAATGTCTATATCGCAGAAAGTGCGGAAGTCATTGGTGACGTGACTCTGGGAGATGACAGTTCGGTGTGGCCAATGGCGGTGATTCGCGGCGATGTAAATACCATCACTATCGGCAAACGCAGCAATATTCAGGATGCCAGTGTCCTGCATGTCACTCACAAGAACGAAGCCAATCCTGAGGGCTATCCGCTACGCATTGGTGACGATGTGACGATTGGCCATAAAGTGATGTTGCACGGTTGCACCATCGGCAATCGGGTATTGATCGGCATGTGTGCCATTGTGATGGACAATGTCCTTGTGCCGGATGAGACTATTATCGGAGCAGGGTCATTAGTGCCACCTGGCAAACAGCTGGAGTCTGGACATTTGTATGTGGGATCACCGGCGCGCAAGGTGCGTGAACTTACTGGAGCAGAGAAAGCGAACCTGACTTACTCCGCCAAGCACTACTCAAAATTGAAAGACAACTATCAATCCTGAATTCAGCATAGTGCTGCAGTTACTCAATCGCACTGGTCAGAGTCCACGGTAAAAAAATTCTGAGCAGTGTAATACTGCTCAGGATCAATTCGCTTACTTCATCAGAACGTTAACTGAGCTTTCAGCCAAAGGGTTCGACCTGGCTCATTAACCCGAGTGATCTGATCGAAACCGGGAATGGATGCGCCAGCCCGGCTGATATGCTCGGCGTACTCGGTATCAAACAGGTTATCTACACCACCCGATACCAGCAGATTGGTAGACGGTCTCCAACCACCATTAAATGACAGCACAGTAGCGCCATCGGTTGGACCAATGTCCTGACCGACTATGTTGCCGCGACCAATGTCCACCCTGTTTTGCGCGGACAGATTACGCAGCAGCAAGCCAGCTGACCAGACACTGTTGTCATAGTGCAGCCCAAGACGGCCTTCCAATGGTGGTAACTGTGGCAGCGTGCGATTATCCGTCTCATTGTCACCGCGCACGGATGCCAGTGTCATGGAGACTTTCCAATCAGTGTTAATCACATACTGGCCGTCCAGTTCCAGCCCCCAGGTGCGCGCATCGATATTGCGAGCGATAGACGCCGAACGAGTCGCCGGCATGCCCATATCCATGCCGCTCATTCCACCCATCGCTGGCATAGCCATGGCAGGCTTGGCAAAGCCCGATTCAATCATCAGAAAATCATCGATCTCATTATAGAAAACCGAGGCGCTGCCAGTGATTCTGCCGCTGCTGTAGATCATGCCGACATCGAGCTGCGTCGTTTTTTCCGATTCGATGTTGAGGGCACTCACTGAGAAAGCCGTCTCCTTGGCGACCAGCTCCCAGTAGTCTGGAAAACGCTCACTGTGACCGACACCAGCAAAGAAGTTGGCGCCTTTCCAGTTGAGTATGCGCTCATAGCGCAGGAACCCACTTTCAAGAGTCTCCTGTCTTGTCTGGCCAGCGTTGGGGTTAGGCACACTTAACATCATGCTGAGTGCAATCTGATCACGGTTATCGGTAACCTCCCAATCATCTACCCGTGCGCCGGTAATCAAACGCTGCCTGTCATCAAGATCGATACCAAACTCGGCAAACAGACCGGTTTGGCTGAACTCTGAATCCGAGATGCGCTCCATATTTTCATAGGGCATCGCATTCTGGTTCATAGTCATACGGTTAGTATGTTCGTTGTTCTGGGTATCGATGCCCAACACCACATCCGTGGCAGCAGACGGCTTGAGCTTGAATGCCAAGCGCGTACCTTCAGTTCGGCGGTCGGGGTTCATCGCTACCGGATTACGCCCCGGCAGCACCTCACGCAAGCTGTATGTGTCCATTACATGGTCAACATAGTTGTAGTACATCTGTGCATCGATTGATTCGATCAGTTCAGTCACGTTCTGCTTACTGAACTTCAGGCTGTAGTTATCTCGAGCGAACTTGGAACCATCAACGCCGCGATCGGCATAGGCAGCCTGACCGTCACTGACTGCTGCCGCAAATTCAAAGCGCGTTGTGTCATTGGGAGTCCAGGCAAGACTCGCCTGTGTGGTCCAGCGTTCGTATTGCGAATGGATCTCTTTGCCAGCACCGTCTTCATAATTGTCTTGTGATGCATTGGTCGCTATACCCCGAAGCGTGAATGAAGGAGAACTGTATGTCGCATCGACTACCTCATCATGCCGTCCCCAACTACCACCCAGAGCGCTTGTGTGCGCTGACCAGCCAGACTGTTCCGGACGTGTGTTGTTTCTTTCGAACAGCACGACGCCAGCAGAATTGCCCGGGCCATGTTGTACCGACTGAGGGCCCTTGATGACTTTAATACTGTCGAATGCTTCCGGAAAGATATAGGCCGTCGGCGGGTCCATCCGATTACTGCAGCCACCCAGAATCATCTCGCCATCAACCAACATAGTAAGACGTGAGCCAGCCATGCCGCGCAGCATTGTGTCTCCGTCTGAGCCGCCTTTACGAATGACCGAGAATCCAGGAATCGTCTTCAGGTAGTCAGCACCATCTGCGGCCGGGAGAGGCTGACGTGGTGCTTTGGGATCAGTGCTCAGATTTAACGGTTGAACCATTCTGACACCGGTGACAACAACTTCTTCAACTGACCTTGCTACCGGCTCATCAGCAGCCATAGTCAACTGAGACAGCCCTGCCAGTACTGCAATTGTAATGGGTTTGGCTTTAAACATAACTTTGTTCTCCAGATTGTCCTTGGTCAGAAATGTATAGCGTGTTCGTCAATAAACCACTGTGGCATGATGTCGCACTCTGGTGTTCCATCTTATACAGGCGCTGTTATTAAATTACTGTTCTAATATTCACTTACCCTGCAAACCCAGTATTACAGGGCTCCTATGGCAAAAATTGACAGAGATCAACTTTGTAGATTTGGCGTCCGCCAATGACTGCGGCATAGTGTCGCAGTTGCTTAAAATTCACTCGATATTGCAACATTGTCACAGGCTGTAACCTGTTGTTACAGAATAACGGGTGCGGTCTCCCATTTTAGTATTGGCAAACCAAAAGTCCCCAAGTCGTTCTTTCAAACAAGTATCTTACTCGTAATTGCGATTGATTCTTGTTTCATGCCTGGACGCAGCGACCACTCTCAACTGCCTGCTTTGCAGATCAACAGTTCGCTTGATACAAATCATTACTTAACAGTCAATTTGGGGTTATTCTCACAGTGAGAAGCCATACAGGAAGAGCAAGATGCGTCACTCACTATCACGTAGAAATTTTCTTGGCCGTGCAGCCATCGGTTTGGCAAGTACAGCACTACCAGCTATTGGTTGGGGGCAGCCGGCTGGCCAAAATCCATTGCGGATACCTTCGTTGTTGGCCGGCGAAGTACGTTCTGGAGTGAAACACTACGACCTCACCATGCAGCAAGGCATGAGTGAATTCTTTCCCGATGTTGGCACACCGACGTTGGGACTGAACGGCGCTTATCTTGGCCCGACCCTGAAACTCAACAACAACGATCGTGTCAGCTTGCACGTGCGCAATTCGATTACCGAAACCGCGACCTTGCACTGGCATGGCCTGCATGTACCGGCCAAGGCTGATGGTGGCCCTGCGCAAGTGATTGCACCGAATACTGTCTGGGATGCGGATTTCACAGTCATGCAGCGCGGCGGTACTTTCTGGTATCACGCGCACACCATGGGCCAGACTGGCAGTCAGGTTTATCGAGGCTTGTCCGGGCTTATCGAACTTGAAGACGACGAGACCACACAACCTGGCTTACCCAGCGAGTATGGCGTCGATGACATTCCGGTCATTATTCAGGACAAACGCTTTAACCGTGATGGCTCACTGGCCTACATCGGCATGCATCGCGATATCATGGCGGGCTTTTCTGGCAATACCCTGCTCGTGAATGGCACCTTGAATCCTTACTTTGCGGCGACCAGCAGACGCGTGCGTCTGCGTCTGCTCAATGCTTCCAACGCCCGCACCTATAATCTGAGCTTTCGTGATAATCGCTCGTTCGAGGTAATAGGCAGTGGCGGCAGTCTACTCGCCACTCCCGAGAGCATGATGAATATTGTTCTCGCCCCCGCCGAGCGCGCCGACATAATAGTCGACCTCGCTAATGGTCAGAATGCCAGCTTGATCAGCTCGGCATTGCCTTCAGACTCGCCCTTCCTCAGTCGCGGGATGATGCGCAATATGCAGGCAATGAGTGGCGAAGACTTTGATGTACTGACCTTGCGACCTCAGGCTGGAGCGAATGACTCACCCGAACTGCCTCGTCAACTCACCACGATAAGCAGAATCCTGGAATCAGAAGCCATTCGTACCCGGCGTTTCGAGCTTGGGATGGTGATGGGAATGGGCATGATGGGTGGCCGCGGTGGTGGTCGCGGCATGAATGCCAGTACACCGTTCTCGATCAACGGACAGTCAATGGCCATGGACGTAATCAATGAAACTGTACAAGTGGACTCAACCGAGCTCTGGGAAATCGTCAACGACACCATGATGATGCACCCTTTTCATGTGCATCATGGCCAATTCCAGATTCTGGATCGCAATGGCCGACCACCACACCCGGAAGAGATGGCTTACAAAGATACTGTCAAAGTGGGGCCCGGCGAGACGGTGCGCTTTATCATGCGCTTTACAGACTTCTCCGACCCGGATACGGCCTATATGTATCACTGCCACATCCTCGAACATGAAGACAACGGCATGATGGGTCAGTTTGTCGTGGTCTGACAACTACCGTGCGAGACTGGCACGCACGGCTTTGGTTGACAGTTTAACGAATAATCAACAGTGGCACGTCACTGCCACTAATCATACGTGTAGTGGTACTGCCGACAAAAAACTCTCTGGTCTTGGAGTGGGAATAAGCACCCATGGCGATCAGATCGATAGCGTTTTGCTCCTGGTAAGTTTTCAGCGCGCTATAGATATCGCCTTCCAGGATTTGGCTGCTTACTGAAAAGCCTTCCTGTTGCAGAACTTGTTCGGCTTCAGACAGCTTGGCTCGCTGTTCCTCATTATCTGCTCCTACCATAACAAGCGAACATTGAATTCCCTTGAGTAGCGGGCTGGCAGCGATCTTCTGCATGGCGTTCCTGGCTGTCTCCCGCCCATCATAAGCGATCATGAAATGCCTGGGCGCCGTGAATTGGCCAACGGTGATCAACAGCGGCTGGTGCAAACTGCGCGCAGCACTCTCTGCATGCGAGCCAATAATATGCACATCCGGCAGGTGACCCTCGCCTGACCGGCCAATGACAATCAAGCGAGCTTCATTCTCCAGGTCCAGCAACGATTCCAGAACATCGCCATGGCGCTGGCGCAGCTGAATATCTTCGACACCGTCTTCGATGGCACGCTCTTTGGCTGTTTCCAGCATGGCGCGGCCATGTTGCAGTGCCAGCTGGCTACGCTGTTCATCCAACTCGGTCAACTCGGACAAGAGCTGTTCGCGACTGCCTAACCCGATACTGCCGGACAGATTGTCGGTTTCCGGATTAGCAGACTTCTCCAGCGTATGTAACAGCACCAGAGAGGTTTGCATCTTTAATGATGCCCAGGCGGCTGCATCACATACCGCAGTGCTTAGTTCAGAGCCATCAATGCAGGCAATTGTTTGTGAATGCGTCATCAGTGCCCTCCCGCGAGCATCTTCTCAACCGCTTCCGGTTTGTTATGAATACCGAATTTGTCGACAACCGTCGCACTGGCTTCGTTCATGCCAATCAAGGTAACCCGTGTCCCCTCACGGCGAAATCGGATAACGATGCGATCCAGTGCCGAGACTGAAGTAATGTCCCAAAAATGCGCTTCCGACAGGTCGATTGTGACTTGCTCCAATGCTTCGCGGAAATCAAAAGCCGCAACCAACTGCTCGGACGAGGCGAAGAAGACCTGACCGACAACGCGGTAAGTCCCGCTCAGTCCACTTTCATCCAGCGTCTTGAATACAGCCATGTACTTGCCAATTTTATTGGCAAAGAACAGCGATGCTAACAGAACGCCAACGAACACGCCGAGCGCCAGATTATGGGTCGCCACAACGACAACCACAGTACTCACCATGACGACGTTGGTCGAGAGTGGATGTTTACGCATGTCGCGAATGGAAGACCAGGAAAACGTTCCGATCGACACCATGATCATGATCGCCACTAATGCTGCCATGGGAATCTGTTTTAACCATTCGTCCATGAACACAACCAAAATGATGAGAAAGGTACCTGCTGTGAAGGTGGACAAACGGCCTCGGCCGCCGGATTTCACATTGATGATGGACTGGCCGATCATTGCGCAGCCTGCCATGCCGCCGAGCAAGCCGGCGCCGATATTGGCAATCCCCTGCCCTTTGCACTCGCGATTCTTGTCGCTGCCAGTGTCCGTCAGTTCATCCACAATCGTGGCCGTCATCATCGACTCGAGTAAGCCGACCGCAGCCAGTCCTGCCGCATAGGGAAAAATGATCTCCAGCGTCTCAATAGTCAGCGGCACATCCGGCCACAGAAAAATTGGCAACGTATCGGGCAACTCACCCATATCCCCCACCGTACGAATATCCAGGCCCAGAAAGATAGAGATTGCAGTCATGACGACAATACAGATCAATGGCGAAGGCAGTACGCGCCCAATTCGCGGCAGTAGCGGAAACAAGTAGATGATGCCCAGACCGGCTGCCGTCATGGCATACACATGCCAGGTCACATTGGTCAGTTCGGGTAGCTGTGCCATGAAGATCAAAATGGCCAGCGCATTGACAAAACCAGTTACCACCGAGCGGGACACAAAGCGCATCAAGCTGCCGAGCTTCAAAAAGCCTGCGACTATCTGCAGAACGCCGGTCAATACCGTTGCTGCCAGCAGATACTCAAGCCCGTGCTCCCTGACCAGCGTCACCATCAGCAAGGCCATGGCGCCGGTAGCCGCAGAGATCATGCCCGGCCGGCCGCCAGTGAAGGAGATAACTACCGCGATACAGAACGAGGCATACAACCCAACGCGGGGGTCGACACCGGCGATAATGGAGAAGGCAATGGCCTCGGGAACGAGAGCCAGCGCAACAACCAGACCCGCGAGCAGGTCGGCACGGGGATTAGCAAGCCAATCCCGTTTCAAAGTATTAATCATGAAAATCCTGAGATGATGGAACTAGGAGGTAACAGGGTACGAACCAGGGTACAAACAAGGGTGCAAAAAGGAGGCGTATTCTACAGGAGCCCGTCGCAATGGGTAAGAGGTAAGGGTCAATCTTCAGTCTTCTCCTCTATCGGCTAGCCGCAAGCTGAAACAGCCGGTTCAGAACCCCCTTTGCCGCAGCCGGGTTGCGCCCTCGCCCAGGGCACTGGACAAGCGCAAAGGACAGCGATACCGTCAAACCACATTGTGACGAATAACAGAGGTTGCACCATGAAATCAGCCCGAACGCTCATTACCAGCTCGATTGCTTGCGTGGGTCTCGTACTGGGAACCAGTCAGGCACAGGATTTTACCGCTCATCCTTCTACGCAGGACCCGGCCGTATTGGTCACGCTCGATACGCTGGCCCAATGGGAACAAGAACTTTCCAACTGGGGGCGCTGGGGGCCGCAGGACCAGCGCGGGACGCTGAATCTCATTACTCCCGAGAAAACCCGGCAAGCTGCGGCACTCGTTAGCGAGGGCGTGACAGTGACCTTGCAGCACTTTGTCACTGAAGAGGAAGCCATAGACAGCCAGTCGTTTGGCCCGACAGAACACTGGATGAGCCGCATCGACCCGGAAACCGGCATGCCCTCTTTCGCGCTCGATGAAATACAGTTTTCACTGCACGATGGCATGCTGTCCCACCTCGATGCCTTGTGTCACTACCGTTCAGAGATAAATGGCGAATTCGTCATCTTCAATGGCTACCCGCAAAACCTCGGTCCGGACGGTTGTGAAGATCTGGCCATTGATAAAATGGGCACCTCCTATGTAACACGCGGCGTGCTAGTGGATATGCCGTTGCTAAAAGGCGTTGATTATCTTGACCCCAGTACACCAATCTACGTGGAAGACTTGCTTGCCTGGGAAGAGTTTGCGGGTGTCAAAGTGCAGGCAGGCGATGCCCTGTTGATTCGTACCGGTCGCTGGGCCAAGCGCGACGCTGAAGGCCCTTGGGCCTATAATCGTGGCGGTGCCGGACTGCACGCATCAGTTCTGCCGTGGCTCAAAGAGCGCGACGTGGCTCTTCTTGTTAGCGATGCAGTCAATGATGTACAACCATCAGGTGTTGAAGGAATCGGCCGCCCGGTGCATCAACTTACTCAGGTCAATATTGGCCTGCCAATCGTCGACAACGGTTACTTGCTGGATGTAGCAGCCGCTGCAGAACGCTTTCAGCGCTGGGAGTTCATGGTATCCGTGCAGATCAATCCGGTCCCCGGTGGCACTGCCAGCCCATTCAATGCCAATGCAACTTTTTGACTGGACTTTAATTTTACAGCAGCACTTCTCAGGAACACTACATGCCCAAACCGTCACTACTCGAGCCGCTTTCTTTCTCGCGCGGCCCAACCATGAAGAATCGCTTCATGTTAGCGCCGCTGACCAACTGCCAGAGTCATGATGACGGCACACTGTCTGACGAAGAATTCCATTGGCTGACGATGCGCGCCCAAGGAGGCTTTGGTCTCACCATGACTTGCGCCGCCCATGTGCAAGCTACCGGACAAGGTTTCCCCGGCCAGTTGGGCGCCTTCTCCGACAAACATATCAGCGGGCTAAGCCGTATCGCGGAAGCAATCAAGCAACACGACAGCATTGCCATCTGCCAGTTACACCATGCGGGCATGCGCTCCCCGGCCGACCTGATTGGCACGACACCGGTTTGTCCATCGGCTAACGAGGAAACCGGTGCTCGAGCATTAACGCACGGTGAGGTCAAACAAGTCGTGGCTGACTTTATTGCTGCCGCCGTGCGCGCTGAAAGTGCCGGCTTTCATGGCATAGAAGTGCACGGGGCCCATGGCTATTTGCTATGTCAGTTTCTTAGCCCGGAACTTAATCAGCGGTCAGATGAGTACGGTGGCAACCGTGAAAATCGCAGCCGTATTATGCTGGAAATAATCGACGGGATCAGGCAGGCCTGCAGTGCCGATTTCATGATTGGCGTGCGGCTGTCACCTGAACGCTTCGGGCTACAGCTCGATGACATTGTCGCTCTGACAGACATCCTGTTCGGACAGAACCAGATCGAGTTTCTTGATATGTCGCTATGGGACGTCTTAAAAGAACCCATTGAGGAGAATAAACAAGGCCGCAGCCTGCTTTCCTATTTTACTGAACTCGATCGCCGCGATGTACGGCTGGGGATTGCCGGCAAGATTCGCACGCCTGAAGAAGCTGAGCGCGCTCTGGCTGAAAATGTCGATTGGATCATGCTGGGCCGTGCTGCGATACTGCAACACAACTTTCCTAATCTGTACGCACAAAGTCGCGGGTTCACTCCGGTTGCGACGCCAGTGACTGCTGACTATCTGGCCGCCGAAGGCCTCTCCGAAAAATTCATCAACTACATGCGCTCATGGCACGGCTTTGTTGTTGAAGAGTAGTTCGTTACGTTACTTGAATTAAGTGCTGGCGGCGATTCAACGCTACCAGCACTGTAATACCCAAGCCCTCACTCGGCTCCCTTACAGATCAGGATAGCTGGCCAGCATTCTCCTGAAGGCTTCCACGAACTCGGGAGCAGCTCTTTCTTCATGCATGTATTCACCCGGTGTCACGTGATGAATCCTGCGCACCGAACCGCCCCAGACCAGATTTGCAGACTGAGTTTCAAACATTCTGATCTGAATCTCTGCCACATAAGAGAGCTCGGTGGTCAGCGCATCCATTCTGACGAAAGGGTTGATTTCTTCCTGATCCTGCTTGAGATTGATGTGGTTGTAACGTAGCTCAACCCGTAGATCGTTAATCTGGTCATTACGACCAAGCCCCTTCTCCTGAAAGGCCGTATCAAAAGCTGCAACCACGTATTCGCGGAGGAAAAGCGGCATATCCACTACTCTGACTCCATAGTCATCGTAATCGTCATAATCGCCGGGGCAGCAGATATCGACTGAAGTACCAATCTGAACACCAGTCTGCGCACAACCGACCAAAGCCAATAAGAATAATATAGTGAAACTGCGGGCCACTTTTCTCATCACTAAACTTTCCAACATAAAAGCATTCATCATAAACCTCATCATTATCAAACCTCCCTATAAATCCATGCTTTCAGATTAGCCCCGTTTCAATGCAGTCTTATTGATCCAGCGTAAGTTTCTGGTGCAAACAATGGCCTGTTTATCTGATACTGTAATTCATCTGCTGGTTCTACCCTGCGGGTTACTGGCCATAGGCGTAGGTATAGCCGACTGTAACGCTCTGGCAACCAATTAACTGCTTAAGCAAGTGTGTGGAGTCGCTATTGATTCTCGTTAACTTCGCGCTCGGACTGGCGATATTCCTCTACGGAATGTATGAGCTGGAGCGTGGGATTCGGCAGTTCAGCGATGCCAGGCTGCGCTATTGGCTCAGACACAGCACCGGCACTTCGATAGGCAGCGTAGCAACGGGCGTATTTACAACGGCGCTGCTGCAAAGCAGCTCGATGGTAAGCCTCATAGTATTGGCTTTTGCCTCGGCCGGTATCCTGCCGCTGATAAACTCCATTGGCATTATTCTCGGCGCCAACCTCGGTACAACCTTCACAGGATGGATTGTGGCGACCCTTGGCTTCAAACTGGATCTTGAAGCAATCTCGCTGCAATTAATCGCGGCCGGAGGCGTCATCATTGTCCTCTTTTCGCGACTCGTCAGACTGCGGTATCTAGCCACCGCGGTCGTCGGCCTGGGCTTGCTCTTGTTTGGGTTGGGGCTGATGAAAACCAGCATGGAGGCGCTGCCTGAACTTTGGAATGTCAGCGAACTACAAGGTCAGCCTGCCATCGTCTATCTGGCGGCTGGTATCGTGCTGGCGGCATTAATTCAGTCCAGTTCTGCGGTAATGATGATGGGTCTTGCAGCCCTCAATGCCAATATTCTCGCACTGCCGGAGGTTGCTGCACTGATCATCGGGGCTGACCTTGGCACTACCAGTACTACAATGTTGGGTAGCCTTGCTGGCGGAGCAATCAAGAAACAGCTTGCCTTGGCTCATTTCATTTTCAATCTCATCGTTGATCTTGCCGCCTTTGTCTTGCTGCTACCTTTACTACCAGCACTGATTGCACTTCTGACTATCGAGGATCCACTATATGCGCTGGTGGCTTTTCATACCGTAATCAACCTATTGGGTTTGCTGGTGTTCGTCCCCTTCATCAAGCCGTTTACGCGCTTTGTAAGCAAGCGTGTTAGTCAGCAGGACGAAGCTGTCAGTATTCTTGATAAAGTCGCTCCGGTTGTCAGCGATGCAGCGGTTGCCGCTCTCGAACAGGCTGTGGGGGAACTGGTAATCGACGCCACCGTCATCAGCACGCTAGTCACCGGCACTAATGCCGAAGCTAAACACAACGAAAAAAACAAACCGATCAGTACAGTCAATTTCAAAGCTGGCTACGAACATTTAAAACAGGCGGAAGGTGAGATTCTGCGTTACGCACTCCGGGCCCAGGAACACCCCTTGACTATCGAGAAAACGCTGGCTATCGATCTGCTGTTGCGAACAACGCGCTCGGCTGTATATGCCGTAAAGACGCTCAAGGATATCGAACACAACCTTGGCGATCTTCAGTATGGTGAGCAGAAAGTCATGCGCGAACTCTATGACAAACAACAGCAATTTATTCGGCAGACAAGCGCTGAGCTAACCAGCATTATGAGAGACGGTCATCCAGTTTTGTTTGTGCAGGAAAGGCTTCAGGAACTACGCAACCTCAATGATCAACACCACACAGCTATGCTCGAATTCGTGCATGCCCATGCACAATCACTGTTTACCGATGATCGTACGTTATCAAGCGAACTAAACGTCAATCGCGAGATCCATCATAGCTACAAAGCCTTCATTGAGGCCATTGCCGAGCTGACAAACTACAATATTAAATCTGATTGAATTTATCCCGATGAATACTTCTTAATCCACAGCCATACGCACAGTTGCCACGCGCTTGGGTACTTGCCCCACCGGTATTCGCGCAACTGTCTTCATGGTGGCCACATCGACGGCATAGGTGACATGGTCGCCCGCCGCACCGATGTAAGCGGTCTTATTATCTGGCGTAAACGTAACCCATTCCGGATGTTGACCGACATAGACCTGGGCGATTTCTTCCAGATCCGGCAAGGAATGGATATAAACCGTGCTATAGACCTTACTGGTTGACCACAAGGTCTTGCCATCGGGCGATACGCCCAGACCATGGGCTGGCGCCCCCTGCAGTCCATCATAATGAGCTTCCTGGCCGGCTACTGCTGGATGTTCAATACGGGCAACCTCCTGCTGGCTGGCAAAATCAACCACCGCAAAACCATGAAACCCTGACAACTGCACAAAGATATTGCTGGTCGAACCATCCGGGTTGGTATCAAAAGTCATTGGCCGAACCCCCGAACTCATCTCCAGCGTCCAGGCCAATTCATCGCTTTGCGTATCTATGACGTTGATCGTGCTGGTGTGGATGGAGCCTGCCACTGCATAGCGACTGTCAGGCGTTACATACACATTGTGTATAGCGCCGTTAACCGGCAAGGTCTTCACATTCGTCATACTGGCAACATCGATTATGTCTACCGATCCCGGCATCTCCATAATGCCTACATACACCTTGCTGCCATCGCCCATCACCGCCACATTATTCGGACGGCCACTCAACGGTATGCGGCGTTTAACACGCAATGTTCGGGAATCCACGATATCAAGACTGTGCATGGCTTCGTTGGTGATATACAGCTGAGAACCGTCCGGGGCGCCGACCACACCGTGGGGAATCTCAATATCGTCGATTGTCGCAATGACCTTGTTGGTGACCGGATCAATCACTGACGAATTGTCTGCTGCTGCGTTGGTTTGAATAATACGTACCGGCACCGCCGATGGTTCGCGCCGCTTGCTGGCGCCGGCGACCCAGTCTGCCATTATGCGCCACTCGGGATCGAAGGTGCTGTGAAAATGGGCGCCACCGCCGTGGAACGCATCGCCACCGACTGAAGTCGCCAATGGATGCGTGAGGAACCTGTTGCTGAGCGGGGCACTGCCTGCAACAGCAAACTGACTGGCAGATTCGAAGTTAGCCCGGGACTGCTCATCGGTCCAGAATAACCGGCCTTCTTCCAATGGCTGCAAACGGAAATTACTGCTGCGAGTGTGACACTGAATACAGCGAACATTGCCCTCGCGCTTGGCCAGGAAGACAGGTTGGACTTCGTTTTTGAAATACTCAAAGTTCAACTCTTGCGCAGCCAGACCTGTACCAGACAGCGACAGAACAATGCCCAGAGACAGAGTCAAACAGTTACGAACAATTTGGCGAAATTCGGTGGCAAGATAAAAAATACGAGAATACAAGGGCATAAGTCACACTCCTCTTGGTGGGAGATCGCTTCTCAGAGACTGCGTTACAGAAGCCTGAATTGGCAAGGTCTGGCAGGCTATTAGTGTGTGCCAGTGTCCGTTTGCAGACGAAGCGCAAGACCTTTGAATCTCAGCTTAGAGTAGAGACCAGAGCATTGCAACAATGGCAGCCACTTACCAATCGACCTGCTTAGCATCCCAGTCGAGAAACTGCATGGCGGGCTCAGCAGGCAAGTTGGCAACAATACTCAACAGCTGCTCGGCAACAAACCGTGGCGTAAACAGCTTGCCTTCCGGCACTGATTTTTGGAATGGTTCAGATAAAGGGGTATCTGTTGTCCCGGGGTGAAAAGCCAAAATGCGCACGCTCGGACGCACCCTGTTCAACTCTATTGCCGCCGACTTGAGATACATATTCAGCGCCGCTTTCGCGGCCCGGTAGGAATACCAGCCGCCTTTATGATTATCGGCGATACTGCCAACGCGGGCACTGAATACGGTAACCACCACATCATCACCATTGGCCAGCAGGGGTTTGAGTGCTTTGAGCCAGAGCATGGGAACTACAGTATTGGCGGTGAACGACTGCAGCATATTTTGTTCTAGCAGATCTTCAAGACGTTTCTCTGGTTGCAGTGCTGGTTGCAGCTCTGCGCCGTGCAGCAAGCCGTTGCAAATAAATACCCGCTTGAAGTGCACTGCCTCCTGTTGCAGCAATCGTCCAATATCATTGATGGACTGTTCACTGTAGTCACTGATAAGCCAACGGAGATTGCTACCCATCCGTTGCGACAACTCCGGGTTTGCTGTTCTGCTTACTGCAACGACAGGATGCTCGCTATCACTATCCGCCAACTCAGCGATAAGTGCCTGCGCAATCTTGCTACCCGCACCTACAACGAGGGAGGCATTCTGTAGAGTGCTCATTGCTCTCGTAGCTCACAGGATGAACAACGACGCCGCCCTGTTAGTAACCAGGACAGACGGTAGCGATTGCCAGCAAACAGCCAATACGCCCCGTCAGCCAACAACCGTAATATTGGCCAGCGCAACACTTTCAGCCAGGGCTTGCGACCGACCAGTTGCCAGGCACAGCAAGTAACATCGAGGCCAAGCAGCAAAGTCTCATCGGCTAACTGTCCGTGGAGAATACGGTCCGCTTGCTGCGGATCTATCTCGGGATAACAATCCCTGAAGCCTTCCTCATGGATGTCTGCAAAAGCAATCCGATCAGGGCCTTGCGACTGGCTATCCAGCGCTCGTAGCTGCTGCATTTCACTGACACACAGCGGGCATGTGCTGTCATAAAAGATGGTCAGCTGCGGGCCTGACCCTATTGATCCGGTATCCGGCATCTTGTCAAACTGACTCTGACTAATATTCCGACTCATACTGTGAATACGCGCGCAATCCTTTGCTGGATTGCTTGCCGGCCCAACTCTTTACTTGTGGGTAGAGCAATAAGGCCAGTAAGCACAGTAATTTCATGGGCCATTCGCATCCGGGCGAGACGGCGCTTTACGGCTTATTATAGACGGTCATTAAAAAAGGGAGAGTCTCAAGAACTCTCCCTTTCGCCAAGTCGATATTTCTATCGGATTTTTATACCAACCGTAAGCTCATAGGCTATGGATGGGCTATGAGTTGACCAGTGTGACCACCGAATCGGCTTCCAACTCGGCATTGTCAAAGAACCTCCACTCGAGGTCGCCACTGACCTGAACGACATCACCGACTTCGATACGATGGTAGCCAACATCATCCAACGGATTGGAATCCATAAAGAGCACGCTTACCTGTAGTGACTCGTCGTTTCTGTTGATAGTAAAGTGGTCATCATCAACTTTACTGACTACACCCTGAGCAATGACCTCACCGGGGGCGGGATTAAAGCTGTACCAACCCGGATAATCTTCCTCGTCTCTCGGGCTCACATAGAAGTGTGTATTCGTCTTCTCAACAAACACACTGCTCGCTTCAATAGATGTGGTTTCGAAAAAGTCATTGTCGATCAGACCGCTTACCGTCACTTCATCACCTTTCTCGAGCCGATAGGCATCGCCATCCCTGTCACCGTCGTCCATTTCAACGATTACGGCCCCATCGCCATAATTCAGATTAAAGGCATTACGGGATACGTCCTCGACAGTGCCATTGATACTAATCCATGTATCGTTCGGCTGCATGTAGGGGCTGGGGTTCTGCGCCATCGCGACACCGGATGCCAAGGATGTGGTAAGCACCGCTGCTGAAGCTGCAATGTGGGTAAGTTTCATGTAACCTCCTTATCGACCTTCTTGAGTTCAATCTCTGTACTCTTACTAACTTGTAAAATACTAACTAGTAAAATTTCTGCGTCATGAGTTCTGCAGAAACTCATCAAGAATTCCTGCGCGTTAGTAATTACCTTAGGCACCGAGGAAAAAATTTCAACCCCACTTCCCATGTGAAACATTCACCAGATATCGCGCTAAAAATACTTCTTAACGTCGCTGTGTGAAACATGAGCTGAACAGCCCCATGACACAAAGCACATAGCCAGTGATCAATCGCGGCGCTCTTCTACTTAACTGATTATCTGGGCTCCAGTCGATCAAGAGGTTTAAATTCCGCAATACGCTCTCATATTTGGAGCAATACATTGTTTGTGCGGGCAGGATTTCCTGCTGATGGCAGAAGCAAATCATGATGCACATCAACATCGGCAATCGCCAAAAGCGTTAAAAGAAGACTGAGTAATACACATGCGATTAATGTATCGACAAAAAAATACAGGAGATCATCGATGAGTAAACGTCGAGAATATGAAGAACAGGTTAGAGCCAAGCTGGCCAAGCTGGAAGCTGAAGTGGATGCTATTAAAAAGGATATCGAAGCTGCAGAGTCAGAATTGACTTCAGAGCATCACAGCAAACTTGAGAAAGTTAGTGAGCTATCAGACCGGGTCGGAGACAAACTGGAAGAACTGGCCGAAGCCGGCGAAGATTCCTGGGAACACCTGAAAGAAGGTATCGAACACTACTATCAAGCACTGGGCAATGAAGTGAAATCATTCAACAAGCTCTAGCGGAGCAGGATTTCGCCTTACAGTGATCATCAAATTGCTCGGTCTGTGCCTGACTGACACGATTCCGACTGAGCAATTGCATTGTGAGCCAGGCTGATTTGCGGCAGCACCAGCAATAGCGAAGGCAAACTGCGACTCTATTCCTCTCGATCACTCAGCTTGAACATGCAATTTTCCTTAGCGGTTGTTACGAGAACAAACAAGAGAATAGGCAATATAAGCAGACTTTTATCTGGCTAAGTAACTGGTGTTTTCAGACATATTGGCTGCACAGAGAGGTTCAACCAATAGTTCTTCAGTTGCTCAAGGGCATCGACAAATCGGCCAAGATCGACAGGTTTTTGCACATAGGAATTTGCACCTAGTTGATAACAACTTGATACGTCCCTGTCATTGTTCGAGGTTGTAAGGACAACAACCGGAATTGATTTTGTGCATCGTGAAGATTTCACATACGATAACACCTCTCTTCCGCAAACTCCGGGCAGATTCAGGTCCAGAGTAATCAAACGACAGCGACAACTCGCAGAATTCGTATCAACGACGTTCTTCTGCAATATATCTATAGCATCAGCTCCGTTTATGCAGCGAACAACCTGCACTGAATTCGGCAAATCTTCGCACAAGGTGTCTGATATGAACTCATAGTCATCATCGCTATCTTCAACAATAAGAATAAAATCGCTTTCGATCAGCTCACTCATGATCAAGTCTCCCCTAACGTGAAGTATACCGTCGTCCCTTTTTCCGGGACTGAATCGATAAATATTGTCCCGCCAATCTGATCAATAATCCGTTTAACATAGGCAAGACCTGCACCCGTCCCGGGTTCCATATTCTCATTGGATAAACGCTTGAACATGCCAAACACGGTGTCATGGAACTGAGGGTCGATCCCGATGCCGTTGTCTCGCACATAGATGACATTACTCAATTCTCGCTGCGCGTCTTTATATATCCTTTCAATACCAATCTCTATTTTCTTCACGGCAGAGCGATTGTACTTAATACCATTAATAATCAGGTTTCTGAATACTGTTGCAATCTGCGTCCGGCTCACGGCGACCTGCGGCAATTCATCTATCAATTCAATACAAATAGCGGGGTCTTCATTCTTGCCAGAGATCAGGGCGATCTCTTCAGCAACCAATTGATTAAGATCGGTGTCAAACAGTTCCTCTTCCATTTTCCCGAGCCTGGAAAAACCGAGCAAATCATTAACAAGATTGTCCATACGTTGAGTGAGATATACGAGGCGATCAAGTCTGCGTGAGGCCTTCTCGTCAAGTTTTCCTGTGTACTGTTTTACGAGATACTGAGAGTGGTTATTGATTGCCCTGAGCGGTTCCCTTAAATCGTGTGAAGCGATATAGGCAAAATCATCCAGTTCCTTATTGCTTCTCTCAAGCTCTTCCAGATACCTGGCTGCCTGAAACTCTGCATTCTTACGCTCAGTAATATCCTGAATCTGGGAAATAAAGTGACGGGGATTGCCAGAGTTGTCTCTCGCCAGAGAGACACTTAGCAACACCCAAATTGTATGGCCTTGCTTGTGAAAATAGCGTTTCTCCATTTCGTAACTGGCGCGCTCTCCGGATGCGACTTGTGTAACAAATTCCAGGTCGGCCTCAAGGTCATCGGGATGGGTTATCGATTGAAAATCAGTCGCCAGGAGTTCTTCTTCGCTATAACCAACAATCCTGCAGATAGCAGGGTTAACCTTTAGCCAGTCACCTTGCAAAGACACCAGGGCAATACCTATGGATGAGAACTCCATTGCCGATTTGAACTGATCAATCTCTTCCGCGAGCGCTATCTCAGCATTCTTTCGCGCAGTGATATCCTGATGAGTGCCAACGATTCTGGCCGGCTTGCCTTGCTCATCTGTAGAAGATATTTTGCCTTTTGAAGAGATCCAGCGCCACTCGCCATTCTTGTGTTGCATCCGGAATTCGAGTGAATAGGCAGGTGTATTTCCAGACAAGTAAAGTTCTATGGCTGATTTGGCTTTGATCTTGTCTTCCGGGTGAACAAGCTTTTGCCAGGTAGAAAAATCAGCACTTAATTCGCCTTTTTCGAAACCCAACATTGCACACCAGCCATCAGAATAATCTATGTGACTAGTGCGGACGTCCAACTCCCAGATTCCCAGGTCGCCGCTCTCAAGCGCAATCGCCAGAGATGCAGCACTGTGCATTACAGAAGAATTCTGATTACTCAGCTTACTTTCAGCAGGTCCGTCTGACCAAACTATTTCATCTTCTGTGATCATTGCATCGCCATTGATTGTATTGGAGCTTCCGATTTTCAATACTCAGATCCAACACAAAATTGGAGCCTAAATCGGAAACTTATGCGTTCATTACGACACTAACGAAAGATTCCTTTAGCCGTTCTCGCAAGCTCGCCCCAGGAAGTAAAGCAATGCAGCTATCGCTGCCAGGAAAGGCAACTCTATTTCAATTCGCCACAGTCATTCGCTGCAATAGCACTGTATCTAGCCACGAGATAGCACCGAGTGCACTAAGCTCATAACACGAGGTATTGCCCGCGGATAAATTGATGGGGGCGTTATTCGCACTGACGCCAGAATCGAGCAAGCCGCTTATCTGCAATCATTCTGGATTTGCGGATCGATTCAATCTTGGCCGATCAAATGCACATCCCGCTGCGGAAAGGGTATTTCGATATTGTTGTCCGCCAATGCCTTGAACACTGCCTGATTGACGCGAAATTTGATAGTAAACAACTCAGTAGTCGGCACCCAATAGCGCAGACCAATGTCGATGCTGCTGTCGCCAAATTCGTTGATGCCCACTTGCGGAGCCTTTTCCAGACCCACCCCCGGAGTTGTCGAAATGGCTCTCGTGATAACAGCTAACGCTGCTTCGACATCCGAATCATAAGCGATGCCCACCGTAGACTCGATAATGGTGTTGGCCTTGGAGTTGTGAATAATTTCACCAACGATATGCTTGTTGGGAATGGTAATGTCAACTTCGTCTTCGTTAGTGAGCACTGTATAAGCCAGCTTCACTTCCTTGACTACACCAGTGACGCCCTGAACGGATATCGTATCGCCGACAACAAACGGCCGCACGATAATAATGCTGACACCAGCGCCATAGTTGGATAGCAAGCCTTGCAACGCCAGACCGGCACCCAACGACAATGCACCGATCGCGGCCACAAACGGCGTGATGCTGATACCCAGTTTGCCCAGCGCAATAATAGCGGCGAAGGCGATGATCACTACTTTCAGGAAGCTGGCGGTAAAATGACTAAGCGTGACATCGAAGCCCTTCTTGACCAGAAACGCTTCCAGAAAGTTTGCAGCTTTGTTAGCCACCACGTTGCCGACAATCATGATGATAATGGCCGCCAGTATCTGAAAGCTGTAAGTAACCAGATAATTAACGATCAGGTCGTAAATCTGTTGAGCCTGTTGCAGTTCAGCTTCCATGGTTCCGCCGTCTATTTATTGCTACGCTTTTTATTACTTCGCTTCCAGACCAGTCAGCAAGCGGCGCCGATCAGTCATGTTAGAGCAAGGATGGTGGGAAATTATCTTAGAATGTGATTCGTGTCTATCTGGCATTATCTGATACTACCAGCATCAAGCCCAATCACAATTAACGCACTCACGGCATGCAATAGGACTCAGGTTGATTCTGGCCTTTTGTCGGCATCACACCGTGCAATCGATTCGGGTAGTTGGTGAATTGCCCCTCATCTCCCGGATCGACAAAATGAGCCATGGTAATACCATGATGCCCCGGCGTGTCCAGTGCAAGCACTAGCAATAGAGCGATTCGGTAACAGCTTTGAATCACTACCATTCTTCTCGGAATCCGATTCGTTTATTACTCACTGAGTACCGCACCAAAATCGCGAGCACAGAGTCTTAACATGCCACCGCTTGGTGGATTTTATATCAGTCTAGAAGAACAACTCTATCTGACTATAACCGTAGAGCGTACGCGCACCCTCTGGACCGCCGGACACAGATTTGACAAACTCGCCAAACAGTAAAGCAGAACCACCCACTTCAAAGCGAAGCCGGTCGGTCTTTAACCAGTGACGTACCCGAAAGTCCAACGTCTGACCAATTTCTCGCCCTGATCCGCCTGAAGCATCTTGATGCCGCGCAGTAATCCATTGATCCGTGGCCGATTCCAGCAACGCATTCTGTACAACAATACGCCCATCGGTTCTGCCCCGCGCAAAGCGATAGCGAATGCCCATTATGGACGCATTAGACCGCGTGATGGGCCCATGAATACTGGTATTACCAAGATCACCGCGACGTGTGCCATAAAATCTGTCATAACGTTCATATTGCGAAGTATGTGCATCATCACCAGTTGCCAGATTGAACTCAAGTGACAGACGATGATTCCATGCGGACGCAAAGGTATAGCCAATCTGGGCATGCAGCATAGCGGCACGCACATCGACAGTATCTGATTCTGCGGCAGTACTGATTGATTGCTGCCCCCTCCTGATGGCAGTTTCGATTTCAAAATCCCACTCACCAGAATGCGGCGATCGCAACAGTCGGAATCCCGGCGCGAATACAGATCGATCCAGTGTCGGCTGTTCGCCGTCAGTCTCATTCAGTCCATAGACAAAAACATCCAGTTGGATATCCTCATATATCGCCGGACGCTCATAGTGAACGCCCCAGAAACGTCGAGTGTCAGAAGCACTGTCCAACAGAATCCGATTGTCGATCAGGTCTGTGCGCCCAGACGGCTTTCTATCGTCTGGTGCGACATAAAAGGCGTGCATTTGCGCGCCCCCGTCGAATTCGCCAATCCAGTGCACTCCGGAGTGGGTATTGATTGTATTTCGATAGCCATTGCGCTCAGTAAATCGCCGGCTACCAATATCCAGTGTGAAGCGGCCCAGCTTGGCTTGCCATTGCGCAAACAGGCCTTGGCGATTGGTTTTTGAGTGATAGGTAACAGACGCCTGAATAATCTCCATACTATTCACCAGACTGGTACTGACAGCCGAGCCTGCATCATCCAGATAGGCGCGTGAATCCTGCAGTTCCCCAGTCGCTGTCCAGCGGCCAAAGTTGGCATTGCCCTGCACCAAAGTGCGCATGGCAAGCACTTGATCGCTGCCAACCAATCCCTGGCGAAACTGGCCATCCAGATTTTCAAATCGAACCCGACTACTGCCTTCGACACTGTATTCGGGCTCGGGTTGCCCAACCACAGGCCCTGCTGGCCCTACAATCAATAGGCAAATGGCCAACAGCCCCGCAGAACGAGACAAGATCATGAGTCACATGCCCCGGAGAATTGCAAACCACAGAGTTCAGGTTGATTCTGACAACAATCCTGTACCAAAAATTTGACGAGTCCGCGAACAGTGTTGTGATCGACTGAATAAAGTAGCTTCTGCTGCTCTTTAGTCGCAATCAATAGGCCGACCTGCTGCAAGGTTTTAAGATGTGATGAGAGAGTAGAAGCTGGAACCTGCAATTGCTCGGCGATTTTACCGGCGGCGATACCCGGTTTGCCCTGGGCTATTACGAGGCGGAATACTCTGAGCCGTAACTCATTCCCCAGCGCCGCAAACTGCAAGGACTCTTCCACGCGTCGTGTTGGTGCACTGTTAACTACCATGTTATTTGCTATTTCCCGAATATACGAAATAATAGGGTAGCACACGTCAATTTCGTAATTCAATCTGCCTCAAGCGATGATTTCACGGTTGCCCGACCAGCCAAGGCCCAACTTGCCGGAAGTCTAGATACACATTGATGGGTGCAAGGTTGCGGAACCTACCCCAACATCCATAACTCCGATTCCGCGGTACCCACATTTAGCGCAAAACTGTTACCAACCAACTGAATAGGCACAGTCTGGTCAATCACAGTCCCATTGAATTCCTTGATCGGGCCCTGACTCAAACCAATGCCGCCAAACCCTTCTACACCACCATTGACGCTGGCAGTCAGGATATCCACCTCATCACGCAAGGACAAATCAATGAAGGCATTGGTTTGAAATTGCGCATCGGGATTCATTTCAAACAGGTAGTCGATGCGGCCATCGCCATTGGCATCTCTGGCAGAGGCGTTGCTCACATTGATCTCATCCCCAAAATTGAAACTGATACGGCTATCGTCTTCAAAAACGACAATGCCCTTCAACTGCCCCGGTTGCAGGAAGTTGTCCTGGCGATAGCCTGCCGACAGCACCAGATCAATATCCAGCAGCTCGGCATTGGCGCCCACCGTCAATGGCCCGATTGGGACGGTATCGAGCTCCTGATGCACCGGATTCGGCTGATTGCGCATATGCGCAACAATGCCGTCCAGATCAAACCTGATGCTGGCAAAATTGCGCGCTTCAGTGCCTGTCACCTGATTACCACCCCAGTTCACACTCTCGGAGTAGTTGGTAAAGTCATGGGAATTAAGCGTCCATGAGAACAGCTCATTGCGCAGTCCGTCTTCCTTGGTGCCGGAGTATTCGGTTTGTGTGTAGAGTCCCTCCAGCAAATGCAGCGCATTACCGTCATAGCGCACGAGGCTGAGCCCATCCGAGCCGAATGCGCTACCGAGGTCGATACCGACATCAGGCGAGCCAATACTTAGTCCATCCCATATGTTTGACATATTGACCACATGCTGTGTGCCTGCTGTGTAATGCAGATGCAGATAGCCCCAAAAATACAGGCCGAAACCCATGTCCAGCGCAAAGTCTGTCAGCGCCTGTTCAAAATAAATATTCGGCGTGGAGGCGCTAAAGCCATTGGCTGGCAGATAGTTGTGTGCCTGAGTCTGGATAGAGAGTACATCTGTCGTTTTGTTCAGAGTCGAGGTGACATCGGTGGAGTAATTCAATATTGCATCCACTTCCCCGCCATTGACGCCGAATCGGCTCTGGGTACCCAGATCGATATCAATATCGGTACGAAATTGCGTAGAAAAGTGTGTGGTCGCGCCTGTACCCGCAACACGAATATCGATAGGACCAATTACTGAGGCTCCAAAATCGGCAGACTCGGTGAGTTCACCATTGGCATTGAATGCGCCGTTGTAATTGAATGCGTTACCGTTGGACCAGATACTCTGATCGGTGGCGTGAAATGCATATTGGCTGGACGCAGAGGCTCCGCTGGCAGCCAAAGTGAAGCCGGTCTCGCTATGGGCTTCGTCACCATTGCTCGGCTCTTTGGCAATAGCCCGGGCAGTAACTTCAAAATCACTGGCTGATCCGGCAGGCAAATTAAACTGGAAATCGGCAGTAGCAGAACCACTGGCAGTAACGGGTGTCCACTGGGTACTGGCCACGTAGGGCGATAGATCAACTGCGTTGCCTTCAGCTGTCCTGCCAAACAATTCAATGCGATCAATGACTTCCGAGCCATCCAGGTCGGTCTGGTTGGCGGTGACGCGCAGGGTAAATTGCGTCGCTGTGGCGCCAGCTATAATCTCGTGGGAAACAACCGGTGCACCAGCGCGAGCGGCGATATTGACAGTCGCTGTTTGCGAGACAACACCACCATTGCCATCATCCACCGTATAGACAAACGAGTCCGTCCCACTAAAATCCACATCGGGCGTGTAAAGCAACAAATCATTGGCCAGCGTGTCCGCATCATCACCATCCACAAGTTGTACACTACCGTGCGCAGCACCGGCCGCCTCTGTAATGCGCAAGATGTCACTGGCATCGACGTCGCTATCATTGGCCAACACAGCAATAGTGACAGCGCCGTCCTCAATGACATCCGCCACATCAGGACTCAGTTGTGGTAAATCGTTGCTACCCGACACCGTGACTGACACAGTGCTACTTGCGGTGGCGCCATGTTTATCTGTGGCTGTGATGCCGATAGCAATGTCTTCAGTCTCACCAACAGCCAGGTACTGAAAATCACTACCGCCGGCAATCAACAAGTTTGTATTATCGATGCTCGCCTGACCAACTGCTGCAGGGGTGGTAATGCTATAGATAAGCGTATCGCCCTGATCATCACTGTCGATATCTGAACCCAGCAATGACAAATCGACTTCGGCCACCGGGCCGTCCTCAACAATCTGTGTTGTGGTATCAAGCATTTCCGGAGCATCGTTCTGGCCGATGATCGTCAATTCCATCGTCGCGGAATTGTGATCGCCGGTGGCATCCGTGACTCGGTAAGTAAAAGACACGGTGGCGGGCTCTTCCAGCGCTAACCCCTCAAAATCATTACCAGTTGCGAAAGCGTAGCTACCATCACTATTGAGAGTGAGAGCACCGCGAGTTATTGGTGCGCTCACCAGCTCCACTTGGCGAACCAGATCGGGCACAGTGTCATTAATCAGAACGCTGCCTCTAATCTCGTTGTTCTCGGTCAGACTGGCGGCATCATCAGTAACCATCACTGAGTCGTCTTGCGGCGACAGCTCCACATCGTCAACAAACAAGCGGATATGTTCAAATTCTGAGGCCTCGACACCGATCGCTGCAAAGGCATAGGCTTTTTTGGTGGCAGTGGCTAAATGTGCGATAAAGGCATCGAGGTCAGTCTGGATTAGCGGGTTCAATTGCATCCATTGGGCGCGAGTAAAATGCAGTTCCAGGGTATCGGAGTCCTTGTCACCGTCGTAGTCGTTTAGTCCGGCTTCATTCCCTGAGTAATAAAAAGCGATAACGTCGTCACCCGCACCACTGCTGACTTTGTCTTCCGCTCCACCCCGGTCTTCGATTCGATCATTGCCTTTACCGGATTTGACTGATGTAGTCGTAACCCCAAATATCGTGGGTTGATCATCAGTTGAGCCTTTCCCGCCTTTTATTTTGTCCGACTTGGGCGTGATCTATACCTTTTATCCTCAATACTTTTGGAAAGATGTCATATTCATAACATCTATAATTGGATCAACAGTATATCTATGGTGGCCGAAGGTATCACCCCCAACTACAGAATCTATGCAATAAAAAAGTGAGCAGCGAACAATTTGCCAAAAAGCGACCTACGGCGCGATAAAAGACCACATCAATATCTGGAAATTCCGGAGATATTGGGTAGCCTGCACTGGTATATAAAAACCGGATTCCTGATATTTGAAGATGCGCTAAACAGTATATTCGTGTTGCCAATCGAATGAATCGCAGCAAAGCAAATACAGACGGAGTAGCTCTACTACGATTCAGAGCCTGCAATAATGTCTTGTCTGAAGAGGATGCTGGGGACTACTTCACTTCAAGCAATTGTCAGGATTGAGCCTCAGTCGGTAGAGTGAGAGGGGGCTCGGTAGGATTTGCCAATCAGAATCGCTGCCAGTACAACGTAAGCAGCGCTAGCCATAAACAAGACATCCGGGTGCACTGCATTGTCGATACACAACCCATAAACAATCGGTGACAGGGATGTCGCAAATACACTGAGTGCCATGTTCATGGACCGGATAGTACCCAGATGCTCGACACCATACATCTCTGGCCACAGCGCCCCAATGATGGAAGGTATGCTTCCGATTGTCATCGCCATCAGAATCATCAATAGCATCGCCACCCAAAAACCGGACAAGGTTGCCAGAGCGACCAGGCCCAGCGCCATTGGCAGTAAATAAAAAGGCAGCAATCGCACGGCGGTAAATCGGTCGACCAACACGCCTACACACAAAGACGTCAACCAGTGTACGGTGCCATAAACCACAAAACACAACGCAAACCACTCCAGCGTCCAACCCTGACTGGCAACGACATAATCCTGGTGGATAAAAATCCCGGTAACTATAAAGGGTGGCGCCATGAGTCCTGGCAACGCCAGCCAATAACGCCTGTCTGACAACAATAGCATTCTGGCTTGGGCAGGCTTCACCGCCTTGGTGGCATCAGGTTCGTGGTGCTCAGGCAAGTCTGGAAATTGGGCCAAGCGCAACAACAAGCGCATGAGCGGCAGCACCAGCACTAACATAAACAACGACAGCGACAAAAACGTATTCTGCCAGCCCACCAAGCCGATCAGCGTCACGCCTAACAAGGGCATGATAATTTCGCCCACCGGCACACCCGAAGATGCCACACTCAGACTCTTGCCTCGATTGTCATCAAAGGCCCGCGCCATTGTGGTCATGCCTGTGTGAGGGAGCAATGCCTGACCAAAAAGACGAAGGCAATAAAATCCGGCAGCCAGCATGATGACATCGGCAGCGTTGAACATAAGAAACGTCGCCAGTGCGAGCCCCAGACACAGGACAGTGGTGTAGCGACGCAGCGAAACACGGTCAATCAGGCTGCCCGCCCACACGACAGTGATGGCACTTGCCAGCGTGGCGAGCGAATACACTGCACCATAAGTACCAGAAGTAAGACCAAGCGATTGCTGGATAGGCGCACTAAATACGCCAAGAAAGAAGGTTTGCCCGACATTGCCCCAGAATACGGCCAAAAACCCAAAGGCCATAGCTGGCCAGCGGTCGCTCAATAGCCTGAAATAACCTGTCATGGGACTCTCGAACAGTGGGAGGTAGATGCTAGTATTGAATGGCCTTTAGTGTAGCAAAACACTGACGAAGAAACGCGAAGGATTTGTAGAATCTTTGATTTTATAAACCCCGCCGCTGGACTGTCAGTCTCTCAAGGAAAGAGCAACTTCAATGTCTGACTCAAAATCGAATACTAATCCAGAACACAGCATCCACTTAATAATCAACAAGAATGCAGGTGGCGCCCAACCGAATCTGGAGCTGATTGAGCAAACATCGCAGCAATGGCAGCAGGAAGGTCGCGGTGTCGCGCTGCACATTCTCGACCCGGATGCGATAGATCAATGCGTGAAAGACATTGCCGAACAAGACTCTGCAATCGTAGTCGTCGGAGGCGGCGATGGCACTGTCCGACGCTGCGCCGAGTTATTGCGAGATAGCGGGCACAGCCTCGGGATTCTGCCCGTTGGAACGGCCAACCTGCTGGCTCGAAGCCTGGATGTTCCTCTCGATATCGCCGCAGCATTGCAGGTAGTGATTGATGGCAAGGATGTGGAGATCGATGCGGTCGAAATGAACGGACAGCTGTTTTTTAATGTCTGTTCGGTTGGTTTGTATCCAGCTCTGACGAAAAAACGCGAACAACGACGCAAGAGCCATCTACACTGGCCGAAATTTATCCGCTGGATTGTCGATACCAGCGTGTCCGGCTATGAAGTCATGCAGAGCTGGCGGCATGTCAGATTCAAACTCACTATCGACGGTGAAGTGCAATCAGGCAAAGTGATTTCGTTTGCTTTGGCCAACAACGACAAGCTACCGCTGTTTGAGAAAGCTCGACTGGACAGTGGCGAGATAGTGATCTATCTCCCGAAGCCTACGAACCGATTTGAGTTCTTTGTATTGATGTTGAGAGCCATTATCTTTCATCCCAAAGAAATAGCGCTGCTGGAAGTACAACGTAGCAAAGAGGTTACTATTGAAATCCCTGCCGGCACACCTATGACGCTGGATGGCGAAAGTGTCACAGTAGATGACAAATTGATTTTTAAATCACTGCCCGGTTGCTATCGATTCCGCACCCCATGACTACAACGCTCGTACAGATCTCCGACCTGCACTTTGGTGCGCTGAATGGCGCAACACTTGCGCCTCTGCAAAAACGTATAAGCGATTTGCAACCCGACCTGCTAGTGGTATCGGGAGACCTCACGCAACGCGCGCGTCCACATCAGTTTGAAGAGGTGGCGGCGTTCATAGCTTCATTACATGACTGCCCGCGTCTCATAGTGCCCGGCAATCATGATGTGCCTTTGTGGAACCTGTGGCGTCGCTTCATTGATCCGCATCGTCACTTTAATCGTCACTTCGGTAGCGATCACTTTTCTCGCTTTACATCAGACAGCCTGGCGATACTCGGTATTGATACAACACGTAGCTTCACTATCAGGAATGGCCGTATCAATAAGCAGCAGCTGACTGAGATTGCCGATTTTTTTGCTCCCCACCACAACAAATGGAAAATTGTCGTCGCACATCACCCTTTCGTACTCCCTGAAGATGTTGAAGGCGAATCAGTCGTGGGTCGCGCCAATACTGCGTTGGCTTCATTTCTGGAAGAAAAGATTGATCTTCTGCTCACGGGACATCGTCATGTGTCCTGGAACAACATGCTCGAATCCACCACGCTCACGGTCCATGCCGGTACCGCGACATCATCGAGAACACGCTCTGAATGCAATGCGTTTAACGAACTGCGCTTTGATGAGGATTCAGTTGCGATTCGAACTTACCACTGGCAGGAGAACGACCTGGAGTTCCAGCTAAGCAACGAATCGAGCTGGCAGCGTCATCAGCTCGGCTAAATCTTGATTACTGAACTCACTGTCAAAATCTCTCACCAGCAGCCCGGCAAGTACCCCGCCCCGCAATCGATGGGTTTTGCTGAGCATTTCCGATTTGCAATATCATTGGGTATGTTTTGCAATTGGAAAGAGCAAGTAAAGGAGCAAGAAAGTGGCAAGGAAGGGCTGGCGGCTATCCTGCGAAAAGCAATATAATTTCAGCAATCCTGTCGGGTACAAGTGTTTATGATCAAATACGCCATCGCCAGTTTCATCCTGATGAGCGCGATACAGACTGCCTGGGCAGACGGTAATTCGGCCAGCACCGCTGAAATTCGTGCGGCCTGGCTTGAATTCAACCATGCCCGGGGCGACGCATCATTAATCAAGGGTGATATTGACCACGCGTCGGCCAACGAAGTATTCCGCGTAATCCCTGAAGTGGGTAGCGATTCGCTGGAGGCAGCGAGGCTACAGCTGGGTTTTGACCTGTTCAATGAAAGACGGCTGTCGCGCGATGGATCGGTCGCCTGTAGCACTTGCCATGTTGGTCTACTGGGCGGCGTTGATCGCCAACCGGTCTCTTTTGGTGTGGGTCGGGCACGCGGCACGCTGAACGCCCCCACTATCTTCAATGCCGCATTGAATTTTCGCCAGTTCTGGGATGGTCGGTCTCTGACTCTGCAGGACCAGGCACTAGAGCCGATTCAGAATCCAGTTGAGTTCGATCACGATCTACCCAGCGCAGTTGCCGTATTGCAAGCCATCCCGAACTATGCAAACAGCTTCGCCGAACTGTACCCCGATGGCATCACGGCCGCCAATCTCGCCGATGCTATCGCCTACTACGAAATCATGAATTTTACTGGCGTGAGCACACCTTACCTAAGACAGTTTGATGAAGAGACCAGCAGCCTGAGTCGCCGCGCCCAACGGGGCCAAAAACGCTTTGTTGAAGTCGGTTGTGCCAGCTGCCACAACGGCGTGAATCTGGGCGGTAATTCCTTCCAAAAACTGGGTACCGCCAAGGCCTGGTTCGATGCTGATCGACCAGCATCCGACGCGGATTTGGGCTTAGTTGGACGCACCGGACGGGAACAGGACCGCCATGTTTTCAAAGTGCCGACCTTGCATAGCGTAGCCAACACCGGCCCCTGGTATCACGATGGCAGCGTCACTTCTCTGCAACAGGCAGTCGACCAAATGGCGCGCCATCAATCAGGCCGTTATCTGGACAACCATGATATTGACGATATCGTTTCATTCTTGCGTGCACTTGGCGACAGTCAGGGCATGATAGGCGATTGTGCTGCGGGTGGTCGCTATGGCGTTACTATGGACTGCAGCGTCAAGCAGCGCACTGTCAGTAATGATCAACCTCCGCAAAGCGCTCGGCCAGATTTGCCCGACGCAGAAATCTTGAGCGACTTGCACAGCAAGGACTATAAGCTGACGCTGGAAATTACGTCATCTGCCCCGTCACGTATTGAAAATGAGATGCAGCGGATACGCTCAGGCGAAGTAGCCCACTACGATTTCCTGCAATACGAACACATCGAAATGTTACGGCATGCTCGGGCACTGTCATTCCCGCCGGCGGAGGTGGATTCGGAAATGCGAGCCAGCATGCTGCAACAGGCAGAGCAATGGCAGGCAGCCGCCGCGCAATACGAACTCACAATTGCAGACTTTCTACGCAGTCATGCAGTCTCGCTGAACGCCAAACTCAATTACCAGGATCTGTTAAGAGCATTTTCGCTTGGCGCCGATGAAAAGACTCAAGCACTGTTGGTGCGCGCAGAAGACAGTGTAATTGCTTATTTCCAGCAACCTGACAGTGAAACCCGGACAAGACTGGAAGATACTACGCGCGCGCTGGCCACACTCGACCTGAACTCTGAACGCTATGCAGAGCTACAACACCAAGTGCAGATGCTGGTAAGCAATGCCCCGGAACTGGTAAATAGCCAGCCCTGATCCACTATCGAGAATTTGGCTGACTGGCTCATCATAATCCCGCCCAGATACCCAGCTGTTCCCACTACGTAAGCGACGTGCTGTCGGGTGATCCAGCATTAGGCAACCAGCACGAGATCAAAACCGTCCCGGCTAACATCGCCGCAGAAATCCAGAGGCACGCTGTAAGCCCAGCTGTGCCCTCTCCAGCCAATTGAAATACCCAGCCGGAAAGCACAGTGCCTATCAAACGTCCTGCGGCATTGGCCATGTAATAGAAACCGACATCCAGTGAAACGCCTTCGCTGCCAGCGTAACTGACAATCAAGTAACTGTGCATGGATGAGTTAATGGCAAAGACGACGCCGAACAACAGTAGCCCGCCAACTAAAACCACTGCTGCCGGCATTTGCGCTGCCAATGCGAGTGCGATCAATATCGGCAGCAAAGTGAGCGCTGCTGCCCAGAGCGTAGCTGCCTTGCCATCTGGGAGAAGTCCTTTACTGGCACCGGTAAGTCGAGGTGCGTAGGCCTGCACCGCACCATACCCTATGACCCAAAGCGCCAGAAAACCGCCAGTCTGGCTATGATTCCACTGCAAAGTTTGCGACAGGAATACCGGCAGCGCGACCACAAACCAAACATCGCGAGCCCCGAATAACAGCATACGTGCTGCGGAAAGAATATTGATCGTGCGACTCTTGGACAACACATCGCGGAACTTCGGCTTTGCCTTGGTCTTGCCGATATCCTGCTTGAGCAAAACCAGACTCACCACCCACACAAGGGCCAACGCGACCGCCATCATCAACACCGCTGCTGTGAATCCAAATGCTGCCAGCAATAGTCCGCCAAGAAAAAAGCCAGCCCCTTTCAAGGCATTTTTTGACCCGGTGAGTATGGCCACCCATTTATACAGCGTGTTTTGCGCATCGGCGGGTACCAAGAGTTTGATCGAACTCTTGGCACTCATCTTGTTAAGGTCCTTGGCGATGCCCGACAGGGCTTGTGCCGCCATAACCCATGGCACGGATAACATATTCGCCGGTACCAAGAGCATCGACAAGGCAATCACCTGTATGATCAAACCGAATTGCATGGTTCGGTTCAAGCCAAGGTAAGCCCCTAACCAACCACCAGCCAGATTGGTGATCACGCCGAAAATTTCATAGAACAGAAACAGTAAGGCTATATCCAGTGGCGAATAGCCCAGGCCATGAAAATGCAGTACGACCAGCATGCGCAATGCGCCGTCCGTCAGTGTGAATGCCCAGTAGTTACCGGTGACAACCAGATATTGACGAACTGCTGCCGATTGCTGCTGCCACATGATCAAGCGCTCTGGTCTGCACGCCCGACTTTCAAAGCCAGTTCGGCGGTGCGGTTGGCGTATCCCCACTCATTGTCGTACCAGGTATAAATCTTGACCTGAGTCTCATTGATTACCATCGTCGACAAGGCATCGATAATGCTGGAGCGTGGATCTGTCTTGTAATCAATCGAGACCAGCGGGCGTTCTTCGTAACCCAGAATATTTTGTAACGGACCAGTCTCACTGGCAGCCTTGAACAACTGGTTCACTTGCTCCACTGTCGTTTTTGTTTCAACTTCAAAAACGCAGTCGGTGAGCGACGCATTGGCCAAAGGTACTCGTACCGCATGGCCATTGAGGCGGCCCTCAAGTTCGGGAAAGATCTCCATTATGGCGGTGGCAGAGCCAGTGCTGGTAGGAATCAGACTCATGCCACAGGCTCTGGCACGGCGCAGGTCTTTATGGGGCGCATCGAGAATGGTTTGCGTATTGGTGACATCATGAATAGTGGTAATACTGCCGTGCCGTAGTCCAAGATTCTCATGAATCACCTTGACCACTGGAGCAAGGCAGTTAGTCGTGCAAGATGCAGCGGTGACTATTTTATGCTGCTCGGGATTATAAAGGTGATCGTTAACGCCCATGACAATATTCAAGACGCCCGCCTCTTTCACTGGCGCACTGACTACGACTCTTTTCACGCCCTGTGTCAGATAGCCTTCGAGCAAGGCGACTTTGCGCATTTTGCCACTGGCTTCGATTACAACATCGCAATCAGACCAGTCAGTATCTTCGATAGCCAGATTATGGCTTAGACTGACAGACTTGCCATCGATCAGAATCGCTTCATCTCCAGCGACAGCCTCATGTTGCCAGCGCCCATGCACCGAATCGAAAGTCAGCAAGTGCGCCAGTGTTGCAGGATCACCGGCCGGGTCATTGACATGCACAAATTCCAGTTCCGGCCAGTCCCAGGCAGCGCGCATTGCCAGTCGCCCAATACGGCCAAAACCATTGATGCCAATCTTGATACTCATACTAAACTCCCATCAGAAAGTAATACCAAAAGCGAAATGGATTGTTGCAAAGAGTTATTATTGATTTGTGAATAGTAGACTGCTGTGCACACCTGACACTTCACCAAAATCGGCAAGTGCAACATGGAAGCGGCAGCAGAGCCAATTACTTTTTCATGACAAAAGTGTCATTAAAAAGACAGCCTTCAGCGTGCGCAGACTCGTTCTAATCAGGCAGCCCATCGCTCCAATGCAATGCCCGGTATTTTTCCAGAATAGCCAGAACTTCTTCCAGCGGCACAGCCTGCAACTCACCACGTGAACTAGTCACAGTGGTGGCTTTGAATATAGCGTTGTAGATCGCCTCTTCTGTAGCTTCAGCGGTTGCTGCAAAAAGTGGCGACATAGAGCCGTTTGATAAATCAGGGATGGGCGTCGGACTGGCACTGACTCGTGGCTTGCGCACGGCCGGATGGGCGGAAAACGCAATCACATAATCGCCCGAGCCGTTACTGGCATAGGAACCTGTGCGTCCGAGCCCCATAATTGCCCGGCTTGCGATACGTTCAAGATTACGCGGCGATGCAGGGGCATCAGTTGCAACAACAATCATTATTGAACCGTCTTCGCGGTCGCCATCGCCGGCAGGCATGACCTGATTGCGAAATGAATAAGTGCCCAACTCCCGTCCAACCGGCGCGCCATTGATGGCCATGATGCCACCAAAATTGGTTTGCACGAGCACGCCGATGGTATAGCCGCCCAGTGATTCGGGTAACACGCGGGAGCTGGTGCCAATACCGCCTTTCCAGCCAAATGCCTGGGTACCGGTGCCAGCACCGACACTGCCTTCAGCGACCGGACCACCGGCAGCATTGTTCAACGCTGCAAACACCTCGGCATGTTGAATCGGATCGGCCCACATATTATTGACTCTGGCATCGTTGGTCTCGCCGACTACCGGATTGATAGTGTCTTCCCCCATGCCCGGCTGCTCATAGACCCAGTCTTTTAGCGCGTTGGCTGCACTCCACACACACAGGGTACAGGTCAGCAGAATTGGCGTCTCGATCTCACCCAGCTCGCGGATTTGGCTAATCCCGGTCATCTTGCCGTAGCCATTGCCGACATGAACGGCAGCTGGTATCGGATTATTGTAGAGATTACCCGACGCCGGAATGATAGCTGTGACACCGGTACGGATATCGTCGCCGCGAATGACGGTTTCCTGTCCCACCATCACGCCAGCGACATCTGTAATGGCGTTGTATTCACCCGGAGTAAAAATGCCAACCTGTAAGCCCGCATCTCTTGCTCGCGGGCGTTCTGCAGATTGTGCTGTCGCAGCTTCCATCCATAACAACGAAGATATGATTAATGTGGCAGCGCCAAGTAAACGCTCACCAACTGAGCGGCGGGTTAATGCTTGACTGGGACGGTGCAGATTCATAGGTTTTCGCTACTCCAAAAAATGTCGAACTTGCTTTTTATTGGCAAGGCTTGACTCGCCGCATTATAAAGTCGTCCGGCTTGGTCTCTGGTTAGTTGTTCTGGTAGGTAATTCGCCCACCCACGATGGTCATCACATTTTCGCTAGTGAGAATCTCCGCCTCATCAATATTCATCAGATCACTGTCGAAGACGGTGAAATCTGCCAGCTTGCCGACTTCGATACTGCCACGCAGGTCTTCCTGAAACGCGCCCCATGCGGGCCAGATAGTTAACATTTTTAACGCCGTTTCACGGGATACTGCCAATTCCGGATGCCAGCCTGATCCGGAACTGCCATCGAGCCGCTTGCGAGCCACTGCGGCATAGAATTCGATGCGGGGATCGCCTGCTTCTACCGGGGCATCCGAGCCAGCAATAATGCGCAAACCCCGGTCGACCAGTTGCTGCCAGGGATAGGCATAAGCCAATCGGTCAGGTCCAAGCCTGTCCGGCGCAAAATTGAGATCGCCGATTCCGTGACTGGGTTGCATTGAAGGGATGACATTCAAGTCGACAAAGCGCTGCTGGTCATCCGGAGGGATAATCTGCGCGTGTTCCATGCGCCAGCGCAGGTCGGTGCTGGCCCATTCACTACGAGGCACAGCGTTATAGGCCTCTTCATACCAATCAAGTAAGGAGCGCACAGCCCTGTCACCAATGACATGGGTCCATATCTGAATGCCATCGCGCAGCGATTGATACAACACCGGCATAAGCTCTTCTTTTGTCGTGCGATTCATGAAACCGTTATGATCGGCATCGGAATAATTATCGATCAGGGCGGCGCCGCGTGAGCCTAACGTACCATCGATAAACACCTTGATGCCGCGCACTGCGAACAAATGATCGTCGGTTGCTTCCGGACCGTTGGCCAGCATGGTTTGCGCTTCTTGCACAGGTGCCGCCGCATACACTCGATGTTGCATGCCATTCTCGGCATGGATCTGCCGCATGATCTCGATCTCGCGATAGGACATACCGGCGTCATGGGTTTGTGTCCAACCCATGCTGGCATTGGCCGCCAAACCTCTTTCCAGAGAGTCCTTCAAATAGGCATCAGTATCGGCAGGGACAATGGCACGAAACGCATTCATGGCATTGGCCAGCACATAGCCGTTTGGCGTACCGTCCAAATCTCGCTCGAAACGACCACCTTCAGGATCAGGTGTATCACGGGTAATACCCGCCAGTTCCAGTGCCGCCGAGTTGACCAGTGCCGAGACGCCATCAGCTCGTGGCATATAAAGCGGTTTATTGGCAGTAAAGGGATCGACATCATGGCGGGTCAGAAAGCGCTGTTCATCAGTCCACTCGCGTTCGATCCAACCTCTGCCCAATACCCACTCGCCTTCGGGAATTTGCTCGGCCCAATCGGCAATACTGGTTACTGTTTCTTGCAAGGTGGGAATACCAAACAAACTCAGCGTCTTGGTGCGCCGGCCGACGCCCTCCAGATGCTGATGGCTGTCGGTAAAACCAGCAAACACGGTGCGGCCTGCCAGGTCGATTATTTGTGCGTCGCCACACATATAGTCTTGCACCTGCTCATTGCTACCCACAAAGACAATCCGGCCATCCAGACTGGCAACCGCCTCCGCTGTCCACTGATCTTCATTGGCGGTGTAAACGGTTGTATTGTGTAGCACCAGATCCGCCGCCTCACATGTTGTTGCGGGCGCCGGTAGCGCACCTGAGTCAGGAGCGCTGGAAATTGTGTTTTGTGGCGCTTCGCTACAAGCAGCGAGCAGTATCGAAATCAGGCCCAGGCCCGGAAAAAAACTTGTTGTCGGCATTTAATCCCCCTCATCAATCAGTGCAGAAGATACCAGTTACTCTGCCCAATGGCACTTGGCTATATCCCGGGTCAGATCGAGTAACCTCCTTGAATGAGCAGACTATGCCGGAACCTAGATCTGCGCACTCTGACTACTGCTACTTCGCAATAAGTCACCTGGTGAACAAAATTCTCAAACGGCTGCCCCAGCGTCTGTGGAGCAGATCTGGAAGATTAGAAAACACTATACCGATTGTATTTTTGTGCTAATTTCGACAACTATGAGCAGTTGCGCATATCTTCACGTTGCACTTCACTCCCCCTTGCGCAAGGGAATCGGGGCATTATTCATCACCCTCATGGCGGGCAGCTGTCATGCCGCCGAATCAACAATCCGCGTCTATGCCGAATCCTTTGCTGCCGATAGTAGGGTGGTGGAAACCAGTGCTGGTACGACTGTCGAGGGCTATGCCAGCGATTTTGTGCGCGCCGTGCTGACACAGGCCGGTTACACAGCGGACATCAATGTCGTTCCCTGGCCGCGCCTGGTCAACTTACTGGACTCCAGCCCCAACGTGCTAGGCTTCAACGTGACCCGCACTGCGGAGCGGGAAGATCGCTATCACTGGATCGGAGAAATCAGGCCGGTTACGTTTCAGCTTTGGGGCCTGGATGAACGCATCGGGGAATTTCCACAAACACTTGAAGAGGCGCAATCTCTCAGAGTCAGTGCCTATCGTAACGACGTCGTCGAGCAGTATTTGCTTGGCAAAGGGTTTGCCAATCTGGTCTATGTCTACGAAAACTATGATCCAATTCGCATGCTGCGCCGACGTCGAATCGATTTGCTTCCATTTAGCAGGTTTGCCATGGCAGACCTGATGTCCCGCCAAGAAGGCATCAGGGATGAATTGGTTCCAATCTTTGATCTGGAAGACATATCCACCGCGCATTATCTGGTGATGAGTAAATCTTCGGACCCGGTTTTGGTGCAGCGGATTCAACAGGCGTTTCAGGCCCTCGTTGATAACGGCGTGCATCAAGAAATCCTCGGGGATACCCTCTCACGATAGCGCCCACAAAAGCACCCGCAATAGCGTCCGCCATGGCCCATTGGATTACAGAGAAATGGAACGTCAGGGTTGTTGTGTCAGATCGGCAGTGAGTACTTCGGTATTCTCAGCAAATTCCAGGCTGTAGATTGCATCGCCCTTTTCAATATTGACCAGATTCAACTGGTCGGGCCACACATCACGCAAACTTAGATTCACTATTGTCATCGCGACGATGTTGTCAGTCTGCGGGATTTCCTGATAGACCCACATAAACTGACCGTCAAGCTCCTCGCCGACGTACTCCAACTCAAGTTCAGTCGTACTCCCGTCTGCATAAGTCGCATCGATAGAAAACCGGTTCATAACATAGCTGCTGAATAGCTGCCGTGAGTCTGCCGATTCCAGCAAAGTCTGCCGCTCACCAAAAATCAGACTCGCCGCATGCTCGGCATCATGCACGAAGAATCGATGCATGACTTCAATATTATTGGTGCTGGGGTTGAAGAGCACACGGGTCACAGCGTACTTCTGCTGATGGGCAAAACTGTCTGAAATCAGCAGGGCGGAACAGACCAGCAACAGGCCAAGCAAGCCTGTTGCTGGTCTGATGTTATGCGCTGTATTACTCCTCAGAATCTTCATCATCATCGGTAGCAAGTTCTGCTTTGCTGTCCTGCATGATATCCCTGCTGATCAGGCTGCTGCTTGATTCAGATTTGAAGGATTCGATGCGCGACGGAATGATACGGCGTGGGTAGTAGTTGTTCTCGATATTGACATCCGCAGTTTCCTGCAGCGGGTCGATAACAATACTGGCAATATCTTTATCTGCAACAACAAGCTTTTTCACAGCGTGAGGCGAACGACGCCAGATCTCGGCAGGAAACCTTAGCTCTTCCGTTGTGCCATCAGTGAATTCGATCTGCGCAATGATAGGCATGACGAGACCGCCTTCATTCGAGAATTCGAGCAAGTAATAGTTCTTGTCTTCGGACACTGCGCGATCCAGCACCGCACGCTCCCAGTCTTCAAGGCCTTCCAGAAAACTGTTATAGCGATTGCGCTCGACGTTGGTGACGGTGAACTGGTCGTTCTCGTCATAGAAATCGCGAATATCGGGATTGCGCTCGACCCAGGTCTGCCGACCTTCCTGCCGGTTTCTTTCGATATAAACACTGGGCGGTAGCGCTTTTTCAAATTCCCGCTGCCGCTCATAGTCGATATCAGGATTCTCTGTATCGATACGCATTTCATAGACGCGGTTCAATGCGATATCAACATGATCGGTGGTGTAGAACCAACCGCGCCAGAACCAGTCGAGGTCGATACCTGAGGCTTCTTCCATGTTGCGGAAAAAGTCAGCGGGTGTGGGTCGTTTGAATGCCCACAGGCGCGAGTATTCCTTGAACGCGAAATCGAACAGTTCCCGGCCCATAATAGTTTCGCGCAGAATATTCAGTGCTGTCGCCGGTTTGGAATAGGCATTGGGGCCCAGCCGGAGCACACTATCCGACTGCGTCATTACCGGCACCTGATTGCTGGACTCCATGTAATCAGTGATATAACGGGGCTCAACACCCCAGGGGATTTCGGCATCCCACTCGCGTCCTGCCACCGAATCAAGATAGCTGTTGATACCCTCGTCCATCCAGGTCCACTGACGCTCATCGGAATTAACAATCATCGGGAAATAAAAATGGCCAATCTCATGAATCACCACACCAATCATGAAACGCTTCTCGGCCAGCGTATAAGTACGGCTGCCATCGTCCTGCAGCGTGGTACGCGGGCCATTGAAACTGATCATGGGATATTCCATACCCCCCACAAAACCCACATTGACCGATTGCGCCGTTGGGTATGGATAATCAAAAGAGAAGCGACTATAGACATCCAGAGTATGGACAACGACTTCGGTCGAAAAATCAGACCAGAGCGCGCCACCCTCTTTCGGATAGAAAGACATCGCCAGCACATTTTCCTGCTCTGCACCCGGTTGCTGGTGGCCTCTGGCGTCCCATATGAATTTGCGCGAACTTGACCAGGCAAAATCGCGGACATCTTCAGCAACAAAGCGCCAGGTCGCCATATCAGCGCTGCCTTCCCGCTCATTCTCCAGCGCTTCTTCCGGGGTCACGATATAGACAGGTCGTGCGGCGTCTTCGGCTTCGGCAAGTCGATCACGCTGCTCAGACGTTAGTACCTGATTAGGGTTGTCCAGCACACCGGTAGCCGCAACGATGTGATCTGCCGGCACAGTGATCGCGACTTCATAATCACCAAACTCAAGCGTGAATTCGCCAGAGCCCAGAAACTCTTTATTGGTCCAACCTTCATAGTCGGTGTAAGCAACCAGCCTTGGAAACCATTGTGAGAGAGCGAAAATGTAATTGCCGCCCTCTCGCTCATCATCAGGAAAATGCTCGTAACCACCCCGTGGCCGCAACACATCACCATTGACAATATTGAAGGCAAAATCAATGCGTAGCTCTACCTCATCACCAGACTCCAGTGGTTCGGCAAGGTCGACTCGCATCAAGGTGCCGACTACCGTATGCGAGAGAACGTTCTCCCGGCTGTCTACGACTGTATTGATCTCATGCCCGAGATCTGAATCCTCAAAATACTGCAGCGAGCGGAGCTGTCCCAGACTAATGCGGGCCGGTTCGTTGCTGTCGGCATCAGGGCTGGATGAATTAAAAGTACCACCCATTACCGCCATGGAATCGGAGCGAAAGCGATTCTGGTCGAGCTGAAACCACAGATAAGTCAGCGTGTCAGGAGAGTTATTCCGGTAAGTAATAGTCTCGGAAGCAGTCAGATACTGAGAGTCTTCATCCAGCGTCGCGCTGATATTGTAGTCAACTTCCTGCTGCCAGTACTCGTGCCCGGGGCCACCCGCCGCATTGCGATAAGTATTGGGTGTTGGCAGTACTTCTTCCAACTGCCGGAACTTGTCTTCAAAATTGCCCTTGGTTTGCTGAATACCCTGCGCTGTTGCTAGCTGCACTAAACCGAGCGCTAAAATTGCTACCAGAACACTGCTAAATCTCGCCACGATGGTGACCCCCTTTATTCTGTTCATCACTACGCCGGTGTTGCTTTTGTACCTCGCAAGGATCATTCACGTCACAAACCGGCAGGTGCCACATAATACCTCTTTAGCAGGGAAAAGTGGCCTTTAGGACGCGTCAGAATTGGGTACGTCGCCGGCAGCACAGAGACTGCTCGTCAATCTGCACAGCAGTGTTGCAGTCCGGTATGACGTTGGCGCCACATCTGAGTTAATCCGACCCGATGCCATTGCGTCAACATCGACGCACAACTGTGTTTAGAAATCGCGACTGCCACTGGTTTCGGGCTTTTCCTCGGCGGCGGCAGCTTTTTGTGATGAGCGTGCGCTAATCACCACAATGGAATTCACAAACATGATGATCATGCCAATGGTGAACAGGCCCGCCCAGATGAATGGATTGACCGATCCCGCAAAGTTTGCGCTGCCACTGGTTTCAGCATCCAGCCAACTCAACGTTCCCATGCACCCGCCCAGCGCCAGTAGCAGACTGATGACATACCATTTACGCGCCTTGCGGGCAGCTTGTCCTTTTAGTTTGAAGGACAGCCCAATACCGATCACAACAACGACAAGTGCTAATAATTCTATAGCCATAATTTATGGTCATCCCGTGCAAAGAGTGATGGCAATAAATGCAAGTGCAAGATAGTTAAAGCGATTCACTGCGGATTGTAAACCTGTGCTCCCAGCAGCCCGATCTTGCGGCTAAAAGCCCGGAAAATCATGGCATAGGCTCTATCCAAGCGCTGAAAACACTGCGCAAACCACGTTTATGGCGGGTTTTATAGCCTGAATTTGTGACTCCGTTAATAGGTCTTGTGTGAACTGGGACCGAGAAACCATTGGCGATTGCTGTAACCTGACTGGCTCTGTGGGTTAGCAAAGAGTGCGACAGCTGAGCAACAAACGGTGAGCCGCGACCATACACACTCAATGGGCGCTGAAATACAAGCTTTGCCACGCGCGGCGCAGTTGCAACTGATCAGAGAAAAGACTGTAATTACAGTGGGTTGTAAGTAAAATCAACGAATATAGACAGCCCCTCCTGATTCAAGGATGACGCAGTCGGGGCAAGCAAACTCGTGCATACTGGTGCGTCGACAATCGGCGTGAGCCTGGTCACAGTTTGCGCATCCGGTTTGGCCTGAAGACACGGGCTTGCCTTAATGTTTACTGACTCGGCGGCGTAATAACACTATAACCAGACACCGTCAGGTCAGGCGTAAAAGCGGGACTGGGCCGCAGCGCCTGAAATAGCCAATTGGCAAGAAGAACTTGGGACCGAAATGGGCTTGGATCGCAAGATTACATACAACTCTGTGAGCGGATTTACGCTGATGGAGCTCATGCTGGTGGTGTCCGTGCTAGGCGTGCTTGCCGTGGTCGGCTTACCGTCACTGGGTGATATGGTTGCCAGAGCTGAGACCAACGGTGCCTCGCGTGAGTTACAGACTGCTTTTAGTCTGGCCAAGAGTGAAGCCATCAAACGTGGTCAGACCGTTAGCCTATGTGCCAGTACCGCGGGCACGGACTGCAATGCTGACGCCTGGAATAACGGCTGGATCGTATTTGTCGACGCCAATAATGATGCCGACGGTACAGCGGGTTCAGTGGATGCGGGTGATACCGTCTTGCAATATTTCGACCCAACCGGCCAGGTCACATTAACCAGTAGCACTGATTTGATGCAGTTCGACTATCGTGGCCTGGGCCTGAACGCTGCAACTCAAGACTTCAAATTTTGCCCCAGTGACAATGATGCTGACAAAGCCCGCGCACTGGAAGTCTCTGTTACTGGCCGCGCACGAGTCTATTACGACGGGCTGGACTGCCCATGATGACAGTCAACTCTGCACAGCGCGGCGCAACGCTCATCGAAGTGCTCGTCTCGCTTATCATTCTTGCTGGCGGCGTTCTGGGGGTAAGCGCCCTGCTCACGACAGGGTTGCGAGTCAATATGGCCTCTTACTTGCGCACTCAGGCAGTCGTATACAGCCAGGATCTAACCGAACGAATGCGTGCCAACGCTGCCGGCGTACAGGCTGGGGATTACGACAATCCGGTGGCGGCACTTACCGCAAACTGCCTGCAACCGGCCGGTTGCAGTGCGGCGCAAATGGCTGCGCACGATGTGTCGGAATGGACCACCTTGCTAGCGACCAACCTGCCCGCGGGCACGGGATTGGTTTGCATCGACAGTGACCCAACCGGCGCTACACCCGCAGCACCAGGTTGTGATGGCGTCGGCGAAATTCATGCTATTCATATCTGGTGGGACGATGACCGGGATGGTGTCGCCGAACAGTCAATCGTTTCCAGCTTTCAGCCATAACAGGGACCACTAATGCCAACCAGACCAACAACAACTCGAAAGCAGCGACAGCGAGGCTTGAGCCTGGTGGAGCTCATGGTCTCTTTGGCGGTGACTTCCATTTTGATGGCTGGCTTGATCGAAGTGTATGTGGGTGTGCGGCGTACCGAGATGACTCAGGAAGGGCTTTCACACATTCAGGAATCAGGCAGGTTCGCCATGTATTTCCTGACCGAAAGCGCGCAAATGACTGGCTATGTTGGTTGTTTAAGCGGCATGTCGACTGACGAAGTGACTAATTTGCTGGATGCCCCCCCGGCGTCGTTCCAGCCAGAAATTCCGATTCAGGGATGGGAAGCAGATGACAGCGCACCGGGTGAGATCAGTAATGTAGACGATGGCGTCGAAGTAGTGAGCACGGGCGGCGGAGACTGGAGTTCTTCTGGCGGTAACGTGCTTGAAGATACCAATGTCGTGCCCGGAACCGACATCCTGCGCATCTGGGGCATAGACAGCGCTCAGGAGGCGGACATCAATACAATTACGCCCGGTCTTGCAACCGTCGTAAACACTGATGTGTTTGATGTAGAGGATGGCGACATCTTGCTCCTTAGTGACTGTGAGCAAGCGAATATCGTACAGGCCTGCGAAGTACAAACATTAAGCTCTCCAGCATCGCTTAATCTGACTCTGTCTGCATTGTGCGCTCCGGGAAACAACCTCTTGCAGAATGTGTCAGTAAGCACTGAAGGTAAGGCTGCCCGTCTGACAGGAACACTCTACTACATCGGCAAACGTGGAGATGATGCCGATAACTCGCCTTCGCTTTTCCAGCGGCAACTAAGCAGCACAGGTGCCCTCGGGCCAGCAGAAGAACTGGTTGAGGGCGTAGCAAACATGCAAGTGCTCTATGGCGAGAATCTGGACAATGACAGTCGCAATGCCGCAGATGCCTATGTGACTGCAGACCAAGTAGCTGACTGGGACAATGTCGTCAGCATCAGAATCTCACTATTGGTTGAATCAATCGAGGCGGCACTGCTTGAAGCGCCGCAAGCGTTTACTTTCAATGGCGTTGTCTATGATGGCGAAGCAGGCAACGGTGATTTGCCCGACGATCAACGCAGTAGAAGAGTATTCACCACAACACTCAGTTTACGAAACAAAGTGCTGTAGAAAACTATGAAAAATAGTAACGAACAAAGCTACCCGACACAAAATCCGATTGCCCTACAAGGCGACAGGGCGAGCTCTATTGTGCCCGGCACTGCACCCAAACAGATCTGTCAGCAAAGCGGGATGGCATTGATCCTGAGTATGATTTTCTTACTCGTAGTTACGCTTGTAGCAACGGGGACAATGGGTTCTGCCATCGTTGAAGAGCGCATGGCCGGAAACCTGAACAATTACAACACCGCCTTTCAAGCTGCCGAGTCATCACTCAGGGCCGGGGAAACATGGCTGGAGGACAGAGTCTTTTTACCTACGCTCAGCGCAGATGGTTCGACTACTGTATGGATACTGGATGCTCCGGACCCCGACTCCGACGGCATCGAATGGTGGCAAGAACGCGACTCCACCTGGTGGGACAACAATGCCGAACAGATCAATGGTATTAGTCAAGTCGCTGTTCAGCCACAGTATGTCATCGAAGAATATTTTACTGGCTTTCAAGGTCAGTCGCTCTCAATTGGCACTGGAGAAATCTCCACATCAAGAGTAATGCATCGCATCACTGCGCGCGGGGTAGGTGGTGATGCGAGTGCAGAAGTATTACTGCAGTCAACTTTCCTGCGACCCTATGATTGAGCGATAGAGGCGACCAAAAGGTACTTACTATGAATGCTGAATTAAGAATACTGCCAACGTGGTTTCTCACCACTGTTTTATTGTCGTGGGGAACTGCTACTGAAGCGGCGGAACTGAACCTGGCAACGTCACCGTTGTTCCTGGGTACCAGCGTTGATGCAAACGTATTTTTTGGCCTGGATGATTCCGGCTCAATGGATTGGGAAACTACGGTCGCAGAATACGATTATTATGCTGCCTATTGGTCGAACAATAATGAACCCAAAATCGATTCTGGTGTCTGGCGTAGCTTTTCCTCAGTAGGCCCGAAACGAAATTCACGTCGTGACTATGTTTATCTGTTTGATGAAAGTGACAACCTTTATACGTCATCAACTTATGCCGATGCCGAGCAAAACTCTGAATCACTGCAACGCGATTGGCGTGCGCGCTCGAACGACTTTAATCGTATCTACTATGATCCCAGCCTGACCTATATCCCCTGGGCAGGACTCCCGGATGCCAGCTTTACTGCAGCTCGCAGCAACCCACAACCCGACTCGGATGGCTATGACGAACTGCGTAATCTGACCGGGTTTGTCTTTGAAGTCGTCATCGATGATCACGGTTATTCCGGTAGCAAGCCGGACGGCCCTGATGACGCAACCGACGGGGCCAACGGTATTGTCGATCTATGGGATTCCCGAGACACATACACGGTCAATGCGGGCGCTCTGGATGTCAGCTTCTATCGTACGGCTGATGCTGAAGCCATGGACGATCTCAACAACGATTGTAACCTCAGTGATGCTCAGGACTCGGTACCCTATGAAGATTGTTTCGGCACGGTTGAGACAACGACTTCCTACAGTGGCGCCCTGACCAACCCGTGGGGACGAACGCTGACTCAGGAAAAACAGAACGTTGCCAACTGGTATCAGTATTACCGGCGCCGTTCGTTTATCGCCAAAGCAGCAATTTCCGAAGTAATCAGCTCTTCACCTGGCTTTCGCTACGGCTTGAGCGTGATTAATGGTGACGACGATATTTTCGTCGAAGTGCCCGGTGCAGCTGAAGTAGATTACACCTCACACAATGCCGACTTGCTCGATGATTTGTATGGCTATGAGTGGCGCGCCCTCGGCACACCATTGCGGACTGGACTGCAGCGTGTCGGCGCGTATTTCGATAATGCACTGTCAGGCAAGGGCAATCCGATAATATCGGAATGCCAACAGAATTTCGGCATCGTGGTATCTGATGGTTATTGGAGTGGCTCTTCGCCAAGTTACTATATCGGGGATGCCGATAACGACGGCTACAGCAGAACCGTTGCGGATGTCGCAAAATACTACTATGACAAAGATTTAAGCCCACTGCCCGACAATGTCCCGACATCGCTTATAGACGGCAATGCGCAACAACACATGGTGACTTTCACCGTGGCCTTCGGTGTCGAAGGTAATCTGGTTGATGCTGACAACGATGGCTACCCTGATCCCGAGCTGGACGAAGATGATGACTGGGGCAATCCCTTCAACAGTGACCCGGCGAAGATCGATGATCTCTGGCACGCAGCATTCAACAGCAAAGGTGAGTTCCTGTCCGCCCAGTCACCCATTGCATTGGTTGATTCGCTAGTGGACGCGTTGGCAGAAATTTCGGACCGGGTTGGTTCTTCAGCGTCGGTCGCGACCAACTCGGGCTCATTGAATTCAGGTAGCAAGCTATTTCAAGCACGCTTCGACAGTGCAAGATGGAGCGGTGAACTCTTTGCTTATAACGTTAACCCTGATGGCTCGATTGACCCTTCATCGGCATGGGAAGCGTCGGAAGTTCTTGATGGCCAAAACTTTAATCTGGGCAGAACGATACTCACCTTCAATCCTACCGTGGATTCCGTGCCTGGCGGTGACGTCGAAGGTGCTGGCATACCTTTCCGGTTTCCAGCCGACTACAACGCGCCGAATGCAGCAACCGACTTGAGTGACGCACAGATCGAAGCATTGCTGGTTAATGCACCTAACGATGTGAACACAGGTGACGCCGGCGAAATCACCGAGAATCAGACATTCGGCAACGCATTGCTCAATTTTCTCCGCGGCGATCGCTCCAACGAAGGCACGGGGCTGGGCTTCCGACGCCGCGATTCAGCGCTCGGCGACATCGTGGATTCCGACCCGCAATTCGTTGGTATTCCCCGTTTCCGTTATGCGGATACTATAGAGGCTAAACCCTATTCATCATTCAAAGCTGCTCACGCCGACCGCGAACCTGTGGTCTACGTCGGCGCCAACGACGGTATGTTGCATGGTTTTTCCGAAGAGAACGGCGAGGAACTCCTGGCGTTCGTGCCAAGCGCCGTCATTGACAATCTTGCTGAACTTGCAGAAGTCGACTATGCACATGACTACTACGTCAACGAAGCGCCGACCATTGTCGATGTCTATTTTGACAACATGACCGACCCGGATATCGGCACTTCTGGCACCTGGCGCACGGTGCTGGTAGGTGGGCTGGGCAAAGGTGGTCAAGCCGTCTACGCGCTGGATGTAACTGATCCCGACTCATTTAGTGAAGCTGCGGCAGACGATATTGTTCTCTGGGAATTTGATGACAGCGACGATCGCGATCTCGGCTATACCTACAGTGTGCCCAGTGTCGCCAAGATGCAGAATGGTGACTGGGTGGCGGCGTTTGGTAATGGCTACAACAATACCGAAGCTGACGGCAATGCCAGCGGGTCAGGCCACGCGGTGTTGTACCTGGTGAATGTGGAAACCGGTGAACTCATTAGCAAGATTGACACAGGGGCTGGTTCAGCCGGCACCCCCAATGGTCTGGCTTCGCCTGCGATGGTCGATATAGATGGCGATTCCCTGGTGGACTACATTTATGCTGGCGATCTGCTTGGCAACATGTGGAAGTTTGATGTCACCAGTGGTAATGAAAATAATTGGGACGTCGCCCATGGCCTTCTCTTCAATAGCCCGTTGTTTACAACAGAGGCGAACCAGCCAATTACGACACGGCCACAAGTCACCGCACACCCTGAGGGCCTCGACGGCTTTATGGTCTACTTCGGCACCGGTAAATACATTGAGTCCAACGACGACAATTCCATTGGCGCAACAACGCAAGCATTCTATGGGATTTGGGACAAAGACCAACCTGCATTGTTTGGCTTCGATACCGATGACTTGCTACAGCAGACTATCGACAATCAGTACAGTTTTTCGGCAAACAGCAATAACTTCACATTACGCGACGTTAGCAGGACACCCATAGACTACTCCACACATATGGGGTGGTACCTGAATCTGATACCGGAGAATATCGAAGGTTCGCCGAACAACAATAATTTTGGTGAGAAGCAAGTCAGCAATGCGCTGGTTCGTGATGGTCGTGTGATTTTCACCACCTTGATTCCTTCTCAGGGGCTTTGCGATTTCGGTGGCTCCAGCTTTATTATGGAACTGGATTTTGCATCGGGTGGCGGACTGGATTACCCGGCGTTTGACTTGAATGGTGATGGCGGCTTCGATGACCGGGATACACTCGCCTCCGGAGTCATGACCAATAACGGAATCGTGCCGACACTCAGTATCTTCTCTGATAGCGACAGCGATATTGCCTACGGTAGTGGTAGTAGCGGTGATGTGGCAGAGTTTCAACTTAATGTGGGTGGTAGTTATCTGGGTCGTCAGTCCTGGCGCCAGCTACGCTCAAGATAGCGGCAACGCAAATTAACAAGGCAGCGAAATAGTGCGGATGAAATCTATGAATCTTTCCAAGTTACTCCAGATTGGTGCCGTAACGTGGCTTGCCTTGCTCGGCTCTGCAGCAATTGCGCAGCAGGCTCTCGGCCCACGCTCTGGCACGGTTGAGGCAATTAATCAGGAAGAAGGGTATATAATTATCAGCGCGGAGCGCATACCCTATGATGAAGGTGGTGTGAGCGTGGTATACCAAGGGCGCTCGGTGCGCACTACTTTCCTGACGCCAGGATTGATTGTGAACTACCAATTGAATGAAAATGGCACCATTGGCCAGATAGTGCTTATTGGGCCACCCAGAATTCTGGAATTAATTGATCAGCATTGAGGGCTATATTTTGACTCAACAAAAACTCAGCAGCCAACACAATGGTTATACACTCGTTGAAATTCTGGTTACAGTTGCCATAGTCGGCGTCATTACCGCCATCGCCTTGCCCGCTTATCAGGACAGTACGCTGCGCGCTGCACGCGCTGAAGGCAAGTCCGCATTGCTGGAAGTCTCTGCTGATCAAGAAAGATTCTACTCGGCTAACAATACTTATTCGACCAATGCCCAGCCATTGGCAAATCCTCCGCAAGCTGTCAGGGCGTCACGCGACGGCCACTATCAGATCGCTGTTGCAGCTTGTGCAGACGGCACAATTGCCAACTGCTTTGTGGCGACGGCCACCCCTCAAGGCGGTCAAACCGATGACGAATGTACGACCTTGACGCTATCCAATACCGGTGTGCGCGGTGCTACTGGCGCAACTGCCGATGAGTGCTGGCAGCGCTAGGTGGGCATGCTTGAGCACCGGTCTCCCGGACCTTATTAGCAAGTCAAAAACTCACACTTGGAAGCACACAAGCGGGGCATAGACCAATATGCTACTCCCGCTTGTGCGATTGACCTACGGCGTTACCGGCACCATACAGAAAGTTGTATACGATGCTGCAGAATTGGTAATAATCACATCGTTGTCCCCCTGATAAAACACATCATCAAACGTTGAGCCCTGATGCACAACCGGTGTGTCTGACACATAAATAATGGAATTTGAAGTAAACGGCGTGTTGCCGTCAGTGGCTTGTTCGCAGCGGCTAACGGTTCCTGGCTCATCCGCCAACACATCGCAATGCTTTAACGCATCAAGGGTGACAACGGATCTGGAATTGGCGTGGCAAACTTGCATAACTTCGGTTCGAGTGGGTCTGGTGAGGAACTGGTCGGAAATACAATAGGCGCCATATCGCGAGGTATTGGCAGGGCAACCCGTGCGTGCCAAATCAGACGGTACGTTCGGAATTGCGTCCCAATCCGATGGCCCTGCTGGTCCTGTTGCTCCTGTTGCTCCTGTTGCTCCGACCGGACCTTGCGGACCCACAGGACCAGTTGCACCAACCAATCCAGCAGGGCCAGCCAAGCCTTGGGCACCAGGTGCGCCTTGCGCTCCGGTTAAGCCCGTTGGGCCCTGCGGACCGGCAGGTCCTTGTTCTCCTGCAATGCCCTGCGGGCCAGCTTCGCCTTGTTGCCCGGCCGGGCCTGCTGGTCCTTGCGGTCCAATTGGCCCTGCACTACCAGCCTCACCCTGTGGACCTGCTGGGCCTTGAGCCCCTGTTTCACCTTGTGGTCCCGATGGACCGGCTATGCCTTGTGGACCTGGTGCTCCAGTTTGCCCTTGCGGACCGGCCGGGCCTTGTGAGCCTGTAGCACCTGTTGTTCCCGTTTCACCTCGTGGACCGGCGAGGCCCTGCGCGCCAGTGTCACCTTTTGGACCTTGAGCACCAACATGGCCTTGCGGACCAGTCGGACCGGCAACACCTTCAGGACCTTGAATACCCTGTTCCCCCTGAGGACCTGCTTCACCTTGCGGGCCGACCTCACCTTGAGGACCCGCGGGGCCAATTTCACCTTGAGGGCCAACGGGGCCGGCAATACCTACTGGACCTGGCTCACCTTGATTACCCTGCTCGCCTGGCAAGCCCTGATCACCTTGCGGGCCTTCTGGCCCGATTTCTCCTTGCGGACCAGCTGGACCTATTTCACCTAGTGGGCCCGCGGGACCGGCGACACCTTCAATTCCCTGCTCACCCTTTTCGCCCACATCACCTTTGTCCCCTTTTTCGCCTTGCGGACCAACTTCACCTTGCGGACCCTCCGGTCCTTGCAGGCCACTGGCATCAAGCAAAGCAAACTCGAATGCGCCTTCTTTCTTGCCATTGTTTACAGTAATTCGATACGTACCATCTGGCAGTCCTGCCGGAAGCTCGGCAACTATCTCGCTTAATTGCAGCTCGGGTACCATGTTTTCAGTACAGGCAACACCAATCAATTCATTGATTGACGATGGCATGCCTATACTGACATGAATGCCGGAATTTTTTTTCTGTGCGCAAAGATTCTGGCCGTAGATATGAATAACGTCAGAGTTAAGTTGCGACCGCAACACGTCTGTAATCAAAACATCATTCGGCCCAGTCTTGGTAAATGGCGCATTAACACTCTCGGCGGCTAACAGAGTATAAATCGGTGCAATCGTCAAAATAGCACCAGCAAGCGTTTGTCTTATAGTTTTTTTGTTCATGAGGCATCCATTGGCGGTAGTTACAGGCGGTAAAGAAACTAGCATCCGATGGTAGAACAACTGGAAAGTACAGAGCATCAGGTATATACCTGATATTTGCTCCTTGAAGAGGAGTCAAACCGGGTTTATTCAGTGCTGACTAGCCTAGACTTCTCTCAACAGCCCGTTCTCACGACCTAGCTGGAGTAGTTCAGACAAGCTATGCACATTAAGCTTTTGCATAACACGAGAGCGATGGGTGTCCGCTGTTTTGAACGCCACGTTAAGAGAGACAGCAGCCTCTTTCGTAGATTTGCCGGCTAAAATCAGTTGCAGTACTTGCATCTCTTTCCCGGTTAACGAATCAAGCAAGGTACTTTGCTGTAACAGCTCACTGAACTCAGGGCTAACAAAATCTTGACCAGCAGTCACCGCCTTGACAGCCAGCAGCACCTCTTCGCCAGAGCCTCTCTTGGCAACAAGGCCAGAGGCACCAAGTTTGCGAGCCTCTTTCAAAATAGCAGTGCTGGCGCTGGCAGTCAGAAGAATAATCCTCGGCTTTCCCGGCAAGTCGTCCAGCTTCCGCAAAATTTCCAAACCATTGTAATCGGGCATGGAAAAATCGATAACAAGCATTTCCAGAGGTGATTTGGCATGTGACTCAAGCATTTTCAAGCCGGAATCAAACTCCAACACAGCATCTATTTCTTGCATTGATGTCAGCAAGAGTCGCAGCCCCATACGGAATATTTCATGGTCATCAACAATCGCTACATTCATACTGGCAGCCTTACACGAAAACAAGAACCGGAACCGGCGACACTCGAATGGGCGATGCTCCAGCCGTGTTCTTCACAAAGTGCCTGAATAATTCCCATTCCTAAACCTTCGCCTTTGTTCTCGCTAATCGTATCGACCATACCCGACCCGTTATCTAGCACCATAATTTCAACCTCAGCCGCTCGCCTGCGAAGGCCAACTAGCAGGCAGCTTCCTCCTGAATGACGAATAGCATTTGCCAGCAAGTTACTAACTACTCGTTTTAATGGGACTAATGGTACTTTTATTGGCAGCTTGCTTGGTACGCATCTAATTTCAATGTGTCTAGCGATCGCTTCGTTGTCGAATTCTGACTTCAATTGCGCTGTTAAATCACCGTAAGATTGCAAAATTTCCATGCTATTGGGCTGCCGAGTGCCAACACCACTTTCAAGGAGTAATTGTTCCATATGATCAAGTGATCGGTTTACAACCTCACTAGTGTCAGAGTCTATAGTACCCTCTTTCGTCGCTAGCAACGCAAGTCGCAATGAATAGATCGGCTGCCTGATATCGTGTCGAGTGCGTGCAATATCCAGGTCTTTCGCTTGTAGCTCTCGTTCTGCTTCATATCTGGCCTGCTCCAAATGAATACGCTCTTGCGCCTCTTGCAATCGCTTACGAGTGCTTTGCAATAATTTCTCCTGAGTACTTTGCGCAGTTTCATTTAAAGTTTTTAGTTGGTCAGAAAGACCATACGACAATAATAATGCTTCAAAAAAGACGCCTGCGCGTAAAAATAAGATTGGTGCGAGAGGAAGAGAAATTAGCGCCAGGTTAGCCAGACCATACAAAAGCGAGCCGATTGACATAAACAGCCATCCGGCGACGAAATATCGGGCGGGACGGTAGCCTGCAACTGCGATGTATATCCCTGTCACAAACAACAACAGGCCACCTAGTCCCGAAGTAGCCAGACCAACCTGATCGGAGAACTGTGGTTCAATTAACGGAGTGAGCAGCAACATAATAAATGCCACTGCTGCGATACCTGTCAGTAGGCGGTAAAAGATGACGGACCGAGTTTTTAGCTCAAGAAAGGACACCGCAAACAAAAGTGCCATCAGATTTACCAGATGACCGAATACCATTGTGGCATGTGCGTTCCAAACAGGGCTGTCTGGCCAAAGATATTGGAATGCCAAGCCATCCATATGTAGCATGAAAAGCAGGATGGCCAGCTCTTGCATGGCATACAACAAATGCGCCCATCGCCTGACGGCATAGAAATGAAACAGATTGACGAGAATCAATGTCCCCAGAATGCCAATCAGCAAGGCGAAAAACAGCCTGTTACTGGCATACTTACTCTCTACCCACTCTACTGAGCCGAGTTCAAGAGTCATATCGACTCCACTGCCCGACCTGACAAAGAACAATAATCGCTTCCTCTCACCTGCGTCCCATGACAGTGGCAAAGTCAGTTTTGGTGTCGCTAACGGTCGAGCATTGAATGGTTGGCGCTCGCCGCCATCCAGGATTTCTAATGCCTGCCCGCCGCCGTCGGTTTCATAAACTATGAGAGGCTCCATAAATTTAACATTCGTGTCGAGCACTAACTCCCTGGTTTCTGCAGATGAATTTACAGAATCCCAGACGAACCAGAATTGATCGGATGTGTAACCAAAACTAATTTCGCCATTATCAAGGGGGAGAAATTCGCTAGCCAGGACATCGGGCAATGAAACCCGCTGATCGGCGGGCAAGCGAATATAGCGAACATGTGCAGACAACTCGGCTGGCCCATCCATGGCAGCAACGTCGAACACATAGTTCTGGGCATAAACCGATGCAGGCGCAAACAACAAAGCAAGTGTTGTTAATAAAGCGGCCAGAAACAGTACGAAAGAATCTGAGTTATTCCAGTCATTGGTCATCTACCAGATTCTCTAATCCAGGTGGGTGTAGCGGATACTAACCAAATCTCCCCTCGCTACCAAGTCGTGGTGTACTGGCACCGGTGCGTCCGGCACTGTGGGTCAATTTGCAAGTTGCTAACGGACAACACAAGGCACTGAATATCCTCAGGACCCTTAATTTCAACGGGTTTCTTGCTCAACCCGCGCCAACTGGCACACGTCGCCGTCCATTAAATCTTCGCAAATTAGGGCAGAACTTTATCGCCAAGCTGTCGTAATATCGAAGTAATCAACAACATTGCCTGATTTTTTTCACTGCGGCTGAGCAATCGCGCTGTATATCGGATATTTCACGGCACTATTGGAGTGGAGCATGCTGCAGCACAACGCAATAATTACTCGATACAGGTCCAGCCTGATCCTGCACACGATTGCTGCTCTACTGTGCTGCGTTACACTGCCGGGAGTTGCTGCGGAAACGCCTCTCAAGGTCTATTCTGAGCTGGAAGAAGCTGACAATTTCCCTGAAAACAGCGATGTCGCAGTCCCTATCGGTCCTGGCTTCACAATTACAACTGCTGTGCTTGCCGAAGCAGGCTATACAGCTGATGTTAGAGTTGTGCCCTGGCCCCGGGTCGTCCACTCGCTGGATACTGAGCAAAACGTTCTCGCGTTCAGCATGACTCGAACTCCCGAGCGCGAGGATCGATATCACTGGATCGGACTAATAAGGCCCATCAGTTTCAAACTATGGACACTTGCTGAGCTCGCCGGCGAGCTACCTGACACTCTTGAAGAAGCCAAACATCTCAGAGTGAGTGCGATCAGGGACGATGTCGTTGAAAACTACTTGATTGGCAAAGGCTTCAATAACCGCGTCTACCTGAGTGAAAACGCCAATGTGATTACCATGTTGCGTCGTGGCCGAATAGACATACTGCCGTACATTGAGTCGGGCATGGCAAGCTTTCTTGCGCGGAAGAATGAACCACCAGGCACTCTGGTGCCGATCATTGATCTGGAAGAAATATCTACCGGACACTACATCGTTATGAGCAAGCAATCCGACCCGGAACTGGTCCGTCTACTTCAGGATTCGTATCAGGCGTTGGTTGAGCGAGGGGAATTCGACGAACTAATAGACCTTGAACAGGACTGATCTGGTTTACAGTCTACGTGCACTTCTGACGAGTGTATGCCCCAATCGCTACCCCGATATCGCGCGAGAAATCGACCCGTTCGCAGCATTGCTGTTGCGCGAGTTGTGAATCGTAGCTAAGGCAGGCCGTCAGGGTTGAGTTTCGGCACAAACAGTCTTGGTAGATGAGTGCTTAACCAACTGACCATGCGATCCCTGCGACTAATTTGAACCATGCAAAGGAAATAGTAAAAAGTGCCGAGCTTTCCAATAGCGGCGACTTTCTAGTACTTTAATTCAAAAAACAGGAATATTCCTACTCCGCAAGGTCCAGCAGCCATTGATAGTGATAGCTGTGCATAAAGGTCACTAGTTCAAAAATCTGGAATTCTGACATGCTCAAATCCTCCTCAATTGCGACGTTCGCACAAGCTGAGGAGCGCTGGAAAAGACAAGGCTTGTACTATACCAGTGTCTCTATAGGCATTCTGTTGGCAATTTTTGCCGGAATGAGCTTTTCTGGCGGCGACTATACGACTGGCTGGATTGTGCTGGCTGGAACATTCGTGACCACAGCGACCATGCTAATTTGCCGCATAGAGCCAATGCCCGTTTGGGCACACTTTCCCATATTGCTCTATTTGCTTGGTTTGTTGAGTTTCATGCTGTTGATCAATTTTCAACAATCGTCGCCATTAATGTGGCTATTCTCCGGGCCTGCAATCTGCATGTTTTGTTTCGGCGCCAGGACCGGCGTCATCATCAGTTTTTTCCTGCTATTGATCATAATCACTGCGCTCGCAGTTAATGATCACATTCTGACGCAGGCATACAGCATCCGCTTCATTTGCTCATTCATCTTGTTGTCTTCAGTTTGTTACGCCTATGAGCACAACCGGGAAAAAGCCACCCTGTTACTGTCTGAAGCAAAAGAACGCATCGAGACTCTGGAAGGCTTGTTGCCAATGTGCGCCTGGTGCAAAAACATACGTAACACCGAAGGCGACTGGGAAGACATGGAGACTTATATCAAGCGAAGCGTATCCATCAATATCTCGCACGGCATCTGCCCCAGTTGCTCGAAAAAACTCACATAAGTTATTCAGCAAGCGCGGCGCACTCAGAATCCACTTTCTCGCGTCAAACCGGAAATAATCCAGCGCCAGACTCTGTCTGCATAGCTTTTGGCTGGCGCATCAAGCACGACGTTGCCGCGTAACACCCTGTCGGATTTCAGGGGTGACGCAGGCACCAGCCTGACTCGATAGGTGGCGTCCACCGGTAGTAGCTCACCAATGGCATTTTCACGCACGGCAACGCTACCACCAAATAATGAAGCGCTGTAATGTTGTTCCAGTACACGCAGTCCAAAATAGTCAATTTCCTCAACACGAACTGGAATTTTGGACCTGCCTCCTCCGACTGGATAGAAGTACCCGGACGAGCCCTCTTGTAAAACGCCGAGCAGGTTTTCACCCGGATAGGCTACGACTTCGATTTCTGAATTATTGACCAGTGCCATAAGTCGACTGCCTTCAGCGACCCATGCCCCGGCGTCAAGTGTGCTGTCCACATCTACTATCATCCCCGGCATTGCCGCAGCGACAACAAGCTGATCACTCTCTGCATTAATACGGTATTGGACAATGGCAAATCATTGCGGAAAGCAACCTTGAAATAGAACTACCCTAGTTCTCAGCTAGAACTGTTATTCGCTGTACTTATCCATGACTACACCTCGCCCCAGAGGGCAAACATTCTCCACCGAAGCGGCAAAATTTGCCGTTTCGCTGCTTTCGATCTTCCACAGCTCTACAGAAATCCTGTCCAGCCACGCTGTATCTACCTGTAATTTATAAAGAAAGTGAGCGTCGACTGGTAATTCCAACGCCCTCGCGCCAAACACATTTATGCAGGCACGGATAATGCAATAAATCCCGTTACACCTCTTGGCCTCATAAAAGCTAGGTAACCATGACTATTGATATCACTGCCAAATTGAAGAAGCTCCGCCGCCTGCGCAAGGCTGGCGAAGTTAATCAGTCGATCGCGCTCTGCAAGAAGCTCTTGAACCGGCACGCCAACATTGCTGACTTACACTATGAACTCGGGCTAAATTACAAGGCCTCTGCTCAGTTCGACCTGGCAATTGCCCACTTCAATCAAGCTATTAAGCTGGGTATGCGCAAAGCAGCTGTATTTGTCTGAATCTCATGAGCCGTTACGGCGAAGCGGAAACGATGGCGCGGGCAGCGGTTACACTCGCCCCCGATAATCTGCCCGGTATGCGCTACCTGATCACGGCATTGCTCGCACAAGGCAAGTATCAGGAAGCTGCGGTAATTGGTGAACAGCTGGTTCAGCACTCTCCGGGCAATGCGTCAGACCATGTGCTGTTCGGCCGGGTAATGATCAATCTGGAGCGTTACGACGACGCCATACTGCTGGCGAACAAAGCTATAGAATTGGACGCAAAGTCGGCTGAAGCTCATTACTTGTTAAGCCGGGTTTATCTCAGCGTACAGCAATGGGAAAAGTCTTTAACGATATTGGAGCAAGTCATCGCTATTGCTCCAGGTATGCCGGACTATATGGCTTTGAAAGCGAACCTGTTTGAGCTTTTGGGCCGTTTTGAAGAAGCATTTACAATCGTCGCTCCAATGATGAACAAGCCCAGACCCCGCAATGGCCTTGCAGTTTTGGTCTATGCCCGCTGCGCCAAACGATTTGGCAAACAAGAGAACGCTATCAGGTTACTTGAGGAATTGGTGAGCGAGAGAAATACCTATAGGAGCATGCGGCAGACCGCCTTGTCTCTACTCGGCACTGCCTATGAATCCCTGGGCAACTATGACCGGGCATTTGCAGCCATCGATAGCGCCAACAAAGCACTACCACTGCGCTACAGCGACAAGGACAACGCTGTGCACACCCAGAAGCTGCAAGACTGGTTTACGCGTGAGCGAATTACGAATTTACCACGAGCAAGCAGTGACAAATCGCGCCCCATTTTCATCGTTGGCATGCCACGTTCGGGAACCAGTCTCACTGAAAAAATTCTGTCTCGCCATCCTGATGTGCACGCAGGTGGCGAAACCCTGAATCTACAATTACTTTTATACAAATATCTACCCAAGCTACTCGGCGGCGAAGAAGCGTTTCCCGAATGTCTTGAGAAACTCACACCAGCAATCGCTGATCAGGCAGCAAGCAAATTTCTCAGTGATATGGGCGCTGAAGCTGGAAAACGCATTACTGAAAAGCGACCCATGAATTTTGAACATCTCGGTGCCATCGCTATGCTTTTTCCTGAAGCGAAAATAATCCATTGCACCAGAAACCCCCTGGACACGGCGTTGTCCTGCTACTTCACACAATTCATTTCAGCATTGGAGTTAGGTTTTAGTCAGGATCTGGAGTTGATTGGCAATTATTATAATCGCTATAAGGCAATGATGGCGCATTGGCATGAAGTACTGCCGCAACCGATATTCGATTTTTCGTATGAAGCGCTTTCAAGCAATCCGGAAACTGAAATTCGCAGACTACTGGAGTATTGTGATTTGCCCTTCCATGAGGCGTGCCTCAACCCAGAAGAGTCAACGTCACTCACCAGAACCGCCAGTTACAACCAGGTGCGTAGGCCCATTAATACCCAGTCAATCGATCGCTGGAAGTTGTATGAAAAGCAACTGCAGCCACTACGTGAAATGCTTGAGCACGATCAATCCGCTGCGGCCTGAGAAAATGTTCGCGGGGTTGTAACAAACAATCAGTAAAAAGTGAAAATGATGAGCGAGCCCAGTGAGTTGTAAGTGCTACGCGGCCGGTCACTACTGAGCTTGAATCCGCGTCCATTCTGAGCGCAACTGTGAGCGCTCAATTATCTTGCCACCGATATAAACACGGTCTATTTGTTGCGTATTGCGAATATCATCCAGCGGATTGGCATCCAGTATCAACAGATCGGCTCGATAACCAGGGGCCAGCAAACCATTTTCATCAAGCCCGAGGTGGCGCGCCGCATTGCTGGTGCCAGCAACCAGTGCCTGCATTGGCGTCATGCCCAGCCGCACATAGATCTCCAACTCTCTATGCCCGGTATAACCGAAGGGATGCCCGGGCACTGCGCCGGCATCGGTTCCCAGCACGATGTCTGCGCCGGCATTAAGCATGGCCGCCAAACTTTGGCTTAACGCGGCATCCTGAGAGGCATCGGGGGTGAAATCAGCTTGCCTTGTTGCAACCTCACTGCCTAGTTGTGCCGCGGCAACACTAGTCATGGTTTGCTGCAGAAAAGCATCATCACCAATCGCCTGACGTCGCAATTCCGCCAATCCCAAATTCGGGACTACGAAAACATTTGCATCCGCCAATTGTCGGGCCAGGGGCAAACCGAAGTCATCACCAAGTCGTCCATGCAGAAAGCCATGCACACCAGCGTTAATGAGGTCAGCCATGTCATCAGCATTTTGTTGATGAACGAACACCCGCATATCGTATTGATCCGCCGTAGTAGCGACTGCCCGATAGATAGCAGGCGTCAGCTTGCGCTGCGTACCGCCACGATCATCAACCCAGAGCTTTAAAAAGTGGACATCATCGTTAGCCAATTGCGCTACGGTTGCTTGAGCTGTCGCCGCATCTTCCAGTCCATACAGAATCTGCGTGTCATACTGATTCTCAACTGCCAGTGCTTCAGTCAGAAATTGATTGTTAGGCCCCTGCCCGGGAGGTGCCATGCCTGCGGCAAAGAGCATCCGCGCACCCAAGTAATCCCCGTTATCGAAGTCGGCTTGCAGTGCCTGCGCAACCGGTGCGGGATCGCTTCCGGCAGAAAATACCGCAGCGAAACCGTAATAGGCATAGCGCTGCAGATTGTCGATCAGATTTTCTACGCTGTAATTCTCCGCACCCCAGCCAGTGGCAGCCTCGTAACCCAGATGGGCATGGGCATCGATTAATGCCGGCAAAACAGTCTTGCCGCGCAAGTCGATGATTTCAGCACCGGCGGCATTCACATTCCCGACACTAACAATCGCGCCGTTCTGTATCGCCAGGTCGGTCTGTTCCAGCACGCTGCCATCTCCAAGAATCAACCTGGCACCTTGGAGAACCGTCAGTTGTTCTTGCGCACTGGCCGACTGAAAAAGGAACAAGCATAGAAGGCTACTGACGAGCCCGGAAAGAGTTGCACGATAGTTATTCAATGAGAGCTCCCGATATCAACTGCCATGTGCTGACTTGAGTCATGAACGCGCGGCAGTATCAGCGCGGTGGCGCGATAGTCTGGCGTTGCTCGCCCAGGTTTTCGATACCCAATCTGACAACATCACCTGGCGTGAGATAGCTGGGTGGGTCCATGCCATCACCGACACCGGCTGGAGTGCCGGTATAAATGACATCCCCCGGGTACAGAGTCATGAACTGACTTAAATGGCTGACTATTTCTTTAACGCCAAAGACCATATCTGCAGTGCTACCCTGTTGGCGCATCTCACCGTTGACTTCAGACCAGATAGAAAGGTTTTGGACATCATCGATCTGATCGCGACTGATCAGATAAGGCCCGAGTGGGGCAAAAGTGTCGGCGCTCTTACCCTTGGTGAATTGACCGCCTCGCTCGCGCTGGAAGGCGCGCTCACTGACATCATGCCCGACGCTATAGCCAGCGATGTAATCAAACACTTCATCTTCGGAGATATACTGGGCGCGACGACCTATGACCACAACCAACTCAACCTCATAGTCGAGCTTGTCGCCATTGCGCGGCTGGATTACGTCATCGAATGGGCCTGTGAGTGCGGATGTCGCTTTCATGAAAGTCAGTGGCTCAGTCGGCAAAGTTACTTCCATTTCCGCGGCATGATTCACGTAGTTAAATCCGATGGCAATAATCTTGCCGATACCCGTTAAAGGCACACCAAGACGTGGATCCCCCTGTACCAGAGGCAGATCGTCTGCATCGATATCACCCAACGCTGCCATGCCGGCATCCGAGAGAGTTTCAGGTGTAATATCGTCAATATGAGAGGACAGGTCGCGCACTCGCCCTTCGTCATCGATCAGACCTGGTTTCTCGGCACCGGCAGGCCCGTATCGCACAAGTGTGACCTCAGCAGCGAGCAATGTATTGGCGATCAGGGAAAAAATCCCGGCAGTGGCCAGGCGGGCTATAAATCGTCGGGGCATAATAATTCTCGTCTTATTATTAGTGGGAATTTGCGTTAAGTTTAGCTGAAAGTATAACGAATATCCTTAGTGTCGCAGAATCAGGCCTTTCAATTGAGCCGTCCAGACTGACTAGTGCTAACATTGCCCCCAGGGAATGATAGCCCCAAATTAGCCGCCTTCCGAGTATCCCTTAGCAAGAATAATTGCCAGTGCAAAGCCAGCAACTGCCTACGATGCATTTCAGAATTTTCAGACGTCTGCCTTTATGGCTCAGGCCCCTGATATTGTTCGCGAGCATTTATCTGTGTCTCCAGAGTCAAGCCCAGTCTCAGGAATCCGCCAATAGACAAACAATCTCCTCGGCTGAAGCAGTCTTCGACAACAGCTTTTCCCCTCCACCAGATAGCGCAGCCTGGACAACAGTCCCGCTGCCGATGCAGGCCCGGGATTTCCCTGAGCAAGAACCCGGCAGCGCAGTTTGGCTGCGTATTGTTCTGCCTGATGCAGGCTACAGTGAATCAATGGGACTGTTTGTCTGGCGCCACTACTTTTCCCTTATGGTGTTCTTGGATTCGGTTGCTATCGGCGCTGTGGACCCGCACACCATACAACGACCAAACTTCTGGAATCGCCCCACGCTTGTTGCGCTTGGCAATCTACAGAACCGGGGCAACTCCAGCGTATTTTTTCGACTTTCACCGGGTGAAATGAATACGTTTGGCATATCCAGCTTGCTCTTTGCACCAATGTCCGAGCTGCGAGAGTTATATGAAGACCGCTACTTCTGGCAGGTAGAGACCGCACAATGGGCATTCCAGATCAGCATTATTCTCGGTGTTTTCTCGCTCTGGCTCTGGTACCGAAGACGGCAGGATAAAATTTACGCGACATTTACCCTGACGTGTTTCACCGGCTCTGTGGTCCCTCTCTACATGGCCCTTGATTTCATGCCTCTGCCCCAGCCAATCTGGCTTTTAGTCTTGCATGGCGCTGTAGATTGGTACGCCTATTTATTATTCCGCTTCATGAATCGCGCCGCCAATTTTGGATTGCACAAGACTGAGAAAAGCCTGCTGTATCTGGGCCTGCTTGCCAGTGTTTCTCATCTCAGCGCATTGTTTTCGAACGATGTATTTTTCCTGTCGGCATATGGATTTCACATCATTCAGAATCTGTTTATTCTTTATCTGGCCATTGTCTGTTTCAGAGAAGCGGCATTCAGAGGAAATTCGCCGGCACGCTGGTTTGCATTCGGTTTTGTCGCCATCCTCATTCTGGGATTGCATGACGTTATTTATTTCCTGCTCGTTCCCGTGGAACAATCCATTAACGCCACACACTGGTTCCAGTTCATCCTCCCCGTACTCTTGATCATTTTATTTGCTCATTTGGTTGACCGCTTTATCCAGGCACTTGATGAGACGGAGCGCTCTTATCAGGAGAAGGAACGGGTCTACCGTGATTTGCATGACGACGTTGGTTCAAAGCTGCTTTCTATCGTCCATTCAGCACCTGATGACAGAAGCGAATCACTTGCTCGGGATGCTCTTCTGAGCCTGCGTGAGGCAATTTCCCGTACACAGTACAGCGCTCAGTCACTACCTGTGCTGCTTGAGCAAATCACTGAAGAAATGGAGTTGCGACTCAGCGGTGCCAGCATTCAATTTACGCAAGCGAATGCCTCACCACTGAAAAACATCAAGCTGGGCGCTGACACTTGCTATCACTTGAGCAGAATTTGCCGGGAAGTGATTTCCAATGTGATTCAGCATAGTAATGCCAAAGTCTTCTCACTCCGCACCAGGCTAGACGGGCACACATTAAACATGGAATTTGCAGATGACGGCGTGGGCTTTAGAGCTGATGGCAGAACTGAAGGTCATGGCTTGACCAATCTGCGCTATCGCGCCGAACAACTCCTGGGCACTATCCAGTGGTCAGAACCTGCACGGGGAGGAACGGCGATTTTATTGACGGCAGAACTCATTACTGACCAGCTCACTGAAGAACCTAAAGCACGGAAATCGCCCAAGAACGTACGTTCTACCAACCAAATCGAAAGCTGACAAGATACAAATAATTAAAGACGTTGCTGATGCCATTGTGGCCGTCAGCAGAAACGGCACATAGGTCATTGAGCTCCACAAGGTTCGCCGCAGCAGTAGTCAGGCATGCAGTAGCCAATGCATAGAACACTACTGTTCTTTCGACAATTTACTTCATACCTTTTTGTTCTTACCGATTTACTTGACCCTTCACTTTTTTCTCTCTCCATATTTTTCTTGCTCCATTTTTCTTTCTCTAATTCATAATTCAAAATTCTTTTTCATGAAATTTTACTTCTATTATTCACCAGAAGGAACCTGATACTTTCCTCTCTGATACTTTACACTGTTCCAGCTTCTTTATTTTCGAATCCGCATGTCGAGCCCCTCAAGCGTTGAATCGCATTGCGAAATATTTTCCAACGAAACTAATAAAAACACTTGTCTTGTCTCACCACTCGTCTGTCGAATAATGTGTTTGTTTGGCGATGCGACGCTGTAGTCAGTTGCAAATTCCTTGGTAGAGGCTGTATGGTTTTATAGCAACAGGCGGTTTTACTGACTGCTTGACCCATAATCTGAATCAAGGAGGAAAAGATGGTGGCTGCAAAGAATGCAGGACGCGAAGAAGAACTGGCAGCGAGCAAAGAAGCTGCACGTGAAGCCTTGGACAAATTGCTGGAAGCAAAGGAGCACTTTCGGCAAGCGGCTGAAAAAGCCGGACTCGATGTCAAGGAAGAAGCTGTTGAGCAGCTAGCCAAGGGGCGAGCCAAAGTCGATGAACTAAGCGACGAAGCCAGCCTGTACATGAACGATAAGCCGTTGCAAACACTCGGCATTGCCGTGCTTGGCGGTTTCGTTCTTTCTCACCTCTTATCCAGAAAATGATAGCGCCGGAAGACGATCAGACACTGTCTTCGTCACAACGCCCTGAGCCTGACTCTGACACCATGTCTGCTGAGCTGCTTGCCGCGCGAGATTGGTTAAAAGATCTCACGGAAGCCGGATCGCTGTTATCACGACTGGCCATCGCTGAAGTACGGCTGGCGCTGATTGACTTCCGTCGGTCTTTGGTTCTGGGGCTGGTTGCGATTCAGGTCATGTTGTTAGCCTGGGCAGGGCTCTGTGCATTTATTGCATGGAGTATCTATCTGGCCAGCGGCTATACGATCATTGGTATTGCTACATTCTTGCTGCTGCAAGTAATCATGCTGGTGGTCATCAGGCTACTTCAGAAACGCTTGCATAGATCAATGCGCTTGCCTGAAACCCGGCGACAACTGCAAAGTATTCTTGAGGATTTTGGTTATGGGCAGGAAAGCACAGGTTCGTAGAGTTCGACAGTTGCGCGCAAAACTCACTCAGCAACGTATTGCAAAATGGCGACCGAGCAGAAGAGCACGCCTACAGTCACGACCGAACCCGGGTTGGCCGCTTGTTGCAACAGGTTTGGTAGCCGGCTTTCTTGCTGGCTCATTGCCGTTGCACAAGCTCGCATCACGACTGATCTCATTCGGCGTACTGGGTTTGCGTGCACAGCGCATGATTCAGGCTCTGGTTCGACAAGCTGAGTAACCGACAAGTAATGCACTCCTCAAACCTGGTTTTAAAGGATGACGACCAAATACGCTGATCATCAAACGGGCAATTCTGATGACAGCACAAACCTCGAACAACTACTTGATCAGATAGTCTCTGCTGTCGACGATAGTGAGATCTCCCTCGGCCAACTTTTGCATATTGTCGGGCGACGATCCTTTGGGCCACTGCTACTTCTCGCTGGATTGATAACCCTCGCGCCTCTCATTGGTGATATCCCTGGCATGCCAACGCTTGTTGCTGTGTTCGTACTGATTATCGCCCTGCAATTACTTGCCGGGCGTGCACATTTCTGGTTGCCCGAGTGGTTGTTGTCACGCAAGATTTGCGGAGAGAGCCTGAAGAAGGGATTGTCAGTCATGCACAAACCCGCGCGCTTTATTGATCGTTTTCTAAAACCAAGGCTGATGGTATTTGTAAACGGCCACAGCAAATACATTATCGCGGTGCTGGCTGTGGGGATTGCACTGATGATGCCGATTATGGAAGTGGTCCCTTTTACCGCTAACGCGGCTGGTCTGGTATTGGTTGGCTTGGGGCTTGCGCTGATTTCCAGAGATGGGTTGCTAGCTATTTCGTCCATCCTGCTAGCCATTGCCTCTTATTGTCTGGTCGCGTTTCTGATTTGAAGATCAATAACACCAGTAGCCTGGAAAAAGGAATTTCGCAGCACTATGAATGACTCTCAGAAGACTCATCAGAATCAGGAGAACAAGTCGCCTACTCTGTGGACGAGCAAACTCTTTCTTCAGTGCTTATTGGCTCTTGCGCTTGTCTATACACTGTATTTGGCAAAGACATTGCTCGTGCCGGCAGTAGTTGCCTTGCTGTTAACGCTACTTCTTGGTCCGCTGGTCACCTTTTTCCGGCGTTTCTACGTGCCGCGCATTGTCTCAGCCATTGTAATGCTGGTGATGCTGACGGGGCCGTTTACCTTTCTCACAATCGAAATCGGAGAGCCTATACAAAGGTGGGCACAGTTAATTCCCGAGTTTTCCTCACAGTTGACTGAGCAGCTAGAAGAACTGCAAAGCAACCTGGCAGGAGAAGAAACGGATTCAGATCAAGAAGAAGAAACCTCCGCAGGGCTCTTGGAAAGTTTTTTTGCAGGCGAAGCTGACGAACAGACGCAGAACACTGAATCCAACCCGACAATGGAGCGATTAACTCAAGGAGGAATAGAGTTGGTCGTGTATATCTTGTCGGCTGCGCCTGTATTTCTTGCGCAACTGGTTACCTGCCTTGTCCTGACAGTTTTCCTGCTCGTTTTTGGCGCCAATCTTTTTGAATCTGCCATAAACAACCTTCCGCAAATCAACGATAAACAACGAGCCCGCAGTCTTGTCGAATCTGTTGAATCTGAGCTTTCTCGTTACATACTTACAGTCAGTGTAATCAATGCGGCGCTGGGTATAGCGACAGCATTCGCTTTTTACGCGATGGGCGTAGACAACGCAGTGTTATGGGGAGTGCTGGTTGCCTTGCTGAATTTCGCACCGTACCTGGGTACATTTATCGGAATTGCTGTGTTGTTGATGGTAGGACTGGCGCAATATGAAATGACTTTACAGGCTCTGGCACCGGCCACAGTGTATTTCATAATAAATGGGTTAGAGGCTCAGTTCGTAACCCCGACGGTATTGGGCAGGTATATGCGCATCAACCCCCTGATACTCATGGGGTGGCTGATCTTCTGGGCTTGGCTATGGGGATTCGTCGGTGCACTACTGGCCGTGCCATTACTGGTTTGCATGAAACTGGCTGCCAGAGAGTTGGGCGCGCCGCCTTACTGGTCCAAGGTAATTGAGACACATGGCGTATAGAAGCTCTGACCGAATTGCCGATTTCAAATATGCCGCCGAAATGGCTCAATGATTTGCGCAAAAATCGCCGGCAGGTAATAGCGCTTGCGAAAGCTCTTTTCCTTAAGCTGGCGACATTGCGATAGGTCTCTGAGAAAGGTTTCGATCAAGGCCGTCACTGCTTCGCCTCTATCAATGACCAGGCTGAATTCATCATCTTTACGCTGCGAACGTTGATTAAAATTTACCGACCCCACAATCGCTACTTCATCGTCGATCAAAATACATTTGCTATGGATAAAAGTGGGCTCAAAACCATAGAGTTGTATGCCAGCACCCAGCAGAGGTTGAATGCTGCGTAACGCGGCTAATGCTGCAAGTCTGGAATCTGATTGTTCATAGTCGGGTAGAATTATCTGTACCTCCACGCCTCTGTTGTGCGCATCGCGTAGTAGGCTTGCCAGCTTCTTGTCGGTCGTAAAATAGGGAGTCGTAATTCTCAGCGAGTGACGGGCAGCAGTTATCGCACTGTAGATCATGGTTCCTGCCGGGCTCCAGAAATCACTGGCGGTAGAAGGTAGCGCCAATATATTCTCCTGCCCATCCATATAGGCGCTGATTTCTGATGTAAACTGCTGTACGTAATCTTCTGCCGGGCAGGCTTCCAACCAGTTCTCAAGAAAAGTTGCTTGTAGCGTTTCCAGAATAGGCCCGCGCAGCCGGAAATGGATATCACGCCAATTACCTGCAGAGCATCCATCACCCGTCCATTGTTCGCCAATACCCACACCACCTGTGAATCCGACATCACCATCGCAGATAAGCAGTTTGCGATGTGACCGCTTTAGATTTTTACCAAACCGAAACCAGGCCAGGGGCCTGAACCAACAAAGCTCACAATGCTGTTCGAGCAATAATGCCGCTTCCTTATCAATACTCTTGCTGCCAAATGCGTCCAGTAGAACGCGCACCCGAACGCCCCTCTTTCCAGCATCTGCCAGATGCTCCGCAAATGTGCGAGCGATAGCACCGCCCCAATAGACAAAGGTTTGAAATTCAATATGAGACTCAGCGTTGTCAATAGCCGCCAGCATTGCTGGAAATATCTCATCACCGCTATCCAGGAGCTGTATGTCATTGCCCGACCTGAAACGCCGACCGAGACAGGCACTGAGATAAACACCGCTTTGGGAGATATTGCTGGCGCTCCCGACGGCCGATTGAAGGCGATCTGCTGCCATGCCAGACTTTGCTTCTGAGTCGGGTTGATCGATCTTCTCAACCGAAACAGGCCGCTCGTTCTCTTCGCTCAAGTTTAGTCATCCATTATTGATCTGATCCCAGATAGTCTGCGGTTTTGCAGCCATAGTCAAAGAGTGCCGGGCTGATGGGCGATATTCGCCCGGCGCCCGGATCAAGAGAAATTGTTGCATATTTCGGTGCACGAGTTGGCACCCATCCAAGCACTGCCCAATTACTATGGCATCAGAATGAATCTGCGGATTATCAATGACATTCTACAGCGAGTAGAATAGACGGTTTTAGCCAACGAATTGTCGGGGACAACAGCAATTCCCCGCTCAACGAGCAATAATCAAGGAACGGAGACCAGGTTTTGAGGATAGGAATCATAGGTGGCGGACAATTGGCAGCAATGCTGGTCGAGGCCGACCCGGGCAATCTGCACAATTTCTATGTACTTGATCCGGACCCGGACTGCCCCGCAGTCCGCGTCGGGGCCAGTCATGTTGCTGGCAATCCGGCCAGTGGCGAAGGCCTGCAGGATCTGGCTGATCAGGTAGACATTCTTACTACCGAAATTGAAAATGTCTGTGTTGGTGGAGTCAGCAAGCTCGTAGAAGCCGGCGCCAAAATCCTGCCATCGGTGGCCTTGTTAGCCAAAGTGACCAACAAACTCGAGCAAAAAAAGTGGCTACAGGCATTGGATTTGCCGACTGCCCCTTTTGTCTCACATGATGGCCAGCACCCCATTGACCCCGCCCCTTTTGGTTTTCCAATCGTGCAAAAAGCTGCCCGGGGTGGCTATGATGGCCGCGGCGTTGCGGTACTGCGCATGCCTGAAGACAATAAAAAGCGGCTCAAAGTGGCGGGCTTCGTCGAACAATATATCAAACATCAAATGGAGCTATCAGTGATCGTGGTCGCTTCGGAGCAAGGTGACATACGGGCCTATGATCCCGTTGAGATGATGTTCAGAAGCAGTGGTAACGTGCTCGATTACTTAATCGCTCCGGCCAGAATTGATGCCGCGCTACAAGAGAGCGCGCGACAATTGGCGGTACGCACAATCAAGGCCATGTCCGGGGTCGGCGTGTTCGGGGTAGAGATGTTCATGACACCGGATAATGACCTGCTGATCAATGAAATCTCCCCCCGCACGCACAACAGCGGCCACTATACTCGCGAGGCCTGCAATGCCTCCCAGTTTGACCAGCAACTACGCATACTGACCGGTCAACCCCTTGCGGAGATGCAACAGCACAGCCCTGCCGTGATGTTTAATCTGTTGGGAGAAAGCGGCTTCAGTGGCACGCCGGTACTGGAAGATGGTTGCAGCGATGCGGAAAAACAGAGAGTCTATGTGCATATGTATGGCAAGCAACACTGTTTCCCCGGCCGCAAGATGGGCCATGTCACAGTGCTTGGAGACAGCGTCGATGCCGCCTTGAACAGGGCTATCGCGATCAAGAGTAAAATTATTGTTAAAGGAGCCTCACCCATTGAAAACTAAAACAGCACCACTGGTAAGTATCATTATGGGGAGTGACTCGGATTTACGCGTGATGCAGGACGCTGCCGATATCCTCGAGTCACTTGGCGTTGCCTACGAGATAACGATTGTCTCAGCACACCGTACTCCGGATCGGCTTTTTAACTACGCTAAAGAAGCAGAAGACCGCGGCCTGAAAGCGATTATCGCCGGCGCTGGCGGTGCTGCGCATTTACCCGGTATGGTTGCCTCGCTCACACTGCTACCAGTCATCGGCGTGCCTATCGCTGCCACCAAATTGAATGGCGAAGACGCCCTTCTTTCAATTGTGCAAATGCCAAAAGGCATTCCGGTTGCCGCAGTGGCCATTGATAACGCTACCAACGCTGCACTGCTGGCAGTGCAGCAACTGGCAACACAGGATAAGGCCCTGCGCGAAAGACTTGGCCAATACCGCGAGGATTTAACCGCCAGCGTCATGAAAAAAATCGAGAAACTGGAATCATCCTGATCCAATTCAGGAATCTTTGTGCTGGGGTTTCCTTCTATTTACGACTTGCAGGGCTCGCTGGTCAGCAACATCCACTGACCAGTGAGCCATCCGTTTTGCACTGACTTTACTCGCTGACTTCCAATTTTGACATATCCATTACAAATCGATGAGCAACGTCGCCATTGGCAAGGTGTACAAACGCATCGTTGATTTCTTCCGGGCGAATCATTTTGCATTCCGGGTGAATATTATGTTCGGCACAGAAATCAAGTACTTCCTGAGTTTCCTGAATGCCGCCGATCAATGATCCAGCAACACTGCGCCGCCCCATCACGAGTGGAATTGTCATAGGCTCTTCCAACGGACCAACCTGACCAACTATTACCAGTGTTCCATCGACGTCCAGCAACGGCGTATAAGTATCTATGTTGTGTTTTACGGGCACTGTATCGAGAATGAAGTCGAAGGAAGAAGCGGCCTTTTCCAGTGCGTCCTCGTCAGTAGACACCAGAATACCGGCGGCACCACTGTGCTGGGCCTCCTTTTCTTTCGCATTGGAACGGCTGATTACTGTCACCTCTGCCCCCATCGCACTTGCCAATTTCACCGCCATGTGACCGAGACCACCAAGGCCAACCACGCCGACGCGGCTACCTTTACCCACATTCCAGTTACGTAGTGGTGAGTAAGTAGTGATACCCGCACACAGTATGGGCGCGGTTCTCGCTAAATCCAGAGAGTCGGGTACACGCAAGACGAATTCTTCGCGGACCACAATATGCTTGGAGTAACCACCCTGGGTAATCTCACCGCTAACACGGTCAGGCGCACCATAGGTTGGCGTGATGCCATTCCGACAGTACTGCTCGGAGTGCTTGTGACACTGATCGCATTCCTGACAGCTGTCGACCATACAGCCCACCGCCACGTGCTGACCAGCCTGATAATTTTTTACATCGCTGCCCACATTGACAACTCGCCCAACAATTTCATGCCCGGGAACCAGTGGGTAAGGCTGGTCACCCCAGTCACCATTGACCGTGTGGAGATCTGAGTGACAGACGCCACTGTAAAGAATTTCAATCGCCACATCATTGTTGCGCAGAGCACGGCGCTCGAAATGATAAGGAACCATATGCGCATCAGGTGAATGTGCTGCATAACCTACTGTTCTCATATTTCTCCCTTGGTAAACAAAGTACGATCTGACCGCTAAGTCATTCATGAATGTAAAAATAGCCGGCCCTTACACTCCAGACGTGGCTATTCTTTTTTAGTGCGCATTTCTTGAACAAAAGAATTTTTTGAGAATTGCGGCGCGTGAGTGAAAAACAACGCAAGGCTAGTGATGATTTAGCGTTGGGACACTACTCGAATCATGCCTACCAGCTCATTTTCCGAATTCAGTGGCGCAACAAGGCGAGGATGAACGAATCGCGACTGCAAAGCAGACGATTTATTCATGTAGGTTCCGCTAACGGGAACCGCGACAAGCTTGTCACTGAATTCACGTGTTATAAGCCGGCAACTGCAACCCCTGAAAAAACTTGAACCACGGGGCAAGCCGCAAAAACCCAGCAACACTGAAATAATTATACCATCTTTCGACGCCCTTCTGGTGGCTCTTATAATGCTGGTACTTTCATACCAATTCCAAGATGCAGCACTATCAAGCACGTTTCCTCAGCGGTGAAAACTTGTGGTTGCAATGCAAGAAAGCAAATCTTGCGAGGAACTGCCGGCATACACTAAGCTGCTCTCTTCAAGCCAATGCGCCTCGATTTTAAGGTATGTCAAAAACCAACTCGTATTTGAACAATTCCCGGGGATTTTCAATGAACAGATTGATACAAACCTTGTTCTGCAGTTTCTCGCTTATCGCCGCGAGCACGGCACTGAGCCAGCAAACCGAGTCGGGAATTCCTCTTGATAGTCAGTGGAAGCAAACTGTCTATGAGTTCGTTCAGGAAAACCAGCAACATACCGCCTGGGGTTTGCAGCACAGTGAACGTGACTATCTTTTGGCGCTGGAGTTGGCCGAGCAAGAAGGGCTGCAATTGGATCTGGATGTGTTGTTCGCGGCAGCGTTTTTACACGACATGGGGGCATTTCAGCCCTTTTCAGCACGAGGTAATGACCATTCCCAGGTCGCCGCTGATGCCATGACCGAAATTCTGGAGCCGGCCGGCTTTCCCATGCATAAGCTGGCATTGGTACAGGGAGCTGCGTTGGCACACATGTATTATTCACCAGTACCCGATGAACCCCATGCCCAGGTATTGCATGATGCAGACACACTCAATTTTCTCGGTGCCTTGGGCATTGCGCGGATCATTTCCCTCACCACGCGCGTTGATGGTATGGCACAAGATCTTGCTACAGCCATTGCCACGCTGGAAAACATGAGCCTGCAACTTCCCGGGACACTGGTGCTAGCAACATCCCTACGCATGGGGCAGCAGCGCGCTAGCGAGATGCAGCAGTTCATCGAGTCACTCCGAACTCAAAGCGCTGGCGGCACGGCACTCTAGGCTAAATCTCAATCCTGAACAGTCCAGATCTCCTGATCTACAAGACTCTCAGGCCGGCAGGCGTGCTGCACAAGGTGTGGCTGCACGCTATAAATTAACTGGTATCTCCCCCGCTCTTTTTCTGAATTTTTCCAGCCACCACCTTTCCCGCGCCGTATTAGCTCTGTAATTCCCCACCATAACCGTGGCCATCCAGATTGCGGTCTCGCTCTGCAAATAAGTCAATTGGATTACCGAAATGTCATTTTGTCATCATTATGTAATATTTCTGACATAGAGTGCCTTGTGTAAAAGCAGTAGCAAAATAGCTACGAAACACATCAAAAGATTGGAGATTTGGCAATGAACCGAAACACGGCACTCACCCGAGGATTGCAAATTCTGCTTATGACAGCACTAGTTGCAGTACTTTCCGGTGCCTATGCGGCGGATCAGGCTCTTCTAGACATCCTGCTGGAGAATGGGGCCATAACCCAGGAGCAATACGACGGGTTGGTAGAAAAAGACACCTTGAGCAGCGCTGACTTTGTTGAGCAGTCAGCAGTAGCTGAAAGCTCAGTCAGTGATAGCGTTGCGTCGGAGGTCAGCAGACAGATCGATCTGCAACTACCGGTGACTTCTGAACGGGTTAACAGCGGGTTTCGATTTGCGACCCGGGATGGCAATTGGCGCACAGACCTGCAGTGGCGGGCACAAATGCGCTACACCAATCCGTATCGGTCGGACCCCAGGCAGCTATCGGCTTTCAATGGCGCTGACCAGTCGAATTTTGAAGCCCGTCGCTTGCGTATGAAAATTGGTGGTCACGGGTTTAAGCCGTGGATTAAGTATTACTTTGAAGTTGATCTCATGCCCTCCCGCGACGTGGATGACAGCGCCGCTGCAGCCAGCGCTCGCGTCATCGACTGGCGTATTGATCTGGCTAAATGGGACTGGGGTGGAGTTCGTCTGGGCCAGTGGAAAGTGGATTTGAACCGTGAGCGAGTGGACTCCTCGGGTCGACAGCAGTTTGTCGAACGCTCCATTGCCAATCGCGTGTTCACTATTGATCGACAGCTTGGGGTCCAGCTCAGAGGCCATCTGTTCCAGGATACGCCAGCCGATATGCGCTACTACGCCGGTGTTTTTAATGGCGAAGGGCGTGGCGTCAACAATACCGACGACAATATGATGTACATGGGCCGCTTGCAGTGGAATTTCCTTGGTCGCGACCTGCCGTGGCGCCAGACCGATGTGGAATACACCGAACTGCCTACCGGCAGTCTGGCTATCGCCGGTGCCACGCACACTGGCTCCTGTACCCGCTGGTCCTCGTCAGGCTGCGGTAACCTTGATGGTTTTGAATCGCCAGCGAATGCCGCTGCGGACCAGTATGAAATCAATCAGGTCGTTCAGGAATTTGCATTCAAATATCGCGGTTTCTCAGCCCAGCAGGAATACCATCGCAAGCGAATCAGAGATCGCGTTAGTGGACTGCGCAGCGAACTGACTGGCGGTTACGTGCAGGCAGGCTATTTCTTCCACCACTTGATTCCTGCTGTGCCAGCGCCTCTGGAGTTGGCAGCACGTTATGCCTACGTGGACGAACCCAATGGCACCAACCTGATATTGGATAACGAACGCAGGGAGTTCACTCTTGGCGCCAACTGGTTCATATCAGGTCACAACAGCAAGTTGACTCTGGATTATTCCCGTCTGACTCTGGACGATGGACTGGTGGGTCTGGATGAAGAAGGCGATCGCGTGCGCTTTCAGTGGGATGTGTCTTTCTAAGCAGTCGGCATTGCACTCAATCAGTTATGTGCTTTCTTGTCTGAGGCGTTATTGAAGTTCGTTCAGCTTTATAACACCCCCGTACTCAAAGGAGTACGGGGAAACTGAATTGCTACTTTATGTCTGACTTTCTAACTGCTTTCATCTCTATTGATGAGGTATCAAGCTATCATTGAATAGAAATTACTCGAAGCATACCTTGCGAGGTCGCAAAAGAATTGCACTGCACCTTAAAATACTGGAGTTGTGGAATCCCTCCACAACTCCTAACTGCCTTGTGTTCAGAATATAAAATCGCCAGAGTCTAATTCTGCGATCGTCGCAACACCCGTCAGCTCGATTACGTTCACGCCATCGAAAACTCCATCCAAATCGATTTCAACATGCCCCTGTGATTCATCCGCTGCGGCGATAACTGCTGCGAAATCCGCCAGTGCCGAGATGTTCGACAGGTCCAGCACATCATCTGTACCAGCCCCAGCTATGAAATCTTCTATTGTTGCGTTTACTCCATCACTCAGAATGAAAATATCATTGCCTGATCCACCCACCAAGTAGTCGCCATTGTCACTGACTATCAATGTGTCATCTCCTTCTCCACCTTCCAGAGAATCGGAACCTGCACCACCATCCAGCGTATCGTTTCCTGCGCCGCCCAGTAGATGATTGTTATTAGCATCGCCAATAATAATGTCGTTGAAAGGGCTTCCTGACACTCGCTCAATATTACTGACTGTGTCAGCCCCACCAAAGCCATCATTCGCTACTACGCCACTCGCAAGATTTACATCAACTCCTTGCGTTACTCCCGAATACATATTGTAAGAAAGGTTGTCCCAATCCGCGCCACCATCTATGACATCATTGCCCGGACCCGGGTCGAACCAGTCATTGCCAGGCCCGCCCACCAGATTGTCGTCACCAGCATCACCGTTAAAGGCATTGTCCCCTGCATCTCCGGTTAGAGAATCATTAAACCGGGTGGCATGAATGTGTTCGACATTTCTCAAGTAATCAGTTGAACCGGAGCCATCATTGGAAACGACGACTACGTTGCTGTAGCCGCCCGCATTGGCGACTACATTCGATAGATCAACAGTAATACCCGTAAAATTTGCAAATGGGTTGGTGAAGTTCACGTTGTCCTGGCCATTACCACCATCGATCAGATCGCTACCTTCGCCACCGGAAAGCCAATCGTCTTCGTCATCGCCAAAGAGCTGATCATTTCCAGCACCTCCATGCAGATTGTCCTGGCCACCATTGCCATTGAGGATGTCACTACCGCCCAAACCTTCGAGCATCTCCCCGTTGGGGCCACCGTCGAGGACGTCATCACCCTCGGTACCTTCTATCGGAGCTAGCCAGATCTCCATGTTTGGAAGATCAGACAGATCAATATTCTGGATTCGAATCGAATTAGTCTCGTCCACACCATGAGTGTTCGTAATAAACGAGATAACCACATCGGTATCGTCCTGCACTGCCGCTGATAGCAGATCGGTTAAGCTGTGGAATTGAGGTAGGCTGTAAAGGTCAAGCACGTCTTCACTAATATCGAAATCAGTAATCGTATCCTGACCAAAACTTGTTGGATTATTCTCGTTGGTAAACTGGGTGAATCTGAATTGATCTCGACCGCTACCGCCAGTCAACAGATCATCATTCTCTCCACCGTCTAGCCAGTCATCTCCATCCCCACCCTCGAGGATGTCGAAGTCATCATCGCCATGAAGCCAATCATTACCAGCGCCGCCTACGAGGTGGTCATTCCCTGCGAAACCTTCGAAACGGTTGTTCGCACTGTTGCCGGTTAAGTTGTCGTCGTGATCGCTACCGTGAATATTCTCAATATCTCGTAGATAGTCTGTACCTGCAAAACCATCACTCGCGACAACTACGTTCGTGTAGCCACCTGCAGTCACGATCTGCGAGAGATTAAGAGTGACTCCCGATGTTGTTCCAGTCCAGGGCGCAAAGTTGGCGGTATCGAAGTCGCTAGATCCACCATCGAGCAAGTCGTCACCAGGTGATGCTTCAAGCCAATCATTGCCTGTTTCGCCAAATAATTCATCGGCGCCTTCGCCGCCGCGTAAAGTATCATGACCATCACCTGCGAAGATGACATCATTGCCCTCCCTGCCGGAGAGATTGTTATCCGACCCATCACCGACTATCGTATCGGCATACTCTGATCCCTCCACCCCTTCAATGCCGACTAACGTATCCGTTCCACCATGACCATCTGATGCAGTTCCCGCGGCCAAATCTACATCTATGCCAGTAAGAACGTCCGTATTGTGATACCACGCGGTATCCCAATCTCCGGCCTGTCCGCTCAAATAGTCATCACCAGCACCGCCAACCAGATTATCGCCATTACCTTGGCCCGCGAATATCTGGTCATTGCCGGCGCCGCCATCTAGCCAGTTGTGATATTCGGCGCCGACGATAACATCGTCGAAATCTGTGCCTCTTAGTGATTCAATGTTAAATACAGCATCCGTATCGCCATAATTATCAATAATCGAATTGGCTACTGCGATTCCTGCACCGTAATCGAAATCCGTAGATGAGAGGTTTGCTACCACGCCTTGGTTGCCAAGACCTGCCGAATCATCATTCAGATTCCAGAATCCAATATGATCCCAATCAGCCCCGCCATCTATGAAGTCATTACCGCTTCCAGGATTGAAATTGTCATCGCCACCCATTCCCAGCAGAGTATCGTTACCCGCATAGCCATCGAACTGATCTCGAAACTCCGAACCTTTGATATAGTCGCCAAAGTTCGATGCTGCGATCTGAGTAGTACTGGGCGCCAGTTGATCGATATCTCCGTAGCCGTCTTCGGCTTCGCGAGATACGATGATGCGCGAAGCATCACCGTGAATATCCCAATCAGTTGAATATAGATTTACTGCAACGCCTGCAGGGTCTTCCAGATAAACAGCGCGCCCATCGATAGTGTCATTTCCTGGACCACCGATTAGAAACCCAGAACCGTCTGGATCGATCAGCGTGTCATCCCCTTCGCCACCCACAACATGATCCCACCAATCATTAGATCCGGTGATGGTATCGTTGCCAGCACCACCTTCTACGTAGCTGCCGCCAGCTCCAATATTGATGACATCGTTGCCTTCACCGCCGCGGAAGTCGTCCCAATCAGTATCGGAGCCTCCAGATAGTGTGTCGTGACCGCTGCCGCCATCGATAAAATCACTACCAGTACCGCCATCAATTACGTCATTGCCCCCGGCGCCATTCAGGTTATCGTTCCCGCCAAGGCCCGCAATGGTGTCATTTCCACTACCGCCTACCAAATTATCGCTATCTTCCGAACCAACGATATTGAGGAATTCAGCAAAAACGAAATTGCTGGCACCTAGCGCTGATGAGACGACGCCAGCCAGGCGAACTACGTTTGCAGCATCGAAAGTAATGAGTGCAACAGCACCATCGGAAGAAATTGTCAGATCATTGATTGATTGAATATCGGGAAATTGTTTGACGTCGATGATGTCTTCCGACGTATCAAAGTCTGTAACAATATCCAGCCCAAACGCTGCACCACCATCGCCGTCGTCAGACAAGACATAGCTATCCGCTCCAGCACCTCCAGTTATTGTGTCATTCCCACCTCGACCTTCGAAAACATTATTGCGGCTATCGCCCAGCAAAGTATCGGCGAAATTGGACCCGATGGCGCCATCAATACTGATCAAACTATCGCTGTTTCCCCAACCATCCATAGCCGTTCCTGCAACGAGGTCGACTGAGACAGCACCAGGGTCAACGCTATAGTCAGCGACATCGATACCATCAAGGTTTGGATCGTCAGCGCCCATAAAAAGCGCAATGGGCAATTCAGTGAATGAACCACCATGTAAAGTATCTGCGCCGTCCCCGCCTCTTAGCGTATCGTTGCCATCGATGCCTTCGAGAATATTGTCACCCGCGTTGCCAATCAGCGTATCGTCATTCGCATTACCTATAACATTTTCAAAATTGACGAAATTGGTAGTGCCAAGAGAAGCTTGCGATGGCCGAAAGGCAAAGCCTTGATCAAGGTCAACATAGACGCCATTCAGGATTCCAAAAAAGAGTGTGTCAGTACCACCACCGCCGTCTGCAGTATCGTTACCGAAAAAGGGATTATAAAAATTATCCTCATCATTACCGACAAAGGTATCACTACCACGTGATGCCAGAACGCCCTCGATACCGGTAATCGAATCTTCGATTTCACCATTATTCGTATTGGTCACATTCATGGAGCCATCGTTCGCCATAGTGATATTGAGACCAGGCCCAAGGCTCGTGACGTCTTCTGCAGTAAATGACAAGAAATCCAGTCCAGCGCCACCATCAATCGTATCAATGCCGCGCCCGCCCCAGATATAATCGTTACCACCACCGGCAGCGATGATGTCACTACCACTGCCACCATTGCCATTGTCAGCGTTAATGAAATTGTTCTCATCATCGCCAGTCAATACGTCAGAATTTATCGATCCGATAATGCTACTAATACCCACCAGGGTGTCGGTATCACCATAACCATCCGTTGCTGTACCGCTTGCCAGGTTTACGGTGACTGAGGCTGGGTCTGCAGAGTAGTCCGCAGAATCATTCCCATCGCCACCATCAAGCAGATCGTCTCCCTGACCACCAGCCAGAGTGTCATTGTCAATGCCACCATAAAGGCTGTCCGCACCTGCCCCACCATTCAAAATGTCATTGCCTTCGCTACCGTAAAGCGTGTCATCGCCACCCAGGCCATTGATGACGTCATCACCTGCCAAGGCATCGATTGTGTCCGTGTCCTCGGTGCCATCTATGACATCGTTCGCATTGGTTCCAGTGGTACCGGAAGTTTCAGAAAAAACAAAATTGCTCGCAGAAAATTGCTCTACCGTAACGCCATTCAACGTTATGCTGCGATTCACTCCAATAGAGATTGTGGTATTCGTACCATCGACTGCAGAGATTGCCTGAAAGTCGGCAATGTTTTCGACTTCGAATAGCGAAAGATCAAGGATGTCTTGAGTCACATCGAAATCGGTGATCGTGTCGTGGCCAAAGTCTCCAGAGGCATCAGCGAAAGTGGCGAATCGGTAAGTGTCCGCGCCCAAGCCTCCACTCAGAATGTCATCACCCACGTCTCCGATAATGACATCGTGTCCTTCATCGCCAGAGATAGTGTCGTCTCCTGACCAACCTGCAAGCGTGTCATCGCCCGCGCCGCCACTGACGGTATCATCGCCGCCGCGAGCCAGGAGAGTATTGGCTTCGCTATTCCCGATGAGAGTGTCACTCCCTTCCGAGCCAATAATACCTTCAACATTGCTCACACTGTCCGTATCGTCAAACTGGTCTGTGACAATTCCTGTAGCCAGGTTCGCGGAGACTCCCTGGCTGGGAGCCCCGCTATGATCGGCTCCGTCGTCCTGAAAATTGATGAAATCGAAGCCAGCTCCGCCGTCTATAATGTCAGCTCCACTCCCAGCGAAAATAATATCGTTGCCACCCTGTGCGGAAATTGCGTCATCGCCGGCACGCCCAAAAATATGATTATTGGTATCGGAACCGAAAAGAAAGTCGGAGAAGGCTGAACCATCGATGGATTGCGCTGCCGCACCAAAAGTATCAGTGTCGCCATAACCATCCAGTGCAGTACGAGCGGCAAGAATCAGGCTGCCGTCTCCATGAACATCCAATGCAGTGTCGGTATAGTTTACAAAGACAGCCGAGGGATCACTGTGATAGCTGGCGCGACCATCGATATAGTCATCACCTGCGTTGCCTTGCAGATTGCCGTTCCCCGCAGTATCGACAAGCGTATCATCACCGGTGCCACCACTTAGATCATCCCAGCCATCTCCACCAGTGAGCACATCGTTACCACTGCCACCCGTCAGAGTACTGCCAGCAGCACTTGCGGTTAGATTGTCATCAAAACCACTGCCGATGACTGACTCCACGTTGACGAGTGTGTCCAGACCTGCACCGCCAGTATCTTGCTGGGTGAACAATCCCAGGCTGACGGTAACCGCCGCCGATTCATTACTGTAATCTGCAACGTCAAACCCTTCACCACCATCTATAATGTCATCGCCAGATCCTCCGACGAGGACATCGCTGCCGGCGCCACCAGACAGACTGTCATTTCCGGCATTACCATATAAAGCATCGGCCGAAATGCCACCCAGCAACGTGTCATTTCCGTCTCCACCAGAAGCCTGAACCTCAATATCAGTAGCCGATGCATCCAGAAAGTCGGCATCGATACTACCTGCAAACTCAACACCATTGGCTGCCAAAGTGGTATCGCTTAGAGTATTCAGCTCAAAATTGAGCGCACCTTCGCCAGCTATCAGGCGCAGAGTCTCTACATTCGAGACATGCAGGTTCTCATGCTCAACGATGCCATCACGACTGGTGACAGTGAACGTACCGTCGCCATTGCTATTCACTTGCAGGAAAAGGTCGTGTGGCGTGGGTTCAACGAATAGTACTTCCAGCTCATCGTTATCCGCACCGCCGTCAACAATATCCAATGCGAGACTGCCAGCTTGCTCATCGCCGAGGGTCGCTTTGATCTGATCGTCACCGGCACCACCAAGAATGGTGTCTACGCCTGTTCCACTGCCGGCATCAAGAACATCATTGCCATCGCCGCCATCTAAAGTGTCATTGCCGGAGCCAGAGACCAGTGTGTCATCCCCGGCATTTCCTGTTGCGCTGATTCTTCTATCCGTAGCGCTGGCATCCAGTGAATCAACTCCGGCACCGCCTACGAAATAAAGTGTATCCTGAGCAATATCCGTGCCTGTCAGGTCTCCGATGGTAATCGTCGATCCACCAGAGCCGGCATTTATAACTATGTCCTCTACACCATCCAGAGCGAGCTGCGAACCATCGTCACTAATCAGGATGACATTGCCATTCTCATCTGCTGCGATCGACAGAGAACTCGGAACGGTCTCATCCAAACTCAGCGCGACCTCATCAAAGCCTTCTCCACCATCGATCGTGTCGTTGCCATCTCCAGCCCGCCAGATGACTCGATCATCGCCAACTCCGGCATCGATCACATCATCTCCGCCACCACCTGTGATTACGTCTGAACCTTCGCCGCCGCTAATCGTATCTGCAGCGCTGCCACCAGTGACGGCGTCATCGCCCGTACCGGCATCAATGTTTACTGACTGGCTACTGGTGCTCGCATCAATGTCGTCACTGCCTTCACCTCCCGATACAGCCAGCGGTTCGGAGCCTAGTACTTCGCCGGCATTATCACCAAGTTCGATAGTGGCACCCGCCAGACCAAATTGGAGTTTGAGATTTTCGATGTCTTTCAGTTCAAGTTCGCCACCTTCATCACCGCCGTCAAGGGAGATGACCAGGTTACCTTTGTTATTGACATCAATATGAACTGTTTGGGCTACTGTATTGGAGGTAGTGAGAACGAAGGTGTCATAGCCCTTGCCGCCATCGATCTTGTCTTGTCCGTCGCCTGCATTCCAAATGATACTGTCGTCGCCTTTACCGGCATCAATGTTATCCTTGCCCAACCCCCCTTCGAGAATGTCATTACCATCGTCGCCGTCGAGCTTGTCATTGCCACCGCCCCCAATTAAGACGTCGTTGCCCTGGTCGCCCTCTAGCTTGTCATTGCCCTCTCCACCATAGAGTTCGTCATTGCCGTCCCCGCCCTGAATGTTGTCGTTGCCGTCTCCTCCCACTACGAGATCGTCTCCGTTGCCCCCGTCCAAATGGTCGTTTCCAGCGAGACCATAAATCTCATCATTGCCGTCTTTACCATCGATGTGATTGTTCTTGTCATCGCCAGTGAGAATGTCGTCTTCGTCGGTTCCCTTTAGTTTCTTTTTGTCCTTATCCTTACCCTTGTCCTTGTCCTTGTCTTTGTCTTTGTCTTTGTTTTTATCTCTGTCATTTCCCTTGTCTTTGTCATTTCCCTGACCCTTATCATCTTTTCCCTTGCCTTTATCCTTGTCTTTATCTTTATCCTTATTTTTGTCGTTGCCCTTGTCTTTGTTCTTATTGGAGCGGCTAGTTGATCTCCCTACACTATTCGCACTTATTTCCTCGCCCAGATCATCGATTACCCTGAGTTCTAGCGGCATTGATCCAGATTTACCCGCTTGTTTCGATTCGGACAGCAATGGCTTTTTCTGAATATTCTTTGAATTGTCGTTTCTGGAAGGCATTTTTATGATCCTCTACGTAACTTGTATTTCAAATAATTGAACGAGATTTACTAAACTACGAATAAGAGCACTCATTCCCCACAATCTCTCTATGCCGATCTAATAGACTGAAGATATAATCCCGGTTAGGAAGGTTCTATCACCCATATAGGTGATTCTCGCCTGCGATAGCGGGGAGTCACCCATAAGTATGATTCTTTGCATCTGGAAATAAGGTAAGGTGGCTGGACAGAAGCTCGAAATTGCTGTGAAAACCGTAGCAAACTGGACTAGACTGCCTAAAAACCAATAACCTACTGATCAGAGATGGGCCAATATGAGGAATAACCCGCACGACAAGATTAATCATGCAGATTTTGACTGGCTTGGCTACGACTGGGGTAAAGTAGGGGATCGTAGTAAGACAGCCGTACACCCCTTCGATATATATTTACCCGCTTCAGTAGATGCAGTTAAGCAGGCGGTCAAAAATGCCCAAGAGTCTTCAGCATTCATGGTTCGCGCGAATGGCCACTCAGACAATGCCCTGGTCGTCGGTAAGTCTCCTGACGTTCCTGTGATTTGCATGAGAAACCTGACTGCTATTACCGAGACAAGTGGAAGCATAATTCAAAATAATGGAAACACTGATTTCGTACGCGCACAATCTGGCCTTGAGATTGGAGATCTGGAAGACAGGCTTGCCAAAGAAGGCTACGGGCTACCAATTGCACCGGACCATAGGCACATCACACTAGGCGGGTTTGCATCTGCCGGCGGCATTAGTGCGGCTTCACATCTTTATGGCTTGTTCGTAGACAACATCATACGCTTGGAGATACTGGAAAATTCTACTGGGCAAATTTCGGTATGCACTGGGCAGACGATCTATGATTTCGTCGGGAAAGCAAGTCAGCCCGACTTTATAATTCTCTCTCTTGATCTTGTGGTCATCAATACCAACAAGAGAACCAGTTTACTTGAACAGAAAGCTACTTTGTTTCGCGATCCCACAGATATCAACGCGGCCATTAAGAATTATATTGATGCCTTTGTGGGCCTCAAAAATTCTGACTCCAACACCAAATATGTGCGCGGCACCTGGTTTAGAATGGGCAAAAATCCTCAGGCTGGAGTTGTCGCGAAATTCACTACCACGAAATCGAGCGGTGAAAAATGGGTAGAACGTAACGAACGCATCGCTCAATTAGATGCAATTGGAGCTCATGGTGGCAACCTGCCTGAGAATATCGCTGAGCTAGAAGAAGATCTCAAATTGCTTGCCTGGCAAAAATTAGCTGATCCACGCTCAGCTTTGCGCTATCAAACCTACGAAGATACTGAATTGTTTACCGACAAAGTAGTGGATTCATCTGTTGGAACTCCGACTTACATGCTGGCCATTTTCGTGCCGATAGAGCATTTCCCAAGTGCGTTCAAATCTGTCCTGGATATATGCAATAACCATTTCGGGAATCCCCTTAAAATGTTCGCTCTGTATTCCCGAGTTATCAATTCCAATTTCTTATCGGGCAAAGGCAGAGACAAGACAACTTACGCAGATATAAGTATCTTCGCTGGGGTTACAGAAAATGCAGGAAGCCTTATCACCAGTGTTGTCAAAGACCTTGATAGCCTGGCAAGTTCTTTCAATGCACAACTTCCCCAAGACGGATATCCGGTAACCCGGTATATGGTAACTCAGACAACTTTCAGGCCCGGCACCAATGACCCACGCGACCCTGCAAGCCATTGGTAATTCCTGAGGAGTAAGAATTGAAGGTTTTACTTATTGATGACCACAATCTTTTTCGTGAAGGGTTGGAGTTACTTCTACAGAGGCTGGTTAATGGAATTGAAGTGCTGCACGCCGTCACTGTTGAAAAAGGAATTGCTTCACTAGAGTCCGAGGATAGACCCGACCTCGTGATCACAGATCTTTCATTACCCGGAGTTACTGATATAGATGCTCTACTGAGAGTTAGAAAACACGCCCCCGACATCCCGACTGTTGTCGTTGCGGCCAGTGAGGATGCACTGACTGTTAAGCGAGCGATTGATAATGGTGCAAGTGGTTATATCTTTAAATCGACTAATTCTGACGAACTTTCCAAAGCGCTGAATACGATATTGAACGGTGGCGTTTATCTGCCTGTTGTCGCGCTATCCAGCGAAAGGCGTTCATCGCATGCGCATAAATACGCCAATGAAATGACAGAAAGACAAAGAGAAGTATTGAAATGGGTAATACGTGGTCTGGCTAACAAGCAAATTGCAGACAAGCTAAACATTTCAACCGATACTGTGAAATCGCACTTAAAGGCCATATATGAGATTCTAGGCGTCAACAATCGAACACAAGCTGTATATGCAGTGGCAAATTCCGATTTCCAGCTTACCCCCTAAAACAACTATATCTGTATTGTCACACTAAAACGATTCATGCCAATCGTATTGTTCTGCTCTTCGGGAATCCACAGATTCCCCTCATACACGACCTTGTAACTCCCGCTTTTTTCTTTATCGATGGTAACGCATCCCAACCCATTTCCTTTCCAGACATTTTCTGATTGCTGCATGTCGGCTGGGGCAACACACCAACTAACATCTGCCAGGTTTTCTCCAAGCAACAACGCATGTGAGGGAGCATTCATAAATGGCATTGGCGAATAAAGTGAGGGACACACTATAGCGGCCCCCACAGTTTCCACATCATCCAATATTTTCACTGCCGCACTTGTGTGATAGTCACCCGATATCAACAAGAACTTGAACGCTTTATCTTTATCTTTATCTTTATTCTTACGCCTTTTCAGAAGCTCGAGTACTTCTTTCCTATCGGCAGGATTACACTGAAAATTGTCTCGCCGGCCAGGATTCCCTGGATTATCGTGATCATTCAGACCCGGCACAATTATACTTCCCGTCGCAATTACGTTAAGCATATCTGTAGCCGAATCGCTCTCCAACCAGTTCTCAAGTGCTTCTATCTGGGCGTCACTGAGAATGCTTCTCCCTGTCGCTGCAAGCGATGTTTGCCTATTGGATCTCGTATCCAGAATTAAAAATCGTGCTGGCCCTGATGTAAACTCCCAAACGCCTTCAGCCCCGGTCACGGCAATAGGTTTCATTTGCAGTTGCTGGTAACTCACAAGCGCGTTGTGCGCCACTTTGTGTACTTTCTGTTGTGCCGTAGCGATTTGCCCTTGAGAGCATGGAATCAGTTGCGGCCCATCAGGATAGCCATCAATGAACTCATGATCGTCCGGCGTCATAAATACCGGCAAGCTTGCCAACCAATCTCCGAACCAATGAATACCTGACTCTGATCTCGATCTAGAGAATGCATACCTGTGCCGCTGATTGTATCTTTCGTTCGGACTCAAAGGGTCAGTAAACCCAGCTGTAGCATCTGCATAGATCTGATCTCCTAATAACACAGCGAAGTCCATGGCATCAGGCAGATTCTTTATCCAGTCATCCACACGCCGATGTTCTATTCGAAACCCGGGGTATCGGCAGCTACCAATGCCAAATCTGGTACTGCTTGGTGTCATCGAATCCTTAGCAGGCGCCAGGGAACGAACAGATTTTTCTTGAATGGTAGCCTTACGCTTGTTGAAACTGTCCGGATAGAGTCGCAACGCTGAAACAGTTTCCCGAAGTGGCGTATCAAGCTCTTTCCATTGTCTTAGTTGCTGCTCAGTCAAATCCATCATCTGGTCAAATTTGGAGTTGTACTGTGGCAATAACAGCTCATCAGACAAGTCACTATAATTGACCACGACGGCGTTAGCGGGGGGTTGAATACCGGATGCCACGATCGTTTTATGAACTGAGAAGCATTCTATTTCTATGTTAGCTGCATCAATGCTCTTGTCGATCTTTACCTCGCCATGTGCAAACAGAAGTGATGGCCCAGTTTCAACATTGGAGCTCTCTGTCAGTGTTAATAGAGTTGCCTGAGAGAATGCGCCTTCACCTTTCAGTCTATATCTTGCATAAGCCCATACATTGGGAGTTCCGGATATTCTCTCAGCTATGTCCGCAAATCGATCGTCAACACGCATTGAAACCGATATAAGCAGTTCGCCTTGATCATTTCTCCTGAGTGCGCCAATAAATGGGCCGCTAAGCGGCAATCTGGGGCGGACATACTGATCCTCATCGCTTGTAGCAGCGATTTCAACAGTGCTCTGGGCATCCTGAAAATTATGAAGAGTGTCAAAAAGCCCAGAGAGCTTGGGGTAGATCTCTGCAAATGCGTTTTCCCCTATTAATACATCAACATGACCGTAGCCTGGTTGAATCCATGCACATGAGCTTTCACCCAAGTCAGTGCTCGCATCTTTTCCTAGCCCCTGATGAACCCGGCGCACCCATTGGGGTTGAATTTTCACCCAGTGCTGAGACGTTCTCTCCGCGCTCTCAAAACTGAACAGCTCATTATCCTCTCCGTGGAAGAAGCAAACAGGCAAATTCGCATACCGATAGATATTCTCATCTGTTACGTAGTGATTTGCTCCGTCTTCGGTCACCATCCGCTCTGCTTCTACACATTTAGCGGCGTGCGCAAAGGAGCGAATATTCGCGTCACCGAACAAGAGAGGCAAATCATGATGCGTCGCGATGTTCAGATTTCTGTGCTTGAATAAAGGCGCCTCTAGGAATCTTATCCTTCTACATGTAGCGCAATCATCCTCATGCCTTTTCATATCAAACGGGCAACGCTCCTCCAGCGGTATCGGCAAGGCAGCGAAAAACCGATCTACGAGCGCATGAACCATATTCGTCACCGGGCCACGCACCGCAAAGGGAATACGCGACAAGCCCAAAGTATCTCTCAGCATAGAGGGTAGCCAGGTTTTCGCCTGGGTAAGGGGCTGCCCAATCAAATGCGGATGTACCTGAGATACTACAAGCCCGGCCAGCTTGGGCATTGCTTGCTGATACGGCTCGCTGGATCCATGAGAGCCATCAGAATAGGATAGCCCGCCGGACAGCAGTGCCATATTGGTCGCAGCAGCTCCTAAACACTGAGCAAATGCATAAAATTGAACTGGATGCTTTTTGAACTTGGCAGGCAACTCTTGTTGCAATGTCTCTACAATAAAATCAACAGCAGAAGGAATATCATATTTTCCCATTTGGTCTAAGGTGCTTGATTCTGCATGGGCAGGAATTGATGTGCTAAGCCGATATTCTAAAACCCAAACTTCGTAGCCTTGTTCATAAAAGTGCTCAGCCATGTTTTTCTTGATTGTCTTATGGGTAAACGAATACCCGGATTGACCGAACGCATGGACAAGTAAAATAGACTTCACCTTGACTACTTTTTCAGCGTGCCAGCACCCTTCTCTATAGTACTCATCATCACCGGTGCCGGAACTTTTATATCTTAATAACGTAAGGCCTATATTTTTGGGCGGATCATCCGGAAGGTCGAAGGAGGAGTTTCCCAACGGTACCTCGAATTCATGCACTATAGGCGTAATATTCCTCCCTGCGAAACGCAAACTTCGCGTTGACTCTTGGCCCTCAATAGAACTTGGCACTTCGTCGCGGAGAATCCGCCCGGAATAATCCGGAAGCCGGAAATCGAAGATGCGCGTTTTAAGTAGATATTGGGAGAATACCAATGGATATCTAAGTATAGCGACAAGAGCGTTTGGCAGGTCACCGCCTCCCGAGAGCCGCAATGGAATACGCTCAACCATGTCTTTGAAATCCATTTGAAATAAATTCTCTGGCTCATTGTCCAATTCCGCCTGGGCAACTCCCAACCTGACTTTCAAGTTGCTGGCTTGTTCAAAGAAGGACTCGCGCACGTAAGGCACGGGTGTGTATTTTTTAGAATATTTGGGCGTGTATGCTTTCAGTAATTGCAACCAGGTTCCTGCATACTCGATATGCTTAGTGCCATGCAGATACAGTATATTCGGCACATCTTGCGCATTTCCCTCTAGCTGAAATTCGAGCCTGTAGCACATATTGCGAACTTCTGTAGCACGCATCACATAGAAAAACATGGACTTGAAAGATCCACCTTTTCCAAAGAAAGAATTCCATGTAACGTCCTTTCTTCTCAGCTTGAAATACGTCAAAGCTGCGCGGAGCATAGCTTCTATATTGCCGATCGCACTCACTACTCTTGAAAAAATGCCCGTGGGCTGTTTTTTCTCATAGAATAGGTTCGCAATTGATCCTGACGTCACTCTGTATTCATACCAGTTGTCTTGACAACCAATCCGCATCCTTCCACTAACTTGCAGTTTATGTTTCCTCTCGGACCACATTGACAACCAGTCTTCAGTCTTTAATTGCAAGTTCAGATCAGCCGCCATTAGATTACCGGCGATGACACCTGACTGTTTTAGTTGAGGACAGAAGAGACGCTCCTCCATATAGACTGGTAATGTTTGCCGTTCTTGCCGAGCAAACGGGACAGGGAAATAATCGTCTGAGGGAAATGCCGCTCTGGAATAACTACCGGGCCTCGCTGTCAGATTCTCGATAAGAGGGGACTCTTTCATTGACCGCTCTGCCAGAGCGGTAATGGTGAGTAGAGGATTGCATCCCAAACTACCTGGAATAATGGATCCGTCCAGTATATAGAGTGATTCATAGGTGTCCTGATCATTAGCATGCAAGTCGTGTACCTTACGGACTCGACCGTAGTGGTCCACCACGCTGGTAAGAGGATTGTCACCCATAATGCAACCACCTAGTGGATGTACTGTGGTGAGAAATTTCTCTGGCTTCGGACCGCTCATCAGATCATTCATCGCATCAGGAATGGGCTTCCAAAGTAGTGTCGGCAGCCATTTCCCGCCAAGTTTCTCACTGGCAGGGCCAAGAATATTTTCCTGATGTTTGTAACAATCGATTTTTTCAGGGTCTTCCCAGTATGGGGCGCTGGCATCGCGCCCACCGACCCATACAATCAGCCCCTTGGCATCATCATGCCCCATAGAGAGTAATACCTGAGTTCTCCTGTCGAGGGAATTCTCCGGCCTGTTCTCAACAAACGACTTATTAAGTTCACCAAACAGAAATTGCTCCAGATCCGGGTTTGTTGGTCGTTGCCATTTGCCGGTACCGATCTGATTTAGTTCCAGACCAAGCGAGTTCATCATTCCAAACGCTTGCGCAACAGCACCGGGTACGGCGCCATCCTGGATGACCAGTTGCTCTGTTAGCGGGCGCTCATGACGCAAGTCGATACATCGAGTTATGGTAGCGCCAACTTCTGACCGAGTACCGCTATTGCGCCAAATGTCAGCACCAACTCCAATTGCCTCTACCAGTTCATCCTCATTGGAAGAAAAACTGAGTGAATCTCCATTTCCGGAAAACCGCGAACCCACGGCAGGTGAAATCGGTAAGCTATCCCCAAAAAGAGCCTTGGATCTCTGCAGAAGCTCAGTAGTACCAAAGGTCCCGGCTGCCAATACAAGGGTATCAGCCAGGATTTCTACTCCCGCGCCTTTTGATTCAAGCTCAGCAGCTTCCTGCAGGTTCCTATACCTTGCCAATGCCTCAGTAGGAACGACGCGCACCTTCCATTTGGTCTTCGCCGTCGTCTCAACTGGCTCAATGTGATAAACCGTGGCGCCCGTAAGTATGCGTGCTGGTAACTTCGAGCCTCCTTCTTCTGTCGCTTTAGCCAAATAACTGTCTCTTAGCGTAATCTTTGCTCCTGCAACATTACATCCACTACTACAGTCACCGCAGCGCGTGCATCTTTCGTGGTCTATAGTTTGCTCAACCGCTGCGCACTGCGCTGTTTTTCTGGCGTCTTTTTCTCTCGCGTTAATCGCATTCGTCAGCCGTATAAGTGCATCCCCTTTTTTTGCAGGAGTACTGCAGTATGCTGCTCCGCCCAGTTCATGACGCGCCATCTCGAAATAGGGATCCAACTTTTCTACCCCATACGAAATCTCAACAGGCCAATACTCACTTGCCATCACCTCCGGCAGGGGTTTCATCAATACACCTGCGTTAATCAGACTCCCCCCTCCCAGACCATTCGCAACAACTGATGTAGCGCCAGGGCCTGCTCGCAGCTCAAACAGACCACTGGGTGAGCCCATGGTTTGACCAGCTTTTATACCAGGCGCTCTTACCGCTGTTGCTATATTGGCAAGATCGTTAGGGAATTCTCCCGGAAGATACTCGCTCCCCCTTTCGAGAACTGTTACATCAACCCCACTCTCTGCAAGACGCCTGGCCGCTACCGAACCACCATAGCCAGACCCGATTACGACAACTGGCAATTCGACTACATTTGATTCTGGACAATTAACAGATTTCCAGTACGAAAACCGCGATGAAAGCTTTTTCACAACTTGGCCCCTAGTGAGGTTGGTATAGAATTTCTTTTAATTTTTCTGGCATAAGTGGTTTGCGTAAAACTCTAACATCGCCCTCGACAACGTCAGACTCCAGAATTGCTCCACTAATCAACGTTGCGGGAAGGCCAGGTTGTTTTCTTCTAAGCAATCGAATTACTTCGATTCCGTTAGGGCCAGGCCCGAGCTGGAAATCTACAAGCGCATGCTCTGGAACGAAGTTTTCATGCTCCAGTTTCTCAATTGCTATAGACAGAGATTCGGCGCTTACCACATCTACGCCATTGTTCCGCAGCCAAAGATGGAGCGCGTTGCGAGCCGCCGAATCATCTTCAATTACAAGCACGCGGCTTGGCAGCCCCCCCGATAGAACCTCAGATTCAGGGCCTTCAGAATCCATGCTTTGCCCGGGTTTAAGCCCAACTTCAACTTCGGTCCCTACCCCTAGTTTTGATGTCAGTCGAATGTCGCCTTCCATAAGCTCAACTATCTGCTTCGCAACTGACAGTCCCAAGCCAATTCCTTGAACACTCTTGGGGCCTGCCGGCATCGCTCGATAGAAAGCATCAAATATTTCTGTCTCCTGCTCAGGGCTAACACCGCTGCCAGTATCAGTAATTAGAATCTGAATACGGTTCTCTAGTGATTTCGCGGTCAGGCTAACTTTGCCAAGTTCGGTATACTTCACTGCGTTATCAACCAGGTTTCTTACTACACGGTCTAACAGCGCAGCATCAGCGCGCACCAGAATATGCTCTGGGCAGCTAACAAAAAATTCTACCCCTTTCTCATCACACCGCGCTCTGTAGGCAGCCTCTACTGATCTGAAAATCATAGGTAGCTGCACATCAGTGAGACTGGGAAGTACCGCCCCCTGATCAAGGCGCGCTATATCCAATAACCCGCGAAACATAGATTCAATTGATTCGGTTGTACTACGAATGCCGGCTAGTGCATCGCTCCGATCTTGCTCTGTATGGCTGTTCTGTAGCACCCCGGACAGCAGCATTAATGCATGTACGGGTTGGAGCAAATCATGCGCAGCTGCGGCGAGGAACCGTGAGCGTTGATTCTGAGCATCTTGTGCCTCGGCTATCGAGATTGTGAGTTGCTGTACCAGCCCATCCCGCTCGTGCCGTATTAGAACAGACTCTTCGAAAACGGCTTCTACGCGCTTTGCGAAAGAAAAGAACATCAGGGAAGCGGCAATAGAGCCCAACGTTCCTGCAATCGCATAAGCCACCGGCAAACTAATCCAGTATCCGGTTATCAGAAAGCCAAAACCAATAGCTATATAGAGCAAGTAACTCTTGACGTGGATACCGATGATAACCACTGCAATAGCTAACCATCCAATCATGAAACCAACGTAGAGACCGCTAACCACCGGAGTCATGAGGGGCATAAAAAGCGCCGCTGGAGCGTTGATCACAATAGCTAGAGCCGCTGACGACAGTGCAATGCCAGTTTCGGCTTTATCGAGTGATATGCCGGGCCGCATCAAGCGACTTACATAGTAGTTTCTCAGAAGATAAGCACTGATCATGGCCGCAATCCAAACTGCTGTTCCGCTGAGACCTACGCCTTCGGTGGAGACAAACAGAATACTCAACATGAGGGTGCAAATGGCTGATGCGGCTTTCCCTGTTTGAATTTGAGAGACCAATGCACTAACGCGGGCTTTCTGCAGAATCTCTCTATCTTCTCTAGCCAAGTTTTTATTCTCCATAATCCAGTATTCCCTTATATCTGGCTCACAAGCGCATCCACCAATTGCTCCACCTATCCAATGCAAGGAGCATGAATCCTACCCGAAGAAACTCATGAATCATTTGACAACACAATCATAGTAGCCCGGAACTACCCAAATAGGTGATCTGGCCTCATTCTCAGCCATTTATCTGTATTGCTCGCGCGCGTATTTCTCAATGCGATTAGACGAGCATCTAGCAAGGAGATATTTCTTCTTTAAAAAACCACACCAATGGGTGATAGATAAAAACGCCAATATCTGAAATTCTAATTACCAACCATAACAAGAATGACTTGGACTCGTAATCATCAGTTGCGATTCTGGTCGGAAACTAATCCGGGGTTCTTATGACAATTGACACATTCTCTGGAGCCGTACTGACTCTCATCTTCATTTCTTTTGTTATAGAAAGAGGCCTCTCCGTAATCTTTGAGTCACGCCCCTTTATAGTCCGGTTTGGTCATTCATTCCAATACAAAGTGACATTCGCCTTCGTTTCGTCGCTGGTATTTGTCTTCATGTCAAACTCGGATGTAATAACCCTGATGCAAGCACCGACGGCTCCTGAGAGCGCGAATCCGCTGTATCGGTTCGACGCCAGGTTTATTAGCGAGTTGCTCCTGGCGATTTCATATGTTTTCACTGCACTCATTGTCGCTGGAGGCAGCAAAGCAAGCCTGAAGTTGTTTAGAGACGTAATGGGAATACAAAGCTCACTTGCACGCGACCTGCGCACTAGCAAAAACATATCCGCTGCCACAATTTCCAGTGATGCCACGTCTGCCGCAAATGGGAACAAACTGGCAAAAAATACAGTGTTTGAATTACTGGACAAAAGTAGCGCACTACTAACCCCTTGAGAATATTACAGGAGAAAACACGATGTCGTGGAACAGTAATAATCGAGCTCACGCTTGTCTTTGGCTGTTTGAAGTTTGGTACTGCAGACAGGAGGACACGCCATTTTCTGAGGCAGGAAGCTGGAAAACTGAGTTTCTTATTCGACTAGGTGGAGGAGCATCTGGTGACTTTGCCACTAATAGCGCACAGGCTCATGCCACCATGGTAGACCAAGCCATGAGTAAAATTTTCAGAGCGAAATACGAAGCGTCAAAGACCACTTCCACAAGTATTTCTGCGATGACTGCCGTACTCGCTGACAGCTCTAAAACAATGGCTGACCTTGGTGAGATCGTTGATGAGCAATTCAGATTTGGGAATGAGCTATGAAAAAATATTTCGGTATTTGTACAGCGATTCTACTTGCTTCTGCCAATGCATATGCAGCGGATGAGCCTCTCTCACCCGGCTTCAATCCATTTTCTACTTTGATTGCCGAGGAAAAAGAAAATTGTCCGGAAACGCCGGGCGTTCAGATTCTGTGCGCCCCCCTTCTCGACCAGACTTCCGGACTTCTTTCTCAAACAGTAACACCAGGGCAAGCACTAGATTCGTTGAAAATGTCGGCTCGTACCAGCATTTCAAACACCGACTTCCCTAATGACAAGACTAAGAGATCAGCCGCCAACTCAGCGCTAACACCTAGCCTTCCGCTATCTTTGGAATTCAAAGACATTGATAGAGAGAACTCAGCAAGCGTCATAGGCCTGGAATACAATATCGACTATACAATCGAACCTCCGCAGCCTCTCCAAGGTTTGAACTACAACCTGAACTTCAAATCTGAAGGAACAATAACAAAGACTGCGGCGGAGAATCCAAGAAACTTCATTGACTCCAAATTGGAGTTTTCTGGCTATAGACATTCCATGTTCGGCTCGTTAACAGACGATGAAGGCGAGACGCTGCAGGCCTTGGCAACCGAAGCGGCAAGTGGAAACGAGTCAGCCAGAATCACTGCACTCGACCTTATCGCGAAAACGCTTGCGCCGTTGAATGGCTACTATTTTATTTCTTATGGGGTTGAAGCTGGTATCGAATCAGACCAAGAATTCAACTTCACGAACAAGAAGCTGGGCGGCTACCTATTCGGTAAGTATGATTTTTGGAACAGACGCACATTGCTAGGCAGACTAGGCGTTACTACTGGTTTGCGATTGGGAGTGCAAAACATTGACCCCAGCGACGAAACGCCAAGGGCGATAGCGGGAGACAACTCGGATTACATGCGCGCTTCAGCTGAAGCCGCGCTCGCCGTACCTTTGGGCTCTATGGGAGAGCACCCCCTTGTCTTTGTTGCAAACTACCGCGCTTATCGGGAAATTAGCGCATCAAATACAGTCAAGAGCGCAAATTTGGATCGGTACCTCCTGCGTACATTTGCCTTGCAAGGCCCGTACGGAATGTATGTCAGCTTTTCTTCAGGCAGGCAACCTTTTGATTTGACGTCTGAAGATACTGTAGAGATCGGCCTCAAGTGGTATCCCTGGTCTCCCTGAATTTCTGGCCCCGAATCAGGAATAGAAAAATTACCAGTATTAGCAATCTTATAGTCTACGTCTCCCTAAAGCACTTGCAGCCTGTGTCATTCATATGAACCAATTCTTCAAGCGTAAAGAGCCCCCTTTCATACTGGTAATTCTACTCTCTGCTATGGCCTGGATTACTTCTCACACGGTTACTCGCACTATAGAGCAGCCCATAATAGAACTGCAGCATGAAGTAGTTCAGTCGAGCTCACGAATCATGAGTTGCTCACAACAAACAATCCCAATGGGCACGACTTCGGAAACGCACAGATATAGGATTTCCAATCTATCGAGAGACGAACTATTCAGAAACATTAGTCTATTCATTAGAGCAGAAACAGGAAGTGTACTTGGGGTTACGCTGAAACCAGTGACCCCGGCATTCTCAAGCCCGAGAGCCCCTGGTTGTGACACGGGGTTTGCAAGCATTGAAAGGTTGACTCTGCATCCAGGCTGGCAATTTCTTATCGAGGTAGTAAGCACACCGGATTCCGAATTGGATGTTCGCCTGCAATCAGCCATGAGCGCAGTCAAACTTAAAAACGAGAATATTGAGACTTTATTCGTTCGGCATGAATTTTCGATTTTCTTGTCATTGTTTGGGCTTCTGCTTTCAATTTCAGCAATTTACTTAACTACGTTATTTCGAGACAAAGACCAATAACGCCTATCGAACCTATATTTTTAGCTGCAATAGACTTTGGAATTAAAAGCGTTACCCGTGTTTGTCTGATTACAGAGTAGAACATTTCAATTTATGGAAATTACTATGAACTTTCCAAACGTAAAATTTACTATGCCCATAGTGGCAATACTCTGCTCAATATCATCAGCTCACTGTTTTGGACAGCAGATAGTCTCAGTTATTGATGACACCGGAGATGGCATCGAAAGTGATATTTCAACTAGCTTGGGTGATCAAGTAGATCCATTAGGTACGACCAATGCCAAAGGCGAACTTCCTCTGGAAAACACTTGTCGTTCTGGACGGCGAATTTTAGCAAGACCAGTTAACCAACTCTTTTATGAGGGCACCTCTTCGTGTGACCCAAATCAACGCCGACTATTTGTAAAGGTAATGAGGAGGGATTGGGCGCTAACATTGCAGTCCAATGCTGAATACTTTGAGGATGTTGGATCATTCGGTAACGCCGCAGTTGCATACAATGAAATTGCTGTAAGATTTCGTGCGTTCGATGCTGAGACATCTGAAACAGCAGGGATAAAAGCAATTGAATCATTTGCAAAATCCATAAGCGCACCTGAGGCTATGCCGATAACCAGCTTCGACCCGGCGCAAAGCTCTGTAGTCATCACGCCTCAATTCAAACGCTATTTATCGAATTATCAATTCGAACAAGGCCTGGAAAGTGATGGAAACCTTGGTTTTAGAACTTTGTCTACGCAGTCGACACAGGGAATAATGATTCTTCTAACAAACCGATTCGAGGACAATGGCGAGCCTCAATAACTGCGAGTCATTATTTTTTTGCCACAACGATTCTTACAAAACCCCTCGAGTCCATAGGCGCAATGAACGAGTTTATATACTATTTACTTTAGCCCAGAATCACCCCTCCGATTTACCCTAATGCATGAATCCGCGCCAAGTTGCCTGGGCACCCTGACCCTCGGATGGAACAGACCTGATCGCGAGCTGCGACCAAGTGGCGAGACGTCACTATTCCAGCTTATAATGCCTCGCTTTCCAGCAATCCACCGATTTCTGAACACGTAGGAGAAAGATCTCTCATGGGTAGAGCCTATCAGAACCGCAAAGAATCCATGGCCAAAACCGCTGAGGCCAAGACCAAGGTCTACAGCAAATACGCACGCGAGATCTACGTAACGGCAAAGTCGGGTGGAACTGACCCTGCAGGCAATCTTGCCTTGCGCGGACTGATTGAGAGAGCAAAGAAAGACCAGGTCCCCACTCACGTTATTGATAAAGCGCTGGACAAGGCATCCGGCGCCGGTGGTGAGGATTTCTCACTGGCCCGCTACGAAGGTTTTGGCCCGGCTGGTAGCATGCTTATCGTGGATTGTCTGACCGACAATCCCAACCGGACTTTCGGCGACGTGCGCCAGTGTTTTGTTAAAACCAAGAACAAGATTGGTACTCCCGGCAATGTCAGTCACTTGTTTGATCACTGCACGATCTTGAAATTTCGCTCAGATGATGAAGAAGCAGTACTGGAAGCCCTCCTTAATGCCGATGTGGATGTCCTTGATATCGAAAATGAAGAAGGGCACATCACGGTATTTGCCCCTGACACCGAATACGGCAAAGCCCGTCAGGCCATTTGCGACAACTTTGGTAATGAAGAGGGCGAGGTCGATTTCGAAGCTGACGTTATTCAGTTCCTACCGCAAGCTACTCTTTCCCTTGCAGGCGACGACATTGCTGTATTCGAAAAGCTCATCGACATGCTTACTGACCTGGATGATGTTCAAGACGTCTATCACAACGTTGCCTGATCTCAGGCACGAGCAAGTTTCGTCTTCTCAATTTACGGTCAGCACTTACAGTTAATACTCAGTTAATACTTCAGAACGTCAATCTGCAGCGATTCATAGCCAGACATTTGTGCTTGGGAGAGAGTTGAAGTTGACGACTCACTGCCCGCACAGTGGCAACTGAAATGCCTATTGACTCTTGCTGCCTGTAATCCAGTTAGGATCGCCGCAACCGGCCCGGAAGTTTCTTAATCGCCGGGAAGTATTTCTCAACAAGATCGTCGAAAAACGGAGATTGCAACTCAATTTGGTATCGGGCATCAAGCGGTCTCAAATTGGATTTCGAATGGCCAAGTAGCAGCCAGGCCTACGATGAACTTGAACCGCTTAACTAAGTTATTAAGTTATCAGTGTCCCCACCATATCCAGTTAGCCACTTCAAAGCGCAGCGCCTGCGGTGCATAAAACAACTCCCCAGTCGCAAGTAATTCATAACCAATAAACAGTTCGTACCCATCCACCAGTTCTTCAGTGAAGATCAATGGTGATGCCGTGGTCAACTCAATCAGGTTGTCAGATTCCAGAGTCAGCTCTGTGTAGCCAGTCATAGGCTCGCCCTGAAAGGGCACGACTTCACCACCCTCGTCGAACAAAAAAGCAAGGCCCGGTGCCGAATCCAGGCGCAACGCGATGATAATTCTAGCCATCTGGCCAATGTGTTCAGGCTGCGGCGATATGGCGAAATCAATACTGAGCTCTTCACCCACATAGAATACACCCCCCTGATAATAGCGCTCATCAACGCTATCTGTGACACCACCCGAAAATTCAGCCAGGTCATTGTCATCTGGATTACCGCCTAACTGGGGGAGTTGTGCAATGGTCTCCTGCTCAAGTGAAGGCAAGACGGTGACAGGCAAGTATCCGGAAGGACCCATGGCTTGATCAATTCGCACCTGAATCATGCCCACTTCACGTCCGGTTATTGTCAGGCGCCGTTCATTCAGAGTTATGTCCGCAACGGATTCAGGCCCCATGATCATCATGTCATATGTCGGAGAGCCGCTCACGATATCAAACCTGGTCGTTTCACCAACTCGCAAGGTAACACTGCTCAAGCCGAACTTGGGAGGTTCGATCTCAGCAACAGGATCATCGGAAGCCACTTTTAACAGTGGCGAGATCGCATAAATGCTATAGCTATCGTCATCACAGCCCTGATCCCCACTGACATTCAACGCCCATGCCTGACCAGTTGTTCGATCAGACCTGCCAAGTGCGCAACCATCGTTGGAAGTATCATTACCACCCAGCGTATTATCACCCTGAGCTATAAGATTTGCGCCCACTGCAGTAATACCCACATAGACTCCCACACTTCCTACGTCCACTCCTGATTCATCGTAGCTGATACTCGCATCGAGACTGCCATCGAAAAGGTCTGCCCTGTCGTCACCGATTTTGTCACCGTTGGTGTTGTAGATGGGCACAGTGGTATCTGAAAAGGCCGAGGTTGTTGTCAATGTGCCATCGTCATGTCCCATGATCATGGTCCAATCCAGTGAAGCAGTATCCGTATCAAGGTCGGCAGTGTTATTGGCAAAGGTATTAAATTGTGCAGGCGTCAAATTGCCAAGAGTGGTCTGGCTGCTCACAAAAATAATATAGAACTCATCGCCTTCATCTAAACCTGCAGGCACCAGCCCAACTGGCGCATTGACAGCTTGAGCGATGGAATTGGAACTGGCAAAATACATTACCAAAACGAAAAAACAGAAACCGAAGTGCCGAGCCATTATTTCTCCTGTGGTTTAGCTTCATCTCCTTCAATAGATCAGGAAAGCCAGCTTTCGCCAAACCGCATATGAATTTGCGATGCACGGTGACAGTTTCAACTTGCAGTACAGGCAATTTGCCTGCCGCTTCAAAATCTGGCGTTGCGTGCTTCGAATAACTATAAAAAAACCGCGCATGCTAAAAAAGAAGCCGCAATGAAGCAACAGGCATTTTAGCTTTTGTGAAAAAATCAGGTGGGAATTGTGATCTTGTCCCGGTTTTTCGGACGCGAGTTCGAGCGACAGTCTATTCTCGAAAACTCTACAGACAAGATAGATTTTCTTTCACACTTTGTTGACAATCTTCGACGCAGCAATGCGCAATGTCTGGCATGGACACTTATGCCGTACTGGGCAAAATAAGATTGATACTTTGGGGGGGATTCTGTTGGCGCGCAATAAAATTGCGTTTCAAATATCAAAATCCAGTTCCAACTGTAAAATCAAACTGCTTGGTGTCATCTCCATCCTTACCAAAGGGTTTGGCAAGATAGAAAGTGAGCGGACCAAATGGCGATAAATAAGTAATGCTGACCCCTGCAGAGTAGCGAATCTCCCCAAGGTCAAAATCTGTGCAATTGTTCAGTAAAGTTTGTCTCTCGGTACAACTTGAGGAAAATACATTGCCGGCATCGATAAAAAAGGCTGATCTGACCCGGCTTCGATCGGCAACAAAGGGGATTGGGAATAATAGCTCCAGAGATGCTGTAGTCAGTATATTGCCACCAAAGCTGTCATAGTCTTCATCCAGAAAGAAAGATTGCACAGCTAATTGAATTTGCTCATTGCCATTCTCGTCCACAATGGGCACACCATTTTCATCAAGAATGGGGACAGTTTGGTAGGCGATCTCTGAACCTATTTGTGCGGTACCATCCAGATTCCGGATAATATTGCCTGCATCGTCTCGGGCAAGAATTGCACCACTGCTTGTCAGATACTGAGCGCCAGCCGTACTTCGGGGTCCGAGGCTGTTTTCATCAAAGCCACGTACCTGGCCACCACCGGAGATCAAACCTCCAGCAAAAAAGTGGTTAAAGAATGGAAGCTCCTCGGTGCCACCATAGCCAAAGCCGTAACCAAGATTGGTACGCAGGCCAACTACCCAATCCCGATTCCGGGTAATGGGCCAATAAATCTGGTTGCTGTAGCTGATGCTCCCATATTCCAGGTCACTGCCTGGCAGGGTAAGCTCCACACCAATCTGGTGCAGTGAGCCATCATTGGCCAACTGTCCGCGGTTCAAAGTAAAACGGGACCAGTTACCAGTAATAGTGAAATTGTCGAAGGTGTCGCCGTACTTATCCACGAAGCCCGGATCAGTATTGCGATTCAATTGCAGGTCGCTAAGGTCACTGATGTTCCCAAGTACCGCGTCTACCACCGGCCCTTCAAAAGGATTGTTGTTCGCCGCGGTAATAATATATCTGTCGATTCCTTCATAAAGAACCGGACTGGCGATAATTTCCTGTGCAGAGCCTAATCCGGCGCTTAGTTCGGTATGGGTAAAACCCAAATCAAACCCCAGGCTCTGGATTTCACTGAAAGGATAGCTGAAACTGACCGAACCGCCATAGGACGTTGTGTTAAAATCGGAAACATTCAGTCCAGAGTCAATTTCCTGAGCAAAAATATTGAATCCTCGGCTCACTCCGTCCGGAGTGAAGTAAGGGTCGATATATGAGAAATTCAAACTCTGTTGATACTGGCTTTTATTGACGCCTATAGCGACAGTTCGGCCCGTACCGAGGAAGTTTTGTGCCTGCAGGCTGGTACTGATGAAGAAGTCGCTATCGCCGCCGGTGCCCACCTGAAAATTAACAGCTCCAAAGTTTTGCTCCACTACTGAAAAATTGACATCGATCTGGTCTTCGGTGCCCGGCACTTCTTCGGTTTCAACTTCCACAGTTTCAAAGTAACCCAGCCGTTCCAGCCGCACTTTTGATTGCTCGATTTGTATGCTGGATGCTGGTGCCGCCTCAAGCTGACGCATTTCCCGGCGCAACACGTCATCGGATGTAGAAAGATTGCCACTGAAATTAATACGATTTACGTAGGTACGATTGCCTGGTTCGATGAAAAAGGTCACCTCGACGGTCTGCTCTTCGTCATTGACTTCCGGCACTCCGGTAGCCTCGGCAAAAGCATAGCCAAGATTACCCAGAAACTGCACCATAATTTCTTCTGTACCGGTCACCAGACCCTGGGAATAAATCTGTCCGGGGCGCACGAAGATGGAAGCGCGCAGCAGGTTTTCCGCATCCACCAGGTCTCCAGCCAGATCAACGGCACTGACCGTGTACTGGTCACCTTCGGTGATGTTGATGGTGATATAGACTTCCTTGCGGTCAGGAGTAATAGCGATCGGGGTGGAATCAATATTGAACTCGACGTAACCGCTGTCGAGATAATAGGATTCAAGACGTTCCAGATCGCCCTGAAACTGTTCCCGGGAATAGCGATCACGACGACTGAGCAACATATACCAGGGCTTGGTACCCAGCTCGAAAAGTTCCAGCAGCTCCTCTTCCTCGAAAGCTGTATTGCCAATAATATTGATGTGTCGGATTCGGGACTCTTCGCCCTCGTTGATATCGAGGCTGATGGCAACCCGGTTGCGCGGTAGGTCTTCGACCTCAATATCTACTTCCGCACCATAGCGACCTCGTGAGGAATACACATCCTGAATGCCCTGCTGAATGGCCTCCAGTGCAGCGCGGGTGAAAATCTGACCCTCGGCTATACCGGCACCGGACATATTGTCGATGATGTCTTCAGTCTCCAGCACACTATTGCCCTCGATTCTGATCTCGGCAACCGAGGGGCGTTCCAATACTGTGACGACCAGAATATTGCCTTCCCGCGCCACTTCGACCTCATCAAAGTATTCAGATTCAGACAGGGCGCGGATGATTTCCGCTGGTGTAGTGGCGGTGACTTCATCGCCAATGCCTACTGGCAGGAGGTTATAAATGATGCCTGGCGAAATACGCTGATAGCCATCCACGATTATGTCGGCAATGGTGAATTGTTGCGCATTGACAGAGGGGCATAACCCAAACAACAGCAGCAAGGAAAAATACAGCTTTTTCATTTACAAATGTAACTCAATTTCTTGGTTTTCTCTGTGATAGTCAGCAATTGATCCTGAGTCCGAACTTAGACGCATTGGCGATTAACACTGACGAGCTCAGTTTGCTGACAGGTGCGTTCGACCCCGAGGTCGCTGTAAAGGTAGATCGCCACTGCTCAATGACTTGATGTCGAATATTCCTTGATCAAAATCGCCGTTGTTAGGGTTGTACGGCGCACTACCGAAAACCATTCTTTTAAATTTTTTTGCGAATGAATTGCGGACCATCTGCGTATAAGGGGCAGCAATTCACAATTAACCGCGCAACCTGCGGATTACCAATTCAATTCATAACTTATGTTAAATGGTTTGGGTGAGCGAAACTGCTTCGTTCACTTCCGGCTGAGCTAGTGGCAGGACCATTTCGACTGATGCGCCGAAGGAAGAAGAATTTCAACCATGGTTACTTATTTCAGATTTCTATCCATTCCCGCTTTGTTTCTTCTCGTGAGCTGTAGTTCCAGTGAGAGACAAATTAATACCGCGCAGACTTTTGAGCCTCACGTTGATAGTGACGGCAACAAAAAATTCGAGATCGCTATCACGCCACTGAGGCCCGTTGCCAGAGCTTCCGGCAGCGGCCGACAAGGGCAGCCGCGAGGTGGCGCAGGACCCGGTAGCGGTCAGGGAAGAGGCGCCGGCAACAGGCCCGGAGGTGGCCAGGCTCCCTCTATCGACGTGGAAGAACTGCTTGTCGAGATTCTGGAAGCGCAGGGCTATTGCCGGGAAGGGTTTGAAGAGCTGGAGCGTATACGTGATGCCGGCCAAATTATTGTCCACGGACGCTGCGTTGAGTTGGCCACTGATGAAGAGAAGTTACGTTACAGGACACTTGAGATACGCCCCCTGTCCTGACCGATTTTGCCCCCGAGGGAATGTAGTAAACAAGGAAACCGCCAATGAACACGAATGTCGAAGCAAACCCATTGTCTGCCCCGCGATCTGGCAGGAAGAAGTGGTTGATATCTCTCTCAATCGCTGCTTTTGCCGCTGCGCTTGCCTACTGGTATCTGGCGCAGCAGGAAGAGGAGCCCACCAATGCGGCACGTATCTCGATAGTTGAGATTGGTTCCATCGAAAACACAATCGCTGCCGCCGGCAGCCTGCAGCCCAGTGAGTATGTCGATGTAGGCGCCCAGGTTTCCGGTCAGTTGCAGCACCTCTATGTAGACATCGGTGACGAGGTCGAAGAAGGACAACTGCTGGCTGAGATTGATGCACGTGTACAAGAAGCTCGGGTTGCAGCCAGTCGTGCCAGCATTGAAGCACTGGAGGCTCAGGTAACTGCGCGTGAGGCCGCACTCGAACTTGCCAGGGCCAACGCCGAGAGGCAGGCGCGCCTGATGACGGCTGAAGCCACCAGTCAGTTGGAATACGACAACGCTATGAACACTCTGGCGGGTGCGGAATCCAGCCTGATCCAGTTACAGAAACAGATCGAACAAAATCGCGCCACACTGGAAACCAGCGAAACCGAATTGGAATTCACACGCATCTATGCCCCCATGACCGGCACCGTGGTCTCTGTACTGATGGAAGAAGGTCGTACCCTGAATGCCGCGCAACAGGCACCGACTATCTTGCGCATCGCTGATCTGGACACTATGACCGTGGAAGCAGATATCTCCGAAGCTGACATCAGTGATATCAAAGCCGGCATGGATGTCTATTTCACAACACTGGGTGGCGGAGACCGACGCTGGTATAGCAGTGTACGGCAAATCCTGCCAACACCAGTTATCGAGAACAATGTTGTGTTGTATACCGGCCTGTTCGATATCAGTAACGGAGATAGTGCCCTGTTACCGGAAATGACGGCGCAGGTGTATTTCATTACAGATTCTGCCCAGGATGTGTTGACCATACCCATGGGAGCAGTGACTTTTATAGAGCGACCAGCACAGGGAAGTGGTCCGCAGGCAAACAATGGCGCAGCGGATGGTCAATCGCCAATGGCACGACCCGGCGGCCAACAGGGCCAGCGACCGGGAGCCGGTCTGCGCGCCAACTTTGACGCCACTGCCCGCAATGGCGAACAGTTCGCGCGACGAGGTCCTGGATTACGAAGACAAGGCGCTCAGGGCCAAATACAAAGACCAGATGCTGATGGAAATTCCCCGCGCCCGGCGCTGGTGAGTGTGGTGGATGAGCAGGGCAATCAGGAAACCCGGCAAGTACTCATCGGTGTCACCAGTCGCATCACGGCCGAAGTGATTGCCGGCCTTGAGGAAGGCGAGCAAGTAGTGTCCGGTGTCATTCAGATGCAAAGCCAAAGGCCAGCTGGATTCTCAAGAGAATCCGGCCGACCGCCAGGTGGTTTCGGGGGGCCTTTCTGATCATGGCGACTCTCATCGATAGCATGGATATCAGCCAATTCGAACATGCTTCTGACAACGCCGAAGAGCCCCAGGTCAGTAGCGCGGAAATTGCAATTCCATTGATAGAACTGCGCGATATTCATCGTGTGTTCAAGACTGACGGTGGTGTGGAAGTGCATGCCTTGCGAGGCATCGACCTGAAGATCTACACAGGAGAATTTCTGGCAATTATTGGTCAGTCTGGTTCTGGTAAATCCACGTTGATGAATATCCTTGGCTGCCTTGATCGTCCCAGTAACGGGACTTACCTCTTTGCCGGCAGAGATATTCAGAGCTTTGATGCCGATGGGCTAGCCTGGTTGCGCCGGGAAGCCTTTGGCTTTGTCTTTCAGAGTTATAACTTGTTGCCCACAGCGACAGCAGAAGAGAACGTCGAAGTGCCGGCGGTTTATGCCGGGCTTGGCCAGCAAGAAAGACATATCCGTAGTGAAGCCCTGCTGAGCTCTCTTGGTCTGGGCGAGCGACTCGATCACCGGCCCAGTCAATTGTCAGGTGGTCAGCAGCAGCGGGTGTCCATCGCCCGCGCCATGATGAACGGCGGCCAGGTCATACTTGCGGATGAGCCTACTGGTGCTCTCGATTCCCAATCCAGCGTGGAAGTGATGGCCTTACTGGAAGACCTGGCACGTCAGGGTCATACCGTAATCCTGATCACCCACGACCGCGAAGTGGCAGAGCATGCCGACCGCATTATCGAATTTCGCGACGGTCAGATTCTCAATGACAGCGGCCCCCATGAAGAAGCAGTGGATGCCCGCAACAATGCCAAACTGCGCAATCTCTTTCTGAGCCGCAATGCTGGTTCCACCCTGGCTGCGGTGTCTGAGTCGGTGACCATGGCACTGCGTTCACTACGGGCCAACATTTTTCGCACAATTCTGACCCTGTTGGGCATCGTGATTGGTGTCGCTTCGGTGGTGGCCATGCTCGCGATCGGTGAGGGAGCGCAGCAAGATATCGTAGACCGCATCAGCTCCATAGGTACCAACCGACTGACCTTGCAGCCGGCACGAATGGAGGGGCAGCGGCGCAATATGCCTTCGACACTGACCTTTGCAGATGCCGATGCCATCAGTGATGGTATGGGCAATGTTCTCGGTACGATTCCGGAAATCCGAGGTAGCAATACGCTGCGCTTCAATCGCCAGGACTACACCACGACGGTAACCGCCACCAGCGAGAATATGCCGGAGCTACAGAGCTGGCCATTGAGCGAAGGCACTTTTTTTACTCGTGAGGACAGTGACAATTACACGGCCGTGGCCGTGTTAGGCAGCACGGTCGCCGGGGAGCTGTTCGATGAAGGCCAGGACCCTCTTGGGGAATACATCCTGATTCGCAATATCCCGTTTCAGGTAATCGGCGTGCTTACCAGTAAAGGCGCGGCGGCCGGACCCGGCGGAGGCGATCAGGACGATGCCGTTTTTGTGCCTTTAAAGACCGGAGCCTTGCGCCTTTTCGGTGAGACTGTCGTCAACTCTATCTCGGTAATGGTGGATGATATCGGCCAGATCAGTCAGACAGAGGATGAACTCATTGAATTTATGGTGGCACGCCATGGGGTCGAAGATTTTCGAATCTTCAATAGTGCCGAGCTACTGGAAACAGTCTCAGCCTCCCAACAAACTTTTACCATGCTATTGGGATCAGTCGCTGCTATCTCCCTTCTGGTAGGGGGCATTGGCGTGATGAATATCATGCTGGTTTCCGTGACAGAAAGGACGCGTGAAATTGGCATACGCATGGCCACCGGCGCACGGCAGAGTGATGTCATGTCGCAATTCCTTTCCGAAGCTATTGTGGTTTCCGGCGTAGGGGGTGTCTTTGGTGTGCTCATTGGTATAGCTGTGGGGTACCTGCTGATGATGCTTGGTGTCTCAATCAAATTTTCCGCGTTACCCGCGATTGCAGCTTTTAGCTGTGCCGCCGCCACTGGTTTGGTGTTTGGATTTGCGCCGGCCCGTAAGGCATCCCGATTGGATCCGGTTGTCGCTCTGGCCAATGAATAGGAAAGCAGGTTTATTATGAACAAGCATGCACAACTTTTGACAATCACGTTAGCGGGTGTATTGGCAGCTTGCAGTAGCACTGAACTACCCGAGCTTCCAGCGAGTGACGTGCCCGAAACCTGGGCATTCAACGCCACGGCTGAGCAAGCCTGGCCGGCGACGGACTGGTGGTCTGCGTTTGAAAATCCGGAACTGAGTGAGACTATCGAGCAGGTACAACTCACTAATCTGGATTTGCAGATTAACCAACGTAATTTGCGCTCTGCTCAGATAGCTCTTGAAGAGGCAGGCTTTGATCTGTTGCCGACCCCGGTTATTGAATTGGGCAGTAGCCCCTCTTACCGCGATTCGCGCATTGATGGTGAATCATTGCGCAGCACCAGTAATTCACCCATCAGTTTGGGTGCTTCAGCCAGCTACAACAATATTCTCAGCAAACCGGCCAGTTATGAGCAGGCGGTGGCCAACTATGACTCGGACGTGGCCCGGGCCGCCGATGTGGCACTGAATACTCTGGCAACAACCGCCAGCAGCTATTTCCAGTTGTTGCTGACAAGGGACAAGATTACCTCGACCCAACAGAATGTAACCAATGCACAGGCGATTTACGAGATTGCCCAGGCGAGGGTTGATGCCGGCGTGGCGATACCCATCGAAGCTCTGCAACAACAGATTGCTCTGGAACGAGAGCGTTTGAATCTGCAAAGTTTTGAACAGGACGATCTGGCGATTCGTTCTGCTCTGGCCCTGCTTACCGGGCAGTCAGTGCAAGACTTTGCGCTGAGCGGACAGTCACTGGACGAAGTGGCGGTCCCTACTATCACGCCTGGTCTGCCGTCAGAGTTACTGAACCGACGGCCAGACCTGGTGCAGGCTGAGGCCGGCTTGCGCAGTACACGGGCCAGTGTCGACCTGGTGAAGACAGCCCTGTTTCCGCAAATCTCTCTGAATGCCAGTAGCAGCGCCACTAGCAGTTCTCTTTCTGAATTGCTCAGTTCACCAGATAGCGTACTAACCGTGAACGCATCACTGGTACAACTGTTACTGGATAACGGTCAACGCGGTCGTGATATCGAGCAAGCCCAACTAACGCTGGAAAACAGTCTGGACAGTTACCGTTCGACGGTGATTTCGGCTTTCAATGAGGTCGATGTGCTATTGAACAATCTACAGTTGTTGGCGGCGCAGACTGACGTAGCGTTGCAAAATCTGGAGTCGGCCGAAGAGTCATTCCGCATTGCCCAGACCCGGTATGAAGAGGGGGTGGCTGATTTTCAGACCGTACTCACGTCCCAGAATACTCTGTTTGATACCCGCAACAGTTATCTCGATCGCAAGCAGGCACAGCTCAATGCCACAGTGGCTTTGTTTCAGGCACTGGGCGGAGGTTGGCAGATGCCACAATAAAATTGCAGTCGTCAGCTGCCAAGTGGCAGGTGGCGTCGCACCGTCTCCTCTCAAGGGAGAGTAGCAAGTGGAGCAGAAAACCGCTTGCATTGGCCCGACCGCCCCTGCGGTTGGGCCTTTTTTATGGGCATCGATTCTGCAATATCGACACAATAATCTGCCCCTATACGTTTGCTGGCTAACCTGGCCTGATATTTATGCTTGCTGATCAAAGTCAAAAACTAATCGGGAAGCTTGGAATCTGGATAATCTGCTTTGCCAGGAAGGCACTCATTGCGGAGTGCAGCAAGATGAATTCAATCGGAGATCACGAGAGAACTCCATATCAAGAGCAAAGGCCCTCCTTTGCTACTTGGGAGTAGCAAAGCCAGCCTAAATCGATGGTGGATCGCAACTCATTTCAGGAATTAGCCAATTAGCCGGCTCAAACCGCAGCTCGTAAAGCCTAATTGCGAGGCAGACCTTCGACGAGCTTCAACAGTTTAACAAAGTTGCTAAATTGTCAGTGTCCCCTACCCTACCCTCCTGACGTACTTTTGGTCTTCGGCCGCGGCAATATCGTATACAGCAGTGCAAGCCCGGAAATTCCAGCCACGGTTGAAGCACACAACACCGCAATCTTGGCCGTATCCACGAGCGCCTCGGTAGCGAATGCTTCATTGCTGATAAAGATCGACATGGTAAAGCCAACTCCAGCCAGCAGTCCCGCCCCTAACAATTGCAGCCAGGTTACCGAGTCAGGCAGGCTGGAGCGTCCGCTCTTCACTAATAGCCAGCAACCAGCAACAATACCCAACGGTTTGCCAATCACCAGACCGGCAACAATGCCGATGGAAACAGTGTTAATGCCGGCCCCGCTTAGTAGCACGCCTGCATTGGCCAAGGCAAAAATTGGCAGGATCAGAAAACTGGACCAGGGCTCCAGTAGTCTTTCCAGGCGATGGGCCGGATCTTCAATTCTGCTATGGATGGTATCGAGTGCTCGAACCGTCTCGTGGGACGGGATGACATCCTTGAGGTCCGCATCAGTGTCTTTGGTCTGTTCGCCTTTGAATACCGCATTGGCCTGGGCCAGCAGGCCTTCCAGATTCACCGGTGGCCTACTGGGCACGGCGATGGCCAGTAACACCCCGGCCAGAGTGGCGTGCAGTCCGGACGCATAGACGCAAACCCACAGGGCGATGCCCAGAATGGCATAGGGAAAGATGTTATAGACACCAAAGCGATTGAGGCCTATCAGCACCAGAAACACACCGGCGGCGGCAGCACCGTACACCGGGTTCAGGCCATGACCATAAAAAATGGCAATCACCAGGATGGCACCCAGATCATCAACAATAGCCAGCGTGGTCAAGAAAACTTTCAATGAGAGCGGCACGCGCCTGCCAAGCATCGCCAGCAAGCCCAGCGCAAAGGCAATGTCCGTTGCCATGGGTACGCCCCAGCCGGACAAACCCTCATCAGCATTCATAACAATCAGCAGATAGCAGGCGGCTGGTACCAGCATCCCGCCAATGGCACCGGCAATAGGTAGCAGCGCCGCGTCCAGTTCGGATAGTTCCCCCAGAGTAATTTCCCGTTTGATTTCCAGGCCAACCACCAGGAAGAAGATCGCCATCAGGAAATCATTGATAAACGACTGGGTGGTGAAGGCATAGGAAAAATCGCCGAGTTGCAAGCCGATGGGCGCATCAAGCCAGGCGTTGAATGGCTCAGCGAAACCCGAATTAGCGAGTAGCAAGGCAATCACTGACATGATCGCCAGCAAAACACCGGTCAGTGGTGCCCAGCCAGCGAACTCTCTGGCGGTTTGTTCGATACGCTGGGCAACGGAAGAGTCCAGCGCCTCGAGCAAGCTCATCTCGTCCCAAGGGCCTTCGTAGAGGATGCCGTTGACAAAGAAGGTGGGGATGGTGGCCACGCCTTCTACCGCGTCCTTATCGCCTTTGTCCTGCAGGCGATCCAGCAGTTCCTGATCTTCCAGTGCCGCTTTCAGCTCATCGTCGTCAATACCGCAACGGGCCGCAACGGCATACAAGTCCTTCTCGGATTCGATCGCCCTGGACATCAGCACTTCATGGGCTTCCCAGAAGCGATTATGTTTGGCCGCCACTTCAGCAAGCACCGCCGACGGTACTGCCCAAGGGTCGGAGGTCAGCGGTTTGTGCCGAAAAACGTAAAGCACGTCGCCAGAGAAGTTCTTCAATACCCGCGAGATTACTTTCTGGGCGCTGCGACAAGGTGCACAAGCGTAGCTGCCATACTCAATCAGGACGTGACTGGCGTCTTCCTTGCCTGTTTGGTGATCCGAGGGCTGGGGACTAACTGAGTTTTCCGGCATGGCGGTTTGTTATTGACCAGTATTAGCGAATGCGACAGTGAACTTACAGGTATAAAAGACTTCTACGGGATTTCCTTGCCGGCAGGTTTTGGCGCACCGAGTACTACTGTGCCTTCGTCGAGCAGCAAAGCACCCGGCATAAAGCAGGCAAATCCCTTTATGACATAGTAACAGGTGTATGCACGCACAACGACGCAGGATTCACCGCAGCCGCATAAAAGGCTGTGCGACCATAGTGCGCCAAGCTGACGGCTTCCAAAACCCCGGGTTCGGCTGGATAGAAATGGCAGCCTGCAAGCCGTGAAGGGTTGGGTGATAGCAGGATGAAAGCACAAATCGAACCAAACTGGGCGGTCGTATACCACTGCTACAGCAAGGAGGCGATCGAAAATCAATGCCACCGCGACGCTGATCAAATGACCCCGATTCCTTTGATTGGAGCCTTTTGGTCGAAAATTCGAGCTTTTTTGGGCTAAATTCCCAACTTTTTATTCAATACCCCCTCTCGCTTGGCAGAGAAACCAAGTATCATACAGCACCGTTTTTTCACGTAACCAAACACCTTAATTTTTGAGCCTCAAAATGACCGATTTATCCAAGTATAGAAACATAGGTATTTTCGCCCACGTTGACGCCGGTAAGACCACAACCACAGAGCGAATTCTTAAACTGACCGGCAAGATCCACAAAACCGGCGAAGTACATGACGGCGAGTCCACCACGGACTTCATGGATCAGGAAAAAGAGCGCGGAATCACTATTCAGTCTGCAGCGACCACCTGTTTCTGGAAGGATCATCGCCTGAATATCATTGATACCCCGGGCCACGTTGACTTCACTGTCGAAGTGTATCGCTCTCTTAAAGTATTGGATGGTGGTGTTGGTGTATTTTGCGGCTCCGGCGGTGTAGAACCCCAGTCTGAGACCAACTGGCGTTATGCCAATGACTCGGAAGTCTCGCGCATCATTTTCGTCAACAAACTGGACCGCGTAGGCGCAGACTTCCTGCGGGTTGTGGGCCAGGTCGAAGAAATTCTGGGCGCGAACCCATTGGTTATGGTTTTACCCATTGGTATCGAAGACGATTTCATTGGCCTCGTTGACCTTCTCACCCGCAAAGCCCACGTCTGGCCAGATCCGAATAATCGCGAAGTATTTGAACTTCGCGACGTGCCTGAAGATATGGTGGATCAAGTCGAAGAATGGCGCGAGAAGCTGATCGAAACCGCCGTTGAGCAAGATGACGATCTGATGGAAGCCTATCTGGACGGCCAAGAGCCCTCCATCGATGACATCAAGCGCTGCATCCGCAAAGGCACCATCGCGCTGGACTTCTTCCCGACTTATTGCGGCTCTGCGTTCAAGGACAAGGGCGTGCAACTGGTTCTGGATGCCGTCGTTGATTTCTTGCCTGACCCAACCCAGGTCGACGCTCAAGAGCTGATGGATGAGGCAGGCGAACCGACTGGTGAAGTCGCCAAGGTGGATGCGAATGAGCCATTCCGCGCTCTGGCATTCAAGATCATGGATGACCGTTATGGCGCCCTGACCTTTATTCGCGTGTATTCAGGCAAGATCAACAAAGGCGATACCATCCTGAATTCGTTTACCGGCAAGACCGAGCGTGTTGGTCGTATGGTAGAGATGCATGCCAATGACCGTAATGAGTTTGAGAGCGCGCAAGCTGGCGACATCTTTGCCATTGTCGGCATGAAGAATAACGTCCAGACAGGCCATACCCTCTGCAGCCCTGATCATCCGTGCACACTGGAACCCATGGTATTCCCGGAACCGGTTATTTCTATTGCCGTCGCACCAAAAGACAAGAGCAGTGTCGAAAAAATGAGTATTGCGATTGGCAAAATGGTCGCGGAAGATCCTTCCTTCCAGGTTGAGACCGACGAAGATTCCGGCGAAACCATCCTCAAGGGAATGGGTGAGCTGCACCTTGATATTAAAGTCGACATCCTCAAGCGTACTTACGGCGTCGAGCTGGATGTAGGTGCACCGCAAGTAGCCTACCGTGAAACGATCACTCAGGAGATCGAGGACAGCTACACGCACAAGAAGCAGTCTGGTGGTTCAGGACAGTTCGGCAAGATCGACTACCGTATCAAGCCCGGCGAACCCGGCAGCGGCTTTGCGTTCACTTCAACTGTCGTTGGCGGTAACGTACCAAAAGAGTTCTTCCCGGCTATTGAAAAAGGCTTCGAGGGTATGCTGGAACACGGCCCTATTGCCGGCTTCCCGGTACTCGACATTGAAGTTGAGCTCTTTGATGGCGGCTTCCACGCCGTGGATTCGTCAGCAGTCGCCTTTGAGATTGCTGCCAAGGGCGCATATCGGCAGTCAATGCCGAAAGCGGCACCGCAGCTAATCGAGCCGATCATGAAGGTCGACGTATTCACGCCAGAAGATCACGTAGGTGATGTGATCGGCGATTTGAACCGTCGCCGCGGCATGATCAAGAGCCAGGAACCGGGCCCCACTGGTGTTCGCATCAAAGCCGAAGTTCCTCTTGCAGAGATGTTCGGCTACATCGGCCAACTGCGGACCATGACCTCCGGTCGTGGTCAGTTCTCCATGGAGTTCGCGCACTATCTGCCTTGTCCACAGTCGGTTTCTGACGCTGTGGTTGAAGCAGAAAAAGAAAGACAGGAAAGAAAAGCCAAAGGCTAAGTTAAGCCTTATTGCTTGAAACAAAAAGGCCCCGATAGAGTGATTTATCGGGGCCTTTTTTGTGACTACCCAGCCGGGAAATTCTCCCATACACCACTAACGGGTAAACCCTGACTGTTTTTCCAGGCAATTCTGAACGCACGATTTAGCAACTATAGAAACGGAGCCCGGGCCTGCTTGACTTCATTTTTTCATGCGACATTGTTCAGAGCATCTGCGACAAATCTTGTTAGCTCTTCGCGACTGAATGGTTTTTGCAGCAGACGCGTTATCCCCAGTTTTTCCAGAGTAGCCCGGTCTGCTTCGGAAAAATAGCCAGACGAAACAATAATTGGCAACTCTGGCAGCAATTGCCGGACTTGTTCGCTCAGCTCAACACCAGTCATCCCTGGCATGGCCAGATCGCATATCATAAGATCGAAGGATTGTGGATCCTCGAACAGCTGACGCAGTGCTGACTCTGGCGATGACGCTTCGTGCACCACAAAACCGCTACGAGCCAGAATCGCTTTCAACACGCCGCGCACCATATCTTCATCATCCACCACCAACACATGCCTGGGAGAGGTGTTTGCCTGAGTTGAAACGACTTCAGCAGATTGAGCGGCATGAGTGCTCTCATTCTTCGTAGCTACAGGCAGGTAGATGTGAAAACACGTGCCACTCTTGCCGTCAGAATCCACCTCGATGCGCCCGTTCATCGCGTTTATCAGCCGGTGTACAATTGACAAACCTAGTCCTGCGCCATCACCTATCTGCTTAGTCGTGAAAAAAGGATCAAAGATGCGTTCCTTGACATCGGCAGGAATACCGTGCCCGGTGTCACAGATATCTATTCGAATATCGTCGTTCCCGTTGGCGCCGATTATGCCCCAGGTCAAAGTGCCACCCCGAGGCATAGCGTGACAAGCATTAGTACCAAGATTCATCAGTATTTGGTGCAATTCATCGGGATCTGAAAGTGCGCATATATTGTCATCGTCGATCGCATAACTGAATTCAATGGCAGCCGGGGCTGAACTGCGGAGCAAGCCGGCAACTTCGCGTAATACTGGAACGACGGATACAGGTTGAAAACCACTGCCCTCTTTATTCTGAGTATAATCGAGAATACGACGGACCAGTTGCTTGGCACGCTCCGCAGAGCGAATGACTGAGTCCAGATGTCGTCTCTGCGGACTTTCGACCTCCGCATCATCGCGCGCCTGCTCGCTTGCCACCAGAATGGGCACCAGCAAATTATTGAAATCATGCGCAATGCCTGCCGCCAGTGTACCCAATGCACTCTGCTTCTGGCTCAACAGAATCTGCTCCTGGAGTCCTTCACGCTCTTCCATAATGCGAGTCAATCGTTGATTGGAATCACCGAGCGCCTCTACCGTATCGCCAAGTCGCCGCAAGAGTTCGGCAAGCGCAAGCGAAAGCAACATAGCAATGAATAGCAATGAACCTGCCGAACCGAGCCAGGAAACCGCGCTATAGGTTATATCTTGTTCAGGGAAAAAACTGATTGAGTTACGCCAGGGAAGCAGGAAAACATTGCTGACAGTAACCACTACCAGCAGGCCTATCCCGAAAAATGCCCCCCGGTAACCAAAGAACAGAGCCGCCAGAATTGGTACGGCGAGCAACCACATTATTCCGGCACCAATTGGGCCCAATATGAACAATAACAACAGCGCGAACAAAAACCAGGCCCCGAGAAAAAGACTGGCGCGAACTCTAAAGGGCAGGGAGCGTGCTAGAGCGAGAATTAGAATTCCTGCCCATACGATTGTGTCGGCGATTACCAATAAACCCAGATCGCTAGACCACGCCGCCCACACACCCGGCAGATAGGCAATCGTGGCAAGCACAAGAGCCGCCCATAGCGTGCTCTGTAGTATGCGTTCGCGCCAAAGATCCATACTTGTAGCTTCCTTTAATTCTGCCTTTTGGGGGTATTTAGTCTAAAGCGGGAAATTCGCTTGCGTAGTGCTTCTAACCTTCATTGTGATCCTGCAGTGGGTTACTACCTGTGCAAGCAGGGACACCGTGGAATTCGAGGAAATCCCGAGGCGCATCTGAAACAGTGGATTCCGGACACAATAGCCAGAGTTTAATTAACAGTTAGTCAGGAGCCCGCAAACTTTCACGCTTGCGCTCAACCAGTTTAGAAAGCAAACAGCAGTTCTGGCTACCATAGCGCTTACCACTACCGGCCAATTATACCCGGTAATAGTGTGGGCATATTGCTTTCTCTCTTCCGCTTTCAGCACCAATATTACGACCAAACGCTTACTACACTGCAGCCGAAATTCAGTATGCAGCGCCCTAATTCCATAATCCCACCTTTTTTTAGTGACTGAAATGATTGATTACCGCAGGCGATCCTCGCGCGAAAAAACCACCAGAGATTCGTTGCCCTTATGCATGCCCCTATTGGGAAATTACTCTGGGTTTTCTGAATCCATTTGTCCCGAACTTGTTAACTGCGCGACAATCGGCAAGCAGCAGACTGTAGGGATGTTACGAACCGATCCCAGGACACCGGGTCAAACATATGAAAACACTGCGCCTGATCACAACAGTAATACTGCTCACAGCACCGACCGGCTTTGCAGCGGATGCCCAGAACGGCTGGCGCAGTGTGGTACGCGCCACGCCGTATTGGGAAAGCAAGGGAGTCGCCGCCAACCTCACGACAGTCAGGCACTGGGTTCTGTTCAGTGAAAGCTATTGTGCCAACCCTGATCGCCATTTGTTGCTGGATTACCGGTGGCGCTTTCTGGGCTATATCGATGACGGCGCAACCGCCGCTGAAACCAATGACCGACTTAACACCACCCGCCAGCGCTTGGCCGAAGAGGGGCGTATACAGGATTGGCATGCGGGCGGTCAGGAAACGTTGGGCTATCCTTTTGCAATTTCCTGTGACCAGCCGTTTGTACAGATGCATGAAGCTATTGCCCGGTTGACCGGTGATGCGGAAGGTTCCCGCATCTGGGGCAGTTGGGACGGTATTGATGTGGGCGCTGAAAATGCACAAGTCTCCCTCCTGCAACTCTTTCACGAGGTTGTCGATCATCGGCGGGAACAAGGGCGATTTACATTTCCCGATACAACGATACCCACTTTCCTGGGCAAGGTGCTAATCGAAAGCAGCGTCATAAAAGAGGCGGAATCTGCGACCGGCGCCTTGGGCATCATGCAACTGAGCCGGCAAGTGCTGAACGATTGCCGTATTCCCGAACGCTTTTATCTGCATCGTATCGTCCAGGTGGATTGCGCATTAAATCTGGTCGAGCAGAATCACCGGAATCTTCGCCCCCGATTCAACGACCGGTTCGGGCATCTGCCAACAGACAAGCAAGACCGGTTATACGGTCTGCTACTCACACAAACTTATCTGATCGGTGTCGGGCGAAGCATTGAGTTACTTCAGGATGAGGAATTGGGCGCCGCCGCCCGCTACTTTGCCGCCAACCACGACGACTTCAGCGCCGAAGACATCATGACCGGGCTCATCTACCACAATCTGGGGCGCAAGGATCTCGGCCTTTTGAGCCTGTACTATGTGATCGATGCCGGGCTGGCACAGGCAGCACTGTGTGCAATCGGCACCATGGCCGACGACGCCTGGTGCTCGTTGTGAACGGCGGTTTTGTTTTGCGGGCGATTCAGGGTTTAATAGAGTCGGTATTCAATAACAAGACGGGGCAAATAATGATAATAAAAATCGGAAAATCTCTGTTCTTTCTTCTCTTATGCACCACGCTTATCGCTACAAATATGGTGTATGCCGACCGACAAGAAAGCGATGACGAGCGCATGATTAATGACCCACGCGTCCAGCATCGCAGCTACGTTTTCGAAGCTACTGGTGAAGAGATCCCTTACGCGCTGTTCGTCCCAAGCAGCTACGACCCCGATCAGCCGACGCCCATGATTCTTTCCTTGCACGGCCTGGGTCGCAGCTATGATTGGCTAATGGGTTACGACGAGTATCTCAACTACGCAGAGGAAGGCGGATTTATCGTCGCCACCGCATTGGGCTATATACGTCGTGGCTGGTATGGGACGCAGCCACTGGATGATCCCGAAGATGCCAACTACAGTGAGCAGGATGTCATGAATGTCTTGTCACTGGTACGTGACGAATTCAATGTCGATGACAATCGAATTTATTTATGGGGACACTCCATGGGTGGCGCAGGAACTTTTCATCTCGCCAAGAAACATCCTGATCTGTGGGCAGCCATTGCAGTCGCTGCACCTGCGCCGCGCGCCAGCCAGTCTCCCGATGATCTGGAACTGTTTCAACACATGCCGGTTCTGGTGATTCACGGCGATGATGATCAGACCGTTCCTGTGGACGTCAGCCGGTCCTGGGTCACGCGCATGGAAGAATTGGGTATGCAACACCTCTATGTAGAAGTTGCTGGCGGTGACCACTCTCTTATTGTTTCCCAGACGCCGAAGAACATGAAGAAGATAGTGGATTTCTTCAATATCACCAGAAAACACTATCGCCAATAGCCGTCTTTCTCATCCGAAGAGAAGCGCGCATGCATGCAACCAGGGTAGTGCGATGGGCGCGTTAAATCCAGACCGAAAAAAGCCGGGGCGAGCCCCGGCTTTGCGATTAACTCTGCCAACCTTTTCTACATTCATAATCAGCACTCGACAGTTCACTCTCTCGAGTGATGCGCCAGAGGCTAGCCCCTAGTTGTTTGGACGCCATTCCAATGAAGCCCACATCTGACGACCCCACGGTGTAGAGAGTCGTGTCTCAAAACCACCGAGGATCGGCAACTGCTGCGGGCGCTCTTCGAAGATGTTGTTCACACCTGCAGAAATGGTCCATTCGCTATCCCAGAAACTGTCCATAATATAGGTGTAGCGAATATTGGTCCGTGATTCACCGTGAATGATGTTGTTGGCAGGTCCCTGCCAGCCATCACCGTAGTTATCAAACACGCTGTCATCGAAAATCACTTCATCCCAATAGTTGGTTGAGACGGATGCGCTGTGATTGTTCATGAACCAGTTCAGACGCAGGTTGTACTTCATCTGCGGCAGTGGAGGTGCGATACCGGTATCGGCATTCTGGAAACCCAGTGCCTGCTTGCGGCCACCAAAGAGGTCCTGATAGTCGTAAGCATCGTAGTAGGTTACCGACCACTGGGCATCGAAGGTACCCCAGTTCTCTGTGGACCAGCGATAATCAAGACGGGCATCGTACAAATCAATCCACACAGAGGAGATATTCTGTGCTTGACTGAAGATACGATCCAGCTCGAAGTTGGTAAAGCGCACCACCGGATTACCATTCTGGTTAGCCCGCTGTGCATACCAGGCTTCCGCTTGCGCACGTGTGGCTGAGCCTGGTGTTGGGTCATAAGCACCCTCAGCAATACCAGTGTCGCGTAGGAAGTTCTGGAATTCGAAAGCCACAGTATCCTGTTCGGTCAGCGTACGAATACGGTTGGTGTACTCGATCTCCTGATAATCCAGACTGACCTCGAAGCCATCCAGTACGCCGGAAGGCTGCCAGGTGAAACCAACATTCTGAATTGTTGATTCTTCCGGCTGCAGGTTTGGATTACCTGAAGAGCAGCGCGTACTACCAGTCATCGGACGACCGGTGAACTGGTCAGTACCGGAGAAGGTTTCCAAACAGTTTTCGTTCGGGACAAATGGACGCGCCTGTTCTGGAGTTGGTGCCAGGAAGCTCTCACCCCATGAACCACGCAATGCCAATTCCGGAGTCACTTCCCAACGTAAGGCCACTTTGGGGGTGGTTGCATCAAGACCGAAGTCGGTGAACTTTTCATGGCGCACAGCGAACTGGGCATCAATGTTCTCCCACAACGGAACCTCTACCTCGAGAAACACCGCCTTTACTTCTGACTGGAAGGTTTCGTCCTGTGGTGTGGGTGCACCTATAGCGGTGTTGTAGTCATGCCCGGCGGCATCCAGTGGTACAGCGTAATTTTCGTTACGCTGATCCCGCCACTGAAAGCCGGCCGCCATCAGCATTGGTCCTGCCCACAGGTCGATGACCTCGCCGTTAGCAGCTATTTCAAAGATATCCAGATAATCCCGATCACTCAGGACATTATCCTGAACCTCAAATAGCCAACGGGTTAGCTCCTGGCTATTGGCATGAATGGCAGGGTCGTGTCCCGGGAACCGGGGATCGGCAGAACCGAAGGGGTTCCAGTATTCATTGCCATTGGGGCCACCTTGGCCTTGCAATGCCAATTGCAGCTTACCCAAATGCATGGACCGCGAGTCGCTAGCCACCTTGCGTTCATTGTCTGCGTAATAGGCATAGCCACTCCAGGTATCACTGATTTCGAAGTTCGCAGAGAACTTGTAGCGATTGTTCTGAGTATGCGTTTCAAACTCGCGCGAGCCGCTAATGTCATCGATGTGATCAGGGCGGTGGGTATATGCCTCCGTGATCATACGCCAGTTCCAGGGTGATACATCCATACCCCAGGGATTGGCCGGATGATCATCACGCACCAGCAGCACACGACGGTTATTGGTGGATGTCGCCGTGGTCGAAGTGGTTCGTCCATCTGAAATGCGATAGCTGTTCAACGCGGTAAAATTAAAATTCAGCCAGTCAGTGGCTTCCCACTGTAGCGAGTTATAGAGGTTATAAGCCGTTTGCTCGGTACGATAGGCAAACTGCTTGGTGTACTCGAAACGGCAAGCGGTGCCGTTATTGGTGAGCACCCCGGACGGCGTGTTGAAAGCGCCTTTGCCGTGCGCAGGCGAGCCTTCGTTAAAAGTACCACACGCCGGATCAACCATGGTTGGGCCCACATTAGTACCGCCGTGGAACTGATACAGGTTCACACCGGGGTCGGCGCCAGCTGTCTCTCGCCACACGCCCGGGTTTCCGGAAGTGGAAGAGCCATTGTCCATCTCCCATTCACGCAGGCGCTCGTACTGCATCAGTGGCGTCGCAGCGGTATAGTCAGCAGCACCTACGTAGTTGATTCCATTATCGAAAGACTTACCCCAGATAAAACTGGCTTTCATGTCTTCCATGGTATTTTCTTCGTCCACTTGATAATAAGTGCGAGCACGAAAGCCATCGAATTCCTTGATAGGAATCATATTCACGACACCGGCAACAGCATCGGAACCGTATAAAGCCGAACCACCGTCGAGGACGATTTCGAGACGTTCAACTGCGATATCCGGAATGGAGGTGTTGACCGCGGGGTCAATCATGCGCACCCCGTCAACCAATTGCAAAGTTGAGTTCTCACCCAGCCCCCGCAGGTTAAAACTCGCACCAACAGCATCCTGGGCACCATCCTGGCTAGCCAATACGTTGGCTACCACGTCGGTGTTCTGGGTAAATGTGAGATCGCGAATATAGGTAGCCATACTTGGCGCACCTGATTCGTAGAGTTCAGCCTGAGTGACTGTGGAAACATTGGCATCTTCAGCAAAGGCTGAGTTGCGGATATAGGAACCCGTTACGACTACTTCTTCAATGTCTTCTGAGTCTTCTTGCGCCTGTACCAGGGCTGGTACAAGGAGTGGTGCAGCTACGCACGCATGGATTAAGCAGCGCAGGTACCCGCGCTTACTAAGTGGGGACATAGGTTCTCTCCAGTTCTGTTTAATTTTTATTTATCAGAACAGAGACCAAGGGCGATGAGACCACCTCCGAGACTCTGTTCTCTGGAGGGACTGCAAATCGGCACTACTATTTCTTGTTTTGAAGAGCGCCAATTTCCCAATGCCTGACCTCCCCTGGAGGCCAAGCAGCAAGAGTTTACCCCTAAAGCCTTGCAAAGCAACCCATTATTTTCGTAGGGAATTTCGAGCGCTCGATCTTACTTTTCACAGAACATTAGAGTACGAAGAGTCAGCTCTCACACATAATAATTCGTGCTGCAGAGCTTTGAATCACAGTGTTTTTGACGCTTCTTAATCTGGCACTGGCGCTGCATACCATCAGTATTTACGATGCCGGAGCACTGCCCTATTGGGCGATAAATCCGGCTCATACCAGAATCGCCAACTTCCTGACCAAAAGGTCATTATCATAGTCAAAAGACCCAAAAATGTTTACCGATTTTTCCTTTCTTGCTTAGACATCTAAAAAATTCGACTGTCTAGTAGATTTCATAGCATGGTGGCCGCAGGATATTTTTTTGGCAGTGCGCACTCTAGAGGGAGAACTTGCTTTGGATTGATCTGGCCAGAGCAGCAATTCAGCACCCTATTGGCACTCTGCTCCTTCAAGCTAGTGAACTGCTACAAGCAAAGTGTCGCCAATGTCGGTTCGCCTCAGCCTCTCAAGGGCAAGCCGCACAGTCGAAATGTCTTGTTCGTTTAAACTGCTGTGAACAACTGGGACCATATTCGAGCCAACATCATCGTGCGGGACTCAATAAATCGTCACTGGCCCCAATAATTGACTCCAATAATTTACAGTATTGGCTAATTATTCGCCCTATCCTCGCGCAAGGACCATAGCTGAGATTGCCCTCCCTTTGTCTACACACGACCCACTGATAGAGGTGTCGTACCCGGGAATCGAGTTACTTAGACCAGGTCACAGGTCATATTCTTTTCCGGCACCCCAAAAAAAAATCCCCGCACTCAATGAGTACGGGGATGCTTGTTTCGCGCTCTAACTACGAAGAGACACCGTAAATAACTGTGGCATCACTGAAGTATGCCAAGGCTATATCGCTATTTTACCAGCGTCCCAATGGCTGAGCTTATTCCTGCATGCGAAGCGAACTCAAATTAGAGAATGTAATTGTCAATATCTGCAGGAGTCAGGGAAACGCCGACCAAAGTAACTGAGTTGAGATAGCCATCGCCATCCCCATCCGGATCGATCTGGATGATCGTATCACTACCAGAGGCCTGAAAATTCAGAAAGCCTTCGGAGAACGCAGTACTGTCATCTGGTGCGTTGATCGAACTCATGAGGTTACTGAGATCGAGCTTATCTCCCAGCAACTTATCAAAACCGATAAGCGATTCGTTACTGAGCATGACGACCTCGTCAAGCCAAGTCTCAGAATGAAAACTGCCACCTTCACTCTCGAATTCCAAGTTACTCGTGTATCCGGGGGCAGTAAATGCGAAAGAATGGTTATCCCATCTCTGATTTGCATAGCTAGTGCCTGAGTAGTACGCGGTATCTACTAACCCTCCATTAACTAACACTTTGATTTGCTCGTTCGAGGAATCAAAGGGATCTGCTGAAACTGAGTAGCCCACGGTGTACTGCTTTCCCGGTTGCGTTGAGATCGACTGGCGCGCATAGGGATCACTGGAAAAAAGACTGTGCTCCAGCGACAGAAAGCGGTTACCGTCTGCCGCATTTGAGTAGCTACCCGGGTACATTCGATATCCAGACCAGCCTGTCGTGCTATTTTCAAAAGATCCGTTAGCAACCAGATTCCGCACCGTAAATGTTTCGCCTTCCCGATTGACTGTAATGTCCACGGTTGCCGTGCTGGCAGCTCCCGCTGCATCTATAGTCGTATAACTGAAAGAATCCGCGCCGACAAAATCTTGGTTCGGTGTATAAAGAATACTATTGGTATTGGTGTCTATAACTGCCGTACCGCTTGACGCTTGCGCAACACTTTGAATACTCAAGCTATCGCCCGTATCAATATCAGTATCATTGCCGAGCACATCGATGTAGATAGAGGAATTTTCAACGACTGTGGCGTTATCATCATTGGCTAGAGGTGCGTCATTGACGCCATTGACTTCGATGCTGAGCGTTGCTGAACTGGTATTGCCATTGTCATCTTCAACGGTATAGCTCACCGTATCGAGATGACTGTCACCGTCAGCCAAGGCGGCAAATGCCCCATTGTCGTCGTACAAATAATCGCCGTCGCGATCGACTTTGAGAACCGCACCGGATGCCAGATTCAGAGTAACGGAGTTACCCACCATTGAGTTGCTATCTACACTACTGACATCAACAGGAAGCGCAGTACCCAGATCATCGTTATCCAGGACATTTCCTGCCACCGTGGCGCTTTGGGCAATACCATAAGTGCCGAGTGTAAAGCCCTGCCAGTATTCAACGGACTGACTTACCCATGTCAATGACTGAACGGCGTTATTAATTGCCAGCACACCGTGGAACTCGTTCGGTGAATAGCCCTGCGTGGATATTCCGTATTGGCCGTTTGCTTCGGTAAGATTAATACCATCGGTATAGGTCCAGTTACCCCTGTCGTTTGCACTATCAGCGCTGCTAACTACCGTGAAAGGCTGATCAAACAGATAGCCGTTGTTGTTCATACTCGCGACAGCGAAAAACAGATTTTCCACTGGCTCGCTAAAACTTACATTTCTCGATGTGTCCGCCAGAGCGAGTGCGATAAAGTCAAAGTTTGTATCGCCTGGCCCATTGAGCACTTCGGTGCCAGTGTAAACACCATCGCCACCTTGCAGCCAAGTCTGACCATTGTCCTGACTACTACGCCAATAATTGGTCGTGTTGCTGGGGGAAATATAGGTCTCAGTCGAATAGATTTGTCCGGTATAGGTAACGTCGATGGTTCTGTCCGTCAATGTTAATGTGCCGGTGACGTTTACCTCTCCAAATGCATTGCCGGGAATTGGAGTGATTGATTGCCAGTCGACCCAATACACAGTGTTATCCGCCCTCGCAGTTACAGTACTTGCACTGAGCGAACCATTGTCATCCACCGCAGTCGGGCCATCTGCTGTTCCAATAATATTTACGGTCACTGTGGATTCGGTTCCGTCCAGGCTTGAGACGGTAAAAAATTCCGACACCGTCTCGCCTTCTGCCAGATAATCCAGAGCGCCGTCAGTGGCAAAGTTCCAGTTTCCTGCAGCATCTATGGAGAAGGTGCCGTAAGTGCCTGCGGTATCTGTTTGCGGATTAAAGAACGCTTCACCATCATCGGCATCTAAAATACTGAGCGTACCGTTAGCAGTCAAAACCTCATCGGTTTCAATCAAATCCAGAACGGCACTGCCCAGCTCCGCGACATCGTTGACCCCGGTGATGGTGATGTCCACTTGTTGCCAGGTATCACCACCGCTTTTGCCATCATCAATGCTAACGATAAAGCTTTCGACAGTGGTTTCGCCCTCACCAAGCGACGCGTAGGCATTATTGTTGACCTGATATTGCCAACCAACCTGACCACCAGTTCCACTTCCCGTGGTATCAGTATCCAGAACCGCAGTCAGACTACCTTCTACGCTGTCTATCGGTGTGACACTGACGCTGTGAGTGTCAATCAGATCCACGTCAGCAAAACCCAACATGCCTGTGCCGCCGGCATTAGAGCCTGCCCCAAGCTGATAATTCCCACTGGTATCTCCACCCGTGATATAGGAGGCGTCATTCTCACCAGTCACCGTAACGGAAACGCTATTCTTCGTCTGAGCACCATGGCGATCTGTTGCGGTAACTTCCAATTCCTGGATAGTTGTTTCACCTTCGCCCAGAAAATCAAATTCGTAGGTCGGATCGAACTCGAGGTTGCTGCCACTAACAGTTGCAAACCCATTGATACCGCCATTACGCACCGCGTAAGTCAGATCGTTGCCGTCATTGTCACTGTCAATATCAGCACCCAATGCAGATAAATCCAGAGTAACCGGGGCGCCATCTTCAGTCGCAGTCAGGGCGCCAGCTGCCAAAGTTGGTGCATCATTAACACCCGTAACATCGATCTTGAGCGCAGCTGGGGCTGATTGCGTTCCGTGTGAGTCCATTGCTGTGTAGCTCAGATTCACTGTAGTCTGTTCGCCTGCTGCCAGAGACTGAAAATCATCACCGACATCGAAACTGAAACTGCCATCACCGTTATTGCTTATGCTACCCGCCCCAGGCGTGCCGTTAATCGCGTAAGCAAGCGTGCTGCCATCATCATCACTGTCAATGTCAGAGCCGCTAAAGGAACCGGTCACAATGCCACCGTCTTCTACTGCGGCAAGCCCAACAGCCTCGGCCTCAGGCGCATCATTCACACCAGTGACAGTTACCGCAATCGTGCTATCCGCTGTTGCACCGTGCGCATCAGTTGCTTGAATGCCCACATCGAAAGTCGTGGTCGCACCCGCTGCCAATGACTGAAAGTCACTGCCCGGAGAGAAAGTTAGTGCCGTGCCAGAAATAGCCGCTAAACCGCCTGTTGGTAGGGTTAGTAGAGAATAAGCGAGATTGCTGCCGTCATTGTCACTATCAATGTCATCGCCCAACGTGGACAAATCCAGAGTGACACTGGCGCCGTCCTCAGTGGCCGCCAACGTGCTGTCCGCCAGAGTCGGCGCGTCATTGACACCAATGACAGTAATGGACACTGTCGACTCAGCCGTGGCACCGTGTGAATCGGTAGCCTGGATAGCTAACCCAAAAGTGACGCTTGTGTTGGCGGCGAGAGTCTCGAAATCCCCACTGGGGTCAAATAACAAGTTAGTCCCACTGATCGAGGCCAAACCTCCAGGAGTAGTGCCGATTATGCTGTACAACAAAGTGCTGCCATCATCGTCGCTGTCCACATCCTCACCCAACAACAACAAGTCAAGCGGGTCACTGACCAACTCTTCGCTAGTAATCAGTGTACCGGACGCGAGAGTCGGCGCGTCGTTGATACCTGTAATGGAGAACGATGCTTCAGCCCAGCTAAGAGTTCCATTGGCCATGCGTATGGCATAAATGAATTCATCTGTAAGAATCTCGCCTTCGGCCAGTGCTGTCAGATCACTTGTTATGGATGTCGCATCATAGGAAACCTGGCCATCGGTCGTCAGTGATAGCATCGCGCCAGCCTGCCCGTATTCTTCATCGCCAGCAAAGTCCTGAGTAAGCAGGTCGCCGGCTACGTAGCCATCCATAGCTCCAGAGTCATTGACCCCGTCATCTACAGACCAAAGCGACTTGCTATTCCCACCCAGATCATTCGCCAAAATATCAAACTTAAATACCAGACTACCGTAGTTGAGCTGGCCGAATGATTCATTGCTAATCGAATCATCCTTGGCTTGAGGAGTATTTTTAAATGAGGTTTCCGTACCCCCGTTTGTATTTCCTGAATTCCCTTTATTTTCTTTATTATTAGTATTCTTAACAGGCTTTCCCATGATGTTCCCTCAAGCAAAAAGTAGTAATAGTTCATTTACTTACATAGCTAGCTTATAAGAATTTACCCAAGTTTACCTGTTAGGACAATGGATTCAGCCTCTTCATTGCTAGCCAGCCCATCCAACCAGCGGGTTACCCGTCATTCTTATAATTATTGGCCATATATCAGTTTAAATGATGTAAATGTCAGTCAGGTGGGAAAGCAGCTGTATTTTCACTCTGTCCCCAATAATTCAAATCCCGAAGCAACAATTCGCCAAGAGCGCAATATTTGAGCGAATCTCACGGATTGGTCGAGCAATCTTTCCGGCTAAGCGGCGCGCAAAGCGCTCTGATGAAACAAACGACTCTGAATCCATTGTTCAGACTCTTTGTTCAAACCTTTTTCTCAAACCCTCTGTTCAACCCCTTTGATCAGGCGTTTTGGTGAAGACTCAATCCGCCAACTGCGCACGCATCAAAGGACTGGCAAACATATCGTAAAGGTATCGAAAGTTAACTCGCAGGCTCGCGGCGGCCGATCTGGCAAAGCCTTCAAGCGCTAGTAAGTCTGCTTCTGCATACCTGCGACCAGCAAAAATCACTGCTGCTATGTCTCGAGTATGCCGGATATCTTGTAGCGGATTCTCATTCAGCAAGACCAGATCAGCCTGCTTGCCTACTTCAACACTGCCGAAGTCTCCCTCAAGGTTGGCAAATCTCGCGGCGTCAATGGTGGCGCTCTGCAATGCCTGGAGGGGAGTTAATCCGGCCGTAACGAATAGGGCCAACTCATCATGCAGGCTCGAGCCGGTATAGACAAAGGTGTCAATATTATCGGTTCCGGCAAGAATCGTGACACCTGCGCTGTGGGCAGCAGCAACCTGCTGCTGGACTGCGGCCAGGAAATCGCCATGAACAAAGTTACCGCTGGCATCATTACCCAGTGATGCCGCGCGGCTAATGTCCTGCTCCCAGATCAATTTTCGAACAATCCAGGGGATGTAAGCCAAACGCGAATCCTCGCGAAACGACTCATCATGAGCCATGGCACTCATATTCAGGGTGGTTAGGGTTGGCACCCAGTTGGTGTTCGAGCTTGCCATCTCCGCCATCAATTGCTGACACGCAGCATGATCTTGCTGGTCTATCAGCTGGCGTATAAAACTTGCGTTGTATAAGCCAAGAGGATCATCAGCCTGACGAAACGCATCCGCTTCGGCATAACACTCAAACATAAAAAGCCTGCCGTGCTCGACACTTTGCATGTTGGCGGCCATGGCTTGCCGTAAGGAAATCGCTAGCGGCCGATGCCCGGCAACCGCCAGTCCCGCTGACTCTGCTGCCACAGCCAGGTTCTCGAACTGTGCGGCGGTGAGCTCTGTGTAGGTTTTGATAAAATCCACATCGTGCTCTGCATAAAAACTTGCCAGCTGCCGCGCAGCATCAAGATCCGCGACTTTAAAAAATTCAGGGTAGCCCGCAGGCACCTCATTGCCACCGTTGCTCTGGTAGCTGCTTTGCAGCGGATAACGCGGTGCAACCCGTTCACCACGCAACGCTTCTGCTTGCCAACGCAGGCGATCCGCAGGGCATGCCCAATAGGTATCATCAGCGCTCAAGCAGCCAGACATATCCCGTACCGCCGTCACCCCAAAACGGATGAACAATGGATGATGCAGTTGAGGTGATATTTTCAAGCCGTGGGTGTGCATATCCCACAGGCCGGGGATCAAATACTTGCCCGTGGCGTCGATTATTTCAGGGTCGCTATCGCTCATTATAGGGTCAGCCCCCGCGGGCAGAATAGAAACGATCCTGCCGTTTTCAATCACCACGGTTTGATCTGTAGCCACACCGCCCGTACCGGTATCCACCACATTGGCGTTAGTTAACGCGTAATGAGTCACCGGTCTTGCCGGAAGTGGACTTGCAGGTAGCGGTAAAACAATTGCCACAGTGATTAGAAGTACGCCGGCAACTAACAGCAGCGCCGCATACTTTAAGAATTTACGCATGAAAACCTACGTGTTCCTGCTATAAATGGAGTCAGAGTAAAAACACAGCATGATAGTGATGCGCTAACCTCAGCTATGTACTGCTTGATGATGGCAACTTTACATTCGGATAGTAGCGCTTCGCACAATCCGGGCAAATACCATGAGAAAAAGTGGCTTCGGATCGGCGACCTACATAGGACTCAATCTCATTCCAGTAACCCTCGTCATCTCGTATATCCTTGCAGTGTGCGCAGATAGGAAGCATGCCACTCAGTTGTTTTACATCAGCAAGAGCAGCTTGCAACTCGTCAGTTCGTGCCCTTAACACCTCTTCTGTTTTAGCGATTTCGAGCAGTAGCTTCCCGTAGTAATAAATAATTGGAGGCGCAACTAGAGACGGGACGATGAAAGCAAGAATGATATTGCGAAAAATAATCTCAATACCGAACATATTGAAAAGAAATATCGCCAGAATTACTGAAACTAATACAGCAATGGCAGAGAAAAGTATCGTCGAAGGGATTATCCCCATTCTAAGAATGATATTTTGATTCATCTTCCGGACCGCAATCAGATTGTTTGTGAGCAATGATTATAATGGTAAAGCAAATCACGCAAAGTTCGCCAAGCATAAGCCAATCTCAAACAATGAATATATGAGAGGAGTTTGTTACGGGCAAGTAACACCCTGCCGGATTAGGGATACTTGCGTATCAAAAAATTAATAGCGTTGCTTGGGTTCCTAGTCGAATGGGAACAACCAGTGATAGCTTGGATAGCTGCATAAAGAAGCACCCCCTCTTTTTACTTCAGGCTCCGCAGCCGAGCGACGCATTAGAACCCACCTGAAAACCGAGTCACTATGATCAGGTCGACCTCCTTGCCAGTGCCCCAAAAAATCCCCGCAATAGAATCAAGTACGCGGATTTCTGTTTAGATGTCTATTAGGTATAGCTGCCATATGTAAGATTGTACATAGATGCCATCTCTGGCGACGCTGCTTCTCCGTTCTTCTTTAGCCTCCTTTAGCCCCCCAATTCCTGTCCTCATCCGTTCAATTGCCCCTGAGGATGTAAAACACACTTGACACATCAGACCTCTCTTACTATGCTTTGTAAAGTAAAATAGACTTTACATATTGACAAGGGAGTTTAACACCATGAATAGCGAAACCGAAGCAAGCGCGAATGGCAGTTTTGAACGCCGGGAGAATCGTCGCTCCATTATCTATGCTATATCCTGTATTGGCTGGGCCCTGTTGCTGAACTTATCCAGCTATCTGTTAGAAAATGAACAGCTGAGTGATGCCTGGTCCTGGCCGCTGGCACTATTGCCAATCCTCACTGCCTTGCTGGTGTATTACTTGTATTATCGGTTCTACATCAATACCGACGATTTGGGTCGCCAGATACAGAATGTCGGTCTGATCGTCGGCTTTGCAGTTGGTGTGTTGTATTTAATTTGTCTGATGTCTCTCAAAAACATTGGTATAGCCAGCCCCGGTGTCAACAGAATCTTCGTAGTGTTCGTTGTCTCCTACTCCTTCACGTCCGCCTATATGGTGTGGAAGTACAAGCGATGAAAAACATCCTCAAAGTACTCCGCGCCCAGCATGATCTATCCCAAGCCGCATTGGCGGAAAAGCTTGGTGTATCGCGTCAAACCATCAACGCGATAGAGAAGGAAAGATTCGATCCCAGTCTACCTCTGGCGTTAAGAATTGGCCGTTTGTTCGATCAGCCGGTGGAGGAAATTTTCAGTGAGGAATGATCAGACAATGCGAAGGCTCATACTAGTGCTTTATTAAATAGCCCGCTTGAGTCCCCTTTGTTTGCCCTTTATCTGCGAGGGTTTACCCACCTTAACTTCGCTCAAACAGGTTATTAGACCCGATTCCGTACAAGTTAATTTTCGCTCGAAACCCTCGAGCAAGTGAACTGAATTATACGTTCTAGAATTCTGAAAACTTAGGATGATTCTTCGCTGCAGGAACGTTGCAAATCAATTAAAGGAGTAACAATTCCGCCTTGTTTACGTCCCTATCTTAATGAGAAAAGGAATCCAAACTGTGCGAATCAACAATAAATTTTACTTCGTTTCATTCACCACCCTACTGACAGCTCTTCATCTTGCATTAGAATTCTTTCAGGGTGGCGTGGTGACACACTATCCATTGGCCGACACGAGCAATCCGGGGATTAGCAATTGGTGGGGGCTTGTTACGCTACCCATACTTACATGGGTGGTGCTCACCGTAGCGCAACTTAAAGCGTCGAGGCGGCAAGACAAAGCACAGCCATCGAATTTAATCCTACTCCAAAAGAACTACTTATTCGGCGGCTTGGCTTTTGGATTGGCGATGGGCATACTTTGGGAACTAGGGCAGGAAGCGGTATTACAATACCTGATACTGCTCCCTTGGCTAATGGCACCATTCGTAAGAATCTATCAGCCTGAAACCAGCCTGGGTTTTGTGTTAGGTATGATGTACACATTTGGTGGCGTCTTACCAATCGCGTTTGCCCTTGTAATACAAACTATCGGATACATTATCTATAAGATCCTGAATAGCGGCAGCAAATGGTTAATAGCCAAATACAAATGAGACTCTAACTCAATTCAAATTGCTTATCGGATTAGGGCCACCACTAACAAGTTCGGGATACTCTATGCATGGTTGATGCATGGCTTAAGGTAGAATTTTTACAAGGGGACACTACCAATCAGGAAAGGAAAAAAGTCAGTATGAAAAAGCAGGCCAGACCGATGGAAAGGACAATTCCATAGGAGAAAGTGGCCAGCATAAACTTGAACAAGGTCATGGCATGGCTCTGACCGAAAAACCGCTTCAGGCTCAGGTAGAGATAGATCACCATCCATAGCATGAGCAGGATGCTCACCCCTTCCGCTACCGGAGTAGCTATGGCAACCCCCATATCTGCCAGAATTCCCAGAGGCAGTAAGAGCAGCAGCGCAAGAATGACAAAGCTGTGGTTGTGCAGCGTAAGAATGAAGTGCTCGATGAAAAAACGCCCAGAGAGCACGTAGAGCACATATTGAATCAAGGCCAGAAAGGGCATCATCAACAGTAGAAAAACGGTGATGTAATCCAGTGATCCCAGCAAGAACCCGCTGGGGTCCTCCATCAGCCTGACGCTGTTCACCTCAATTTGCGCATCCAGAAACAAGCCAAGCCTGGCATTGGCATCCTGGCTTAGGAATGGCAGGTCGAGTTCGCTGAACACCTGACGGACGAGCTGAATTTCTTCATCCTCTGCCAAACCCTCGCGTAACTGTTCAATTCTTTCTTCCCGGCTTATCTCCTCTTCACCATCCAGCACGAGGCCAGAGTCATCCTGATTAATGTCAGATGCGATGTTGCCGAGAGACACCAGCGCAAACAAAATAATACTGAGAACCAGAAAGAGCCGTAGCGGTGGTGTGTAGCTAGCCTGTCGACCAGAGACAAACTCAGCAGACAGAAATCCAGGGCGAGTGAGCAGAAAGTAGAGGCTGCGGTAGGCGCGGCCATCCAGTTCAAAAGCTGCCTGGAACAATTCTTTACTGATAGTAAGAAACGGGCGGCGAACCTCCCGGTCCTTCTGCCCGCACTCCGCGCAGTAACGCCCCGCCAGGGCGGCGCCGCAGTTCTGACAGCTGCCTACCTGCACTGATGGCTCGGACGCCTTACTGCTCTCGGGCCGTTCAACGTTGCTTGGTTCGTTACTGCCTTCGTGATTCATAAGGACTGGCCGCTTAAGTGGGGAAGCTACGTTTACTCCAACAGTAGTTTAATCGGCCGGAAAGTCTGATGGTACACAGCATTCTAACGAGAATGACTTGAATGTCACTCAATGAAAGCAGGAGTATAGGAAATGTAAACGGTACAACCAATTCTGAATCAGATCGAATTACGTAATTTGATTAAGTCATTTCAATGCTGCCACCCTTCACGCAGCATCCCGGTTCTGCATTAGCCTTAGACTGGCCATGAAATCGAAAAGCTCAAGGATGACATAGTTGGCATTGGTAGTGTGACATTCGTGAGCTCCAGATATCCGTGCCGGAAACTTTTTAGCCCGTGGCCCCGATCGGTTAATTCAAATCTACCATCGGGGCACGAGGGTCTTCCGTATAACCTTTGTAATGTGAATCACGTACAGGCCCGGTGGAGGGAGGTTCTGTCATGCAAAGCGGGTGGTTACAAGGTTCTGGGGTCCAGGGATTCTCATCAAAGTAGTCATCCAACCCATCGTTGTCATCATCTTCATCGTCCACCCCGCCGGATAGCAATTCGAATACCACCGGATCGGGACTAACCAGACTCAACTTGGCCCAGTGGGGTATACCTTCAACATCCATGGAAGTGATGGTCAGCACGTTATCTGCAAAGATGCTGTCCGCACCTGTGAGTAAGCCTGTCAATTGGGCAGTGACCAATTCAAAGTGAAGCGGCCGGGTATCTTCCATTAGTTTCAAATCGACCTGATAAACCATTCCGTCGGCCCACACGCGCGGCAAGTGCACGAGATTATTTGAGTATCTGGATTGCTGGGCTTGAGCAGTAATGGAAACAGAGATCACAGTCAATAACGCCGCGACACAAAAAGCCGCGCGTGTTTTCCGCATCAGATATGGCATTTTGAATACCTTCCGGGGCTCTCAGCCCGTCAGTAAGTCGTGCTCAAGCAAAAGAGTCGTGAAGTGGGACCTATCAAGACAGCATATAAAAGCGCTGAGCAATTTCGCACAATCTTCGCTGCTGCCGAGTTTGCTGATCGTCTTACTCTGAACCTGCCATTGCGACAGGTCTCGCAAGGCTTATTGAGAAGAATTCAATGTACCTGCGAAGTCAGGAGTTGTCCAACTCAATACGTATTCGCCAGCTCATAGGGCCGTTAAGTCGAGTGCGCCAGACCTTGAAAATTTTAACTTCATTTTCTGCTGTCAGCCTTGTCTTGCTCGGTGTAGAAACTAATGAGGGCGCTCTGTAACAGCTATACAGCGATAATGATCCATATCAGTTCCTTATCCAGGTTTCTGTTGTTATTCGCTTCAGTGAACAAAGCGGCACTCAACATGACAAAAGACAAGATGATGGCCGTGCTGGCGTTCAGTGCGCGTTTGCCTGTAAAAAATATTTCTCATATAGCCTGACGGCTCCCGGAGTAGTGAACTTGCATCCGGGCGTTACAAATACTTGGTAACGCCCGCCCATTCTTTTTGAGAGCTGGCGGCAGTTGCAATAGTGAGTGCCAAAAATTCCCCACCCAATGGAAATAAATCTGTCCCCTATTTTCCAACCTTCACATAGTTCATCGTTAGAATACCGGTAGCATTATCGAAGCTATCAGCTTTCACTAATTGCACAGGATTTATGGCCAAAGAAATAGCCACCAGTAGTGATTTGGATTTAGAAAATTGCATTAGGTTTCCCCCGGTAAATCGGCGTAGCATTAAATTTACAATTATGGTGCACGTTACCGGGAATAGCTTAAATAAAGCTTAAGCAAGCTCACTTATTTGGGGAGGCGGTCAAAAGCTTTCCCGAATATTTTTGCATAAAGCAGTTGGGGACACTAAGGAGCAGTTGGGGACACTAATAACTTTATAACTTAACTGAACTGAACACGCCGGACTAGCTATTCGCCTGGCAAACCTTCCTCCCTTCAGAAGTCCATTTCCGAAAAGAAGGAGACATATGAGTTCACTAAGTTATAAAGTTATTAGTGTCCCCTAGGGTGCTTGGATTAACTGTCCATAGTGCTCCGATGCGGTAGCCAGCACCCAGTGCTCACCGAATGCTACCAACAGGTCCTCGGTATTCATCTCCAGATGTTCAGCGCTCTTGGTAATCAATCGATACACAATCTCATCGTCATAGTGACGTAGTGATAGAAAATCTTCAGGATCAACAGCTGCATCTTCAGCGATTCTGTTCCAGATGTTTTCGCCAAAAGTTTTTGTGACCAGATCTTTGATAGATTTGTGGATCATTCCGTACATCTGCTTCGTTCTTCCTGTTCAATTTCTAAGTGGGGGTAATTTTACTCGCCTAAAAATCGAATCGTACTTCTCCATCCAGGTTTGCAGACCAGCTCAGAGTATTTTTTCATTTGTAAAATTTACCTACATATCACACCCCCGAAGTTAACAGGAGAATAACTTGGGCGTTCGTCGCTATACGGATTTAACCAGGGTTTTCTGCTGTGCAGAAAACCCTGTAGTCGGTATTAGTTACACTGGATTTTTATAGCTAGTTACGGTTTAACTGGTAATAAATGGTCAATTGGGCGGCTGTTTTTGTCACCATTAATCAACGATGGTCGTTAGCGAAAAAGGGTGACTCCAATACATCAGTTTCATCGCCATTTGCCAAAAACTGCTAACAGTGCCTGATTATTTCTTGAACAACGGATTACGCTCGAGCGGCAGAAGAACAACAACTATCTGGTTACGAGTAGCTTCAGATCTCATCTTAAGTTGGCGGCGAAAGCTTATCTGCCGAATCTGCCAAAAGAGTAGCGCTATGGGCCGGCTAATAGCTAACAGCTAAAATAGTGACGGATTACCGATAACCTCTATGACTATTTCTACCCCCCAGCGGTCTCGCCGGGCGTGCTGCCTAATAGTAGTCGCAGAGTATGACCTATGCTGCCAGCACCATTCCGGTTAACGCCGCTCCAGCCCCGTTAACAACTGCTCACAATGGGACTCCAGCAGTTTATTGACATCGAGTGGAGCCAGGTCGTCGAACAAGATGCCCCACACAGCTGCCAGCAGTGGCGTGCCAGCAAATACCTGTGGCTCGATCTTATCGGCGCTTTTTACAAACTCACCGGTTCTTACGCCGTCTGCCAGGCACTGACTGATGGCCGCCATGCCGCGTTCTACCACTTCGTGGTAATAAAACTTGCGAAGTTCCTCGTTTTTTGGGCCCTCGCCCATCATCAGACGAAGGATAATTTTCATATCACCCGACCCCAATCGTGCACCAATAATTTTTATCTGACGACGCAGTCGCTCACCAGGGGATAGCTGCGGATCCAGCGCAGTGCGCTCAACTTCGTCGACCTCTGGGCTAATCACTTCGTGAACGACACCCTCCAGTAGTGCCTGCTTGTTGGGGAAATAGAGGTAGACCGTGCCCTTGGCGATTTCTGCCTCACGGGCGACGTCCTCAATTCGTGCACCTTCAAAGCCGTCACGATCGAATACCTTGAGGGCAGCACGAACGATATCACTGCGCCGCTGCTGCTGCGCCCGGGTTAACGGCTTGCATTGCGGGTCGTTGTGGGCCATGTGTTCCTCCTTGAAATCTGCCAACGGCTATCTGGCGGGATGCTGCCAAACTATTGATGTACTTACAGTAATCCTTCATCAGCCTGGATGTCCGCTGGCGGCGACTAAAGCGCCCTTGCACTGACTGGCCGGTCAGTCATATACTGACCAGCGAGTCATCATACATAATTCAGCAGGCACTGAGAATTTTCAATACGCCATCGGCGAAACTGGCACTGCAATCCGGCACACTGATGAAAATAGCTTCACACCGGCTGTTTTTTTGCAGCCGGAACTTTTCCCACCAGAAAGCACTAGTAATAGAACTAACAGGAGATCTGTATGGCTGAATTCAGCCAAACGAATTGCCACAAATACCATGTCCTTCTGGGCTTGTTATTCAACGCCTCGCTGGTGGCCTGTTCGGGACAGGACGAGCCACAGCTGCCGAATGAGCGAACGGTCGCCGTTACTGAGGTACAGTCAGTAGCTGCTACCCAGCGGCGCTATCCAGGAACTTTGCGTGCCGTAGATCGGTCCGATCTCGCGTTTGAGGTAGGCGGCCCCGTGTCCAGCATGAATGTGGAGTTAGGCGATTCTATTGAACCTGGTCAGTTGCTGGCGACAATCGATCCGACCCCATTCCGGCTGGCGCTTGATGCCAGCCAAGCTAACCTCAACAATGCCCGCGCAGAACTTACAGATGCGGAACAGGACTTTGCGCGGCGTGAGTCTCTACTTGGTACAGGAGCTGTTTCACAATCCAGCATTGACCAGGCCAGCGCCAGGCTCGAGCGAGCACGTTCTCAGGTAGCGGCGCGCCAGGCAGAAGTAGCCAGTGCCGAGGACCAGCTCAGTGACGCCAACCTGTTAGCACCATTTGCCGGCCGGGTCGCTGCCAGACTGGCAGAACCATATCAGGTTGTGGCTGCCGGTGCTCCAGTACTGCGGGTCATTGATGAGGGCAGCGCTATTGAGGCGGTAATTTCTGTTTCCGGCGCGGTGCGGCGCGAATTGAATAATGGTCAAACCGTAACTCTCGAGCATAACAGCTCCGGCACTTCCGCACTCGGGCAGATCGTCGAGATCGGCGCAGAAGCCAATCGTGCCGGTATGTTTCCAGTCATTGTCCAGATTGATGCTGACGCCAGCGCCTTTATTCCGGGTGAATCCATCGAGGCTTCATTCATCATGGGCAACGCAGCAGACGCCGTAAATGTGCCCATTACGGCCTTTGTCACACACACCGATGGAAACACCTGGGTTTATGTTATCGACAATGAGAACGGCACCCGGGTTACCCAGCGTGAAGTGGAAATAACAGACCTGGCAGATGAAGGTGCCATAGTCAGCAGCGGCCTGAATGCCGGTGAGTTAATCGTGGTCCGCGGTGTGGACCTCCTTGAGGACGGTCAATCAGTCTCAATATCAGGCGCGGGTACTGCGCGTTATATCCAATAAGGAATCGGCATGAATTTAACCGAAGCTGCATTTCGACTTCGGCCAGTGGTGCTCCTTTTGACAGTTGCACTGATGATTTTTGGTGTGTCGAGTTACTTTAGCTTGCCCGCCCGTGAAGATCCCAGTATCACCATTCGCGAGGCGATCGTCACCAGCGCCTACCCCGGCCTGCCCGCCGAACGTGTCGAGATGCTGATCACCAAACCCCTGGAAGAAGCAATTCTTACCGTCGCTGGTATCGACGAAATCCGCTCCATTTCCTCAGACGGCCAGGCAGTGATCTACGCCAAGGCTTATGAAGATTTGAGTGTGCTCGACCAGGTCTGGGATGAACTGCAGGAGGCCGCCGAGGGCGCAGCCGCACGACTACCCTCTGCAGCGAGCCTGCCCCAGGTCAACGATAATTTTGGTGATGTGGCAATTATTACTCTAGCGTTAACAGGCGACGACTACACCTTGCCAGAACTCTACGACTTCGCCCAGCACTCGCGGGAAACCCTGAACACGATCCCCGGAACACGTAAAGTTGAGATCCATGGCGCTATAGAAGAACGCATTTTCATAGAGGTTTCCAACGCACGTTTGGCGGAGCTAGGGATTCCACCTGTCGCTATCTATGCAGCGGTTGGCGCGCAAAACACTATCCTTCCCGGGGGGGAACTCGACACAGGAAACCGTGCATTCGCCATCGTACCATCCGGAGAATTCCAGTCGGTGCAGGATGTGCGGAATGTGCTGTTGCGGGTTCCTGGTGATGGCTCGCTAATTGCCCTGCAGGACATCGCTTCGGTAACCCGGGGTCTTGCCGATCCTGCACCGAGACGCGCCTATTTCAATGGCAAACCAACCATCGTACTGTCAGTGGTGATGCAGCCTAGCGAAAGTGTATTGAACTACTCTGAACGCGCGGAGCAAGTGATTGCGGAATTGAGTCGGACGCTACCGGTCGGGCTGAATCTGGATGTAATCACCTGGCAGGCAGACCAGGTGGCGAATGCTGTTTACGGAGTATCATCCAGCGTATTACAAACCCTGGTTATCGTGCTCGTAGTGGTAATGCTTTTCCTGGGTGTGCGCACAGGGTTGATTGTGGGCTCCATTGTACCGACAGTGATGCTGGTTACACTCGCCGTTATGGGCTTCTTCGACATGAATCTGGAGCGCATGAGTCTGGCAACGCTGGTCATTGCCCTTGGTTTACTGGTTGATAACGGGGTGGTTATCGCTGAGCATTTCAAACGCCAACTTGGAGAACACGGCGACCGGGATAAAGCACTGAAGGATACTGGCCGCGAGCTCGCAATCCCACTCCTGTCATCGTCACTGACAACGATTCTGGTGTTCCTGCCGCTGATGCTCGCACAGCACTCCTCCGGAGAATATACACGCAGCATTTCGCTGGTGATCCTGATTACCCTGACTGCATCCTGGATACTGGCTATGACGGTGACGCCAACGCTGTGTTACTTCTTTTTGAAGGAACCCAGGCAGGAAGGAGAAAACAGCGAGCTTTCCCCCGGTTTTTTCGGAAAAATCGAGCGCGGCTATGGAACAATACTGCGCCGGCTGCTGCGCCGGCGTCTGTTATTCGTAATCGCCATGTTTGCCTTGCTTCCGGTGGGTGGCTGGTTGGTGGGTGCCGCACCAGCGCAGTTTTTTCCAAGCAGTGACCGCCCGCAGATTTTGGTCTACGTTAATCTTCCTGCCGGTGTCACCACGCGAACTACAGACGCACGTTTTCAGGAAATGATGGAGATTATAAATGATGATGAACGCTATCCGGAGCTCGAAGATTTTGCCGCGTACGTGGGCTTCGGCGGCCCGCGCTTTGTGCTTTCCCTGTCCCCACTTGATCCGGCTCCACACACCGGATTTCTGGTTATCAATGCATCAGATCGTAATGCAGCAGCAGCGGCCATTCCACGTTTACGCAATGACTTCCGTCGCGAATTTGTAGATGTAGAGGCGCGAGTATCGGCGATGTTTCTTGGCCCTTCTGACCCCAATGTGATTCAGATTCAGGTCAAAGGCCCTGATGCCAGCTATGTATTCGAGCAGTCCAAAAAAGTTGAAGATCTGCTCGAAAATTTCTCCGGCACTATTGATGTCTGGAACAATTGGTACAACCCAGTAGCCCGGCTAGCGGTGGACGTGGACCAAACGAGTGCACAGTTGGCTGGTGTCTCGAGTACGGATATCGCCAGAGCCCTGAACAGTTCTGTTAGCAGCCAGCCGGTTTCCCGGTTTCGCGATGGTGATGAATCGTTCCCAATCGTGACTCGTGCTATTGCGAGTGAGCGTGACAAGCTGGGGCGTCTCGAGTCGATTGCGATTTTTCCGGAGGGGTCTTCTGACTCCGTACCTCTAGGGCAGATTGCCGAGGTGTCCACCAGTCCAGGTTTTGCCTTTATCCACCGTGAGGATCTGGTGAGGACGGTGACAGTTGAAGGGCGCAATCTATATGTAACCCCGGAAGACATGGCGCCGCAACTCCAGGATGATATCGATGCCCTGAACGCCCAGATGGCGCCAGGTCATTATGTGGAGTTTGATGGCATTGTGGTTGATTCAGAGGCCGGGCGGAACGCCTTGTTTGCCAGCTTCCCATTGTGCCTGGGACTAGCAGTCATACTGCTGGTCGCACAGTTCAACAGCTATCGCAGGCCGCTCATTGTGATTCTGACAATACCTCTCGTGGTCATCGGCGTTGGCGTCGGATTGCAAGTCATGCGTGCCGAATTTGGTTTCCTGGTGATACTGGGACAACTGGCGCTTTCTGGAATAATTGTAAACAACGCTATCGTACTAATTGATCGTATTGATATTGAGCGGCGCGAATCAGATCGTGCGGATTTTGATGCCGTAGTGGCCGCTAGCATGAGGCGACTCCGTCCTATTCTCATGACTACCATTACAACAGTAGTCGGATTGCTGCCATTGATCATTGGTCGCGATGTACTTTTCTACGGCATGGCATCAATCATGGCCTTTGGCCTGGCAATTGGTACAGTTCTCACCTTAGGTGTTGCACCGGCTCTATACTGCCTGATGTTCGGGATACGGGACGATGAAGAGCAGACACCTGATTCAGACAAGTCGACGAATCGGGAGGTGATGACATGAGAACCCTGAAATTCGCAGTTTTCATGCTCGCGGTGCTGTTGTGCTCCTCTTGCGCGGTGGGCCCTGATTACCAGTCGCCGACAGCCGATCAAGAGCTTCGATTTTCTGACATTGCTGATCAATCACAAGCCCTGGAGAAGGGACAGTTGGTCGATGACCAATGGTGGCACTCGTTTGCGGATTCTGATCTGGATATGCTGGTTCAGCAGGCTATTGCCAGCAATCAGGACATCAGGGCGGCCACTGGACGGGTACAGGAGGCACGGGCAATGCGCAATGTAGCATTGGCCGCCAATCGTCCAACGTTGTCTGCCCAGGCCAGCGGTACCCGATCCCAGCAAAGCCAATTGGCCAATTTTCCACCAGGGATACCAACCTTGTTCTCTCTGTTTGACGTCGGCCTGGCAGCGTCCTGGGAGCCAGATCTGTTTGGGCGTATTGGTCGCCAAACAGAAGCCGCGACCGCCCAGTTTGAAGCCAGCATCGAAGACCGCAGAAGCGTGCTGCATATGGTCCTTGCTGAAGTTGCATTGAACTATGTAGATCTGAGAATGGCACAGCTGCAGCTCAGGCTGCGTGAAGAGCAGGTCGAAATTGCCGAGCAGTCACTTCATCTGACTGAACTGCTGCGCGGTCAGGAACTGGTTGCGGAAAGCACGCTGCTGCAGGCCAGGGCAGAAGTTAATCAGCGGAAGGCGGCCCTGGCAAGTCTGGAGGCGGCGGTACGTGCCCCTGCGGTGCGACTCGCCGTATTAACCGCAAAACCGCCAGCGCAAGTGCTCGACTCATTGCTGGAGCCTGCCGCTGACATTCTGGTTGCCCCCAGCATTCCCGTTGGACTGCCCAGCGACTTGTTGCGACGCCGCCCCGACGTCAGGGCAGCTGAGCGGCGGCTGGCTGTTGCATCAGCAAACCTCGGTCAGGAAACCGCGAGCCTGTTTCCGCAGTTTCAACTGACCGGTGGCCTGAGCAGCAACGCACTTGAGTTGGACAACCTGTTTACCGGACCCAGCCAGGCCTGGGAACTGGCCAGCATTCTAAACTGGCCAATCATTGACGGCGGTCGGCGGGATGCGGCCATTGCTGCTGCGCGGGCGCGCTATGAGGTAGCCTTTGCGGCTTACGATCAGGCCGTTCTGGATGCGCTGGGAGATGCAGAAACGGCGTTTGCTAGCTACGTGTTTGCTGTCAAGGAGCGGGAAACGCTGCAAAGCGTACGCAGAGATCTGCAGTCTGCAGTTGAACTGGAAACCCTGCGCTACGAGTCAGGACTGGCGGATCGCTTCGCACTGCTTGATGCCCGAGACAGACTGTCAGCACTGGATGCACAACTAACAACTGCACGCCGGTCTGAACTGGTTGCGGCAGTCAGCGTTTACCGGGCTTTGGGTGGTGGCTGGGCAACGGCAGAAGAGCTTTTAGGGACTACCGAGTAACGTTTGCGGCGCAGCAAAGTACTGAGTGATGCTCGCATGCCTGAAAGGCGCGTAGCGGCTCAGACCGCGCTGCGTGCCCCGAAGGGGTGAGGATTTCACGCCCACGTGAAATCCGAATCACTATGACCCGACGCGTAGCATCGGCGTGATAATCACGCCCAATACAAAGACCGGAGTACCAAGCCCACCAGGGCTCTTTAACCCTGGCCTGCCCCCAGTTACCCACTAATCAGCAAGCACTTAGTAACACCGCATAAAACACCTAAACGGCTAGCATAGTGCTGAGTGATGCTCGCATGCCTGAAAGCCGCGCCAGCGGCGCAGACCGCGCGCTTTCTGCGCGGCCCTGAGCGCAGCGATGGGTGAGGCTTTTGCGCCCACGCAAAAGGCGAATCACTATGACCGTAGGTCATTGTCACCTCCGGCCAACCATAAAAAAACCCCTGCAACCAATGGCTGCAGGGGTTTCTATTTAGATGCCTGACAATGACCTACTCTCACATGGCGAAACGCCACACTACCATCGGCGCTAAGCGGTTTCACTACTGAGTTCGAGATGGAATCAGGTGGTTCCCACTTGCTATTGTCGTCAGGCAATTCTGTCGAGATGGACGCTTACGCGGCCTTCTCATGCTCTGAACAATCGGATGAATGAAGATTGTAATCTGTTTGTGTATACAAGTACTTTGTTTTGTTCCAAGCAGTCAAACAACGACCACTCGAATACTACAAGATCTATACAAAGTCTTACTAAGTTGCTTAATTCATATAATCACTGAAACTGCTGATCTTCTAAAGATCAAACAGGTTCTTTACAGGGGACAGAATGAATTCCGTCCCCGAAGAATGCATGATTATATGGTCAAGCCTCACGTGCAATTAGTACTGGTTAGCTCAATGCATCGCTGCACTTACACACCCAGCCTATCAACGTCCTAGTCTTGAACGGCACTTTAGTAGGATCAAGTCCTAAGGGAGATCTCGTCTCGAAGGAGGCTTCCCGCTTAGATGCTTTCAGCGGTTATCCTGTCCGAACGTAGCTACCGGGCAATGCCACTGGCGTGACAACCCGAACACCAGAGGTTCGTCCACTCCGGTCCTCTCGTACTAGGAGCAGCTTTCCTCAAATCTCCAAC
>CAJXVC010000009.1 GCA_913060975.1 uncultured Gammaproteobacteria bacterium
GCTTTTTGCGGAGAGAGGGCAGCCTGGAAGGCCGGCGCCAGTGGCTTGTGTAGATGGCCCGCAGTGCGACTCGAAGTCACAAAGGCAGGAGCTCTATCTGTCAGAAAGTCCGCGCGGATGGCGTCCTTACTTGTTCACATCAATGCGTGCCATGAATTGGAGATAGTGGAATCCCTGAGCACGCGCTGAACCTGCACAAGAATCTAAAAAAGCGAGGTGGCACCTACTTTGTAGTCGATTGCGTTATAGGGAACAAAAACAGAGTAAAAGATGTCAATCCAGACGCGACATGACGCAAGCGTCAATTGGCAGCTAACAAAGCAAATGCCGAGGGCCCGGAAAAGAACCGGAGCAATCCGGTGAGACTGGCGCCGAAGCAGGAAATACCGTGCTCTGAGCGCAGGTACGTTGCTTGATAAAAACAGGTAGGTGATTTACTCTAGCGGCGTTAAATTCACTACAATTTACGTGATCTAGATGCGAACGATTCGCATTTAGTTCTAAAAATAAGAATAACTATAAGCAGCTGCAAAAGCCACTCTACTCAAGTTGTTTTCGCATTTACAAAAATCCCCATTCCCACTTTTACGGAGGCGAATGAAACTCGTGAATCCAAAAGTAACCCGAAGACGCTTCATCAAAGGGGTCATTGCCTCTGGTGCAGCAGCGACTTCAAGCTCGCTTTGGTATGCGGCCAATGGCCAAAGCCGACCGGCGGGTGCAGTCGAGCGTCTCATCCGATTGAATGTTAATGGCCAAGTCCGCAATGTGGACGTGGCACCTCAGGAAACACTCGCTTCCACACTTCGCTATAAACTCGGTCTGACCGGCACCAAGCTGGGCTGTAACCGTGGCGAGTGCGGTGCTTGTACCGTTCTTGTTGACGATATCCCCACTTACGCATGTTCAGTGCTGACTCATTCCATGAAGAATGGTCGCATCGAAACTGTCGAAGGTCTGGAGTCTCCGAACGGCGACCTGCATCCGGTACAGCAGGCGTTCGTTGAATCATTATCTCCCCAGTGCGGCTACTGCACACCGGGGCAGATCATGTCAGCTGTTGGCCTGTTACGCGCCAACCCTAACCCCACACGCGAAGAGGCACGCCAGGGTTTGGCGGGCAACATCTGTCGTTGTGGATCTTATGACTCTTACCTCGATGGCGTCATGCGCGCCGTACAAATAGGATAATCATCATGGCATATATGCATATTGGTAAAGATTTCGTGCCGCCCGATGTTCCTGGTAAGGTCACCGGCCGGATTAAATACGCAGAAGATTACACGCGCGAAGGCATGGTCTACGCGCGCTTGCTGACCAGCCCGATCCCCCACGCCCGCGTGGTAGGCATTGATGCATCAGCCGCTCTGGCGATGGATGGCGTGTACGGCATTTTGACTGCCGACGACGTGTATCCCGATGGCGAGCCGAACAGCACTGGTCTGAAGATTCTCACTAACGAACCAACTCTGGTTGGTGAACCGATTCTGGCGATCGCCGCAATCGACGAAAAGACCGCCGAGACTGCGTTGGCAGCCATCGATGTCACATTCGAGCGCTTGCCCTTTGTGCTGGACCCGCTGGACAGTCTTCGTGAAGGCGGTGCCAACGCGTACCCAGGCAACAGCAACACGTATGTGTTCCGCCAGGGTTTCGCCACTGAAAAGTGGAGCGAAGATCAGGTGGCGAGCTTCCGCGCTGGTAGCGAACCGACTGCAGAAGCGCAGCAGGAATGGACGTTCGGTGACCTGGATGGCGCGTTTGCCAATTCCGCTTTCGTCTATGAAACTACTTTCTCGACTGCGGGTTATCCGCACCACTCAATGGAGCCGCGCAGTGCGATGGCCTATTGGGAAGACGGCAAACTGTATTTGCACGGCACTTCCCAGTCACTGACTGGTCTTGCCGATGACATGGCAGGCATCGTGGGTGTGCCAAAAGAAGACTTCGTCTTTATTAATGTGGCAACAGGCGGTGGCTTTGGTCAGCGTGCGCGTGCCGGCAGCATCCCCAATATGGCAATTCCTGCCAAACTGTCTCAGAAGATCAATCGCCCGGTCATGATGCGTGCTACTCGCGAAGAAGAGTTCACCTTCGGTGGCGCGCGAATGGGCTTTCAGGGCTGGATCAAAGTAGGCTTTAACGCCGATGGCACCATGTCAGCGACCGATCTCTACATCGTCGCCGATGCCGGCGGTAAGGGTGGTGGCGGCGACGCTTCCTCAGCCGGCGACTTGATCAGCATGTTGTATCAGCCTGAGGCAATGCGTTTCCGTGGTACCAATATTGGTACTAACTCTGGTCACCGTGGCGCCCAGCGTGGCCCGGGTCAAAACCAGATGTCCCCGATCATCTCGCCTATTCTCGACAAGGCAGCAGATGAGTTGGGTATTAGCCGATTTGATATCCGCAAGATCAACACGCCAGAAAATGGCGACGTGCATGGTCCTGGCCGTACGCAAGTCACCAGTGCCTACATGCCCGAAGCCCTTGAAATGGCGCGTGCAAGATTCAACTGGGACGAGCGTGAATCAACGCGTCGTCGCCAGCGCAATGGCAGCAAAGTGATTGGTCTTGGCCTCGGTCAGGGTTATCACAATGCCGGCCGTAGCGGTATGGACGGTATCGTCACCATGGGTACCGATGGGCGTCTGCGCATTCACAACGGCGTGGGTAACCTGGGTACTTATTCTTATGCGGGCACTTCGCGTGCCGCAGCAGAAGTTTTAAAGATGCCGTGGGAACGTTGCGACGTAGTTAACGGCCGTACCGATAACCATCTGCCAATTACTTCACCTCAGGACGGCAGTAACTCGACGTTTACCAACACGCGTACTTGTTACGGTGCAGCGCAGGATCTGCTGGCGAAGATGAAAGAAATCGCCGCCACTGATCTCGGCGGTGAGCCGGATGATTATGATGTGTCGGACGAGCGTGTTCGTCGAAACGATGATGAATCGGTTGGTTATACCTTCGCAGAAGTGGCGCAGCGTGCCATGGAATTGCGCGGTAAATTTACCGGTGAAGCAGAACTGCCAGAAGAGTTGGCCGAGTGGACACAAATTTCCGTGTCACGACTGGCCGGCGACTGGTTCATGGGTGTTTATCATGACCCGCGTCACGAAGGCACAGTGACTGGCTTTACTGTGACTGCCTGCGAAATCGAACTGGATACAGAGACCGGCAAGTACGAGATTCTCGATATGATCAGTATCGGTGAGTGCGGCACGGTCATGCACCCACAAGGGCTGAAGAATCAGCTGGTGGGCGGCGCAGTGTGGGGTATTGGTTTGTCGGGTTATGAGCGTCACTTATATGACCCACAAAACGGTATTCCGGCGAGCACCGGTTACTGGCAGTCCAAGGTACCAACTTATCTGGACACGCCAGAGACAATTCAAACTGGCTGGGTGGATCTACCTGATCCGGAAAACCCGGTTGGTGTGCGCGGTATCGGAGAGCCAGCAATGGGTTCCGTTTCTGCCGCATTAACAGCAGCGATTTCCGATGCAATGGACGGACACTTGTTCAACACTGCACCGATCACCGCTGACATGATCATTAATCAAGTGGCAGGAATAAGCGAAGAAGCTGTTCCTCTTGCCCAGAACAATTTCCGAGGTTGATATGGTAGCTACTTCTAATGACGTAATGCCTGATATTGAGCTTTATCAGCCTACTGATGAAGCCAATGCACTGGCCTTGGCAGCTTCCCTGGGTAACGAGGGTTGGTTGCTTGGTGGTGGTCAGGACACTTTTGGTTGGTTGAAAGATCGTAACAAGATCGCTACCGCCATGATCGAACTGACTCAGGTCGATGCATGGAAAGGTATTCGCGAAACTGCTGACGGCATCGAGATCGGTGCTGTCACTACGTTGACCGACATCGCCAACGATCCACTCGTACAGTCGCGCTACGGTTTGCTTGCTACTGCAGCAGGCAAAGTGGCCAGCCCACAAATCCGCAACGTGGGCACCTTGGGCGGCAACCTGGTTCAGGATGCTCGCTGCTGGTATTACCGCCGTGGTCTGGATTGCTACCGTGCGGGTGGCAACCTTTGCTACGCCGATTCACCAGAAGGCCTGAACCGAGAGCACGCTATTTTTGGTGCCAGCCGCTGTGTTGCTGTATCTCCGTCTGATACTGCACCAGCCTTGGTTGCATTGGATGCAACGATGGTTATCAGCAGTTCTTCCGGTCAACGCACCGTACCAGCTCAAGACTTCTTTGTTGGTCCAGCGCGTGACATTGAAAACATGACAGTGCTGAATGATGGCGAAATCCTCACTGCGGTACGCATTCCGAATACCTGGGCGAACGCCGAGTTCTATTTCGAGAAAGTTGCTGACCGAAATGTGTGGGACTTTGCGCTGGTAAGCATCGCCACTGCCATGAAAGTGTCAGGTGGCACAGTTCAGGACGCGCGCGTTGCGGCCGGAGCTGTGGAATGTGTTCCACGTCGACTGCAGGCAGTTGAAAACGCTTTGCGTGGCCAACAGCGCTCTGAGCAATTGGCGGATCAAGTAGCCTCTATCGCTACCAATGGTGCACAACCACTCAACTACAACCATTTTAAAGTGCCTTTATTAGGTAACCTGGTTAAGCGGGCAGTCCGGGGTTAAACCCCGGGCTAGCTCCCGATAGTGTAGTAAACGAGTTAACAAAAACAGCAGTATCAAAAAAAAGAGGGAAGAACAGTGGGAGAAATAGTCCGCTACAAACGTGACGTATGGGGAGAAGAAGTAATTCTCGGCGTATCCTGGGATTTACTTTGGGTTGTTGCAGTTGCCGTTTTGGTACTGTTGGCAGCGCACGCCATTATCATGGCTGCTTTGGCAAATAAGAAAATGGACAAGCCGTCCGGTGAAGGTCGTCGCGTTCTGCGTCACGAGTCAATTGACCGGGCGTTTCACTGGATTATGGCCGCCAGCATACTGGTCCTTATTTTCACCGGCATCGCACCGATTATCGGTTTGCGTATCGCCTGGTTGAATTTCCATTGGATTAGTGGATTGATCCTGACCTTTGTGGTCATTTTTCACATTGTCCGCTCCATGTTCTGGCAAGACTTCAAATCAATGATTCTTGGCCCGAGTGACTTTGGTGAGCCTTTTGACTCTGCCAAAAAGCCAGGCAAGTACTCTTTCGAGCAGAAAGGCATGCACTGGGCAGTTACTGTTGTCGTTCTGGCAGTTATCGTAACTGGCGTGTTGATGTTCCTGCAGATCGATTCGCCTTTCTGGGACCGTACCAACAGTATGCCGGAAGATCAGCTTGGTTTGATTTTCTTGTTGCATGGTTTGTCTACGTTGGCGCTGGTTGCTCTGGCATCGACTCACATTTACTTTGCCGTCCGTCCTGAGAAGCTGTTTTATACGCGTTCCATGTTCACTGGCTGGATTTCAGAAGATGAAATGGCAGCTAACCATGACCCCAGCAAATGGACACCGAAAGAAGCCGATTAGGTTTTTTGGTTAACACAAGGCAGTAAGAAGTGATAAACGACGATATTGAAACGATTGAATCCGGTTATGAGTTCCTGCTCGCATTTGCGGCGCAGGGACGGCCGGCACAGAATGAAAGCGGGCCTGGTCCGCATGCGCGCCCGATTATCGAAGGCATTGCCAAGGCCATGGACAATCTTGTCTCTGCGCTGACTGGCAGTGACAACGAGTTCGAGCAGGTGATTGCTGAGGATAGCCGTAAAGCTGGCGCCGCTCTGCGATTCATTCTGGCGCAAGACAAAATTGGATCGGAGATCGTTGATAACCTCAACGCCTCTATTCATTTACGGGCAGTACTTACCGATCTGTTCCTGTACAGCGAAGCGCTCAACCCTCTGGGTGCTGAAGGTGATACTGGCAACGGGTCTGATCTGGCTTACGACGCAACCAAGCCAGCAAGTTAACCCACAGGCCTTACAGCCTGACTGAAAGCAAAGCCAAGAAAGCGGGTGTTAGCCCGCTTTCTTGTCTCTAGGTTTTCTTCATATTGCTTCTATATTAAGCCCCTACGCAGCAACTACTATGATCTCCTGGCCACCTCGCCTCTCTCTTGCGCAACTCCCTACACCAGTTACTCGTGTCGAACGATTTCCTGACCTGCCTGATGGCGTCGAGGTCTGGATCAAGCGCGATGACCTGACCGGCACCGAAGTCTCTGGCAACAAGGTTCGCAAACTCGAATTCAACCTCGCAGAAGCGCAACAACAAGGATGCAATGCGGTCATCACCTGCGGCGGCGTGCAATCCAATCACTGCCGGGCGACGGCCTTGCTAGGTGCCCGTCTGGGGATGAAAGTACATTTGCTATTGCGTGGCGAACAGCCACAAATCCCGCAGGGCAACCTGTTGCTGGATCAACTGGCTGGCGCCCAAATCACGTTCGTTTCGGAGCAGCAGTGGCCACAGCATGAGGCCATGGTGAGGGAACTGCAGGAAAAATTCGCCGCTCAGAATGACAAGGCTTATTACATCCCGGTCGGTGCCAGCGATGAGGTGGGATTGTGGGGCTATATTGCTGCCAGTGAAGAGATCGCTCACGATATCGATCGCCTGTCTTTGCAGCCAGATTATATTGTCGTGGCCACTGGCTCCGGCGGCACACAAAGTGGCTTGCTCGTCGGCGCCAAAGAGTTTTCACTGCCGGGCCAGGTAGTGGCGTTTAACGTCAGCGACAATGCCGCCTATTTCAAGAAAAAGGTAGAGACAGACGTGGCGCTTTGGAAACAGCGTTACAAAACCGATTTCGATCTTGAGTCGTTAACTGTAAAAACCATCGAGGGCTATCTGGGCCCCGGATACGGCGTGGCCACACCGGAAATCTTCGCCACGATCAAGCAATTGGCCAGCAGTAATGGCATCATTCTTGACCCTGTCTATACCGGAAAGGCTTTTCATGGCATGGTTCAGGAACTGAAAAAAGGTGATCAGGGCGAATTGCCCGGTGCAAAGCAGGTGCTGTTTGTCCATACCGGCGGCTTGTTCGGCGTGTTTCCTCAGCATGAGCATTTTAAATTCGATTGATCACGATTAAGTTACTTACAAGTGTGCGGCTCAGTACGAGCCCTATGATTCACATTGATGCGGAGTGGCAATGAAACGATTAACTGCGGTGTTTTTAACAACAATGGCTGGATTGACGGCCTGTCAGGAGAGCGGCACGAATACAGTAGCGGCGCAAACTCCGGCAGATGCGGCAGATGGCTACTCGGCCGATGGCATGGCTGCAGCAACCGCAATGGAAATGCCGGCCACTACTGGCGGTGACTTTGCTACTCAATACGAAGACAGATTGTTGCCCAACACCCGGCAACTCGTTACAGAAGGTGCTCGCTCGGGCGAAGGTTATTTCGGCCCGCAAGGTGACAGGCTGATCTATCAGGCGGAAATGCCTGGCAATCCTTTTTACCAGATTTATCTGATGGATCTCGCCACCGGTGAAGCCACTCGTGTGTCGCCAGGCACCGGCTTGACCACTTGCTCATGGATTCATCCAACTCAGGACAAGGTGATGTTCTCATCGACTCATGAGGATCCGAACGCACTGCAGAAGCAGGCTGAGGAAATCGCGATTCGGGAAAGTGGCGAAGACCGACCCTATGGCTGGGACTACGACCGACACTACGACATTTATGAAGCCAATAGCGATGGTAGCGATCTGGTCAATCTAACCAATACCGATGGTTATGATGCCGAAGGGTCGTACTCTGCAGATGGTAGCAAGATTCTGTTTGCATCCAACAGAGAGGCTTATAGCCGCCAGTTAAGTCAGGCCGAGCAACGCTTGTTCGAAGACGACAGTTCCTATTTTATGGATTTGTACATCATGGATGCTGACGGCTCCAATGTGCAGCAACTGACATCATCGCCAGGCTATGACGGCGGACCTTTCTTCAGCCCGGACAATAGCAAGGTCGTTTGGCGTCGATTCAATCCCGATGGCAACAGCGCCGAGATCTGGACCATGGATATTGATGGGACTAATCAACGACAGCTGACAGCCGATGCCATGGTTTCCTGGGGGCCTTATTTTCACCCGAGCGGCGACTACATAATTTATTCCAGCAATATTCTCGGCCATGCCAATTTCGAATTGTTCATGATTGATGTCGAAGGACAGAATCCACCAGTGCGAGTGACCAATACTGACGGTACTGACATTCTCCCAGTCTTCTCGCCAGATGGCATGCAGCTGGCATGGAGCACAACCCGGACACCCGGTGGTGCTTCACAACTTCACATGTCCGACTGGAACCATGAGTTGGCACTGGAATTATTGGGACTTGATTGAGTGAACCGGAAAAGCGTCCAGTCATGATGAGCCAGAATTCAAGCGCTTTGCTAGTGACTCGCTGTGTGATTTTGTGTGTGGCGATGCTCGCTTCGCACGCGCTGTCTGCCCAGCCGACAACAACAATACCAACCGGGCAACCCACTGCATCGACTACCGGGCAGCCTGGAACGCAAAGCTTCACTCGTCGGCCTTCACAATTGACCGGTCAGGCGCAGACAAGCGGCAGCGCAACCGAAGCAGTGGCGGCTGAAGTTGTAGAACCGGTATTGCATCATGACCTGGAAATTGAACTGGACCCGGAGAATAATTATCTTCGCGTCACCGATGCGCTGACGCTACCGCCGCGCTATCGCGGGCAGGTAATCACATTTAGTCTCAACGCCAATCTCACCATCACCGATAACAACTTGCTGGTTACCCCGGTCAATACAGGCCAGAGTAGTTCCACCGTGACTGTGCCAACAACGGTCGCCACTCAGGCTGAGGCGACTGTCTATCAAGTACGAATTCCGCCGAGCTTCAATAACGCACTGACGCTTCGCTATGAAGGCCAGATCAACGACCTTGCAGAACAAGGTAGTGCAGAATATGCACAAAGTTTCGCTGAGACATCAGGCATTATTTCCAGTGAAGGTGTATTTCTTAGCCGGGCATCATTGTGGGTGCCGCTGATCGATGAAGACATGCTGACCTTCGACATGCAGGTCGGTTTTGCCGCGTCGGCCAGTTCATGGACAGCAGTCTCGCAGGGTATTGATGCAGCGGGCTCCGGTGTTAATGCCACCAATAATTGGCGCATGGAACACCCGACCGAAGAGATATACCTCATCGCGGCCGACTTTGAAGTCTACGAGCAGGCAGCCGGTGATATAACGGCGCAGGCTTTCTTGCGTACACCTGACAGCAATCTGGCGACTCGCTATCTGGATGCCACAGCCCGGTATCTGGCACTGTATGAACCGCTTCTGGGTGAATATCCCTACGAGAAGTTTGCGCTGGTAGAAAATTTTTGGGAAACCGGTTACGGCATGCCCTCTTTCACCTTGCTCGGTGAGCAAGTGATTCGTTTTCCTTTCATTCTGACTACCTCCTATCCGCACGAGATTCTCCACAACTGGTGGGGTAATGGTGTCTATCCGGATTACGACTCGGGTAACTGGAGTGAAGGACTGACCGCGTATCTGGCGGATCATCTGTTTGATGAAATGGATGGCACCGGTCACGAGTATCGCAAGGAAATGCTGGCGCGTTATAAGAACTATGTTGCAGAGGGCAGTGATTTTCCACTCAGTGAATTCACTGCGCGTAATTCTGCCGCGACGCAGGCGGTCGGATATGGCAAAACCCTCATGCTCTGGCACATGCTGCGATTGCGCCTGGGCGATGAGTTGTTCCTCAATGGCCTACGCGAATTCTATGCAAGGAATTTATTTCAGCGTGCCTCTTATGCTGATATTGAAGGACTATTTTCCGAGTTAAGTGGTGAGGATCTCTCCGGCTTTTTCAGTCAATGGGTAGACCGCACTGGAGCGCCGGAATTGTCACTGAACGTAGAAGCGGTAAACGGTGATCGGGCGCGCATCATGTTTGCGCAAATACAGGCCGGCGATGCTTATGATCTGACGGTGCCAGTGGCGCTGTTTTATGCCGATCAGGAAGAGCCGGAGATCTACAATATCAATCTGACCCAGAAGCTCGAAGGTGTCATGGCCGAAGACTATTCCCGCTTGGAAGCTGTCCTCGTTGACCCCTATTTCGATATCTTTCGCACTCTGGACAGAGAAGAGACACCACCAACTATTGGTGAATTGTTCGGCGCCGAAACGATCAGCTTTGTACTCCCGGCGAACAATCGCCAGGAATGGCGTTTGCTGGCTGAAACCTTCGCGCAGGGCGTCGACTATGAGATTCTCGAGGCCAGTCAACTGTCACAGTTGCCGGGGGATCGCTCGGTTTGGGTGCTGGGTCAGGATAATCCCTTTGCCGATGCCGTGGCCGAAGCGGTCAGTGCCTATGGTGGTGGTTTGACGGCCCAAAGCATGCTGTTGCCCGAGACGGAGCTGGCCTATACCAATCGCAGCAGCGTACTGGTCGGCCGCCATCCGGCAGACCCGGAATTGGCTGTCGGCTGGATTCATGTTGATGACATGATAGCCATGCCAGGCATGATCGAGAAGCTGCCACACTACGGCAAATACTCATTCCTGAGCTTTACCGGCGCGGAACCTACCAACGATACATCAGGAATCTGGACTAGTCCGGATTCACCGATGCAATGGATCAAACCGGACAGTGGTGCTGAAATCAGTTTTGAGCGCCTGCCCGAAATTCCAGCCTTGGCCACATTGCCTCCGGAGTACTTGCCAGCTGACCTGATGGAGCACGTACAGGCGCTAACAGGGCCGCAGATGCAAGGCCGTGGGCTGGGTTCACGCGGCTTGCGACAGGCCGCTGCCTATCTGACTGAACAATTCCGTGTAGCCGGGCTGCAAGCAATCGATGGCGGGTATCAACAGCGCTGGCGTCAGGCCGTCCCTGACAATGGCAATATCGATCTAATCAATATTGTTGGCATGATCCCCGGGACTGACGAGAACTTTGCCCATGCGCCATTAGTCGTCGGTGCTCACTACGACCATCTGGGTATTGAAGAATCAACCGGCAACGCTTATCCGGGCGCCGATGATAACGCCTCGGGTGTCAGTGTAATGCTCGAAGTGGCCGGCAAACTGGCGCGCTCATTTACACCGCAGCGCCCAATCGTATTCGTGGCATTTACCGCCGAAGAAGCAGGTCTGTTGGGCGCACAGCATTTTGTCGAAAGCCCGCCAGGCGGGTTCGACAGTGGCGACATGTTTGCCATGATCAATCTGGATGCGGTCGGGCGCTTGCAAGGCCAGCCGCTGCAGGTATTCGGCTCAGACAGCGCCTACGAGTGGCCATTCATGGCACAGGGCATTGGCTTCACTATAGGTGTGCGCTCCACGTTTCCAGAGCAGACCATTGCCAGCAGTGATCATGTCGCCTTTCTCAACGCCGGGATTCCGGCGATTCATCTGTTCAGTGGGGCGCATACGGATTACCACCGGGCCAGCGATACGGCGGATAAACTCGATGTTGCCGGGTTGTCCGATGTGGCGCTATGGCTCGAAGAAGCCGTGGTCTATATGGCCAACCGAACTGACCCTTTGCGAGTGAATCTGGAAGGCGCGGCGCAGGTTGAAGTCAGTGGCAATACTGGCGAGCGTGAGGCCAGTCTCGGCACGGTACCGGATTTCGCCCATAGTGGCGCAGGCGTCAGAATCAGTGGTGTGGTGCCAGGTAGCGCGGCAGCCCAGGTCGGCTTGCAAGAGGGTGATGTACTACTGCAGTTCGATGGACAACCCATCAATGATCTGCAGACCTATTCCAATCTATTGCGAGCGTCGGCTCCTGGGCAAATTGTTGTTATTGAAATTCAGCGCGGCAGCCAAACTTTTGAAGTACAAGCCACTTTGACGGCCCGCTAGTTACCGCAATACGCTAAATAGCATTCCCACCACCACAAACATCACAGATAGATAAAGAAGCTGTCGGTTCATGCCGGACTTGGGAGAGGCCCAGTTATAGGATTCTTCTTCTACGGTGAGCGGGTGTGACTGCTTTCTGAACATAATTCTTTCCTGTTCTGATTTGCCAAATTAGTGAATTGATGCGTTTTGCAGTTCTTCAGCGGTATTACCCGTGAAGAACTCTTGCAGCTTGTATTTAACAAGCACAGTCTGTCACCGGCACGGCGAGAAAAAGGCAAAGTGAAGGTGAATTATGATGAAAAATGACAGGTCTGGTGTGAGATAGCCGATAATCTTATCGGGGTGCCAGAGAGTGCCAATTGCAACAGACTGTGCCAAGTACTGTTTCTGGGTCGAGTTAATCGGCTACATTCCCATACGCGGTTGGTGTTCCTGTTGGAAGCTTTTATTGAGAGTGCCGCGACAAAGCGATTGCTCACGCGCTCACAGATAGAATGCGAGTGATCAAAACGATAATAATGACCGGTTTTGCGATACTGATTGCGTGAGCCTGCACACCAATTGAGAAGTTCTATGAGTATCACCCTGCGTAGTCTGCTGGTGAGCTGTCTTGCCATGTTGTCAGTGGCATCCAGCGCCCAATCCCTCATTCCCCAACTCACCCGCATCGAAGCAGATCAGGCCAATATTGAGCTTGATGGTTTTCTCGACGAGGCCGTGTGGGATCAGGTGCCCTATTTTGATGGTATGCAGGTCATCGATCCTGACACGCTGGCACCATCGACCCTGGAGACCCATACCCGCATTTTCTATACCGAGCAGGGCATCTATGTAGGCGCCATGAATTATCAGCCAGCCGAGTCTCTGGTGGCGCGTATGACGAGCCGCGATACTCAGCTGGACCGAGACGGTTTCGTAGTTGGCATCGATCCATCTGGTCAGGGGCTCTATGGCTACTTTCTGCGCGTGAATCTTGGCGATTCCATGACCGACGGCACTATCCTGCCAGAGCGTCAACTCAATATGCAGTGGGATGGTTCCTGGAACGCTCGCACCCAGGCTCTGGAAAATGGCTGGAGTGCGGAATACTTCATTCCCTGGTCGATGATGCCACTGCCGCAATCAGGTGATTTGCGCCAAATCGGTTTCTATGTGGAGCGTCAGGTTGGCCATCTGGGCGGCGAAGCCTGGTCGAATCCCCCGCTACCGAGCACAGTGAATCAGTATATTTCCGCTTTTCAGCCCTATCAGCTAACGGATATCGAGCCACGCCGACAATTAACCTACTACCCGTTCATCTCCTCTACTTACGATGCCTTGCGTGACGATCCGGATGGCAAGATCGGTACCGACATTTACTGGCGGCCCACAACCAATACACTGCTGTCAGCGACACTGAATCCGGATTTCGGCACAGTGGAGTCAGATGACGTGGTCGTGAATCTCACAGCCTTTGAAGTGTTCTTCCCCGACAAGCGGCCCTTTTTCCTTGAAGGCCAGGATATATTCAATACCCACCCGAGAACTCGCGGTGGTGGCGGTCCGGGCGGCCCCATTACACTACTCAACACTCGTCGCATTGGTGGCGCCGCAGACTATGATATTCCCGACAATGTGAATCTGGTGCCCACCGATGTCAGTCGACCAACTGAACTTTTGGGGGCAGTAAAATACACCGGCCAGATTGGCAACTGGCAGTACGGGACTTTGTTTGCGTCGGAAAATGACTCGGAAATACTCGGCACTCGCGATGATGGTTCCGAAGTAATGGTGCGAGCGAAGGGCCGTGACTTTGGTATTGCCCGATTGTTGTACGAAGACGCCAGTGCAGGTGGACGTCGCTCTATCGGCTGGATGGGCACCACAGTCAATCACCCGGGCATCGAGTCGGACGTCCACGCAGTAGACATGCACTACTTCTCCGCCGATAGTCGCTGGCTGGTCGATACACAATTCATGCACAGCGATAACAGCGGTGTGACTGGTATGGGGTTTCTGGGCGATGTGCAGTTCCGCCCGGAGCGCGGCAAGCAACACACCGTGCGTGCTACCTGGATCGATGATCAATTCGACATGAATGAGCTGGGCTTTCTGACGCGAAACGATCAAGCCAATCTTAGCTACAACTATAATATTACCGAATCTGATATACCGGGGATTCGCTCGCGGTCAACCGGTTTCATCGTAACGAACGAATGGAATACAGATGGCCTGCCTGTGCGACTTGGCGCGTTCTTGAATCGTAGTTACAACTACATGAACAACGATGAGTTCAGTTTTGATCTGCGTTACTTCCCGGCGCGCTTTGATGACCGACTCGGCCGGGGCACTGGTGCCTTTCAATTGCCAGTTCGATACGGCGCCAGTGTTGACTACGAGACCGATCCATCACAGCCAATCTCCTTGTCAGGTGGATTATCCGTTGACCCGGAAGATCTTGGCTCCACACAACTGGAAGGTTCTGCAGGGGTCGTGTGGCGTCCGGCGGACCGTTTTTCGGTTGACCTGAGTTTGAGCTATGTTGACCGTGAAGCATTGCTTGTACATCGCGGTAGCGGCAACTACACCAGCTTCGAAGCTCATCAGTGGGCGCCAAGAATGGAGATGAGTTACTTCATCACCGCGCGACAACAATTGCGCTTTACCACCCAGTGGACAGCTCTCAAAGCCTACGAAGACAGTTTTTATCGCGTCAACACCATGGATGAAGGGCCGTTGATTCCCACAGCCAACCCGGATAACGAGCCGGATGACTTTGTCATCAGCCGACTGACTTTCCAGGCGCGCTACCGCTGGGAAATTGCACCGCTGTCAGACCTGTTCGTGGTCTATACGCGCGGTTCCAATTTGCCGGGTAACAGCTTCTTCACGTTTCAGGATCTCTTCGAGCAGTCCTGGAATGACCGTATCGTCGATCAAGTCGCCATTAAATTGCGCTATCGACTGGGGTCATAACAAAGTAGTCTCGGTATTGTCATGAACTGGCAATAGCAGTGTGCTAGGGTCATGATTTGCCATCAACTATTCAGGGGATGATCGATTATCATGTCTGTGTTCACTCGTGTTTTGTCGGGTTTGATTATGGTTGCCACATTGCAAGGTCAGGCTGCATCAGCGGCTGAAAAGCTGGTTATCGCGCACCGCGGTGCTTCGGGTTATCTGCCGGAACACACCTTGCCAGCCAAAGCGATGGCTTATGCCATGGGCGCTGACTACATCGAACAGGATGTGGTCATGACCAGTGATGATGCACTGATCGTCTTGCACGACATTACCCTTGATCGCACGACAGATGTCGCCAGCGTATTCCCGAACCGAGCCAGAGCGGATGGCCGCTACTACGCGATTGATTTTACTCTGGCGGAAATCAGGCAGTTGCGCGCGACAGAAGGCTTCAGAATTAACAATGGTATGCAGGAGCAGGGGTTTCCGGGTCGCTTCCCCATGAATCAATCGACCTTCTCGGTACCGACGCTACAGGAAGAGATCGAGATGATTCAGGGGCTGAATCAATCCACCGGGCGGCAAGTCGGCATCTACCCGGAAATCAAGGGCCCGGAATTTCATCGTCAGGAAGGCAAGGATATCAGCACTGCCGTTGTACAGGTGCTCAAGGACTATGGCTATACCAGCAAGGATTCACCAGTCTATTTGCAAACCTTCAGTTATGCCGAGCTACGCATCATTGCCGAGGAGATTTTTCCCGCCGCTGGCATTGAAGTGAATCTTGTTCAGTTGATGGGCAATGACGGAGAATACGACTGGATGCTGGCCGAAGGCGGCATGGCGCAATTGGCGCAGTTTGCCGATGGGATTGGCCCGTCCATGGGTTTGCTGGTGACGCCCGAGTCAAGCAAGGGTGATGTGCAGATTACCCCACTGGCACGCCGTGCCCATGCAGCCAATCTACAAATCCACCCTTACACTTTTCGCAGCGATCCGGGCCTGGTGCCGGACTATGCCGGCAGCTTTGCTGAGCTACTGCGTATTCACTTATTCGATGTCGGTGTAGACGGCGTATTTACCGACTTTCCCGACCAGGCCCGCGAATTTTTGCGTACGTCTGCAGCTGATTAAAAGCGCAGACGGACACCCAGAAAGCCCGCTCGTGGTTGGGCCGCGCCGAGAAAAATCGGTGTGGTCAGGGCTTCGATAATCGGTACTTCGACCTCATTAGGCTCTTCACCCAATAAACCGAAAGTCTCGAACTCGGCATCGAAAACATTGTCCACACGGGCAAAAACCTCAAAGCGTTCACTTAACTGGTAACGCGCCCGCAAGTTGATCAGCGTGTAACCGTCGATGGTCGCCAGCTGATTCGATTCATCGCCACGCAGATATTGTTCTGAGTTATTGATGACATCAAAACCAACGCTGAAGCCATCCATAACCCGGTAGTTACTGCTGAACTTGAATTGATGTTCAGGAATGCCGGGTATGGAGTCGCCGCTGTTAACGAGTATCTCGCCATTATTATCGGCAAAATCATGGTTCGGGCTCAATGCCGTGAAGTCGTCCTCAAACGTGGCCTGAATAAAACTATAGGCTGCTTGCCAGTCTAAACGTTGCCACCGGCCTTGCAGACGGCTTTCAAAACCACGGCGCTGAGTCCGGTCGACGTTGTCGAACAAGCCGGTTTGACGGCCTGTTGTCTGAAACAGAATATCGTTCTTGTTACTGGACTGAAAAACGCCGACGCTGTAACCAAGGTCCATGATAAAACCACGAGCGCCAAGCTCGACACTGGAAGTCACAACTTGTTCCAGGGGTGGGTCGGCCAAGAACGCGTTAGGTAGCCGGCATTCGAAATCGATATCGTCGGGGTCATCACCGCGTTCGATGGCATACTGCACCGCCAAATCAAAAACACCTTCATTACAGGCTAACTCAATAGGCGTTGGTGCCCGTGACGATTGGCTGATGTTGGCATAGAGATTGTGTTCGGGCGTAACTTGCCAGGTCAAACCGATCGCGGGGTTTATGCGATTAAACAGGTGGTCTCCATTGAGCTCCGGGCGCATGCCGGATTGATCACGTAGTCGCACATCGGTGGAATTGGCACGTGCGGAAACAGTGAGCGCGACTGACTCGGACAGGTCTGTTGTATTCGAGGCATAGAGACTGACCGACTCCGTGCGCGTGGCGATATTCGTTGCCTCATCGTCAACAAAAGTGCCAGTTCCAAGACCGTTTGTTATGCGTGTAAACGGGTCAATGCCTGACAATTCCACAACCGCATTGAAGTCAGAATCGCCGCGAAAATAGGCGCCGCCGAAGATGGTTTGACTGGAATAGCCAAACCAATCATTTTGTACAGTCCACTGAAAGTCTGCACCCTGACTGCGTTGTTTGCGATCACTGATGTTGTTGATGGCATCGTCCGCAAGCAGTCCAGTACCTGACAGTTCGTCGGACTCAAAACCTTCGATATGAAACTCTTCGTCTTCGCCGGCGTTCATGGCGACATTGTTAAGATAGTTCTCCAGCGCATCGGCGTCAGCAAACTGACCATCACAGACATCGTCATCGTCGAGATTGAACTCTTCCAGGTCATCATCTTCGAGGCCACCAATCAAGCCGGGGCCACCGCTGAATCCGCACACCAGGAATTCCGAACCGTCGCCATTAAAGGCATTGGTTTTGTTTTCACGCAAAAAGACGTTACCGCTGAACGAGATGTTGCTGCTGACTTGATGGGAGAAGTCGAGACTGACCATGGCCAGATCATTGCTGGTAATATCTGGCCCGGTAAAAATTGCGCGGCGGCTGATTTCAAGTAGCTCGATCGGCGATGAGCCATTGCCGATCAATTCCGAGTCGGCCAATTGCGCATTCAGGTTTATGGCGCTGGTTTCCGAGCGCCAGCCAACACTGCCGTAAAAATTCAGGGCATCGGACGCGGACTGATCACGCCAGCCGTTTTCGTCAAAGTACTCAACATTGGCGTAGTAGGCCAGACGGCCGTCATTACCGCCTACCTGTAAGGTGGCTGTATTACGACCAAAAGAACCTGAACTCAATTCAAGCTCGGACCCCTGAAAGTCGAAGCCAGTCTTCATGTCGATGGCCAGCGAGCCGCCCAGGCTATTGAGGCCAAACAAAGGGTTGGCGCCACCAGAGAGAGCCACATTCTGAATGGCCGATTGTGGCAGCAAATCCCAGTTCACTGCGTCGCCCAGTGGTTCATTGATACGCACGCCGTTTTGATACACTGCGATGCCCTGTGCCAGACCAAGCAATGGCGAAGCGGTAAAACCACGATATTGCAGATCAGCCTGAAGTGGATTGTTCTGGGCGTCGTTCCACGACACACTGGCAAAGCTTTGCTTGAGATAATCCGCCAATGACAGGCTGTCCATATTCTGCAAATCACTGGCCGAACCGGTTTGTACCGGATAGGGCACCTTGCCCAATTCGATAGTGGCACCCGCTGGAACGACGCCAGTGACAAGTATTTCTTCGGGGTTTTGAGCCAGCACAGCTGAGCTGGAGGCGAGTGAAATGGCGAGGAACAAAGGACTGCGTAATATTTTCATTATTTTAGACAACTAGTGGATATGGTAGCGGCGTAGTATAGCAAAACCTCTGACACACCAAACTCAGATACGATGGAATGCAGCCTTTACAGTTCGGCTTTGACCCGCTGTACTGTGCCATGTAGATTAGGCGACTTTTTACGCAACCTTGTATTAATGGAGGAAAATATGGCGGTTTATCTGGTGACCGGGACTAATCGTGGCATTGGCCTGGAATTTGTCGGGCAGCTTCTGGCACGCGGTGAGCAGGTTATTGCGACTTGTCGTGACGTGGACAAGGCAGCTGATCTGATGAAGCTGGATGAGCGTCATACCAACCTGGAAGTGCTTGAGCTGGACGTCACCAAAGCGGATTCCCTGACCAATCTGCCCAAGCGCTTGGCTGATCACACTATTGATGTGTTTATCAATAATGCGGGTGTTTATGGGCCGCGTGATGCCAATTTCGGTAATGTAAACGGCGACGACTGGGGACAGACCCTGCATATCAATGCTGTGGCGCCGATTTTGCTGACCCAGCTACTGTTGCCGTTATTGTCGGCGAGCAAGTTGAAGAAGCTGGTTTATATCACTTCCAAGATGGGCTCTGTCGAGGACAATTCCGGCGGTGGGCAATACATTTATCGCTCCTCCAAAGCCGCTCTTAACTCGGCAGTGAAGAGTCTCTCCATCGATCTGGCTGATCAGGGCTTCAGCGTGGGTCTGTTACATCCTGGCTGGGTCAAGACTGATATGGGCGGACCCAATGCATGGATTGATACCCAAACCAGCGTGTCGGGCATGCTCAAGCTAATTGATGAGCTGAATGTGCAAAATAGTGGTAGATTCCTCGCCTACGACGGCAAGACCATACCCTGGTAAGACTTTCTCATGATTGCCATGGTGCCCATCAAGAAAAGGGCACCTGGATACACGGTAAAACCAATGACTAGATTTCAAAGATTTGGACGGCTTCGGCTGTCTGTTTGTGCATTATTGTTTATCACTTTACCGACCACCGGATTCGGGCATGGCGGCGTCGCCTTCGAAGAAGACTTGTGTGTCATTAATGTCAACTTCATGCAGGCGCACTTCACCGTGTTTCAACCCGAGGCAAGTGGCAGTGAAGAGTTTTGCGAGAACGTACCGGATGTAAGCCAGACTATTTTTGTTATGGAATACTTGCATGATCTACTGACAGAGATGTCGATAGATTTTCGAATCGTTAGGGATATAAACAACGTCGGTAAATTTGCATCCTGGGAAGACATTGAAGCGATCGACGATCTGGAAGCAGCAACAGTTTACTATCAGCAGCCCAGTATTGAAGACGGTGGTTTCTACCGGGCAAGCTATGAGTTTGAAGAGCCCGGCACCTACATTGGCGTTGTAACAGCGGAGCATCCGACTGAAGATCGACAGTACAATGCGGTTTTTTATTTCCGGGTTGGTGGTCCTGATTTGGGCACTATTCCGTTGTTTATCGGCTTACTGATTTTGCTGCAATTGGGTTATTGGGTAAGCAGTGGTGGCTATCGGGATTGGCGCGCCAGAAAGCAGGCAAATTCTGTTCAAAAAATGTAAAACGTCACGCTTTTGTAGTGATTTAATGTCAGAATAGGAGCGTAAGAGGAAGCAGGGCAGGATCAGTCAAGGTCTCTGCTAGTATAAATCCAAGACAGACTCAGGATAGACCAAAGGACAGGCAAAGATAGCATCAAGCACAACTGTTAATTGACTAATCGGTGAGAAAAACACCCGGGATATTTCAGTCCCTATCGTTTGCGCCGATAGAATGGTTGTGTACACTCTGCGAGCAGCCTTTGTCTGTGCAGGTAAACGCATGAATGCCAAGATTTTGCGACTCAACAAAGCTGGTATTCCGGTTAGCTGGCTAACCCGGGAAGAGACTGCAACACTTCTCGTTAAAGATCAGGTTATCTGGACACTCGGTGATACGGTTATGGAAATCCGTGGCGGCTTCAATCGTCATGGGCAGCAGTCTATTCTCAAATTGCCGAGCATTGTGGCTTGTGACGGCAAAGTTCACAGTGACAGTTTCGATCCACCTCTGGAAAACAAATTCCTCTTTCGCCGCGACAAGAATCTCTGCCTTTATTGCGGAGGTGAGTTCCCGATAGTTGAGCTGTCTCGCGATCACGTCGAACCAATTTCCAAAGGCGGTAAAGACACCTGGACCAACGTCGTCAGTTCCTGCCGACGTTGTAACAATCGCAAGGCCGACAGATCCCCGGAAGAGGCGCGTATGGAATTGCTGGCGATTCCGTTTGTGCCCAATCAGTATGAATTCCTCTATTTGTCCAATCACAACGTGTTGGCCGATCAGATGGAATTTTTGAGTGCGCGCTTCTCGCGCCATATCAAGTTATCCTGATCCCCTCGCTTACCCGCTAATAGCTCAATTCCCTGATGCAGCCGTGATTTGCTTTCACGGCGATGAACGATTAACTTCTCTACACTTTCAAAACCCATGTGCACCCGGGAACCCAATAATGATAATCCGACAACGACTACCCATGATTTCGACTTTTCGCTGCTCCATTCTCTTCGTCGGGCTGCTTTCAGCCTGTCAAATCGCTGATGCGCAGCGTAGTTTTGTTAGCTTCGACAAAGTGACCATCGATGAGGAACTGCGCGGCGGGTATGGTGTTGAAGTTGCCGATATGGATGGCGATGGTTTGACCGACATAATTGCGTTGGCGACCAATCCGGCACAGTTCGTCTGGTATAAGAACCCGGGCTGGGAAAAATACACGATTAGCACGGTGGCGCAACGCAACATCGATTCTGCGCCGCTGGATATCGATAAGGACGGCGACATGGATATCGTGTTAGCCAGTGAGTTTGCCCTGGGCGAATCGACAACAGGCGGTCTGGTGCATTGGCTGGAAAATCCTGGTAACCCGACAGTCAATCAGGAGTGGGATATGCACTACATTGATGAAATGCCTACCTCGCATCGAATCAAGTGGGGCGACATCAATGGTGACGGTGAGATGGAGCTTGTCAATTTGCCAATCATTGGCGAAGGCGCGAGTGCGCCACTGTATGATGTCGATCTACGCCTGAAAGCCTATCCGATTCCACCTGCGCTGGATGTGGACAGCTGGCCGGCTATCGTTATTGATCAATCCTTGCAACTAGCCCACGGCTTGGCCATTCACGACTGGGAAGGCAACGGTCGCGACGATCTGGTTACTGCCAGCTTCGATGGCGTGCATTTATTTCAGTTGGCTACACGTGGTGTTAACGTTGCGAAAACCCAACTTGGTGCCGGCAAACAAGATGCCGAGCGGCCACAAATCGGTTCTAGTGAAGTTGATGTTGGCTTTATGGGTGGCCAGACCCCTTATATAACTACGGTAGAGCCCTGGCATGGCAATCAGGTTGTTGTCTATGAGCAGGGTGACAGTGGCTCGCTCTGGGAGCGTCGGGTAATCGATACCGGACTGAGCAACGGACACGGTTTGCTGACAGCAGATCTTGATAATGATGGCAATGATGAAATTATTGCCGGTGGAAGATCAGAGCCCTACAAGCTGGCTATCTTCCGCCACGGCCCTACCGATGACAGCTGGCAGCGCATTAATCTGGATGATGACAATGTGGCCGTTTCCGGACTGGCGATCGAAGATCTCAATGGTGATGGTTATCTGGATATAGTCGCGATTGGCAGTGGCACTCGTAATGTTGTCTACTATGAAAACGCCGGACCCTGACTCGCACAATGGCAGATAGCACACCACGTCCGTTGCTTGGCTTCTGCCTGTCTCTGATCGCTGCAGTCATGTGGGGAGTTCTGCCAGTAGCACTGAAAGAGCTGCTGGCGGGTATGGAAGCAACGACGATCGTCTGGTATCGCTTTCTTGTTGCTTTTGTAGTGCTGGTGCTCTGGTTGGCTGTAACCAGAAACCTGCCGCGAATAACATCGGTATCACGGCGCATTCAACTATTCTTATTCATCGCGGCATTAGGCCTGTGCGCCAACTATTCGTTCTTCTCCTATAGCCTGAACTACGTGAACGCGGAGACCAGTGAAGCGGTTATTCAGCTGACTACGCTGTTTTTGATTCTCGGTGGCGTGCTCGTTTACAAAGAAAGCTTTTTCCACATTCAAAAACTGGGAACCGCATTGATCGTCGCGGGCCTGTTACTGTTTTTCAATGATCGGCTTGCCACGTTCACCAGCCTCGACAATCAGGAAACACTGGGAGTGATCATCGTAGTATTCGCAGCCATCACCTGGGTTGTGTATGCCCTGTTGCAAAAGCAGTTGCTGCGCAGTTTTTCGTCGGTGCAGATTCTTGTTTGCATCTATGCAGTATCGATTATCGCGCTTTTGCCGGTGATCAGCCCGGCGTCTGTTTTCGATCTCACGGCCTGGCAGCTGGGATTGCTGACCTTCATGTGCCTGAATACATTGATCGCTTACGGCTGTTTCGCTGAGGCAATGAATTGTTGGGAAGCTTCCAAGGTCAGTGCGACGCTGGCCTTGGCGCCGCTTTTCACCATACTCACTCTCAAGGTGATTGTGCTGATTAATCCAGAGTACGCGTTTTCCGATCGCCTCTCTCTACTGTCAATTCTTGGCGCTATATTGCTCGTTCTGGGTTCGGCTCTGACCGCGCTGGTGCCGCTATTTTATCAGCGCCGACAAGCAGCACGCGCTCGCGCGACTATTACCAGCTAGCTTGCTTCGACTGTCATTGACAGTTGTTGGCTGATGTTCAATATTCGCTTCAAGCCTTTTAGTAAATTGCCTATACAACTATTGATAAGAGACATAACCAGTCAGGTACTACTATGAAATTGTCCAATCTAGCGCGCGCAATTACTCTACCGTTTATATTGCTCAGCAGCGGTGTCTACAGTGACGTCACCGGGATCGAGATCACCAGCCGCGAAATGCTCTCCGCAGCAGATGTGGGTTTCACTTACGAGGCTGTGTATGGCGTTGTGCGCTTCACGCTCGACCCGAACGATCCGGCCAATGCGACAATTGTCGACTTACAGAATGTAGATACCAACAGCGATGGACTGGTGGAGTACTCGGCCGATTTCAAGATGCTCATTCCACCTGCGGAGTTGGCCAACGGTGGTTTGCTCTACAACGTCAACAACAGAGGTAATAGCCGAACGCCGCCTGAGGACTCACTGCAACACCCATTAACGAAAATGGGTTTCACCTATCTCGTAACCGGTTGGATCAATGAGCTGGCGCCACGAGAAGGCCGAATTCGGCTGCACGCGCCTGTTGTCGGTAATGAATCAGCGCCAGTTACCGGAGCAGTGCGTTATGAAGTATCAGTAGGCTCTGTCGCCAATGATGTCAACATAGCTGGCGGCGGTCACTTGGCTTACTACCCGACCGAGGATGGCCTTGCTAACGCGACCCTGACTCAACGTCTGTACCAGGAAGACCCGCGGATTCCTGTGCAGCGCTCTGATTTCTCATTAAACGTGATTGACGTGCCACAAAGCAATCAACCGGAAGTTACGCTCAATGTTGATGGCGGACTACAGCCGGGCTATCTGTATGAATTGATTTATGAAGCACGCGACCCGGTGCTAGCCGGAGCTGGCATGGCCGGCATTCGCGATATCGTCTCGCTGATTCGCTATGAGGGTGACAGTGCGTTGCTGGAAGAACTGGATGTGCCTGATATTGAACACACCGTCGCCTGGGGTGTATCGCAAAGTGGCCGTTTGTTGCGCCAGTTTGTTTACGACGGGCTGAATGCGGACCCTGAAGGCCGAAAAGTTTTTGATGGTGTGATTCCTATTATTGCTGGCGGCGGATTCGGTATGTTTAATAACCGCTTTGCCATGCCAACCCGCACCAACGGTCATCATTCGAACTATTTGTATCCCAATGACCTGTTTCCTTTTACTTACGGGGACAGCACTGACCCCTATACTGGTCGCACTGATGGCGTTCTGCGCGCGGCACGAGCCAGCGGCACTGAGCCTTATGTCATGCATATTCAGACGAGCAATGAATATTGGCTGCGCGCAGGTTCGCTGCCGCACACCTCGCCCGATGGCAGTAGTGACGCAGACATCCCCGACAATGTGCGCTTCTATACGATTGGTGGATCACAACATGGATCACGTGACGGGATTCCACAGGAGCCAACCAGTGGTCAGCTGCCCGGCAATCCCAATATGTGGTCACCAATTTCGGAAACACTCATCGCATCCATGTATGACTGGGTGGCGAATGATGAGTTGCCGCCGCCGTCTCGCTATCCAAAGATTTCCGAAGGTACGCTGGTTTCTTCCCACATCGATGGCCGTATAAATCGTGAGGCCTGGAATGCGCTCGATGGCATCAACCATCCGGGCTCAATCTATAAACCGCGTCACACCAACTACGGTCAACGCTGGCAAAGTGAGCGAATCATTGATCAACATCCAGATTACTCAGACCATGAGTACAACGCGATGGTGCCGGCGGTGAATACTGATAACAATGATCTGGCAGAAAGTACTGTTTTGCCGCCACTCACCCAAGTGCCACTAGGTACGTTTGTTCCCTGGAATTTGCGCTCACCTGTGTTTGGTGCGGAGGAATCGCTTGCACGTCTTACCGGTGGTTATATTCCTTATCCAGACAACACGGCTGCCGCTGTACAGATGCGCGATCCACGAAATTCGATAGAGGGGTTGTATCCCAGCTTTGATGATTACCTGAATGAATTCGAGCAGGCGACCGATGAATTGATCGAGGAAGGCTTCCTGTTGCCGGGCTTTAAAGAAGAGTATATGGATGTCGCTCGTTTCAATGAGACGGTTTTTGAATAGAGCTGTCCCGGAAATGAATCTCTTGGCGCAAGCACAATGAGAGATGCAACAAGAGATGCGACAAGAGTTTCAGCAAAAGAGCCAATCAGGTCGGAAACTTTGTTTCGCGAGCCTGGGTGGCATTGCCAACGATTGCCGGCTCAACCCTTCGAACGAAATATTTATTCGACTGCCTGGCTGGAACGCTGACTGTTAAACCTGATTGCCAGATCCCGGCCGGCTAACCAACCCAGTAATAGCACGAATGCGATGGTTTTCACTGTCTGTAACATACACCACATTGTTGTGCACACAGACACCATGAGGTCTGTTGAGACTGCAAGTCAATGGATCGCCGTCGGGCCCGTCGCCCACTTCGCCAGTGCCCAGCACTGTATCGATGATGCCCGTGGCGAGTGCCAGGCGGCGAATAACATGATTCTCGGTATCGACAATATACAGACTGTTGTCGACCGCTGAAAAAGCAATGCCTTTCGGGCCATTGAACGTGGCTTGCATGGCTGCGCCACCGTCACCGCTATAACCGCGCTCGCCGGTGCCGGCCAATTTCTGAAGTCGGTTGCCTCGCAAGTCCAGTCGATAGACAGCATTACCTTCACGCAGGACCAAATAGGCATTGTTATTGGGATCACAGTCGATCGAACGCGGCCCCATCAAGGGTGTGCCCTGCAGCGGTCCGCTGTCTGGTGTCGCGGTGCGTTCGCCGGTGCCACCCAGTGTAGAGATCAGTCCGGTTTCCCGATCAACATGGCGCAGACGTTGGTTACCGATATCACAAATCAGCAAGTTTTCCCGCGCGTCGAAGGCGATACTGTGCGGTTGATTTAGCTGCGACAAAACCGCCGGACGGCCATCGCCAGCAAAGCCAGGTTCACCATTCCCGGCCAGTGTGGTTACCAGGCCGCTAGGCCCGGCAATACGGCGCACGGTATGCGAATCTCTCTCTACGATATAGAGATTGTTGCCTTGATCCCAGCGGATCTCATGGGGTGCGGCAAAAGGGGTATCCATTGGTTGGCGCGCCTCTGGCCGGTAACCGTTTTCGCCGTTGCCAGCGATCGTTGAGACCCGGGAGCGGTTCAGATCGAGCCGGCGAATTCGTCCTGTGTCGACCTCGCAGAAATACAGCGCGCCGTCTGGACCGCTGACGATTCCATATGGGTTATCGATGGGAGTGGCGGTCGCGGGCAGGCCCTCGCTCTCGGGCAGGAAGCCGCGCGTGCCAGTGCCAGCCACTGTGCTGACACGCGCTTGGCCGGATTGGGCAAACACGGGCCAACTGGAATAGGCCGCTGCGCCGGCCAAGGTGTGTAAAAACGTTCTGCGTTTGATCTGTTTCATTGCGGACCCTGTTGTGTTCTTGTTGGGTTGGCCGGACTTGCTGAATTCGCTATCTCGCTATCGATCTCTCAATCTCTCGATCTGCTGGCTTTTAATTGCTCAGTAGCGAAGATACCGTAGCGTGGAGTTTTGCCTGTAATTCCGGATCAGTCAATTGGCCTTTGTTGCTGTCGAAATTGTCATTGAACTGGGGAATAGACAAGCTGCCGCGGATATCGCCGCCGAGATGGGGGATAATCTTCAATGCTGATTCCAGAACCGAGGCGCCGCCCCGGCGGCCTGGCGACGTGGCAAGCAGGACCATGGGTTTGTTCTGGTATACCTTGGTTTCAATGCGTGACGCCCAGTCAAAGAGGTTCTTATAGGCCACTGTGTAGGAGCCGTTGTGTTCAGCGAAGGAAACAATAACGGCATCCGCAGAGGCAATGTGTTGTAGGAACGCCTTGGCCTGAGGCAGTTCTCCGAGGCTGTCTTCGCGGTCGACACTGAACAAAGGCATCTCGAAATCATTCAGGTCGAGTAGCTCAACGTCAACGCCGTGTAGCAGGCTGGTGGCATAACTCACTAACTGTTTGTTGATGGAGCGCGAGCTGTTACTTGCGGCAAATGCCAGAATCTTCATCACTATCTCCTGTGCTGCGTCGGCAGTCCATGACTAAGGTCCAATTAATGCCCGACAAACTCCGAATTGCCGCCTTGCTGCGGCAAAACAGTATTGTCTTTTCTCCGTTACGCCAATACTCTCACAACTAGCTCAGACGAATAAGCCAAACGAGCGCACTGGCGCGAGGAGAGATTCATGTGTGATAACGATACCCAGAAGGACGTAGAAGACTATCTGCGTCGCCACCCCGAAATGTCACGTCGAAATTTTGGCAAACTGGCAGCTACAGCTGGCCTTGCTGCCATGTTCCCGCCCTTGGCTAACGCTCAACCAGTGACTGAGTGGAATGTGGAAATTGCAACAGCAGATGGTGTTGCCGATTGCTATTTTGTCCACCCTTCACGTGGTAGTCACGCAGCGGTTCTGGTTTGGCCGGACATTCTGGCCTTGCGCCCGGCGTTTCGTGAGATGGGCAAGCGGCTGGCCCGTTCAGGCTATTCGGTACTGGTCCCTAACCCTTTCTATCGCGACGCTCACGCACCGGTAGTGCCTTTTGGTGCTAGTTTTGGCGATACGCCGATTCGTAATCTGGTGTTGCCAATGGCGCGCAACCTCAATGCGGACACCCACTTTACCGATGCCAATGCGTTTATTGCCTGGTTGGACCAACAAGAAGCAGTGGATTCATCCAAAGGAATGGGCACCACGGGTTATTGTATGGGCGGCCCTATGGTGATGCGTACTGTAGCGGCAGTACCTGAGCGCATGGCAGCCGGGGCGACTTTCCACGGTGGTGGCCTGGCAACTGGCGATGCCAGCAGCCCGCACCTGCTAATTCCGGAGACCAATGCCAGCATGTTGCACTGCGTGGCAGAGAATGATGATGCGAGTAACCCAGAGGCCAAGGAAATTCTCAGGGAAGCCTACGCCGATGCCGGCATCTCGGCCGAGATCGAAGTCTATGGCGATACCCTGCATGGTTGGTGTGCAATCGATTCTCAGGTCTATCATCAAGCGCAGGCCGAACGGGCATGGAGTCGTATGTTGAATCTTTTCTCGACAGCGCTAGCCTGATCCCGAGCAGTTTTGGCCCCGGCTGGTTCTAAACCCGGGTAGCCATAAAAAGTCTGGTTATAGGAAGCGTACTGAGAACGACAAACAGGTAGTCCGGTGACGGGCTACCTGTTTTTGTTTGTGCCATAGTCTGTGCGTGAGGCTAGAATTTAGCGTTGAGTACATCTGTAACGCGAGCGACAAAATTATCGCCACTATCGATCTCGCCATGGCAGGGTATTAATACATGCCGTTGGTCGCCGGCCAGTTTGGCAATCGCCCACTCCCGAAATGCCTGTTTATCTTTTAAACCGCGACGAAAGCGGGCATGAAAGTGCAGGCCCGTATTCAGCCCATACAATTTCAACAACCAGTCCATCAGCCGATTGCCGCTGAGTTTTTCCAGATTCATGAGTGAATCGCAAACTGCCCAGTAGCGAGTGTTAGCATCACTGCCAGAAGAGTCGCCATCGATTTGCAGCCAACACTCGCCAAAAAAATTATCTGGAAGTTCGAGTATCTGTACCCAGCCCGGTAAACCCTGTTGGCACTCGGCAACAGGCACGAAATCGTTTAGCTGCAATTTCTTGCCAAGATGGCTGGCGGCCCGCTGCGATGCTGTCATTTTGGCTTGCGGGAAAGCGTCTAGCCAGGGTGCCAGCCCCATACTGTGGCCGATTGACGGGGCTACCAGTATGAGCTCATCACTGCCTATTAAGGTCTGAGCTGCGGGCAGCAGGGAGGGCCCGGGACTGTAGACCAACCAGTTATTGGCACCAGTCTTTACCAACAAGCAGTAGGGCTCGCCAAAATCCGCTTTGTATTGCGCACGGAGCAGTCGTCCTGAGCTATCGACCTGTTGCCAGTTCACTCTCTCTGAACCGGATACCGCTACCGTCACTCGGCAACGTTCAGCTTGCTGGTCCAGAAGATATCAATATTGCCCAGACTGTTGTCCTGTCTGGTGGAGAACCAGGTAAAGGTATCACCACCGGGCGGCAGGGCCGGACACATATCGGCGCCAGCAGTGTTGATCAGTGGCCCCAGATTTCTGGCTGGGCCCCACTGATTCTCGCCAGTTTGCATCGCACCCCAGATATCAGTAGCGCCGTAGCCACCTGGCCGGCTGGATGTGAAGTAAACCATGCCGTCGCTGTCCTGACTGAAATGAAACTCTTCAGCGGCGGTGTTGATATTTGGGCCTTGATTCACGGGCTCCATCCAGTTGCCCTGGTCGTCCTGGTTTGAACAATAGATATCAGAACCTCCGTACCCGCCGGCGCGGCGTGAGGCGAAGCAGAGCGTCTGGCCATCGTTCAGGATAGCAGGGCAGTGTTCGTCCCCTTCGTTAGTACTGACTGGAAAACCAACAACTTCGGGTGCGCTCCATACCCCATTGACCTTGTGAGTGACAAACAAGTCGTTGTTGTTGCGCGGAGTCGTCGTCGCCAGACGGTCAGATTTGAAATAGATGGTGTTGCCGTCTGCGGTAATCCAGGGCTCGCGATCATCACCCAGACGCAGCGGGTCATCATCAGTGGCCGGTGGCGCGTTAACCGGCAGACCCATGTTGACCGGTGTATTCCAGTTGCCGGTAGATTCATTGAATGTGGCGATATACAGGTCTTTCGGGTCGCCTTCGGCCACAGCCATATCGGCTCTGGCACTGCAGTACACCATGGTGCCGTCGGCGGCGAAGGAAAGCTCGCCTTCGGCCCACATCGTGTTTATGGGAGCGCCGAAATTATGGACTGCTTTTTCAACCCAGTTAGGTGAGGACTGGCCCACCGCAGCTATTGGCAACAGCAGGGCAATGAAAGTTGTGCAACGAACAAGCTTGATCATGATATTTGGCTCCTGGCAGTAAGTCGACGCGTCAGCTTCGTGATTCTACGTGAAAAGTCCACCAATGATCAGGCCGTTCGGCATCCAGATCGGGAATTGGATTAAAAGGACCGCCACCATGTACCTGCAGTTTGCTGACCCGCGCCTGCCAGGCGCGGTCCATAGTCCCGGGGTCCTGCACACGATTGAGTATCACCGGATAGGTATTCCCGTTCATGCGCATGACGGCACGTTCATTCGCATCTACTTTGCCGGCCCAATATTTCCGCGTACAGACAGAACAACTCAGGAACAATTCGCCGCGCGGTGTTGCCATACAATTGAGATTGATTGAATGGGGGCGAATACCGTCGTAAATTTGTAGTTGGCACAACGACACGTCGTTGGCAAAAGACCAGTCATCAACAGGCGTCTCGACGCGATCACCAAACAGGAAGCCGCCCGGGGTGCGGTCACAGGGACACACAGATGAGTAGATCAGAAAGCCGGCCACGGCGACAGCAGCCAGTCCCAGCAGACCTCCGCCAATCAACAGTTTCAGGTTCCATTGTTTATTGCTTTCAGTAGCTTCTGTCATGGTTGGCCTCGTTCTTATAGTTATTTTGGAGTAAGGCAGCGTTTACCTGATTGCAGTCTAATTCAACAGTGCTGAATTAGCATGGGGCGGCAGACCCGTTCAGCGTGTGAGTGTGACAATATGTCGCGTGTCTTGATGCTGATTTTGCCGCACAGAACCGCGAATTTTCAGTACACTGAGGCTGTGACTTGCTGCAGATTGCAGCCCAAAACGGAGGTAGAGAAGATGATCCACGTTCGCAATATGGTCTGGTTGATGTTGACTCCGATAGCCACCGCTCTTGCTTGTTGGGCAATTCTGGAAATAGTGCTCTAGGCAAAGCTGGCAGATTAACTCTGGGTCAGCGAGCGTCGTTTTCCAATGCGAATAGCTGACGCAACACGCGGCGCCATTGCAGGTACTGTTCCTCCATGGTGCCGCTCAAACCGTGTACCTGTTGGTTCAGTTCCAGAATAGCCGGTGCTGCCTCGCGATTGAAACCACTGGCTAATTCGCGATATTCCAGCTCATAGATTTTGCTCCAGCGATAACGATCGTAGCGTTGCGTCAAGGTCAGATATCCCGAGCTGGAGCTATAGCGTTCCTGCGTCACTGCGCGTTGTTCTGCTGCCCGCTCTTCGAGTATCTGGTCGAAGGAGTAGCGCCGCCAGAGCAAGTAGGAATCGCGCATATCCCCGTAGAGCGCCTCATAGTATTCATCAACAGTATCAATAAACAGGTAATGCCGTTCGCGCATTTCGTGCACGCGTCGCATCATAGGGTCATTGACCGGGGGTAGGGATACTATCGTAACCTGGCCATCCGCAGTTCGTTGAATATTGTCGCCAAAGGATTCCTCGGAAAGATCGGCGGCGTACAGCATTTGCGATATCTGGCTAATCTGGCGCACTTGATTTTCGCTGAGTTCATTACGCGCCAAAAGCAAGTCATTGGCAATCTGCTCATAAAGATCGGTAAAAGGCTCACTGACAGCACTCAGATTGCGGCGGTTACGATTGCGAAAATCAGTGGACTCCGGGAAGTCAGTGGCCAAGGTACGGTCGGTGTAGGTCTTGTTCAGCCATTGTCGTCCGGAGCTATCAGTTGCTGTCACTGCCAATTGAAGTTGTGTGCCATCAGACTGCAGAATGCGGCCATCGATCAACAGATCAACCGATGGATCAGCTTGTGGGAGTACACGCACAGCACCCCACTGATTGCTGTCGACCAGTGTGTTTCGCAAGGAAAATGGGAGCAGATGTCTTTCATTATCCCGGACTTCAGCGAACACGTTCTCGCCAATCTGATTGCGTACGCTTGCTTGCTGCTCAGTGCCGAAAATCAATACGCCGATATCCAATAACTTCCAATCTTCCGGAGTCTCATCGCTACTGTTAAGTGCTACTTCGCCGACTGACGGTATTTCTACTTCGACATCGTAATTGACTGGCGCAGCGCAATTGGTGAGTGCCAGCAGAGTGGCTGGCAAGATAAAATGACAAAGATGACAAAGCCAAAGGCGCTGTGTCTTGAGGACGGTCATGGCAGCTCTGTTCCCCGCGAGCAAACACGGCCACGGCTCAAGGTGAGCACGCAGTTGAATTCTTCTTCCGGGGCTTCGTAGTGATTAAATGCCTGAATCAGATTAAAGGGCGCCGAGCCGTTGCTACTGACGCTGGTCACCATACGCAGCTGAGTGTGATCGGCCGCAACACTAAATCGATGGGTGATCTGAAGGTTGTCAGGCAAGGTAATGCGAAATACCAGTTGCTGCTGATCCCAGCCGCAAACCTCTGAACCATGGGGACTGCTAAAAGTCGCGATGGGTCCACTATCTATGCTGCAGATCAATGGTGCTTCACCGCGTCGTTCAATGCGGATCTCTTCGCGATTCTGAGTAATCGTCATGATGGTTTGGCGGCTGATGTATTCAGCCAGACGGGCGAGATCAAAGATGCTCTCCCCTGAGCGACCGGAATTGACATTGATATTACCCAGTGAGACTGCTGGCCCGCCACCGCCGTTCAGGCCGGCTTGCTGCCGGGTAGCCTGTTCCTGCCGGATGCGCAGCATACGATTGAGTTCGTCTTCCCATTTATCGCTGCGCCCGAAATCTTTTTCCCATGATCCGGAAAAATCCAGACGCATCGGGCGCTGCAAATCCAGCGTAGGCAGGTCATCCTGCGCAAATACGGGACTGGCCAGCCCCAACAAGAGCCACATCAGCAGCAAGTGCAGTGCTCGTGAGCGGGTCGTATATCGCTTATTGTCTGACTGATCAGCGGTCATGGTTTGCGGTAACAGGGTGACTGGCAGCATGAGTATTCACATTATTGTACGGCTTGACCGGGATTATCCGTTGCCAGACATGATGATTTAACCAATTTTCGCGTTCACTTCGTTGAAAAAGCCGACTCCCCGCAGGAGCGCGAATGGACTTTGGCCGACAGGCCTCTTATGCTCTTTGCATCTGACTCTCGCAGAAGGAGGCATACCATGTCCAGCTTCATCAAACTCGCTCGCCTGTTAACTCCCCTGGCCGTTCTGACTGGCGTATTTTGGGCGCCATCCGCTTTGCCGCAGAATGACTACAGTAATGTTGAAATTGTCGCGCATCCAGTGGCCGGTAATGTCTATTATCTGGAGGGTGCGGGCGGCAACATTGGCGTCACGATTGGTGAAGATGGCATTGTCATGATTGACGATCAATTCGCACCGCTGACTGATCGCATCGTCGCTGCTATTCGGGAATTGAGCGATCAGGAGATTCGCTTCCTCATCAATACTCACGTGCACGGTGACCATACTGGTGGTAACGAAAATATGGGGCGCATGGGTGTGTTGATTCTGGCGCGGGACGAGGTGCGCGTAAGACTGGAATCGCAAACTTCAGGGCTGGCGCTACCGGTACTGACTTACAGTGATGCCATCACGATTCATTTGAATGGTGAAGAAGTGTATGCCTTCCCTGTGCCTCCGGGTCACACTGACGGCGACACCTTTATCCACTTTCGCGATTCAGACGTTATCCATACCGGTGACGTATTTCGTACAACGGCCTTTCCGGTAATCGATACCAATAATGGCGGCACGCTGGATGGCACTCTCCAGGCGCTGGGCATTTTAATTGGCACAGCAGGTCCTGACACTGCCATTCTCCCGGGTCATGGGGAAGTATCCACGCGTCTGGATGTAATGGCTTTTCGCGACATGGTGCTTGATGTCAAAGAGCGAGTAGAGCCAATGGTTGCCGACGGACTGTCATACGACGAAGTGGCCGCTGCCAATCCTGCGGCGCCGTACAATGCTCGTTATGGTGATCCCGATCGTTTCTTGCGAGCTGTTTATACCGAGTTGGGTGGTGCGCTTTAAAATGTTGAAAAATTCGCCACGAGTCACATCCGCTTTATGCTGTTTACTGTTGCCACTAACGGCGTTAGCCGCAGATGCTCCTGATCCGCAGATGTTGGTAACCCAATTTTGGCAGGCAGGCGACGCAGATGAGCGTAATGCAATAGCCGCGCAGCTCAGTGAGAATGCCGCCAATGTTGCTACCCTGTATGACTGGATGAAAGACGGGCCGCAATACAGTGACGATGTGCCAACGGGCATTGTCGAGTCGGTCTATGAAGCGCCAGACGGAACTACCTACCCTTACGTCTTTGTCATTCCTGAAGACTATGATCCCGAAACGCGGTATCCGGTAGAATTCGCGCTGCATGGCGGTGTAGGTCGGCCCAAGCCCGAGCCAGGCGATGAGCTATGGCGCGGTGGCTATGACAATCTGGTCCGATCCGATCGCATTACTGTGCTGCCATCGGCGTGGCGAGAAGCTTACTGGTGGCATGACTCGCAGGCCGATACACTGCCCGCCTTGCTCGATTTATTGAAAGCGAGCTACAACATCAACGAGAACCGCGTTGTTCTCACGGGTGTTTCCGATGGTGGCACAGGCGCCTATTTTTTCGCCTTCAAGCAGCCGACAGAATGGGCGGCTTTTTTGCCTTATATTGGCCATCCTGGTGTGCTGCGTAGTGAGCAGAGTGGCGGCGGTTATCGTCTGTATTTTGAGAATCTCATGGGTAAGCCACTGTACATAGTCAATGGTGAGAACGATCGCTTGTACCCAGCGTCTTCTCTGGCCTCATTCATGCAGATTCTTGAAGAGCAGGAAGTAGAGCATATCTTTCGTGTTATTGAAGGCGGCGGCCATAACACTCAATGGATGCCGCAAGAGCGACCAGCGATAGAGGAATTTGTCGCAGAGCACCCCCGTGATCCAATGCCAGACAGCTTGCAATGGGTAGCCGATCGAACGGATCGCTATCAGCGTAATCACTGGATCGAAATTGATGAACTGGCGGTTGCAGGTCGCCCTGCGTTGCTGCAGGTAACGCGGAATGACAATGTCTTTTCAGTCACGGCGCGCGGAGTGACGGAATTTACATTGCTACTGAACCCTGAGGAAGTGGATCTGTCAGAGCCATTGCTGGTCAATGTAAACGGCAGAATCGCGCATACGGGCATGGTGCGTCAGGACAAAGCAGTATTGCTTGAGCGAGCAGCTCTCGATCTGGACCGTGAACAACTCTTTACAGCGGCGCTCACCATTCAGGTCAATAGCGACCAGGTTGAATGATGCAGGGCGGTATGTGCCGCCCTGGCTTATTGCAATTGTGCCTGGCGCGCTTGTAATTGCCTCAGGATATTGGCCAATTCCGCGATGTTCGGGTTGGCCGCAGCTGCCTCCTGCATTTTTTCTGAGAGCTCTCGCAGTTGTGGTGCGTTCTTTGCGCGGATGTTTTCTTCGCTGAGCAGTACGTCAGCACCAAGGAAACTATCGTTGACATTACTGGCGCGTGATTTTTGCAAAAAAACCGGCTCACAAATTCGGCGCGGTATGTTCGAGCCAGTTGGAGTCTCTTTCCGGCAACGTACATCAAAATCATCATCGTCATTGTATTCATTGAAAGCGCTATAAAGCTCTTCTTCCACTTCTTCGATGAACTGTCTGACTTCTGCCAATCTCAGGTCGGCAATGACTATGACTTCACCTTCGTCCTCGGCGCTGTCGGACGACTGTTGCTGTGCTAGCAGTGGCATACACAGCAACGCTGTCAGGCTAAGCAGGATTGATTGTTTTAATTTCATTGTTCGTCTCTGGGTAGTTGGGCATTGATCCGACGGCTTTCGGGTTTGAGCCGGTCATCCGTAGTCTTTCCTAGTGTACTTTATTCTCCCACAAGCTCCGAGGGTTGTTGAACGCTAAAATCGGCAAATTGTCGCTAGTGACAGTGTGTAGCACTGTATCCAAAGGTATTGCATTGGAGGCTGATTGTGTAATGATTGAGTGAATAACAATAATTCACAGGATCCGCTGGATTCTTGCATTGAGGTTGCCCGTCATGCGTTATCCCCTACGAGCTTCGTTGCTCGCCCTTACTGTCGCTACCACGTCACTCGGCGCATCGCTGAGTTGGTCGCAAAATGCCCGCGGCCCGATTGGTGAAAGCCCTTACGATGTGATTCCCTTGTGGGCAGACGTCTTTCAGGAAGACGGCTTCGCATTTGGTGGGAACTCGGGTATCTGGGCTGAATCGGCAGATCGCATCATTATTGCCCAGCGCGGCGAAACTATTCTGCCACACCCGGTTCCAGATGACTTTCTCGGCTTCGCCGGTGATTTGGGTATCAACGTGTTAACCGATACCAATCGTCGTACATGGCAGAATTGCTTGTACACGGTTAATGGAGAAGGTGAAGTTATCGAAATCTGGGATCACCTCGACTATCTCTGCGAAGGCTCGGAAGGTCCCGGCCCGCACCGTATTCGTATTAGTCCATACGATCCGGAGAGCAGAATCTGGCTCGTAAATGAGACTTTTCACCAAATCTATGTAATTGCCAATGACGGCAGTGAAGTGCTGGCAACTTACGGTGAAAAGAATGTTCCGGGTAATGATGAGACTCATTTTGGTCGTCCGCAGGACGTAGCGTTTTTACCTGATGGCCGGATTCTTGTTGCTGACGGTCTCGATAATCACCGCGTAATCATCTACGACGAAGACATGAATTACCTGGGCGAGTTTGGTGGCTTCGGTGATGGCCCCGGCCAATTCAATACCATTCATTCCATTGGTATTGGGCCCGAGGGTCGCGTACTGGTCACTGACCGTTCCGGTGGCGAAGTGAATCTGTTTCGTACAACCGATGATCCGGCAGTGATCGAGTTTGAGCGCTCGATTGGTGCGCCGCTGGGTTTGCCACTGGATATCCTTGTCAATGACGATGGTTTCTGGATTACCGACTTGCGGCCGCTGCGCTTTGTGAAATTCGATTTCGAAGGTGAGATTCAATACACATGGCTGGTTCCCCCGGAACTACCCGACGGTTATCTGGAAGTGCATACCTTCTCTGTCGGCCCTGATGGCAGCCTGTATGGCGGCGACAACCAGTATGGCCGGACGCAGAAATTCGTTCCCAAGCCCGGTGCTGATCCTGATCTGTTAATCGATCCACCCTGGGTCGCTAACTAAAGTATTTCGATGCCTTTTTGGCAACGGCAGTCAACCGGATCATTTGAGTTGACTGCTTACTGACTCTAATTCCTGCGCCGATTCAGGCGCAGGAACACTTCAAAATGGCGATTGATTTACTGGCTATTGAAGAGCCAGTCGTCGCTATTGCTACCACAAAGACAATGTCGAACAACGTCTGGAAAAAGGGTTTTGCCTGGACACATTTGGATTGGATGGCGGCGTGTCACAGCGCATTACTACAGACTTGCCCCGCAGCCACTCTGCAACTGGCAGAGTCTGATTCAGCACTCCGGTTAGCGATGTGATTCAAGGATTTCTGGCAGGTCAGCAATCGAGTCGATGATTGCATCAGGGATTACGTCAGAGGCTTTGACTATGTCCTCCCGATACTTACCTGTCTTTACCAATACGCCGGCAAGACCGCTGGCATGACCGCCACCGATATCATTTTCAATATCATCACCAATGACCAGCACTTCCTCTGCACTCAAATCGAGTGATTCCACTGCCAATTTAAAGAACGTCTGGCTGGGTTTGCCGATGACTTTGGCTTGTTTGCCTGAGACAAACTCGAGCCCGACGACAAAGGCACCGATGTCCATCTGCAAGCCCTGCTCGGTTTGCCAGTACTTGTTCATGTGCATGGCGAGAAGTTCAGCTCCTTCCATGAGTTCGCGAAAAACACGATTGAGCAGTTTATAGTTCCAGGCCGCACCAATGTCACCGACGATGACAAAGTCGGGGTTCTGAGTGTCCTGCACAAACTCGTCAAAATCACTTTGGGCCGAATCACGAATCAGCAGATGCACGCTGGGGTTGTCTTGCTGACGCAGGAAATCGCGTGATGCACTAACAGCACTGAAAATGTCATCAGGCATGATCTCCAGACCCATGCGCTGTAACTTGTCAGCGATATCGCCGACTGTACGAGTAGAAGTATTGGTGATGAAACGAAAGGGGATATGATTGTCGCGGCAATAGTCGAGTGTTGCGTGCGTGCCGGGGACGATTTTGTCGCCGACATAGAGCACGCCATCAAGGTCAAACAAGACACCTTTTATTTTCCGTCTCATACTGCCACCTTGGTTGATCGCATTGGACAGGAATCAACATTGTAACATCAACGATTGCCGAGTTAAGCGCAACCGGATTGGCCTGCCGTACTGACCTACTGAATAGTAAACGGAATTCCGGAAACGCTATAAACAAAGATATCTGCGCCAATACCATAGGCGAAGAACACCGTAAGTGATGCTGCATTCACGCCAATGCTGGCGGGGACGAAATTGCTGAATGCGATCAACTGTTCTTCTGCAGCCAGCGCGCGTGGCGAAATCGCTCCACCGAGTGTCTCGAAGGCGCCGTCCCAGGCAATATAACCACCGGCCGCATCGCGATAGAACAATCCGGCACCATCAACAGCGATAACGGTGTATGTGGTGCCGACCTGACCGCGGTGCTCACTGGGTATTTGCAGTGTGGCGCGGACATCGATTGTGTCTTGTGCGCTGAACGAACTGACAGCAGTGCCAGTGTCACCGTTGCGGGTAGCAGCTCCGAACATCAGCAAGCCGCTACTACTGCCATCCAATGTTGCAACATTCAGCAATCGAGATGTGCGTTTAGTGGCGACCTGAAAGCGAGTTTGGTTCAACGAATAAACAGCATCGGCGCCTTGCTCGGTGTCGTTACGGTCAACACCACAAGGTAGCCCGGAACAGTCGGTGCTGTCCGGGTTGGAAAACAGTGGTACTGCTTGTGCACCAGGAAAGCGTGAGATATAAGCCATTATCGTTGTGAACTGGCCATCAACACCGTGGCCATGCGACCAAGGATAAGTGCCAGTTGAACCTGACTCTCTACGAGAGTGCACCAGACCAAAATTATGGCCTAGCTCATGTGCCAAAGTATCATCATCGCAGCCTGAACCGCCGCTGGCCGGAAAGCCGTCGAGATAAAGTGCCGTGTACAGTTCTGAATTGGTCAACGATGGGTGGAATAGTTCACCGCTAAAGCCGGTGCCAGGCGTACTGGCTAGGCCACAAGCATTGTCATTGCCTAACAAGCCGTCGATTAGCACGACGATATCAGCACCCTTGCTGTCACGTAGTGCCGCCAGGTCACTGAAGGCACCTTGACTGCCAGATAGATCATTCAGGGCGTTATTGAGAGAGCTGACCGTATAGCTGGTTAACCCATAGTGCACGGGGCGGAATCGTATCCCGGCGCCGCTATTGAGATAGTAGCTATTAGTCGTTTCAACGAGTTGATTGATACGCGTCTCTGGAGACACTGAACCAATGTCGTTCAGAAAGTCTTGAGTGTAGAGGAACAGCAGGTCGACGTCGGCGAAAGTGTCAACGGGCAGTACGCTTGCTGCGCTGGCAGGGTCGGTGCCCAACAAGCTTTCGTTAAAATCTGTAAAGCCGTCGCTATCGGAATCCGTCAGTGTATCTTTGACGACGAACAGAAAAGCATCATTGCGTACGGTGCTGCCTGATATGTCGCCGACGAAGACACCGCTGGCAACCTGGTTATAGGATTCTTCGGTCAGTCGTACTGCGTAATGTAACGTGGTCGATGCGCCTGGAGCCAGATTGGATATGCTGCACTGAATGCTACTCTGCTGGCCGACAGCGCCAAGCGAACAACCACTGTTGCTCGACAGGAATTGCGTCCGGTCTGCAACAAATAAAATGTTCACCGGTTCATTGCTCAGTGTGCTGGACAGGTTGTTGGTGATCTCAACGCTGACATCGACACGGTCGCCAATAGTGGCAACCTCGCTTGGAAAAGATTGGCTAATCGAGACATCACTGCCGGACAGGGCAGACTGGTCAGGTGCTTTGCTTACGGATTTGAAGACACCACCGCTGTCTGCCGGAATGCGTTCCCGGTCAGGTGATAATGAATACACCCAGCCGACATAGCGCTGGCCATCCTCAGACAGCTTGGTCAGTACTGAGTATCTGGCTCGGGTAGTGAAGAACGACGCCAGCAATTGTTGTCCACCTATTGTGAGGGACAAACCACCAGTGGTATCGCCAGACGTTATCTGACCTTGCCAGCCGGTATCGCCATTGATCAGTGTGCTGCGCTTGACCAGCTGATAATCCAGTCGGGCAAATGCCTCGCCCTCCATCACCAATGCATCACCAGTTGCAAACTCGGCGACCGTTGCTGCCGGTATGGTAATGGCTTGTTGCCAACCAACTTGCCCGGGCAGGGTCAAGTCAGCCGGCAATACATCGCTGTCTGAGAAAAGTACATGTTCAGCCGCGAGCAAGGGCCCGCTGCTAAGTAGTCCGAGAGCAATCAGGCAAAGGCGGCGACTAAACATACTATTCCCCTATTGGTAGATGGCAGCCCGGGATGCGGCGTGGACGCGAAGCGAATAGAGAATATCGTCATTCTGAATCATGCCGATAAAAACAATATCCTCTACCGGGTCAATCCAGAACCAGGAGCCCGCTATACCCCACCACCAGTGCGTGCCTGCAGAGGCGCCCTGATAAGCAGCCGAGTTTTCGACGATAGCAAAGTCCAGACCGAATACATTACCCGGATACAAATTGGCAGTGATGTTCGGTACTGCCTCTGGCAATTGATTGCTGCGCATCAACTCGACAGCCTCAGAGGAAAGAAGCTGTTCACCGTCGTGCTGGCCGTCATCGAGAATCATCTGGGCGAACTTCATGTAGTCAGCCGCTGTTGAAGTCAGTCCGCCACCGCCAGACAGAAATTTGGGCCGGCTTAAAAATGCGCCAGTGTCCGTGCGGCGCAATTCACCGTCGGTCGGGTAGTATTGGCCGGCCAGGCGATCGGCGTTTTGAGGCTGCACATAAAATCCGGTATCGCTCATGCCTAAAGGATCGAACAAGCGGGTTTGCAAGAATTCATCGAAGGCCATGCCGGACAGGCGCTCCACCAGGTAGCCCTGCACATCAACCGAGATGCTGTAAACCCACTGTGTACCGGGCTGGTAGGCCAGCGGAATATCGGCCAGCGCGGGAATGGATTCAGCCAGTGTGTAATTGGGCAGATCCATGATGCCGGCTTCACCATAGGCATTGGCAATTGGGCCATTGGACAGTGGTGGCGTGTACATGAGGCCACCGGTATGGCTCATCAGCTCGCGTATTGTCATTGGATGGTCGGCGGGTGTGGTCTCCCAGCTGCCATCATCGTTTTGGGATACGAATACTTCCATGCCGGCCAATTCAGGCAGATGTTGTTCGACCGGGTCGTCGAGAGTGAATTTGCCTTCATCAAACAGCATCATGAGAGCCGCACCGGTGACCGGCTTGGTCATGGAGAAGATGCGGAAGATGGTGTCCATCGACATCGGTGTTTCGTCTTCGACAACCTGATAGCCCAGCGCTTCTTCCATGAGGATTTCGCCATCCTGGGCGACCATCAGGACGGCGCCAGACAGGCGTTTTTCATCAATGCGGCTTTGCAAATCGGCTTTGACTGCCTCGAGTTGGGCAGGTTCGATATCGGCGAGGAGTAAACTGCCAGACAGTGACAGTGTGGCAGCCAACAGGCCGGTAGTTAGAGTTCGAGCGATAGATCTGGATTGCATGGTTCCCCCTGAGCATTTCATTTTGATCCATTCAAACAGGGGCTATTAGAGCACCATTAGCGATGGCGGAAAAGTCACCCGAATAAGTTGCTCACACTGGAATTTTCAGGGCCGGAGTTACCCAGAAGTTATTGCGATTGATGTCAGAGGGCTTAACGAGAAAGGTTTAACGAAAGGGGCTTAACGAAATGGGCTTAACGAAATGGGCTTAACGAGAGGCACTTAACAAAAGGTACTTAACAAGAGAGGCTTAACAGGAAAGGCTTAACAAGAAAGGCTCCAGCAAGAGGGTCTCAACGAGATGAGCCAGCCGGCTGGCTCTCAGCCGGCTTTCTGAAAGTCGCGATCTTCGGCATCGAGAAAGGGGCCATCGACACACAGACGGCGACCGTCCGGGGCATCGCAGGCACCACAGATGCCGACACCGCACTTGGTCCAGTAATCGATGGAATTGAATATTTGCTCAGGCTGGCAGTATTTTCTTTCCACTGCTTCAGCTGCGCGAACCATCGGACCCGGGCCGCAGTTATAGAATACCAATGCGCTCAATTCATCAGGGCTCATTGCCGCCAGTCGTTGCTCGAGAAGTTCAGTCACCACACCGTGATAACCGCGGCTACCGTCGTCGGTAGCAATATGCAGCTGGCTTATCGCAGCACACTCATCCATGAAATAGAGACGGGATTCATTACGTGCACCCATGAAGATTTCGGCATTGCCGTAATCACGGGCAATCTGGAACACGGCGGCCAGACCAGTACCACCGGCGACGGCCATGATGTGCGCCTCCTTCGGTGGTGCAACCGGATTGCCATGGGGGCCGCGCACATAGGCTTCGATGCCCGGCTCGAGCGTCATACAATCGTTGGTAAATTGGCCAAGGTTGATTACCACCAGAGAAAACGGATCGTCAGTGAGCGCCGAGAAGGGCTTTTCGCCCAGACCGGGTATCCACAGGAAAATAAACTGACCCGCCTTGACCGGAACTTTTTCCTTAAAGCGCAAGATCACAATGTCGTCGGTAACGCGTTCGCTGGATTCCAGCGTCACCGGCTTGAAGCTCATATCGACGTCGTAGCGCACTAACGGTTCTGTGTGCTCGGTGCCTTGTTCCAGATCATTCGTCAGTACACGAAAGTAATTGCCGATCTCGGCAGTGGTCAGGCCGATCAAAGCTGAGCCTATGCCAATGACAGTAGCCCCGGCCTGCTGGAACGTGCGCACATTCTCTGCGCTGCTAATGCCGCCACAGGCGATGATCGGGCAATCCACTGCAGCGTGAATTTCTTCGACACATTCCAGCGCACGCGCCAGAATGCCTTTGCCGGACAGGCCACCTTTTTCATTGCTGAGAATGGGATGACCGTTCGCAGTAAAACACTCGGGGCCCATGGTGTTGATGGCGCAGATGGCATCGGCGCCTCCAGCCACAGCAGCCTTGGCGATATCACCAATTTCCGGAACGTTGGGGGTGAGCTTGGCAACGACCGGAATATCCACTGCGGCTTTCACAGCGGCAACGATTTCCCGCACCAGCTCGGGATCCTGACCCATTGCCATGCCATAGCCTTTGGCATGAGGGCAGGACAGGTTGAGCTCCAGACCGTCACCATGTGGTGCCAACTTGCGCGCCACGTCGACATATTCCTGAACACTGCCACCGAAGATTGAAATCAACAGGAAGCGATCAGCGGGAATTGTGAGCCCGCTTAATAATTCAGCGGAGCGGTCCGCACCTGGATTGGTTAAGCCGACGGCATTGGTAAAACTGCCGGGCTCGTATTGTGTGAGAATCGGTTCGCGGTAACCCAGCCGTGGTTCAGGACCAATACTCTTGGTGGTCAACACGCCTACTTCGGGCATGGTGTCGAACACACGCTGAATGATATTGGCAGAGCAGGTCACGATCCCGGAGGGAATGGTGAACGGTCCAGAGAGGGTCTTGCCCAGAAATTCAGTTTTCAAAGGGTGGGGAAACTCGCGCGTAATAGTGACTTCAATGCGGGTCATTATAGCGCTTTGTCGGCTTGGCTTCTAATGTCGAGATTGCTTTGCTGGCTTGATTAAAGTGCTTAATTGATCGACGGTTAGCCTTTTCAGGAGTGGCTCTCCGTTTTGGCTGAATCAGCTACCGTGTGAGCGCACTGAATCAGGGGGTCGTGATAGCCCGGCTGCTTGCACCCGTCCCGGGTACCCTTCTTCTGTCGGAAGCCCTGAAACGCGGTCTTCCTCGATCAGTCGGTGCGGCGCTTTGACGCCGGTCCATCACAACCCCCTGATCCAGCGCTCGCAGTTCCTATTGGATATTCTGCATCCCGAACCGCAACATCCAAATCCCCATATTACCAAATTGCAGGCCATAAGCAGAATCCATAATCGACGACTCTGGCTGTAAGCCCGCTCTCGATCAGATTTGAAGGGAGTAATCTTGCTGACTACGCGGGTGTCTGATGGTGCCGCAATAAATGTGGTCAGTTTTAAAAATACAGTAATTTACTGATCCTCTACAGCTAAATGCTCTAAAAAGGGTGGAGATCATTGAGATATTGCTATTAGTAGGAAAGCGAAACGGTGCTCTACGAGGAAGTCTTGAAAAGTTCACGAATTGGAGATAGTTCTAAATAGTTGGTAAATGAGATTTTGCTACCGGTCATAGTTAATTATTGGTTGGGATTCTGAAAGGAGCATTGTTTCTGTTATTGATATTGGGGATATATAAATTACGATCAATACGAAATGTCAATTTATATCTAGAATCTCCCGTTTTCTGGACAGTCAGTGTTCCAATTAGAGATATGGCTTCATCCGCAGGATTTACCCACTCCCCTACTGTCGTAGAGCCCAATGTGTTCTCCTTTCGTACATTCCAGCCTTGTGAATTAATTTGGTCTGCAATGTGCTTGTAAGTTTCCGCGAGTGTCCAATCTGTTGCGAGTACGGTTGTTGCCTCATGGAAGTCATCTGACCCTGAACTGCGAGTCCCTGATCTATAGGACACTTTTTGATCTACACTTGGTTGCGGTAGTAGCATCCTAGGTTGATATTTTTTTAGTCCGAATCTCTGATGAGCTTCGACAATTGCTAGTTCTTCTTGGCGTTGACTAACGTATTCTGTGCAACTTGACCCAGAGGAATTCCCGGCTACAGAATGCTCGAGCACAATAAGACTACCAGTAATAGAGCCTCGAAAGTTTGCTGAAATATTTCCGAAATTATCGTGACATAAATCAACTGGGTAAACTGGTTTATCCAACGATAAAAAACCAACTGATTCTCGAACGTCACTGCTACTCGGAACAATATGTAAATTACTTTCTGTTAGTCTATCGACCAATGCCTGCCGGGATTCAGCTGGACTCAATTTAGATTCCAGTATCACTCGAGTAACATAAACCAAGTCAGCGCTACCCAATAACTCGAATTGTTGAGGAAAATCAATTTCTGGGAAACTGTCAGCGATGTCTGAATAAAACGTCGGCTGCCCAAAGTCAGGACCACTTAATAGTCCTTGCGCAAACTCCAAGGGCACGCTTTCCTTAAATTCAGAATCTGCTGATATCGACACGGTGGGAACAATGGCAAAAATCGCTGCTAAGGCCTGTAATGAACCTTTCATTATATTCCTCCTAGAAATAGCGATTATCGAATCTGAAATATACTAAGTTTATCTAATTCTTGCACGGGTTAAAGGCATACAGTCCGTGTACGCCTATACCTTCTAGAGCTATGCCACTAGTACTCTAGTAACAAGGGGGGTATGTATTCGTATACGGTCCAACCGCAGCTGCACTTGTGTTACCCGACACATCTTCCTCCCAGGAACCACTCGCGTTAATCTCATCATCCCAAGAACCACCGGCAGGAAATCCCCATTCGAGTCTGAGTTGATTTGTTGTCGGGGCGTCATAGTCGTCGGCTTTGGAATCAGAGTAACTTGACTCGGAGGGGCAATTGGTTGCTGGTGCGGATAATCCCTCAATTTGTACGGCGAGATCCATTTCTACATAAAAAGAGGTTGGGCTATAAGCAAAGCATCCTGATTTTCTGAACGCTCCTGATGGTAAAGGCTGGACCGCGCTTAAAGAATAACAGGCCCAAACGAGGTTGGTTGTAGTTTCACCGCCTTCCTCAGCAGCATACGTTTTTGATGTAATCAAACTAATTGCAACAAGCGCTAAACAAAATTTAGCCAATTTCATGGTAATTTCTCCCAATTTTAGTGGACGAATTCTTAGCTACTGTAATGAACCAAATCTTTCACACATCGCAGTATATCTGGCGACAGATGAGTCGATTTCAGAGGGGGCGTAACTTACTATCTCTCGAGAAACGGTTTTTAAACTCGAAGCTAAATGACCCACATGCTCAGACATATTGTTATAAACAGAAACGCCTAGCGAATTATCAAGTCGGCTTGTAATGCCATCGTAATATTGAATGACGAGAGAGTTGAGTTGCGACTCCGCTTGAGCCATCTCTTGAACGGCATTTAACTTAGTGGAGGTTGATAACTGATCGTTAAAATTCTCACAGTTTTCGATATTTGTTTCCACAAGTAGATTCTCATATTCTTTTACCGATGCGGTTGCAAAGTCTATAAAGCCCCTAGCTTCTGCTTCGCTTAGGCCCAACTCGCCCATAGCTAGCCGTAATGCATTCTGATAGCCGAGTCTAGAAACATTGTCTTCCACAAATTTAAAGTATATCTGTACTGCCATAGCGTGAGCTTCAGCAGGAGCTAGTGCCACAGGAGTCAGATTCTCCGGAAAGAAACTATAATTCCCGCTTGATCGCACCATTCTATCGCTCGATTCTTTTGAATCTGCAAGCGTAGCGATGACTTGATGTTCGGGTAGTTCGTATTCTCCCAACAGAAAGCTCGTGTAATCATCGGCAGAAAGCCGAGCAACTGTATCTGTGCCGTCTTGGGCAAGCATGGGCATAGAAGGAAAACAGAGCATTGCTAGTACTAAGGTTATCTTTTTCATACTCACTCCTCATTTCGTCTTGTAAAAGGATGGAAGAGGGTATTAGAAAAGAAATATAGCGTTTTTATGAAACTTAAATTTTTAAACGCGATATAGACAGATCCATTTCATACCCACGATCATGAAGATACATCAAGTTATTCCATTCGTCTGCTAGTAAAATTCTTACACCAGTAACTGATCATTCAAGTAAGTAACTTAAAAACCATATATGCTTTCTTTGGACTCTGATAGTGGTTCTTAATCTTCATAAATAATTGATGACTCGCAATATCATATTGAAATCATTCGTGTATATGATGATTGAAAAATAATTACAGCATTCAGCATGATCAAAAATGACGTCTGTTTTAAGAATAGAGCCAGCCCAAGTTGTTAGCTAATTTAGTGACAAATGTGGCTAAAGAGAATCGAAATTCCGCGATAGAATCATGCGTATAGACGACCAAAGCGTATGGATTAACTCGCAATGGCACGAATTCTTACAATATTCAGACTGAGTTTTGCAGTTGCGTTCTGATTTCTAGCTAGGGGGGCGACATAAAATTCAGTAAAATTTATAGAGACGATTTAATTTAATGCCGGTCTATCCCAACCCCCTGACTCAGCGCTCGCAGTTCCCATTGACCATCGTACATCACAAACCAAAAACCTGACGCTTGGACATTCACCCTGGAAAATCTAATTTCGATTTTTCTCTAAGTTGAATAACGTTTCGGCTACGTAGATGTCTAGTCGCGCTGCGGGTTATCTACACAAGGCACGTCAAAGGCGCACGCCGAGCGCAGCAAAAAGACCGTCTTCTGGGCTTTTTGCGGAGAGAGGGCAGCCTGGAAGGCCGGCGCCAGTGGCTTGTGTAGATAACCCGCAGCGCGACTCGAAGCCACCAATATTGACCTAAGTGACTTCGAGTGCGACGAACAAATTAAAGGGTCATGGCAATGCTAAAGGAGGTCATCTGAATGAAACCTAGAGCAGTTCCTTAAGCTTGGGCTTGGTCACCTTACCCATGGCATTGCGCGGCAGGGCATCGACGATTTTGATTTGCTTGGGAATCTTGTAAGCGGACATCTTGCCGTCACACCAGTTTTTCAGATCATTGTAGTCGAGACTGGCGCCATCCTTCAGCCCGATAACGGCGACGACGGCCTCGCCCCAGGTATCATCTTCAACGCCAATAACGGCAACCTCGGCAATGGCTTCATGAGTCAGCAACACGCCTTCGATCTCCAGTGCAGATAACTTGTAGCCTCCGGACTTGATGATGTCGACTGATGAGCGACCCATGATGCGGAAATAGCCTTCCTCGATAACGGCAACATCTCCAGTGCAGAACCAGCCATCCTTGAAACTTTCAGTTGTGGCTTTTTCGTTATCCCAGTATTCCAGAAAGACGTTGTCGCCCTTGATGCGAATCTCGCCCGGTTTGCCTTCTTCGTTGATGGGTGAATCACTCTCGTCGAACAGCTGGGCTTCAACACCAGGTAGCGGTTGTCCCACATAACCAGCGCGGCGCTCGCCATCATAAGGATTGGAAAGCCCCATGCCGATTTCTGTCATGCCGTAGCGTTCCAGCAGAACCTGATCAGTCAGTTCCTGCCACTGGTTAAACAGTTTGACCGGGCAGGCTGCGGAGCCGGAAATGTTAAGGCGCATTGCAGTAAATCCGGCACAAATCTTTTTTACTTCTTCTTCAGGAATGGTGTCGAAATACTGCAGCAGTTTGACGTAGATCGTCGGTACAGCCATGAAAACATTGTATGTGCCGGCCTGAATCTGCGCGGTAATCTTCGGGATATCGAATTTGGCAAACAGGTGTACTGTAGCACCGGCCCAGAGGCCGCAACTCAGGATGTTGATGATGCCGTGAATATGATGCAACGGCAGAAATAGCGGGATCACATCATCGCTGGTCCAGGACCAGGCGTCGATCAGCGTCGTGATCTGCGCACGGATCGTCTTATGCGTACTAACTACGCCTTTAGGCTTGTTGGTAGTGCCGCTGGTAAACAACATCATGGCGCGACGGTCGACATCGATCTCGGGTAGCTGGCCTGCGGATTCCGCGATTACGTCGTCGACGGATACCAGTTCGATATTCAGCTCAGCGCATAACTCACGTAGCGATTCCTGATATTCACCGTTAGCAACCATGCGGGTCACGCTGGCGCAGGTGAGGTAGTGGTCCAGTTCAGCTACGGCAGAGGCGACATTGAGCGGGACCGCAATGCCTCCGGCGCGCCAGACACCATGCATGACAGTTACGTAATCGAGACTGGCCGGAATAAAAAAAGCTATGCGCTCCTCCTGCAAGTCAGCCTTGTCGCCCAACAAGCCAGTTGCGAAACGATCGATACGCTCGTTTACAGTGTCGTATGTGTAGGTCGTGTCACCTTCAACAAGCGCTATATTGTCATTACCTGCACGAAGATGGGGAAAGGACTCAGTTGTCATGCGTATTTCTCACTTTGCTAATTGGATTTGGCGCCAATTGCGCCAGGTTAATTTAAGAATCTGATTACCTGTTACGCTGGAAACAGTCCGCTTACCAGAAAATACAGAATCGAAGGCCCGAGCAGACAGCCCACGCCAGTGTAAAAGGTTGCTGTCATCGCGCCATAAGGCACCAGCTTCGGATCGGTTGCCGCCAGTCCCGCAGCGACACCGCTCGTCGTGCCCATCAGGCCGCCAAATACCATTGCCGATTGCGGATTATCCAGACCGATATAGCGGGCGACCAATGGTGTGCCGATCATGACCAGAATGGACTTCACCAGACCGGCCGCCACACTCAAGGTGATGACTTCGTTGCTGGCGCCAATGGCTTCGCCGGTTACTGGCCCAACAATGTAGGTGACTGCGCCCGCGCCAATGGTGGTGATCTCGGCGGGGTCGGTATAGCCAAACATCACCGCAATAGCAGCACCTACCACGAATGAGACAATGACTCCGGCGAAGATTGAGATACCACCGGCCAATCCGGCCTTTCTAAGCTCGCTGAATTGCACACCAAAGGCAGTGGCGACAATCGCGAAATCTCGCAACATGCCACCCCCCATCAGGCCAATACCACTCAACAGAGCCACATCGGCCACCCCGCGAGTGCCACCAGTGGCAACGCCGCCGAAGTAGGCGGCAAGCAGACCCAGAGCGATGGCAATCGCCGAACCATGGATACGGCCCTGCGTGAGCTTGTCGGCGAAGAAGTAGGAAATCCAGATGGTCACACCGACTACCGCGAAGGCAACGACCAGATTGTTACGAACAAAGACGGTTTCTAATAATTCCATTACACCGCTCCCTGATCGTTGATCCTGGGCGGGGCATCATTCTTGCCGATCTTGCTGATCACCGGCACCAGCGCGAAGCTGACTACCACCGCGGCTACGCCAGCCAGCAGTGCCAGAAGACCGCCATCGACAGCAGCAGCCACATTTTGACGGGCTGCCATGGCCACCACGATAGGAATGTACATGGCACTCCAGAATTGAATGCCGGCGCCTGAAGTGCCTTCAGTCAACGCTTTGAATTTGTCGGAATTACTGGTGAAAACCAGAAACAGCATGGCAATGCCGACGCCGCCGACATTGGCTTCAACGCCGAGTGCGACGCCAAGGGCTTCACCGATTAGCATGCCAAGAATCAAGCAGGCAGAAAGTAGTGCGACACCATACACAATCATTGTTTTTATTCCTTTTTGACGATCCGCGTAGCGGTTCAGTGTTGGCTTGTGAAGGGGCGATGATATGACGCCCTACTGCCCAGTGCAATTTGCTGTAAGTTCAGTGGTTTAGGGGTAATAGACCGTGTTTTCTGCTCAGCTCCCGGCAGTGGGTTTGACAGCCCCAAGTGTTTATAGCTTAATTGGCTTCCGGTCGTTTTGGCGGACGAATGCCGGCCTGTCAGGCAATCCCGGTCTGACACACACTATCACCTATTTATAACAACAGGTTTCTCAATGACTAAGATGTATTCGTCAATACTGGCGCTGGGGACAATGCTCCTGGCAACAGTCGTAAATGCCCAGGACGTCACTACCGAAGTGCTGGAAAATGCCCAGGAACTCAGTGATCGTTGGGTCCACTATGGCAAAAACTATGGTGCCTGGCGCTACATGCCGGACGACCAGATCAATAAAGAGACGGTTGCCGATCTGAGCCCCGTCTGGATCAAACAAACAGGTGTCACAGGGGGCGCCTTCGAAGTAACGGCCATGGTGAATGATGGTCGCATGTATCTGACTACAGCCAACAGCCACCTGATCGTTGTCGATCCTATGACTGGCGACACGCTGTGGCGCTATGACCACGATTTTGAAAACGTTGACTTGTGCTGTGGCCCCCACAACCGTGGCGTGGCTTTATACGAAGACAAGGTTTTTTGGGGCACACTCGACGCCCATCTTATCGCCTTTGATGCCGAGACTGGCATTCAGCTTTGGGACGCCGAAGTCGGCGACCATCGCGAGTCGCTCTCTATCACTGGTGCACCTCTGATCGTCAAGGACATGGTCCTGATCGGTGTGGGCGGTGGTGAGTTTGGTATCCGTGGCTACATCGATGCTTATGATGTGAACACTGGCGAATTGCGCTGGCGCTTTTACACCACAGCAGGTCCGGACGATCCAAATAATGACACCTGGGAAGGCGATTCCTGGGAAACCGGTGGCGGCCCAACCTGGGTGACCGGTACTTATGATCCGGAAATGGATCTGATTTTCTGGGGCACAGGTAACCCCTGGCCGGATATCAATAACGCCGTACGTCGTGGCGACAATCTGTACACCAACTCAGTTGTTGCACTGCACGCCGATACTGGAGAGTTGGAGTGGTACCACCAGACATCACCCCGTGATGAATTCGATCACGACTCCACGTCTGAGCCGATGGTCATCGATGAGATGTATGCGGGCCAGATGCGCAAGATGATTGTTCATGTTTCCCGAAATGGTCACGTGTACGCACTGGACAGAGAAACAGGTGCGTTCCTGTTTGCAGATGAATACACCCGAGTGAACTGGGCCGAACGCGACGAGCGTGGCAAGCCGGTATTACGTGAAGAGTTCTATGAACCAGCGGACAAAGTGGTATTCCCCGGATTGTACGGCGGCAAGAACTGGCCACCGGCTTCCTACAGCCCGGACACCAACATGCTCTACATTCCTGTGACTGAATGGGGTACGACCTTTATTCGCCGCGAGGGAGAAGGGCGACCTGGCACTATGGATCTGGGTGGTATTCCACGCTTTGAGCCATCAGGTACTGGTTATGTAGTTGCTTATGATATTCGGGACCGTCAAATCAAGTGGCAAGTGGAAAGCCCTGGCAGCTTTAACTGGGCAGGCACTTTGGCAACTGGTGGCGGACTGGTTTTCTCCGGTGCAGCTGATGGTTATCTGCGTGCTTATGATGATGAAACTGGCGAAGTCCTTTGGCAATTCCAGACCGGCAGCGGTGTTTACGCGCCACCGACCAGTTTTGTGATTGATGGCGTGCAATACATTGGTATTGCCTCCGGTACGCGCAATCCGGTTTCACGCGATGGCGTAGGTGCTGGTATCTCGCCAGGAAACTACATCCTGTTCAGTTTGTAGTCATAGTCAGCCCACTAGGCTGATGCTAATGAAATCAATATTCGGGGGTGCCTGGCATCCCCGAATAAGGTAGTCAATTATGAAGTTAAAAAATTGTTGTGCTGCGCTGGCACTGGCGCTGACATCAGTGGTGGTAAATGCCGGTGTCGGTGAGGGTCAGGAGCTCTATGAAGCTTATTGTATTGTCTGTCATGGCGGCATTGGTGAAGGGCAAGCCATGGGCAAGTCGCTGGTGGACACTCAGGCTAACCGCATGTCAGATGAAGATTTGCTGGCAGTCATTACCGATGGCCGTGCTGGAACCGGCATGGCCGCCTGGGGTAATTCCTTCAGTGACGAAGAGATTTTCGATATCGCCACGTATGTACGCGTATTGCAGGGCAAGCCTGGTCTGTCATTGGGCAATGAAGAATCTGGTCCTTCCGATGACCCAATGGTTATCGCTGGTGAGACATTGTTTAACAACAAGGCAGGCTGTGTTACCTGCCACACTTACAATGAGCAGGGTGGTTCGGTCGGCCCGGCGCTGGATGGTTTATCAGCACGCTTGGAAGACAGCGCTATCGAACGCGCATTGCTAAATCCTTCTGCTGATATTGTCGAAGGATATGGCGCCAAGATTGTTGAGCAGAATGATGGCACTATCGTGAGTGGCCGTTACCGGAATGACTCTGAACTGGCTGTACAGATTCAGAGTAGCGATGGCCGGCGTTGGGTGACTTACTTTAAAGATCGGGTAGCTTCTATCTCCGATGCCGACGAGTCACTGATGCCGGATACGTATGCGACTCTGAGTGCCAGTGAGCAAGAACAGCTCATGGCATTCTTGAAGTCTCTTTAAGGGCTTTGTCATTAGGGCCAAATTGCAGCAATAGAATCACAATAACTTGCCTCCAACCAAAGCAGAGTGGAGTGCCGGACAAGGAGTATAAGACATGCGATTGCTACAAACTTTGATGGTATTGCTATTCACTGGCAGCGTGGCATCGGTCACCGCTGATACTCCCTTTTCTGCTGATCAGGCTTTTGGTGCGCCGATGCCAGCCGAAGTCCCTGCGCTGACCCTCTCAGAGGCGATTACGCAGCTGGATAGCGGCGTTGACTCGATGGTGAAAGTTCAGGGTCAGGTGACGGAAGTGTGTCAGGCCAAGGGCTGCTGGATGATTCTGGTCGATGGCGATCAGTATGCGCGGATCACATTTGAGGATTACGGTTTTTTTGTCCCCATTGAAACCAGTATGCAGCGTGGTGTCGTATACGGGGTATTGAGCGAGCACGTTCTCAGTGGCCAGGAAGCCGAACACTATGCGCAGGACGCTGGTGCCCAATCAACCCTTGAGTTGGAAGGGCAAGTTCGGGAATACTCTCTGGTAGCGCGTGCGGTTCAATTAGAGGATCGTAGCTAAGCCTGTCCGCAAGGTCGCAAGACTGAGGTTGCTGAGGGAAGGCTATTGTAGCCTTCCCTTTTTTATTGGTGGACTGCGTACGCTCCGTGGTACGTTCAAACAAACAATAGTAATAGGAAATCATAATGGAATTTGATACCGAGCAACTCACCGCACTGGCAATAACCTACGGCACCAAAATTTTGGCTGGTGTGGCCACGCTGGTAATTGGCCTCTATGTCGTCAGTTTGATTATGTCGGCTATTCGCAAGATGTTCGAAAAGAGCGGCGTTGACCCTTCATTGCGCAGTTTTCTTGCCAGTCTGATTTCCATTCTGCTCAAGGTCATTGTCTATATCACAGCGCTGGGCATGCTGGGCGTCGAGATGACCTCGTTTATCGCTATTCTCGGTGCTGCTGGTCTGGCTGTCGGTCTGGCGCTGTCAGGCACGCTGCAGAACTTTGCCGGCGGCGTCATGATCCTGTTCTTCAAGCCTTATAAAGTGGGTGATTTCATTGAAGCGCAAGGCTACATGGGCTCGGTCAAAGAGATTCAGATCTTTGTCACCATTTTGACTACACCGGACAACAAGACCGTGCTGATTCCGAACGGCCCCTTGGCAACCGATTCCATGATCAACTTCTCAACCCAGGCGACGCGACGCGTGGACTGGACCTTCGGGATTTCTTATGGCGACGATGTCGACAAGGCCTACGAAGTGCTGAAAAAATTGATTGCTGAAGATGAGCGCATTATGAAAGACCCGGAGCCGTTTATGGCGCTGCATACATTGGCCGACAGCTCGGTCAATATTGTCGTCCGTGTATGGGCGGCGACCGGCGACTACTGGCCAGTACATTTCAGCATGAACGAGAAGGTCTACAAGCAATTCCCACAAAACGGTTTGTCATTTCCGTTCCCGCAGATGGATGTTCATTTGCAGCGCGAAGAAGATTCCGCGTAAGCATTTTGCAAAGGCAGTTTAATCTGTCTCTGCCCTGTCTCAGCCCTACTTATGAGTCTGTTGGTGGCACGCGAGTGCCGCCGGCAAGACTGCTATCGGGGGTGATTTATCTTCGTTGGGCCAAGGCCTGACTGGAATTTTGTCTTCTGATTGTCTATTGGAAAGGACTCTCTAGAGTATCCCTGCCCTTCACAGACATGAAAAGTGGCTGGATGAAGGACAGGGCGACTCAAGGAGCACCCGGGCACAGACATGAGAGGTGTGGAGGGGCCGTGCCACGGGCGGGTGCAAGACGACATTACCTCTATGCTGTATTGCAGTTTGTAATTTACCACTATATATAGTGAATCTCAAGCCTTGGCCGCGCGAGTCATCAAGTGGATTGAGGCGCTGATTGAGGCGACCAACTCGGGTGACGGGCATGGGTTGTGGACAGGATGACAGCATTAATGCAGCTGGTTTGCCGCTGACGTTGGCGCTGAGTAAGAGAGCGCTTGTTCTGGGTTGCGTGTGTAGTTCTGTTATTCCGACTTTCATTAAAATACTAAAGTAATTGCTTTGCTATATCTGAAAGAGACCCGCGCATTCCTCTACGCCTTTCTCACAGAAGGCGAATAAACGCCTCTGTCGTATTGAGAGTGTGGCAAAAAACGACGTTCCCGCCGGGTGTTGGTAGCTGGAAATTGGTAGCTGGAAATTAATGGGTAAAAGTTGATAAGTAAAAGTTGATTTAGCGCAATGCTGCGCTCAGGCAACTATGGTTCACTAGAGACCGTGATGATGCTTTCCCCCGTGGGCATAAAACCAGGGGCTGAAAGGCATATCATGACCTTTTCAAGCAGGGTGGGGTTGTCGCTTTCGGGCGCAACCCCTTTTTTTAATCCATCGATCAACTCTTCACCTTCTCTCACGTCTTTTATCTCACTTTCGATCCACCTGCTATCTCGCGACTGCAGTTCTACGCTGTTTGATTTTCTGCCGACTTTACAAACCAGTGAGGGTTTGGAAGAAATCTGGATTTCTCGTCGGTGAAAGATTTCCCCGCAGCGATGGTCTAGTTGACACAGACTTTAGAGAGAATCAGACCATGTCTAAACAGCATTTACTTAGCAAGTTGCCTTGGGCGTTGGCGGCGTTTATCGCGATCATCTTCGTGCAGTCGTTGTTTTTCAAGTTCAGCAATTCTTTTGAAACCCAACACATCTTCGGCACGATAGGGAATTGGATGATGACTATTGGGTTGCCCGATAGTCCTTCGAGAAACTTTGCTGCCTATGGCGGTTATATAGTCGGTAGCGTGGAATTAATAGCAGCGGCGTTGTTGCTCTTCAGGCCGACACAGCCGGTCGGTGCCACTATCGCGTTGATTGTTATATCTGGCGCTATTTTCTTTCATCTGTTTACGCCTCTTGGTGTAAGTGTTGTCCTCAACGAGGACGGTGCAAGAGATGGTGGCCAACTTTTTGCCTTGGCCTGCGGGGTCTGGTTGTCGGCGTTAATAATTTTATGGATGCGGAGAAAGGACTACCTGGCGGGAAATAAAACTGCAAACGCAGCGGTCTGATTATTAAATGGGAACAAACAACATCTCAATGAAGGGCAATGCAATGACTGATACCCCGAAAAATTTGCTACGAACGATACTGCTCTCAGTTGCGATAGCGCTGAGCGGCAACGCTGCGGCGGCCGTTGATGAGGTTTATACCGGCTTCTTTAGCAATAAAGCGATCAAGGGCTATGACGCTGTGGCCTATTTTACCGAAGGAATGCCGGTCGAAGGTTCTGCTGAATTTAGCATGGAATATAAAGGCGCACAGTGGCTATTCAGTTCGCAAGAAAATTTGCAGATGTTTAGGGCGGACCCGGAAGCGTACGCCCCGCAGTATGGTGGCTATTGTGCATTCGCGGTGGCCAATGGGGAAACTGCCAGTGCCGAGCCAGATTTATGGACGATTCACGAAGGTAAGCTCTACCTGAACTACAATCGAAGTATCAATGCTCAGTGGCGCGACGACATGGAAAGTTTTATCGAACAGGCCGATAGCAATTGGCCAGCAATCGAGAAAGAATAGGTTTTAGTGCGAAGAGGCCTTAAATAGGCAACAAACGCCTGAACTGGCACGTGGCAATGCAAGCGTTTAGCGACGCAGGTAAACGCAATCCGGGTTAAGCCCTTGCGATTGTGCTTGTCGGCGCAGAGTCTGGGCAGCACTCATCATCTCATTGAGTCGCGACATGCGCGTTTCAGGTGCCGGGTGTGTGGAAAGAAATTCCGGGGGGCGCTGACCGCCAACCGCATTCATGTTTTCCCACAAGGTGATGCTCTGCTGTGGGTTGAAACCTGCTTCGGCCATCAGCATCAAGCCAACCACATCAGCTTCACTTTCTTGCGTCCGATTGAACGGCAGAAACAGTCCGATCTGGGTGCCATAGTCGATAGCCTCAATCGCAGTGTCGGATACTCCAAAGATGCGCGCGGCAGTCACACCAACGGTTCTGATAGTAGACTGGCTGGCACGCTCGTTACTGTGATTGGCTATAACGTGACCAACTTCATGGGCCATAACCGCGGCTAACTGATGCTGGGTAACAGCTACATCGAGCAGGCCGTTATAGACGCCAATCTTGCCGCCCGGCAACGCAAACGCATTGGCTTGCTCATTGTCGAATACGGTGACTTCCCAAACATTGGCATTACGCTGTTCGTCACTAAGCGCTTCAATAATGTAATCGGCGACACACTGCACATAGTTCGTCTGGTTGCGGTTCTCGGTAATAGGAATTTGATCCTGCATTTGACGATAAGCGGCTTCACCTTGTTGCGCCATCTGTTCTTCAGAATAAAAAACTACCTGACGTCGATCGGTTGGGGATGTAGCGCATGCGGCCAAGAGCACGCTCAGGATTGAAAAGGCGATCAATTTGTTCATAGCGTAAGTAATGCCGCGGCTCCCTGTGGTCAAGACAATGCGCGGTACTGGTCAGCGACCGCGAGTGCTGGGTGAATATCTTACTATTGATTGACCAGGCTTGAGTAGTCCAGTAGAAGTGTAATACCCAATAACCGGGAACGCCTCGCCAACCGAAAGGCATGATCGCGTATCAGTTAGCAAGAGTGGTTAGGTAGGTGGGACCAACGCAAGAGGTCCGCAAAATTGTCTGGCACTTGCGTTGTGTCTAGAAGCGACATTCCGACGGGTCTAGCTGGACACGCACTTCGTCACCAACGCTGTTGCGGGTGATTTCAAAACAATTGCCTTGCAGGTCACGGAGTAAGCGGCGATTCGGAACAGTGCTGACCGGTGCTGCTGCCGGCTGTGAGTAGACGACTTCAGTCTGGCGTACAACTTGGGTTCTGGTTACCGGAGCGCGATAGACGGTACGGGTAACAGTGGCAGGCGCATGGCGATCATGCGCTGCATTGCTGAGCAAGGAGCCCAGAGCAATGCCGCCCACCAGAATGCCTACATCACTACTGTAATTGTGGCGGCGGTGACGCCAGCCGTTATTCCAGCCGCGGCCATAAGACACGCTGAAGTAGTTGTTATTGTGGCGATTGAAGCTTGAGCGATGGCTAAAACGGTTGTAGCCACGGTCGAAGCGATTCCAGTGATTGCCATAAGAGGCGTTCCAATGACGATTCGGACTGTAGTGCCTGGCATGGCTGGCAGAAGAGTGATGAGCGTATCGAGAGTATCGGGCGTTCCATGAATCTGCTGAGGCTGTTGTACTCATGCCCATGGCGAGAAGCACTATTGAACTTAGCAACAAAGTTTTCATCGTTTTCAGTCCTCTTTGTTTTGTCCTACTACTATATTGTTCAACCACAATGTTTGTTTGACCGCTACTGGCTACGTTAATAGTTTGCAGCGCCCGGGTGATAACCCGACGACGCGGGTCTGAACCAGGCGGTTGATGTCTTCAATCAAGTGTAAGTCCGAGGCTACAGCAAGCCGCTGAATACAAGCTGAATAGCTACAGGTAACGGTATTCGCTGCTGCGGCGAGGGAAAACAAGTCAGCCGGCTTCTGCCAAATCCGTGGCGGCGATGATGGCGTGCAAAGCCCGGGTGGCGGGGCCGGCAAACTGCTTATCGGTCAGCATCAAGTACAGAGGGAGTTTGCGCTCCAGGGTCTCGCCAAGAGGAATGCGTTGCAAGGTGCCACTGGCGAGTTCTGCACTGATCCAGTTGAGCGGCAGAATGGCGAAAGCCAGACCCGACTTGAGGATTTTGATGCTGCTGGCGAAATGACTGACAGTCCAGCGCTGTTCGGCCTTCAGCCAGCCAGAATCCTGTTTCTGGCGCGATCCGGAGTCACGCAGCACCACCTGGCGGTGGCTGCTCAGTTCCAGCTCAGATACCGCATTGCGACCCTTGATCAAGGGGTGTTCGGGCGCAGCGACAGGAGCCATGGTGATTTCGGTAAGCAAAATGCTGCTAAGACCAACTGGCGTCGTCGCACTCAGTACAATGTCAGCTTGGCGTTCCAGCAGGGCTTCTGTGGTGCCTGACAGCGTGGTTTCCAGCAAGCGCAGGCGGGTGTGGGGAAACTGCTGTGAAAAGGTCTCAAACGCGCACAGCAAAGCGTCTATGTTAAGCAGGCTGTCGACGGCAATAGTCACTTCCGCCTCCACCCCCTGAGCCAATGATTTGGCCACAGCTTCTGCATCACAGGCCCGATTCAGGAGTTGCTGGGCATAAGGGTAGAGTATTTTACCGGTGTCACTCAGAACTGTTTTGCGCCCCTTGGGTACCAGCACCGGTTCTGGTAATTGCTCGTTCAGGCGGCTGACCGCATAGCTAACCGTCGACTGACTTTTATTGAGGGCCTCCGCAGCCAGGGCGAACGAGCCTTCATCCACGACCGTTTTAAAGGCCAGCCATTGTTCCAGGGAAATACGTGGATAATTCATAGTGCGAACAAATAGCCCGAAAGCGTAGTTAGAAAAATAGTTTGATACACAGTTCGAATAATTAGATTAATAATACGCATAAATTGCGACATATGATCGAATAATATGGCGTAAAGTACCCCCCATCAAGCCAATTCAACGCTTTTTGGAGGTCAAGATGCTTAAAGTTTTACGTTTAACCAGCAGTATTCTCGGTGCGAGCAGCGTTTCGACGGAGCTTACCGATGCTGTTATCGAGTCACTGCGGGACTTGCACGGCAAGGATAACGGGGTGCAGATTGTCGAGCGTGACTTGTCTGCCACACCAATCCCGCATGTCGACAATGCCTGGTTACAGGCTCTCATGACGCCAGAAGCGGATCGCAGCGACGAGCAACAGGCCAAGGTCGCGTTCTCGGATAGCCTCATTGCCGAGTTGCAGCAAGCCGATCTGTTACTGATTGCATTACCTATGTATAACTTTACCGTCCCATCCATGCTGAAAGCATGGAACGATCATGTGGCGCGAGCCGGCGTGACATTCAAATACACCGAACAAGGCCCTCAGGGTTTGCTCGATGACAAGCAGGCCCTGTTGGTTGCCACAATGGGTGGTGATCATGATAACGATGGGGGTGATTTCCTGCGTCCTTACATGCAACACTTTCTCGGCTTCCTTGGCATCGACAAAGTCGACATCATATCTGCCAGTGGATTGAATCTGGGCGATGAACAACGCCAACAGGCGATCAGCAAGGCAAGACAGGACATCAAGCGCTGGGCCAGCCAATCGCTGCGCGACAGCCAAACAAAGGAGCAAGCGGCATGACGACTCAATTGCGTGATATCGAAGAAGTATTGGTGGCACAACAAGCCAGCGATGGTGCCGGCGTACGTCTGAAGCGTGTGTTCGGTGGCCAGGAATTGGCGCGCTTTGATCCGTTCCTCATGCTTGATGAATTTGGCTCGGATGAAGCGGCTGACTACATTGGTGGTTTTCCTGACCATCCGCATCGCGGTTTTGAAACCGTGACCTATATGCTGGAAGGCTACATGGAGCACCGTGACCATATGCAGAACGTCGGCAAACTGGGGCCGGGTGACGTGCAGTGGATGAAAGCCGGTTCAGGCGTAATCCATTCAGAGATGCCACAGCAGGAAGAGGGTCGCATGCGCGGCTTTCAGCTATGGGTCAATCTGCCTGCGGCAGAAAAAATGACACCTGCTACCTATAGTGACCTTGCGGCTGACTCTATACCGGTTGTGAACATTGCGGGTGTGGATGTCAAAAGCATCGCCGGTAGTCTGTTGGTCAATGGCAAGGAAGTTGCCGGCGCCGTTAGCGGGCTGACCACGGATCCAGGCTATCTGGATTTGGCATTCAATGAAGACCAACATCTGGAGATCGATGTACCGCAGGGATACACCGCGCTCGTGTATGTGTACGAAGGCGCAGTGTTGATCGGCGACAAAGCCTATGCACTGGACAAGGGGCGCATGGCACGACTCTCAAGAGAAGGCAAATTGAAGGTACAGGCCAATGCCGGTAGCAGAGTGCTGGTTATCACTGGCAAGCCTATTGGTGAGCCCATAGTGCATCATGGTCCGTTTGTGATGAATACCCGCGAAGAGATTCAGCAAGCGGTAATGGACTATACGCAGGGCAAGCTTGTTGCAAGCTCTTGAGAAAATGCAAGAGGCTGGCATTCAGTATGGCCAGGTTTGGCTGCCACATCGGTTTTACACCGTGGCAGCCTGTCGGAGCTTTGCTGAGCGCAATGAGTTTTGTGCGCGGGCATTAAACGCGCACAATCATACTTGGCTACTGGTGATGGTGAATCTACTCCAAACCAAGCATCGATAATGAAAGGGGTGATTTAGTTGACCGGTGGATCGGCTGGCTTGCCGTCATCCGAGGTCGGGTCGAGTACTTGTTGGTACTCTTCGACGTGTTCGCGCGTATTGACGCTTCGAACCTTGGCGATATGGAATAGCGCTTCGCCTTCATTGACCAGTGGCAAATTCGTCTTGCCGATGACAATGCCATCATAAGGAGACAGGGCTTGCTGTTCCTGCTCGCCGAACGGGTCGGCCACCACGCCGAGGACTTCGTTCTTCTTGACCCAGGAGCCAAGAGGCTTGATGAGTCGGACGATGCCGCTTTGTGGCGCGCGAATCCACGTACTGTCGCCAGCCACTTCAGTATAAGGTTTCTTACGCGGCTGTTTGCTTGTTGTGAGCATGCCGATTTCACGCATGACTGACATGACGCCGCGCACGCCAGCGCGAATGGCGAATTCATTAAAACGTAGCGCTTCGCCAGCCTCATAAACAATAATATTGATACCCTTGGCTTCCACGGCTTTGCGCAAAGAGCCATCGATAATCTCACTGTTGAGAATTACTGGTGAGGCGAATGCTTTCGCCATGCGCTCGGTTTCTTCATCATCGAGTACGGCGCGAATATGCGGGAAATTCTCGCGATGAATCGCCGCCGTGTGCAAGTCGATACCATGAGTGCAATGCGACACGATATCATTGAGAAAAAGGTGGGCGATTCGCGCAGCCAGAGAACCGGATTCGGAGCCTGGAAACGAGCGATTGAGATCGCGACGGTCAGGCAAGTAGCGCGATTGGTTGATAAAGCCAAAAATGTTAACTACTGGAATGGCTATTAAAGTGCCATGTAACCTTTTTATGGCTTTCTGATTAAGTATTCGCCTGATGATCTCAACGCCATTGATTTCATCGCCGTGAATAGCTGCAGAAACGAACATTGTTGGGCCCGGTTTCTTGCCACGAATAACCTGAATAGGCATTTCAAGTTGAGTATGAGTGTAGAGACTGGGTACCGGCAGATCAATCATGCGGGTCTCACCGGGCAGGATCTCTTGCCCGGCGATATGTAACACGTCTTCAGGTTTAACTTTAGCCACGTCCGCGTGTTCTCGTTTTACCCGCTTTGGCATTTTTTTCCATGAACGTGATTATCAATCCGGCAACGTCTTTGCCGGTTGCCTGTTCGATGCCTTCCAGTCCGGGCGAGGAATTCACTTCCATGACCAGTGGGCCATGGGCTGAACGCAGTATGTCGACACCACAGACGTTAAGCCCCATGGTCTTGGCAGCACGAACCGCCGTGGAGCGCTCTTCAGGAGTAATTTTGATGAGGGATGCGGTTCCTCCGCGGTGGATGTTGGAACGGAACTCGCCATCTTTGGCTTGACGCTTCATGGAAGCAACAACTTTGCCGTCCACAACGAGGCAGCGAATATCGGCGCCGCCAGCTTCCTTGATGTACTCCTGAACCAATACACTGGCCTTGAGGCCAAGAAAGGATTCGATGACTGACTCTGCCGCTTTGCGTGTTTCAGCCAATACCACACCAATACCCTGGGTACCCTCCAAAAGTTTGATGACCAGCGGTGCCCCGCCAACCATTTTGATCAAATCCTGAATATCGTCAGGCTTGCTGGCGAAGCCGGTTACTGGCAAACCAATGCCCTTGCGAGACAGGAGCTGCAGCGAGCGCAATTTGTCGCGCGACCGGGAGATCGCCACGGATTCGTTCAATGGGTAGACGCCCATCATCTCAAACTGTCTCAAAACAGCAGTACCGTAAAACGTTACTGACGCTCCGATACGTGGAATCACTGCATCAAGCGGCTCCAGGTTCTCCCCTCGATAGTGCATGCTTGGGCGGTGTGAGGTGATATTCATGTAGCAGCGCAAGACGTCCAGCACGCGCACTTCATGGCCGCGCTCTTCAGCAGCCTCAATGAGTCGGCGTGTCGAGTAAAGTCGACGGTTTCTGGACAGTATGCCTATTTTCACGATTAGATCCCGGAAATTTGATGAATTTAGAGTTTGAGCCTACTAGCTCTGCACGCCGGTGTGACGCTACAGGGGGATCAAAGCTTAACATATCAGTCGGGAAACTTGTGCTATCTATCCCGAATTGCCTTGATCTGATTGACCAATTGTCCTGCCCATAAGACAGGCGAGACGGCTGGCACTGTCTAAGCAGAGACTTTCTAATCAGGCACTTTTAATGATGGTGCCAGGTCGCACTTTTCCAGACTCCACTACCACGGCCCGTAAGCCGCCTCTGTGTACCAGATCTGGCAGTACCGCCTTGTGAACGCTGGCCGCCAAATAAGCGCAGGGTTCGCACAATTCTACACCAAGGCATCTGGCTTCCCCTAACACAAATTCCTTACCCACCAAGGCGTTAAGGTCGATTCCAGAGGTGACAATGCTGCGCCGAAAATCACCATAGTCCAAATCTGCGTTGTGCTTGGCAAGAAAGGCGTCGAGTTCGTCCTTGTCCACAAGTGTCACCTGATTCTCTGGCGCAGCCTTGCCATCGGCGGCCGCAATCTCTGCTAAGGCATGATAGCGATCACCGACTATCCCCTTGTCCTTCTCGAGAATGGCTTCTTCGATACCGACCACCACGTCACGCTTGTCCGCGGCGATATAAATCTTATGCACGATACCCACCATAGACTAGGCTCCGGACTGAGTACCATCGACGATGGAGAAAGTCTGCCCATCAATCATATTTACGTCAGTCAGGCTTGTCGGGTCGAAATCGTCAAGGCAGGCCACATTGAAACCAACTTCATCAGGGCGGCGCCGGCGTTGGTGATGCGTATAGATTCCGCAGATCGAACAGAAGAAGTGCTTGGCGACTTTGGAATTCCACTGATACAGGCTCAACTTGTCAGCACCTGCAGTAATTTCAAATTGACTCAACGGGGAGGTGCCCATGATGGCGCCCTTGCGCCGACAAAGAGAGCAGTTACAGCGCATAGGATTGTCGAGCGCGTCGTTATTGTGGACAGTGAATTGCACTGCTCCACAGTGGCACTGGCCGGTCATTGGACTATTCAATGTTCACTTCCTCATTTCGGTTTGTCGGACAATAGTGCCATGACGGCGCCAGCCGGGTCCTGAATGACACAGAAGTCACTACCACCCATGCGCCGCGGTCCATCGATAACCTTGCCACCTTTGGCTTCACAAGTGGCCGCACTGGTAGCGACATCTTCGACGCGCACATAAACCAACCATTGTGTTGGCAGGTTTGCATTCTGGCCACGTGCATGACATACCCCGGCGATGGTGTCGCCACTTCCGGGTAGATTAATGTTGTAGTCGGCGTAGGTGCCCATATCGACGTCTTCACTCTTCCAGCCAACTACTGACTTGTAGAAATCACGTATTTTCGGCGCATCGTGTACAGTCAGGTCGAGCCATTCTATACGACCAATATTACTGGCGGGTTTCTCGACAGCTTCCGGTTCGGACTCAGGTTGGGCTTGTGGTTCCTGTTCGTCGCTCATGATGTTTCCTCGTCCAGTATGTGTGTTGGCAGCCCGTCCAGGCTGACCTGATTGCGCGCGCGCCAGTAATTTTCGATCGGTTCGTCGCCTTTGCTCGCGATCCACTTGTCGAAGTTGTCGCGTTCCGACTTGAAGTCAAAAAATGGCACTCCAAACCCGCAAGAGGTCTGCACCAGTTCAATCGTAAAATCCACATACTGACGCGCGGTCGGATGCGGTGTAAACAAAGCTCCCAGTTCTTCCCAGTCAGGATCGCGGGGATGTACGGCGCGGGCTTTGCCATACAGTCGCAAGATTTTTGGCTGGCCATCGAAGGCGCAGAACATCATGGTCATGCGATTGTTCTGAGCCAGATGTGCTGCGGTTTCATTGCCGCTGCCGGTTATGTTCAACCAGACGATGCGTTGTTCAGACAGGACCCGCAAGGCGTCAAAGCCTTTCGGAGAGACATTGATCGTACCGTCATCTGCTGCAGTGCCGACAAAAAAGAGTTTCTGATGTTCAATGAAATTGATGAGATCACTGTTCAGCTGATCAAAGCGCTTGCCCATGGCTGCCTCCGGGTGCGGGGATGGTCTTGGTAGGAAGCCGGATCACTAGTGATGCCGAAGAAGTCTTCGTGTGCAGTAACAATGTCGTTGCAAATAGATGAGGTATCTTCGTCCCGGTCCGATTTTTCGCGTGCAATGCCGCGCAAAATTGCTGACCAGGCATTGCGCTCCAGCCGGCGTTCGGTCCAGTACCGACCCATCGGGAATGACAGAATTTCAGTCACATAGCGCCGGATAGCGGCTTCCAGTGCGAAATCATAGCCTGCTAGCCGGTTCAGCAGCAACAACCGCATACTTCGGGTAGTGATGGAATTACAGTAAAAAAGCCTGGTAGAGATATCATGCGGGGTCATTTCCTGCTGTTTGTTGCAGGTTTCGATAATGCAATCGATGCTCACTTCAGTGTGACTGGCACGCCAGTCTTCGCATTACAAATCCATGCTGCGACTGGAGATTTCGGTGCGGCCCAATTCTCAAGCCTGAAGCAGTTCCAAGCGCAGTTCCACGACAACCAGAATAACGCCAATGAGAACAACGAAGCCCGTCGGTCGAATACTATCCGACGCCAGGCCTCGCTTGCTACTCATCAAAGCGATGGCTCACTTAGTCTGGCAGACTGAACACGTAGATCGCATTGCCATGATCCGGATAAGTGATTTCCGTGGCGATTACACTCGGCACGGTACGCGGGCTTGTACCGCCCAGCGCTGCAGTGACAGCAATGTATTGCTTGCCGTCGATGGCGAACGCAACAGGGTGGCCCTGTACTGAAGTGCCCAATCGGGTTTCCCACAAGACTTCGCCGGTTTCGACATCGTGCGCGCGGAAGTAGCGATCGAGATCGCCAGCAAACAGCAAATTGCCGCCAGTGGATATCGTACCGGTATGATATGAAGCGCGTTGCTCGAAGCTCCACGCTTCTTCCATAGTATCTATGTTATAGGCGCCGAGCTTGCCAAGCTTGCCATCGGTACCGGGCATTTCGAAAAATTTACGGCTGGCTGCAAGGCCACCCCCGCCTTGTACCAGATCAACTTCCCGCGCCGCATTTTCCAGACAGGTCTGGCTAAGTGGAGCGATCATCAACCCTGTTGGCGGATGATAGGTCATGGAGTGCCAGTCCTTGCCGCCAGCACTTGAAGGACAGGACGAAGTCCATTGATCCAGCTGGGCATTCTGAATGTCTTCACGATAAGTGACCGCTCCCGTTTCCGGGTCGATGTGAGTGAAGGAATTCTGGAAGACCGTTTCGGCAAAGCCGCGGAATTCGCCAGAGACGCGATCGTTTTTCCACAGGATGCCATACTTGCCTAGCGAGAAGACCAGACGCTCGTCGCCGCGGTTGACCAATACGCGCTCAAACACTTCATCGAGATCCAGTGCTTCGGCAGGTACGTGCTGAAAGTACCAATCCAGTGAGCCAGTATCGATATCAACGGCCACTGTTGAGTTGGTGAACAAGCCGGCATCGTTAATGGTCAGATGACGACTAACAGGTACCCAGGGTTTTTGCTGGGCAGTACCCCAGTAAGTCAGGCGCGTTTCCGGATCGTAAGTGCCGGTAATCCAGGTCTCACCACCGGCGCGGAAAACATTGTCCAGGTCGCCCCAGGTGTCACCACCGGGTTCGCCTGCTTGTGCGATTGTGTTGAACCGCCATTCCAGTTCCCCTGTTGTGGCGTCATGAGCGCTGATATAACAGTCTTCCGGAATATAACGAGCGCAACCTGCCAGGCCAGTAATGACTTTGCCATCGGCGATGATTGGGCCGGACGAATTGGAGAAGCCAAGGCTGGAATCAGCTATTTCGGTTTCCCATACTTGTTCGCCAGTGCGGGCATCCAATGCCACTAACCGTGCATCTGTAGTGGCTTGAATAATCTTGTCGTCATACATGGCGATGTTGCGCATGTCCTGACCATTGGCTGGACCCGTCCAGTGTTCCCAGATCAGCTCGCCAGTCCTGCCATCCAGCGCCTGAATAACATTGCCCGGATTGATCAGATAGACGATGCCGTTATAGACCAGTGGCGCCGGTTCGGAGTCGCCTTCGTGCATGTTCCAGACCCATTCCAGTGTCATGCCACGCACGTTGTCAGTGTTGATCTGATCCAGCGGACTATAGCTGTGGCCGTGAGGGTTGCGGCGGTGAGACGGCCAATCAGCCGGATCCGGATTTTCGAGTCGCTCGGTTGTCAGTGGCACAAATTCGACAAAGTCTTCCGTGTTTCCGGCGACAGTCAGGCCTTGTGGTGCCGGAGGTTCAGGGCGTTCACGACGCGCCACGACGGCGGAGACGTTGTCGGCAATGGTAAAGTCCGTGCTGGCGGTTAATGGCTCAGTGACTGAATCGACGCCATTCTCATTGAGGATATGCGCAACGATTGCAACATAGTCGTCATCGCTGAGATTGCCGCTGCCGCCGGGTGGCATGTTGGCTTGAATATTACCCAACAGCAGTGCTGGTGTTTGTGTGCCCCAGCGTTGTAGAAACGCGCCGCCGGTTAACAACGGGCCAAGACGTGTGCCTTCCAGATTGGCGCCGTGACAGGCTGCACAATTGGTGGCGAACAAGTCGGAACCCGACGATGCCTGGCTGTCAAAACTGGGTCCAGCTGCAACAGCGACTGTTGATTCTGCTGGAGCACTGCCGCTATCACAGGCTGCTAACGCGCCGCCCAGCAGTAAACTGATACCGATCTGCTTGCTAAGTTTGAGCTTTGAAATTGTCATGGTATTGCCTCTTTGAATTCTTGGTATCAGCTGTCGAAATGGCTGCGCAGGTAAATCCAGCCGCGCAGTTCCCCAGGGCCATTGTTTTCACTATGTACTTGTACATAAAGCGCATTGTCACGCAGTGCTTGTACTTGTTCGTCGGTTAGCTCGAGCATGGCGAAAATGTCGCCGCTGGCAGCTTCCTGGACTTCCAGTGCATGTGCGACTGGGCCGGGTTGTGCGGGCGGGCCATTGTGTAAGTGGGCAGCAATAGCGGCTGAACTCATGCCGGAAAAACTGCCTTCAACAGTCAGCGTATTGCCTTCCAGAGTAAGAATGACTTCACCTTCACCGGTGATCTCATTAACAGTTTGCGGTGTAGTCGGCATTGGTGACAGGCGTGCGCGATACACTTCAGTTTGTGCTAGCGCGGGTGCGGAGAGAACCCCAAGAATGGTTGCGATCAGGGCGATGGAACATTGGCCAAATTTATTCATTTTTTTACGGCTCGGTTTGGTTGATCGGAGTGGAAAGCTAACAGCAATTCCCGTGGCAAATCAATTTAGCTACCATCTTTGGTAGCATTCACGCGTCTGACTAATAGCCAGACGCGTGAGCGAATAGTCAGCGGCAGGTAAAGTTCTCTGCCAGCCAATTGTCCGGGTTGTCGGCGCCGCCACGCGGGCCGGTATAGCGCGCTTGTTGCGGGAAGACACAAAGCGGTCGCTCGTTATCCACCACATTATTTGTGCTATGAGTAGCAGTAATGCGCTCGGGCGCAGTGCCATTTTCGACCCAGTCTACCAGCGGTGCAAGTTTGTCCCATGTGTCCGGGCCGGGGCCGCCGCGGCAATGGCCCATGCCCGGCGCCAGAAACAGGCGGGCTTTGTCTTGGGCTTCGGCCATGCTGCCAGCGAAGGTTGTATCGACCATGTCATTGTAATAGTCGATGGTGTCCTGAGCGATGATGAGTGTATCCACCAGCCCATGATAGATAATCATTTTACCGTCTTCATTGACGAGGAAACGGGTCAGGTCAGGGTCAGTCGCATCGGTGATGGATTTCATAACATCACCCTTGCCGGAATAGAAATCATTGATATCCCAGTTGATCCAATGAAATTCCGGAATCACTGCGTCAACGTCGGGTATGTAATTAACATCGCGCACATCGGGAACTGTGACACCTGGGTCTTCTTCATAGAACAGGTAATTCATGTGGTCGCCGGCAACGCCCATAAGCTTGGATGGCCCCATGCGGTTGCCTTGCCATGGAATGTAGTAACCAGGCCACCGTAGTTCAGAACCGGGCATCTTGCCCGGGTACACCTGACGTCCGCTATCATCGGCAGGCCCGCTGTATAAATCGATGATGGTTTGTAGTTGTGCTTGCGTGAAGCAGCTGTCCGAACTGCTGTCTGCCGGGCACATGAGGTCGCTCAGGTCACTGCTCGGATCAAAATTACAATTGGCCGGGTCGCTGACCAGGCCGTCGCTGATGCCGTCGTTGGCGTCGCATTGTTGCAGCACCTTTTCATGCAGCACATCGATCAGATTCAGGCTGTCGTAACTGCCATCGCCATTGGTGTCGACCGCGAGGTTGCCGGCCAGATTGTTGCGAAAGACGCGTTGCAGATTCCAGGTGCCGGAGGCATTCAGGCCCTGATAATCAAATGCTGGTGCGCCGGCAACGATGCCATCGAAATCGCCCGGATAGCGCTGCGCGGACATGAAGCCCTGCCGCCCCCCTTGCGAACAACCTTCGAAGTAGGAATAGCTGGGCGCGCGGCCATAATAGGAGTCGACCAGTACTTTTCCGGCCATCACGGTCAGGTGGACAGCGCGATAACCAAAATCGATTTCGGCCTGGCGATTGTTAAAACCAAAAGAGGCTCCGGGTTCGACGCCATTGTCATGACCCAGATTGCTGTTGGTTACGGCGTACCCTTCGGCAACGCGATGATCGGCATAATCCAGGTCGCCATCCTTGCCGCCGTCGCCCCACATCAGGTAGCGACCATTCCAGTTTTCGCGTTTGGGTAGCTGCGCATGAAAGTGAATCGCCGGGCTGATAATACCGCGTACGTAGCAGTAGCTGTCGCCGCCTTCAGGATTGACGCGCGGCGTTGCCAGTGTAATGGTCAGGTTGCGCGCCAACAGCAGATTTTCACAGGCCGCACGTTCGTCGGCAGTGAAAGTTTGCGCTTGTGTTTGACCGGCGAATCCCAATACCAACCCTACCAATGCCAGTAAGGACTTCAGATTGGCAAGCCGGTAGTGGTGAGCATAACGGGCGGAGAGTGAGCGGCAAGAGTCCGGGGAAATCATCGTGCTTCCTTTATTGTTCTTGTATAAATGTGATGCAGTCAGATGGCATTATTGCAAAGCGATTTCAGGCCGCCGCGGTGGCCTTCTAACTGATTGACTTTGTTCTTATTAATTCGCTGCTATCATCCCGTTAAAGGGAGACTGGGACTTTACCACCACGGGATACAAAAGCAATGTGCGGCCGTTTCAACCTCATCGACAGCCCCCAGATACAGTGGCTTTGCCAGACTCTGGGGATCAGCCTGTTCGCCCATCATGCCAGTGGTGATATTGCCCCGGGCAGCACGATCGCCATTGTGCGCCAGCAGGGTAACGAGCGAGTGGTATCCGAGGCGATCTGGTGGCTGATGCTGGATCACGACACCTTAAAGCCCAATTACAAGTACGCCAGTTTCAATTCCCGGTCCGACAAACTGCACAGCAAACGCGCCATTGCCTATAAACCGTATCGCGAATCGCGCTGCCTGATTCCCGCCAGTGCCTTTGTGGAAGGGCTGGGCGACAAAAAGACCTACCATAAAATAGAGTTGGAAGACTCCGCGATCGCCTTTGGTGGCTTGTACAAGGAGCATTTGGACCAGAATACCGGCGAAGTTGTCTATTCGGCGTCCATCATTACTTTACCGCCGCTGTCACCACAGTGGGACGCCATTCACCCCAAGTCCATGCCTTTGATGATCGACTTCGAGGATGCGGAGCTGGTCGCGAAATGGCTTGATCCGGCATTCCACGATGTCGAAGAGTTTGCCCCGCTGTTGCAGCCCAAGGTCGACAAGCCGATGAAAGTGACAAGGATTGGCAAACCGAGCAAATGGGATCCGGTGGCCGACAGTTTCTTGATTGTCGCCTGAATGCTCTGCGCGTGACACTTTGTCACCAACTAGGCGGTCGTCGCCCATCGGTACTTGCAGTAGACTTACAGGTCTTGGCCCATTAAGCTCCAGCCCACTATGAAAAATATAATCATCGCCAGTTCCCTGTTTTTATTCACTACTTCTGCCGTCTACGGACAGCAGGATCCTCTCGAATCCAATGTTCCTGCCAATATTCGTCAGATGATCGAGCAGAGTCAGGGCGGCAGCCGTTTTGCGCAAATGGCGCGCATGCAAGCCAGTGCCCAATACGGGGCATGGCTCAACAGCCTGGAAGGCAATGTTGACCGGCGCCGCAGCGTTGAAGAAGCATTGATTGAAGTGCTGGCCGAGCGTGCGGAGCTCAGTGATCGCACGGTGACCGGTGAGATCAGTCCAACCCAATTAGCCGAAATCACCAATTACAATTATTTGCGCGACAAGCTGGCGCCCTTGCTCAATGGTGCTGAGCTGAGCGCGTTGGATAATTTACGCGGTGGCAGCCCGACGGATCAGCTACGCCGGTCTTACGATCAGCAACTAGCGCGGATCGCCGACAGTCTCAGCGACGCGGAACGGGAGTCCGTACTGGAAACTTTGGTCGGTCATATGGAGTTTGCCGATGGCGGTCAGGATGTTGGTACCGACCCTGATGCGTTGGTCGCCGCACAATTGGATTCTCTGGCAGCCGCCCGCCAGGAGCTGCAGAGCAGTTATACCGGCGAGAAGCTGGAGCAGATCAATACCTTTCTGAATCAGCTGCAGTCCAATCTCTACCGCAACCGTCGCATGTACGAAAACATGAATATGTAACACGGCCGATCTGAGCCGTTGTCTGTAAAGCAGTGCGCGCTCGATGAATGTCCGATGAGTGTCGCACGAGCTACGGCTGCCCTGAACACAGGCTAGTCTCCTTGCGAATCAACCAGCTTGCCCGGCCTGTGCTCAATCATCAGGGGCTAGCCAGCCAGAAGTTCAGTATCCATACTATCCTGCTCGCGATGCGCAACCAGCGCCAAACTGCTGTGGCGCTGGTCAGGGCTTTGATTTTCAGAGCGACTAATCTGTAGCCATCAGTGGCGAATTCCAGTGTGACCGTGTAAAAGCGCCATAATTGTGCAGATTTAACGGCATTTCTCCGATTTTCCCCTGTTTTCAGGGCCAGTCAGGGCAGACAATTTACCCTCGACTGAGCGATAATACGCCCCCCCTGAAAACCCGAGACCTAAAGGATAATTACGTGAAGCCATTCCCCAACCCTTTTTACCGGTGGCGACCTCACCCTTGGCATGGACTTGAAGTGGGTCCAGATGCCCCGCGTGTTTTGCATGCGTTTATCGAAATCTGCCCTTTCGACCTGGTGAAATACGAAGTCGACAAGACAACCGGTTACTTGCGAGTAGACCGCCCACAACGCTCATCTTCGCAGCACCCGACCCTGTACGGTTTCATTCCCAAGACCTACTGTGGCGATCGGGTTGGCAAGCTCATGCCGGATGCAGTGAGTGGCGATGCCGACCCGCTAGATATCTGTGTGATTAGCGAACGACCTATTTCAAAAACAGAAATTCTGCTGAACGCACGAGTCGTTGGCGGTTTGCCAATGCTTGATGGCGGTGAGGCTGATGACAAGATCATCGCTGTTCTGGAAAACGATCCGCTGTGGGCATCAGTGGATGACATTCTGGATTTACCACCGGCACTGATCGAACGTATGCGCCATTATTTCATGACTTATAAACTGATCCCTGGCGAAGAGAATAAAGTGTCAATTGGCCCGGCTTACGGTTATGACCACGCCAAAAAAGTAATCGAGGCAGCAATGGCCGATTACGATAGTGAGTTTGGCGCCGATTAAACTTCGCTCGCGGAATGGCTTCTTTAGCGAAGAGATTTTAATGAAGAGATCCTGATAAAGCGGCACTGGCAGCCAGCCCATCAAGCACTGCCAGTGACCACAACAACAAACATCTTTAGCTGCAATTACCCAGTAAAAACGAAGGCGCTATGTATGAAAGCCTACACATGGACAGCGTATGGTGCGCCTGACGTGCTGCAGCTGGAAGAGCGCGATATCCCGCAACCCGGTGACAATGAAATACTGATACGCAATCACGCCACCAGTGTCTTTGCTGGTGACTGTGAGTTGCGCCGCTTTTCGGTATTGCCTGCCATCCGCATACCATTGCGCCTGTTTCTCGGTCTGCGCCGGCCAAAACGAGTCCGTACGCTGGGCCAGGAATTTTCCGGCACAGTAGAGGCAGTGGGCAAGCAGGTGACAGATTTTCACCCGGGGGACTCCGTGTTTGGCCCCACAGCAGCGTTCGGCGCTTATGCTGAATACCATTGCCTGAGTGCCGACCTGGCAATTACTCAAAAACCAGACAGCATCGATCACAATTCAGCCGCAGTGCTGCCCGTGGGTGGCATGAATGCGCTGTATTTTCACCAGCTGGCCGATATCCGGCCCGGCGACAAGGTGCTATTGGTGGGTGCAGGCGGAAGTATTGGACCAATAAGTCTGCAATTAGCCAAGCGGGAAGGTGCTGAAGTGACAGTTGTAGACAGCGCCGACAAGCTGGAGCGTCTACGCGAACTCGGTGCAGATCATGCCGTCGATTATCAACAGGAGCCGCTATCGCAGCATGAAGGTCGCTACGACGTCGTGTTTAATATTACTTTGCATAGCAGTTATGCAGATGGCTTACGCCTCGTTAAACCTGGCGGCAGGCTGATGCTGATGAATCTGTTTTTCTGGCAATTGGTCCGGGGCTGGTTTGCTTCCAGGCTGACCAGCAAGAAAGTTGTATTTGCGATGACCGAGTATCAACGCGAAGACCTGAACTATCTAGCAAACCTGGTGAGCTCTGGAGAAATCAAAGTGCTAGTCGATCGTGAATTCCCATTCACCGAATTGCCTGCAGCTCATGCCTATGTCGAGAGTGGTGAGCGGGTCGGTAATGTAGCAGTCCGCTTCGCCAATCAGTCAGCTTGAAGTCAGCACTGACTGATTTGCACGATACGGCCCTAGTTCGACCGCCGGCCTCAGGGCAGACGGAAGACGAACAGTGTATTGCCACCGCGGCGTTGTTGCAGTTCCGGAGTGAGACCGCGATAAGTCACGCCCCCGCCAGCAGCAATAGCCACATACTGCACGCCATCAACGGTATACGTCACCGGATAACCCCCAGCAGTTGAGTTAAGGTATTGCTCCCAAAGCACGTCGCCGTTGTCGGCATCAAATGCCCGCAAGCGCCGCGCATCGTCAGTGACAAACACCAAGCCACCACCAGTGGTCAGTACCGAGCCGCCAATACCGGCTCGCTGTTTGAGTTGCCACTTGGTTTTGCCTGTTGCTACATCGACGGCAGTAAACAAACCGACGTTGCCATCAGACTCGGGGATCGGAACCTGTCGCGACGTGGCCGAAGAGTGGTAACCACCCAGGGTTGGTTCTACCGGGTTCAGATAATACTCCATGCAGGTGTTATTGGTTGGGGCATAGAGGCTATTCGTTTGCGGGCTATAGGCGACTGATTGCCAATTGATGCCGCCACGGGTAGTTGGGCAGACAAGTTTGCGCTCTCGTATCTCTGTGATATCGATAGCCGTATTGGTGATGCCTTTGCGGTTCTCATGATCCACGCCAACAATGACGTTCTGGTAATTAGTTTCCCGTGCCCACAAAAAATCGCCAGTGGCGGCATCGAGAGTCCAGACAATGCCGGGCTTGCCGGGAATGCCGGTAATTACTTTGCGGCGTGCGCTGGAATCAATCGTCGGGTTGATCCATGACACTTCGTCGGGATCAGGTGCCACTTCCGATTCCACCACGAGGCGTTCGAAAGGGTGATCCTGATCCCAGTTACCACCGGGAATGTGTTGGAAATACCATTCGATCTCGCCAGTATCTGCATTGAGTGCCAGTGTGGAATTGGTATACAACACGTCGCCGCCACGGGTGTCACGTTGGATAGAACCCCAGGGAATAGGTACCGCGACTCCCATGTAAATCAGATCGAGCTCGGCATCATAGCCACCGGGCATCCAGGCAGAGCCTCCGCGACGCAGTTCGTTTGGCAGATCGCCCCAGGTATCCCCACCGGGTTCACCGACACGAGGCACGGTATTGGTTCGCCAGATCTCTGCACCGGTATCCGGGTCATGGGCGGAGATCCAGCAGCCGGTATTGATGTAATAACAACCTGACATGCCGGCAATAATCTTGCCATCAAAGATTTGTGGGCCGCCGGAATAGTGTTGGCCAACCGTCCAGTCACCTACTTGATGCTCCCAGGTTACTTCCCCAGTGCGCACATCAAGCGAAACCAGATAGGCATCTCGAGTCGCGATAATAAGTTGGTCTTTGTAAAGTGTGGCGTTGCGGTTGGCGCAAGCCAGAGAAGCAGAGTGGTCAACTTCGGGGCGTTGATAGTCCCATAACAGCGTGCCATTGGTGGCATCGACAGCTTCAATAAAGTCGCAGGCCTGAGCCAGAAACATCACACCATCGTGAATGAGAGGAGTGGTTTCCTGTAAACCCGGTGCCATTGTCCAGGCAAAAGCGAGGCGAAGATCGGCGACGTTGTCTTTATTTATCTGATCAAGTGGGCTGTAACCCCAGTTATTGGCAGTCCGTCGCCACATTAGCCAGTCGCCCGGTTCGGGGTTTTCGAGTTCTTCCAGAGTGACCGGTGTGTAGTCATCGAGCAGGGTTTGCCCAATCAAGGGGGAAGACAGTACTGCGATCAATACTGCGGTGAAGCCACGGGAAATCAAACCACTCATACAGCGCTCCTGATTATTGGCACAGTGACAGACGAACACGACTATCCGGCGCTGCGACCTTTGTTCTTTTAATTATCGTTATTATTGATGCGATTCTGTAAGGCTGACGCCAAGCTTAGCAGAACCGGGCAGATAGTAAACGCTGGCTGATTCAGGTAGTGCCAGCTGATATGCCGATGGCGGGTTGCGATTGCATCACAAATTACTTGCTAGCATTGTGATAGCATTCTTTAAGAGCACTGTTCTCTTGGGTGCTCGCCAGTACAACACGAACTGGCTTGCGACCGTGTAGATTCTTATCACCAGATATGACAAAAGGCTTCGCTTTGGTTTCAGTTAAACCGCGCTCGATACTGCAACTGACGATTACCGGCTTCCTGTCGGTGACGGGGCTGCTATTCATCGCCTTGCTAATCACAGCTCGACAGCTGGATGGTCTGGGAGACCGTAATGTCAATCTAATGAATGAATCAGCGATGGCACTCGATCTGGGGCGCACGCTGATCGAGCTGACAACCTCTCTGGAGCGCAACGCTCGGCAATACAACGTGCTGGGTGATGAAGATATTCTGCAGCTCTATGAAGAGCGGCAACTGGCTTTTACTGCTGCCGCAAACCGATTGAACTTGCTGCAGCTCAATGCACAGATTCAGGAACTGATTAGTGATGTAGAGACTCTGGAGCAGCAAGCCTATCAGAGTTTTGCAGACGCCGATGCCGATGATATTGAAGGTATGTATGCAGAAATTTTGCGCGTCACCAATAGAATCGCCACACAGATAAACGATTGGTCTAATGTACAGATAATCGAAATAGCCGACGAAACCGAAGCCACGCAACAGCTGCTTACCCTGCAGGCATTTATTCTGGTCGTCGCTGCCTTGCTGTTGGCGGCAGTGTTTACCGCTCTGATTACTCGCCCATTGTTGCAGCTGGAAAAAGCGGTTGGGCGTCTGGGTGCCGGAGGCTATGAAGATGCTATTGAAGTATCCGGGCCTCGAGATCTGGTTAACCTTGGACTAAAGCTGGATTGGCTGCGCAGTCGCTTGCACGCACTCGAACAACAACGTTCATCGTTTATACGCCACGTCTCACACGAACTGAAAACGCCACTGGCTGCGATTCGTGAGAGCGCCTCATTGCTAGATGATGGCGTGGTGGGTGAGTTAAATGACAAGCAAAAGAACGTAGTTGGCATTCAATTGAGTAACAGCAAACGCCTGCAGCATTTGATCGATGAATTGCTGCGTCATCACTTGGCCAGTTTTTCAGTGATTAACACCATGCCCGAACCTGTCCGCTTAGACGAACTAATTGAGAAAGAGCTTGTCTCACATGATGTAACCATTCGATCGGCGCAGATTGAAGTTCATAAATCGCTCGTGCCAGTAACAGTGCATGCCAACCCTGAGCAACTGCGAGTCGTCATAGACAACTTGTTGAGCAATGCCATTAAATATTCCCCTCAGGGCAGTGCCATAGATATCATGCTGGATCTGACAGATTCCGAAGCGGTTATTGAAATCTGTGATGATGGCCCAGGTATCTCCGTTGATGAAGCTGAGCATATCTTTGATGCTTTTTATCAAGGGCGCCCGCCGGACAAGGACTATTATCAGGGCAGCGGACTGGGATTGGCGATCGCGCAAGAATATATTGAAGCGAATCACGGAGAAATTCGGCTGGTGCGCAGCCGCAGTGGTGCTTGCTTTAGAATCACGCTCCCAGTTGGGGATGACACAAACAATGAGTGACAAACCAGAGAGCTTCCTGCTATTAAGGATGATGGCGCTTGCAGCAGCGTTGTTTCTGCTGGCTGGCTGCCAGTTCAATCTTGCTGAGCGTATCGTGCCGAACTACCCATCAAATCTGCCAGCAGCAGGTTATTTCCATTGGGTAAGTCAGGCTACCGATGAGCAGAAGCAGCAGCAGTTAGACACGGTTCAGGCTGCGACTGTTGATGCCCAATCAACTGTGAATCTGGTGCAACGAGCCATTCTCCTCTATCACATGGACATCACTGGTGAGGACACCATTGCCGATTTGAATCTTGATCTCGCCACAGAGTCCGCTTGTGGCAACAATCAACGCTGCCAGGACTACGCAAGCTTTGCCGCAGTATTCAGCAGCCTGACGCAATTGACTCAGCAGTTACAAGGAAGTGAACAGCAAGTGCGCAATTTGCAGGATCGGATACGCATTCTGAACCAGCAAATAGAGGCGTTGACAAATATTGAACAGCAATTGCTGGAACGAGAGCAGGGGCAGAATTAAATATGGCTAAAGCCGCGAATGGAACTCAGCGTGTTTTACTGGTAGACGATGATCCGGATTTGCTACATCTGGTGAGCGTACGTCTTGAAGCCAATGGCTTTGAGATTGCGGCAACAGATAGCGCTGAAACAGCGCTGGCAAAACTACCGCAATTTCGTCCCCATGTAGTAGTGACTGATTTGCGCATGCCTGGGATGGATGGCATGGAGCTGTTTCAGGAAATTCAAAAAATGGACTATCGCCTGCCGGTGATAGTACTGACCGCCCATGGCACGATTCCGGATGCCGTGGCCGCCGCGCAAGAAGGCGTGTTCGCATATCTGGTTAAACCAGTCGATGCCAAAATTCTGCTCGACAGCATTCGTCGGGCAATTACCCAGACTGGGCAAAGTCAGGGCAATGGCGATGCTGAGCAGGATCAGGATTGGCGCAAAGATATCATCAGCTGTAGCGCTGTGATGGAAACGCTGTTGCAGCGCACGCAAGCGGCAGCTAACTCAGACGTCAATATTCTTATTGAGAGTGAAACCGGCACTGGCAAAGAACTGTTGGCTAAAGCTATCCATTCAGCGAGTAGTCGCCAGTCAGAGCCTTTTCTTGCATTGAATTGCGCCGCCATTCCTGAGTCTCTTATCGAATCAGAATTGTTCGGTCACACTGCCGGGTCGTTCACTGGTGCCAATAAATCCCACGACGGTTTGTTTCAGGCAGCTGATGGGGGTACTGCGTTTCTGGATGAAATCGGTGACATGCCATTGTCTGCGCAAGCCAAGTTATTGCGAGTGCTGGAACAGCGAGAGATTCGCCCGGTAGGTTCCACGAAAACAATTCCGGTCGATGTGCGGATTGTTGCTGCGACCCACCAGGACCTTGAGAAGCTGGTTCAGGAAGGCGAGTTTCGCGAAGACCTGTACTATCGGCTTGATGTCATCAAACTCGAACTTCCGCCACTGAGTGAGCGCCGCGAAGACATTCCGCTTTTGGCGGAACATTTCTGTCGCATAGTCTCAGAAAAAAACAACAGGGACGTGAACAAGTTTTCTCCCGAGGCAGTCGAACTACTGGTCGGTGCACCCTGGCCCGGCAATGTGCGTCAGTTATATAACGTCACTGAGCAATGTGTCGTGCTAACGACCACGCCAATTATCTCTCGCGGTCTGGTTGAGCGCGCCATGCGACACAAGGGGGAGAGGCTGCAAACGCTTAGCGAAGCCAAGGAACAATTTGAACACGATTATCTCGTGCGCATTCTGAATCTTGCCGAAGGCAATATTGCCCTGGCCTCGCGCTTGGCTGACCGCAATCGCAGTGAATTCTACAACCTGTTGAAAAAGCACTGCCTGGAGCCCGATCAGTTCCGCCGCAATAGCGATGATTGAAGTCTTTCTCTAGGGCTGTCGGGCTAGCCCGACAGCCAACTCCCATTGAATCAAGCACTTAGAATTTACAGTAATTATCTGCCGGGCTTGCCCGACAGCTTCACTCCCCCTCCTGCTCTACAACCCCTATAAACCGGTCTTTTCGGAGTTGGCACAGCGCTTGCTCCGTGTATAAGCGAGTGCAAATGACTCTGAAATCCAATCGACAAGGTAGTTGGTGATTTCACTGAGAAATGATTTTTCAATCTCATCAGGAGGAAGTTATGAAATTTAAGAAACTGGGTGCTATGCCTTTCGTATTTTCTGCTCTCTCAATTTTTGCAGTAGCTGCTAACGCGCAGGATGCGCCAGGGTTTTCTCAAGCAGACAAGGACCAGGATGGTGTACTGAGCATAGCGGAGGCACAGGAAGCGCTTCCGGATTTGCAGATCACGGATGACAACGGCGACGGTGTGGTTAATCACGCTGAAGCACAAAAGACAGTTGAAGGATTACAACTGTCGCAGCAAGGAGCCGCTGACCAAGAATCAGCTCCGGTGGGTATGATTGAATACCGCATGATTGTGCAAGCAATGCAGTCATCTGAGCAGGACGCTTAAGACCGGAATTGTGGCAGGAAGGATCCTGCTTTTACCTAACACAACTGGGAGGTTGTGTATTACCGATACCTCGGTAACCCAAGCCCGTTGGCCCCCAATCCCCGGGGGCCTTTTTTAATTTACCGACAGTCGGTTAGTAAAAGCTGTTATGCCTTCCGCACGTTACTATCAACTGGGAGATAACAAAATGAAAGCACGACTACCACAGCATATATTCTATCCCACACTAATTCTGCTATTTATAGTGGCATTTCTTTCTGCAACCTCACAAGCTTTCGATGGCGAACTGCAAGGCGAACTCAAAGATGCCTGGCTCACTGGCAAAGCGGAGACAGTACTAACCCTCAATAAACATTTGAATCGCTACCCAATCAGTGCGCGCGTTAATCAGGGCGCTGTGAATCTGAATGGCAAGGTTGGTTCTGAAATCGACAAGTCACTGGCAGGCGAGTTAATGCGCGGCATAGCAGATATCAATTCGGTCAAGAATAATCTCGCGGTCGACCCGCAACTGGATATCGATATCAGCGAACGTGAGGCAATATCAAGGAGCAGCTTTGCTCGTTGGATAAATGACCTGACCACAACCGCTGTTATTCGTTCACGGTTGGTCAGCAATGCAAATGTTCCAGGACTAAGCATCAACGTCGAAACACGGCGCGACATAGTAACCTTGAAAGGTGAAGTAGAGTCGGAAGAAGCAAGTGCTTTAGCCGAAGAAATCGCCCGAAACACGGGCGATGTCGTTGAAGTGAGAAACAACCTGTTGATAAGTTCACTCAATTGATTTCCACTTGGTATACAGTGAAAGCCTGCTACAGGACGTGGCAGGCTTTCCTGCAATGGAAGAACCTATTTAATCGCTTAAGGAGGAAATATGCGATCTATTCAATCTATTCCCGGTTACCTGCTTTTCGTTATTTTAACTGCTGGTTTTTCAGCGACTGCTTCGGCCGACCAATTTGAGGACAGTGGATTCTACTTCGGTGGGTCTTATGGTCTGGTTACCGTCGATGGGCAGGATTTTGAAGACGAGAATAGTTTTCCACAATTGTTTGCGGGTATTCAGATTCTACCTTTTCTAGGTATCGAAGCAGCACACTATGATTTTGGTGAATACGGCAACGCTTTGGTGGAAGCAGACTTGACTGCATACAGTGTCGCAGTTACTGGTCGAATTCCGATCTCACAAACGCTGGCTATCTTTGCGCGAATTGGCCCCATGTGGTCTGAAGCCGACGTGAGATCCGGTCCCTTCTCAGGCGAGCTGGACAGCGAGGAAGTATTTGTCGGTGCCGGAGCCTCGTTTGAAATTGCCGAAAATCTGGATTTACGAATCACTTATGATTGGGTAGATCAGGACCTTAATGCCGATGATATCGATGAATTCGGTACTGGCGATTTTAGCTCGGATCTGAATTTGTTTGCCGTTGGACTGAAGGTCGAATTCTGAATAGTTGCAAAGAACGTGAGTGCCTTTAGTTCACTCGTGTATCCGATCTCTTCGCAGATAGAGAAGCGAAGCAAAGAAAGGCCGGCATCCGCTGGCCTTTTTTGTTTACTGGTTGAGGGTAGCTTTTGGGCCTCTATTGCGTGCGTTGCTGAATCGGGAGTTACGATTCATCTGGCGTTCAGGAAAAACATAAAAACCGTCGCTGTTTGCGTTGTTTTACATATTTGTGTTCACACAAGATTCATTTTAAGGATTGGATAATCACCTCACAGACTAAGAAAAAAGTGCTGGAGGGCCAATCGATGAAAACAAGAATGTTCGGATTAGCAGCAGTTGTTTGTTTCCTGTTTAGCAGCTCAGTAGTTGTGGCTGGCGACACAGACTTTCGTGACGGTCATCGTGGTGGTGACCGAGTCAGTGGTAGCTGGCGACTGGGCGAGCGTACCCGAGACGGTTTCTCTATCTATCACCGCAGTGGTGGCGGTTGGTACCGCGTGCCCGGGGCTGCAATCGCGGTCGCTGACGGTTGGGTGCTGGGTGCCAAGCGTGAAAGCGGCGGCCATGCAATCTATCGCTGGAATGGACACAATTGGGATCAGGCACCAGGCGGTGCAGTACGTATCGGTGGCACCTACTCTCGCCCCTGGGTAGTCAATAATCGCGGTCAACGCTTTGTCTGGAACGGTTACGACTGGCGCGCTGAATACAGTGCCCACAACGGTGGGCACACTGACTATCGTAATACGTTTAGCAGAGGCCGTAATGAGTTCGGACAGGATGCGCGAGATTTCAATCGTGGCAAAGCGGCAAAGCATCACAAGCGTGAGATCCGACGCGAAGTGAAAAAGCAGATCACGCGTCAGAAGAAAGATCATCGCCGCGACGACAAGTTCGACCGACGTCATGATCGTGATCGAGACCGGCGGTCACGAAGCGGATGGTAAGCACGGCAAGGTAAATGTGGCGGCGGCTGTGGGAATACCCGGCCGCCGCTTTCACTATTACGGCCAGTACAGTAACCTTGTTCAGGCAAAGTGACCGGTGTGGTGTTGCATCTCAACTACCCTATAGTAAATTAGTCAAATAGTTAGCTAGTCAAACTCTGGCTTGTTCACGCGTTTGATTGCTCAAGCCAAGTGTTCCAGTTAACAAGCTGCTCCCACGACCGAGATCGCTTACCATCAATCCAGACACGTACACAGGCGAATCAATGCAACAACTCAGCAGCACCAGAAGTTTCGACGGTTTACAAAATCGTTATCAACATTCTTCCTCGTCACTAAACTGCGAAATGACTTTTTCGGTTTTCCTTCCCAAAGTAGCCAATGCAGGAAAAACCGTTAAACTGCCGGTTTTATACTGGTTGTCGGGATTGACCTGTACTGATGAAAATTTTGTGCAGAAGGCCTGTGCGCAACGCGTGGCTTCCGAATTGGGTTTGCTCATTGTGGCGCCGGACACCTCCCCAAGGGGCGATGAAGTTGCTGATGCTGACAGTTACGATCTGGGTAAGGGGGCTGGTTTTTACGTCAATGCTAGCGCTGAACCCTGGGCGGCCCACTATCAAATGTATGACTACATTACCCGGGAGCTGCCTGAATTGATCAATGCGCAGTTCCCGGTGGATGCGGATCGGCAGGGTATTTTCGGACATTCCATGGGTGGCCATGGGGCACTGACGATTGCTCTGAAGAATCCAGCAAGTTATCGGTCCGTGTCAGCTTTCGCGCCAATCTGTTCGCCAATCAACTGTCCCTGGGGGCAGAAAGCTTTGGCTAGCTATCTGGGCGATGATGTATCTACCTACGCCGAATATGATGCAGTTGAGCTGCTCAAGGTCAACTCGCAGCCGGTGCCAATGCTGATTGATCAGGGCGGCGATGATGAGTTTCTGGCGGAACAGTTAAAGCCGGAATTGCTGGTTGCAGCTGCCACTGCCAAGAATTATCCGCTGACATTTAATGAACGCGAAGGCTATGACCACAGCTACTTCTTTATAGCCAGCTTCATTGAAGAGCATCTACGTTTTCATCACGAAATTCTCACTGCGTGAGTAATGTGTCTTAAGACGCGCTAGATAGCCAGCCACACCAACAGACCGCAGACCAACACGACAATCTGACTGATGCGGTCCGTCGCGGCAAATAGGACAGGGTCCTCGTCGATGATGCCGGCGCGCGCGCGTCGCCAGATGCGTACAAGTAGCACTAGCAACAATGGGCAAATCAACCACAGTGTTTGCGGCGATTCATAGAGTCGCGTCGTGGCGGGGTCGTTGATATAGAAAGCAAAGATCAATACCGCTAGCAGGCTTGAGCTGGCCCCGGTAGCGATTAATAGCCGCCGATGTCCTACATGGTAAGCCCTGCCCGCCGGGCTGGTCTCTGATTCGCCATCCAGATTGCTGAGTTCGGCAATCCGCTTGATCATCGCCAGGCCAAGGAACAGGCTCAGCGCGAAGCCTATCAACCAGTTCGTTGGTGGCACTGCAATGGCCGCCGCACCGGCGATGACTCGTACGCCATACAGTAATGCCAACACGGCGACGTCGATCAGAAACCAGCGTTTCAGTAGTAAACTGTACGCCGTAGTGAGCAGAAAGTAGATCGCCAGCACTACCAGGAACTGCGCAGGCAGGAACAATGCAATAGCGAATGCCACGCATAAAAGCAGCGGCATGGCCAGCATGCCGATGCGCAGATCCAGTTCGCCCGATGCGAAAGGCCGACGATACTTGCTCGGGTGTAGCCTGTCATTCTGCAAATCCAGAAGATCATTGAGCAGATAGACACTCGACGCACAAAGGCTAAAACTGATAAACGCGATAGCGGCCTGTAACAACAAGCCTGGATTGAGCAGTTGATGGGAAAGCACCAGCGGCACGAACAACAGAGTGTTTTTCAGCCATTGATGCGGGCGCATGGCTTGCCAAAGTTTTTCCACTGGCGATTGCGGTTGGTCGAATAGCAAGGTATCGGCGTGACTGTCATTAACCGAATCACGCAGAGCCGGTGAGCAATTGACGAGAATTGCCTGCTGGGCAGCGCTCCAGATCGGCACGTCGGCACTGGCGTTGCCGGCATAGGCAAACTCTCGTCCTTCACTGAGCTCAATAATGCGCTGCAACTTGTTCTGCGATTTCAGGTTAATCTCAACATCAGATCCGATTACGGAGTCGAACAGAGAAGAATGCTCCGCAAACTTGTCGACATACTGCTGGTGGGATGCAGAGATGAGTATCAGTTTTCGCCCAGCAGCTTTCTCTTGCTGCAAATAGTCCAGAAATTCGCCGTTGTAAGGAATTTTGTCGATGGAAATCGAAATTCTCCTGGCGATCTGTTGTTTGAGGCCCAATAGCCCGCGTAAAAGCCAGAAAGGAATAAGTGCCAAATACAACACATTACTTTTTATTAATAGCAGTAGCGCCTCGCAAGTAACATCTGATTTAATCAGAGTACCATCGAGATCGACATACAAGGGGAGATCTGGGCGGGAGTCCGGCATACAGATTAGAACTTGAGCCGTTTAAAGATAACCGCAGGGATACTTTTTACAATGGCCATTATTAGTCGCCAGTATCCCGGGGTATAGACAGTGTGCTGTTGCTTGTCGATGGCTTGCACAATACGAATTGCCACTTGTTCTGGCATGGCCCAGAGCGGGCCTTTTTCCATGTGCGCGGTCATCGGCGAGTCGACCAGACCGGGCCGGATATCAATGACATGCACTCCGGATTTCAATAGTTTGCCGCGCAATCCTTCCAGATAGGTGCTCACCATTGCCTTCGCCGCGCCATACACAAAATTGGGTTGTCGCCCGCGGTCGCCAGCTACTGACGTGACGACGGCGATCGTACCGGAGCCTTGCGTACTCATGATTGGCGCCAGTTCCGTAAGCAAGGCGATAACGCTCAGCCCGTTCACATTGATTGCCTGTTTGGCGGCCTGATAGTCCGCTTCGCATTGACTTTGGTCGGGCAGTGATCCGTGACAAATTAATACCGCATCGAGACTGCCCAATGCGTTGACTGCGTCTTGCAGTGTGCCTTTGATGGTATCGGGGTCGCCAAGATCGAGGACTTGCGATCCGCTAATAGTAGCGCCGCGAACTTCGACATCGTTAACCAGCTCTTGTAGTCGTTCGGAATTGCGGCCCATCAGGTAAAGTGTCTCGCCGCGAGCCGCCATTAGTCTGGCGGTAGCGCGGGCGATAGCTGAATTGGCGCCGATGATGAGTATGTTCACGAGCGAGTATTCCTGGCCGGAGTGAGTCCGAGGCGGTCTGATTGCAAAGAAGCGAAGCGATTGTCAGGGTCTACCTGTTGTTTTACGGCGAGAAACTCCTCCCAGTTCGGGTAACAGGCCTTAAAGGTTTCAGCGGTCATACGGGCATCCTTGGCCAGATAGAGTCGGCCCTGATGAGCCAGTACGATCTTGTCCAACTCCTCGAGCAGGCCAAAAACACTGGCTTCTTTTTTAAAATCCAGCGTGAGCGTAATGCCCTCGCAAGGAAAGGACAAATAATTGTCATTGCCGGGCCCGAATTGTTTGAGCACCGCCAGAAACGAGCCTTTGCCCGCATCAGCCACACGCTCAAGAATTTGTCGAATACCTTCTTTGGCAGCAGGCAATGGTAATACGAGCTGATATTGCAAGAAGCCCCTGCGCCCGTAAAGACGATTCCATGACTGAATTCTGTCCAGGGGGAAGAAGTAGCGTTCATAGTGGACTTGCTGATCCGGCTGCGACTTGTTGTGCAAGCCATAGTAGGTATTGTTGAACAGCGACATGCTGTAGCGGTTCAGTAGCAGCCCCGGAGTGTGAAAGGGGACAGGAATCGAGAGGCCGGGTGGTCGCCCGGTCTTGCCAGATTCTTGTCCAGTGGCGTGCTCCCCAACGAACACGACCCCGCGACCGAGGGCGTCGCCCTTGGCCAAACAATCTATCCAACTAACCACATACTCGCTGCTGCTGTGTTCTGCCAGTAATGCCAGACTCTCATCAAGATTTTTGCTGACTACTGTGCGGTTGTTAATCTGGTCATTGCCAATCGGCAATAGTTTGAGGGTCATATCCAAAACGATCCCGGTCAAACCCATGCCGCCACAAGTCGCGGCAAACAGTTTCTTGTTGCGCGTGCGACTGCACTGTTTGATCTCGCCATTGGCCAGGCAAAGTCGAAACGAATCCACATGGTCACTGAAGCTGCCCTTGCCATGATGATTCTTGCCATGAATATCAGCGGCCAGAGCGCCGCCCGCACTCACGTGTCGAGTGCCGGGTAACACAGGCAAAAAAGCGCCAAGAGGCACAATTAGTTCGAGGATGCTGCCCAGAGTGATGCCCGCGCCACACTGTAATTTCAAGTTGTTCTGATCCAGGCTGATATAATTGTCAAGCAGGCGGCTGCTCAGCACTGAATTGGCCAGCGAACTGTCACCATAGCTTTTGCCGCGGCCGCGGGTAATGAGAGGCAGATCTGCACTTTGTCGCAGAGCTGTTTGCACATCACCCGCACTCGGCGGCTCAATTATTGTCGCAGTATGACGCGGATACTGACCCCAACCGGAAATTTCCATCTAGCCACGGCCATTGCAAAAAAGGTTCATTTAGCGTTCCAGAGTATTGAATACATAGCGTTTGTCGAGACGATATTTAATAGTATAACCAATGCTCAGACCGATTACGGCCCCGGCATAACGGGCTGCTCTGGAATCAAACCAATAATCGAAGCCCAACTCAAAGCCCCAGAAGAGTAAGGTCGTGATGCCGCCAGTGAGTGTGTACGCCCAAAAATGCCCGATCAGTTCCCGTTTTCCGTTGCTTCTCGCGGCAAAGATATAGCGCTTGTCGAGCACGAATTTACACACCAGGCCGGTAACTGTGCCGGCCAGGATAGCGGCGTAGATCCCGTACTGGCCGTTATAGAGACTGACGGTGAGTTCCTGTGTTAACAGATTGAGCACAGTTGCTACGGTGGCAAAGACACAATACTTGATGACAAGGGTAAAACTGTTCATGGTGTTTGTTGTCGGCCAGCGTTGGCAGATTAGTATTGCAAAGTCGGCCCCACTTTCTTAGTCAGGCTGTGCAGCATACCGCGCCAGTACGAACAGTCCAATCTGCCACTAGCCAGAGCGGGCTGGCAATGGATAATGGTATGCGGCTGCCATTCGCAATAGTCCACTCGATTTCAAGGCCAGCAAAAAGAGAGCACAGAGAGAGCACAATGAAGCAATTTACTATCGATCTGGCCAGACAAGCCGGGGAAATGATTCGCACTGAGCGTGCTGAGGCGGACCTCGAGCATTCTTATAAATTCGGCAATGAGCTAGTCACTCAAGCGGACCTCAAAGCTGACAAGCTTATCTGCGATGCCATACGAGCCCAATTTCCTGCACACAGCATTGTCTCGGAAGAATCAGCACCGGACACTGACCACGTGCAGGAAATCAAGAATCCCTTCTGGATCATTGATCCCATCGACGGCACAGTTAACTATGCGCATGGGCATATTCAATCTGCGGTCTCTATTGCCTACGCTGAACAGGGGCGTGTTGTGCTGGGTGTCGTTTTCAATCCATTCACCAATGAAATGTTTCATGCCCAGCTTGGCAGCGGAGCATTCCTCAATGACCAGCCAATTTCTGTAGCCAGCGAGACCGACTTGCGGCGGGCTATCATCGCAACCGGGTTTCCCTACAAGAAAGAGGGAATCGCGACCATGGTGGACAACCTGCACCGAATACTTGATGAATGCGCCGATATTCGCCGCTTGGGCTCGGCGGCACTGGATATTTGCTGGGTTGCTGCCGGGCGACTGGACGGCTACTACGAGAGCCTCAGTCTCTGGGATTTCGCTGCGGCTCGCCTGATTGCGGCCGAGGCAGGTGCTGAGTGTGGCCACTTCAGGCCAGTACCGGCAGGGGTTGATCCGGCCTTTCATAATAAGGACCTGTTAATCGCCAATCCCGGTCTCTTCCCCCAACTTAAGCGGTTATTGACCCCCTAGCCATGTTTTTGCATGCCGCTTGCGTTCACCGCGCGAAGCATCGCTATTGGCGGGAATAGATTGACTGGCCGACGGCCACTGCTTACTCTGAAAAAACTTGCAGAAAACCGCGTCGTTTTGCGTGGCGTATAATTAGGGGGAATACTGTGAACCTGACCATTGCCAAATGGTGGGGCTTTACAGTTTGACCAGAACACCAATGCCGGGGCGATCCCAGTCGCCGGTGCAGTGAACAGGAGAAGGCAATGCGTGCTTTCCGTAATTTAAAAATGGCAATGTCAGGCTTGCTGGTCATGCCGGCACTGGTGCTGGCAGCCGAACGAGTCGGTGATTTTTCCTTGCTGGATCAGGAAGGCTTTTTTCACAACATGAGCTGGTATGACGATCATACCGCGGTGGCTTTGCTGGTTCAGGCTAACGACAGCCAGGCAACAACGACGGCCGTGCCAGCCTACGCCGACTTGCAGCAGCGCTATACCGAGCAGGGTATAGAGTTCATGATGATTAACCCGATGGGCGAACAGAATCGCGCTGCGGTGGCCGCGAAGCTGGCTGAATACGGTGTTGATATGCCGGTGTTAATGGACGATGCGCGTGTGATTTCCCAAGCGCTGGGCATTAGTCATACGGGCGAAGTTGTCTTGTTCGACCCCAAGAACTTTACAGTGCAATACCGCGGGCCTGTTAGTGGCGCACAACAAGCCATCGATGAATTGTTAGCTGGTCAGGCGGTTAGTAACCCCGTCGTTGCGAGTAACGGCTCTGCCGTGACTTATCCGGCGGCAGAACAACATGCTCAAACACCCCCTTCCTATGTTGATGATATCGCTCCACTAATCGCCGAAAATTGTGCCAGCTGCCATCGTGAAGGCGGGATTGCACCGTTCGCCATGGACAGTCATGCGATGGTCCAAGGCTGGTCGCGGATGATTCGAGAGGTCGTCATGACCAAGCGCATGCCGCCAGGTCAGATCGATGGCCATGTCGGCGACTTTATCAATGACATGCGCCTGGAAGATTCTGAAGTGCAGCAGTTAGTGCACTGGATCGAAGCCGGTTCAGTCAGGGATGGTGATACTGATCCTTTGGCCGAACTTACCTGGCCAACCAGCAAGTGGGCATTTGGAGAACCGGACTACATCATCAAAGTTCCACCTCAGTCGATACCCGCCACGGGCGTGCTGGATTACATTCATGTGGCGGTGCCAATCGATATCGAAAAAGATCGCTGGGTGCGTGGTAGTCAATACGTAGCCGGCGATCGAACTGTACTGCATCACACACTTAATTCTCTGGTCGAACCAGGCGCCAGTCGGCGCGGTGGATTCCTTGGCGGCAGCAGCCCTGACCAGGCGAATATTACCGCTTATATTCCTGGCGCCGAGCCGCGCCTGAATCCACCCAATACCGGTGGTTTGTTGAAAGCAGGTTCAACGCTTAATTTGCAGTTGCACTACACCACTACCGGTAAAGAAACTACCGATGCCAGTGAAATTGGCTTGTGGTTCTATCCGGAAGGTGAAGTGCCCGAAGAGCGTATGTCGGGCCAGTGCGCGTGTATATTTACTCCTAGCTGGACCAATATTCCGCCCAACGATCCAAACTTTGAGCAGTCAACCAGTGTGACCTTGCGCCAGGATGCGTACATGCACAGCTTCACGCCGCACATGCACTTCCGCGGCAAGTACATGCGCTTCTACGCCAACTACCCGGATGGCCGCAGCGAAGAACTGATCAATATCGCCAACTACAATTACAATTGGCAGTTGGCCTATACCTACGAAGAGCCCAAGTTTATGCCGGCTGGTACAGTGGTCACAGCTGTTGGTGCTTTTGATAACTCGGCACAGAATCCGAACAATCCCGATCCTGATCGCTCGGTGCCCTGGGGTCAGCAAAGCTGGGATGAAATGTTCTTTGGCGCCATGACCTGGAAGTATGCCAACCAGGGAGGCGAAGACTGATAATCTGTCATGCCAAATAGTTAGACGCAGACAAACGTCTGTATAAAAGCCCGGTTATGCCGGGCTTTTTTGTGCCAGCTAGTTAGCCTTCACACTTGTGTTAGCAGGCGCAAGCGCTTGGGCACGAAGGCCGGGCTTAATGTCAGGAAACGACTGGCTTGGGTGGCAAAGCAGGCTGGCGTTTATCGCAGCGCCGCAGAATAGTTGGCAAATAAAGTAAATCCAATACCAGAGCCAGCACAACTATAGGGACTAACAACTTCGCTGATTGTTGAAAGTACAGCGTATTGGCAGCGATTAAAATCGTCGTGCCGAGCGCCAGTACCATCGTAGTAATAGTCAGTGCCGGCCCCGCCGTGGAAACAGCTTGCAAAATAGATTGATTCTGATCACTGCCAAGCTGGCGGTTTTCCAAATAGTGACTGAGGATGTGCACCGTATCATCAACAACCAGACCGATACTGATGCTAAACAACATCATGACAAAAGGGTCGATCTGACCGACCAATAAACCCCAGCCGCCAAAAACGATCACTGCAGGCAACAAGTTGGGAATAATACTCAATAAGCCGAAAAACCAGCTGCGCAAGCCAACGATGAGACACAAGGTGATCAACAGTAAGCTGACGGTATATCCCTGCATTAATTCGAAAGTGACGAGCTGATCCATGCGCGCAAACAAAAGCAAGCCGCTGCCGTGCAGTAGCTCGGCAGTGCTGAAGTGGTTAGCAAATCCCTGGGTGATTTGCGCATCAAGATCCAACAGGTCCTGATTGGAGAGGGTCCGGGCGTTAATGATCAGAGTAACGATAGAAAAATCGTTACTGACGAATCCGGATAAGGGGAATTCCTCACTCTGCACGACCTCGTAGCTATTCAGGTAATAAGCCACACTATCGATATCAGGCGGGATGGTGTAAGCGGCCGGGTCATTTTCATTGGCGACTTCACTAATGGTTTTCACCATATCAACAACGCTTGCGGCAGACTCAACGCCTTGCAGGTCAGCGAGCCATTCTTGATAGCTTTCAAGCTGCTGTAGGAAGTCCGGTTCAATACCGCCGTCGACAACTCCGGTGTCGATGGCATAACTCAAGGTTGGACCTCTGTCCATGTATTGCGCTACAGCATCGTAGTATCGCGCCATTTCGGTGTCATCGTCGATAAAGGCCAAGCGATTGAAATCGGTTTCGTTCAGCGGCAACAAGGCAAAGCCGAGTACTGACAAGACACTGAAGCTAATAAAAACCTGCTTGTCGCGACGTTCGGCGAAGCGAGTTATGCGCTGTAATAGCTGCCTCAGAAAACCTTGCTTCGAGATCAGGGCGTTGTTCGCACTACCGGTGTCAGTCACGCGTGTCAGGGTAGTTAACACCGCGGGGAGAACCGTCAGGGTGAAAAAATAGGCGTACACAATGCCCAACGCCACAATACGACCAAAATCCTGGATAGACGGAGACGAACTCATATTCAATGAGGAAAAACCGATTGCTGTGGTTAACGCGGCGAGAGTAATCGGCTGCAGATTGCGGGACAGGCTGAACCGCATCGCGTCATGTTTACTTCTGCCGCGCGCCAGATCCTGCTGTAGTAGCGAAATAATGTGTACGCTGTTGGCCACTGCAATGATTACCACCACTAATGGCGCCATTACGGAAATACTATTAAAGGCCTGCTGCAAGTAGCCAAGCGTGCCCAGTGTAGATACCACAGTGAAAGCGATATGGACCAGGATGGCGCCGCCCAGAAAGAGTGACCTGAAGCACAGACAAATGGTCATGATGCAAACTACGATGACAATCGGCAGCAGTATGGACAGGTCATCGAACATAGCCTGGCGACCATCCTGTTCGAGTAGCACGTCACTGTTAATAACTATGTTTACATTTGGGTAGTCGCTGCGTAGATCGGCAACCAAAGCCATGCTGGCCTCGGCGATTTCAATTCGTAGTGGAGCACTCAGGTCGTTTTCATTGATAGCGATTGTAGCTCTGGCAAAACGGCCATCGGGAGACAGGTAGCTGCCAGTTAGTATGCGGTCCCCTAGCGCCAAGGCAGCAATGTTGGTTAATTCCTCGGGACTATAGCTGGACAGTTCCCGGGTAAAGAGGCGCTCTTGCCGATCTGGTGAGAAGTAGTCAGTAAGAGAAGAAAAGCGTTGCGCTTGTGGAATCGATCGGAAACGGGCTTCCAGCCCCGCGATTGCATCGAGGATCTCCGGCGTAAACACTGTCTCGCCTGCGTCTGCAACAAATCCGAAATTTACTTCCAGCTGTGGCGGAAAGGCTTCCTCCACACGTTCAAATTCGTCAAGATAGGGGTCGCTCTGTGATAGCAGTGCACCGAGCGAACTGTCGAAATCGAGTCGCAAAATTCCAGGCGCCAGCAGCAGACAAAGCATGCTGGACAGGCATAATAAAAGTACACGGCGTTGTGTACAGAACTCGGCAACCCGCGACAAGGGTGGGTCGACACATTCTGTTTCAGACTCTGTTTTTAGCTTCATTATAATGCGTGCACTTAGTGTTGCAGCCTGCTTTTCAATGACTGTGACAAATGAGTTTCACCCAGTAAATACTGTTTCGATACCAAATGTAAAATAGTTGTACCGGATGTAAATATGTTGAATGACAAGACTTGCAAAATAATGAGCAAAGGCTTCCCGTTAAACGCCCTTTTCATTAGCACCCTGATCAGTTTTTCGCCAAACCTGTTCGCTACTGATCTAATCAGGCTATCTGCCGATCCGCAAGCGCGCGGCAGCGGCGACATTACAGGATTCAGTGACAGTCCATTGTCTGCTATCAGTGCCAATCCGGCCATTCTTGGCCGGCTGGACGATAGAGTCGATCTGGCGTTGAACGCGGTCTATGTGGATTCGCAGTTCACTACTAAATTGGGCTCAACTGTCGATGCTGACAAGGGGCCCGGAATAGTTCCCGAGTTTGCCATCAAGCGTGACATTGCCGATAGTAACTGGTCCTGGGGCGCAGGACTTGTCGTGCAGTCTGCCATGGAAGCAGATTTCTACTTTATCGACCCTCCCGGCACTGGAGGTGTCTCTTACGGACCGCAGACACATCGTTCTTCCTACTCTGTTATTAAGGGGTCAGGTGCATTATCCTATGCTGTGAACGACAAACTGACTGTAGGTTTTTCGCTGGGCATTTTGCAGAACCGCAATCAGTTGGAAGCCCCTTACATATTTCAATCGCATCCAGTGCTGGCTGGTTTGAAAGTGCTCGTAGATCTGGATGTTGACGACATTGCCTTCAATGGCAATATCGGTTTGGAATATCAGTTGTCAGAGACAGTACGCTTCAGTTTGGCCTACTCTGCAGAGGCGGATTTTAATGCCGAAGGTGATGTTAGCGGCAACCTCGGCCAACTCGGTCTGGGCATCCAGGAAACATTTTCCTATCAGGCCAGAGTGGAAACCGGCTTGCCTGCCACGCTGAGTGCAGGATTACTTTGGCAAGCAACCGATCGCCTGACTGTCGGTGCGCAGTTTGACAGAGTTGGTTGGGGCAGCAGATTTGCAAGCCTCCCGATAACCTTGACGCAAGGTACTAACAACGACCTGAATACCTTTTTGGATTCTACGTCGATTGTCGATGTGGCGCCATTGGCTTGGGATGATCAGGATACCGTACATTTGGGTATCGAGTATCTGATGCCGGCCGGCCGCGTATTACGCCTCGGTGTTGATGGCAGTCACGTGCCTGTACCAACCAGTACAATGACGCCACTGACCGGTGCGATTCTGGAGCGTGGCTTCAGTGCCGGAACGACATTCCCTGTTAACGGCACTGCAGTAGATGTTTATTACCGCTATAGCGGCGGCGACAATGTCAGCATCATTGACAGCCAATTGGCTGGTGATGAATACGACAATACCAATATGGCGTTAAAGATTCACAGTTTTGGTGTGTCTGTCTCGTTCTAGTCCCCCACTATCGGGTGTTAAACTCGCTTATTCGTTACCCGGCCGGTAAGATGGCGTCTCTATTACTGGTCGAGTAACCGCGAGTGGCAAGTACCGCCATACCAACCTCAGTTCCCTCCATCGAAGAACGCTTCAATCAGGAGATGCTTTCCCGCGAAGCCCGTGCAGAAAGTTTTGCCTGTTTGCTTTGGGTTTCCGTCATTATTCTCACGTATTCTCTCTTTCTGATAGATGGGGATATGAATAGCTCATTAGGTCGTAATATCAGCTTGCTGGTGATAGTTACGGTGCCATTGTTTATTCTTATATTCGTGCTTATTCGCTGGGGGCAGTATCGCCCGTCTTTGGCCTATCTCAATACACTCCTCCAATTAAGTGTTGTATCTGGCGCTATTTACTTTGACACGCAAGCCTATGGCACGCAGTACGCACTAAGCTCCATGCCACCCATTGCCTATGGTCTGGTAATCATCGTCACTGCATTCCGACTGCGGCCGCTCATGGGTATTTTTGCCGGGGTAGTTGCCGCTGCGCAATTTCTGACGATCTATATATTCGTGAGTCGTGATGCGCCCGATATGTCAGCAGAACTACTGGCAGAGGTGCCCAGTCTGGATTGGGAAGTGACGATCATGAAAGTGGTGATTTTGCTCGGGCTCGGCGCAGCAGGGTCCTTTTCGGCTTACAGTTTACGTAAAGAGCTCTACAATTTTATCGCGACTGCACGCGAAGAAATGCGCCTGCATCAGTCACTGGGCCGCTATGTGTCCAAAGAAGTCGCTGATGCCTTGCGCCAGGATGATACCTTTGCCCTGGAACCTCGTAGTGCGCAGGTGACCGTCATGTTCGGTGATATTCGCAACTTTACCCGCTTTGCCAATTCCAGCACTCCTGAAGAGGTTGCGGCACTGGTGAATAACTTTTTCGATAATGCCGACTCGGCCATTAGCAAACACCATGGCGTACTGAACAAATTTCTCGGCGATGGTTTTATGGCAATATTCGGGTTGTTTGACCATGAAGAAGACCCTCGAGAACTTGCGACCAGAGCAGGCTTCGAAATTCTCGAGTCAACCAGTACAGTTTTGTCGGCCAATAAAATGGGTGTTGGTATCGCCCTGAATCACGGTGACGTGATTGCCGGCGAAATCGGTTCGGAAGGCCGCTGTGAATTCACTGTGTTGGGTAACACAGTCAATATCGCTGCCCGATTGGAGGGCTTGAACCGTAAACTGCACACCAATTTTCTGGTCACCAGGGATTTCTACACCATGCTGCCCGAAGATCTGGTGAATGTCCGCTCTTTGGAGCGCCATAATATTCGCGGTATCAGTGAACCGGTCGAATTGATCGAGCTTCAGTCTCTGAAGTCCTGAGCCCACTCACGCTGCCAGGCAGTGCGCCATCCAGCTACGAATGCTACTACCCAGATATTTCTGCCGGTGATGGATGAAATAGAACTTGCGTGTCCAGTTTCGATGTGGCGCCGATAGTGGCACCAGTGAGCCACGGCGGAATGCTTCTTCCAATGTCAGTCGCGACAGACAACCCACGCCCAGACCCGCTTCTACCGCTCTTTTAATGCCTTCGGTGTGCTGTAGCTGCAATTGCAGATGGATATCAGAAAGAATGCCGCCCATGGCCCGATCAAAGGCCTGACGAGTGCCTGAGCCGCGTTCTCGGACAATCCAGTCCGCCACCACTAGCTCTTTGTCGGTTAGCAGGGGGGATTGAGCCAATGGGTGTTCCGGGGCACAGAACAAGGCCAGCTCATCATCGCGCCAGTATCTGACTTCCAGGTCCGAATCCTGTAACTCACCTTCAATCAGCCCAATATCCAGATCGAAATTGCGGACCTTGTTAGCAATAGTGGCGGTGTTTTCGACGGTTAGCTCGACCTGCGCTCCGGGGTGTTCTTGCATGAACTGGGCGATGATGCCTATAGCGAGATAGTTGCCGATAGTGAGTGTCGCGCCAACTTTGAGTTCGCCAACCTCAGAATGAGCACGCAGGGTATTTTCCAGGTCTTCTGCCTGCGACAGCAGAGCGGCTGCGCGTGGGCGCAATAATGTTCCCTGCTCGTTGAGTTTGAGGCGCTTACCGACGCGGTCGAACAGATTGACGTCGAAACGCTGTTCCAGCTCGCGCAGGGCGGTGCTGACAGCCGATTGGGAAAGCGCTAGCTCGTCAGCGGCGCGGCTGACATTCTCGTGGCTGGCCACGGCTTGGAAGATCTGCAACTGCTTAAGGGTAAAGCGCATGGGGCAGGCCTCGAGGTCGAAACTGAATCGGCGCCAGGTGCAGAAATAGCGGGCGTCAGACCCGTCTCAATTCCATAATCCATATCTATAAAATAGATTATACATATATAAATAAACTATTTTACAGATAAATGTGAAATCCCTATGATTGCGCCACTAGCCGTAAAGGAGGAATAGCAGTGGCCAGTTTATCCACACAGAGCGTGACCGCAGTACATCATTGGAATGAGTCTTTGTTCAGTTTCAAAACGACAAGGGACCGTTCCCTGCGTTTTGAAAACGGCCATTTCGTCATGCTGGGCATGCAAGTGGAAGGCAAGCCGTTGATGCGTGCCTACAGTATCGCCAGCCCGAACTATGAAGAAGAACTGGAATTCCTGAGCATCAAGGTGCCGGATGGTCCACTGACTTCTCGCCTCCAGAACATCAAAGTTGGCGATGAAGTGTTCGTCAGCAGCAAGCCCACTGGCACACTGGTTGCTGACCATTTATTGCCTGGCCGCAACCTGTACCTGATCAGTACCGGTACCGGTCTGGCACCGTTCATCAGCATCATTCAGGACCCTGAGGTGTACGAGAAGTATGATCGCATCATTCTTACCCATGGTGTTCGCTATGTGAGCGAGTTGGCTTATCAAGGCTTTATTAGCGATGTTTTGCCAGGCAATGAATTCTTTGGCGACGAAGTGAAAGAGAAGCTGATCTACTATCCAACGGTCACGCGCGAAGAATTTCGCAATCAGGGGCGTCTTACCGACCTGATGACATCCGGCAAATTGTTCTCGGATATTGGTCTGGATAAGGCTGACCCGGCCACTGATCGCTTCATGATTTGTGGTAGCCCAAGCATGTTGAAAGACACCTGTGCCATTCTCGATGGCTGGGGCTTTGAGGAATCACGCCACGGCATTCAGGCGCACTATGTGATTGAGCGCGCTTTCGTCGAATAAGCAATCGAACGCATAGTCGACAGATCCAAAACAGACATAAAAAAGGGGCCAGCAGGCCCCTTTTTTCGTCAGGCTATCAAGTAGCCGGTTTAATCGCGTTAGCTGTCGAAGATCGCTACCAGGCACCCCTTGGAGTCTGGCACTTCGCTGTGATCCACAGTGCCGCCGGCGAGAATCGTATTTAATGCGTCTTGCAAATACTGGTGCTTGGCTTCATTGCGCTGAGTTTCGTAGCCAAGCTTGTCGTCGATCGGGCCACGAAACAGCACTTGTTGAGTCTTGGTATCGACCACAAAGACTTCGGCTGTGCGTTCTACGCCAAGTGCTCTGGCCAGATGCTGACCTTCGTCCTTGATGATCGGGAAGTCGATGCCAAACTCTGCGGTTTCTTTGGCAATTCTGGGCAGGTTGTCCTGAATGTTGGCGTTGAACATGGTGAAGGCGATGTTTTGGTCAGCAAAGGCATCGCGCACTTCACGGTAGCTGGGCACCGAGATTCGGGCAATCGGGCAGCCTACACCTTGGACGTAGAATACTGCCAGATCATAGGCTTGATACTGCTCAAGGCTGTGGGTGTCACCATGCTGGTCGACTAATTCGAAATCGGGAATAGCGCGCAGCCACTCGTCGGCCATGACGGATACGGAAGTCAGCGCGCAGGTCAGGCTCAGCAGCGACAGGCTTGCAATACGGCCAAACAACTTCATGCGAATTCTCCAGTTTGATCGATGGTTGATCGATAGTTGATCAGTAATAGGTGGAATTGCGATTCCAAAGCACATTATAGCGCCCTCGTCGCGCAACTGCGATGAGTCGGAAAAGTGATTGAAATCATCGCTCATTTCTTAAAATAGCTATTATTTACAGATAGTTAGCGAGCAGTTGTCGAGGCTGTGGAATCAGTTACTGAAAATCGGCTCGGCAGGACAACCAGCAGGCCGGACGAAAGGCCAACCGAAACCCGGTACTAAACGCGAATGATGAGAAGAGGTCCGAAGCTGACCTTGCGGCGTTAGACCATAATGCTGGAAGCTGTTGTACGCGCGGTGTGAGCCATGCCGCAGCGCCACTAAACAGCATCACAGATAATCGAAAAGTGCCATGGAAATGCGTATAGTGCCTGCACGGAATACAACCTGACGGAACAGCCAACACCAATGTCGACACTCTCAACTCTCTATACGAATACAGTCTTCGGCAAGCCGAAACTGGTGATTGCCGTACTATTGCTGCTGGTGGCAGTGTTTGGCTGGTTTGCGCAGGATTTTCGCCTCGATGCTTCGGCCGATTCGCTGCTGCTGGAGAATGATCCTGATCTGGAATTCTCCCGCGAGATTAATCAGCGCTACGGTGTGGGAGAGTCGGTAACTGTTGCCTATACCCCGCAAGGTGATTTGTTCAGTCGCCCAGAGTTAGAGCGCTTGGCGCAATTGCGAGAGGACCTGCTGCAGATCGAACGCGTATCCTCGGTGGACAGCATCCTGAATGTGCCTGTCTTTGGAGACACGCCACTGACCGGTATTTCCGAGGATTACCAGACCTTGATGGACCCTGATCAGGATTTGGCAGCGGCCAGGGAAGAATTGGTGAATAGTCCGGTGTTCCGCAATGCGCTGGTCAGCCCGGATGGGCAAACCGCAGGCATACTGGTGGGCTTTGCGGTTGATGAGCGCGCACGAGAATTGATCTCAAGGCGCACTGAATTGCGCAGTCTTGAACAAGCCAATGAATTGACAGAGGACCAGGCGGCAGAATTGGCGGCGGTCGAATCTGAGTATGATGCCTATAGTGTAGTCGCGGCCGATCGTCAGAGTGAGTTGATCGCCAGGATTCGCAGCACGCTGGATGAGCATCGCGACAACGCTGAAATCTATCTCGGTGGCGCGCCGATGATTGCCGACGATCTGGTCACCTTTGTACGCAGTGATCTGCGCAATTTTTCCCTGGCGGTGCTGATTCTTATTATTGGCGCCCTGGGCCTGATCTTTCGCAAGCTGCGCTACGTGGCAATTCCAATTGCCTGTTGTGCCGTGGCCGGCACCATTATGGTCGGCATGCTCGGCTTGATGGACTGGCGCGTCACAGTGGTGTCTTCCAATTTCATCTCCTTGCTCTTGATCATCACGATTTCGCTCACTGTGCACCTGATGGTGCGCTACCGACAACTCAAAGCGACGCGCCAATATTCGCAAGAAGACAAGCTGCTACGCCATGCCGTGTTGAGCATGTTCTGGCCCTGCTTCTATACGGCGTTGACAACGGCAGTTGCATTCGGCTCACTCATCGTCAGCGGCATATTGCCCATTATTACCTTTGGCTGGATGATGATGATGGGTGTGGCTACCGCCTTGATAGTTGCCTTCACTCTGTTCCCTGCTGTCATGAGTTTACTCAAGCCCGACGACAGCGTGCCGGCAGACAGTGGCAAGTCGAGTGTGACCGCATTGCTGGCCACAGGCACAGACAAACTGCGCAGCGGCGTGCTGGTGATTTATGTGCTGGTACTGGGATTCAGCATTTATGGTCTGTCACAACTGCGTGTCGAGAACAGCTTCATTGATTACTTTCGTGAAAACACCGAGATCTATCAGGGCATGCGCCTGTTCGATGAAAAACTGGGCGGTACGCTGTCATTCGATGTGGTCGTCAATCTGTCTGAATCGTCCAGTGCGGGCAACAGCGGGGACGATGGCTTTGATGATGGTTTCGACGACGGCTTCGATGACGGTTTTGATGATGGCTTTGACGACGGCTTCGGTGATTTCGATTCCGCGGGCAGCAGTGATGAGGCTTACTGGTTTACGGCGCCGAAAATGTCGCGTGTCAAAGCCATCCATGAATACCTGGACAATGATCCGCAAACCGGCAAGGTGCTGTCCTTCGGAGCCATCGTACAGTTGGCGGAACAGCTTAATGGCAATCAGCCAGTAGACGGTCTCATGTGGTCACTGCTCTATAGCCGCATTCCCGAGGCGCTCAAGGAAACGGTATTGAATCCTTTTGTTTCCATCGAGGCGGATCAACTACGCTTCAATGTACGCGTTATCGAATCACAGGAAGACCTGAATCGTAATGAGCTCTTACAGCGCATCGAATCGGGCATCGAACAGGAGTTTGGATTTGCCGATGAGGATGTGCGGCTGACTGGCGTTTTGGTCATGTATAACAACGTACTGCAGAGCCTGTTTCAATCCCAGATCATGACATTGGGTGTGGTGATGCTGGCTATCATGTTGATGTTCCTGGCACTCTTCCGGTCACTCAGTATTGCCATTATTTGTATTATTCCGAACGCGATTGCAGCGGCGTTTGTTCTGGGCATCATGGGTTGGTTTAATATTCCGCTGGATATTATGACGATTACTATTGCGGCGATTTCGGTGGGAATTGGCGTGGATAACACGATCCACTACATGCATCGGTTCCTGCGCGAGTTTAATCGTTTTGGCAATTATCGCGAGACCATGCATTTCTGTCACGGCAGTATTGGCCGGGCGATGTATTTCACTTCCATGACAATTGTGGCGGGCTTTTCGATACTGGCATTATCGAATTTCATCCCCACTATAGTCTTTGGCTTGCTTACGAGTCTGGCCATGGTCGTGGCGCTGACTGGTTCGCTAAGCCTGTTGCCGCAGCTATTGATTACTTTCAAGCCGTTGGGTGCCGAGTCGCACCCTGCTAGTCAGGATCGTGTGGAAGCCACTTCAGCGTAAGGCAGTAGCTATTTCGCGTGTCTGCATGCGGTTTATGGCAAGGCAATGCTATGTTTGATAAGCGAGAAAGGTAGTTTATTTAGCCGCCAGGAATTGCCAGTATTGGTGGGTATGGTTTCCGGCGATGCAGTGAAGTGCTCAGAGGCTATGTTGATTCGACAACGCGATTTCTTGACCCAGTTTAGCGTGAACTCCGCTCGGCGCCGTTATTGGCAACCGGCGATTTCTCTGCTGTTACTGCTAATGCTTGCCAGCTGCGGAGAGACGGAGTCGGTTGTTATCGCCGAATCGACCTTCGTAGATCAGTTGCGTCAGAACCCGCTTGAATTGGCGCGCGGTGAAGCGCTCTATCAAGGCAGCTGTGCACAGTTTTGCCATGCTGCTGAAAGCGGTGGCGCTGCTGACCTGTTTGATTGCTCCTGGGTACACGGCCAGAGCGATGAAGAGATTTTTGCGGCGATTACCGACGGTATTCCCGACACAGGAATGGTCGGTTTTGGTAGTAACTTCCCGGAAGGGGAAGACGATACCTGGCGGCTCGTTGCCTATATTCGTGAGCAACAGCCCGGATGCGATTGAACACAATTTTTGATTCAATGCTCATTAAACATGAGTAACAACCAGTGAGTGACACAATGACAGACACACGGCAGGACGAAGGCAAGAAAGAACCAAAAGATGGCCCATCTTCAGGATTCATGGATGAAAAGTTATTCAAGTCACGGGCCATTACCATCTTTGGTGAGATTAATGATCGAGTAGCCCGCGCGGTAACGGAGAGATTGTTGGCGCTGGCATCAGATAGTGACGAGCCCATTCATATCTATATCAGTTCGCCCGGCGGCCACGTTGAATCAGGCGACGTCGTTTATGACATGATCAAGTTCATCAAGCCGGAAGTGAAAGTAATCGGCACCGGCTGGGTAGCCAGCGCTGCTACGACTATCTTCTTGGCAGCAGACAAGGCAAACCGGTTTGCGTTGCCCAATACGCGCTTCCTGATTCATCAGCCCATGGGTGGTTCTATGGGGGTGGCCAGTGATATCGCGATTCAGGCCAAGGAAATTATCAAGATGCGGGCACGCATCAACAAATTGATTGCCGAGGAAACCAGCCAGCCACTGGAGCGTGTTGAAAAGGATACTGACCGTGACTACTGGATGTCAGTGGAAGAAGCGATCGAGTACGGTATCGTCAGCAAAGTAGTTCGTTCGGCGACTGAGATCTAGTTAGTTCCTATGCGAGTAAAAACCGCTTGCCGGCCTTTGGCGAGCGCGCAAACCACCATGAAATCGGGCAAACAGGATGCAGCGAAAGCGATGGCTGTATCCTCGCCCGTCAATTCCGCCTGAATCACGCCGTTGACGCCAGCATACTCAATTGGCACGCGGGCGATATTACCCGTCACCTCTCCGGACTGACTGGTCCATACAAACCCTAATGACTCGACTTGTGAAACAGTGATGACATTGTCGATTACGGTGACACGAATCTGAAACATTGTGCCGTCAGCTTGCCAGACACCATTCCAGGAAGCTGCATCGGTGGTTTGCTGTGCTTGTAACCCGGAGCAACCTAACAATAATAATACGGAAAGCAGTAGCTTAGACAATGGATAGACCTACGCCAAACAATTGACCATGATAAGTAAAAACAAGTGCATAGACGATCAAGCCTAGCACAATGCCAACAATGTCCCAGAGAATGGACGCGCTGCGTCGAGGCGGCTGGGAGATACTCAGATGGGCGAATTTGATGACGGCCCAGAGTTCAAAACTGGCAAACAGTAGTAGCGATGCCAGATCACCATTTGCCCAAAGATGTGCGCCGCCCCACATGATGACTCCCATTAGCATGGGATGTCGCAACGCCTTGGCAAGATACGAAGTGGGCAGGTTGCCGAGCGTAACGAGTATTGTTGCTGGCAGCATAATCAGATGGCTGACCCAGCGCAGTTCGAAAGGCGGGGCATAGATCATCTGGAAAGGTGCGACAGACTTTCCGTAGATGATCAGCGCGAGTCCGAGCAATGCAACCAGGCTGTAAGTGCTTTTGTAGGCGGCTTCAGAACCCAGCTTGTTGAGTAGCACATCGCGCATTCCCACTTCCCGCAGCAAGTGGGGTAGAAAGAACAACAGCAGGCCAATGATCAGGGGTAGCACTGGGCAACATCCTTGTCAGGTGAAAGTGGCATGAGCAATCAGCCGGCGCGAGCTACAAGACTCTTACTGTAATGACCTGTTACCAGCGAATTAATTGCTATGCCAGCAGAGTGTAGCATAGCGTTACTTCTCGCGAGGTGGGTCGTCTAGCGGGCGTAAAAAAGGGACCTGATGGTCCCTTTTCAGTCAGTTCTTTGGCGTCGATAGCTCGCGACGGCCAGAGCCGCATTACGTCAGCACACTTCCCTATTACACACCTGCGACCGAGGCGTTTCCGGAGAACCGGTGATTCTTGATCGGTAGCTCCCGCACGCGCTCGCCAGTGAGGATATAAATCGCATTGGTAACAGCCGCGGCAATGGGTGGAGTAGCTGGTTCGCCCAGGCCGCCCAGTGCTTCGCCAGACTCGACGATGTGTACATCGATTTCTGGCGAGTCAGCCATGCGAATCATCTCATAGTCCGGAAAGTTGTTCTGTGCGACCCGGCCGTTTTCGATAGTGATCTCACCATACAGCGCTGCTGTCAGACCAAAAATAATACCGCTCTCAACCTGTGATGCGGCGGTGTCCGGATTGACGGTCCAGCCACAATCGATTGCGCAAGTTACCTTGTGTACTTTCGGACGATTGTTCTCGTCCATGGACACTTCGGCGATCTCGGCGACAATGCTGCCGAAACTCTCTTGTACAGCTATTCCCAGTGCGTGTCCTTCAGGCAAATTCTGACCATAACCAGCGGCATTGGCAGCGACCTCCAGCACGCGTTGATGGCGCGGATGATCGCGCAATAATTCCATACGTAGCTGATAAGGATTTTTACCCGCGCGATGCGCGATCTCATCAACAAACGACTCGATAAAGAATGACTGTTGTGAGTGATCCACGCTCCGCCAGGACGCAATAGGAACATGCGTCTCCACGTCCACGACTCGAATAGATTGATTGGCGATGGCATAAGGAATATGTGCTGCACCCGGCACCTGAATCGGTCCGGTGAACCGGTTATGCCACGTCGTGACATTGCCGTTGGTATCAAACGCTGCACGGAAATTGCTGGCCACAGCGGGTCGGTAATAATCCTGCTGCATGTCGTCTTCGCGAGAAAAGATTGTTTTAACCGGCACATCGAACTCTTTGGCGATCAGTGTGGCATGGTCGATCATATTCCAGGTAAACGGCAAGCGGCGCCCGAAACCACCACCCAGATAAGAGTGATGGAAAGTCACGGCGTCTTCGTCAAGACCGGCTATGGATGCTACGCGTGCCTTGATGCCTAGCGCATCCTGGGTGCTGGTCCACAAGTCAGCCCGATCACCCTGAAAGTGCACGGTGCAATTCATTGGCTCCATTGGTGCGTGTGCCAGATAGGGCACCCGGTAGCCAGCTTCAATTACATCGTCGGCGTTGGCCAGGCCAGTATCGGCATCACCGGCTTCAAAATCTTCGGAACTGTCATCTGCACCCAGACGTTGATCAAAATGGGCAAAGATATCGGCCGACGAGGTATTGTCGTTGTCTGATGCTGAAAACTCAGCCTTGACCAGTTTTAATGCTTCCTTGGCGCGCCAGTAGTTATCCGCAACCACCGCTACAGAATCTTCCAACTCCACCACGCGAACAACCCCGGGGCGGTTCAGCGCCTCACTGGCATCGACCGAGACCAGTGTGGTGCCAAAGACCGGCGCCAGGCGAATGGCGGCGTAGAGCATGTCCTCGGAATGGGCGTCGATACCATACGGTGCGCTACCGTCTACCTTGGCAGGAATGTCGTTCCGCGAGATTGGTTTGCCCATGAGGGTGAATTGGTCGCGGCTCTTGAGGGTGATGTCCTGGGGTGGTTCCAGTTCAGCCGCTGCAGCGGCCAAAGAGCCATAGCTGACAGTCTGTCCGCTGGCATTATGCTGCACATGGCCCAAAGAGGCCGTGCATTCACTGGCAGGTACGCCCCATTGTTCAGCAGCGCACTGAATCAGCATTTGCCGTGCCGCGGCGCCTGCGGGGCGCATTGCCGAGTCACCGGTAAAACGGACTGAGGAGCTGCCACCGGTAATCTGCAAGTTCATTATCTCGGCGATACTGGCTGAACCAAAGTTTACCAGACCAGTCAGAAAGCCCGGCAGACCAAACTCGCTGGCAAAGCCACGCACCAGCGCGTCATTGGCATACAGATCTGTAGCCGGCGCTTGCTCGATACGCACGTCTTCCCAATTGGCATCCATTTCATCGGCGGCCATCATGGCCAGTGAGGTATGAATGCCCTGGCCCATTTCTGAGTGGGGCACGTAGATGGTGACCTGATTATCTGGATCGAGTCGAATGAACGAAGTCAGGTAGCGGGCATCGCCTGCGGCGAGATCGCGATTGGCAAGGCGATGCTTGCTTGGCCGCGTGGCCGAGTAACCCAGTAGCAAGCCACCACCGGCGATGGCGGTCGCAAACAGAAAGCGGCGTCGATTCATTTTCATGGTCCGGCCTCCTTAGGCGTTTGCCAGAGCGCGGATAGCGCTGCGGACACGTGGATAGGAACCGCAGCGGCAGACATTCGTCACGCTCGCGTCGATCTCGGCATCGCTTGGATTGGGGTTGCGGGCCAGCAATGAAGACACTGCCATGATCATTCCGGACTGGCAGTAACCACATTGGGGGACCTGATGATCAACCCAGGCCTGTTGCACGGCAGTAATATCAGCTGCGCTGGTATTGGTACCGGTCACAGCTTGGGCCAGACCTTCGATCGTCGTGATTGCCTGGCCTTCTACAGTGCTAACTGGAGTGACGCAGCTACGTACCGCGTTGCCGTTGACGTGAACGGTGCAGGCGCCGCACTGGGCGATCCCGCAACCAAATTTTGTGCCGGTGAGACCGAGCTCATCGCGCAAGGCCCAGAGCAGCGGCATATCAGCCTCCACATCCAGTGTGTATTCGGTGCCATTGACTAGTAGTGTGGCCATGGTTATCCCCCAGTGGTTTGTTAATGGCTGCATTGTAACTCCGCTTTGCCGTTATTGCGACGCGGCCCAGGGTTCATATAAGGCAGTATGGCTCACTGGCCCGTACTGTGTGAGAATTCTGACAGTACCAAGCAGCAAGACTGGCAAGACCAAACAGGTGTCATGATGAAGTCGATAGAGTTTGCCTATACCGCACTGGAGGCTGTGCATGTTGGTCAGACAGTGCTGGAAGCACTGCCTGCAAAAGTGGCGCAGTCGGGGCACCAGCGAGTACTGCTGGTCAGCAATCGTTCGCTGAGTTCAGCCAACAATGATTTTGCCGAGCTTCAGCAAGCGCTGGCTGAGCGTTGTGTTGGCGTCTTCACCCAGGTGCGCGCGCATACACCGCGAGAGGATGTACTGGCCTTGTTGGTTAAAGTAACCACAACGGGTGCTGATTTATTGATCGCCATCGGGGGTGGGTCCGTTATCGATGCCTGCAAGACGGTGCAGTTGGCAGTGGATCTGGGTTTGCAAGACGAGGAAGACTTGCTCGAATATGCCCAGCGTGGTGATGGGCAGCGCGGCAGGCGAGCAGGTAATGCAGAGTATTATGCTGCAAGTTCCACAATAAGGCAGTGGGCTGTGCCCACAACATTGTCAGGTGCGGAGTACAGCAACAACGCCGGTGTTCTGGACACGCAGCGTTCGGCCAAAGAAGGTTATCGTGCGCCGCGTCTGTGCCCACAGCATATCTTTTACGACCCGCAGCTTGGCCAGCAGACACCCGAGTGGTTGTGGTTGTCTACCGCAATCCGCTCGCTCGACCACGCCATAGAAGGCTACTGCTCTGCCGGTAGTCACGCTTTCCTGAACGGCCACTTTTTACATGCCATGCGCCTGTTTGCAGCGTCACTACCAGTGGTCAAGCAGAACCCGGACGATCTGGATGCGCGCAGTCTGAATCAGCAAGCCGTGTGGCTGGCCTGCTGTGGCCTCGGCACCGTTCCGCATGGTGCCAGTCATGGCATTGGTTACATCCTTGGTAGTCTTTGTGGCGTCCCGCATGGCTATACCTCCTGTGTTATGCTGCCGGCAGTCTTGCAGTGGAACGCCGATGCTCTGGCCGGCAAGCAGGATGACATCTGTGCCGCGCTGGGTGGCAATAGTGGCAGTGGTAAGAATACTGCGGCTGATACCGTGCGAGAGTTGATTGCCGGGCTGGGTCTGCCAACTTCTCTGGAAAGTGTCGGAGTTGAGCAGTCACAATGGCCGGAAATCGCTCGGCGTGCTATTCAGCACCCAGTAGTGCGCAACAACCCCAAGCCATTAACTGAAGAGGCACAGGTTATGGAGTTACTGCGACTGGCCAGTCAACCATAACAGCGCATAGTGAGCACACTGGTTGTTCGTCAAGCACCCCTTACTGTGTGAATCCAATGACATGCCATATTGTGATACATGGCGCTAATTATGTTTAACACTGCTTTAGCTAACACAAACAGAAAAAGTGCTCTGCTGATTTCGCTGATACTTCTCTTCTCAGCGCTACCGGGATTGGCGCAAGTGCCGACATCAGAGTTTGTCAGGTTTGTGCCGGGCGATCAGCAATGGCAGGGCAACTTGCAGACAGCGATAGTCAGTTATGAGGACGATACCGGTCGACAACTCGATCTGGTTGCCGCCGTTCATATCGCTGAGCCGGCTTATTACCAGGCACTTAATGACTATTTTAAGCCTCAGGATGCCGTGTTGTATGAATTGGTGGCAGAGCCTGACAATCGTCCTACACCGGGCATTACTCCGCCTGATTCCCCGCTAAGCTTTATCCAACGCATGCTAGCCAATTTTCTGGATGTCAGTTTCCAGCTGGAACACGTTGACTATCTGGCCGAGAATTTCATCCACGCCGATCTAAGCCCAGCCGAGTTGGCTGAGATCATGGCGGCCAAGAATGAAACCTTCTTTTCCATGTTTTTCTCGCTAGCCATGACAGAAATGGCCAGCGAGCAAGCCGCGCGCGCAGCCGGAGAATCATCCCCCAGTGCTCTTACCTATCTTTCCCTGTTGAACGCCATGGCGGCTGAGGACCGCGGTCAGGCTTTCAAATTTCTGTTTGCCAGCGAGTTGGGGCGCAGCGACAGTTTGCTGTTCCAGCCGGAGATGGAGCAATCACTGACGATACTGGGTGACCGTAATCAGGCTGCCCTTCAGGTGCTTGATCTAACATTGGCGCAAGACACAGTGAAACGGCTCTCGATTTTCTATGGAGCGGCTCATATGCCTGGTCTGGAGCGCGCAATTACAGGGCAATTGGGCTTCCGCCGCACCGGCCAGATTTGGCTCGATGCATGGCAAATACCCTGATCTGATCGTGATTAATCTTCTGGCGCTGGTTTTCCAGTTGACTCAGCACCTATTAACAGGACAATAGCCCCACCGTTTCGCAATTGGGGCAACTCCACAGTAAAGGGGGGTGGGGGTTACGCGGCCAAGAGCTGTGCCTTAACCGGCAACTCCAGGCTTCCGTTGTAAAACAGTCTGAAGTTATGAAATTCAATAAGGTAGGAATAATTATGAAAAAATTAACGAATGGATTGTTACTCATGGCCTTTGCCCTGTTAGTTGGTTGTGCTGCGAGTACACCACCTGCGGTCGGTGTTTGGGCTGTTGAGATGAACACTCCTTTGGGTGCTCTGCCAGCTACATTGACAGTCAATGCCGATGGTTCTGGCATGATGGCTGCCGACGGCATGGGTGAAACACCAGTTTCCGGTATCACTTTCGACGGTAACTCCATGGCATTCGAAGCTTCTGTAGATGCTCAGGGCCAAACACTGGTTCTGGAATTTTCAGGCATGGTTGAAGGCGATTCACTGTCAGGCGAGTTCGACAGTGATTTCGGTGCTTTCGCTGTGACAGGAACACGACAGTAATGTAGCAAAGCTTTCGGGATAAGCACCGGAAGCTGTGTTGGATTGACAGTGTTCAATAGAAAGTCGATCAAGGTCGATCAAGAAGGGTGCTCAGGCACCCTTTTTGTTGGCTGATTTTTATTGGCTGAGTTTGTTGGTTGAATTGCCAGCCTACGCTGGCAAACAGTTAGATCACGTTCAAGCGCAGTTCGCTTTCGATACGCTCCAGATTCTGTTGGGCATTGGTACTGTTAGGGTGTACTTCAAGCAATTTCACGAAAGCATCGCGCGCCTTGTCTAGTTCACCTTGCTGTATATAGACCAATCCCAAACCAGATAGCGCACCGAAGTGTCGGGGTTCGAGTGCCAGCGTCGCCTCGATGTCAGCGACCGAAGCCGCAAAATCTTCCAGAACGTAGTACAGCGTTGCGCGCTTGTTCCAGGCTTCGGCAAAATTCGGGTACGATTCGATCAGCTGGCTGTAAATGCGCAGGGCTTGTGAAAAAGCACCGCTGTTCATGCGTGCTGTAGCAGCTGACATTAAACGCTCAACATCAGGGTTGGGGTGAGCTAGCCAACTTGCCCAAATCAGATTCTCCAGCTCTCTGATCTCCCGTGGGCTATCCGTAAACTTCAGGCGCAGAAAATAGTCATCCAGTTGCGGATCAGTCTGATCGGCCAGCAAAGCCTGCGGCAACAGCAGCGCCAGACACACACACAGCACTCGCCGGTTGGCGAAAAGCAAGAATTTCATAGTATTGCAGTATAGCGCCGCTATTCAGGTTTCGGCCACCGGCTGCGATCAGAAGTGCTTGGCGTTGGCTCGATGCCAGTCATCGCGATAAGACTTGGGGATATTCTCGGCAAAAAGCTGGCCGTGAGTCAGCGGTTCATAGATCTGGTCGAAATTCTTCAAGCCTTCATTGTAGCGACAGAACAGGTCGGCTGGTGATGGGTCATCGGGATTGGTATAGCCCATAGCGCCGCACAATTCGAAGCAGGCATGGAGTGTGCCGTGGTGGAAATTCTTCACGCGAATCGCCTTGTCTTCCACATCAATGGCGCGAGCCCGGGCGGGATCCTGTGTGGCAACACCCGTGGGGCACTTGTTGGTATTGCAGGCCTTGGCTTGTACGCAGCCGACGGCCATCATCATGGAGCGGGCTGCATTCACCGTATTGGCACCGACCAGCAACTTCTCAAGCATGTCGAACCCTGATGCGGTTTGCCCGGAACTGATTAGCTGGATCGAGTCGCGAATTCCAGCGCCGACCAGTACCTGATGGATGTAATAGGTCGCTTCCAGACAGGGTGTCCCGAGGCGGTTGGAGAACTCCGCCGGTGCCGCCCCGGTGCCACCTTCGGCACCATCGATAGTAATAAAGTCCGGCAGAATATCAGTGTCAAGCATGGCTTTGACTATAGACATGAACTCAGCCTTGCGGCCCAGGCATAACTTGAAGCCGACTGGTTTGCCACCGCTCAACTCGCGCATGTGCGCTATGAATTGTAACAATCCGGCGGGCGAGCTGAATTCGGGATGATTGGCTGGCGAATAGACAGTCTCGCCCTGCGGCACGCCACGGGCTTCGGCAATCTCTGATGAGACTTTGACACCGGGTAACACACCGCCATGTGAAGGTTTGGCGCCTTGCGAGATTTTTAATTCAATCATCTTGACGCTGTCGCGCGCGGCATTGCGGGCAAAGGCGTCGGCGCTAAAGCTGCCATCGGTATTGCGACAGCCAAAATAGCCAGTACCGATTTGCCAAATAAGGTCACCTCCGTGCTGCAGGTGATACTTGCTGATACCGCCTTCACCGGTATTGTGGGCAAAATTGCCTAACCTGGCACCTTTGTTCATGGCGGCAATGGCTGGACCGCTCAGAGCGCCAAAGCTCATCCCGGAAATGTTAAGTCGTGAGGCACTATAGGGCTTTTTACAATCTGGCCCGCCAAACTGGACGCGGGCATGTTCTTCGGTCACGGATGTCGCTGCGATGGAATGGTTAAGGCTGCGATACCCCTCGGCCATAATGTCCTGCTCGGTGCCAAACGGCAGAGTGTCATTGGCTGATTTGGAGCGCCGGTAGATGAGGTTGCGGCGTTCGCGGCTGAACGGCCGCTCTTCAGTATTATTGGCGATGAAATACTGCTGAATTTCCGGCCTGATGAATTCCAATAGATAGCGCAGGTTGGCGAGAACCGGATAGTTGCGGCGCAGATTGCTGCGGCTGAACAACACTTCAAAGACGCCGATCAACGTCCAGCTCAGCAAAATGAGAAAAACTGTGAACTTGACCGGATGCGAGGTGAAGGCGTTGAGACTGAATACCCATTCAGTTGCCGTGAGCAACCACACCAGACTCAGCGGTAGCAAGATGAGTGCTACCACCCCAAGCAAAAGGACTACGGGAGTCAGCATATTGGTTATTGAGTCTGGTTAGTGGGTTGCCTCATGACGTTAGAATGTCATGACGAAAGTAACAGCGGTTTCCGTATCTGTGTTTTCACGATTGATGGGGACTTCAGTCTGATGCTTCACCTTCACAGAAAAGCGCAGCGAAAGATTCTCCATGATTTGCGTTTCGATACCGGTCAGAGAGCGGTAAATCGTGGAGTTGGAACCTGCTTCTGCGCTCAAATCCTGACTGAATACAGCAGTGTCGGACAGCGTCCATTCATATTCACCGGCGAGACGTAAAATAGGCTCTTCTCGGTCGGTGCCATCTTCAAGACGCGAATAGCGCATACCGATACCTGTATTAGTGGTCAGCTCCATGTTCTCAACCCCACGCAAAAACTCACGACCGTAGCTGAAGGTCAGGTTGGATTGGCTGTCGAAGCCGCTGAAGCGGTCATCCTCATGAGAAAACCGGGATTGGAAAAAGCTGTAGTCAGTGATTTCGTAGTTGGCGCTGGCCACTGCGACGATGCGTTGGCCCTTGACCTCACCGTCACTGGAGGCGTACAGGCCATCCAGAGTGAATCCGTAGTTCCAGTCTTCACGATCGATCAGGAGGGCCGCTGCAAAATTCAGGGTTTCCTCATCCGTATTACCCGAAGTAAACAGGGCGCCTAGCTCGATTTCGCGCGTAATGCTGTCTTCTTCCTGCGCTTGCGCTGCCATCGCTATAAAAAGAAGTGGCGAGGCGAGTAGTAATTTCTTGTGTTTCATAAGTAAAAATTCCGTATTCTATGTTTCCAGTCTCTTAAGTATTCGGCACACGAAGCCATACGCTTAGCCGTAAACCGTCGTTAAAATGGCTCAGCGTTACGATCAGAATGGGAAACCGCGAGATTCTTCCCGGTACACTGGAGTTGTGAGATTGTTTGCGGTATAAGGCATGGAGTTCCTCTCTTCGACAGTGACCTACGTCTTCGCAGGAAGCCTGGATTGCCGGGTACACAGAAATATCAATGAAAACCCTGTTTTTGCTTCGTCATGCCAAATCAAGTTGGGATGACCCGGATTTAAAAGATTTTGAGCGTCCCTTGAGCAACAGAGGCATCACTGATGTGCCAGCGATGGCCGAGCGCTATCTGGCACGACATCAAGAAGTAGGCTGTATTATTTCCAGCCCGGCGGTGAGAGCGAAAACCACAGCCAAACTTCTGGCCGAGAACATCGATTATCCAGTTGGAGATATTGGTAGCAACCCAGAATTGTATTTCGCGGGTACTGGCATGTTTCTCAAGGCAGCCAGTCTGCTGGATGAAGTACACGATTCAGCCATGCTGGTCGGTCATAACCCGGCGATTACTGAATTCGTCAATGCCATGTCAGACGCTGAAATTGACAATATTCCCACTTGCGGCATTGTCGAACTAAGCCTGCCTATCGATAGTTGGTCCGAGATAGCCCTTGGCATAGCCACCCTCCAGCACTTCGATTACCCCAAGAAATCTGATTCAGACGACTCGGAATAACGCGGTGCGGATGCATTTCGATTTCTTGGTTGGCTGCTCACCAGCGCACTATTTTGTCTGCTCAAACAGGCGTACCGGCAGGCGTACTGGACGAAAACCGATTACGCTTGCCGTGCTCGGTTTTCTAATTGTCGCCTGCGATACAAGCGGCCCGGATGTTAGGGCTATCGATCCTGACACCGGACGCTGGTATGGCAACGAATTACGCAACCAAGGGGAGGCGGTTTTTACTGCCAATTGTGCGAGCTGTCATGGCGGCCAAGCCCAGGGCTTGGCTGAAGATTGGCGAGCACGACAAGCAGATGGTTCTTTTCCGCCACCGCCATTGAATGGAAGTGCCCATGCTTGGCATCATCCTCTTTCGGTATTGCTGCAGGTGATTGATGAGGGTGGCACCGCACTGGGCGGCAACATGCCGGGATTTGCCAGCCAACTGAACAGGCAGGAGAAATTGGCAGCGATTGCCTATTTTCAGGATTTTTGGAGTGATGACATTTATGCGCAGTGGCAACAGATGGGTGGAACAGATTAAAACAGTAACGCTGCTGCTGGGCATAGCTTTTATGCTCCCGGTAAGCGCGCAACTCACTCAGCCGGCAAGTTGGCAGTCATCCTTGCTGACCGATCACGAATTGGTTGGCAGAGTCTGGCGCACCTCCACAGAGTCGTTTATTTCTTTGCAAGAATTGCAATCTGATATTGAAAGTGCCAGGTATCTTTTCCTGGGCGAAAAACACGACAATCCTGATCATCATTTTTTGCAGCTTGCTTTGCTCGAATATCTGGGCGAGACGCAGCAACTTGGCAGCGTCACGTTTGAAATGCTGGACAGTAATGCCGACAGAGCGTTGGCAGAACTCTACACAAACGGCCCTGCTACTCATGCAGACCTACAAGAATATCTGTCATGGGATGATGAAGGCTGGCCCTGGCAGTTTTACGGCCCGTTGGTTGAACACACTTTTCGAGCCGGGCTGCCGATACTGGCTGGCAACATTAGCCGTGACTCCATCAGTATGATCTATGCCGATGGCGAGGCTGAGGCGCCGCAAGTGTTGAGCGAGCCGGCAATTGAGCAATTGCATGTCGATATCGATGAAAGCCACTGTGGCATGTTGCCGGAATCGCAGTTTCCCGCCATGGTGCGGGTACAGCAGGCCCGTGATCAGGCCATGGCGAATAAATTGCTGGCTCCGAACGATGGCGAGTTATCAGTTCTGATTGCTGGTAACTATCATGTCCGACAGGATCTGGGCGTGCCTAATTATCTGTTGGCGATGGAGTCTGGGTTGGCCCGTGATGCCATCCTGGCTCTGACCTTCATGGAAGTACAGCCAGACAGCACCGATCCGGCAGACTATCTTGATTCCACGGGTGATCAACCCGCATACGACTATTTATGGTTTACACCAGCTGTACAAGCCAGTGATTATTGTGAGTCATTTCAATAATGTTATGGTCAGCACAGTTGTTTAACGTGTCAGGAACATCAGCAATATGACCCTTTTTGGCAACCGCACTTTTGGGCACCAGACTACAAGACGCTTCAGTGCATTGAGCAAGCACTTCGTGAGTGCGTTGGTAAGCGCAGCCTTGTTACTGACAGCCAGTTATACTTTTGCGCAGCGCTTTCCTCCACTGGGCGGTACTGACGCCGATGTCTATGATCTGGGTTATGACGAGGCTGGCGAATTCAATTTCGTGCGCGTGCAGTTTGACAGTTATTACGGTGGCGGCTTCGGTTATGGTCCCTGGTCGATCGACTTTCCCGATGCCGACCGAAATTTCTTGCGCGGTGTTTCGCGGTTGACCAATGTGCGGGTTATGAGTGATCCGATCGTATTGCGACTGGATGACGAAGAAATATTCGATTACCCGTTTCTCTATATGCTGGAAGTTGGCCAGGGTGGAGGCATCAGCCTGACTCCGGGTGAGATCACCAATTTGCGTGAGTATTTGCTACGCGGTGGCTTTCTGCTAATCGATGATTTTTGGGGGCAGCGCGAATGGGATAATTTTCAGGCCGCATTCTCACAGGTGTTTCCTGATCGTGCGATCACAGAACTGCAGCCTGATCATGAAATTTTCCATGTCTACTATGACATCGATGGCCCACAGATGATTCCGGCGCTATACCGCACCGATGAATATGGTGAGCAGGGTATTAATAACGCATCCAATCATGCCATTCTTGATGACGCCGGGCGCGTCATGGTCCTCATCAACTGGAACTCAGACATGGGTGATGGTTGGGAACATACCTACCATCAAGCCTACCCGACTCGCTATGCCAATGCGGCTTACCGACTCGGTATCAACTACCTGATGTATTCCATGACCCATTGAGGCCTGATTATCGATCCGCGGTTTTGCGCCGCCATATCAATGATCCATCGGATTGGTTTTGTCGGCATCAATGTCCAGGTCGCGACTGAATTTCTTCAATTGCCCGGCGTCAATCTCCCCGCGGCGTAGCAATCCTACCAGTGCCGTGTGGCACACATAGTCCGCGCTGATCTCGAAATAGCGCCGTAGCTCAGGACGGGACTCACTACGGCCATAACCGTCGGTGCCCAGCACATAGTAGTCATCGGGCATCCAGCGCGCGATGGAATTTGGCAAGGCCTTCATGTAATCGGTAGTGGCGACGGTGACGCCGTCAAAATCCTTAAACAGGGATTGCACGTACGGCACTTTCGGCTTGGCAGTTGGATGCAGTCGATTGTCGCGATCGCAAGCCTCTGCATCGCGGTAAAGCTCGTTGTAGCTGGTCACACTCCAGATACAAACACTGAAACCCATGTCTTGTAATTTGTCGCGTGCGGCCAGTACTTGTTGCATGATTGAACCACTGCCCAATAGTTGAATCTGGCAGGTTTCGGGTTTGTCACCTGCGAATAAATAGGCACCAGCGAGAATGCCTTCACTGACATCGCGGTCCTGCGGCATGGCTGGCATCGTGTAGTTTTCATTGTAGGCGGTCAGGTAGTAAAAAATATTTTCCTGCTCCTGATACATGCGACGAATGCCCTCGCGTACGATGACCACAAGCTCGTGAGCAAACGCCGGGTCGTAACTTTTCAGATTCGGGTAGGTATTGGCGACGACTTGTGAATGGCCATCCTGATGCTGAATGCCTTCACCATTCAATGTTGTGCGACCAGCGGTGCCGCCAATCAAAAAGCCGCGACAGAGCATGTCACCACAGGTCCAGATCATGTCGCCGACACGTTGAAACCCGAATATGGAATAGAAAAAATAAAACGGAATCATCGGCAGACCGTGTACAGAATAGGCGGTACCCGCAGCGAGAAACGAGGCTAGCGCTCCGGTTTCGCAAATCCCTTCCTGCAGTATCTGACCGTCTTCGGCTTCGCGGTAAGCCAGCAGCGTATCGGCATCCACTGGCGTGTAGTGCTGGCCTTGCAGCGAGAAAATACCGGCGATCTTGAACAGCGCTTCCAGACCGAAAGTGCGCGCTTCATCAGGCACGATTGGCACGATGTATTTGGCGATGGATTTGTCGCGCATCAGCGTTGACAAGATGCGTACCAACGACATGGTGGTTGATTGCACGCGCTCACCGGACCCGTCCAATAAAGTCTGGAAACTGGACAGATCAGGAGGCGACAGGGAGATGCACTTCACGCCACGCTGCGGCAACGGACCTCCGAGTTTTTCACGCCGCGCTTTCAGGTATTTTATTTCCGGGCTGTCCGGATCCGGCTTGTAATATTCGCCTTTCTCAATGGCTTGCTCACTCAGTGGAATACCGAAGTTGCGAGCGATTTCGACACGTTGTTTGGCGTCGAGATTTTTCTTCTGGTGCACAGCATTGCTGCCTTGCGCGCCGACCATGCCGTCACCTTTGACCGTCTTCACCAGAATCACAGTGGGTTTGCCCTGGCTGCGAGTGGCGCGGTCGAAAGCGGCATAAATTTTTGTGACATCCTGACCGCCACGTTTGATCATTTTGACTTCGTCGTCGCTGAGGGAATTCATCATGGCTTCCAGTTCCGGATTGCCATGCACCCAGTGCTCGCGCTGCAGGTCGCCAGAGAGCACCGAATAACGTTGGTAGTCACCATCGACACATTCTTCCATGCGGCGTCGCAAGGTGTCGTTGACATCAGCGGCTAGCAGCGTGTCCCAGCCGCTGCCCCAGATGACCTTGATGACATTCCAGCCGGAGCCGGTAAAGGAGGCTTCCAGTTCCTGAATAATCTTGCCATTGCCGCGCACAGGGCCGTCGAGGCGCTGCAAATTGCAGTTCATGACGAGGATCAGATTGTCGAGGTTTTCGCGTGAGGCAATGTTAATAGTACCCAACACTTCCGGTTCGTCAGTTTCACCGTCGCCGATGAAGCACCAGACTTTGCCGCCTGCGTTGGTCTTGAGGCCGCGATTCTCGAGATACTTGGCAATACGCGCCTGATAAATAGCGGTTGGTGTCGACAGTCCCATGGAGGCATTGGCGACTTGCCAAAAATCCGGCATAGAGCGCGGGTGCGGATAAGACGACAAGCCGCCACCGGGTTGCAGTTCGCGGCGATAGTGTTGCATCTGCGTGTCACTCAGTCGGCCTTCAAGCCAGGAGCGGGCGTAGACACCGGGAGAGGCATGGGGCTGGAGAAAGACCAGATCGCCGCCGTAGTGGTCAGTGCGGGGCCGGAAGAAATGATTGAAGCCGACCTCCATCATGGTGGCGGCAGAGGCGTAAGTGGCAATATGGCCACCGACCCCGGTGCCGGCGTCTTGTGCCTGCATGACCATCGCCATGGCATTCCAGCGCAGTATATTCTCCAGCCTCTGTTCGACTGCCACATCACCAGGATAGGGTACCTGTTGCGCGAGGGGGATGGTGTTCAGATAAGGTGTGTTGACCGTCGCGCTGCCGGCGCCGGGTATGTTGTTGCGGGACCGCCACTGGTTTAGCTCGGTGAGGATGGCGTTTACACCTTCGCTGCCATAATTTTCGAAGATATTTTCTATGGCATCCAGCCATTCCTGCTTGTCTTGTTCGATGAGCGGATCAAGGAGTAGTTTGTTATTCATCTCTTATTATTACCTGACCGTCGATGGTAAAGTCCTGTAGACGATACCCTTTTTTAAGAAGGTCATCTGAGTCTAACGCAATAAGAAAAAACAGGAACCCCAATAATGACCAATAACTATTCCTGCCTGTTCAGCTTCAGTCTTGTCACTTTGTTGCTGCACGCTTGCTCGCCACAAACCCCGCAGGGACCGGTCGCCTTGTCTTTGGCTACCGTGTCCAATCAGCCGCATTTGATCAGCGACGGCAATGTCCTCGTGGAGGTCAGTGCCAGTATTCCCGCGCAGCAATTCGAGCTCGATCTGCCAGCCGGTGCGACGCATTCACCGCTGAGTCCAATGGCCGATGTGCAATCGGGTTACCGCTACCGGACCCTCGTGTCGGGTCTCGCTGAGGGGGAAAATCGGCTGGGCCTGAGCGCAGGTAGCAGCCGCGCAGAACTGGCGGTTATTAACTATCCTGCCTCGGGGCCTATTATTTCCGGGCCCCAGCAAACCCCCTATTTCTGTATCGATGAATTGGCGCCGGACAGCGATGGCAATCCGCGGCGCTTCGCCATAGGCAATGGCGAGTTTCTCGATACCAGTGACCCGGCCGCAGATTGCTCATTGCCGACCCGTGTCGACTACGTGTATTTCTCAACCGACAGCGATGCGGGGTTCAAACCGCTGTCTGATCGGACGGCGCGACCTGCCGATCTGGCGATGACACAAACCAGCGATGATCGGGAAGTGCCCTACATCGTGCGCCTTGAAACCGGGACACTGAATCGTGCGGTTTACCAAATTGCGTTGTTGCATGATCCAGCCAGTGCCGAGCCGACAGCAACCGCACCATCGGGCGCCTGGAACCAGCGACTGATATATACCTATGGCGGTGGTTGTGAGGCCGGCTATTTTCAAGGCACCAGTACTGGTGGTGTCTTACAGGATTACATGCTCAGCGAGGGCTATGCGGTGGCCTCGTCGACTCTCAACGTCAATGCCCAGGGTGGCTGCAACGATGTGGTCTCTGCCGAGACCACGATGATGGTGAAAGAGCACTTTATTGAGAATTACGGCGAGCCGCTGCATACCATTGGCCGCGGCAGCTCCGGTGGCGCCATGCAGCAACTGCTGATTGCGGGCGCCTACCCCGGACTGCTGGATGGCTTGCTTATCAGCAATACGTTTGCCGATGCGGTGACCTATTTCTCCGACTCGCAAGAGTGTGCCAGCTTGCTGCGTGAATACGTGCACAACCCGGATGGCGGAATCGATACCGAGACTGGCAATATTATCGGCGGCTGGTCAATGTGGTCGCTTTGTGAGTCCTCACTCGGGGATCGCCCGAAACGTATTGGCCCGGATGATTGTCCTGCGGCGATACCTGCTGGCCAGGAGTACGACGCCGAAAGCAATCCCGATGGCGTCAGGTGTTCCATTTATGATGGTATGCGCAATATCTTTGGCACAAAGCACTACGCCAGCATCGATGTGGATCGTGAGTTTGCCCGTGCTCCACATGATAATGTCGGCGTGCAGTACGGTCTGGTGGCGCTCAATGAAGGACTGATCGACAAGGCGTTATTTCTCGATTTGAACGAGAATATCGGCGGTTGGGATATCGACATCAATTCCCGCCCCGAACGTACTGTTGCTGACGAAGATGCGTTACGCATCGCCTATGAGACGGGCCGGGTAACCAACGGCGCAGCCGGCCTGTCACAGGTGCCGATTATCGATGATCGTGGCTATCTGGATGACATTGGCAATTTCCATGCAAGCGTGTACTCCTTTGTGACACGCGCACGGCTGGAGAGAGATAATGGTCACGCCGACAATTACGTACTGCGTCGTCATAATCGCGATATGGATTTGATGCCGGAAAATCTGGCGCAGATGGATCAGTGGTTGACCAATCTCCATGCTGATAACTCTGCGGCCACCATGCTCGATAAAATTGTCGCCGCACGTCCGGCAGCTTTGCAAAATGATTGTTTTGCCGAAAACGGTGAGCGCATCGTTGACCAGCCAACATTCAATATGAACCGCCTCTATGACAATACCGAGGGCGCCTGCAACAGTCTGTATCCGCCACATGCTGGTCTGCGACTGGTGGCAGGTGGGCCATTGAGCAATGACATTCTCAAGTGCCAGCTCAAGGATATTGATCCGGCTGACTATGATGTGGAGTTTACAGCTGAGGAAATGACCCGCTTGCAGGAGATCTTTCCGCAAGGTGTGTGTGACTGGTCGCGTCCGGGTGTCGGGCAGCAAACCAATCGCACGTGGTTGTCTTTTGGCCCGTCAGCCATCAACCGATATTCGCCTGACGACTGAAAATGAAACTGCAAATTACCAGGCGAACTCGAACTGTTCGATATCGACGACCCCGGGATGTGTGCGCAGAAACTCATGGATGAGTCGGGCGTCCCGCTCCACGCAGCCGCTACTGTTGTTATAGATAAATTCGCCACTGAGTTGCGCGATATGATCAGCCATGGCAATCGTATCCTTGAACAACTCGATGTCGCTCGGTGGCAAGCCCTGACTGTTGTAGAAGTTAATCAACAAGGTCAGTTGTTCGCTGCTTAATTCTTGCGCCAATAATTGAGTGATACCCGTGGAAAAATTTTCCCAGCGGTAAGTTTCGGAATAACAGGTAACGATTTCAGATTGCAGGTCTGAGGGCAGGCTCACTTCCAGTGCCATTTCGAGAATGCTGGAATAGGTGGCAACAATCGAGTGCGCTTGTTGTTCGGCAAGGTTTTCGAACTGTCTGCCGGCGTGGGCAACTTCTAACAGCTCGTTGGCGTCACGCAAGGAATCGCCAACGCTGTGTTGACTTGCGAACAGGACAGCGATCAGAAATGACCACGTCAGTGTTTGTCTGCTATTCATTGCAGCTCTCAGCTCCTGTCACTGAAGTCGCTATTGAACCTGAAGATAATCGATCTATCTATTTTCACAATAGATTTGGCCAGCATTTTTAAGTGCAGCTTTGTCTCCGCACTACTCGCATTCGTGGTGTGCCATTGTCAGCCTCATTAGTTGCAAATGTTACATCTGGTCCGGGATTGTGTTTTTGACGTAATTGTTCAGGCAAGCCCGGTCTCTGTGTGCTGAGATCGCCGTATATTCGCTACAAGTCGGGCTTACCATACCGCAAGTTGATCGCTGGGTAACGTGAATAGGAACGCACAATACGTTGACTCCTGATAAAGACAATGACAACATGCTGACGAAAGCTGAACAACGAGGGTTTGTCGCCGTGCATTCGCCGAAACGGGTATTGTTCCTGGAATTGGTTCTCTCTGTTTTCCGTCTTAACAGTATGCTCATCTCCGAAGGTGATGCCATGACGGAAAAGATGGGGCTCACTCACGCGCGCTGGAAGGTCATTGGCGCTGTGGCCCTGTCCAGTGCCGGCTTGACCGTACCGGGTATCGCCCGGGTACTCGGGCAGTCACGACAAGCTGTGCAACGCATCACCGATGTTATGGTGGAAGACGACATACTGCAGTACGTGCCTAACCCCAAGCACAAGCGTTCAGTGCTGGTGACGTTGACGGAAAAGGGTAAGGACGTCTACAACACGTTGCGTGAAGTGCAAGACCCCTGGGCGATCACCTCCACCGAAGACATTCCTATCGAAGAACTGGAAACGGCCCTGCGTTTGATTCGTCGATTGATCAAAAAGTTCAACTGACAGGCAGTGCCATCCCATGGCAGAACTCTCTAACAGGTTACCGCGCAGTCTGTACCGTGCCGAACAGGTGCGTCAGCTCGATGCGTTGGCCATCGACAAGTACGACATTCCCGCATTCAAACTTATGCAGGCGGCCGGTGCCGCCACCTTCGATGAGATTCTTGAAGCCTGGCCACAGGTTCAGCAATTAGTCATTTTCACTGGCGCTGGTAATAACGCGGGTGATGGTTTCGTCATTGCGGCGCTGGCCCAATCAGCTGGTCTGCAAGTGCAGTTGATCGAATTGGCTGAACGCAGCAAATTCACCGGCGCAGCCGCGCAAGCTCTGCAGCAAGCCGCTGACATGAATATCGCCACGACTGTGTTTGCCGAGCAAACCGACATCCTCCCTGCCAGTTCGCAAACCACAGTTATTGTCGATGCATTGCTGGGCACCGGTCTGGACCGGACCGTGCAGGGTGCTTACGCGGCCGCGATTGCAGCGATGAATGCCAGCGATTGGCCGGTCGTCGCTGTGGACATTCCTTCAGGGCTTAATGCCGATACCGGTGCGTTGATGGGGTGTGCGGTACAGGCCGAGCTGACGGTGACATTCATTGCCATGAAGATTGGACTGCTGACCGGTGCTGCCGGTGACGTTATTGGCCGTCTCGTCTTTGCCAGTCTCGATATCCCGGAACAGGTCTATCGCACAGATTCAGCGCCAACGCCGGTTGCAACACGGCTGGATATCAATAGTGTTGGTGAATACTTACCTACACGACGGCGTACCGCACACAAAGGCGATCATGGCCATGTGGTCTTGCTCGGAGGCGACCAGCAGCTGGGCGGAGCGATCATCATGGCCGCCGAGGCTGCGGCCCGTGCCGGGGCTGGACTGGTCAGCGTCATAACGCGCAGTTGCCATCGGCCGGCGTTGCTGGCCCGCCGTCCGGAAGTCATGGTACTGGGCACGGAAGACGACAATTTTTCAGCTGAGGCCTTGTTGGCCAAGGCATCAGTCATAGTGATTGGTCCCGGTTTGGGTCGCTCTGGCTGGTCGCGCGACATGCTGCAATTGGCACTGGGGAGTCAGCGTAAGCATGACACGCCGTTGGTGGTGGACGCCGATGGTTTACAATTACTGGCTGAGCGCCGCGATGCCGGTGCCAACAAAATTCGCAATAACTGGATATTGACGCCACATCCGGGCGAAGCGGGCGAGTTGCTGGGTATTAAAAGCAGCGCTGTGCAGGCGGATCGAGTTACTGCTGTGCAGCAGTTGGTTGCGCAGTGGGGTGGTAGTTGTCTGCTCAAAGGCTATGGGAGTCTAATAGCTGATAGTGAAAATCTGTACTTGAGTACGGAAGGTAATCCGGGCATGGGCAGCGGTGGCATGGGTGATGTGCTAGCAGGCTTGATAGCCGGCCTGGTTGCCCAAGGCTTGCCACTGACCAGGGCATTGAATTGTGCTGTGTGCGTGCATGGCGAAGCAGCTGACCTGGCCGCCAGCCGTGATGGTCAGCGCGGACTCTTGGCAAGCGACCTGTTTCCCTTTATAAGGCAGTTGCTGAACCCACCTGCAAGACACTGACATGGCAATAAGTACACCACACATCGTGCATCTCCCTAATGAAGAAGCGACTTTGGCCTTTGCGGCGCAATTGGCCAAAGCTACATTTGCTGAGGGCTGCGTCGGCCCGCTTGCAGACGGTTCAGACCCCGGCTGCGCCACGCTTGGTGGTGTTATTTACCTGAGTGGTGAATTGGGCGCCGGCAAGACTACACTGACTCGGGGTTTGCTGCGGGGCTATGGCTTTTCAGGTGCGGTTAAGAGTCCGACCTATACGCTGGTAGAACCCTATGAATTCGACCAGTGCCATATCTACCACTTTGATCTGTATCGACTTGCTGACCCTGAGGAAGTGGAATACCTCGGCGTGGAGGACTATTTCCAGCCCGGTAATCTGTGCATCGTGGAATGGGCAGAGCGCGGCGCTGGCGTAATTCCTGCCGCCGATTTGTCCATTACTTTGCACCTGTCGGGAACCGGGCGCGAGTTGCACTGTCAATCCCATACAGAAAAAGGGGCGCTGATAACCAAAAGATTGTGGCCTTGAGGCCGAAAATACTACAACGTGGGCTTTGTCCTTCAGTTAATAATAACGGGCGATTACCGTGTTTTCTTCGCTGTCTAAAACACTCATTTTCTTGCTAGGCATGTGTCTGGCTGGTTTTGCTATGCCAGCGGATGTTGATGACATCCGCATGTGGCGTGCGCCCGACCACACCCGGCTGGTATTTGATCTCAGCGGTGCGGTGGATTATGAGTTGTTTACACTCACCGGCCCCGATCGGGTCGTCATTGATATCAACGATACTGCCATGCGTGGCAATATAGACGGCCTGGACTTCAGTGACAGCCCGATTACTGCGATACGCAGCGGCGCCCGCGATAATAATCAGCTGCGTGTCGTATTGGACCTGACAGCCAAAGTCGATCCGCGCAGTTTCACTTTGCCACCTAATCAGGAGTTCGGTAACCGGCTGGTTATCGATCTTTATGATCTGGGCCCGGCGCCACCCGCCTCGCCCTCGGTGGCGAATACTCCGCCTCCGCTCGATGGCAAGCGTGACATCGTCATCGCAATCTCGGCCGGTCATGGTGGGGAAGACCCCGGCAGTATTGGCTACGACGGGCGTATCATGGAGAAGAATGTTACGTTGGCTATCTCCCGCTATCTGGAAGATCAGCTCAACAGCATGCCCGGTTATCGCCCGGTGATGATTCGCGATGGTGACTACTATGTGCAGCTGGATCAGCGACCAGAGATTGCCCGACGCGAGCGAGCTGATTTGTTTGTTGCCGTGCATGCGGATGCTTTCCGCAGTTCGCGAGCTAATGGCGCCACGATTTATGCCTTGTCCGGTGATCGGGCCGACCGGGAGAATTCCCGGCGCGTTTCGCAAAAAGAAAACAGTTCTGACCTGTTGGGCGGTGTCGATGGCGACATTACGCTGGGCACGTTCGATGATGATGTCGCGCTAACCCTGGTCAGTCTGCAAATGGCCTGGAGCATGGAGCAAAGTCTGATTGCCGGCACTCATGTATTGCAATCGATGGATGGTATTGCTCGATTGCGCCGTGACAAGGTACAGCAGGCTTCCTTGCAAGTGCTCAATTCTCCAGACATACCCTCGATATTGGTTGAGACCGGCTATCTCACTAATCCCGGCGATGCCGATCGATTGAAATCGGCTGACTACCAGCGCTTGATGGCCTCAGCTCTGGCTCAGGGCATTGCCAACTATTTTTATGAATCGCCACCGGAAGGCACGCTCATTGCCTGGAACAAGCGCAACGGTATTCTGCCTGGCTCGTATACGGTGAAGCGCGGTGACAACCTGTCCGAGATCGCCCTGCGCTTTGGCTTGTCATTGTCGGAACTGAAACGTTTGAATAATCTGACGTCGAATACCATCCAGATCGGCCAGCGATTGACCTTGCCAGGCAATGAGCCGGTACGCGCCAGTGAACACATGATCCGCCGCGGTGAGACACTGTCTGAAATCGCCGAACGCTATCGGGTCAACCTGTCCAGCTTGCGACAGGCCAACAATATCTCCGGCGATCGCATCATGGTCGGCCAGATACTGAAAATTCCCACCAGCTAATTGCCTTCGCACCCTTCGGTCAATCCGTGAGGGTGCTACAATGATCGCCACTAACTCAGAGCAATCTAATCAAAGCAAGCGCGCAGCTCGAATCCAGGCAATTTTTCATGGCCCGAATCAATCTATTAAGTCAGCGATTGGCTAACCAGATCGCCGCTGGTGAAGTCGTTGAACGCCCCGCATCGGTAATCAAGGAGTTATTGGAAAACTCGCTGGACGCTGGCGCTTCTCGACTTGATATCGACATTGAGCAGGGCGGCATCAAGCTGTTGCGGGTCCGCGATAACGGCGGCGGTATTCACCACGATGATCTGCCGTTGGCGCTGAGTCGCCATGCCACCAGCAAGATTGCCGATCTGGATGATTTGGAAAACATTGGCAGTCTGGGCTTTCGCGGTGAAGCACTGGCCAGCATCAGCTCGGTTTCGCGTTTGAGTTTGCTATCCCGTGCCAGTGACGACGATGGCTCAGCAGGCTGGAAAGTGGAGACCGAAGGTCAGGGCATGGAAGCGAAGATCGAACCGGTCGCGCATCCACAAGGCACGACTGTAGAAGTGCGTGACCTGTTTTTCAATACGCCCGCCCGCAAAAAATTCCTGAAAACCGAAAAGACTGAATTCTCGCGCATCGACGAAGTCGTCAAACGCCTGGCATTGAGCCGTTTCGATGTGCAATTCAATTTGCAGCACAATCAGCGCGCCATTCATCAATTGTTAGCCGCGCACAGCGAAACCGAAATCAAGCGCCGCGTGAGTCTGGTGTGCGGTTCCACGTTTGTTGAAAATTCGATTTATGTTGATCGGGAGGCGTCGGGCCTGCGGCTTTCCGGTTGGGTCAGTTTGCCGACTTTCTCGCGCAGTCAGGCAGACTTGCAGTACTTTTATGTCAACGGGCGAATCATTCGTGACAAGCTGGTCACTCATGCGGTGAAACAAGCCTATCGCGATGTGTTGTTTCATGGCCGCCATCCGGCCTATGTGTTGTATCTGGAATTGCCGGCCTCCGGGGTCGACGTCAACGTGCACCCAACCAAACACGAAGTGCGTTTCCGTGACAGCCGTTTGGTGCATGATTTCCTGTTCAGTGCTCTGCACAAGGCGCTGGCCGATGTCACCCCGGATCAGCGTTTGGCAGCGCAGGCGGAAGCCGCGCAAGGCAATGCTGCCAGCACTGAGCCCTATTCCGGCCAATGGCCTCAGCTCGGTGGGCAAACGACTGGAATTCCCGCGTCGTCGCCAGCCTTTCAAACAAATTCCCAAGGCGGCGGGCAATCCAGTTTGCAGTTACGCGAACCGGATTTTTCCAGCTACCCGCAGCCAGTGGGACAGCCTTATTCGCGTGCTGACCATCAACAGCAAATGGCGACTCTGCAATCCCTGAATGAAGACGACACTGAAGTGCCGCCACTGGGTTATGCCATCGCGCAATTACATGGCATCTATATTCTCGCCCAGAACAAAGACGGATTGATCATCGTTGATATGCATGCTGCTCATGAGCGCATCACCTACGAACGCATGAAGATGGCCTGTGAGAACGAAGAGTTAAAAATGCAGCCTTTGTTGGTGCCATTGTCATTGGCCGTCAGTCAGGGGGAAGCTGATTGCGCGGAAGCTGAGGCGGAAACGCTGCGTACATTGGGTTTGGAGTTGGAGCGCGTCGCCGCAGAATCTGTCGTCGTGCGTCAAGTACCGTCGATTCTCAAAGATTCCAACATCGAACAACTGGTGCGCGACGTACTCTCCGACGTGCAGGAGTATGGCCGCAGTGATCGCCTCAGCGCACATCAGAATGAATTGCTATCGACCATGGCCTGTCACGGTTCAGTGCGCGCCAATCGCCATTTAACGGTTCCGGAAATGAATGCCTTGCTGCGCGACATGGAAGCGACCGAACGTAGTGGCCAGTGCAATCACGGACGGCCTACCTGGGTGTATCAGTCGCTCGACGCTCTCGATAAATTATTCCTGCGTGGTCAGTAGGCGAAACAGCCATTCAACCCATGACTCAATTACCCGGTCAGCAATCCAAGCCAGTCGCGCTGTGCCTCATGGGCCCCACCGCCGCCGGTAAAACAACAGTAGCGCTCGAGCTCGCGGCACAGCGCAATGTGCAATTGGTCAGTGTTGATTCGGCACAAGTGTATCGCGGCATGGACATTGGCACAGGTAAGCCGGACCCCGAAGTTCAGCGTCAGTTTCCGCACCGACTCATGGACATCCGCGATCCTTCTGAGCCCTACTCAGCTGCCGATTTCCGTGCAGATGCCATTAACGAAATAAAGGACATCCAGCAATCAGGCGGTATCCCGCTATTGGTTGGCGGCACCATGCTCTATTTCAAAACCTTGCGTGATGGACTGGCAGACATGCCACAGGCGGATGCGCAGACGCGACTGCAGATTACCGAGAAGGCTGAACAGGAAGGTTGGCCAGCCGTACATGCCTGGTTAGCCCAGGTCGACCCGGAATCGGCGGCTCGCATTCATCCCAATGACCCGCAGCGGATGCAGCGGGCACTGGAGATTTATTTGGTCTCCGGGCGCACGATGACCCAATTTCATGCCGAATCCAGGGTGCAGAATAGCAAAACTGACAATACATTGCCGTTTTCGTTAGCATTCTTTGCAATCCAACCACCCGACAGAGGCATACTACATAAACAGATCGAGCAGCGGTTTCTGGGCATGCTGTCGGCTGGTTTTGTTGAGGAGGTTCGTGCGCTGCATCAACGCGGTGATTTGCATGAACGACTTCCTTCAATTAAATCAGTAGGCTACCGACAGGTTTGGCAATACCTCGATGGCACACTGGACTATGACGGTATGGTGGAAAAGAGTATCATTGCCACGCGACAGCTAGCCAAGCGCCAGTTCACCTGGATGCGCAATTGGGGCGATTTAACCAGTCTTAGCGGAACGACGGCCCAATCCACTGCTACCATCTTGAAATTCGTGGATTCCATCGCAATATAGAACTTTATAGCCACGACTGTAGTCACAACTACTGTCCGTGCGGAATTCGCTGCCGGACTGATGGATATACGCGCTGTTGTCAGCATTGTAGAAAGTAAGGAGAAAAATAATGTCCAAGGGACATACACTACAAGACCCATTCCTGAATGTGCTCCGTAAAGAGCGAATCCCGGTGTCTATTTACCTGGTGAGCGGAATTAAACTTCAGGGCCAGATCGAGTCATTCGATCAATTCGTGATTTTGCTGAAAAATGCTGTCAGCCAGATGGTATACAAGCATGCGATCTCGACTGTTGTGCCAGCACGCATGGTGAAAATTCCAATGCAGAATTCCGGTGATGCCGCGGATGACGTGGGCGACCCGGGTAATGCTTGAACCGAGGTATTTGATTGTTCTTTGAGAGACCGGATTCCGGTGAAGTATCCATACTTGTTCATTTGAAGATTGATTCTGAAGCTGAACAAGAGGATCCCTCTGAATTTGAAGAACTCGCCCTTTCGGCAGGTGCGATGCCGGTAGATTACATTACCGGCTCGCGCAGTCATCCCTCACCCAGCCATTTCGTCGGCTCCGGCAAACTCGAAGAGATTGCCGCGGCTGTGCATGCCCATAAAGCAGAGCTGGTGCTCTTCAATCATGCGCTGTCTCCCTCGCAGGAACGCAATCTCGAAGCGCATCTCAAATGCCGCGTGCTTGATCGCACGGGGCTGATTCTCGATATTTTTGCGCAACGTGCCCGCTCGCACGAAGGTAAGCTGCAAGTCGAGTTGGCTCAGTTACGGCATATGAGTACACGCCTGAAACGCGGTTGGACTCACCTTGACAGACAAAAGGGTGGTATCGGCTTGCGTGGTGCTGGTGAGACCCAGCTTGAACTTGACCAACGCATGTTGGGGCAACGCATCAAGCAGATTAACAAGCTTCTGGAAAAGGTGCGTGGCCAACGCAGTCAGGGGCGACGCTCCCGCGAACGTGCGGAAATCGCGACAGTCTCTCTAGTCGGTTATACCAATGCCGGCAAATCAACGTTGTTCAATTATCTGACTGATGCGCATTGTTATGCGGCAGACCAACTGTTCGCGACTCTGGATTCCACACTACGCCGTATCGACTTGCCGAATTATGGCCCGGCTATCATCGCTGACACTGTCGGGTTTATCTCGCATCTGCCCCACCAATTGGTGGAGGCTTTTCGCGCTACACTCGAGGAAACGGCCAGTGCTGATTTGTTGCTGCATGTGGTGGATTGCGCGGATGAGTGCCACACTGAGAATATGGCAACGGTTACCGAAGTATTGACCGGGATCGGCGCGAATGAAGTGCCGCAGCTGGAAGTGTTCAACAAGGTCGACCTGCTGGAAAACACAGAACCGCATATTCAACGCGATTCCAGCGGTATGCCACGCAGAGTGTGGTTGTCCGCGGTGAATGGCGAAGGCACGGAATTATTGCAAATCGCCATTAGCGAGTTGCTCGCCGGTGGTCTGGTCGAGGCCACGCTGTCTGTACCCCCACAACAATCCCGATTGCGCAGCCAACTCTACGAAAAGGGTTATATCGAGGGTGAGACGGTCAATGATCAAGGTTGCTATCAATTGCAGGTGCGACTACCTGCCAGTGAACTGGAGCGATTACGCTCCAGTGGTGTGGTGTTAAATACAGTCACGCCGCCGGAAGTGCTCGCGAAATCGGGCGAATCGACGGAATCACCCTCATCTGCCGCTTGGCAGTCTCAGTCCGCCTGAGTTAGGCGGCGTAAAAGGCTGTGAATCGCTGCATTATTAGCTAAAATCGTCACCCCTGCATTGAGCAGAAGGTTTTTGGAGAATCCCATGGCTTGGAATGAACCTGGAAATAACAACGGCAAGGACCACGACCCCTGGGGTAGTGGTGGTGGCCGCGGTGGTGGTGACCAGGGACCGCCCGACATCGATGAAGTAATCAAGAATCTCACCAAGAAGTTTAATGGCTTGTTTGGTGGTGGTTCCGGATCCGGCGGCAAGAAATCGTCCGGCAGCGGCAACGGAGGTCTGTCTGGTGGATTCCTGGCGGGCATTGCTGTGGTTGCCGCAGCAGTCTGGGGTTTTATGGGTATTTATATCGTGGATGAAGCCGAGCGTGGCGTCATTCTGCGCTTTGGCCGCGTGCTGGATATCGTGGTGCAGCCCGGTTTGCATTGGAACCCGCCGCTGATTGATGAAGTCAGTCTGGTCAACGTGTCCGAGTTGAATCGTAAGACCTACGACAACAACGCCATGCTGACTACTGATGAAAACATCATCGATATCACGGTCACCGTGCAATATGTAATCGAAGATCCGGTTAACTATGTTATCGCTGTACAGGATCCTGAACTGAGCCTCGACAATGCGGCTGAGTCAGCCATTCGTCACGAGGTTGGTAGTAATTTCATGGACCAGATTCTGACCACTGGCCGGGCGGCCATGGCCGATGCGGTTCAGGACCGCCTGCAAAATTATATGAATACCTATACCACCGGTATTCGTGTTGCTCAGGTAAACGTCGTGGATGCTCAGCCACCGGATGCAGTCCGTCCAGCATTCGATGACGTGATTCGTGCCCGAGAGGACGAGCAGCGTGCACAAAACCAGGCGCAACAATATTCTAACCGCATTATTCCGGAAGCCCGCGGTGATGCGCAGCGTCAGATTGAAGAGGCCAATGCCTATAAAGAAGAAGTCATCGCTCGCGCCGAAGGTGAAGCGTCACGCTTCGATGCTTTGCTGACTGAATATCAAAAAGCGCCACAAGTCACACGTCAACGTTTGTACATTGAATCCTTGCAGGATGTCATGACTGCCAGCAGCAAGATCATGATTGATGTAGAAGGCGGCAATAATATGATGTACTTGCCCTTGGACAAGCTCATGGAGCAAGGTGCTATCACTAGCCCAAGCATGCCAAGTTCGCAACGCGAGTTGCAGGATTTTGCGGATCGCCTGTCGCCTTACTTGCAGGGGCCTTCCAATACTAGTGGAACGGTAGATCGCTCACGACTGACGAACTCACGAGGAAATAGACCATGAAGAATTTCGTAGCTATTGGACTAGTCCTGCTCGTCGTTCTCGTTACGGCAAATTCGTTGTTTGTTGTCAAAGAGACTGAACGTGCTGTGATGTTGCAATTTGGTGAACTGGTTGACGCCGATCTGGCTCCCGGCCTGCATGTGAAACTGCCCTGGGTGAATACGGTGCGCAAGTTTGACGGCCGTATTCAGACTGAGGATTCCATGCCCGAACGGTTCCTGACCCTGGAGCAGAAAGCACTGGAAGTGGACTCCTATGCCAAGTGGCGAATTCTTGATGTAGGCCAGTTCTATGTATCTACCCGCGGTAGTACCTCCCGGGCCGGTGCATTGTTGGCCGAACGAATTAACGACGGTCTGCGTGACCAGATTGGTGCCCGGAATCTACAGGAAGTTGTGGCCGGTGAACGCGACCAGTTGATGGTTGATCTCACTGCCGAATTGAACGAAACCACTGCTTCTGATATTGGCATCGAAGTGATCGATGTGCGGGTCAAGCGTATCGACTTGCCCGACGATGTCCGTTCTTCCGTTTACGAGCGAATGATTACCGAACGTAATCGTGAGGCTCAGGAATTACGTTCACGCGGTGAAGAATTAGCCATTGGTATTCGTGCGGACGCTGAGCGTCAGGCGGTGATCTTTGAAGCCGAAGCCTATCGCGATGCCGAGCGCATCCGCGGTGATGGCGATGCAACGGCTACTGCGGTTTACGCGGAGGCATTTCAGAAAGATCCTGAGTTTTACGCCTTTACTCGTAGCCTGAATTCTTATCGCGAAACCTTCAGTTCCAAGGGAGACTTCTTGTTGTTGGATCCCCAGAGTGATTACTTCAAATACCTCAGGAACGGGGCAGCTGAATTGAGAGTTGCTGAACAGTAAGCTGATCAGTTAACGTATATAAGCCACCGGACAAGCGGCTAAAAAGTCAGATAACCAACAACCAACCTGAATTGCTCAACAAGCAGTTCAGGTTGGTTTTTTTGGGAGTATCAACAGGCTGCGCTGGTCGCAGTCCTAATCAATTTATGTGGCATGAACTGGCAATCGCTTTCTGCTTGATGCTGGTGATAGAGGGGATATTGCCCTTTCTCGCCCCGGACAGATGGCGCAACATGCTGCGGCTGGTCGATCAGATTGACGACCGCACGATGCGCCTGATTGGTCTGGCAAGCATGCTGACCGGCATGGTGTTGCTACTGATTATTAATTAAAACCATTGAGCTAGAACGCTATGACTTCTGCAAAACGCTGGCTACTACCTGACGGCGTCGAAGAAATATTGCCTGACGAAGCCCACAGACTTGAGTCTTTGCGCCGTCAGATGTTAGACCTTTACAAGTCCTGGGGTTACCAATTGGTAATCACGCCCATGATCGAATTTCTCGATTCCTTGTTAGTGGGTTCATCTCAGGATTTAGACCTTCATACTTTCAAGATTACTGACCAGCTCAGTGGTCGGATGATGGGTATTCGTGCCGATATCACTCCGCAAGCGGCACGTATCGATGCTCACTGCCTGAACCACGAAGGCCCTGTGCGTTTGTGCTATGCCGATAGTGTTTTGCATACCAAACCTCGCGGTATCATGACTTCACGCGTGCCCATTCGCGTCGGCGCCGAGCTTTTTGGGCATGCCGGTGTCGAGTGTGATATCGAATTGATTTGTCTGATGCATGAGACACTGCGTCGCGCTGAACTGTCCGATCTGACGATTGTGTTGGGTCACGTGGGCATTTTCAGAACACTGGTTCACGAAGCAAAGCTGGCGCCTGATACTGAGCGCGATTTGTTTGATGCCATGCAGCGCAAAGCCTATGACGAGATAGATGCGGTTCTTAGCGCCAAGGTTGAGGATGAAAAACTCTCGGGCATGCTACGCAAACTTTCGCGTTTAAGCGGCGACGAAAGCATTCTGCCAGAGGCGGTGGCGGCATTTGCTGACGCACCGGACAGCGTTAAGAAAGAGATGCAGGATCTGGTAGCCATTGCCGAAGGCGTCAAGCGCCGTATCCCGAAAGTCGAGCTGTGCTTCGATCTGTGTGAGCTGCGCGGTTATGCTTATCACACCGGAATTGTGTTCGCTGCCTACACGCCAAACTATGGTCGTGCCGTGGCCAAGGGTGGACGTTATGACCATATCGGTGAAGTGTTCGGGCGATCGCGACCGGCTTCTGGTTTTGATAGCGACCTGAAGACACTGGCCAAGCTGACCCGAGGCAGTTATAACCGCCCAAATACGATACTGGCGCCGGCAGGCGATGATGACGCTTTGCTTAAAGTAGTCAGCGCTCTTCGCGAAGCTGGAGAAGTAGTTATTACCAATCTCACTGATGAAACGCTCGATTCAGGCAAGTTGGCCGAACTTAATTGTGACCGCCAACTCGTACTGCGTAGCGGTCAATGGGAAGTCGAAACAATTTAATCAACCGGGCATACCAACCCGAAAGCAGGAAAGACATGGCAAAATCAGTTGTAGTTCTAGGCACCCAATGGGGCGATGAAGGTAAGGGCAAGATCGTTGATCTGCTCACAGATCAGGCGAAAGTCGTCGCGCGTTTTCAGGGTGGCCACAATGCGGGTCACACCCTGGTCATTGATGGTGAAAAAACTGTTTTGCATTTATTGCCTTCCGGCATTTTGCGCGAAGACGTGCAGTGTGTGATCGGCAATGGTGTCGTGCTGAGTCTTGAAGCATTGATCGAAGAAATTTCCGGGCTGGAAAAGCGAGACATACCGGTTCGCGATCGCCTGGTGATCAGTGGTGCTTGCCCGTTGATCCTGCCGTCGCACGCATTGATCGATAAAGCGCGTGAAGTTGAAAAGGGGCTGAACAAAATCGGCACAACGGGCCGCGGTATTGGTCCGGCTTACGAAGACAAGGTAGCCCGACGCGGGATTCGTCTGGCGGAGACGATCAACGAAGCATTGTTCGCTGACAAGCTGAAAGATCTGCTCGACTATCACAACTTCTGGCTACAACAGTATTTCAAATCGGATGCTGTCGACTTTCAGCAAGTTTACGATGAGACCATGGCACTGGCTCAGCAGGTGCGTCCGATGATTGCGGACACCATCGATATTCTGCACGAGCACCGCAAAGCGGGCAGCAATATTCTGTTCGAAGGTGCGCAAGGCTCACTGCTCGATATTGATCACGGCACCTATCCTTATGTGACGTCGTCCAACACCACTGCTGGTGGTACTGCTACGGGCAGTGGCTATGGCCCGCTGTATCTGGACTATGTGTTGGGTATTACCAAGGCGTATACCACTCGTGTGGGCTCTGGTCCGTTCCCGACTGAACTGTTCGATGATGTTGGCAAGCATCTGGCTTCGGTTGGTAACGAGAAGGGTGCAACCACGGGCCGTGATCGACGCTGCGGTTGGTTCGATGCAGCAGGCGTGAAACTGGCCACGCGTATTAACAGCATCTCGGGCTTGTGTCTGACCAAGCTGGACGTGTTGGACGGACTGGATACAGTGAATGTCTGTATTGGTTATCAGGGTGTGGGTTCCAATTCATCGGGTAGCTTGATGGATGTGGACACGTACAAAAATCTGGAGCCAATCTACGAAGCGTTACCGGGTTGGAGCGAATCAACAGTCGGCGCCAAGTCGCTGGATGATCTGCCACAGAACGCTCGCGACTACATCAAGTTTATTGAAGAGGTTGTGGAAGTGCCGGTCGATATCATCTCAACTGGCCCGGATCGCGAAGAGACCATTGTTCTGCGCCACCCTTTCTCTGTTTAATCGATTGTAGCCAATAACCGCCGACTCCCGTGTCACTGGCACGTAGCCGGAATCGGCGGTAATTCGGCGATTTTCTTGCATCACCCTGCAATCTGCCTAAAATCGTTGGTCCGCTGTGCATTTGGCACGGCCGGATTACTGTTATTCCTATCATGACTCGAGCTCGCCACGAACAGGTATCGCTAGCCGATACTCCTTATTACCACTGCATCTCGCGTTGTGTGCGTCGCGCCTATCTGTGTGGTGATGACCCGGTTACTGGGCAGAATTTCGATCACCGCAAGCGCTGGCTAGTGACCCGCATCAAACAGTTAGCGGCAGAATTTGCCATCGATATCTGCGCTTATGCGGTGATGAGTAATCACTACCATCTGGTGCTGCACGTGAACGTTGAACAAGCCAAGCGCTGGAGCAATGATGAAGTTATGCGGCACTGGACGGCGCTGTTTCCCGGCAATGCAAAGTTAATCGAGACTTTGCAAAAGAACGCTGACAGTCCCGCCGCGAAGCAACGGCTGAATGCCACGCTTGCGACCTGGCGTGAGTGTCTGCAGGACATCAGTTGGTTTATGCGCTGCTTGAACGAAACCATCGCCCGTCAGGCCAACCGTGAAGATGAATGTACTGGCCGGTTCTGGGAAGGGCGTTTCAAGAGCCAGGCCTTACTGGACGAAAAAGCATTGTTCACTTGCATGGCCTATGTTGATCTCAATCCAGTTAGAGCGGGCATTGTCGACTCGCTCGAGCAAAGCGATTTCACGTCTATACAGGAGCGTCTGTTTCAGCATGCGCGTCGCGTGCGCAATCCTAACTACAAACAAAAGCGCTTGCTGTCCCGCCGCAACGTGAGTCATCTGCGCGAATCCACCACACTTCGACAACGTCCGTTGCAAAGCCTGAATAAGCTGGCCGGTTTCGCCACGGAATCCTTGCCGATCAACCAGGCTGATTACATAGCCGTACTGGAAGCGACTTGTAAAGCACTGACAGTTGATAATCACCAAGTCTCAGGAACGGCAGCTCTACAGGAGCATGATGAGCTACTGTCGAGTTGGGGCATTGCATCGCCAGCGTGGTTAAGCGCCGTGACGGCGTTCCACAAACACTATGGGTTGGCTGCCGGCAATGTCCACTCGCTGCAAGCCTACCAACTAAGCCGGCGTCAATCCGGCAGTGATTTTCGCCACGCCAACAAATGGATTCGCGGACTACCCGCGGCCAAACGACTGTTTGTGGATCAGGCGAGTTTGCAATAGCACGCTTCAGATTGGCTGTTAACAGTTGATCAGACAAGCAACTATCTCTAACCAAACTCTCAATAGATCAGTAACAGAGCGGGCCGGAAACTGATAAATCAGATTCTCGGCTTTTACCGGTGGTTTTCTGTTATGAGCTCTTGCACTTCCTGGCCTTTTATCTGCTTTTTAGAGTAAATCCCTCCGATTCTTTTGCAATCTGTATGACCGATAGCCTGGAATACCTCTACTCTACGGATCTGACGCCTTCAATCTGTATTTTTTTGATCCACAAATATAAATGGGTGTCCTTTAAATAACAGAATAAGCTTAGAGATTAAATGGGTGTCCTTTTTTAGGTTGAAATTGAAGTTGTGTTTGTAAGTTGTGGAATTGCGTATCGTTTATTTTCAGTGACGTAGATTTCATTCAGGCGCGGTAAGGCCGTAGCCCAGATATCGATTGACTTGGACGTATATACACTATATGTTGCGCAGAAATGCCTTTGTGCCAGTGGCACATTTTCTCAGGCAAGGCAGCAGAAAATCACAACGAATAACTTGGAGTGCATTCTTTTATGTCCAAACTTGCGCAAGCGGTTCGCGAAGAACAACGCGTTGATTCCACACAAGCTGAATCAGAAAGTGAAAAGCTGGTCTTGAAAGAAAAGGTGGAAGCTGAGATTCGTATGCAGCTGGATGATTTTGCGCGTGAGCTCTCGCAAGCGGCAAAACTACGCAACAAGCACTAAACGCTTTTCATAGCGAGCATCTGTGAAGCGTTAGGAAGTAAAAGGAAGTCACAGATCGTCATGGGCAGAACTTGGCCAGTCGCCAAGAAAGTTCAGGCAAATAACGCGTTTTTTCAGCAACAGGGCACTGCCAGTCAGCGCGGTGTCAGGCTCTACCACCCCGCAAAACCACCCCATTCTCAAAACCACTGCTTGATAACAACACAATCTCTGTCAAAGTGGCTTCAGCATAACATGCCGAGATAGCGATTCTTTTCGCTCAGCAGTTCACGCTCGCTGAACGAAGATGCCTCGCCTGGTCTGTGCAGTACCTGAATGTGGCAGTGCAGTGCATATGCGTCTGAGTGGGCATTATGTAGCTCCAGCCTCGCTTTCAGACGACTAATCACCTCCAGTCCATGACCATCAATGTTATCGAACAGCAAGACATGAAAAGTCGCGCCGGTATAGCGGCCCACGACATCAGACCGTCTAAGTGTTTCCTGGAGTATGTTGGCCATTTTCAGAAGAGCTTGATTGCCAACGTCGTACCCTTGTTCCTGATTAATTGCATCCAGATTGCTCACCCGGATAGATAGCTTCAGTGTCGGTAAATTAAGTTGATTCGCGAGAGCCAATGCCTGCTGCGATGTGTTGTCAAAGCCATGAAAGTTAAGTACGCCAGTTAACTTGTCCATGTTGTTACTGCTGCCTGCAGACAGTTCATGTTCTACCAGATGCGCCAGCGACTGCAAACGGCGAATCATCTTGTCGCTCAATGTTCTGGGTTTAGTGTCAACCATGCATAACGTGCCAACAACATTGCCATGAGGGCCTCGCAATGGGTAGCCGGCATAAAAGCGCATGTTGGGCTCGCCAACGACGAAAGCGTTGTCCTTGAAATCAACACTTTGTAATGTATCAGGCACAATAAACGCACCGCGCTGGGTAATCGCATGTGAGCAAAAAGAGTCTTTACGGTCGATCCCGTTCAGACAAAAGCCACTGTGGGATTTAAACCACAGAGTATGCTCGCCGACCAATGAGATGGCGGCATAGGGAACGTCAAAAAGCTGGCAAGCCATTTTAGTGTGGCGATCAAAACGTTCTTCCTCAGGCGTGCCAAAGATCTCCAGTGCTTCGAGCTCAGCAAGTCGTTTTCTCTCATATTGACGAGCGCGCGAGATTATCCACTCACTGACATTGGCCAGTGGCAAGGGTTTGGAGATTCGATAGCCTTGTGCGAGGGTGCACTGGTTACTTTTGAGAAAATGCAGGGTCTCGTCGTCCTCGATACCTTCGGCGGTAGTGGTAAGTTGCAGGCTGTTACCTAGCTCGACAATCGATTGGGTAATGTTGCGCGATTCATCGGATTCCAAAGCGGACATGACGAAAGATTTGTCTACCTTGATTTCCGAGAACGGTAGCCGCACCAGTTGCTTCATGGAGGAGTAGCCAGTACCAAAATCATCGATGGACAAGTTGAAACCCTTCATTCGCAACCGGGTGAGGGTATCCAGCGAAGCCAATGGATTCTCCATGGCGTGCGTCTCGGTTAGCTCCAGATAAATACGATGCAGTTCCACCCCTTTAGCGACGCAGATCGCAGCAAAGTCGGCAAAAAGAGTTGGATGGTCCAGTGATTTGGCGGAGATGTTTATGGACAGTGAGATATTGCGCAGGCGTGTTGTCAGACCCTCGAGACCTGGCTCTTCAGTCACCGTTTGTGGAAGCTCAGCCAGCCATTCGACAGACTTGTTCATCACCAGCCAGGTGAGTTCATTGATCAGGTTATGTTTCTCTGCAAGCCGGACAAAATGCTCCGGCGAGACGAAGCCGGCAGTGGGATGCTCCCAGCGAGCGAGCGCTTCAAAACCCGCAAGGCTGGAGTCAGAACAATAGATTTTCGGCTGGACTACCACATAGATATCACTATTTTTGATAGCAGCCGCCAGATCCTGCATGTGGATCTGGCTATTCTCTAATTGGCGATTCTCGCGCTCGCTGTCCAGTGCTATTTGCGATAGATCGGAAGTTGCATTCTGCAGGAGCCGACCTAAGTCATCACGCGAAAATGGCTTGCTCAACAAACCTTGAATTGTGAGGCCGTGGCCTTGCGCTGACCGTAGTGCGGCTTCAAGTACGCGTTGGTCCGCGCCGCTTGATATTATTACTTTGGCTTGGCAAGCCCTGTTGGACAGCTCGGCGATCACTTCGACACCATCCATTGTGGGCATGATCAAGTCGAGGACGATGAATTCCGGGTGCCAGGTATCAAGTCGTTCGAAAAACTCGTGTGGTGTATCTGTGAAATGCGCTTCATAACCAGCTGTCAAAGCCATGCGCTCAATGGCTTGGCCTACTTGCTGGTCGTCATCGAGAATTAAAATTTTTATGTCTGTTGAACTGACGGTACTCATAGTCTTCGTGTGTGGGTCCAGTTTGCAGCGTCACAGAGACTGATCCAGTGTGCTGCGAATAGACGTCAACAGCTGTTCCCGCTGATAAGGTTTATTTAGAAAGTGACTGTCTTCAATCAATGTGTCTCGTAGATTGCGCGTGCTGGCACTGTAGCCAGAAGTGAAGAGCACTTTGAGTTTCGGGTCCAACACCCGCGCTTTGCGCGCCAACTCTTCACCGTGCAGTCCTCCGGGCATTACGAGATCGGTAAACAAAATGGAATATTTGCGAGTATGGCCGAGCTTGTGTAGTGCCTCATTGCCATCGCTGGCGCAGTCCACTTTATAGCCAGCGTTCTCTAGCACAGTACAAGCGTATTTCTGTATCTCGCTATCATCTTCCACCATGAGAACCGATTCACTGCCTCCGGACGCTGTCTCGTTATCTATTCTGGTATTACGAACGGGGGCATCCTCAGCTTTAGGTAAAAACAGATGGAATGTGCTGCCCAATCCGGTTTCAGTATCAACATCGATGTGGCCACCAGATTGTTTTACGAAGCCAAAAATCATACTCAGACCCAGGCCCGTGCCCATCTCTTTGGTAGAGAAGAAGGGATCAAAGATTTTTTCCAGGTTTTCCTCTGCAATGCCGTAGCCATTGTCAGCCACGGAGATGTGGACATAGTCGCCAGGAGTCAAGCCTACGATTGAGCTTCTCTGGGTGGCACTGATATGTATGTTGGCAGTGCGAATTAACAGCCGGCCACCGTCTGGCATGGCATGCATGGCATTGACGCTGAGATTGATGAGCGCACTCTCCAGTTGAAATCTGTCAATCAGCGCAGGCCAGGCGTCAGCAGATAGATCAATGTCCACCTGAACTGCTTCCGACACACTGCGTTTGATCAATTCTTCCAGATTACGAATCAGTGAATTCACATCCGTAGATTCATTCTGTAGTGGCTGCCGTCGAGCAAAGGCGAGTAGTTGCTGTACCAGTTCCGCTCCGCCCTTGGCAGCTTTCTCGATCATGGCAAGCTGTGCCGCTTGATCATCATCGGTGACAACATCAGCAAGAGCTTCGGAATTACCCAGAATAACAGTCAGCAGGTTATTGAAATCGTGCGCTATGCCGCCTGTGAGCAAGCCAATAGATTCCATGCGTTGGGATTTGTGCAATTGATCTTCCAAGCGACGCTGGGCACTAATATCCTGCACATAAAGTACAAGCCCGCGCTCCATTGGATAAACCTGACATTTTAGCCAGATCCCGAGCTGGTCCGAGAACAGCGTGAAATGCTCGGCGGTTTTAGCCAGAGCGGCCTGGCGTAATTTGCCTTTGGCCTCATTGTCGAACAGATGTGAGCCCACGTGCCAAAGACAGGCCCCATTAAGGTGATCACGTGTATCGCCGAAGCAGGTGGCTGCCTGGGAATTCATGTAGGTCAATTTCCAGTTCTGGTCAACGGTGAACAGGATGTCGGTGATGCTTTCAAACGTATTATCCAGCAGCTCAGCCATTTGCCGATATTTGCGTCTCGTCGAGCGAAGGGTATGGATATTCGTTGCTATGCCGCACCATTCCTTAATTTCTCCATTCTCAATGACTGCTGGTCTGGCGTGCAGCAGATGCCATTGATAATTACCGTGCTTGTCCAGCAAGCGAACCTTTTCTTCGAAATACGATTGGTACTCGGTAATCTGGCTCCAGGTTTCTTTCAGGCGCTCAATGTCGTGGGGGTGAATCAGAATACCGACTTTGGAGAGCATGGAATCTGGATTCAGCTCGAGTTCGCTATAGTCGCAAGCAGCCTGATTCAAGAACGTTGTCGTTCCCTCGGTGTCCGCCATCCAGACAATTACAGGCAAGACATTGGCCATGCGCCGGAACTGGTCAGCGTTCTGCTGAATGGTCCTTTCCATAGTCTTTTGATCAGTAATGTCCTGAATAGAGCCCTGTATTCCTATGATGTTGCCTCCGGCATCTTGCCAGGGCCATGCCATGCTACGAATCCAAAACTCGTCGTCCTGCGTATTGACTACCAGGGTTTCAAAATCATAGCGCTTGCCTTCATTGAGTACTGCCCAAAAGCCCTGCTCTACACGTTTACGATAGGAAGGCCGGTAGTAACCGAGAATCTTACTAAAATCGGGTTGGTGATCTGCGGGTAATCCAAAAATGGCCTTGGCCTGATCTGACATAGACACTTGTCGTTCCGGCATCTTGATACTGTAGCCGCCGAATTTATTGGCATCGCAAACATTGGCCAGCAGTTGTTCTTTGCTAACCAGTGATTCGTTAAGACTGGAAAGTTGGTTATGATCACGGCGTAGTGTTTGCATGAGCGTGCTGATACGCTGACATAGGCTTGCGGTGATAACGATGGCTATGAGTGCCAAGAAATAATGGAACAGAGAGCTCGCCCAGTTCGGGTTGAAGCGCAAGTCTTGAGTCAACGTGGCATCAAGGCCGATGAGCAGCGCGCAAAAGATACTCAATTTCCATGTCTTGCTGCTATCGTAAGTTGCGAGAAAGAACGCCAACATTACAGGCAGATAAAGCATGCCATGAGCGATCCCATTCAGCAGCCATTTTTCACTTAGAGCAACGGTTATGCAGGCGAGCAGGGCAATAAAAAAAGCCCAATTCGGTATGAATCGGGCAAATCGTACATGTGTCGGGCGCTTGGGAGCTGCTCCGGACTCATGCGTTGGGGATGGGTTAATTTGGTTAGTCAATTAGCAGCCATCTTGCAGAAAGGAAAGGCCAGTGAATTTGCGATGGTTGTACTGTAAGTACTTATTCCTGAAAGATAAATGCGGGATTTAGCGAGAGATTATCCGTACTAATACGTAGACAGGTCAGCATTTGTTGTGCTTAACTGCCTTGTATAAATAAGACAAATTGAAAATAAAAAACAAATTCCACTGATCCCCGCGGAATGCTCATGAATGAAGAACTTGCAGTCTATCTGGTTGATGATGACGATGCGGTGCGAGCGACTTTGACCAACGTATTCAAATCAGCCGGTTTCGAAGTACTCTCCTATCCATCATCACAAGACTTTCTTAACGCCATGCCCTATCGTGAGCATGCGGCGCTGCTGCTAGATTTGCGAATGCCGGGAATGAGTGGTCTTGAACTGCTAAAGCAGCTACAGAAAATTGATTTTTTGCATCCGGTGATAATCTACACTGGCTATGCCGATGTGGCAGTGACAGTCGAAGCTCTGACTAAAGGTGCCTTCACGCTTATCGAAAAGCCCACGAGTAATGAGCTGTTGATTCAAAAAGTTAAAGAAGCAATCGACATGTCGGGAATTGCGCGGATTCAGCGTGGTAAACGCCGTGCTGCTGTGGAAGCATTGGAACTATTGACACCGCGCGAACGTCAGATGGTGGAATTACTCGCAGAGGGTGAATCAGCGAAAGTCATCGGGGAAAAATTACACTTAAGTCCGCGTACAGTAGAAACTCATCGCATGAATATTCTCCGTAAGCTGCAAGTCAAATCAGTGGCACAATTAGCGCAAATCGTGCTGCTTGCCGATTTTTCAGACTGAAATCCTGCTAGCCACTGTTGCCATTCTTACTCAGTAAACGTTCCACTTGCGCCACAACACTCTCCGTTTCGATGCAACCTTCAATAACCGTGATGCGCTCAGATACGCTTGCCAATTCTGTAGGTGCAGGAGGTAGTAGTAAGAGCTGCAACTCTTCGTGCAAACCCGGTAACGCCTTACTCATCTGTAAGCTGGCAATACCATCCTGATCACCGACGATGACCAGAGCAATGTCTGATTGCTTTTCCAGTGCCTCCAGAGCCGCTACTGTCGATAGAGCTTCCTCTACTTTATAGCGTTTGGCCAGCAAAGAATCGCTGCAATTGCGGCGTAGCGCCGCATCGGTAACCAGCACGAGAATACGGGCGGGCTCGCTGCTGTCTCGGCCGCCAGTGGTAATACTGACATGCTCAGCCATCGGGATTAATACGGTGACAGTTGTGCCTTTACCTGGTTCCGATGCAACCAGTAGATGCCCGCCAGAACAGGTTAGAAAGCGATCTGCCAAAGCTAATCCCAGTCCACTACGCTGCTCCTTGTGAGTGGTGAAGAAAGGCATAGTGACTCTAGGCAAGTCTTCAGGCTGGATTCCGCAGCCGTGATCAGTAATCGAGACAGCGACGAATTGGCCCGGATTAACTCCCGGGTAGTTATCAATGCAGGTCTGGGCGTCTACATTGCTGGAGCTAATGGTAATTTCGCCGACGCCTTGCATAGCCTCTTTGGCATTCAAGGTCAGACCAACCAATGCGTTCTCAAGTTTTAGTGGATCGATCAGTGCGGGCCAGAGTGAATCTGCCAATTGATATTGAATGCTGATATTACGCCCCATCGAAATATTCAAAATCTGGCCCAGACGTTCCAGTAATTCGGTAATATCGACACCGGCAGGTTCGATGCTTTGCTGCTGTGAAAATTCTTGCAGGTCACGAACAATTTTGGCACCTTGTTGGCCTGCATTCAAAATGAGTTGTAGTTGTGCGCCGAGGTCAGGGTCGTTGCCAGACTTGTACAGCAAATCATCCGCATTGCCCAGGATGACAGTAAGAAGGTTGTTAAAGTTGTGCGCGACACCGCTCACTAATTGGCCCAGAGTTTCATAGTGCGTTGAGAGGTGAACTTCTTCTTCAAGCAAGCGTTGTTGTGTGATGTCGACGACCAGTCCGGCAAACGCGATGGCGTTACCCTCGGCATCTTTGATCAAATCGCCGTATTCCCATATCCAGCCAATATGATCATCGTGGACCACGCGATGCGAAAGATTTAACGGCGCCTTGCCAACCAGTGCGTCTTCTCGCGCTCGTATTAGTGCCTTTTTGTCTTCAGGATGAACGCGCGCATAGAAAGTTTCAAAATCGATATCTTGCTGGTCAGCGGCCAAGCCGAACAACTGGTTAACGGTTTTGCTCCAGGTAGCAACGCCGGAGGCGAGATCCACATTGAAAGTTCCGATTCTGAACAGGTGTTGCAGGTTGGTCAGGTCAGTTGCTGTCAGAGCTGCGGAAGGACTGTAGTTGCGCCAGTGGTGTCGCAGCAGTGCGCAAAGATTAGGCATGTTATAAGGCGGAGACAGATGGGTGACTTGAGGAAAACCTGCATAGTCTGATTTGTCAGTTGCCGCGGAGTGCAGCACGAAGATGGCGCCAGCGCGCCTGCACAGTAGCGGTTTTTGAGTGAGCAGTGGTTGCAAGAACTGCCCGGACACGAGCAAGAGCGCGAAATGCGCAGTATCGGTTAATGAATCAATCTGAGTGCAATGCTCGCACAGCACTTCGCCAGCGTATTGATTCTGCAGCTCATCTTGCAGTTGCGCTAGCGCTGGTTCAGCGCCGTGACACAGCAGTATTGTCTTACGTTCCATGGCAATGGCAATCCTTGCCTTGTAGTGGTGTATTAGCTACGGCTTTGTTGGCAGGGCGACAAAAAAGCTGGCACCATTGCCTGCGCCGTTACTTTGTGACCATAGATAGCCACCATGTAAACGGGCAATCTGCTGGCTTATTGCCAATCCTATACCCGAACCACCTTGTGGTCGTTCCCTGCTGTTATTACCCTGTTCGAACATAGCGAATAGCTTGTCGTGGGCAGATTCCTCATAGCCCACACCTTCATCGGTGATTTCGATTTGCAGATAACTACGCGCATTATTTGGTTGAGGATCGGTATTGCCATGATTGGCTTTCGCCTCAGGGATCACTTCCAGCAAGTGCTGCTGACTCAGGAAGCTGGCGTTGACCTGTATAGTGCCATTTTCAGGAGAGAATTTAATAGCATTTCCCAGTAATTTATTCAGCAACTTCTCCACCAGTGACGGATCGGCGTGAAACGCGGGCAGATTGTCGGGCAGATTGGCTTCTATCCGAATGCGTTTGGCTTCCGCCGTTGCCGAAGATGCTTCAATAGCCCGAGCGATCTCCAGAGAGGGATTGCTGATCTGAAGGTCGAGTTTGAATTCGTCAGACTCAAGGCGGACTGTCGTCAGAATATCCTGCACAAGGTTATTGAGTTGCTTGCCGTTGTCGAAAATATGATTGGCGAAGCGCATTTGATCCGCACTGAGTGCGCCGTGGGTTTGATTGCGCAGCACATCTGCAAAACCCATCACAATACCCAATGGTGTCAATAACTCGTGACCCATGGTTGCCAAAAAGCGAGTCTTGGCAATATTGGCTGATTCAGCGCGCTTCATTGCCGCTTCAAGTTCCGCTTCTTTTTGTTGATATTGGGTCAACATGAGTTTGAATGCGGAAGACAGATCAGCGTAATCATGCTGAGGTGCCTGCTGTGTCAGTTGCGGTGTTAGTTGATCCGGGTTCGAAGCGGCAGGGCGTGGCGTTTCGAGCATTGAATGCAGTGATTGAAGCTGCGCAAACAAACTGCGGATGAACAGCAATCCACCAAGAATGAGTGCCAGCGCACCTGCCAAAATTACAAAATGTGATGGCTGGAGCGATATTTTTTGCTGGTAGGCGAGGTAGCTGATGGCCAGAGAAGGTATAAGAAAAACCAGTGCTTCGATCACGTTCAGATGGTTGTTGAGTGATCTGTTGTGCTTGCTGGGCGACTGCATATTGGGTCAGAGATTAACTGCGATTGGGGGTACGGTTTCTTTGATAATAAGTTCAAAGATTTCCATCGGGTTGCTTAAACCTTTTATGGGTTGAAAGCCGATAGACTGCAATTTGGGTAATGTATTTCCCATCGAGTCCAGAGTGGACTTGCTGATGAGTACTTGCGCGTTCTTTGCCACACCACAGAGGCGGGCAGCGATATTGACAGGCGCCCCAACGGCGGTGTAATCGAGGAATGAGCCCGCCTTGCCGACACTGCCGAGATAAACGGGGCCGGTATTAATGCCGATACCGATGCGTGGCAGCTCATGGGCGTCCTGCGCCAAAAACTCGTTGCGCATCTGCATAATTTCTCTGGCACAAGTGATGGCGCGAGCGGCCATGTCATCGCCTTCAAAGATTGCCATGACTTCGTCACCGCTTAATTTGTCTATTGTGCCGCCGTGTTTCTCAATGAGATCAATCTGAAACGACAAACTCTCGTTGAGCACACGGAATACATCTTGCGGACACATGTGTTCAGTACGATGAGTGAAATCGCGGACATCAGAAAACAATATAGTGACGTCAGCAAGACGAGAGTCAGTCGCCTGCTGTCCGGAAATCTTGCCTGTCACCATTTGCATTGTCGGTCTGGAGACATAGCGAGCCAGTTCGGATTGCATGCTGCCGAGCCGGTCTTGCAAGGTCTTGACTCGCAGGCAGGCAGCAATTCGTGCGAGCAGGATTTGCGTATCGAAGGGTTTGCAGATGTAATCATCGCCGCCGGCCGTAAACCCCTCAACAACGTCTTCCTGAGTAACTTCGCTGGCGGTAATGAAAATTACCGGTAGGTAGTTGTCCGGGAAGTGGCGGCGCAACTGCATACAGAGCTGGTAGCCGTTCATGTCAGGCATCATGACATCGACCAGGGCGATATGAGGCTGGAAATCGGAAACCATCGCCAATGCTTCTTCTCCGCCATAGGCGTGGGCTAGCTCATAGCCCTGTTTGGACAGTATGGCCTCAAGCAAATCGATGTTGGCGGGGACATCGTCCACAAGAAGAATTTTGGCTGGCATAGTGCGTGCTCTCGAAACTGTCTGGGCAGATTGGGTTAAAACTCTATCGGTAGTGCATTCGTTCAATAGACTGCGGTCAAAGTGGCTACCTTGGCGTGAAAGTGATTACGACAGCTGTGGAGAAATCTTGATGGCTCAGTAAATTTACGTAGCTCTGTGCGTATTACTACAAACAAGGTGCGGCGAATCTACTGATTGCTGGAGCAGTTGAATTCGAATAACACTACAGAATGAAATCGGTGAAACAGCGATGAAACGTCCGTGCCAGAATAATGGGGGTATGGGAGCGAGCCGGCGGACTGATCGGTCTATTGGTGCTTAACGCTGACTTGAGAGAGCAAGCAGTCGAACTGGCAGAAATTGTCAGGATTACCTATCAGAGACAGCAGCTGAAGTGCAAGGCGAAGAATATGTCGACCAAGGAAGAGTCACTCTATGCCGGACAAGGCGACCGGCGTAGTAGAAGTTTCAGGAGCTCGATTTCATGTCATCGACATTCTCACTAAACAGCGTACTGCAGTCACTTCCCATTAGTGATTTCTGGAAAGTTCTGGAACGAGGAACTGACGGGGTCTGGTTGTGGAATGTGAGAACAGAAGATGTATTCTGGTCCGAAAAGATGCGCGCAATTCTGGGCTATAGCGATGAAGAAGAGCTAAGCATCGATTCAGTAATGTCGCTGATTCACCCAGAGGATCGCGAATCTCACCAGCAGGCCGTTGAGCGTTCGATGGCCTCAAAAAGTACCTATCAAACGTTAGTCAGGATTCAATCCAGGCAAGGTGAATATATCCCTTTACTGGCCAATGGTATTTGGGTGACCGTTCCGGGGACTGAACAACCTGCCTTGCTGGGGTATGTGAATGACCAGCGACCCATGATCCATGCCAATGCTCTGGTGAATCACCACCAATCCCGATTCGAAGCCTTTTTCAATCAGTGCCCCGCTGCGGTCTATGTGCGTGACAAAGATCAGCGCTATGTGTATGCCAATAAGGTGGCGGCTGAGCTGAGTGGTGCTACCGTTGAGAGCCTGGTGGGCGCCCGTTTGCAGGAAGTATTCGCTAGTGAGATGGCGGCGGAGGTAGCTGCTAGCGATCAGCAAGCATTGGAGAAGAACAAGGCGATCTCCTGGTCAGGAGAGGTGAAAACCAATGAAGGCAGCCGCTACATATTCGATATCAAGTTTCCCATCGATAATATCTCTCGTGGTGACAAGCTGATCGGCGGGTTTAGCATAGACATCACAGCACAAAAGAAAGCCGAAGAACTGCTTGAGTCAACCCAGCGTTTGGAAAGTCTGGGCTTACTTGCCAGTGGTGTCGCGCATGATTTCAATAACTTATTGGTAGGCATTCTGGGTAACGCCGAGCTCTTGCAGATCAGTAGTGCCGATGAGCAAGGTGAAATAATCGAAGGCATTATCCAGTCGGCCAATCGTGCTGCCCGATTGTGCGAAAATCTACTACTATCTGCAGGGCGCCGTGATTCCAGCGCCGAGCATGTTGCTGTCAACCAGCTACTCAAGCAGCTTGTGGAACTGTTAACACTGCAATTGCGTGGTAAGGCAACACTGGCCAGCGAGCTGGCGACGATTGAACCAGTGATAGAGTGTGATCCATCGCAACTGCGGCAGATTATTACCAATATCGTTATTAACGCTACAGAGGCGACTAACGGGCAGCCAGCCGAAGTAGTCGTTAGCAGTTATGTCACTCAGGACCGGCCTGATCTGGGAGCCGACGTTGTACACAACTTTTTGCGGGACAACGCTGGCGAGCTCTGTTGCATCAGTATTAAGGATAACGGCCCGGGTTTGCAGCCTGATCAACTTTATCGTATTTTTGAGCCGTTCTACTCCAGTAAAGAGCTGGGCGCAGGTATCGGGCTGGCCTCCGTATTCGGCGCGGTACGCGCTAATCACGGCGCAGTGGCAGTAAATAGTTCCGTGGCAGGTTGTGAGTTCAAAGTTTATTTCCCCAATTTGGGCCAAGCTAGGGCACAACACGCGGATCAATCAGAGCACAAGGGAGATTTCCATGCCAAAAAAGTTCTCATAGTCGATGACGAGGTCATGGTGGCCGACATTATTCGACGGGTGCTTGAAATGGCAGGTTGTGAAACTTCACAAGTCAATAGCGGTGAAGAGGCCTTGCAAGCGATTGCCGAGAATGGGTACTGCCCGGACCTTATCGTCATGGACAAAAGTATGCCTGGTATCTCCGGCCCCGAGGCGCTTAAGAAGATTCGTGAGTCAGGCTGCAAGGCTCCAGCAATCATTGTCAGTGGGTTTCATGATGAAAGCGACGGCACGGCTGATATTGAAGGAGTCAGCCTGCTCAATAAGCCATTCTCGCGCAACGAACTACTGCAGGAAGTGGAAAGAATTCTCGGCAGTGAGTAATTGCCCTCAACGGTCCTGAATACCGCGAACTACTATTTGCAAATCTCCCGGCTTAATGTGATATAGCTCACAATTCTCGGCCATTCAGCGTGCGAAAAATCTTGCAAAACTCCAATATACTCATCTAAAGTTGGCGTGTTTACCCCCCCCCAATAGTGTGGGTAAAAGACAGTGGATATACCAGCTTAACGAGACGGGTTGTCTAAAAAGCCTGCTATACGATCGTCCACCCTTACCCCTGCTTGAGGTTGTGACACGTGTTTACTGATAAAGCCAATTTGATCGAGCTCGCCTTCGAGCTATCGCCGACGGGTATTCTGGCTATTGACCGTGATGGCAAGATACTGCTGGTGAATGGTGAAGTGGAGGCGCTTTTTGGCTACTCCAGAGACGAATTGGTTGGCTCCCCGGTAGAGATTCTAATTCCCAAACGCGCGCGAGAAAAACACCCCGAGTTCCGCAGTCATTTCTTTGCCAATCCCAGTTCCCGGCCGATGGGCAAGGGGATGAATCTGTCAGGTGAACGTAAGGATGGCACCGAAATTCCCGTCGAAGTTGGGCTTAATCCGGTAGATGTCGGGGGTACATTACTGACGCTTGCAACCGTGGTTGATATTACCGAGAGAGAACAGGCGGAAGAACGCTTTCGTATTGCAGTTGAGTCAGCGCCCAGCGGTATGTTGATGACCAACAGTGAGGGACAAATACTACTGACCAACAAGGAAATAGAAAAACTTTTTGGTTATAGTGCTGACGAACTCAAGACAAAAACCATCGAAGACCTGATCCCCAATCGATTTCGCGATCAGCACCCGAAACTGCGGGCTGGCTTCTTTACCCATCCTGAAGCTCGCGCGATGGGATCCGGGCGCGACCTCTATGGGGTGCGAAGTGATGGCAAGGAAGTAGCACTTGAGATTGGCCTGAATCCGATTCACAGTCCGTCAGGCCTTTGTGTGCTGGTGTCGGTTGTCGATATCTCGGCACGTAAAGCGGCCGAGCGACAGGTTCGGCAATCGCAGAAGATGGAAGCTGTCGGCACGCTGGCCGGAGGTATTGCTCATGACTTCAACAATATTCTGCTCAACATACTTGGGCACGCAGAGCTTGCTCAGTTCAATTTGCAAACAGCAAGTAGCGAATATCAGGATCTGGATCAAATAATTACCGCAGCCAAACGCGGCAAAGGATTGGTCGAGCGAATTCTGGCTTTTTCACGCCACGACTCCATTGATACTGGACCCGTAGACTGTATCAAAGTAGTTCAGGAAGTTATGAAATTGATTCGAGCAACCACACCTTCTTCTATAGCACTGAATGAAATTTATGATGACAACGTGCCATGTATCACATCAAATGATACGCAATTACATCAGATCATACTGAACCTCACTACCAATGCTGTGCATGCAATGCCAGATGGCGGGACGCTTGAAGTGTGTCTGACGCCGCATATCATCGATGGAGATATAGATTCTACGAAGTGGGATGCAGATGCCGGCTTGCCGCCTGGTCTCTACACAAGGCTGACAATCAGTGACACAGGAATCGGAATGGATCCAGATAGCCTCGATCGGATCTTTGAACCATTCTATACGACGAAAGCGCCCGGTGAGGGAAGTGGCCTTGGACTATCAATAGTGCACGGTATCGTAGAGTCGATGGACGGCAAAATTCGGGTTAAAAGTGGCAAGCAAGAAGGCAGCAAATTCGAAATCCTTTTTCCGGCCGCGGCGGGTGAGGATACCGAATTCAGAGAGTCTTCGGAAAAATCGGACAGCTTGCATGTTTTGGCTGTTGATGATGAGAAGCCCATCGCCTTAATGCTGGGACGGCAGTTAAATCAGTTGGGTTTTAGTGTGTCGACATTTCATTCAAGTCTGGAGGCATTGGCGGCGTACAAGAAAGACCCGCAAAAATACGACTTGTTGATTACTGATAACACAATGCCAAAGATGACAGGCGTAGAGCTTGTCAAGAACATTAAGTCTATAACCCCTCAATTGCCCGTGATTTTCCTTTCGGGTCACCTCACACAAAGTCGAATCATCGAATTGCAAGAGATGCCAATGACAAAAGCCATGCCAAAACCGTACACATTTCACGAATTGGCAAATGCATTGAGCGCTCTGCTTGAAAGTTAAGTCTCCTTGTTGTTTCATGTATGGGCATCTGATTCGCGGTAACTGCCGTATGGATTCAGTGCTTAACAGGACTTAGTTGTTATTTATTAACAAATTAATTAAAAGGGAAGGAGATCACCATGAATATTAGCTCTTGTCATTGGCTAAAACGTTTTGTCACAACTTTTATGATCGGTAGCTTGCTGTCAGTTGGCTTGCAAACGGCAGCGTACGCTGACGTTGTATCCACAGCTGAACTGGCCGCGCAAACTCAAGCCGAAACACAACGTCAGCAAATCGGTGGTTTCCTTGCCCGAGACGATGTCAGAAGTCAGCTTCTGGCGCACGGCGTGTCACCTGAGGCAGTCGAAGATCGTCTGGACAATCTCAGTGCAGCAGAAATGCAGCAACTGCAAGATCGTATGGATGAAATGCCGGCGGGTGAAGGTATTCTGGGTGCCGTAATTGGTATTCTTGTTATCTTTATGTTGCTGGACATTGCTGGCGTTACAGATATCTTCCCGGCCATCTAACGCGAAAGACGTCTTACCTCATATGCGTGACATGCGTGTAGCTACACGCTTGCGATTGGTAGCCCTGGTTTTTGCAGGGCTGCTAACTGCATGTCAGACAGCTCCCCAATCCCGGCAACTGACCTCTAACTGGCCGCAGTCTCTGCCCGATGCTGCAGTGGTTGCTGATGTGCCATTCTTTCCTCAGGAATTGTATCAATGTGGTCCGGCGGCACTTGCTACCGCGTTGGGTGCCAGTGGTGTGAGTGTGCATCCGGATGCGTTGGTGGATCAGGTGTTTGTGCCGGGTCGGCAAGGTTCGTTTCAAATCGAAATGGTGGCTACCGGGCGCTCGTACAATCGGCTCGTTTATACGATAGAGCCGTCGCTCTCTGCGTTACTCACTGAAGTTGCCAATGGCAACCCCGTTCTGGTTTTACAGAATTTGGGGTTGGATTCATTGCCGCAGTGGCATTTCGCTGTGGTAAAAGGCTTTGAACGTGCCAGCAGTGAACTGGTACTGAACTCAGGGGTAATCGAAGATTACCGCGTCGCGCTGACAGTTTTTGAGCGAACCTGGGCAAGAGCTGAACACTGGGGCATCACCTTGCCTGAGCCGGGTGAGATACCAGCAACAGCCCGTTTCGATAGGGTCTTGCAAAGTCTGGTCGATCTGGAGAATACCAGTGGCGATTTTGTTGTGTTGTCGGAGTATTACCGTGCAGCGATCAATCGCTGGAGTGAGGAGCCTGAACTACGCATGGGGTATGCTAATCTGCAGCTGGGTAACGACTTTTACCGCGAGGCAGCGAACAGCTATGAACAGATCGTGCTGCTGCGTCCCGAATACGCGCCGGCCCATAACAATCTTGCTCATGCCTTGATCGAGTTGGGAGAATTGGATGAAGCTGCCTATCATGCTGAGCAGGCTGTCAGATTCGGTGGAGAATTCAAAGAGATCTATGCCAATACGTTACAACAAATCACTCGTGCCAGAGCGGCGCAGCGCTGATAACAACAACGAACCTATGAAATATAGCCAAGCTGTTCGTCAGTTAATTCTGTTAATTTGTTTCGTGTTTTCTGCCAGTTTCTTGCACGCCGCTGAAGAGCCGTCGGTTGAGCCGTCAGAAACAAGTGTCAATTTCGCGCAACTGGAAGAGCTGATTGTTACTCTGGAAAGTGAAACTGCGCGACAAGAGTTCCTCGACAATTTGCGCGCCATACTCTCCATGCAGGATGAGCAATCGCAAAACAGATTTTCTTTCGCCAACTTCCTGGAGCTTGACTCGACCAGCAACAGCCTGCTGTCTTCCTATGTCAATTTTATTCGCGGGTTGGGTTTCAGCAACACAGCCGCTGGCAAGTTTATTGTGCTGGGATTGATAGTTGTTGCGATCACGGTATTTATCGTAATCAACAACAAAATCTCGCACTTGTTCACGCGGCGCCTAGGTCGCTTGCGGAGAAAGTTTGATTTCTCTGAGAAACGTTTTCTGTTGATTTTTACAGGCCAGCGGCTGGCGGGTTATGCGCTGGCCTTGCTCTTGCTGATGTATGGATTGTTATATGTCATCAGCTCACCTGATGAATTCCAGGGCATGCGTAGTGCTACCTCTTTAGTCGCGGAATACACCGTGCTGGGGCTGTTTCTCGGTTTGTTGCTGATAACTTCCTGGGAAGGCGTTAATGCAGGTATGGAATACCTGGTACATCGCAGTTCGACAACGAACAGCGCCCGGGTACGAACGCTCTTGCCGGTGATTCGCAACCTGATTTTCTTTGCAGTGCTGTTATTGTGCAGCATGATCTTACTATCTGAACTCGGCGTGGATATCGTGCCACTATTGGCTGGTGCGGGTGTGTTGGGCATTGCCATTGGTTTTGGTGCGCAAACCATGGTCAAGGATTTCCTGACTGGTTTTACAATTGTTTTGGAAGACTTGTTGCAAGTAGGGGATGTTGTCAGTGTCGCTGGTCGTACTGGTCTGGTCGAACGTATTACGCTTCGCAAGATTCAGCTTCGTGATCTCGATGGCACCGTTTATACAGTGCCGCACAGTGAAGTTGCCGTGGTTGACAATCTTACCAAGGAATACAGTTTCTACTTGCTTGATGTGGGTGTGGCCTATGCCGAAGACACTGATCGTGTCATTGAGTGCCTGCTCAAGATTGATGAAGAATTACGAGAAGATGACGATTTCGCTGACATGATTCTGGCCCCATTACATGTGCTTGGCGTGGATAAATTTGATGACAGTGCTGTTATCGTGCGCGTACGTACCAAGACCCGTCCGCATGATAAATGGAATGTGGGTAGGGAATTCAATCGTCGTATCAAGCAGACCTTTGACAAAGAAGGCATCGAGATTCCATTTCCACATCGCACCATTTACTTTGGCGCAGAGGAAAGAAAGCTAGAGGAACAGGCGATTGATCAAGACTCGGAGGAAGCGACTTCTGAAAATACGAGGCCTGATAAAGATGCTAGCGCCGAACAGCCGGCAAACGAAGATTGAGTCGGCCGATGCCGGCAGTAGCGACTACTCCGGCATGTGTTCTTGTCGATGTGTTCAGCTCGCCGTGCGGGCGCCCAGTCCAGCACTCATGATTAGTTGCAAGGCTTCGCCGGCTTCCAGATCGGCTTTTTCAACTTGCGATCTGGGCACCACCACCATATAACCCCCCGCTTGATAACTCATTGGTAAAAACACTGCGACATCATCGTCATTCATCATCTTGCCAAGCCGTGAATTCTTGTCGTCACCTCTCTTGGTAATAATGCCAAGCAACCGGCCATTCATGTCAGGAACGTTGACCCACACCACCGCAGAATCATCAAACGGACTGCCACCCATCAGATCGAGAAAATCCTTGATCGTGCCATAGATATTAGCCACCAGTGGGATGCGCTCCATTAATTTGCCTGGCAGCTTCCAGACGCGTTTGGTTATAGCGTTATGCGAAGTTACTCCGACCACTAGCGCAATTAACAAAAATGAAATAATTGCCACGCCGGGAAAATACAGTGACTCGGGTAACACCATCATCCATACCGTCCGCAGCCAGGACTCCAGCGTGCGTATTATCCAGACGATCAGTTGCACGGAGATCAATACCGGCAACAGTATTGATAGGCCAATTAGCATTTGTTTGGTGATTGTTTTCACAACGCTTTTTCCTTTTGAGATGAGCATTTACTGATACTATATCAATCTGCAAAATATGACCTAAAATTAAAAGTGTGGGTTCGTTCTCGAATGCTGTTAGAGAATGGTTGGGCTGGCTACGAGGTGAGAAGAGCAAGAGTGATTCTATGAAAATGACGCTAGAAGATGCTTTGATGAGAGCAGTGCAAGCTCACAAAGCAGGGAAAATTGCCGAGGCCGATCAATTATACGGCGCCATATTGGAAGTCGAACCCGGGCATCCAGACGCTAATCACAATCTCGGGTTATTGGCGATCGGGATCGGCCAAATCAAAGAAGCATTGCCATTCCTGAAAAAAGCATTAGAAGCGAATCCAGACATTGCTCAGTTTTGGGTTAGTTACATCAACGCAAATTTGGAAGTAGGTGATTTAGCCACGGCCAAGAGTTCTCTCGCGCTCGCTAAAGAAAGATCAATTGATCCTGAAACAATCTTAAGACTGGAAGTGAAAATCGCTGACTTTTCAAATGCTACTAAATCAGCGTCGGTAGTCAAAAACCCGCCAAGCCAGAAGATTTCTGAGCTTTTAAAACTATATGAAAATACTGAGTTTGAGAAGTTGCTAGAGATAGTCGATGACTTGATCATTGATTTTCCAAATTCAATAAAGCTACTAAGCATTAAAGGAGCTGTACACGCAGGATTGACTGAGTATGAAGCGGCCATCAATAGCTACGAAAAAGTGCTAAGTCTAGATTCGAGTGATGCTGATGCGCTTTACAATCTGGCGAATGCCTATAGGAATACATCTAGATTAGAGGAGGCAATTGGATTCTACAGAAAGGCATTAGAACGTAAACCTAGTTTTTCTGATGGACACAACAATCTAGGTATTTCACTATTGGATAGCGGGCAAGTAGAGAATGCGATAGCAGTTTTCAAAAAAGTGTTAACGATCGATCCTAATTACGCTGAAGCATATAACAACTTGGCGAATGCCTATCTGACGATAGGAGAAATAGACTTTGCGATAGAAAATTATCTATGCGCAATGCGTAAAAATCCACTTTATGCCGAAGCATTTGTCAATCTACAAGGAGTATTGGCACAACGCATCCTGAATGATGATGGTAGTCAATTACTCGATGAATTTCGATCTGGCGAGCTGGAAAAGATACTCTGTGAGTTTCCAAAATACCATGTCTATCGAATGATAAATTCGTTCATAAAGAGAGATGTTGCCCGGACAAGAGAAGCTGTCAGCACTTACGTTCATCTCGTAAATACCAAAGGGTTGGATAGCCGAAATAACAATGATCGGGTGTTCTGCGAAGCGTATTCGAAGTATATTGACGAGCTTAGCAGTGACGAAATTAAACTTCCCGAAAGACAGTCAGCCACAGTTTATCATATTGGAGAAAGCCACTGTTTGAGTTATGCGCATCATAATATCAGGCTCAATGGAGCTTGTTATTCTGTTTTCCCAAAGATCGTGTTTGGGGCGAAGGCTTATCATTTCTCCAATTCCAATCGAAATAAATACAAAGCGATTATCGAGCGGCATCTGAATTCATTGCCGCGAGGCTCAATTGTCTTTCTCTCATTCGGTGAGATTGATTGCCGAGGTAATGAAGGCCTTCTTGTAGCAGCAGAAAAATCAAACACGGACTTACGAGTTTTGGTAGATAGCACCGTTTCGGCATATGTTCGATGGTTCATTGAGGCGAATAGCGCGAATCAACATCAGTTGTATTTTTTCAATATCTCAGCTCCATTGTTCGATAGCACGTTAACTTTTGAAGAAAATCGCAAGGTGGCCCTAGTTGTAAGTCTTTTTAACAAGGAGCTAGAAAATGTACTGCAAGCCAATGAAATTAAATTGATCGATGTCTATAGTTATACAGCGAATGAGAGTGGCTTCGCGAGCGGTGAGTATCACATCGACAATCATCATCTAGATTATCGAATACTTGGCCAAATTGAGAGCCAATTAAATTAACGATTGCGAATACCACCATAAGGGGGCTCTAACAGCGCGTGCTGCAGCTCTTACCCATTGCAGCAGGTAAAGTTCAAAAGTTGCTCCAGCGCAGGTGATCGAAGCTGCGCCGAATGTGAGTTTTTAAGTAGGTGGTTGAATTGCTTATTGGAAGTGCCCGCTACCAGATCTTGCAGATGCGCTGGGGAGAGGAATTGATTGAAATCGCCTTTGGGCGATTTCAACCCCTGCGGGGCGCCTTGCAGGCGTCCAAAATGCTACGCATTTAGTGAACCTCTTATCGGTTCAAGTCCCGGTTCGGGGTCTGAGTACTATTGGGGTTTGTACAGCCGAATCGGCATCGAGGATTTATGGTGCCCAGGAGAGGACTTGAACCTCCACGGCCGTTAGGCCACTAGCACCTGAAGCTAGCGTGTCTACCAATTCCACCACCTGGGCACAGAAAGGGAATTCTGGTCTTTCGACCGGAGCGCAACTTTACCCATGGCTCCCGGCTCTGTCAACTGTCGCAGACTTCTCGCGCGGTCACGTGTATACTGGAGAGACACTCCGTATGAATACCTCCCTTTAATGTCAAAATCCTCAAAACCCCGCGATCCCTTCGCTAATCGTGAAGCCAGCAATTATTCCAATCCTATCGCCAGCCGTGAATTAATTCTCGAGACTCTGGAGGACATTGGCGAACCAGCCAGTCTGTCGGATGTAGCAGAAAAGCTGCAGTTGTCATCCGAAGAAGAGCTGGAAGCCCTGCGCCGGCGCCTGATTGCCATGAGCCGTGATGGCCAGATCATCAGCAATCGCCGCGGTGTCTATGGCCTGGCTGCACACATGGGCCTGGAACGCGGCCGCATTCAGGGGAATAAGGATGGTTTTGGCTTCTTTATCCCTGAAGATGGCGGTGACGACCTGTTCCTCAGCCCCCGCGAGATGGAAAAACTGTTCGATGGCGATATCGTGCTTGCGCGCCATAGCGGGTTTGATAACCGTGGCCGCAAAGAAGGCATGGTGGTGGAGATTCTTACGCGCCGCTACAGCGAGATCGTCGGGCGCTACTATCAGGAGCAAGGCTTTGGGTTGGTCATTCCAGACAGCAAGCGCATTGCCCATGAAATTCTGATTCCCGATGGCCAGTCACGCAGTGCCAGCGATGGCCAGTATGTCGTCGCCGAACTCGTCGAATATCCGGACAAGCGTCGCAAGGCGATTGGCAAGATCACCGAAATTCTCGGCGATGTCAGCACACCAGGGCTGGAAATCGACATTGCTGTGCGCAGTCACGACATTCCCCATGAGTGGCCCGCAGCCGTTGAAAAAGAAACGGCGCGCCTGCCGAATACTGTGTCTGACAAGGAACTCAAGGGACGTTACGATCTGCGCGATATCCCCTTCGTCACGATCGATGGCGAGGATGCCAAGGATTTTGATGACGCGGTATATGCCCGCCAGCACAAGTCCGGAGGCTGGACTTTGATGGTGGCGATCGCCGACGTGTCGGCCTATGTCACTGTTGGCAGTGCCCTGGATACTGAGGCTACCGAGCGTGGCACTTCGGTGTACTTCCCTGGTCATGTCATTCCCATGTTGCCGGAAGAGCTGTCCAATGGCTTGTGTTCGCTCAAGCCCGAGGTCGACCGCCTGATCATGGTCTGTGAGATGGAGATCAGCACCACCGGTGAGATGACTGACTTCAATTTCTTTGAAGGTGTCATTCACTCCCATGCCCGTCTGACCTACAACGAAGTGGCTGACATGCTCAGCGAGCCAGCCAACGACACCACGGCCAAGCTGCGCGACAAACTCCGCAAGCGCCATGAGGCATTGATTGGCGATCTGGATAATCTCTATTCGCTCTATCATGTCTTGCGTGAGCGTCGCGCTAACAATGGTGCAATGGATTTCGAGTCCACCGAAACTCGAATCGTGTTTGGCGAAGACCGCAAGATTCGTGAAATCGTCCCGGTGCAGCGCAATGAGGCGCATCGCCTGATCGAAGAATGCATGCTCTGCGCCAACGTGGCTGCGGCAAACTTATTGGAAGCCCATAAACTTCCGACCTTGTACCGGGTTCACGAAGGCCCCAATCCGGACAAGCTGGATTCGCTGCGCGAATTTCTTGGTGGCTTGGGACTGCATCTGGGCGGGGGCGAAAAGCCGAGTCCGCTGCATTACCAGAGCGTCCTGCAGAGTCTGTCCGATCGGCCTAACAGTCATCTGCTGCAAGTCATGCTGATTCGCTCCATGATGCAGGCTGTGTACACGCCCGACAATGCTGGCCACTTCGGGCTGGGCTTTGAAGCCTATGCGCACTTCACCTCGCCTATTCGCCGCTATCCCGATTTGCTGGTACACCGTGGCATTCGCTACTTGCTGCGCAATAAAAAGGGCAAGCATCTGCGCCCCCACGAAGAAGCGGCCAAGCTCGATAAGCAAGTAATCTATCCCTACGGCGAGACCGACATGGCGGCGTTGGGCGAGAGTTGTTCCAACTATGAACGCCGCGCTGACGCTGCCAGCTACAGTGTGGTGGACTGGCTCAAGTGTGAATACATGCAGGATCGCGTCGGTGACGATTTCCTCGGCACGGTCGCCTCGGTGACCAGCTTCGGTCTGTTCATTGAGTTGGCGGACATATTTATCGAAGGTTTGGTGCACATCTCCGAGCTCAGTAATGATTACTACAATTTCGACCCGGTGCATCAGTGCTTGCAGGGTGAGCGCTCCGGTGTGCGTTTTGCCATGGGTGATACGGTCGAGGTCAAACTCGTGCGCGTCGACCTTAATGACAAGAAGATCGACCTGCAGATGCTGCGCAAGGTTGGTGGCGATCAGCCAATGCCAACCGGTGATGCTGGTACTCGGCGTAAGCCAAATCCCAAGAATGCCGGTAAGAAGTCGCGTAACAGAGGCAAGCAACGTACCTCGCAGGGCAAGGCGCCGGACAAGACAGCCGGTGGCGCGCAGGCGAAGGCTGGCAAGAAGAAGCGCCCGGCCAGCAAGAGCAAAGGTCAATCTGCTGCTGGTTTTACCCGTGATCAGGTCTCTGGTCTGGCGGCGAAAAGCAAGAAAACCAAACCAGCCAGGAAAGCCAAATCAGGCGACTCAGCCAGTGCGAAGACCGGTGGCAGTGGCAAGACTAACAATCTGTCACGAGCGAAGAAGATAGCCAACAAGGCCAAGCGCAATCAGGCCGCGAAAGCGCAAGGTAAAGGACCAGGCAAGAGACCGCGTAAATAATTCCATGCTGGCGCAACGTGTACTCTTGTCTTCTGCACGGCCAGCTCGTTAAAGTCAGTTCATGAAAGCAAATCAATACTGGATAGGTGGCATTCACGCCGTGACCGAGTTGCTCCGGCAACGCCCTGGCGCGGTGCAAGAGTTGCTTGTTCAAGACCAGCGCAAAGACAAGCGCATGCAGGCCCTTCGGGATCTGGCAGCCAACGCCGGATTGCGCGTGCAAGTAGTCGAGCGCAGCGAATTGGAGAAATTTGCCGGCGAAGGTCATCAAGGCGTAGCGGCACTGGTCATTAACGACAGTGTGGAATTGGGCGAGAAGGAATTACTCGTGCTACTCGACCAGATATCCCAGCCATTATTACTGGTGCTGGATGGCGTGACTGATCCGCACAATCTGGGCGCTTGCCTGCGCAGCGCCGATGCTGCCGGGGTCGATGCGGTAATAGTGCCGCGCGATAATGCCGTGGGTCTGAACGCCACCGTGCAAAAAGTAGCCAGTGGCGCGGCCGAAACAGTGAATTTCGTGGTCGTGACCAATCTGGCACGTTGTCTGGAAGCTCTCAAGCAGCGTGGTATATGGCTGGTCGGGACGTCGGACAAAGCCGACACCGCTTTATACGCGCAAGACCTGACTGGTCCTCTGGCTATTGTCATGGGCTCGGAAGGCGACGGTCTGCGCCGTTTGACCCGTGAAGCCTGCGATTATCTGGTCGCGATTCCGATGGCCGGGGAAGTGAGCAGCCTGAATGTGTCAGTGGCAACCGGTGTCACACTTTTTGAAGCCGTGCGTCAGCGGCGCAAATAACCACTAAAACTCCGCATTTAGTTGCATATTGCAGGCGCTTTCACTAGAATTCCGCCTCTTTTATTGGCTGGGCTCCAAATATAGCCCAGTCCGACATAACTCCTTGTCTCACCGCACACGCCAGTGTTAGCCGGGAGGCATAACCCAAAAGGAGTCTCTATGAGACACTACGAAGTGGTATTTCTGGTGCACCCCGACCAGTCCGAACAAGTTCCGGGGATGATTGAGCGTTACACCCAATTGATGTCTGAAAGCGGTGGCAAAGTGCACCGTATGGAAGATTGGGGCCGTCGCCAACTCGCCTACCCGATCAACAAGATTCATAAAGCACACTACGTGATGATGAATATTGAGTGTGGCGGTGAGGCTCTCGAAGAACTGTCTACTCTGTTCCGTTTTAACGATGCTGTGTTGCGTAATCTTGTTATCAAGACAAAGCAGCCTGTCACTGAAGAATCCCTGATTCTGAAGGGCGAGCGCGAAGGCAAAGAGCGCAAAGCGCGCGCCGAAGCCAAGCGCAAGCAGGAAGACGATGCAGCCGCAGCACGTAGCAAGCGAGAACAGGCCGATGATGACATCGATCCCGGTTCTGTATTGCGCGGCGACAGCGAAAAGGAAGAGAGCAAAGCTGAAGAGTCCAAAGCGGACAGCAGTGACGACAGCTCATCCGACGACGCTGACAGCAAAGACTAATTTTTCGAATTCACTACTTCTAGACAGGATTATTCATCATGGCCCGTTATTTTCGACGCCGTAAGTTCTGCAAATTCACAGCCGAAGGCATTGAACAGATCGATTACAAAGATCTGGAAACCCTGAAAGCGTATGTGTCAGAAACAGGCAAGATCGTCCCTAGCCGTATCACTGGAACCAAGGCGCGTTATCAGCGTCAATTGGCAACTGCCATCAAGCGTGCGCGCTACCTGGCATTGATTCCGTACACGGATAGCCATCAGGTTTAAAGCGGAAAACTGATGCGCGGCCTTGCGGAATTCGTAATGACTGGCCGCAAGCAGGCCATGATTGCTGTGGTTCTGCTGGGGCTTGTGCCACTCGTTAATTTACTCAGTCCGGTAGTTGTCGGGCTGGTAATGCTGCGTAAAGGATTGAATGAGGCCAGCGTGATTCTGGCCTTCGCTCTGCTGCCACTGGCGGCATGGGCAATGATCGGAGACTTTGTACCGATCATATTGTTGTTCGGGATCAGCGGCCTCGCTCTGTTACTTCGCGAGTCTGAATCCTGGGAATTTACGCTACTGGCCGCCGTTGGTGTTGGCATAGCGATAGAGATTTACTTGCGGCTACAGCCTGCACTGCTGGATGTACTGATTCAGCAACTAGAGGTGTATCTGCAAAACAACGGTCTGCAAGAAATGCAGATGGAAGAAGTTCGAAGTGTGTTGATCAGTGCCATTGGTGCGGTCTACATGTTTCTCTCGATAGCGTTACTCATGCTGGCCCGTTACTTACAGGCCAGTTTGTATAACCCGGGTGGATTCCAACAAGAGTTTCATCTCTTGCGCATCGAGCAGAAAGTCGCATTCCTGTTGATTGCGCTGATGCTGCTGGCAAGTTTTGAAATCGTAATTCCGGAATCCTGGGTACTGTATTTTGCAGTGCCATTGTTATTTGCCGGTATCGGCCTTGTGCATGGTCTGGCGAAGCAACAGAATTTATCGTCCATGTGGCTGATCGCGTTTTACGCACTGCTCATGTTGCCGGTAGCAATACAACTTGTTGTATTGGCCGCGCTGGTGGATAGCTGGTACGACTTTCGCTCCAGAAGAAAAAAGCCGGATTGATTGCCGGATTGATTGAAAGTACGAGCAATGAAATTGCGAATAGCGAACGTTTGGATAGTTTGGAAATAGTAGAAAGACTGACAAATCAATAGAGCACTTTTGAAAGCACCTCGCGGGGTGCAAGCCGGGAAGCCAGCTAGACAAAAGTGCCGAATGCATTGGATTAAAAGTAGAGGACAACATCATGAATGTTATCTTGCTGGAAAAGATTACCAACCTGGGTGGCATCGGTGACACCGCTGACGTGAAGTCCGGGTTTGCCAGGAATTTCCTGTTCCCTCAGGGCAAGGCGATTCCAGCGACTAAAGCGAATCTGGCTAACTTTGAAGAGCGCAAAGCCGAATTGATGGCTGCTCACAAAGAGCACGTTGCCGCTGCTGAAGCGCGTAAAGCCAAGGTCAATGGCCTTAACATCAAGATTGAAGTTAACGCCAGCGACGAAGGCAAGCTGTTCGGTTCAGTGGGCACACGCGACATCGCTGATGTGTTGAACTCACAGGCCGATGCCGAAATCATCAAGAGCGAAGTGCTGTTGCCACACGGTGTTATCCGTGAAGTTGGTCAATACGACATCTCTCTTGATCTGGGCCATGATGTCTTCGCTGAAGTCACTCTCGCCCTCGTTTCTCAGGATGCGCCAGCAGGCGTCACTGACGACGGTAGCCTGATCGATGACGTAGAAGCCATCGACGATCAGGAACTTGAAGATCTGGATCTGGAAGAAGACCCCCAGAACCCGTCTGAGGAAGATTCCGAGAAGTCGGAATAACTTTCAATAACTCCCAATCAAGACTTCTTGATTACTTGAGATTGATAAAGCACCATCAGGTACTACCGATGGTGCTTTTTTTTGCCTTACAGAAACTGTTCATAACGCCAGAAAATCATGCCTGATTCACCGCAAGCCAATCAATCCGCTGCCGCCAATCTGACAGCTCTCAAGGTTCCGCCGCATTCTGTGGACGCCGAGCAGGCAGTGTTGGGTGGCCTGATGCTGGACAATACCGAGTGGGACAATATTGCCGATACCCTGCTGCCTGAAGATTTCTATCGCAGTGAGCATCAACTCATCTTTGGCGTAATGACTCAACAGAGCGAGTCGGGTAGCCCGATCGACGTCGTCACACTGGTCGAATCTCTGAACAGTCTCAATCAACTGGATGCCGCAGGTGGGCTGGATTATCTCAGTGAGCTGGCCGGTAATGCGCGTGGCACAGCTAATATCCATGCCTATGCCGACATTATTCGCGAGCGCGCAATCTTGCGGCGTTTGATTTCGGTCGCCAATAGCATAGCCGACAGTGGCTATAACACCGGCGGCAAGAAAGCCGGTGAGGTAGTAGACGAAGCTGAACAGAAAGTCTTCAATATTGCTGATGAGCGGCCCAAGGACCAGGGGCCAGTTGCCATCAACCCCTTGTTAGCCTCAGCCGTTGACCGTATCGATGAACTGGCAGGTTCTGAAGGCGGCATCACAGGCTTGTCTACCGGTTATACGGATCTGGATGAGATGACCTCCGGCTGGCAGAAATCGGATCTGGTCATCGTCGCCGGTCGGCCCTCGATGGGTAAGACAGCCTTTGCCATGAATCTGGTTGAGAATGCGGTGTTGAACACCGAAAAGCCGGTTTTGGTGTTCTCGCTGGAGATGCCCGCCGAAAGCCTGATCTTTCGTATGCTGTCTTCGATTGGCAAGATTGATCAGGGCAAGCTACGTACTGGCCAACTCACCGATACCGACTGGCCCGGTTTTAATGATGCTGTCGCCAAGCTCAAGGATCGGCCGCTGTTCATTGATGACAGCGCCGGTGTCAGCCCGATGGAAATGCGCTCCCGCGCCCGTCGCATTGCGCGCGAACACGGCAGCATCGGCATGATCGTAGTGGACTATTTGCAGCTCATGCAGATCAAGGGCAGCAGTGAGGGCCGTGTTAATGAGATCTCGGAGATCTCTCGCTCGCTAAAACTGATCGCGCGTGAATTTGAATGCCCATTGATTGCCTTGTCGCAGCTCAATCGTAGTCTGGAACAACGGCCGAACAAGCGACCCGTGATGTCAGACTTGCGTGAATCAGGAGCCATCGAGCAAGATGCCGATGTAATTGCCTTTATTTACCGTGATGAAGTCTACAACGAAGACACGCCAGACAAGGGTGTTGCTGAAGTTATTATCGGCAAGCAGCGAAATGGTCCAATTGGCACAGTACGGTTAAGCTTCCTGGGACAGTTCACGCGTTTCGAAAATTATGCCCAGCCGCGCTACGATGATAGCTATACCCACGGTATGTAGGTGGATCCGCAAGGCACTTCAGCCGATTTGGATGTAGTAGATGCATTTGCATGGAACCCAGAGCAACATTGAAGGCAGGGCATGACCACGACCAGCAACCGCGTATGGGCGACTATTCACTCGCAGGCGCTTCGCCATAATCTGGCTCAGGCAGCGGTATATTGCCCGGATGCCAAACTCATTCCAGTCATCAAGGCCAATGCCTATGGGCATGGAATGATGGAAGTTGCTCGCGTACTTTCAGGTAGCCCTCTTCCCGTTGCGGGTTTTGCGGTCGCCACCATGAACGAAGCGCTTGCCCTCAAAGAATTAGAACTGCCCCATCCGATCGTTGTGCTTAATGGTTTCATCAATGCCGAGGAGTTGGCATTGTGTCTTGAGCATAGCTTGCAAGCTGTTGTGCATTCGCCCTATCAAAGCGACTTGATTGAGCGGGCTCGTGTCGACGGCCTGTTCAAGCAACCGCAACGATTCTGGCTGAAACTGAATTCCGGCATGAATCGTCTGGGCATGGGTGCCTCGGCATGCCTGCAAATGTGCAAACAATTAAGTGCTATTGCTGATGTGGATGTGGTGTTCATGTCCCATTTAGCCTGGGCAGATGAGCTCGAAAACCCAGATTCCAGGGCTTTTACCGATTTACAGCTGGGTGCCTTTGCGGCGGCGCACCGTGCAATAGTTAACACAAGCGAAGCGGACTTGCCCTGCAGTCTGGCAGCATCGGCTGGCATTCTCGCGGTTCCATCAGCCCAGTATCAGTTCGTTCGACCTGGCATCATGCTGTATGGCAGCTCTCCACTGGCCAGCCAGACCGGAGAGGAGATTGGCCTGCATCCTGCCATGACCTTGTCTTCGCGATTGCTAGCTATCAACGAGCTCGATGTCGGCGATTCTGTTGGTTACGGCGCCAGTTACACTTGTGAACGGCCTACCCGGGTAGGCGTGGTATCCATTGGCTACGGTGATGGCTATCCGCGCTCGGCAATCAGCGGCACACCAGTGTTGGTCAAATGTGGCGATGCGACCATACGGACTCACTTAATCGGGCGTGTTTCCATGGATATGATCACTATCGATCTGACCGGGGTGGATCGCGCCAGGATTGATGATGAAGTTGTACTCTGGGGGGAAGGCCTGTGTGCCGATGAAGTAGCACAGGCTGCCGGGACTATCGCCTATGAGCTGTTCTGCAAGGTCACCTCAAGAGTACCTAAAATCTATAGCGAATAATTCGGTTTAACTGCCGGTTCACGCTACACTCTGGGCCATTAATTTATTAACACTTTCGCCACTCCCCCACCGAATAATGCCTTAACCCGGCAACAAGATAGACGACGATGGCCAAGACAAAAATAGCATTTGTATGCACTGATTGCGGTACTGAGCATGGCCAATGGCAGGGCCAGTGTGCATCCTGCAAGGCATGGAATACCTTGTCGCAGATTAATCTGGGCAGCAGTACTTCGCCGGCGACCAAAGCCGATTTCCGCAAGCAGGGTTATGCCGGCGCGCAAACCAATGTGCAGGCGTTGGCCGATATCGATCTGCAGTCCCTGCCGCGTTTTGGCAGCACCCTGAATGAATTGGATCGCGTGCTGGGTGGTGGTCTGGTGCCTGGTTCAGTTGTACTCATCGGTGGTAATCCCGGGGCAGGCAAGAGTACCTTGTTGCTGCAAATCATGTGTCAGTTGTCGGCAACGGGCAAACCGGCAATGTACGTTACCGGTGAGGAATCCCTGCAACAAGTAGGCATGCGTGCCAAGCGCCTTGGCTTGCCAGCCGGTGATCTCAAGATGCTGGCCGAGACCAATGTCGAACAGATTTGCAATGCGGCGCAGGAGCACAAGCCCGAGTTGCTCGTCGTGGATTCTATTCAGGTGATGCACAGCAACGATGTACCGTCCGCACCGGGCAGTGTCTCCCAGGTGCGTGAATGTGCCGCCTTTCTGATTCAGTATGCCAAGCAGACAAACACCGTGTTGCTACTGGTAGGCCACGTCACCAAGGAAGGTAATCTGGCCGGACCAAAAGTGCTGGAGCACATGATTGATTGTTTCATCATGTTGGAAGGCAGCAACGAGAATAAATACCGGATTTTGCGCGGCCAGAAAAACCGCTTCGGCGCGGTGAATGAACTGGGTGTGTTTGCCATGACGGAGACGGGCTTGAAGGAAGTAAAAAACCCTTCGGCGATCTTTCTGGCACGTACCGAAGAAGACAGCCCTGGCTCTCTGGTCATGGTGCTCTGGGAAGGCACGCGCCCGCTATTGGTTGAAATTCAGGCACTGGTGGATGCTAGTCCATTGGGTAATCCACGCCGTGTTGCAGTGGGTCTGGAGCAAAACCGTCTGGCCATGTTGCTTGCCGTACTGCATCGCCACGGTGGTCTGTATATGGCCGATCAGGATGTGTTTGTAAATGTCGTCGGTGGTGTGAAAGTTACCGAGACCAGTGCCGATCTGGCTCTGTTATTGGCGATAGTCTCCAGCTTTCGTGATGCCCCCTTGCCACGTGATCTGGTGGTCTTCGGTGAAGTGGGGCTGGCGGGTGAGATTCGCCCGGTGCCCGGCGGTCAGGAGCGGCTGCGCGAAGCCGCCAAGCATGGTTTCAAGCGTGCGATTGTGCCGAAGGCCAATGTGCCTAAAGAAAAAATCGAGGGTCTGGAAATAGTGCCAGTGACGAAAATTAGCCAGGCGTTGGAAGCGATCTAGCGAACCCTACTGACCTTGCTGATCAGGCCCGGCACGGTCGACCAGTCTGGCTATCTTTGCAGTTTGTTGAACCAACTGCCAGGCATCGAGCGCAGCCTGTTCTGAGGTGAAATCCAAAGAGCGCATTATTTTACTGCCATCCCCTGAGTACAATTCGAAATAGTGCTTGTCATACGCATTGATATCAAATCTGCAAGTCAATGCATTGCTGGTTAGTGCCTGTATTGCCTGCATGGCAGCATCCCTTCCTGCAAATGGCGCTGACGTCGCTACTACGGCGCGATTACTGGCAATCAACTCGAAACGAAATTCCCCCGAGGATAAATTCAAGAGTCGTATTTTGGCACTCATCTGAGATTCTGTTTACTCGCGGACAATGGGATCAACATGAAACAACACAACGGCAAGAGAAACAAATAGCAATCTGGTTTACTTGCCTAACAGTAAAACCCGACTGCATCACTATCGTAAAAGTATTCGCAGCAGAGTGACAGGATTAGCGCTGGGGAGCGTTATTCTGTTCATATGTGCGATACTCGGCAAAAAATGTTTTAACTTAGCTTCACAAGGAGATTTACAGAATGAAACTGGACACGCTGGCAATACACGCAGGCTATGAAACTGACCCTACAACGAAGTCTGTTGCTGTTCCTATCTATCAGACCGTTGCCTATGAGTTCGACAATGCGCAGCATGGCGCAGACCTGTTCGATCTGGCAGTGCCGGGTAATATTTATTCACGCATCATGAATCCTACCAATGATGTGTTGGAACAGCGAATTGCGGCGATGGAGGGCGGGATTGCTGCTCTGGCTGTGGCCTCTGGTATGGCGGCTATCAATTACGCAATCCTCACTCTGGCCAAAGCTGGCGACAATATTGTTACCACGCCGCAACTCTATGGCGGCACCTATACGCTGTTTGCCCATATGTTGCCGAGCCAGGGCATTGAAGTGCGCTTCGCCGAGGACGACTCTGCTGCGGCCCTGGGCAAGTTGATCGACGACAACACCAAAGCGGTTTTTTGCGAGTCTATCGGTAATCCGGCTGGCAATATTATTGATCTGCAAGCGATCTGTACGGAAGCGCACAAACATGGCGTGGCCGTAATTGTTGATAACACCGTGGCAACGCCGATCCTCTGCCGCCCTATTGAGCACGGGGCTGATATTGTTGTGCATGCGCTGACCAAATATATCGGTGGTCACGGCAATTCACTGGGTGGAATCATTGTTGATTCCGGAAAATTCCCCTGGCAAGAACATGCCAAAAGATACGCCTTGCTGAATGAGCCCGAACCGTCTTATCACGGAGTGGTTTATACCGAAGCACTGGCAGAAGCTGCATTTATTGGACGCGCGCGAACAGTTCCCCTGCGCAATACCGGCTCTGCTCTGGCACCGCTGAATGCTTTTTTGATTTTGCAGGGGCTGGAAACACTGGGTTTGCGCATGGAAAGACATTGTGACAACGCGCTCGCGGTAGCTAAATATCTCAAGGCTCATGACAAGGTTGAGTGGGTTAATTTCGCCGGTCTTGAAGACGATCCGGGGCATGCGCTGGCCAGTCAGTATTGTCAGGGCAAAGCCGCCTCATTGATGACGTTTGGTGTGCACGGCGGGTTCGAGGCAGGCGTAAAATTCTATGATGCGCTTAAGCTCATCAAACGGCTGGTGAATATAGGTGATGCCAAATCGCTGGCCTGTCACCCGGCTTCGACTACTCATCGCCAATTGAGCGAAGAAGAACAGGTTAAGGCGGGAGTGAAGCCGGAAATGATCCGACTCTGCATCGGTATTGAACATATCGATGACATTATTGCTGATCTTGATCAGGCCTTGGCTGCCAGTTAGGTAAAGGATTGTGATTTTGCAGCATAAAGCGTGATCTGGATTGCGTCTTAGAGGCACTTATGGATCTGGAACTGGTACGCACTTTCGTTGAGATCATGCGCAATGGGAGCTTTGTAGCGGCAGCGAAGGCGCTGAACATAAGCCAAACTGCCGTTACTGCCAGAGTCAAAAATCTTGAGGAAATGCTTGATTGCACGTTGTTCATCCGCAGCAGTACCGGGATTCGGTTGACAACAGAAGGCAGAATATTTGCAGGCTATGCCAGTGAATCGCAACATGCCTGGGATGATCTTAAGCTTGCACTGTCGGCTGCCGGGAAAGAATCGGGGAGTCTGTTGATTGGCGGAGAAACCGCCTTACAGTCGCCCTTGCTGTTGAAATGGTGTCAACAGCTGCGTCAGCAACTGCCGCAAGTCAGGCTGAATGTGTCGTGTGGGAGCACGCACGAGCTGTACCGGCGTCTGCAAGATGGTTCTTTGGATGCTGCGTTGGTGTACCGGGCTGAGTACGGGCTAGAGCTCATGATCAAGCAGGTCATGGAAGAAAAGCTGGTCATGGTTCGGGCGCCAGGAAACGATGATGACTACGTTTTTGTTAATTGGGGAGAGGAGTTCTTCGAGAAACACCTCCATTCACTACCTGGGCAGATTGCTAATGCATTGGTGTTTGACCATGGCCCGCTGGCATTGAATTATATCCTTGAGCAAGGAGGGCGTGGCTACTTCCGCTACCGCGTTGTGAGTCAGTTAATCGCGGAGGAAAGGTTGGAACTGGTCAAGGAAGCTCCTGAGTTCAGTTATCCAGTGTACCTGGCCTTCAAATCTGCCAGTCGTAATCCACTAGTCCAATCAGCCGTAGAATGCCTGCTGCAGATAAGTAAGTAGTACCTTATCGGCGAGCGCTGGCCGCTTCAGCTCATCTGTATGAGACGCTGCTGCAATATAGTTGCAGTGTGCAAGCAAAAAAATTCAATTAATTCGTTGCACTCACGGAGCTATGATTGTCTTTCGTCAACAAGAGAACGGCAAACCGTGAATCGAGAAAGCAAATCTGCGTCTGGTTTTGAATTAAATCTGCACACCCCGTTGCTGGATATTATCGGTTGTGAACTGCCCATCATCGGCGCCGGTATGGGTGGTGTCGCGCGCGCCGACTTGGCTGCTGCTGTCACTAACAAGGGCGGGTTGGGCACGCTGGGCATGGTGCGAGAATCGCCCGATTTCATTCGGTCTCAGGTCGCAGAGTTACGCAATAAAACTGACAAGCCGTTCTCCGTAAATATAATTCCTGCAGCCACTGACAGGCATCTATTGCAGAGCCAATTGGAGTGCCTGATAGATTTGCGAGTACCTGTTGTTACCTTGTTCTGGGATGTGGATCACGAGGTAACTGATCGCCTGAAACAGGCATCTATCACTGTGATTCATCAGGTTGGCAGCACTGAGGAAGGGTTGAAGGCCCGTGTTGCCGGTGCAGATGTATTGATCGCGCAGGGCTTCGAAGCAGGAGGGCATATCCACGGAACCACGGTGCTACAAAATCTATTGCCAGCATTATGTGCCGACAGCACGATCCCGGTTGTAGCTGCAGGGGGCATTGCTAATGGTCAACAGATGTTAGCCGCCCTGGCTCTTGGCGCTCAGGGAATTTGTTTGGGTACAGCATTGCTTGCCACGGATGAGTCCAATGCGCATCAGATTCACAAGACCGGGGTAGTACAGGCTACGGGAGAAGACACCATCTGTACTGACGAGTTTTTTATCAACTGGCCCGAACGAGCAAAAGTGCGGGTGCTGAAAAATCCGATAACTGAAGGTGTTGTCCTGCAACAAGACAGCGGAAAGCAAATTCATAGCCGCGCTATCGGAACGCAAGATGGAAAACCCGTGTATTTGTATTCAACAGACTCACCACTGCAGGGTGCCAGTGGCTCTCTGGAACTTATGCCGCTGTACTCGGGACAGTCTTGTGCTCAGATTGATGCAATTGTCAGCGTGGCTACCCGCATCGACAGCATATTGGCTGAAGCTAATCGATGCTATCGTGATCTCAGTAAAATCACCCAGCGATTCAGTAGTGCTGAGTCTGTAGAGCAGGCATCCAGCCCATGCTCTCGCGGTGAGATATCCAGCAATTACGATGGCTATGCAGACATAACCGAGATCAGGGAGGTTCTGGAGTCTCTGCTCGCTGCTGAACGTGCTGGTGCGAGGGTTTGCGCCCACTCCATGAAAATTGCACCTGATTCTGTCTGGCTCGAATTTCTGCGTGCTGTACATCGTGATGAAGCGAATTCTTGCGGGCTCATTCTGGAATGTATGGCGTTACTTTACCTGGATCCTCATGACCGTGTTGGGGATTTCGTTGAAAAATGCCTGGCAATTACAGATTTTACTGAGCGCATGCACTTGTTGAACAAGGGGCAGAAGTGGGTCGTGCGGATGCTGGAGGGATTGTTGCCTCGCCTAAAATCTGAACCAATCCGGCAGCGACTGTTGGCAATGAAAAAGGAACATCTGGAGAACATTCAGAGTTTGTCACAACGGCTCGGTGAAGCTGAAACCTTCAGGCAATCGTGAGTTTTTATTGCCAATGCCATGCCAGAGTACATAAGGTCTGGTGTGTAGTCGCATCAATTGTGAAGGCAATGCGATACTCGCCCGACTGGTAAGGGGCTTCCTTAAATAACCGAACTGTATTATTGGTCGGGAATGGCCAGTAGCTGCGTCGTGGCTGCGAAACAGGCAAGCCCCTACTCATTTACCAGCCGGCGGATCAATAGCGCGCTGAGTTGTGCGCGTTCAACCAGCGAACTGATGCGGGCTTCTTCGCGATTGGAATGCGCGCCAGTTCCGGCAATGCCCAATGAATCCAGTGTCGGTAAGCCGGCCGCTTGGGTGAGCGAGCCATCGGTGCCACCACCGGAGTCAGTTACACCGAGTTCCTGGCCTAACAATCGGCCAATGGCACGGGTTTTCTCAAGAAGATAGTCCGACTCCGCAGTAGGAATTTTTGGTGGGCGATGCAGGTTAATCCAGTGCTCCGTAGTGATTTCGCCAGAATCAATCGGGTAGCTGTAAACATTGCCAAAGATGTCAGCAAATTGTTCGGCGGCAGCTTCGCCTTGTTGTGGTTCCGGATAACGCAGGTCAACCAGTGCTTCGGCGCAAGGGGCTACGGTATTGCGTGCTTCGCCGCCACTAACCACGCCGACATTCACGGTGACTCCGGTTTCGTAGTCGGTCATCTGTTCGATCTCGACAATCTTGTAAGCCAGCTCCTTGATGGCAGAGCGCCCTTGTTCGTGGGCGCCACCGGCGTGCGATGCGCGGCCATTGACGACAAGGCGTGCCTGACCCAGCCCTTTGCGTTGTCGTGTCAATGTATCCGAGCCTGAGGATTCATATACCAGGCCCCAATCGTGTTCAGCGGCCTGTTCTTCGAGATACTTGCGTGATGAAAGTGATCCCATCTCTTCGTCGCTATTGAGCAGTATAGTCATATCCATAGCATCCAGCTCGCCGGTCTCGGCCAGGGCTTTTAGCGCATAGAGCATGACGACCAAACCACCTTTCATATCAGTAACACCTGGGCCATAGATGGTGTCACCTTCGGTGCGGAATGTCTGGAAGGGGCTGTCCGGCGGAAACACAGTATCCAGGTGTCCCATTAATAGCAGGCGCGGCCCGTTACCGGGCTTGCTGGCCAGCATGTGATCTGCCACGTCGACGCTGTAGTTGCTGCCGGGGCAGCTGGGCATCTCGATAACTTCGCCGGGCAGACTGGACGTGGAAAAACCCATCTGGCGTAATTCGGACGCAAAAATCTGCGCCATCTCGTCGACACCTGCCTTGTTGAGGCTGCCGGAATTGATATTGGTCAGACGCTCAAGCATGGCGAGCATCTGCGCATCCTGGTCTTCGAGCCAACCAATGAGGGCATTCTCGTCGGCTGTCAGGGCCGGCTCGATTTCTGCGGCTGCCCAGCTCTGACTCGCAAGCAGGCTTAACAACAGGCTCCAAGCGATACCAAGGCGTTTGATTGAATTCCGTGATGACTGGTTAACCGGCATGATCTGTATCCCTGTGGCGTGGGTTCATTATGGAATAGTGAATCAGTATAAATAATTCTGCGTCGCTTGGCGCGTCCATTCACCCGCAATGGCCATTCCGGCTGCCGGGTTGCCACGGTCATTGTAATTACCCATTGGTCACTTATAATGCTGCGGCCATGACAAATTCTTCTGCACCTATTCTCAGCGTTCAAAATCTCGGGAAAACCTATTCCGGCGGTTTTCAGGCCCTGAAAAATATTAACCTGGAAATCAATAAAGGCGAGATTATCGCGTTACTCGGCCCCAATGGTGCCGGGAAAACCACATTGATCTCAACAATTTGCGGTATCGTAAGCCCTTCAACTGGCAGCGTTACGGTTGCTGGCTATGACATTATCCGTGACTATCGCCAGACGCGAACTATCATTGGTCTGGTACCGCAGGAACTCACTACCGATTCTTTCGAGTCAGTTTTCAACACGGTCTCGTTCAGCCGCGGGCTTTTTGGCAAGGCGCCTGATCCCGCCTATATCGAAAAAGTGCTGCGCTCTTTGTCCCTGTGGGACAAGAAAGACAGCATGATCATGACGTTATCTGGTGGCATGAAACGCCGGGTGCTGATCGCCAAGGCACTGTCCCATGAACCCTCGGTCCTGTTTCTTGATGAGCCGACGGCTGGTGTCGATGTGGAGCTGCGCAAGGACATGTGGAATATTGTCCGTGAGCTGCAGGCTACAGGTGTGACAATCATACTGACTACTCACTATATTGAGGAAGCCGAGGAAATCGCCCAGCGCATCGGTGTCATCAATAATGGTGAATTGATTCTCATGGAAGACAAGAACAGCCTGATGCAAAAGCTCGGCAAGAAACAGTTGCTGCTGGAGCTGGTTGAACCAATCGACAGTATCCCTGAAGCACTGGCAGAGTTTGATCTGGAATTGGGCAAAGACGGCGCACAGTTAATCTATACGTTCACAACAACTGGCGAGCGCACAGGTATCACGACACTGCTTGATGACTTGAAGAGCGCCGGCATTCGCTTTCATGACCTGAATACAACCCAGAGTTCACTGGAAGATATCTTCGTGAATCTGGTGCATGAATCGGCCGCCTGAAGGCCAATGCTAAACCAGTCAGCACGCCGGAACTGGAAATTTGGCGTCAGACAATGAGACCTCATCCGTAATGCCCGAGGCCTTATCTCAAACAGAGAAGCCTCCCTTAATAAAGAGTCCTTATGAATATCTACGGCATACTGGCAATCTATAAATTCGAGATGGCGCGCACGCGCCGCACGCTGCTGCAGAGCATTGTAGCGCCGGTGATTACCACCTCGCTGTATTTCATTGTGTTCGGCGCCGCCATTGGTTCACGCATTCAGGAAGTCGGGGGTGTCTCCTACGGCGCGTTTATTGTGCCTGGCCTGATCATGCTGAATCTGCTGACCCACAGTATTTCCAATGCCTCGTTTGGTATTTATTTCCCCAAGTTCGTCGGTACGGTGTATGAGATGTTGTCGGCGCCAATCTCAACCATTGAGGTCGTACTCGGTTATGTCGGTGCAGCGGCGACCAAGTCGATCATTCTCGGTCTGATCATTCTTGTCACGGCGGCGTTTTTTATCGATTTGCGCATTGCCCATCCAATTATCATGCTGTTGTTTATTGTGCTGACGGCTGTCTCGTTCAGTTTGCTGGGTTTTATTCTGGGTATCTGGGCGGACAATTTTGAAAAACTGTCAGTGGTGCCAATGCTGGTGATTACGCCGCTAGTCTTTCTGGGGGGAAGTTTTTACTCGACCGACATGCTGCCGCCGTTGTGGCAGACCGTGTCACTGATGAATCCGGTGTTGTATCTGGTTAGCGGTTTGCGTTGGAGTTTTTACGAGATTTCGGAAGTGAATGTGGTGGTCAGCCTGGCCAGTGTGTCCCTGTTTATGCTGATCTGTCTGGGGATCGTCACCTACATCTTCAAGACTGGATACAAGCTACGTAGTTAATCAGCCGATATTTTCGCCGCGATTAAAGTACATGCGTTCCGGTTCGCCATTGGCTGGTGTATAGGTCGCATAGCCTTCCTGTAGACCGTTTTCCCAGGTGCCTTCGAGGCGATCACCGTTGCGGTAATAGTAAATTCCCTGACCATCGAGCTGGTTGTCGGCGAACTCGCCTTCGTAGCGCGCGCCATTGGCATAGTGCATGGTGCCATTGCCATGCATCTCGCCATCCTGCCATTGACCGGTATAGCGGTCGCCATCGTTTTGCACCATCTCGCCCTGACCATGCTGCTGGCCGTTGCGCCATTGCCCACGATAAACATTGCCGTCGGCCCAGGTCATGATGCCCTGACCCTCGCGCTGATTATCGACAAACTGGCCAGTATAACTATCGCCATTGGCGCGAACATAGGTGCCCTGCCCGTGGCGCTCGCCATCTTGCCACTGACCCTCATAGTGATCACCATTTCTGTATTGATAGGTACCCATGCCGGACATGCGGTCATTGCGCCATTGACCATCATAGCGTTCACCATTGGCGCGAATCAGGGAACCTTGACCGAGGCGCACGCCACGGCTGAATTGCCCCTTGAACTGGTCGCCATTGGCATACTGATAGGTACCCTGACCATTCATCTGGTCGCGACTAAATTGGCCGTCGTAGCGATCACCATTACTGAAAATCAGTGTGCCGCGGCCTTCAAACTGATTATTGCGACACTGCCCTTGATAGTGGTCGCCATTGCCGAATACATATGTGCCAGAGCCTCTCTGACAGTTGCCACTGACCCAGCCAAGCTGCGATTGCTGAGCGAGTGCCAGCGAGGTGAGCAGGCATAGCATCGCCACTACGCATAATTTGCGTAGTCGAGGGGCTAGCACTCGCACAAAACTCGTTACTGGCATGACCATAGTCGCTGTCGTGATAATTGTCTTTGATTAAGGCATCGAGGCACTGGTTAGTGACCGAGCGGAGCAAAGGTCTGACTGAAAAGTCTGACTCCGGATCGAGTTGCACGAAGTGTTGTGCACACGAGTAGCCTACAGGATAGGCTTTGTTGCGAGGCTCTGCGAGGGCCAAGCTCACAGTTTCGACAATTCGTGGGTCGCCAGCGCCGAATACCGGTTAGTTATGCGCTGCTTGATGGCAGGCGGAGACAGGCAGAGATAGAGAGGGGGTGGCAAGCGATAAAGGGAGAGGAATTGGCCTATGGGGGGTATTTGCAATAAATAATAGACTGGTCTAATATAAGCAAATGGCTCGAACCCGTGACGAACATAAATTCCAGCAGTGCCGTGAATCCTTGCTGGCGGTAGGACAGGAACTGTTTATTAACAGCAGTTTCAACTCGGTTGGCCTGAATGACATTTTGCGCAAGGCGGAGATCCCCAAAGGGTCGTTTTACCACTATTTCGACAGCAAGGAAGATTTCGGAGTCCAGGTGGTGGAGTTTTACTCCCGACAAGGCCGTGAGGAACTGGCGACAGTGCTGGCTGACGAGAAGCTCACGCCGTATCAGCAGTTGAAAAAGTTCTTTGCTGATAACGTGGAACGTTATACCCAGCTCGATTATTGCCAGGGTTGCCTGATGAGTAATTTGTCTCAGGAACTGGCCGACGTGAACGAGCGTTTGCGGCAGACCATCAGTGAATTGTCGCAGGGCATGGTGGACGAGATCGCCACTTGTCTGGACAAGACTGATGCCAGTGAGCTCAATCTGGGCGGGCTGAGCTCGAGTGAGGCGGCGCAGGTGCTGATGAACTCTTGGCAGGGAGCCATTATGAAAATGAAGCTGGAGAAGAACCGGCAGCCGCTGGATGTGTTTATGAAGTTTTTCTTTCCTGCTTAAAAAAATTTGCCAGTTTATTAGTAGACCGGTCTAATTATATAAGACTGCCGATTAATGAATCACTCACATTGACACCCTCAGCGGGGAAAAGTGAGCAGCCGGAGCGCTGGAAAAGAATTTGCAAAAGAATCTGTAAAAGGTGTTAGGAAAAGTCCGACACCCGCCGTAGTAAAAGTTGCCATGTGCAGATTTGCCATGCTGCAACTCCGCTCAGAGAGCTAAAGGACAGTAGTTCGACTGGTGCCAGAGCGCCGGTCAGAGGAGTTTTGAGATGACAGGATATCGATTGAAGTTGCGGTCTGGAGACTGCACCAAGTTTGTAAGCCTCCTTAGATTGCCGGCGTGCGCGACTCCGCTTCCCCACGGTAGTGCGCCGGCATTTTTTTTATCATTCCCTTTAATGGTCTCGGCTTTGTTGTTCGCCTTGCTGTTCACACAGCCGGCGAGCGCACAGTCCAGTGCGGATCCGTGGGAAGCAGTTAATCGCAAGACTTTCGCTTTTAATGCGGTGCTTGATCGCTACATGATCAAACCGCTTGCCACCACATACGATGCGTTTACTCCGCGCCCTGTTAAACGTGGTGTCAGTAATTTCTTTGCCAATCTCAATGAAGTGCAATCCTCGGTGAATCACCTGCTGCAATTGCGCTTTGCCGCTGCAGCCAACGACATCGGTCGTCTGGCAATCAACAGCACTTTGGGAGTGGGTGGGATTTTTGAAGTAGCCGACCCGGCTTTGGGCTGGCGCCGGGAACAGCAAGACTTTGGGCTGACGCTGGCACACTATGGTGTCGAGCCAGGTCCGTTCCTGATCTTGCCGGTTCTGGGTCCGAGCAGCCTTCGGGATACTTTTGGATTGACGATGGATACAGTCGCCGACCCGATCATGTACGTGGACAATATTGCTTTGCGCAACAGCTTGCGCGCTATGGAAGTCGTGGAGTTTCGCGCTGCCGTATTGCCACTGGATAATCTGGTCATCGGCGACGACTATCTGTTCATGCGCGGTGCCTATTTGCAAAGACGCCGGTCAGCGCAATACGGTCAGGACTATTTCGAAGTCAGCTTCGACGACAGTTTCGACTAAACCGCGCGCCTGACTTCTGAACCGCAATCTTGTCTACTGGTGAAACCAGAACTCAATCTCGGCAGTCTCGTCGGGGAATTCGGCGCTATGCGGGCAATTGGCCGGCACGTGATACCACTGGCCCGTGCCAATACGTTGGGTCTCCCCGGCAATAGTGAGCAGCAACACGCCTTTGGTAATGATGCCGACATTCTCGGTGTCATGGGTGTGTTCCGGGATATTGGTGCCAGCCGGGTAACTGGCAAACAATACATCGCAGTCATTGGCTGCCAACTTATAGGCATCAAATGGGCCATCAAAGGCTGGTAATTGTTTGATGAGGTCGGGGTAGTGGTTTGTTGAAGCCATAATAGAACTCGTCTGGATTGCCATGTTCAAGGCCAAAGGCGGCTGACCCTGACTTGAAAGTCAGCGTCTTGTCAGTGTTATTTCGGATTAATAGATTGTGACTATTACTGACGTAGAGTGCAGGATTGGCTGCCGATGCACAAGATACGGGCTATGCGAGTATGACAGGCCCGATGTAAGTAAAAGCGGTTGCAGTTGGTCTTAGTACCGGCGAGCTATATACTCGGGGTCAAAGAATGCCTGCTGGCCCTGTCCGCAAACTGCTGGATAGCTCGCCGTCAACGACCGCCAACGACAGGCACATATACCAAGGAGTACCTCCCATGACCACTTTCGCCATTCTCAATCTTGTCCTGTTCGCGGCAATGCTTGGCTTTCTGTTTCAGCTTGCCAAGACCGAGACCAGTCTCTCGCGGCGAGTGCTGCTTGGCCTGATTGGCGGAACGTTATTTGGTTTCTATCTGCAGTTTGCTTTTGGTTTCACTCACGAAGTGACCAACCAGACGCTGGAGTGGACTGGCATCATCGCCAACACCTATGTGAATTTGCTGCGCATGATCATCATGCCGCTGATCCTGATCACCATGATTGCCTCCGTGCTGAAAGTGCAAGAGATCAAGTCGTTAGGCAAGATCGGTGGATCGGTGGTTAGTATTCTGGTCGGCACGACCATGATCGCGGCTCTCATTGGTATCTTTATGGCGGTGATCTTCGGCTTGAGTGCTGGCGACCTCGCCAGTGGTGCACGGGAACTGGCCCGCGCCGAAGTGCTGGAATCCCGGCAAGGGTCAGTAGCGGATTTGTCTCTACCTGAGTTGCTGGTGAGTTTTATTCCGCGCAATATTTTTTATGACCTGACGGATGCGCGCGACACATCCATTATCGCGGTTGTCGTCTTTGGCTTGCTGTTCGGTATAGCTGCCTTGCTGGTTGGTGAAGAAACGCCCAAGCAAGGCGAACGCATTCGTGCTTTTGTTGACACCACTCAAGCCGTCATCATGCGTCTTGTTAAAATGGTGATCAACCTGACCCCTTACGGTGTACTGGCCTTGATGACTCGTGTCATTGCCACTTCCGATGGCGACGCCATCGTGACGTTGATCGGCTTTGTCGTCGCATCCTATATCGCGATTGCCTTGATGTTCTGTGTCCATGGTCTGCTCATCGCCATGCTGGGCATGAATGTGAGAACCTATTTTCAGAAAGTCTGGTCTGTGCTGACCTTTGCCTTCGTTACTCGGAGTTCAGCAGCTACCATTCCGCTGACTATTCGCGCTCAGATTGAAGAGCTGAATGTGCCGGCACCGATTGCCAACATCGCGGCATCCTTTGGCGCCACGATCGGCCAGAACGGATGCGCGGGTATTTACCCGGCCATGTTAGCAGTGATGGTTGCGCCGACGATGGGCGTGGAGATCGATCTGGGCTTTATTACCAGCCTGGTGTTGATCATCGCTATTGGTTCGTTTGGTATTGCCGGAGTGGGCGGCGGTGCGACGAACGCCGCGCTTGTTGTTCTGCCTGCCATGGGTTTCCCGGTCACAGTCGCTGCGCTGCTCATTTCGATTGAGCCGCTCATCGACATGGCACGCACCGCACTGAATGTGAATGGAGCCATAACCACAGGTCTGATCACCAATCGTTTTCTGGGCAAGAGTATTGGTGAGCCAGAGAACTACAATGAGGCCAGCGCGCAACAGAATTAAAGCGTAAACATTATCAATCGTACCGTGTGTTGTCCGCCCGGCGGGCAACGCACTTGCTTTGCAATGGCAAGGTAAACTGTCGCCATGACCCGAGCCTCACTTCGTGAACGCCGCAGTCAGCATTCACGTCAGCGCACTTCCAGGCGCAGTCTTTTTCAGTCCTTGGGAGAATCGGCTCCGAAGCTTGTAGTCGCCAAAGGTCGCATGGGTCAACATGGCGACAGTTACTTCCGCTCACTCCCATTCATTCGGTCTCGTCCCGCTCTCTTTATTGCCTGTATTTTTCTGTTGATTGTTGCGATCCCGCTGGTGAGTGTCGTTGAGTCCGGCATGGCGCGCAGCAATGGCGATCTTTTCTCCTTCTCATTCAGTCTGTTCACGATCTTTTGGATGCTGGGTTGGTCCGTAGGTATTGCTATTTTTGCGTTGATAATACTGTTGGTGGCGGTAGGCCGCGAAGTCGTGCTGGTCCGCGAAGGTGATTTATTTATCTACTTTGGATTGCCCTTTCTGGCAATCGGTGGGCAATATTCTGGCGCGCTACTAAGGCATTTTCGACAGGAGGAGGCTGTCACTGATAGTGGCAGTGATCGTCATAGTGAAAATGAAAATGAAAATGAAAATGAAAGTGAAAGTGAAAGTGAAAGTGAAACTGAAAAGAGAATTGGAATTGGGAATGACAGTGGCGCTGAACAAGCAACAGGCAATGCTGGCAAGCGCGAGAACAATCGCAGCGGCCACAAGTGGCGCGGTGACCATCTCGCTTTTGATTATGCCGGCTACCCGATACGATTTGGGTCAGCCATCACCGATGTCGAAGCTGATGAAATCATTACTGCTTTACAGGCACAGTTTCCCAACCACGCTGACCCGCTACCGGCAGACATTCAGTCCATCAATACAATGGCCGCCGAGCGCGATTCCGAGGTCGTACTAACTCAGAAGTCGGAAGCCAGTCGCGGCAGCGCTTCAGTACAGGAAGCAGCGCGACCTGGCCCGGGTCTGCGCTCCCGGTCAGCTCTGGCCCTGATTGCCGCCAATCTGATTCCGGTGTTCGGTGTGCTGTTTCTCGACTGGCAAATAATGCAAGTGATGTTGTTGTTCTGGGCCGAGAGCGCGGTTATTGGCTTTTACAATGTCGTTAAGATGGTGAAGATTGCCGGACTACTCGCGATCTTTTACGGCTTGTTTTTCATCGGCCACTACGGCGCATTCATGGCCGGTCATCTGTTGTTCATCTACACATTGTTCGGCGATGCGGCGGCAGGCAATGAAAATAGTCAGATGACACAAGTGCTGAACGACTTTATGTACCTGGCGCCAGCAGTTGCTGGATCCTTCATCAGTCACGGTGTGTCGTACTTCAGCAATTTTCTTGGTCGTTGTGAATATCAAGGCCGAGGAATTAACAAACAGATGAGCCAGCCATACAAACGCATTATCGTCATGCACATAACAATTATTCTGGGTGGGTTTATGGTTGCGGCGCTCGACTCAACATTGCCGGCGTTACTACTTCTGGTAGTGCTAAAGCTCGCTGTAGATTTGCACAGCCACCTGAAGGAACACGGGGAAGTGGCTACTGACTAATCATGGCGCGAATACGCGCTTTGAATTCGTCGGCTGACAGTGGTTGTTGTTGAGATTGTTGAGGGTGTTGAGAGAGTGCGCTTTGATCCGTCACCACGCCACTGGCAGTATCGCCGCTGCCACTCTTCAGTTGCTGTGGTCTACGAATCAACATGGGCACATTGGCGGCTGACTGGATTTCCATCACAGGCTGACGACTATTGGTACGCATCTGTTGCTGGCCATCTTCTTCGACAATCAGATAGTGGCCTTGCGACCAGCCCAGCAAAGGATTAAGCAAATTCTCACTGGTGGACTCGACGAAATATATGCCGTGCTCACCTGCCGCGGGAATAGTTGAACCACTGATCTCCACGATCTGGCCATTGAATTGCCCGCCGGTAAAACGCAGCTCCAGTGTGGCGCCGGGGCTGGCACCTTTAATAACATCAAGCACGTTAAAAGTGACGTAAGTATGAATCAGCCCGCTGGCGGCTTCCCGGCGCACGTTGTGCTCGATCACCTCGCCTTCGAAAACCAGCTCCGCCTCGGCGGCGACCTCATCGATAGCCATGCCGACGAGCGTCGTTGCCGATACGGGTAACGAGAGAAAAGAGATAATCGAGAGAAATGAGAGAAACAACAAGCCGGCTACAGCAGGGCTCAATGCCAGTCCGCTTATCGAACAGTCTGTTCTGAAACTTGTGCTGTGCGCTGCTGTCATGGTTTGACTCGTGCGAGTGAATGGTCCGATGTCGCAGTATAAATCAGGCAGTGGCGCAGAAGAAGGTCGCTCTGAGAACCAGCGCTGATACAGAGCACTGATGGAGACTTATCGACTATTACTGCCAAAACTGCCGAATCATGCCTTGCACACTACCCCGAAGCGGCTGAATGGATTCTGAATGCTCCGATTCAAACACGCTCAATCACCCGCAAAAGCAACACAATGAGTCTGAAAGTAACGGATTGCGGGCAATTCAGCGCTGAGCTTCCTAACACACTAGTATCGGGGCCAACCTGATAGTATTCTCGGGCCTTCCTGATCACTTTCGTCCTGTTGCGTCTCAAAGACCCACAATTCAATGCAGTCACGCTACCTCGCCAATATTCTCTCCGGCAGTCTTATCGCACTGGTGAATATTTCCGTGGCTGTGTCAGTGGCGGCACTGCTCTTTGCCCAGGTCGATCCGCGCCTGATGGTACCGGGTATCGCAGTCTTGTTGGTCGGTACTTTGATCACTGGCCTGGGTGGCACACTATTTTCTGATTTCAAATCCATCATCTGTTCACCGCGCAATGGCCTGGTGCCCGTGTTCGCGGTCATGGTGGGCAGTATCTATTCCAGTTTCGGGTCGCAATACTCGCTGGGTGCCGAAGCCACCATCATCATGGCCATCATGGTAACTACGGTTATCACCGGGTTGTTTCTGTTACTGATTGGCCGCATGAAATTGGGCAATCTGGTGCGCTATATCCCGTACCCAGTCACTGGCGGTTTCTTTGCCGGTATCGGTTACATCTTCGTGCAGGGCGGGATGACAGTCGCCAGTGGTAGTGAGCCGACTTTGTTTTCTGTGTTTGATACCGAATTCATCCAACTCATTGCCCCGGCCATGTTGCTGGCCTTTTGCCTCATCATCGGCAAGTTGTTTGGCGACAATCATCTGTCCGTACCGGGCATTCTGCTGTTTGCCATCGTTATTTTCTATGCTGTGCTGGCGCTGAGTGGCGTTAGCCGCGAAGAAGCGGCTGCCAGCGGCTTGTTGCCCAGCATCGAGTCGACAGGCAATCTGTTCCCGGTTTTTCATCTGGATTATCTTGAGGCCGTCAGCTGGATTGCAATTTCGGATCAGCTTGGCGGTATCGTGGTTGTCGCCTTGCTCTGCGCCATGATGCTGTTACTGGATGTCTCCGGTATTGAGCTGATCGCGCGTCGCGACCTCAAGCCCGACCATGAATTACAAGTCATGGGCGTCACCAATATCGTTAACAGTTTGTTCGGCGGCTTCCCCGGTGTTCACGATGCCTCAGACACCGCATTAGTCGAACGTCTGGGCGGCAGGGATCGTCTCACTGGTTTCGTCTACTGTGCCCTCGTGCTGGCAGCCATTCTTGCTGGTGCCGAGTTCATGGAGTTGGTGCCTACTTTTATTCTGGGCGGATTGCTGATCTATGTGGGGCTGGAATTCTTGATCGACTGGATCTGGAAGTCGCGCAATGAATTACCGCTGTCCGACTATGTCGTCGTCGTCCTGATTCTGATTGTCATTATCTTTTCTGACATTCTGCAGGGCGTCACCTTTGGCTTCTTCGTCGCTGTCATTCTGTTTGTCATCAACTATTCACAGTTGAGCGTCATCAAGATTGAAACCAATGGTAGCGACCACGCCAGCAATGTTGATCGCGATCTGGAAACCCGGGAACTGCTCAATCAGGAAGGCAAGCGCATCCTTATCCTGATGTTGCAGGGTTTTATCTTCTTCGGTACAGCAGACAAACTGATTTCCGCGATTCGCCAGCGCATGGATAACCGGGAAGAAGGGCGTTTTGATTTTCTGGTACTGGATTTTCATCATGTCAGCCAGCTTGATACTTCGGCCATTGTTTCCTTTGCCAAGTTGGCGCAACTCAGCGATCAAAAGAACTTTCACATTCTGATCAGCGGCGCCGACGAGCAGTCCATCAAACAGCTGGTACGGCACGGATTCTTTACACTGGGCACGCAGCCACAAGAACGCATCTACAAGGATCATATTGATACTGCTGTAGACTGGTGCGAACGACGCATCCTGGCCGATATGAGCCGCAGCGACGAAGACTATACGCTGGAACTCAGAGACGTGATCAGCCGCATTGCCTATGCCGAGGAAGACATCGATGCGCTAATGAATTTCTTTGTGGTGGAAAGCCGCAGCGAAGGCGAGTACCTGTTTCGTGAAGGTGACAAGGGCGAAAGCCTCTATTTCGTCGGTTCCGGCACGGTGGTTGTGGTGATGCAGCTACCGCAGCACTCCGAACGCATTCTGCGCAAATTCAAGGCTGGGGCCATTCTTGGCGAGATGGCGATCTACACAGGCGAGAACCGCACCGCCAGCGTCCGCATAGAAAAGGACGCCACACTGTTCCGTCTTGATCAGTCAGCACTGGACACTATGGCGCGCAAGTATCCAGCATCGACCTCGGCGCTGCACACTTATATTGTGCGTATCATGTCTGAGCGGCTGGGCAGGGCGAATCGCAATTTGAGTCGTTACATCTAGTTAACAGGCCATTCAACGGCAGGGCATTTAACGACGGGGCATTTAACGAGAGTGCATTGCATTTGAATCTGCCCGGCTGATGACGATAGGCGAAGCTTCCGCCCGATTTGTCTGATCGGCAAGCTCACAACCGCGCAGTTGCTGGCTCGCTTACTTGTCTCATATCTCAAAAACCCTAATAAATTCCATAGTATAGAACCCTTGATATGGGGCATAGGGGGAAACCCACTATCTGGAAACTGGGACCCCGCTAACATTGTTTTGCGAGTTGGCTTGCTTTGTTTTTTAAAATCAACCGGATATCAGGAAAGATTGTTCCAATTGAAAGACATAGCGTCTACACTGACTTAACCCGCTAAAACAAAGGGAGCATGCTCCCTATACAAATGTTAAGTATGTCTAATCGAGATATTGCCAATGGAAAGCTCTGACAGCACCCCGGACTTAATCAGCGTCGTACTTGATTCAAGCTTCAATCTCTCAGTTGACCTCAATGGCTACTTTGTGGCCCTGCTCTTGATTTTGGCCATATTAGGTGTATTTGCCTACGGAAAATTTGTTAATAACTGGAAACTAAAGTCGTTTGATATAGATGAGACAGAATTTGGTATCGGCAATCACAAAGTCAAATTGAAACCAAATTTGTTGGACCGCCAGATCGCATATCAAGTATGGATAGAATTAAGCACGCGAAAAATTGGCTTAGAAATAGATCTCGAGGATGACGTTGTTTATGAAATTTATGATTCTTGGTACAGCTTTTTCGCAATCACTAGAGAATTACTCAAAGATGTGCCCGTTAGTAAATTCAAGCGTGCCGATACAGAGAAAATTATTAGATTAACGATAGATATCTTAAATGATGGGCTAAGGCCACATCTAACAAAATGGCAATCTAGATTCAGGAAATGGTACGAGAATGCCCTTAAGAATGATGAAAACTTAGTAGCAAATCCACAAGATATTCAAAAACAATTCCCACAGTTTGAAGATTTAGAAAAAGACCTTTTAAGAGTTAATGCGCACTTAATCAACTATAGAAGAAAAATGTACGAAATAATATCTGGGCTTGAATCCAGCGCCCAGGAAGGAGCAAAAGATTGAGAAAGGTTTTTATCAGCTACCATCATAAGAACGAGCAATATATTAAAGAAGACTTGCTCCAATTTAATTATATACACGATATTTTCGAAGATTGCTCAGTCAGCACAGGAGATATCGACGATACATTAGAGCCGCAACAAATTCGGCAAACAATAAGACGCAACTACTTAAGTGGATCTACAGTGTTATTGTTAATCGTTGGGCAAGAGACTAGATATCGGAAACATGTAGACTGGGAGTTATATTCGAGCATGTACAATGGCCCAAAATTTGGTAAATCAGGAGTAGTTGTATTACATGCCCCTATTTGTGAGTCTGAGTTCTTTACCGCACCCTTCGATGAAGTTAAAAAGTCACTTTATCCACATATAACAGATTGGGTTCAATTGGGCGAAAGAACCAAGTATGAAGAAAGATACCCCTATATGCCGCCACGCATAATTGATTGCCTTACTGCCGGCAAAAGTAATATCACAGTTTCTAACTGGAATAATGTTATGGATGATCCTGAAAAGCTAAGACTTTTGATTGAATGCGCGCACAATTCACGCACAGAAAGCCAATATGATCTAAGCCGACCAATGCGTATGAAAGATTTTAATCCTTAGATTGTGCGTAGAATACTTAACAAGCGACTGTGGCGTCAACCTGATTAATATTGCCACTCGCAATTGTCCCGA
>CAJXVC010000010.1 GCA_913060975.1 uncultured Gammaproteobacteria bacterium
TCAGGATCGCGGGTTAGTATTGCTTGAATTCAGGGGAGCGTCCATATATGTCCCCTCTAGTTTTTCTTCTAATAAACTAGTTCTCCAGTTTTTCTATTGCTAACAGCATTTGCTTCCAGCCGTTCTCTGTCTGTGCAATATATTCCGCCCACTTGGCATCCATGTCATAGTGAAGATCAACCCGGCAACCTTTCGTAGTTGGAGTAAACGTTAGAGTAACAAGTGAGTTGTTCTCCAGTTCCTCTTCTTCAGAGGTAAAGAACGTAAAAACCAGTTTGTTCGGGCGGTCAATGACTTTGTAAGTTCCCCAGTGTGTTACTTCGCCTTCAGGTCGCATATCCGAGAATGTATATCGTCCGCCTACTTTCGCATCTATCTCAACTCGCCTGACATCCAGCTGTCCAAAAGCTGTATCGATAAGCCCCCACCATTTGCGAACTGAGTCAGGACTAAGCCAGGCATCAAAGACTTTCTCTGCAGGAGAATTGAATTCATGGGTGACTGTGATTTGTATGTTGCTGTCAGTACTAGTTCCCATTTACGGCTCCTCTTGAAGAAATTTATCCAGAGAATCCAATCGTTGTTTCCAGTCAGAGCGAATTTTGTCGAGAAACGATTCAATTATCCCAAGTGGTGTTGGGTCAATGTAATAGTATCGTTCGCGTCCACGTACGCTATCCCGCAGTATCTGTGCATTACGAAGAACTTGCAGATGCTCGGAGACGGCAGGGCGGCCAATGTCAAAATTCTTGGCAAGTTGGGTAACGTTCATCGGGCCATTACTTATTCGAACTAAAATTTCCCGCCGAATAGGATTTGCCAACGCTGAAAATATGTCGATCTGATTCATGCGTGAATAATACGTCGGATTATTCCGACGCGTCAACTAATTCCGACGCATTTATTCTGGCGGGATAGCGATTTCTGAAGTCCATCTGACTTTGATCAAAAGCTGGTGTACCCGCTATTATCATAGACAGACAAGTCTCCCCACATTATGCTGGCAAGTCGATAAACCGAACCAGAGGGGTATTGTTATGCAATACCGCAAGCCGGGCAGCCTGGTGCTGCTAGCCTGTTTACTCATCGGTTGTGGTTCTGAGGAACCAGCAGTCACTGATACGCAAGCCGCTTCGCCCCAGTCGGCGACGCTAAGCGCTGTCGCCCCGGCGGTTGCAGCACCTGTCAGCAATACCATCAATATTGGCGTGATCGAGCGCATTGAGTCGGCGATTCTCGGTGAGGAGCGTGAGCTATGGATCTATTTGCCGGAGTCGGTGGATGACCCGGCCAATATCGCCCAGTATCCAGTGGTCTATCTACTCGATGGCCAGGGTCACTTTCATTCTGTTACCGGCCTGATTCAGCAGCTCAGCAGCGTCAATGGCAACACCAAGTCGCCGCAGATGATCGTGGTCGGTATTCCCAATACTGATCGCATGCGTGATCTGACGCCAACCCATACCGAAGGTACTACGGGTGGTGGCACTGCCTTTCTGGATTTTTTGGAACAGGAGGTCATCCCGCATGTGGAGGCCAGCTATCCGGCTAGCCAGTACCGCACGTTCATCGGCCACTCGCTGGGCGGACTAATGGCCATCGAAGCGCTAATCGAACGGCCCGAGTTGTTCGCCAACTATGTCGCTATTGATCCGAGCCTGTGGTGGGACGATCGCGCGATCCTGCACAAGGCCGAAGCCGCTTTGCAAGACAGAGACTTCACTGGCAAGTCACTCTTCGTCGGCATCGCGGACACCATGCGTGATGGCATCACCCTTGATAACGTACGCGAAGATACCAATCCGCAAACCAATCATATCCGCTCGATTCTGCAGTTTGTTGATAGTGCAGAAGCAAGCTTTGCCAATAACAAGCTGAGCTTTGCCTCCAAATATTACGAGAATGATAACCACGGCAGCGTGCCATTGATTGCCGAGTATGACGCGCTTCGCTGGCAATTTGACTGGTATAGCCCGAGTGCCGCTATCAGTGACCATTACAACCCTGCGCTGCCTGATGCGCCGGATGAAGTGGTGCGCTTGGTGGAAGAGCATTATGCGACGTTGTCGCAGCGCTTCGGCTATGAGTTTACGCCTCCATTTGGCTGGGTGAACGCGCGGGCCAATGATTTTGTGTTTAGTGAGAAGCCGGAGTCAGCGCGGGCGTTGTATTTGATGAATGTGGCCAATTACTCGGATGATGGTAGAGCTCATGCTGCGCTGGCTGATTATTTTGTTGGGGCTGGGGATGAGGCCTCGGCGCGGATTCACTTTGGGCATGCGGTTGGTTTGGGCATGGACATTGATATTGAATAACGACTGAGTGGAACTGACTGATCACATTTTTACAATTATCTATAAAACAGAGAAAGCAAATTAAAGGCGTCTAATTAGCGTGGATGAGCTTACTCTTGATAGCATGAATTAAGTTGTGAGTGTTACAGTCTCTCCTATTGAAATAGAATCAATTCTGAGAATCTTCATAGGTTCTAAAGATTGAATCAACTAAGCGTGAGACACTAGAGGTGACGCGTGCTAATACTTTTAATTGCTCACTACACGGAAGACTGTCAGTTTTATGAGGATAGTTTAGTTTATGGTCAACCTCTCCCCACACCTCTTCACTCAAGGTTCTGACTTGAATCTCGCAAGTCATTCTCCTTCTTGTGTTTGAAGCGATCACGTAGTGTACGCTAGTATACAAAGTCTCACTTTCTTCTGTGTCGATGTTATTTTCATTAAAAAATGCTTTCGACTCATTATCCCAAGTCCTTGCAAAAGGTCCTTCGATAAGCTCGTAATTCTTTTGACAAAATAACTCTCGGAGAATTGGGTCTAATTCAGAGATTTGTGCTGTATATAAGTGCAAGATTCTGATGCCAGCGAGATCGTTGATTTCTTCGAACAAATTATCGCTAGTAACATTAAAAGCCGAATCGTTTTCTTTGCACTTAATGATTTTTCTTTCGAGCTTATCCGCTAGATGTGTCGGATCTTTTAATCTAAATCGATAAGAGTGGACTAGCGGTCCAAGTGTATCAGTATTCTGCATATCACTTAGTACGGCTTGCAAAAAACTATCTATTAAAATTTTTTCTCTTTCATATTCAGCTACTAGTTCAGCGATTAGTTTTGATTCTCGTTTGTAGAGTTTCGGCTTAGCCATGTCTAAACCTCAACTTCTGAAATGCGTTTAGTAATAGATGTGGCTATGGCAGCGAACGATGTGCTCGCATGGCCTCGTTGCTCGGGCGTACCAATAGTGGCAGCGCCAATTGAGACTCCATGTTGCTGGGAATCTGAAACTAGACTTCCGTAGTCCTTTATTTCCCCTAATTTGAATTCCGAAATTCGGCCTTTTGCGAGATTTGGGTCGATTTTTCTAAGCAATACAACAATTTGACTTTGTACTTCTTTCTGTATTCTCTGCAAAAAGCCGGAATGCTGCTTAGCAACCACGCCTCTATATATTCTGAAGCGTTGCGGGATAAAGCCCAAGAAAGCAGGTTTCCCGGGTAGCAAGTAGATTTCAGTAGGGGCAAGCTTAGTGAGTTGAGTCCAATCATTTATCCAGCTTACTAGTGTGTTGCCAAGCGTTTTAAGCGCTCTCAATGAAAAAAGATCACACGCAGCTGGCACGATGAAATAGTCACAGTCGAGTAATATTGCTCTATTTAATGGTCCAATATTGGGGCCAGTGTCAAAAAAGACATAGTCAGCATCAATCTTTTTTGAGATTTCATTTACAAGCCTACTAATAGCAGTCGTCCCTCTAAATCCCTTCGGTCTTAAAAGTGAGCATTGGCCCCAGAAATCATTCAGTTCGTTCTCGAACTCGGATAGGCGGATATCACCAGGAACAAGGAATAAATTTCCTCCCTCAAGTTGAAACGGTTCAATAATATTTATGTCACCTTCTGCTTCTGCAATTGGCTTTAAAGCTGACCATATTGTTCTTCCGCTATCTAAATCAGAATTATCCAGAAGGTCATCAACAACTTCGTCAGCTATCAAATAAGAAGTTAGGTTACATTGGGAGTCGGCATCAACCAGCAATACCTTCTTGCCTTCTTTCGCAAGTGCGATAGCAATGTTTACAGTAAGTGTGGTTTTACCAACTCCTCCTTTATGGTTGAAGATAACCAGCCTTTTAGCATTACTTCTCTCTTCCATAGCCAAATAACCTGTTCATAAGGTTGAGTGTATTTTCTTTTTAGTTGTGCGCTTTTTTCGGGGTCGCAGTTTCGCAACAGCATCTCTGGCTGCTGAGCGATCGGGCAATGCATTCACAAATACTTCACCAACAGCGCCAAGTTGCCTATGGCCCTTGGTCGATGGAACGAGATACTCATTACGCGTCGCATTTGCAGTAGCTTTTGCAGCATTCGCAAATTTACGTTGTGCAGATTCAGTATTTAGCTTGCTGATGTCAATTGTCTTAAAATGCGGAGTGTCTCTGTAGTGAGTGAGGTAATAGGCTAAGCACGCAACTCTTTCAACATCTGTTGACGGCTGCTTATCCAACAAAAATTCTTTTGGGCTCATAGACCTATCTTCAGAGAAGCTAGTTGATCGACTTGATTCAACAGGCGTATTGACAGGAATATTTGGATTTGATGGACGTTTGCTGATTGCAATATTACTGCCGGGCTGAATATTGAAGAATGTAATTACAGTCTGAAGTAATCGTGTCCTAGAATCTTCTGATACGCCTTGCAATATTTGGATTAATTGTGAGAGTGCCGCTGCTTCTTTATTGTAGTTGTTATTTTCGGATGTATCATCGTTATCCATCTGTATAGCCTCAATCCGATTTCGAAAAAATAACCAATTAGTTGTAGTGAATATCAAACATACTGATATTGTGCCCGCTAGAACAATAAGTAACAAGAAAATAACTATATTGGCGTTAATAATTAGAGTATTCGCTTCTAATAATTGACGATTATTATTCAAAATATGTGAGCGGAATTGGTGAGGCTTGTAACTACCTGATAATGTGAAAGAAAAAGTACTCGGTGCGGCGAATTAGGGAAGTGGGTTGGTGCTAGAAATTTCCTTTTTCGGGCGAAAATGCTCTATATATTGGGATGTAATTCTCACATGAGAGTGAAGGAAATGCATCTGGAGGCCAATCTTGAGTATGCCTCAGGCTAGTTTCTAGGGTATCTGGGGTTAAAAAAATAGGTTTCTTTGACTAACAATTCGATAGTACTTCTTTTTTATCATTCGTGACTGTATGGTCATATACTGCACAATCGTCGTAGTGCGATGAATATTTTGAACAGCTTCAGGTGGTTTTGAAACGAAAGATATACTTGGTATGAGATTGGAAAACGTTCGCTGATATTATTGTCGTCCCTTTTACTCCGTAGTCCTTGATGATCCATAAGGGTTGAATTGATTAGGGGCCGTACTCGAGAATTACTAGCACGGCTAGAGTTGCTTCTGGGTTGGCGCGTGTTTGCTGGAGCTAAAGAGAAGCGTTGTAGTGGATGGAATGGTGGGCCCACCTGGACTCGAACCAGGGACCAAGGGATTATGAGTCCCAGTATAATAAGATTTATCTATGTTTATTGGCATTTACATAATTAAGAACTCGTTGATAAATAAGACTAAATGGCTTAAAAGACAGTTATTGCTAATTCACTATCGTTGATAGCGAATCCCTACAATGCTCCTACAGAGGAAGCAGCAATGACTGATAGCCGTATTCACTTCACACCAGATAGGATCAAGAAACTCTGCTGCCCGCCTAGCAAATCGCAACAGTTGTTTTGGGACGATGCTCCCACGGCACTGGGTATCAGGGTGCTGCCTAGTGGCAACAAATCTTATATCTTCGAATTCTCCATGCACGGAAGAAGTGGCAGAGTAACGATTGGCCGGTCTGACAGCTGGTCAATCAAGGAAGCTAGGTCTGAAGCAATGCGGCTACAGGTCTTAGTGGATAGCGGTACCGATCCTAGGGATGAGCGTCGGCGTTTGGCAAGTTCTGCGAAAGCTAGCGCCCTCATGGCGTCGTTAAAGAAGAAGAGCGTACTTGAGGCTTGGGATGTGTATCTTGGCGCAAACCATGCGAGGTGGGGTACTGCGCATTATCAAGACCACTTGAAGATGGTCCAAGCCCCAGGACTAAAGAGAAAACGTTCAAAGCAGCTTACGAAAGCAGGTGCTCTGCATCCCCTTATGCAGTTTCAGTTGAGTGAGCTTAATAGTACGCATTTGGCCGCATGGCTGCGAAAAGAGGTAGAACGTAGACCGACCGTAGCGGCGCTCGCATACCGATTACTGCGATCCTTTATCAATTGGTGTGGTGATCATGCCGAGTACAAGTTGATAGTAAGTCCTTCGAGTATGCTAACTAGAGAGGTCCGCCTATTAGTGCCTTCGTGCAAAGCGAAGACAGATTATTTGCAGCGAGAAATGCTTTGCGCGTGGTTCACAGCTCTCGACGAGAATAAAAACAAGATTTTGACTGCATATTTAAAATGTCTCCTTCTAACTGGAGCGAGGAAAGGTGAGCTGGCCCAGCTGAAATGGGATGATGTGGATTTCGTCTGGAATAGCCTGAGATTGAAAGACAAAATGAATGGGCATCGAACGATCCCTTTAACCCCCCATGTGTCCTCATTGCTGTCTGCCTTACCCAAGGTGAACGAATGGGTATTCAGTAGTAACTCGGCCAATGGCTTTATTGCTAGTCCCCACAAAGCGCATGCTCGTATGCTCGCGTCTGTAAATTTGCCGCACATAAGTATTCACGGAATAAGACGCAGTTTTGGTTCGCTCGCAGAATGGGTTGAATGTCCCCGAGGGGTGGTTGAACAGATACAAGGGCACAGACCAACCGCTATTTCAGAGAAACACTACAGGCAACGACCTATTGATCTTCTGCGAGTCTGGCACCATAAGCTTGAATCATGGCTGCTAGAGCAAGCTTCCCCTGAGTATAGCAAGCGTACGAATGCGAGTTTGGGTTTCACCGGTAGAATCAAAGCAATAAATTAATTAATTTTCTCTTGAATTATTTTGCGGTGCTCATGTACTCTAAAAGCCTGCAGAAAACGCTCCCTTGGGGTGGCAATCAGCCACTAGGATTTGACCAAGTTCAGAGCGGAACCCTCAACGAGCAAAATTTGGAACTTGCTGGCATCTTGAAGAAATCTAATTCTTCCAGCCAGTGCTCACCTTATTGTTAGTCTGGCTGGACATCAGGAGATGCCAGTTATGACTGAACACAACCTTACTCCCATTGGCTTAACCACTGAGCAATTTGCACAGATTGCTGGTGTGAAAGCTACTTCTGTACGCGTACGCCTTTGCAATACTGGTAGCTACTTCGGGATAGTGCCTCAAAAAATGCCTAATAATAGGCTGTTTTGGCCGCACGACTCCCTTGAGAGATTGTGTCGTGCTTCCAGCAATTCCAGCGCCGAGAAGGCGTGAGTTACTGTGATGGGTGAAATAGTTTATTTGCATATACCTTCACACTTAGATAGCAGTAACGAAGACAAAGCGCCAGAGACGGCCTCTGAGACCTACAGAATTACTATCCAGCGTGTTGAGTATGCAACATGCACTGTTTCTGCTACTTCTAAAACTGAAGTCTGTACTCTTCTGGAGTCAAACGATCCATCTCTTGATTGGGGTGAATGGTACTTTCAAGACTGTAGTGTAGTCAGTATACAAGTATGTGGAGATGGCGACTGATGAGCAGAAGTGGAATTAAGTTCGCCCGTATCAAGCCAGGAATCTGGGAAACACGCAAGATGAGAGCGGCCTCAGTGCATGCCAAACTGATTGCAATATATTTAATGACAAATGGCTACTACCGCATGTTAGGGATCTACAGAATACCAAAGCATTTCATTGAAAAAGATACTGGCCTATCCGAAAACCAAGTAATTGAATCATTGAGCGAGCTCGCCAAGCTTGAGTTTTGTTTCTATGACGATCAAACAGAGGTTGTATGGGTTTGCGATATGGCAATGAGTCAAGTTGCAGAAAGGCCAAACGCGCAACAGAAAAAGGGTGTTATCAACGAGTTGACTAGGATGTATGTTGATCACGAATATCCATATGTTCAGGAATTTATTGATAAGTACAGGAAGGATTACAGTTTTCTGCCAGTATCAGCTGATCTATTGCTGGACTACAGTGACAAGCCAGAAGAGTCGTCAGAATACTATGAGTAGTGGGTATGTATACCCTATGCAAACAAGTGATAAGTGAACAAGTGACTAGTAATTAGTAAGCAGAAAAAGATAGCAACCGGCGTAATTAGCCCAAGACTACTGATATGAACGAGAAACAGCTATGGCGGCGCTATATTTCAAAGAAGGAAAAGCAATTCACTGCATGGCGCCGTAAGTATAACCAGTCATCGCCGTGCGAGCAGCGACTGCTACTTGAGTTGGAAAGTGTGCCAACAAGTCTTAACGCTATTCGGTGTGGTGCTAGAACGAGGCGAGGAAGCCCTTGCAAACAGAGAGCGGTATTCTCTAATGGTCGGTGCAAATGGCACGGCGGGCTGTCAACCGGACCAAAGACAGAGAGAGGAAAGGTTCAGGCATTACGAAACTTGGAAAGAGCAAAGGCGAAAAAGATGCAGCTGCGAAATAGTAGCAAAGTCATAGAGGGTTAAATTTGTTGCTGATTCGTTTGTTTTTTACTATGGAGTTAGTTTAGCGAATGCTTTTTCCGCTACCAATAGGTTAGGGCGTATCCCGCTTTTTGCTTGGTACCAATCGCCAGTAGCGACCACTATGTATGTGCTGGTCAGATAGCGAGGATAGTTTTTTGTGCTCATTGCTGAAATACTTTGTAGTCTGCAGCTTCGAGTTCGCGAATTACTTCAACGATGGTTGGCTTATTCTGGTCTGCATTCAGGCGAACTTCGTAGCAATGTGCTCTGCTGAGATTGCCATCATAGTACACAAAATCTAGTTCTTGAAAATGCGGGTCCTCAGGGCAAATAACCTCGTATCGATATTCTTGGAGTAAGGGCTTCTTGATCATTTTTCTGCTCACGATTCGTATTTTTATTGCTTGAGCAGACACTGAGACGCAACCGCGTTTTGTGCTGTTGGGAGACCACTTTCGTGTTGTAGCCCCCAGAGATATTGGCTTGTTGAATGGAAGCTCGGACGATTTGCGGGCGAGTGAGTCAGCTTTTCGATTGAAAAGATTGCTCTTATGCGCTTTTACCCATTCAATATCTACCTTGATTGGAGCGCGAGTGACTTCTTTCCGTAGCTCCTTCCATAGGCTGATATTCGCAGCTGGTAGTCCGTTGGTTTTTTTCCAGCCTTTGGTAGGCCATACGTACATAGCATTGGTGAAGTTATTTACGACGTACTGTGAGTCACAGAAAACCAAGATTCTGCTGAAGTTGCCTAGGTCGTGGAGAATGTTCGGGATTTCTTTCAATGCTGTCGAGATAGCTTTGATTTCCATTTCATCACTGGTGGCGGATTGCCATCCTGGAGGGCTGTATTCCTCGACAACTTCGTTGCCGTTGACGTCTACCCAGACAAAAAGAACGCCTACACCTGCGGCTCGTTGCTTATGTGGAAACGAGGAACCATCTGTGTAGATGTTGAGCGCATCTTCGTCATGGATTCCTTCGCCACTCACAGTAGCTTAGACCTCTGTGCTAGTTTGTCAGTGATTGAAATATGTCGTGGAGTCCGTTCTCTTCCGCAATATCTGCAATGGAGAAAGACTGACCGCTTATTGTTATAGAGTGTTCAGGCGAAGCCCCAGTTTCTATTAGCGCCCGCATTGCACTTATGTTCCCCAGTGCTGTTGCTAGCATCAGCGGAGAGCCGCCAAACTGAACCACAGATTTTTGTAAGTCAGTCGTGAGAGCATAGGGCGTTCTTTCTTCGGTCAGGTTGAACACAATATTTGTGTTCATTCCAGCTGCTACTAGCTCCCGAATTATATCGGCTCTACCTTGGATCGTTGCCATAAGAGCTGGCGAGATTGAAAAGTTGGATGATTGTTCTGTGTCTGCACCTGCTTCAAGCAGTGCGCGTATAACGCCAATGTTTATTTGCTCTGGCGTGTCTTTCGATAATGCGGCTAGTAAGGGCGTGATGCCTAGTTCGTTCGCCTTGTTTGCATCTGCGCCCGTTGCCAATAGTATGTACAGGCTTTCAGGGCTATCCCATTCTATTGCTTCATGAAGAGGTGTGTCGTTTGAAAAGTATGTTTCTTCGACACTCGAGCCAATATTCAACAGTGTGCTAACCAACTCGGGGTCATTTTGTTGAAGTGCATAAGCTAGTGGGGAGGGTGGCAATAACTCATCGTCAAACCCTTGCCGCATACTGGCATCAGCGCCTAATTCGATCAGTCGATTCACCATTGAAACGCGCTCATGTGCAATCGCTCGCAGCAAAGGTGTTTGACCTGTGAATGTGCTGTATGTGTCTATATTGGCGCCGTTATCCAGTAAGTAATCGAATATAGAATCTGACCCATGATCCGTAGCAACATACAGCGCGGTAGTACCAGGAGCAGAGGCGCGTGAAGATTCAAGATCGGCGCCTGCTTTATGAAAAAGAATAAATACCGGAAGATTGTCTTCTGCGACTGCATTCATGTACGAAGCTATGCTTACTTCTATCTGATTCTGTTCAAGCGTGCGAAGTGACTCTTCGGCAGAATCTATAGCATCAACAATATCCATAGAAATGGCTGGTAGTGTGCCTGCGGCTGGGTCTGCTATGTCAGCTTCATTCTGATCTGTTGGCTCCCAGTTTAGTGCTAAATCTTGGGCTAAAGAGAGCTGCTCTCTTGTTAGTGAGTTGTTTAGCGATTCTCTGGCTTCGATAAGCAGAGATTGAAGATTGTCAGGTGAATTTTGTAGCGCAATATTGGCCCACATATGCGCCTCGATCATTTCCTCACTGATTGGCGAGTCACTTAGCACGAGAGCCATTGATGCTTGGCATCTCATTACACCGAATTCGGCGCCGTTACGGAATATCTCTATAGCTTCATCCTGCTCTGCTTGTGTATTCGCGACTTCGAGAGCAATAAACCCCCAATTGGCGCAGACCTCATGATTGCCAGAATCAAACGCACGCTCATACCAGCGGACTGCTTCGCTATGGTTCTGAACAACGATTTCACCTGTTTCGTATAGGTTGCCAAGATATGCCTGCGCATCAGCCTGCCCGGCATTCCCAGCTTGTCTAAGCCAATTGATTCCTTCAGCGACATCTACCTCTGTGCCTATGCCTTGAATGTAGTATGTACCTAAATCTCGTTGCGCATCGATATTTCCTTGCTCGGCTGCTCGCGTTACCCAGGTCATGGCTTGGCTGTCACTTTGCTGTATACAAAGTCCGTTTCTGAACAGGTCTGAGAGCAACCATTGATTCTGAGCGTCGCCTGAGCGAGCGGCTTCGTCTATTTCAATCAATGGAGTGCAGTCGCCGCTCAGCATTTGTTCTATGTTGTAATACAGCACAAATTTGTCCATAGCGTCGATCATTGCAACAGAGGCTTCTCTCCGCTCTTCAAGTGCGGCAAAGTCTTCCACTGTTGGTTCTCCGCTAAATAGCCCTTGGCATAATCCTGGTATGGGCAAGAAAACAAGGATAGATGCGGTGAATTTCTTGTACATATTGTTCATAGAATATTTGGCCGATTGGTTTGTTTTGCGCGCAAATCACGCTAAGTAGCGTTTGGCTTAGTCCTGCGAATTTGGGGATATGTTACGCTAAACTTCGGAGTAGGTGGAATTTGTCTAGGTCAAGTTCTTGCGACAAAAGCCGAATTTTCCCTACTTTGGCCCTACAATTCTGGGCGGATACAGGTGCTGGATAAATGCCAAACGGCATAAGTTATTGATTTGATTGGTGGGCCCACCTGGACTCGAACCAGGGACCAAGGGATTATGAGTCCCCTGCTCTAACCAACTGAGCTATAGGCCCTCTTTGGACTTTGTCTGTAGCTCGTACTCTTCGTTGCGGCACTTATTCTCGCTCGGTCACGTACAAAAGTACGCTCCCTCACTCCAAAAGCACCACGCCTCGATTACGAACTCCAGACTTCGCCAAAGCCCTTCGATTTGCTCGAAAAAGCTCTAGCGAATTCAGTAAATTAGCAGAAATTCACTGACTCCAAAAACAGAGAGGGGCGCATTATAGCGCCCATGTCGCGCTGGCAAAACTCCTTTATTCGCTGTCTTGCAATCTGGCTTTGCCGGCCCAGCCGCTATGCTACTATCCAGCGAATATCTGCATTCATAGAATAAATAGAACGAGGCGATGTTATGCGGTTTATCAGGGGTTTGGGTGGTTTGCTGGCGGTCGGGCTGCTTTTGGGCGCGGGTTTGGTGCAGGCGCAGGCTGGGCTGACGATTACTCGCCTGGGTGATGGGCCGATTATCACGCCGGCGATGGATGCGCGGATGGGCGGGAATATTCAGGGGCCTTCGCTGATTCGGGTGCCGGATTGGGTGGAAGAGCCGCTGGGTGAGTACTACCTGTATTTCGCCGATCACCGTGGCCTGTATATCCGCATGGCCTATGCGGATTCGGTGACCGGGCCGTGGACCGTGCATACGCCCGGGACGCTGACTCTGGAAGACTCTTATTTCCCCACTACTTGCCCACCTTGCTCGCAGTCGCCGGGGCGGGAAGGTTCGCCGTTGTATGCCCATATCGCCTCGCCGGATGTGCACGTGCGGGAGGATCTGCAGCAGATTGTGATGTATCTGCATGGCCGGGATGTGGGGCAGCAGCTCACGCGGCTGGCCTTGTCGGAGAACGGCATCGATTTTCAGGGTCAGCCGGAGGTATTGGGTCGGCCTTATTTTCGGGTGATCGAGCACGGCGACTATTACTATGCGCTGGCCATGCCCGGGGTGTTTTATCGTTCGCGAGATGGGCTGACTGACTTTGAGGAAGGGCCGCAGCTCTTTAATGCGGACATGCGTCACTCGGCCTTGCTGATTCGCGATAACACCTTGTATGTGTTCTGGACGCAAGCGGGGCACGCGCCGGAGCGGATTCTGTTGACCACGATCGACATGAGCGGCGACTGGCATGACTGGCAGCCTTCGGAGTCGGTGGAAGTGTTGCGACCGGAGAGGGAGTGGGAAGGGGCGAATTTGCCGATTGCGGCGTCGGCTCGCGGCCATATCGATGAGCGGGTGAATCAGCTGCGTGATCCTGCTATTTTTGAAGAAGATGGTCAGACTTATTTGTTGTACTCGGTAGCCGGGGAGAGTGGGCTGGCTATTGCCCGGATTGATTTTGACTGAGTGCTTTTCTAACACTTTTTAGCCGCGCAATAAAAAACGCCCGGGCCATGTGATGGTCCGGGCGTTTTTGTTGATCGCGTTGCGATCGTGCTTTCTTTTACTTTGACTGTTACTCGTCCAGGAACGAACGGGTTACGTCGAACGGCTTGCCCACTTCTTCCAACGTGCGGTCAGTGTCCCCGGGTCTGCTAGCGAAAGCCCTGAGGCAGGTCGGTCAGGCGTGAATAACCTTCCGGCAGATTGATTGGCGGCAGGCTAAAGGCGCGCACTTCGCGGTTGGGGCGGCTGATGCCCCAGACCACTCGCTCTTCACTGGATTTGTCCCAGGTGAAGGCCTGACCTTCGACAGCGATGTCGATAGTGGCAATATGAACCAGCTTGGGGCCCATTTTGGGAGCGGCCAGCACATACATTTCCGGGCGGTCATGGCCGGTCAGATAAAGCAGACCATCGGGGCCGATGGCGCCACCGGAAGCGGCATGGGGTTGCATGCGGGCGATGACGGTTTCCGGGATCATCCAGCCACCCAGTCGGCGCCAGTCATTGTCGTAGCGGCTGATGGTGGCGAAAGAGTGGTCCTTGTAGCTAAGACCGCCGTCTTCGTCATAGTGTGCATAGCCTGCAATCCAGCCATCGCCCAAGCGGTCGTACCAGGTCAGTGAGCCGTCATCCAGCACACCAAGACTATAGCTGCGGCTGTGCTCCATGGTGTCGGTGGCAAACACTTCCAGAGAACTGGCCATGGGCACTTCCGGGAAGTTGGAGTTGGCGCAGTAGAGTTCATCTCCCTCGGCATAACAACTGTTCAGATGGCGGATGGGGCCGCTTCTGGAGCTGGCCCATCTCTGGATGAACTCACCGCTTTGCTTGTCGTACTGACCGATGGCGCTGTTGACGATTGCATAGAAGTGATCGGCATCGGCCGCTGCGCCCTGACCAGCCTCGCGGGCGGGGAAGCGGGCGATTTCAGTAGCAGTGAATCTCTGAATGGTCGGCGGCTCATATTCCGGCAGCTCCAGGCGCTGGGCCATAGCACTGTGGCTGAGGAGTAGCAATATCAGGGATTGCAGAATCTGGGTTTGCAGAATCAGTGGTTGCAGAATCAAGAGTTGGCGCATGAGTCGATTCCTTTTTTAGTGCTGCCAAGCCGTGTAGGGCAAGGCGATTGCTAGGTGATTTAAAGGCAAGCAGCCTAGCGTAGTTTTACTGCGTCATGATGACAGTGGCAATGAAGTCTTCTGTGCGGCGGAGGCTGTTGCGGCCAAATCAAGCTGAGAAATGGTTGAGATGCTCTGGAGCTGAGGCGTCAGGCTCTGGCAATGCTGGGAGAGTAAGCACGAACTAACAATTTGATGTGCGGCACACGGTAGATCAAGTTGCTGCTGCCCCAAACGAAAACGCCCGGCTGTTTAGCCGGGCGTTTTTGTTTCGGAGTCGCTGTAAGCCTTACTCGTCGAGGAAGGAGCGCAGGTGATCCGAGCGGGTCGGATGACGCAGCTTGCGCAGTGCCTTGGCTTCGATCTGACGAATACGCTCACGGGTCACGTCGAACTGTTTGCCCACTTCTTCCAGCGTGTGGTCAGTGTTCATGTCGATGCCGAAACGCATTCTGAGTACTTTGGCTTCTCTGGCTGTCAGGCTACCGAGGACGTCTTTGGTGGCTTCCCGCAGACCTTCGTCGATAGACGAATCTACCGGGGAGTCCACTGTGCCGTCTTCGATGAAATCGCCCAGGTGCGAATCTTCGTCGTCACCGATTGGTGTTTCCATGGAAATTGGCTCTTTGGCGATCTTGAGCACGCGGCGGACTTTGTCTTCTGACATGTCCATGCGCTCGCCCAGCTCTTCCGGGGTCGGTTCGCGGCCTTTTTCGTGGACCATTTGACGAGAGATACGGTTGAGCTTGTTGATCGTCTCGATCATGTGCACGGGGATACGAATCGTGCGGGCCTGGTCCGCGATGGAGCGGGTGATAGCCTGACGAATCCACCAGGTGGCGTACGTGGAGAACTTGTAACCACGACGGTATTCAAACTTGTCAACCGCCTTCATCAAACCGATGTTGCCTTCCTGAATCAGGTCGAGGAACTGCAAACCACGGTTGGTGTACTTCTTGGCGATAGAGATAACTAGACGCAGGTTGGCTTCCACCATTTCCTTCTTGGCGCGTCGGCTCTTGGCTTCGCCAATGGACATCTGGCGATTGATGTCTTTGATCTCGGCTACGGTCAAACCGGTTTCTTCTTCGAGCAGCGTCAGTTTCTTCTGCGCTCGCAGTACTTCGGTCTTTACGTTAACCAGTAGTTCGGAATAAGACTCTTTGGCCTTGATGTGCTTGTCGATCCACTTCTCGTTAACTTCGTTACCGGGGAAGCTCTCGATGAAAGTCTTGCGCGGCATGTTGGCGTTGCGCACACACAGGGTCAGGATCGTCTTCTCATGACGACGCACACGCGTCAGCACGGCGCGGATGTGGGCCAGTAGCGGATCGAACTGACGTGGTGTCAGCTTGAAGCTCTTGAACAGCTCGCCCAATTTTTCCAGCTCAGCAACGGCTTTCTTGTCATTGCGGCCTTTCTTGGCCAGCAGCTTGGAGGTTTTCTGGTATTGATCGCTCAGTTCAGTAAAGCGGATGCGGGCTTCTTCCGGATCCGGACCTACTGCTGCTTCATCGTCATCATCATCACTGCTGTCGCTGTCATCATCATCGGCGTCATCACTGCTGCTGTCTGCATCGCTGCTGGTGTCGCTGCTGTCAACAGCGGCGGCAACGGCCGGCGTGGCAGGGAATTCGTCGTCTGCAGTATCCAGATAACCGGTGATGAGTTCATTCAGGCGGCGCTCTTCGGCCTCAACCTGGGCGTACTCGTTCAGCACGTGCTCAACGGTGCCGGGGAAATAGGCCATGGCCTGCATCAACTCACGCAGGCCTTCTTCGATACGCTTGGCAATGACAATCTCGCCTTCGCGAGTCAGCAGTTCAACCGTACCCATTTCGCGCATGTACATACGCACCGGGTCCGTTGTACGGCCGGCTTCGTTTTCCACTGCCGCCAGCGCAGCAGCCGCTTCAGCGGCAGCTACCTCGTCATCGGAGGTGTCGCTGTCGTCATCGTTCAATAACAGGGAATCCTGGTCAGGTGCGGTTTCATACACCTTGATGCCCATGTCATTGATCATCTGAATGATGTCTTCGACCTGATCCGGATCGGAAATGGATTCCGGCAGATGGTCGTTCACCTCGGCATAGGTCAGATAACTCTGCTCTTTACCTTTGGCGATAAGCGCTTTCAGACTGGATTGCGGTGCGATTGTTTGGGCCATGAACTCTCGACTTCCTGGTTTGGCGCCAGGTCATAAATTTGGGTGATAAAAAGTCAGCCGGGCATTATAGCGGCGGCTTGGCAATCTGTATATCGCTAATGCAGGGAATTAGACAGGTATCAGACCAAGTTAACGGCTGTTTAGTTCTGATCTTTGGCCGACGAAACACGCGTTTTTAACTCATGTTTCAATTGCAATAGATCCAGTTTTTTCCGTATATCTGACAATATATTGTCGATTATCTGGTTGAACTCGCGTTCAACGCCTTCCTGCGGGGTGATTTTCTCATCGTTTAACAACTGCGTGAGCTGGCTGCCCAGGCTGGTGTCATAGCAATACCCCAAGAGTGTATACGTCTCTGTATGGGGGTTAGACCGCACCATTTCAATGAGCGACAGTAAAAGTCGCCGGGATTCGTCTTCGGCTGAGCGCAAGAGCTCCAGATCCTGATCCAGATTCAGGGCGACTTCGGGGTTGCGTAACAACAGTTCAATGGCCTTGAGGCTCGCGGATTTGCGGTATTTGGCCAGTTGGTTGCCAGTGGGCGGAGCCGGGCGGCGGTCGCGGCGAAAGCGCGAGCCATCTTGCGCACCATAGGGAGCACTACCACGAGACTGGCCAGAATCAGCGTAGGAGTCGCCGCGGTCATCGCCATAGCCAGGATCGCTCATGTAATTATCCGGGTAGTGATCGGCAGGCGCTGGCGGCGCGGCGGCTTCTTCCTCGGGCTGCTCTTGCAACAACTGATCGATGGATTCGTGACTGACACCCAGCAGGCCGGTCAGGCGGTCCAGCATGAGCTGGGCATAGATGCCGCGCGGCAGTTTGCGCAGCAGTGGCTTGGCCAGATTGCTCAGGCGTGCCTTGCCTTCGATGGAGGCGGTGTTGATGCCCTGACTGAGCTTGTCATAGAAGAACTCTTCCAGCGGTGTGGCCTCGGCTACTTTGGCCAGAAAGGCGTCCTGACCCACTTCACGTACATAGGTATCCGGGTCGGCGCCCTCGGGCAGGAACAGAAAACGCACCTGGCGACCATCTTCCAGCAAGGGCAGGGTGGCTTCCAGGGCGCGCCAGGCGGCGGTGCGGCCGGCCTCGTCGCCGTCGAAACAAAACACCACTTCCGAGACGAGTCGGAACAAACGGGTCAGGTGTTTCGAGCTGGTGGCGGTACCGAGTGTGGCCACGGCGTTGCGGATGTTCATCTGCGCCAGGGCGATGACGTCCATGTAGCCTTCCACGATCAGGATCTTGTCCAGCTTGCTGCTGGCCTTTTTGGCTTCAAACAGGCCGTACAGTTCCGAGCCCTTGTGAAAGACCGGTGTTTCTGGCGAGTTCAGGTATTTTGGTTTGTCGTCACCGAGCACGCGGCCACCAAAGGCTACTGTACGCCCACGGGTGTCGCGAATGGGGAACATGATGCGGTGGCGAAAGCGATCGTAGTAAGGGCGGCGTTTGTCATTTTTGTCCTGCTCGCCGCGCGACTCGCGCTCGATGATGAGGCCGGCCTTGAGTAGCATTTGTTCCTGATCAGTATCGCTACCGATGCTGTTGAGCAGGTTGTCCCATCCTGGCGGTGAAAAGCCCAGACCAAAATCCCGGGCAATCTCGCCGCTGACACCGCGTGACTTCAAATAATCGACGGCTGCCTGACGCTGGCTGTTCTGGCGCAGCTGCTGTTGGTAAAACTTGCTGGCCTTGTCGAGCACATCCATCAGCTTGTTGTTTTCTGATTGCCGGCGGGTTGCAGCGGCGGACTCTTCGCGCGGCACTTCCATGCCAGCATCGCGGGCCAGGCTCTCCACGGCCTGCGGAAAATCCTGTTGCTCGAACTCCATGACGAAGCCGATGGCATTGCCGCCGGCGCCACAGCCAAAGCAATAGTAAAACTGGCGGTCTTCATTGACGCTGAATGAGGGAGTCTTTTCCTGATGGAAGGGGCAACAGGCGCTGTGGTTGCGGCCTTTTTTCTTCAGGTCCGGCACGCGCCGGGCAACGACTTCGACGATGTCCGTGCGATGCAGCAGATCGTCGATAAAGGATTGAGGGATGAGTCCGGCCATAAACGATATTGTAGCTTAGATCACGGCCTCTTTTTTTACCTAATTCCGCGAACGTCGAATCGGGGGAGCACTGAACTGCACTAAAAGTGACAATGCAGAGAAGGAATCAGAAGCTAGCGCTTGTTGGCAGGCTGATCGCTGCAAAGAAGCCGCCCGCATTGCCGACCGAATCTGGGGAGTTAGCTGTCTATCAAGCCAGTGAGCGGTTTTAACTCTTGGCTTATGGTTTTTTCTTGAGCGCTTGCTTTCTTTTACGCTCATCTAGCGCGGGTTTGACATGCTCGGTGTAGCAGCTTGGACAAATACCGTGGCTGAATTTGGCCTTGGTCTGTGTGGCGACATAAGTCTCCACGGTCTGCCAGTAATTCTCATCATCACGCACCTGGCGACAATAGGAGCAGATAGGAATAATTTCTTTGAGTGACTTGACCTCGGCCAATGCTGCTCTTAGTTCTTCCAACAGGTTTTCGTTCTCCTGCTCGGCGGCTTTACGAGCGGTAATGTCTCTTGCTACCGAAAAGATAACATCGTGCTGATAATCGGCTGCGGCGTTCCAAAGTAGCCAGCGAAAACTACCGTCTTTGCACAGGTAGCGATTTTCGAATGCCAGTGCCTGCTGCCCGGCGCGGACGCGTCGATTCTGATTCAGTGTTGCCTCACGGTCATCGGGGTGGACAAATTCAATGAAGGGTTTGGCCTTCAGTTCCGCAATGCTGAATCCAAGAGTGCGTTCCCAGGCGGGATTAAGATTCTGGAAATAGCCATCGAAACGCAGGTAACAAAGCAGGTCAATGGAGACTTCAAAAAAGCGGTCCTTGAGTGTGTCGTTGAGCGTTTTATTCAGGGCCAGATCCTGATGGCTCTTTAAAGTTGTGGTAGGTGTCTCATCGTGCACTTTATTGTCTCGGTCGTTCATAAGTCTGGTTGATTCTTTTGAAGTGAGTGACTAGCCATAATTATCTGCTCGTGCTGGCTACTCAAAATAGAGTGCATTCAAGTAAATAAAACGGAATCAGATTATAAAGTGAAATTGAATTGGCGTGATTGAAAATTTATCCCTCTACTGCTTTTTTTCGTTTATGCTCTAGCGGCACATTGCTGCTGGCAGCATGGCCGGAAAATAATAGTAAAGCAACAATAACGGAGAGTGACGGGTGTTTCTTTGGCTGGAAAATACCGGGATTGCGCAATGGGTTGGTCTGTCGCTCTATGCGTATCCGTCCCTGTTGGCAGTGCATATTCTCGGCCTTGCCGTGGTGGTGGGTGTTTTTCTGATGCGCGATCTGCGCCTCGTGGGTTTGTTGCGTCATCCAGCACCGAACAATTTTCTTGCCCCAGCCCGACTGGCCTGGGCAGGCTTTGCTCTCAATGCCGTATCCGGGTTCATGCTGTTTTCCTCCCAGGCATCGATATTCGCGGTCAGTACCGCTTTCCGATTCAAAATCAGCTTTATTTTTCTGGGCATGGTGCTGGCCGTTGTGATCCAGCGCCGTCTGCGGGAAATTGCTGGCGAAACTGTGGATAACAATACCCGCTTGTTGGCGGGTGTCTCACTGCTCTGTTGGTTCTCGGCGATTATCGCTGGCCGCTTACTGGCGTATCTGGGTTAAGGCTATGTGGAACGATCTTGCCAGCTTTGCCCTCGACAGTCGCCTCAATGAGTGGATCGCCGCTACTTACTGGCTATGGCCGGTGTTGGAAATCCTGCACTTTATCGGTCTGTCGCTTTTATTTGGTGGTTTGCTAATCGTTGACCTGCGTATGCTTGGCTGGTTTGCCAGTCTGCAACAGCTGCGCGTTAATAAATTACTGCCGCTAGTGATCTGTGGCTTTGCCATTAATCTGATTACCGGCGTATTGTTCTACTTTGGTGACCCGGCGCGCTACTCTGCCAATATCGCTTTCAAGATCAAGATGGGTCTAATACTCCTCGCCGGCTGTAATGCGCTCTTTCACCATGTTCTGCTTGTTAGGTCGGCGCGGGACCAGACAGAGGTTCTCTCACAACCCTTTCAGAAAATTTCGGCGGCTATATCGTTACTGGCCTGGCTGGGTGTGCTGCTGTTTGGCCGGCTCATTCCCTACATCGGTACTGGCTAATACTGACTTGATTGCGCGGCTGGGTCTGGGCATGACGGGGCTCGGCAAGCGGACTTGTTTTTCCGTTCCAATGGACCATCCCTGGCCCTCCCGCGCCCATCCCTGGGCGCTAGTCACTCCAATTCAAGCCCCCTTGCTAAGCCCTTGTTCTGATTCAGTGCCGCAGCCCATGAATCCCAATGGCTAATCCCATAACAGTGGTCAGCTGCTAATCATACTTTGACGGGAAGAAACGCACTGAGGCGCGTGCGGCTTCCGGGTCACAATCATAAGGTTGCAGACGATAGTCGGCAGCAGCCGGCACCCAGCGTGTGGTGTACGAGGCCGGCGCATTGAGAAACATCGGATCTTCAACAGTGAGCGTCATGCGCAGGTCCTCACCATCAATCCAATAGTCTTCCGTGACGATTTTCTGAGCCGAGGAAGGGATGCCGTTGTAATCATCGAAGCCGGCGATATCGAAGACAAAGTGCGAGGTCCGTACACGGAGCATGCCGTCTTCGTAGTGGCCAGTAGAAAAGCCCTGAATACTGTAGTCAGTCGCCGAGGGTTCACGGCCATCCAGCCAAACGGTGCGTAGCTGATCGTCTTTCTCATAACGAATCAATACGCGGTCAGGCCACTGCGTGATCTGCATGGCATAGGGGTCGTATTGAATGGCGGGAGATGAGGCCGGCTGGCAATCGTACTTCGGTGCCATGATCTCTTCCCAGGTTTCCTGATAGGCCCTGGCTCTGGCATTGAGTTGCGGAAAATTATCCTCGCCCCAGGGTACGTCGACTCCATTGACCGGACGTGCGCTAAAACCGCCATTCCAAATACCGGACAAATCGGGAATCTCGGCATCGCTCTGGGCTTGGGCATTGGTCAATGCGAATGCGGGAGTCAGTGTGATGGCCAAAAAGCATTGCTTGAATGTTGCATAGTTCATGATCATTCTCCCCACGACTATTGCGTGCTTGCTTCTTCGACTGCGCCACCTTCGGTGACTGGGCGGCCATCAGGTCGGGTCATGCGCACACAGCAGACACCATTGGAGCCTTCGGCTCTGGAGCGATTGCCGGCAACCAGTACGCGCTGGCCAATGGCCAAGGTATCCGGTGTCCACCCAGCGCGGCGAATGCTGACCGGTGCGCCCAGCTCAACCTGCCATTCGGAGACCGAACCGTCTTCATTCTCGACATCGAGAAACAGAAAAGCGTGCGGATTACGGAAAACCCAGCGGGTCACTGTGCCTTCAAACTCGACACGGGTCTCAGGGTCATAAAATGGCGCGCTGGCGTGATGGGCGCTGGCGGGAATGACTAGCCAGGCACTTAAGGTAAGAAATGCGGCTGCGCATAGGGCGAGCCAGTGACGAGATTGCATTTGTCTCCTCCTTTCCTGTTTCAGGCAGGATTATTGTTAGGAAACCTTGATGAATTCTGTTCTGCCTCTGGCTTGCCATCGCGCCCAATAGCTAGGTGCAGAATTACAGGCCTGCGTGAGAAAGGCTTCGCAGAGAGCGAACAGAAGAACTCAGTAGTTCCCTTGTTGAGACTGATAATAAGTGAGGAGTAGGGGAAAGAACAGGAGTAAAAGGCGTCAACTGTCAGGCAAATGAAGCCGGTGTGCAGGTTTAGCCGAGAGCGGCTTTGACTTTCTGGCTCACCATTCCCATATCAGCGCGGCCAACCACTTGCGGTTTGACCTGAGCCATCACCTTGCCCATGTCTTGCATGGAGCTGGCGCCAGTGCTGGCGACCGCTTCCTGTACGAGGGCTTCTACTTCGGTTTCACTGAGTTGCGAGGGCAGGAATTCTTGCAGTACTTCGATCTCTGCCTGTTCCTTGTCGGCAAGCTCGGTGCGGCCGGCGTCGGTGAACTGGGCGATGGAATCGCGACGTTGTTTGACCATCTTGTCGAGGATGCTGAGGATGCGGGCGTCATCTGGATCGATGCGCTCGTCGACTTCCACGCGTTTGACTTCTGACAAGGCGAGACGAATGGTACCGAGGCGCTCCTTGTCTTTGGCGCGCATGGCATCTTTCATTGCGTTGGTCAGTTTTTCTTTGAGCGGGCTGGCAGACATGGTCTGACATTTACCTCGTTGCTACGGGCCGCGATAACAATGGGGCAGTTATCGCGGGAGGAATAGCAGGTTTAGTAGAGGCGTACGCTTTTACGAGTTTCGCGTTGCAGCTTTTTCAAGTGACGCTTAACGGCAGCCGCAGCTTTGCGCTTACGCACAGCAGTTGGCTTTTCGTAGAACTCGCGGCGACGCACTTCAGCCAGAATACCGGCTTTCTCGCAAGAGCGCTTGAAGCGACGTAACGCGATGTCGAATGGCTCGTTTTCCTTCAGTTTTACCTGGGGCATGTTTTAAAAACACCTACCTAATAGTCTTTAATTTGTCAGTTTTATTGCCTCAAAACCCAGTAATTCGGGCGCACTGGAGGCAAGAGGGAGCGTATCTTAATGGTCTGGCCCCCTAAATGCAAAGATTTTGCTGTGTTTTTCGGCCCAAGAAGCACTAATTTCCCGCTTCACCACTCATCGCAATTCGCCCCCGGCTGGAAATCCACCAAGGCCAGTGATGCCGTGGGCTGGCCGCAGGACGGGCGAGGCGGGGATAGCCGGGCAAGCGCATCTTTAGAGGCAGTTTTGACGCTCTTGCGGATGACTGTCTGGAGAACTGGCTCTGGCAGGTAAAACCCGGGATTTCGAGGGTAGTTGCAGCCCGTTTTTCGCTGGCTCGCAACCAGACTCTCTCAGGTTTACAACAGCACTGCCAACCGCACCGGCCCGCCCCTGTGGCGGCATCGAAGCCGACAAAGCCCCAGTGGAGCTGACTTCACCGGGGCTTTCTGAGGAGCTACAAAAGGCGCTAAAAACGAAAGGTATAACGAAATTTCACGCTGATATCGGATGAGGCAGTTTGAAAGCTGTTATCCATGTCGTAGTCCTGCAGACCGTAATTCAATACGATAAACCCTTCCTGACCGGCTCTGGGAATCCACTGCAGGCGCGTATTGATGCCGATCTCTTCCGAGATGTTGTCGTATTGCGCCAGCGTGATCCAGTACAGTGTTGGTGAAAAGGCCACCTGGGTATCGACGCTGCTCAGGCGGGTCGTGAAATTGCCTTGCGGCAATTCGATATCGTTCCAGTCATAATTGACCGACGCCCTGAAGTAACGCGATTGGTTCCAATTAAAACTACCACTGATATTCACCCGTTCACCGTTGTAAAAATCGCCGGTCCGGTAGGTGATGCCACCTGAAAACTCACGTTGGCCCGCAGAATCCAGACTCAATTCCGTTTCACCAAATTCGTAAGAGCCCGGCTGTATGTAAACTTCGTTGCCGGGCTGACGGAAGATCGCAAACGTGTTGCGGACTACTTCCTTACTTTCGACATGATTGAGGCTGATGCTGTCCCGTGATGTTGATTCCAGCTCGGCGATGCGAAAGGCAACCACTTCCGACTGCAAGCCACCATCGATGACATCGATACGCTGGTAGTCAATGCCGGTAAGCACACTCTGGAACGGGCCACTATTGAAAAAATGGTTGTAACCGACGTCTGCGGTGAAGTCCTCGATGTTGGATCGATTAATGAAACCCATGGTGGGATTGAAATTCTCTTCCACTACCTTGTAAGCAGCTCGCGTTCTGAATCCGGAGCTGGAGGGATACTGCAGGCCCACACCCCAAGAGGCATCGTCACCATTCAAGCCCGGTGTTTCCGATTCCTGGAAGAACACAGTGCCGGCCATACGACGGCCGTTGGCTAGCTGGTTGTTGATGTACTGAAAATCCACACCCGCCACGCTGTTGTCCAGATTGGAGGTAGGGTCACCGTCGGTGTAAATGAATCCGACGCGTGAATCCTCGAGCACATTTGCAGAAACCCGGGTAACGAACAAATCGGATGCGGCAACGCCTGAATATTCATCCTGGCGAATGGCGAGAGTACCTATGTTGAACCGACCCACTCGACCACTGATGCGGCCACCGTAGTTGATATCTACTGGTGAACCATCTGCCGCGAGGCCGAGTTTGCGTGAAAAGTAAGGCCGCGCGTTTTCCCGGGATGCACCCGATGTTGCGGAGTTACCGCCTGACAGACCGCTGATGTTACCGAACTGGAACAGGTCAGAGTCGTTGTTGAAGAAATCGCGTCGCTCGGGAAAGAAGAGGTTGAATCGAGTCAGGTTAACCTGCCTGTTGTCGACTTCAACGGCCGAGAAATCCGTATTCAATGTCAGCGCCGCGTTCAACGAAGGCGTCATGCGATAAAAGGCATCGAGGGAGGGGTTCATATCCTCTTCGGTGGCCGAGGGATTAAAACTGCGCTGACGGGTAGCTGCGAAGCTGGGCACGATGTCCAGACCAATGCCCTGATCCATGCCTTCCATGCCAGACATCTCACCCATAATAGTTGGGTTGTAGTTGCGGTCCAGAGAGACCCAGGCCATTTCTTCATTACGGCGACGAATGCCGCGGCCAAAGTTAAATCCCCAGGTATCCAGGGCAGGATCGAACGACAGGGATTTGAAGGGAATTTCTACTTCCGCGACCCAGCTATTGCCATCTACACTGGTCGCCGTATCCCAGATAGTGTTCCAATTGAGGCTGAACGATGTAGGAGTCGTGTAAAGCGAGTCGTGGCGCACGCCGTTCAGGTTTGTTTCAAACCGATAACCGGCCCGGCCCTGATTAAAGGGGTCAAGTATAATTACCAGACGATCGTCGAAGGGAAGCCCCTGACCATGACGAATGGTGGGGGCAGAGATAAGATCCGGGTTGCTGTCGTACATGCGCGCTGCCACGTAGAGGGCTTCGTCGGTGTAGACAACATAGAGCTCGGTCACCTCGGAAGGCTCGGCATGATCGCCGGGCCGGACCTGATGAAAATCTGTAACCAGTTGCGCCTGCTGCCATACAGCGTCGTCAATCACGCCATCAACGACTGGCGCAGATTGCACTCGCACTGCGCGAAAACTATTCGCTTCAACTCGACTCTCCTGCACCGTTTCTTGCGCAAACAGCGGGGCAGGCAGGGCGAGCGTAACTAGCGCCGGAGCAATAGCCAGAGCGCAGGAACCGGAATAATTCCAAAAACGTAAAGAAAATGGGGACACTACAGGATACCTCATACGTGCATTACCCTTGAAGGGGGCAGATTCTAGCAGCATGTGTCCACAGGCTTGATAGCTGACACACAATGTTTCAAGTGCCACGATTCGCAAGTGTGGCCGGGAACCTGTGAACGGCGAAGCACTTGCATCAGCTTGGCAGCGGCAGTGCCCCGAATTTACGTCATCGCAGTGTTTTAACCAGGATGTAACAAAGGGTGTAAGCAAGGGTGTAAACAAGAGTGTAAACCGGAATATTGTCGGAGAATGCAGCGATTTCCTTGGGGATTGTGCCGTTCTTTGGCATGATAGCCGCCCTGTCAGCTTTGTGTGCCATGCCACACCGGGCCTCACTGAATCTGGAAGCCAACACATTGATAGTTCTGGGAATTGAAACATCCTGCGACGAGACTGGCATCGCTATCTACGACAGCGAACGCGGTCTGCTCGGTGATGCCCTGTTCAGTCAGGTGGATATCCATGCCGAATACGGTGGGGTGATCCCCGAACTGGCCTCTCGCGACCATATTCGCAAGACCCTGCCGCTGATCCGTCAGGTCATGGATGAATCTGGTTTGCAAGCCGAGGACATCGATGGTGTGGCCTATACCGCCGGTCCAGGTCTGGTCGGCGCTTTGCTCGTCGGCGCCGCCGTGGGGCGATCGCTGGGCATGGGCTGGAATGTGCCGGCCATTGGTGTGCATCACATGGAAGGCCATTTACTGGCGCCCATGCTGGAGCCCGAACCACCGACATTTCCGTTTGTGGCCTTGCTGGTCTCCGGTGGCCATACGCAGTTAGTGCAGGTTGACGCGATTGGCGAATACAGCTTGCTGGGCGAATCCCTTGATGACGCTGCCGGTGAAGCCTTCGACAAAGTCGGCAAGATGCTGGGGCTGCCTTATCCAGGCGGCCCCCATGTCGCCAGGCTGGCAACCCAGGGCAATCCCGACCGCTTCGATTTTCCGCGGCCCATGGTCAACCGCCCGGGGCTGGATTTCAGTTTCAGTGGCCTGAAGACCTATGTACGCAACACGATTGCTGAAGAATCCGATGCCGATGGCAAGCTCGACGAACAGACCCGGGCCGACGTTGCTCGCGCCTTTGAGCAGGCCGTGGTGTCGACACTGGCCATCAAGTGTGGCCGGGCACTGGAGCACACTGGCCTACAGACGCTCATCATTGCCGGCGGAGTGAGTGCTAACACACGTCTTAGGGAAGTGCTGGAATCGACCGTGAGCAAAGTCCATGGTCGCCTGTTTTACGCGCAACCCAAATACTGCACCGACAATGGTGCCATGATTGCCTATGCCGGTTGTCAGCGCTTGCTGGCTGGTCAGCAGGACGACCTGCAGATTCAGGCGCGACCGCGCTGGTCGCTGGAATCATTGCCACCTCTGAATACGGTGGCGAAATCAGCCTGAGTGCTGGCCGACATCGAACGCTGATCCCCGACCGTGGGAGCTATCAAGGAATTGTCATGGACATTGTTTATATTCGTGAGCTGGAAATTAAAACCATTATTGGCATCTATGACTGGGAGCGCGAGCAAAAACAGATCGTCAGTCTTGATCTGGAAATGGCCAGTGATATCAAGAAGGCGGCGGACAGCGACAGTATCGAAGACGCGCTGGACTACAAGTCGGTGGCCAAGCGCCTGATCGACTTTGTCGAGAAATCTGAATTCATGCTGGTCGAAACAATGGCCGAGCGGGTTGCCGACATCGTGTTGAATGAATTCGGAGTGAGCTGGTTGAAACTGCGCCTTGGCAAGCCTGGCGCCGTTACCGGTTCGCGTGATGTCGGTGTGATCATCGAGCGCGGTCAGCGCAGTTAATTTGCCAGTCAGCAAATCACTAGTTAGTCAGGTAGATACGTGCCAGTTCTCGCATTAAGTATTGGAAGCAATCAGGACGCCGCCGCGTATATTCGTCGTGCAGTCACGGCCTTGCGTCAGCATTTTGTTTCACTGCGCTGCTCCACCGTGTATGAGAGTGAGGCAGTAGGCTTCGATGGTGACAATTTTCTCAATCTGGTGGCACTGACCAGCACCGATGATGATCTCGGCGAGATTGCCGCCTATCTGAAACACCTTGAGGACGAGTTGGGCCGCGACCGCAGTCTGCCCAAGTTCGCAGCACGGCGTATCGATATCGATATTCTCTGCTATGGTGAAGAAGATGGTCAGCAGCACGGCTTGCGCTTGCCGCGCGCGGAAGTGACCGAGAATGCTTTTGTATTGCGGCCCTTGGCAGAAGTGATGCCGGGCGCTGTGCATGCGCCGACCGGGAAATCCTACGCCCAGCTATGGGCCGAATACGATCACACCCGGCAGGCATTGTGGCCTGTTGAGTTTGATTGGCAAGCTGACTAGTTTTTTAAGACCTCCAATAAGACCTCCGATCAGGCGTTACTCCTGGATTTCCATGCCGTGATAACCATCCAGCTGTTGGATGCGTGTGAGCCAAGCACTAATCGCCGAGTAGCCAGACAGATCGAAACCCCCTTCGTGGGCAACATGAGTGTAGGCGTAGAGACTGATGTCAGCGATGGTGAACGCCTCACCTGCCAGAAATGCCGATTGCTGTAATTGCGTTTCCATCACGGCCAGCGCCTTGTTGCCACCTTCCTGTTTGCTCTTGTATTCCGCTTCTCTGTCAGCTGGCAGCCCCAGATACTTGTTGATAAAGCGCGCGACCGCCACATAGGGCTCGTGGGAGTATTGTTCGAAGAACTGCCATTGCAGTACGCGTGCCCGCGCCAGAGCGTCAGTGGGCAGCAAGTCCGTGCCCTCGGCCAGATAGTTGAGAATGGCATTGGACTCGGTCAGGCAATCGCCATTGGGAAGTTTCAGCAGAGGAATCTTGCCGTTGGGATTCCTGGCGAGAAATCCTGCAGTGTGCGTCTCGCCAGCCAGAATATCCACGGCGATCCATTGGTGGGGAATATCCAGCAAGCTCATCAGCAGTTTTATTTTGTAGCAGTTGCCCGATTGCATATCGCCATAGACTTTAATCATGGTCAGCGTCCTTGTTGAATTGGTAATTCATAGTACGAATAGTCTGGGTTATTAGGCTGTCAGGCTGCGCCCACCATCGACCTTGACCACTTGGCCGGTCACATAGCTGGCACAAGCTGCGAAAAACCAGGCTGCATCGGCGATTTGCTGTGCGCTGCCAGTCTTGCCCAATGGAATGCCAGCAAGTATTTTCTCGCGGGCCAATTGTACTTCCGGGTCAGTATCATCAAGCAGACTCTCGGGCCACAAAATAGCGCCAGGTGACACGCCATTGACGCGCACGTGTGGCGCCAGTTCTTTGGCCAGCGCCTTGGTCATGGCTTTGACGCCTGCTTTGGCAATACTGTAAATCGGGAAGCCAGCCAGCGCGCTGTCGGCGTGACTGTCGACCAGGTTGATAATTGCTCCGCGCTGTTCTTGCAATGCCGGCGCCAGTGCCTTCGACAGAAAATACGCCGAGCGTAGATTGCTGTCGACCAGATCATCCCATTGTTGCTGCGTGGATTCGGCCAGCGTAGTGGGGTAGAAGGACGAGGCATTGTTCACCAGGTAATTGAGTTGGCCGAATGCTTGTGCGGCCAATTCAGCCAACCGGCTCACCTGGCTGGCGTCGGTCAGATCGGCCTGAATCATGCTGGCTGAATTGGCGCGAGTATTATTGAAGCCGTCGATCAGTTGTCGGGCATCAGCCTCGGAGTGGTGATAATGCACAATGACCCGGCAGCCTTGTTGATGAAATTCAGTGGCTATGCAGGCACCGATACGACGCGCTGCGCCGGTCACAAGAACGACTGGTGATTGATCTGGCATGGTTATTGAGCGTTGTCCTGTTGCTGAGTGCGTAATTCGTTAACGCACTCGGTGATCGCTGCCAGTCGCGCACGGCTAATAACATCCTTTGGGGCTGCGCCAGGATTTTGCTCGAGAACCTCACGGGCATTCACTGTGTTTGCTGCTACCAACACAGTGCGCAGGTATTCACCCTGAGCGTAGTCGCGATCTTCAAGACCGGTGCGGCCACGGGCGTCAGCTTCGCAAGCCAGCATGAATTGGTCCATGCGCTGCGGGCGACGAAAGGCATCCAGCGACTCTAGCAGTTTCAGCAAGGTGGCCGGGCGCAACTCTTGTACCTTGTGCAGTTTGGTGTGATGGTCACAAACCAGCAGGGCCAGTTCGCCAAAGTCTTTGGGCACTCTCAAGCGCGATTGAATATCACGAATCAGTTTCAAGCCAAGTTGCTCATGACCCACATGGCTGGGCCACTTGTCCGGATCGGTGATGGCCTTGCCGACGTCGTGAACCAGCGTGGCATAGGCAACAATGGGTTCCTTGCTCAAACGCCGCGCTTGCTGCAGGCACAGCAGAATGTGTTCGCCGGTGTCGACCTCCGGGTGGTATTTCTTCGGTTGCGGCACACCAAACAGGGCATTAACTTCGGGCAAAATGACGGTCAGGGCATGACACTGCCGTAGAACACGCACAAATTCTGCCGGTGTTGCCTCGGTCAGCGCGCGTTGTAATTCCTGCCAGACACGCTCGGCAACCAGCGATTCCAGTTCACCGCTGGCTACCATGGCGCGCATCAGCTCCATGGTTTCATCGGCGACAGTAAATCCGCGATCGGCAAATCGCGCGGCAAAGCGGGCTACGCGCAATACACGCAGCGGGTCTTCACTAAAGGCATCGGAGACATGACGTAGTTTGCGGGCCTCGATATCGGCCTTGCCGTTGTAGGGGTCAACCAACTCGCCGTCGGTTGTTTGCGCGATGGCGTTGATGGTCAGGTCGCGGCGCTGCAAGTCTTCTTCCAGTGTGACGTCCGGGCTGGCGTGAATCTCAAATCCTGTGTGACCTGGCGCTGTCTTTCGTTCTGTGCGCGCCAGCGCATACTCTTCATGAGTCTCAGGGTGCAGAAAGACGGGAAAGCCTTTGCCGACTTGTTGGTAGCCGGCAGCAATCATCGCCTCGGGAGTGGCGCCCACGACGACCCAGTCCCGATCCTTGATCGGGATATCGAGAAGATTGTCGCGCACCGCGCCACCAACCAGATAGGTCTGCATGAGAAACTCGTCGTGATAAACAGTTTAGTGAATGGTCACAGTGTACTTGCGTCAGCAGACGCAGGCTACTTGTGTGCCACCGAGAACAGCTTCTTGTCTTCCAGGCGCATGGCGGTCAGTTCCCGGCCCCAGACATAGCCGGTATCCAACGCATACACGTGCGGGCGATTGGTAATGCCTTCCAGCGCTGCCCAATGACCGAACAGGATAGAGACTTGCGGGGTGAGTTTTTCGTACTCGAACCAGGGCTTGAAGCCTGTTGGGGCGGCGCACAAGCCTTCCTTGATATCCAGGCGCAGGCTGCCAATGTCATCACAAAAGCGAACCCGGGTCAGGTAATTGGTAATAGTGCGCAATCGGTCGTAGCCATCCAGGGAATTGGCCCAGCGGATTGGTTTGTCGCCATACATGGAACTCAGGAAGTCGCGGTACTCATCGCCTTGCAGGGCCAGTTCGACTTCAGCGGCGTAACGCAAGGTTTGCTGCAAGGTCCATAGTGGCGCCACACCAGCATGCACCATGATAAATTCTTCGATGCCTTTGTTGGTTTCCACGGCGTCGAAGTGCGCCATCTTTTTAAAACGCAGCCAGTCGCAGAGTTGCTCGCAGTCCGGCGCGTTGAGCAGGGCATCCAGACTGTCTTTACCACGTGCTGGCGCACTGCCTTCGTAAATGGCGATGAAATGCAGATCGTGGTTGCCAAGCACGACTTCAATCGAAGCATCCATGTCGCTCAGAAAACGCAGAGTCTCCAGAGATTTGGGGCCGCGATTAACCAGATCACCAGCACACCACAGTTGATCTCTGCCGGGGGTAAACTCGATCTTTTTCAAGAGACGCTTCAAGGCCTTGTAACAGCCTTGAATATCTCCGACGACATACGTACTCATGCTGGACAGCTCTCAACTCTTCATTAACGCGCGCAGCCTGATGATCAGGCTATGTGCATTGTTTGAAGTGACTCTTTGTTCTACCGGGTTGTTCTACCGGGTTTCAGTATAACATCGCGAGCAGGGAATGCTGTGCGCTTAGTGAACGCTGAAGGGGCGGGCGAGCAAGAAAGGAGGGATGGCCGCAGAGAAACGCTGGCCTTGTGAATCTTCCAGTTCATAACTGCCTTCCATGGTACCGAATTCAGTTTCAATGACAGCGCCGCTGGTGTAGTTGAACGAAGTGCCCGGCGCAATTTCCGGTTGTTGGCCGACTACGCCTTCACCAATCACTTCTTCGACCTTGTTGTTGTCGTCAGTGATCTGCCAGCGACGGTTCAACAATTTGACGCTCTCGTTGCCGCGATTGGTAATTTCCACAGTGTAAGCGAACACGTAGCGCTGGGCCTCCGGATCGGATTGATCCGCCAGAAAATGTGGCTCGACCTGAATGTCGATACATTCGTTAGTACCGCCACTGGTCTGGGTTTGCGTTGTGGTATCGCTTGTCGTGTTCATGGTCAGGCTTCCGTTTGCGATGAAATCGCATCACTAATGACTACATAATCCTGCAAAGACAGGTTTTCCGGTCGCAATGTGATATCGACGGGCAAATCCTGTAGCGCTGCTTCAGAGATAATGCCTTTCAGGCTGTTTTTCAAGGTCTTGCGCCGCTGATTGAAGGCGGTTCGTATCACTTGCTGCAACATGTCGGCATCAGCGGCCTGCACGGGCATCTGCCGATGCGGCCTAAGTTGTACTATAGCCGAGGCGACCTTCGGTTGTGGTGAAAATGCTGATGAGGGCACGTTGAACAAATGCTCTACCTCGCAAAAATACTGCAACATCAAGCCCAGACGCCCATAATTTTTGTCGCCCACGCCAGCCACCATGCGTTGGACTACTTCCAGCTGCAGCATGAACGTCATGTCGTTGATCAGTTCATGCTTGCGTAACAAATAAAACAACACCGGCGTCGAAATATTGTAAGGCAGATTACCTATCACGCGCAGGCTGTGTGGCTTGTCAGTCAAACTGTCCAGATCAAACTTCAGGATGTCCTGCTGGATAATCGTGACCTTGTCGTTATTGACGAAGTACTTGTCCAGATAGCGGGCCAGATCACGATCCAACTCGACGCAATCAAGACGACCTGCATTCCGCGCCAATGACTCCGTTAGCGCACCCTGACCCGGACCGATCTCCAGCACATGATCTGATGGCTGCGCGTTTATATGATCAATAATACGGGCGATGATCGCTGCATCTTTAAGGAAATTTTGCCCGAATCGCTTGCGCGCCTGATGGCGCATGCCATTGTCGAGGCGCACGTTGCTGTGCGACTTGTCAGAGCCGCTCATCGGGTGATCCAGTGGCTGGCCATTTCGCGTGCGGTGGCGATGGCGTGATAGAAGCTGCCCGGTTCAGCCTTGCCGCTGCCGGCCAGGTCCAGAGCGGTGCCGTGATCGACTGATGTGCGAATCAAGGGTAGGCCCAAAGTAATGTTACTGGCGCGACCAAAGCCTTTGAATTTAAGAACCGGCAAACCCTGATCGTGATACATGGATAACACCGCATCGGCATTGTTCAGGTACTTGTCGGTAAACAAAGTGTCGGCGGGCAAGGGGCCTCGTAAATCCATACCTTTGTTGCGCAGGCTATCGAGAACCGGTTCAATGATCTCGATTTCTTCGCGGCCCATATGCCCGCCTTCGCCGGCGTGCGGGTTCAGCCCGCATACCAGAATACGCGGATTGCTAATGCCGAATTTGGTGACCAGATCACTGTGCAGGATCTGGATGATGTCGAGTAACAGCTCTTTAGTAATGGCACCTGGCACTTTCGTTAGTGGCAAGTGGGTGGTCGCCAATGCAACACGCAAGCCATCGGTAGCCAGCATCATGACGGTGAGCTTGCGCTGACAGTATTCGGCGAGAAACTCGGTATGGCCGGTGAAAGCGATCCCGGCTTCATTGACGTTGCCTTTGTGGACAGGGCCGGTCACCAGTGCGTCCAGCTTGCCATCGAGAATCGCATCGCAGGCACGCCGTAAGGTGGTCAGTACATACTCGGCATTGGCCGGGTTGAGCTGTCCTGCAATAGCGGGTTCAGCCAGAGGTACTGGCAGTATATGCAACTGACCGGGCTCTGTGGCTGTGGCGGGGGCGTCCGCATCAAAGTTGAGGAGTTTGAGAGGTTTGCCCAACAGTTTGGCGCGCTCGGCCAACAATTCCGGTGCGCCGATGATAACCAGTTGGGTATTAGCTGGTGGATTCTGCGCCAGAGCGACGCAGAGGTCGGGACCTATACCGGCTGGCTCGCCGGGAGTAATCGCAATTCGTTGAGTCACGCAACATATCCCGCTGCCGTCACTCGATCAGCTCGACAAAGGCTTCTTCGCGAATCTCTACAAGCCAGTTTTGCAACTCCAGTTCGAACTTGCGGTTGCGCAGGGCATTGGCGGCCTGACTGCGCGTGTATTGACGACTGAGGTCGGTTTCGCGACGTCCCATAACCTCGGCAATATGCCAGCCGACGTCGGTCTTGAATGGCTCACTCAATTCACCTTCTTCCAGTTCATCAACCACTCGCTCCATCTGTGGTGGCATACCGCCGGCACTCACCCAATCCAGATCACCACCGGCGACAACCGAGCTGGCATCTTCTGAGTTCTGGCGGGCGATGGTGGCGAAATCCTCGCCATCGAGAATGCGCTGGCGCAATTCACCGATCTCTTCAATGGTTTCATCTTCGTCGCGAATTTCATTCACTGTGAGCATGATGTGACGAATGTTGGTTTGCTGCACGATTTGCTCGGTACCGCCGCGTTTATCGGCCAGCTGAATAATGTGATAGCCGTTACCTGCTTCGATAGGACCTTCGACACTGCCGACCTGCATGGAGGTGACTACTTCGTTGAACAGATTGGGCATGGCGCGCGCTTTGCGCCAGCCGAAGTTGGTACCATCGATTGGAAATTCACTACCACGCTGGGCAGCGCTGCGCACTGCAGGCAAGGGCTGACCATCCCGGATGCGGGCGACCAGTTCACCGGCAAAGCGCAATTTGTCCTGACGTACTTGCGGGCTGTCGGTCTCGCCAAGAGGTACCAGCAAGTGTTCAACACGGTAATCGGCGGCCATTACTTCGCGGCCCATTTCCGAATTGAGAAAGTTGTCGATTTCCTGTTCGGTCACAGCGATACGCTGATTAACCATGCCGCGTTGCAATTCTTGCAGAGTAAGCTGTTTGCGGACTTCCTCCCGGGTCTGCAGATACATGCCTTGTTGCTGCAGTGAGGAAACGTATTGATCGAATGTCATGTTGTTGCCCTGAGCCATATTGGTCAGGACACGATTGATCGTGTCGTCGTCGTAGCGAATGCTGACGCGCTCAGCCAGCTGCATCTGAATGTTTTCCAGAATCAGGGTATCCAGTACTTCACTGCGCAACTCACCAGCGGGTGGCAGGGGCTGGTTCGAACGCGTGGCATTCTCACGAACATCGTCAAGACGATTTTGTAACTCGCTGAGTAACACCACATCGTCATCGACGATGGCGATTACGCGGTCCAGTAATTGCCGTTGCTGGCCCATGGCGGCGAGGCTGATCAACGTTAGTAAAGCGCACGCAGTGGCGGTGATCAGGCGGCCAGGTTGTAGCCAATGTAGTGAAGAACTTCGATTCATGATTGATTTAGGTCTCGTTGCTGACTTTATCTGTGTTTACTATCAAATCCAGTGTTGCCGGGCCCCTAGTAGTCGGAATTATCGCTGGTGTCGCGAAACCCCCAGATTCCGTCTCTGAGCAGGTTGCTCAACCCGCCTCCGGCGAGGTCGCCCAGGCCATGCAGGGTAAATTGGACAAAAATTCCCTGATTCGGTTCACTATTAGGGACAAACAATTCGTTTTCGTCAACCCACTCCCGGGCTACCACGCGAATCGTGGCGCAGCAGTTATTCCATTCCAGGCCGGCAAAGCTCTCCAGATTCCGTTCATTGCTGTGGTCATAGTTCCAGCGACCCAGAATGGTCCAGTTTTCATTCAGCGGCCAGACTGCGGACAGGTCGGTTTGCTTGATTCGTGGGTCGATTCCCGCCGGCAGTGTGAAATTGGGCGAGTTCACCAGTCGGCGATAGCGATACGACAGGTTGAAAATCTGCTCGTCACCGCCGTGATAGCGCAGTTGCACGCTACCTTCATTAATCTCTTCCGTCTGCTGGTCCCATTGTACATCACTATTCAGGCGCCAGTTATCACCGAGTGACAGCGCCATCTCGCCCGCCAGCGCGGATTCTTCCGAAGTGCCGGAATAACGCGGCTGCCAGGTTTGCAGTGGGTTGCTCAGAGTGACCCGTCGGTCGGCGAAATAGAATATCTGGCCAAGACTGAAGCGGGCACGCTCTTCACCGCGTTCACTGAACAGGCGCGTGGTCAGGGCAAAAGTTGCCTGATCAGCATCGGCGATACGGTCGCCGCCGGCGAAGCGGTCTTCGCGAAACAGTTGTTTGAAGCTGAAGTTGAGCTCGGTGGTGTCGAACAAGGGCAGGTGGTCTTGCTGCTGGTAGTCACTCTGCAAATAGAACACCCGCGGCTCCAGAGTCTGCAGACCGCGGCCATTGCGCTCACGCTCAAAGACGAGACCGCTGTCCACGCTATAGACCGGCACACCGATCTCGGGGTCAGTTTGTGTGCTGTTGGCCTGTTGATCGAGATCGTAAGCCATATGCTTGTAGCTTGCTGACGTGCGCAAGAACCAGCCCGGTGTTTCAACGGCCCACTTCAGGGCAGGCTCAAAATTGATGCGCTCGCCATTGACCAAAGCGCCGGCCGCGACTTGTGCATCACTGATCAGGTTGCGATCCAGTTGCCGATCGAAAGAGGTAACCTGCCCGTCGAGTTCGACACTGAAGCCGGCGCCAAGATACTGATCAGAGTCAAAGTAAAACTGCGGCAGGCGATCGAAGGGTTTGTTGATCGTGTCGGTATTGAAGAACGGATCGATGATTTGGAAGCGTTGCACATTGACGCCGGCACGCAGCAATGACGAGCTGAATTGCAAGCGTGCCTGGCGATTCAGATGCGACTGACTGGCAACGTTGAGACCATTACCGCCGAGGTCATAAAAGTAGTCGTTATCACTGACGGCGTTGTAATCCACATAGGTGGACCAGTTCTGACTCAAGGCGCCAAAGTGTTCATAGCCGAGATACCAGCGATCAGCCACTGGCGGTGAATCGCTACCTGATGTATTGGCTTGCGCGGGGTCGAACAGATCGTCATCGGGCAGGTAGGATGCATTGAGCGTGTTCATCGACCAGCTCGCCAGATAACGCAGCTCGGCGCTGGTCATCACGCCACGGTCGGAGATCAATCGCGGGGCCACGGTGGCGTCGGCCTGCGGGGCAATATTGAAATAATAAGGGACTTCGATATCCACTCCACCAGTGCGAGTGGTCCCCAGAGAAGGCGCGAGGAAACCGGACACGCGGCCATCGCCCAGCGGAAAGGTCATCGTAAAAGGATAATAGAAGACCGGCACCTCACCGATGCGCAAACTGACATCGCGGGCATAGCCACGACTTTGATCCGGATCGAGGATAATGCTGGCAGCGCGCAGGCGCCAGAATTCTTCTTGCGGTTCGCAGCGACTGAACTCCCCGTTTTCGATAGTGATCTGCCCCGACTCGCCGTTATAGACAATGCTGCCGGCATTACCGTGCGCGCCGAATTCATGCATGACGTATTGGGCATTACCGATGCGGTTAATCTGGGCATCGCCATCGATAGACGCTGTCTCGCCCTGTAATAGCAGGCCGGGCTCGCGAACCTGCACGTCGCCGTTTAGCTGCACGGTATTGTCAGCGCGGTTTATCGTGGTTTCGTTGTTATTGGAGATCAGCATGCCGCTTTGCTGCAGGCGCACATCACCGTTAATTTGGATTTCGTCGCGTGAAACCTGATTCAGACCGGTGGCGCTATTGAATTGAGTCGCACCAGCTTCGTTGTCTGTCGCTACAGGTTGGTCTGCCAGCGGGTCGATAAAGCCACCGCAACAGGCGCGATCCAGCGCCTCGCGCTGTTCTTCGGTCATGGCTTCGCGGGGCACCCAGTCGAGAGGGAAATTGGCTGCTTCCGGCGTTGGACTGGATGGTGCATCAATGCTGGCAGATTGGCTTGCGACTGACGAGCGAGCTTGACGGGCGCCGCGCTCGTTGTTGGTGGTGCATTCCCAGCCGGAACCATCGCTGCTGGCCTGACAATTGTAGGAAGGTAGTTGGGCCTGTGCCTTGGGGCTGTTGCCGAGCAGTACCCCGGCCGATACAAGCAGGATTACAAGCGCGCCGATTGGCTGTTTGGGGGAACTCATCAGTCGCGCGGTCCAGCGGGAAAGTTGAATGGAATTTTCAGTGATAAACAATTACGCGTAAAAACCGACTTATTGATAGACGCAGTAGTTTTTCTGCATGTTACACCGCCGGCGCGAAGCAGTCCGGATAATACTGGATAGCGGCCTTATTGGAAAGCTGCCGGGCTCGCTTCATGGGCTGTCATGGGTCGCGCAAAGCCACGGATAGCAAGGCCTGCAGGTCATTGTTCCTGCTCGCTAGTCAACGCGCCTTGCACTTGATAACAGGCTCGAATTCGGCACCACACACACGGAAATTATGGACAGTCAGCCTTATGGATGAACGGCAAACACAATTGGCAAACTGGGCAGCAGCAACACTGGCGCTGCCCGAGGGCGAGACCAGGCTAACCACGGTCAGTGGTGATGCGAGCTTTCGGCGTTATTTTCGCCTCAAACTGACATCACGCACAGTAATTGCGGTGGATGCGCCGCCCGAGCATGAAGACAACCCGCGGTTCGTCAAAGTCGCGCAACTGATGCGTGAGGCGGGAGTGTGTGTACCAGAAATAATCGCCGCAGATCTGGCGCAAGGGTTCTTGCTGCTTTCTGATCTTGGTGATGAGTTATATCTGCCAGCGTTGTTGCAAAGTCAGGAATCGGGCACATCGGATGTGGCTGAGCATTTGTATGGTCTGGCCATCACTGCACTGGTGCAACTGCAGCAAGGAGTAGATAAAGAGCGACTTGACCCTTATGACAGAAACCAGTTGCGCACCGAGATGGCATTGTTTGATGAATGGTTTTGCCGTGGGTTGATGGAGCTGGAACTGGATGCTGGCGAAATGGCCGTGATCGAGCAAGCCTACGATTTTCTTGAGGAAGCCGCACTGGCTCAGACGCAAGTGGCCGTGCACCGGGATTATCACTCGCGGAATCTTATGGTGCTGGATGGCAAAAGCGAGACCATGACAGGGCCTGGGGTTATTGATTTTCAGGACGCGGTGAGCGGGGCTTATACCTACGATCTGGTTTCAATGTTGCGCGATTGCTATATCCGTTGGCCAGTCGAGCAAGTCGAGCAGTGGGCGCTGGTTTATCTGCGTGAAGCCACGGCGGCCAATGTGCTTGTCGATATTACCCCGGCCACGCTGATGCGCGATTTCGATCTAATGGGGCTGCAACGGCATTTCAAGGTGCTGGGTATCTTCTCCCGACTGAGCCTTCGCGATAATAAAACCGGCTATCTGGCCGACATACCTTTGGTTATACGATATTTTCTTGAGGTGGCTGACAAGTACCCGGAGATGGCTGAATTCGTTGCCTGGTTTCGGCAACGTGTCTTGCCGGTTGCCACTGACAAACTGAATCTGGATAGAGAATGCGAGCAATGATTCTGGCGGCGGGTCTGGGTGAACGGATGCGACCGCTGACGGCCAAGCTGCCAAAGCCGCTTTTGAAAGTGGGCGAGCAAAGTCTGATCGAGCATCAGGTGAGCAAACTTGTGCGTGCGGGAATTACTGATCTGGTCATCAACCACTTTTATTTGGGTGACATGATTGAGCAGACGCTGGGCAATGGTTCGCGTTATGACGCGGCGATTCGCTATTCCCGCGAGCCCATTCGGCTGGATACGGCGGGCGGTATTATCAAGGCGCTACCGGCATTGGTCGAAGATTGTTTTATCGTGGTTAATGCCGATATCTGGACTGATTACGACTTCGCAAGCTTGGCCCCGGTCGATGGCGAGACTTGTCTGGCCCATCTGGTGTTGATTCCCGATGCGGCACACAACCCGGGCGGTGATTTTCATTTGGCGGAGGATGGCACGGTGCGCGTCGAGTCCGATGGTGGCGATGGCAAGTTTACCTTCGCTGGCATCAGCGTGATGCATCGCAAACTGTTTGCCGGTTATCCGATTCAGCCGCTGTCTGTGGTGACGCTACTGAAAGCAGCCATGGCCAAGGGCCTTGTGACTGGTGAAATTTACGACGGTGTGTGGATCGACGTTGGTACCCCCGAACGTTTGCAGGATGTCATTGCGCTCGAGACGGGTGCTGCAGGAGAAACCTCATGATTGCGCGACTAAAGAACCGCGATTACAAGCGTGCTATTGCTGCCAGACTCAGTGGCGATGATGACTACGGCGAAATTCCTTACGGCGGTGAGACGCAAATGCAGTTTACCCGGGCCATGTTTGTCACCATGGGCCGGCTCGCGAAACTGGATGGCCGAGTCACCGAAGCTGAAGTGCATTTTGCTTCCAGCACGATGAAGCTGATGGGCCTGGATGCCGCGCAGCGCCAGTGCGCCATTGATTTTTTCTATACTGGCAAGCAAGACAACATCGATGCAACGCCTTACCTGCGTCAGGTTGTTCGTCTGGCCGGCGCGGGCAGTCAATTGTCGCGCGCGTTCCTCAAGTTGCAATGCCGGTTGGCGTTCAGCAAGGGGCACATCCGTCTGAAAGAGAAAATCTTGCTGCGCGACGTGGCGGAGGTGCTGGGTTTCAACAAGGCTGAGCTGCTGCGCATTTACACCGAAATTCAGGTCATTGACGTGCCGCGACAGGGTGGCGATCGTACCTTGCTCAGCCGGGCCTACAATATTCTGCAAATCAATACCGATGCCGACGATAATGAAATCCGCAAGGCTTACCGCCGCTTGATGGCGCGCTATCACCCGGACAAGCTGGGTCAGCAGGCCAACAGTCTCGAGGCGCAACGCCGTGCCCGGGAGCAATTCCAGGCTGTCTGCACTGCCTATGAGACTATCGCCGGCTTCCGCAAGATGACCAATCCCTGAGCAACTGCCTGATTCGGCCTGCGCCAGCAGGCCTGAATCGGGACAGAGGCTGCCAGACACTGTAGAATACCCGCACTCTTGTTAACGCTTTCGTTAATGATGGATGGTTGCAAGCTATGGCCAACCACGTTTGCTTAACGACTTTTTGCCAGACCACCTTGATTAGCCACGAGTGCTATCCGTCATGCGGCGCCCGAGGATATTTAAACAGTTATGAAAGATTACTTGATTGCACCTTCTATCCTGTCCGCCGATTTCGCCCGTCTGGGTGATGAGGTCAATGCCGTGCTTGATGCCGGCGCTGATGTTGTGCATTTCGATGTCATGGATAATCACTATGTGCCCAATCTCACGATCGGACCGATGGTGTGTGAGGCATTGCGCAAGCACAAGATTACAGCGCCTATCGATGTGCATTTAATGGTCTCGCCAGTGGATCAGTTGATTCTCGATTTTGCCAAGGCCGGTGCCAGCTACATCAGCTTTCATCCGGAGGCGACGCAGCATGTTGACCGGTCCTTGCAGTTGATCCGCGATCAGGGTTGCAAGTCAGGGCTGGTATTTAATCCGGCTACTCCGATTCATTGTCTGGAATACCTGATGGACAAGATCGATGTCATTCTGTTGATGTCGGTGAACCCGGGCTTCGGCGGTCAGAAATTTATTCCTGCGACTCTCAAGAAGCTCGAAAAAGTCCGCAAGCTCATCGATGACAGCGGCCAGCGTATTCGTCTGGAAGTCGATGGTGGCGTCGGAATCAATAATATTCGCGAGATTGCCGATGCTGGCGCCGACATGTTTGTCGCTGGCTCTGCGATCTTTAATAGCGACGACTACGCCAAGACTATCGCCGCTATGCGTGCCGAACTTGGTCAGAGTCCGAATCAACGACACTAGGCCGGGTGGAGTCGTCGAGCCATGAACGAACAGCAATTTCAGGAACTGGCAAGCCAGGGCTATAACCGTATCCCAGTAGCCCGTGAAGTACTGGCCGACACTGAAACCCCGCTTAGTACGTATCTGAAACTCGCCAGAGGCAAGCACAGTTACTTTTTTGAATCTGTGCAGGGTGGTGAGAAATGGGGCCGCTATTCCATTATCGGTTTGCCCTGTCAAACCGTGTTGCGCGTAGTGGGCGATCAGATCACGCTGGAGCGTGACGGTGATGCCATCGAGCAGATCACCACCAGCGACCCTTTTACGTATATTACCGAATTCAAATCCCGCTATAAGGTCGCCGACTTGCCTGGCCGGCAACGCTTTGCTGGCGGTCTGGTTGGTTATTTTTCCTATGACACGGTGCGCTATGTTGAAACGCGTATCGGTGCTGCCAAGGGCACCGATTCCATCGGCACGCCCGACATTCTGTTAATGCTCTCCGAAGAAGTCGTCGTCTTCGACAATCTGCGTGGCACGATTTCGTTTGTCTTGAATGTTGATCCGTCAGTCAGCGATGCCTATGGCAAAGCGCAAAAGCGGCTTGACTCGCTAGCCGATGCGCTCAAGCAGCCAACACCATTGCCACGCACAACGCAGGAGTCTGCGGTCAGCATTGACGACTTCGATTGTCACTTTGCCCGGGAAGACTTTGAGGCGGCAGTTGAGCGCATCAAGGAATACATCGTTGCTGGTGATGTCATGCAAGTGGTGCTGGCACAGCGCATGTCGATTCCCTATGCCGGCGATCCCATCAATGTGTACCGTGCACTGCGCTACCTGAATCCATCACCTTACATGGTGTTTTTCAATTTGGGCGACCATCATGTGGTGAGCGCATCGCCGGAAATCCTCGCCCGTGTCGAGGATGGCAAGATTACCGTGCGGCCGTTGGCCGGCACTCGCAAGCGTGGGGACACAGAAGCTGAGGATCTGGCTCTGGAGCAAGAGCTGCTCGCCGATGCCAAGGAAATTGCCGAACATCTGATGTTAATCGACCTGAGTCGTAACGACTCGGGCCGCGTTTCAAAAACTGGTTCGGTCACTGTGCCACGCAAGATGTTTGTTGAGCGCTATTCCCATGTCATGCACATTGCCTCGATCGTCGAGAGCGAAATACTGCCTGATCACAATGCGCTGGATGTGCTGAAGAGTACTTTGCCAGTGGGCACGCTGAGTGGCGCGCCGAAAGTACGGGCGATGGAGATCATCGACGAACTGGAGCCGGAAAAGCGCGGTATCTATGGCGGTGCGATGGGCTACTGGGCCTGGAACGACAACATGGATATGGCCATTGCCATTCGCACTGCTGTTATCAAGAATGACCAGCTTACAGTGCAGGCCGGTGCCGGTATCGTGGCGGATTCACAACCTGACATGGAGTGGGAAGAGACACAAAACAAAGCCCGTGCCATTGTGAAAGCCGTGCAGCTTGCTGAGAAATCTCTCGGACTGGATTAGCTGGTCAGCGCTCTTGGGCAGTAATTTCTTTGCGTTCAGATGCTTTGCGATCAATTCACTCGCGATCCACCCCACCAACTACGATTCCTGTAGCCGCAGCGCCGGGCTCACGACACCTTGATCTGTTGATAGGCGTCGAGCGCCGCTTCGCGGGATTGTTTCAGGTCGACCACCGGTTCCGGATAGGTCTCACCCAGTTTAACGCCAGCAGCATCGAGTACATTGGCTGGTGCTGAATGCGGGTCATGCAGATACTTGGCCGGCAATTTCGCTAATTCCGGAACAAACTGTTTGATGTAGTCCCCGTCAGGGTCAAACTTGCTCGATTGCGTGATCGGGTTGAAGATACGGAAATAGGGAGCGGCATCGGCGCCACACCCAGCCACCCACTGCCAGCTACAGGTGTTGTTGGGCAAGTCAGCGTCCACCAGGCAATCCCAGAACCATCTGGCGCCATCTTGCCAGTGGTGCATCAGATTCTTGACCAGAAACGAGCCGACGACCATGCGGACCCGGTTGTGCATGTAACCGGTCTGCCACAGCTCGCGCATACCAGCATCCACCAATGGGTAGCCGGTTGCTCCACACTGCCAGGCCTTGAGTAGCTTGTCGTCTTGTCGCCAGGGGAACGCATCGAAACGCGGATTCATGTTTTGTTTGGTCAGGTTGGGAAAGTGGTACAGCAACGAATATGAAAAGTCACGCCAGGCCAGTTCACGGTGGTAGTGCTCAATCTGGCCTTCCAGTCGCGTGTCCCCGCTTTCGGCCTGGGCAGCATGCCAGACCTGGCGCGGTGATATTTCGCCATAGTGCAGGTGTGGCGAAAGTCGCGAGACCGATTGGCTGGCCGGAAAATCCCGGCCACTCTTGTAGCTTTGAATACCGTTGTTGAGAAACTGCGATAGCTTGTCACCAGCGCCGTTTTCGCCGGGCTGCCAGCATTCTGCCATGCCGTCATACCACTGGATTTCGGGCGTCAGTGCCAGTTTGTCGATCTTGTCTGCTGCCTGTTCGCAGCTGGCAAGTGGCACGGACCTGGGGGCAGGCTCAGGCAACTCTGGCGGTGGCAGATTGGCGCGGGCATTTTTATAAAATGGCGTGAATACTTTGTAGGGCGTTTGGTCGCCCTTCAGATTAGTCCAAGGTTCCCAAAGCAAAGAGCCATTGTAACTGGCGACTTCGAAGCCTGAATCAGTCAGGGATGCTTGCAATTTCTTGTCGCGTTGAATGCGCCAGGGTTCATAGCAACGATTCCAGTTGATATGAGTAGCGCCTTGTTCCTGCATGAGCGTCGGGAGCAGTTCTAACGGATCGCCTTGCAGCACCCACAGTTTGTTCTTCAGGCTCTTGTCCAGCTCGATTAGAGATTGCTGCAACCACCAGCGGCTGGCGGCACCCATGGGCCAGTCACCGGCATGCTTATCATCGAGAATATAGACGGGCAATACGGAACCGGCGGCACAGGCGGCTAGCAGGGCGGGGTTGTCACGCAGTCGCAAATCCTGGCGAAACCACATGACGGTTAAAGGCTTGGGCATCACAATTCTCGGTCTTAAGCTTGCTTTTGTCAGTAACAGTTCACTCGAGTCAGACTATACGCCAGCCCCGTAAATTGCGATCAATGGTCAGTCCTGATCGTTGCATAATGCCGCCATAAAGCCGTACTGCAAGCGCTGTGTTGCCGCGACAGCACCCAGCGTGCCTGCTATTATTGGCGCTGCCGAAGCCGCCTGGCTTTGACAGGTCATAGCTGGAAAAGAAACGCAGAACCATGAGAGGCAAAGAGAGGGCAATCCTGTGCTGTTGATGATCGATAACTACGACTCGTTTACCTACAACGTCGTCCAGTATCTGGGTGAGTTGGGTGCGGACGTACGCGTTTTTCGTAACGATGCGATTAGCGTGGCGCAGATCGAAGAGCTGGCGCCGCAACAGATTGTCCTGTCACCCGGCCCCTGTACGCCCAACGAAGCAGGTGTGTCGATCGATGTGATTAATCATTTTGCCGGTCGCCTGCCGATTCTGGGTGTCTGTCTTGGTCATCAATGCATAGCTCAGGCCTTTGGTGGCAAGATTGTGCGTGCAGAGAAGGTCATGCACGGCAAGTTGTCCGACGTCCATCATGACAGCGCCGGAGTCTTTGCCGGACTGAGTAATCCTTTTACCGCCACGCGCTATCATTCTCTGGTGATTGAGCGCAACTCAATGCCCGACTGTCTTGAAGAGACAGCCTGGACAGTGGATAGCAAAGGGAAAAAAGCCGAGATCATGGGTGTGCGCCATACCGAATATGCAATCGAGGGTGTGCAATTTCACCCCGAGTCCATTCTGACCGAACACGGTCATCAATTGCTGCGCAATTTCCTGGAAGGCAAAGCTCTGGCGGCTTGAACTGATCAGCGGCTGCGCTTGCGCCAATAACAAATTTAAACGACGAGCTACAAGAATAATCAGGGCGAGAGAACAAGGAGCCTGACATCATGGATATCAAAACAGCCATCAAGACAGTCACCAGTGGTCTGGATCTGAGTAGCGCAGAAATGACTGCGGTCATGCGCGCGCTCATGACCGGTGAGTCTACGGATGCGCAAAACGCAGCCTTTCTGGTTGCTTTGCAGATGAAGGGCATCAAGGCGGCGGAGTTGCTCGGTGGTGCGACTGTGATGCGGGAGTTGTCCTCCAAAGTCACGCCGACACGGCAAGCTCATCTGGTCGACACTTGCGGAACTGGCGGCAGCGGCTCCAATAAATTCAATGTGTCGACCGCAGCAGCACTGGTCGCGGCGGCGGCGGGTGCCAGCGTTGCCAAGCATGGCAATCGCAGCGCCACCAGCACCAGTGGCAGTGCTGATGTTCTGGAAGCCGCTGGTGTGCGTCTGGACATGTCACCTGAGCAGGTCGGTCAGTCAATCGATACCGTCGGTGTTGGCTTCATGTTTGCACCAGCGCATCACAGTGCTATGAAGCATGTCATCACCGCACGGAAAGAAATCGGTGTGCGTACAGTATTCAATTTGCTGGGTCCTCTGACCAATCCGGCTGGCGCACCCAATCAGATCATGGGTGTCTTCGACGCCGTCTGGATACCAGCGATCCTGGAAGTATTGCAAGCGTTGGGAAGTGAGCATGTGCTTGTCGTCGCGGCAGAGGACGGTCTGGATGAAATCAGTATTGCGGCACCAACTCATGTTGGCGAATTGAAGAACGGCAAAACTCAACAGTACACAATTACGCCGCAGCAATTCGGCGTGCAGAACTACAGCGATTGCTCAATGCTGAAGATTGATAGTGCCGAGGCATCATTGACGATGCTCAAGCAGGCGTTGGCGGGTGACAATCAGGCCGCGACCGACATCGTGGCACTCAATGCCGGTGCCGCCATATATGCAGCCAACCTGAGTGACGATCTTGAAGCGGGTGTGAATCGTGCCCGAGAGGTGATTGCCAGCGGTGAGGCCAGCCGCAAGCTCGATGAGCTGGTTGCCTTTAGCCAAAAGTCGGGTAACTAGCATGGCGTCCACTATTCTCGAAGAAATCATTGCCTACAAGAAAATCGAAGTTGAAGAGGCGAGCAAGATCGCCACGCTACGTGATCTGGAACAGCTGCTGCCGGAGGCCGATCCAGTGCGCGGTTTCGCTGCTGCCATGGCTGACAAAGCCGGGCAGGGCAAGGCGGCTATCATTGCCGAGATCAAAAAGGCTTCACCTTCGCGTGGCATTATTCGCCCGGATTTTAGACCCGCCGATCATGCCAGCGACTACGAAGAAAATGGTGCCACTTGTCTTTCAATACTGACCGATAACAAATACTTTCAGGGCAGTACCGAAGATCTTCAGGCTGGTCGTGCCGCTTGTAATATTCCTGTTATCCGTAAGGATTTCATGATTGAGCCATATCAGATTGCTGAGTCGCGTGCGCTCGGCGCCGATTGCATCCTGCTGATTGTTGCAGCATTGCAACAATCGCAAATGTTGGAACTGGCGGCTTATGCTCATGAGATTGGGATCGATATACTGGTTGAGGTTCACAATCCTCAGGAGTTGGAGCGAGCGATGGAGGTCAAGACTTCCTTGATTGGTATTAATAATCGCGATCTCCATACATTTACAACCAGTTTGCAGACGACTCTCGATCTGGCTCGTGAAATACCGAATGACAAGGTCGTCATAACCGAGAGTGGTATCCATTCGGTTGCTGACGTAAAGCTCATGATCGACAATGATATTTATGGCTTTCTTGTCGGAGAGTCCTTCATGCGCTCTGCGCAGCCCGGTGCAAAACTACAGGAACTGTTCGCCAATTATGCTTAAAGCAGAAGATTCAGAACCGTTGACTCCCCCACCAAGAAAGAAAGGCATTTCCCGGCTCATTGCCGCGACGCGTTATTCCTGGGCTGGGCTGGTGGAAGCCTTTCGCGGAGAAGAAGCCTTGCGCATGGAAGTGGCAGCCTTTGTTGTGCTGGCGCCAGTTGGCCTTTGGTTAGGCCAGAGCGAGGTTGAGCGCGTATTGCTGGTCGCGTCACTGGTGTTGGTGGTGATTGTTGAATTGCTTAATACAGCCGTGGAGAAAGTCGTCGATCGCTTTGGTGGCGAGTACCATGAGCTTTCCCGCAACGCCAAAGATATTGGGTCCGCTGCGGTATTCATTGCCATGGGGCTGGTATTGTTTACCTGGGGAATGTTGCTGCTGTAGTTTTCGATAGCCTGGCGCTGGCCGGGCTAGCTAGCGAGTGTTATGGACGACGATTGTCTTGCCTGACACGCTTATCAGATCCTGTTCTTCCAGCGTCTTCAATACGCGCCCTGCCATTTCCCGTGAACAATTCACGATGCGGCCAATTTCCTGTCGTGTGATCTTGATTTGCATGCCATCCGGGTGCGTCATGGCATCAGGCTCTTTGGCCAGATCAATCAATGTGCGAGCGATACGACCAGTGACGTCATAAAAGGCCAGGTCTCCCACCTTGCGCGTTGTGTTGCGCAGGCGGTGCGCCATTTGTTGACCGATCGTAAAGACAATTTCGGGGTGGGAACGAATATAGGCGTTGAAGCTGGCATAGCTGATTTCGGCAATCTCGCAGGCGGTACGCGCCCGGCACCACGCGCTGCGTTCCTCGGACTGTTCGAACAGGCCCATCTCGCCAAAAAAATCGCCTGGGTTGAGGTAGGCGATTACCACTTCTTTGCCATCATCATCTTCGAGGACAACAGAAACCGAACCCTTGATAATGTAATACAGGGTGTCGCACTGGTCGCCTTCATAGATAATGGTCGCGCGATTGGGGTAGCGTCGACGATGGCAATGGGACAGGAAGTTATCCAGATCCTCGATGTGTGGCGTTATAGCCATAAGCGCCATTTATGAAGCTCCTCACTTCTTGTTCTCAGGATGAAATGTATATCACAATTTTATCGCAATTGTGAGATTCATATCACGTTACCGATCCGATGTGTACAGTGTTAGAACACAATGGCTTGGCTGTAAAATCACCATGCTCTGTGCTGTCTAGCCATCTATGGTACTCTTGCGACCCGATCAGGTCGTGGCGCGAATTTTTGGCGAGCGATGGCTATGCTGGCGACACTGTTATTCTATGACTTGTATCGGTGCAAATGACTAAACCTTGATGGTTACTGAAGAAGAGGCCTTGTAGCGCTTATGAACGTGCGTGTTAAGTGGGTAGAGAATGTAATGTTTGTCGGGGAATCCGGAACCGGCCATGCAATCGTGCTGGATGGTGCGCCTGAGAGTGGCGGTCGGAATATGGGCATGCGACCGATGGAACTGATGGCCATGGGTGTTGGTAGTTGTTCGTCCTACGACGTTGTGACCATTCTCAAGAAAGCACGGCAGGCAGTCACCAGCTGTGAAGCCGATGTCGAAGCTAAACGCGTTGACACGACCCCATCAGTGTTTGAATCGATTCACTTGCACTTTCGGGTGGCTGGCAAAGGTCTCAGTGAGAAGCAGGTCGCTCGGGCCGTGGAATTGTCAGCAGACAAATACTGCTCTGCGTCGATCATGATGAAAAACGCCGGCGTGAAGGTCACTCACGATTTCGAGATTATTGAGGCTTAACAAAAGGTAGGGGGTGCTGGTCTGAGTGACCAGCACCGATCAGATGCGGTAGGTCGTTTTTTTCATGACCTGAGACAAAAGCTTCATTCCCGCTTTTACCGGTGTGGGGAGTTCGGCGCCGCCAGCATCTCTGGCGCTGTTACCGTGCGATTTTTCGTCGACAATCATTTGTTCGAGAATCGCGCGGCTGCGTTGATCTTCTAAGGGGATACGTTCCAGATGCTCTTCCAGGTGTTGGCAAACCTGATCTTCGGTTTCAGCCACAAAACCCAGACTCCACTTGTCACCCGCCAGACCGGCGATTGCCCCCATCCCGTAAGACAGTGAATAGAAAACCGGGTTGAGTAAACTTGGGCGACTATCCAGCTGTTGCAGACGCTCTTCACACCAGGCCAGGTGATCAACTTCTTCCGCAGCGGCAGACTCCATTGATTGACGAACTTCGCCTAGTCGAGCCGTGGCTGCCTGTCCGGCATAGAGCGCCTGGGCACAGACTTCTCCGGTGTGATTAATGCGCATCAGGCCGGCTGTATCCTTGCGTTGCTGCTCGCTCAATTCGGCATCATTCAGCTTGCCGGCAGGTGACGTGCGGTGTGCCTGGGATGCGCCCGGCGTGCAGGTGCGCAGGGCCTGATCAAACTGGATCAGGCAGCGATCGAGAAAACTGTGCGGGACTTGTGACATGGCTGAACTCCGTCGTTAACTGCCATTCTCGCGCGCGATGGCGCGGTGTGCAATATCTGTACGGAAGTAGACTTTGTCCCAGTGTATCTTGTCGACAAGCTGATAGGCTGCCGCCTGAGCTGCTGAGACAGTCTCGCCCATGGCCGTGGCGCATAATACACGCCCGCCATTGGTGACGACCTGATCATTGATGAGACGCGTCCCAGCATGGAAGACTTTCTGTGCTGCGCCAGTGGCGTCAGTCAGACCGCTGATTGGCAAGCCCTTGGCGTAAGCCTCCGGATAGCCGCCTGCGGCCAGTACTACGCCAACAGCAGGACGTGGGTCCCAGTCGGCAATCTGAGCATCCAGCTTGCATTCCAGCGCGGCCAGACACAGCTTTGGCAGATCGGACTGCAAACGCATCATGACGGGCTGGGCTTCCGGGTCACCGAAGCGGCAGTTGAACTCCACCACGTTGACGTCACCGCTTTCCGATACCATCAGGCCGGCATAGAGAAAGCCGACATATTCGTTACCGTCGGCAGCCATGCCAGCCACGGTGGGCAGAATGACCTGATCCATGATGCGCTTGTAGACCGCATCATTGACTACCGGCGCCGGGGAATAAGCCCCCATGCCACCAGTATTGGGCCCCTTGTCGCCATCATCGCGGGGCTTGTGATCCTGTGAGGTGGCCATGGGGAGCACATGCTTGCCATCGACCATGGCGATAAAGCTGGCTTCTTCACCACTGAGAAATTCTTCAATGACGACTCGGTGACCGGCATCGCCAAAGCGATTGCCATCCAGCATATCTTTGACAGCGGCCAGGGCTTCGTCTTCAGTCTGGGCGACGATTACGCCTTTGCCCGCCGCCAGACCATCGGCCTTGATGACGATAGGGGCGCCGTTCTGTTTGACATACTCAGTCGCCGCATCGACGTTTGTAAACGTGGCAAAGGCGGCGGTCGGGATATTATGGCGCGCGAGAAATTCTTTGCTGAAGGCTTTGGAGCCTTCCAATTGCGCGGCTGCTTGCGTGGGGCCGAAACAGGCCAGTTGACGTTCATGAAAATAGTCAACCACGCCGCCTACTAAAGGCGCCTCAGGTCCCACAATCGTCAGTACGACATTCTTGCTCTCGGCAAACTTGGCCAGCGCTTCGAAATCCATGACGTCGATGTCGACATTCTCCATCTTGGCTTCGGTCGCCGTGCCGGCATTGCCCGGTGCTACATAAATCTGGTCAACATTGTCGGATTGCGCGCAGCGCCAGGCCAATGAATGTTCACGCCCGCCACTGCCGATAATCAGGATCTTCATAACTGCCCCGGCCTAGTGTCTGAAATGTCGAACAGCAGTGAATACCATCGCCATGCCGTGTTCATCAGCAGCGGCGATCACTTCGTCATCGCGCATGGAGCCGCCGGGCTGGATCACGGCTGTGATGCCGGCTTCGGCCGCAGCGTCGATGCCGTCACGGAAGGGAAAGAACGCATCGGAGGCCATGACTGAACCGCTGACTTGCAGGTTCTCGTCGGCAGCCTTGATGCCGGCAATTTTGGCACTGTAAACCCGGCTCATCTGGCCGGCGCCGATGCCAATGGTCTGATTGTTCTTGCAGTAAACAATGGCATTGGATTTCACGTATTGCGCCACAGACCAGGCAAACAGCAGGTCCCGAAGTTCTGCATCGGATGGCTGGCGAGCGCTGACAATCTTGAGATCGTCATTGTGCAATTGATGGATGTCACGATCCTGGACCAGCAGACCACCGTTAACACGCTTGTAGTCAAGCTCGGCACTACGCTCGGCATCCCACTGTCCACAACTCAACACGCGGACATTCTTCTTGGCGCCGGTGATTGCCAGCGCTTGCTCTGAGATCGAGGGTGCGATGATGACTTCGGTGAATTGCTGTTCAGTGATGCGAGTGGCTGTTTCAGCATCCAGCTCGCGGTTAAACGCGATAATTCCACCGAAGGCGGAAGTCGGGTCAGTCTGGAAGGCGAGCTCATAGGCCTGCAGCGGTGATTCGGCAATAGCCACGCCGCAAGGGTTGGCATGTTTTACGATCACACAAGCGGGCTCATCGAAGCACTTGACGCATTCCAGCGCCGCATCAGTATCGGCAATATTATTAAAAGACAGCTCTTTGCCTTGTAACTGGGTCGCTGTACTGATGCTGGCCTCGGCCGGATTATTCTCGACATAGAAGGCGGCGGCCTGGTGCGGGTTTTCGCCGTAGCGCATGTCCTGTTTCTTGTGAAACTGGCTATTGAATGTGCGCGGAAAGTGCGCCGGTTCGGCGGCTTGCGCAGACTCGTCACGCTGCTCCAGTCTGGCGCCCAGATAGTTGGCAATGGCGCCGTCATAGGCGGCGGTATGTTCATAGGTCGCAACGGCCAGATCAAAGCGAGTTTGCTGATCCAGTGCGCCATTGCCGGCCTGTAATTTGGCCAGAATGCCGTCGTAATCTGACGGGTTCACCACCACGGCGACAAACTTGTTGTTCTTGGCAGCAGCGCGCAGCATTGTGGGCCCGCCAATATCGATGTTTTCGATAGCAGTAGGCAGGTCGCAGTCAGGATTGGCGACGGTGGCTTCGAAAGGGTAGAGGTTGACCACCACCATATCGATTGGCGGAATACCGTGCTCTTCCATAACCGCAGCATCGATATCGCGGCGTGCGAGTATGCCGCCATGAACCTTGGGATGCAGTGTCTTGACGCGGCCGTCCATCATCTCCGGGAAACCGGTGTAATCGGAGATTTCGATGGCCGGGATGCCTTCCGAGCTCAGCAGCTTGAAAGTGCCGCCGGTAGAAAGAATTTCGATGCCTAGTTGCTGAAGTGCCTGCGCGAAAGGAACGATTCCCGTCTTGTCAGACACACTGATTAGAGCCCGCCGTATGGCGGCAGTGGATTCTGCTGTCATTTTTTAAACTTGATTGGTAGTGAGGGGTGAGGACCGCGATAGGGACAAATTTAACCTAACGTGCCTAGAGCAATCCGTAGTGCTTTAATTTCGTGCGAAGCGTACCACGGTTCAAACCCAGCATGATAGACGCTTTGCTCTGATTATTGCCGGTGTAATTCATCACGGCTTGCAATAACGGCTCTTCCACTTCGGCCATCACCATCTGATGCAGATCTGTGACAGGCGCACCCTCCAAATGTGAGAAATAGCGGCTCAATGCACGCTCGACTTCAGAGCGAAGAGTTTGTGCCTTGGGCTGGTCTTCACTTTCGGCGTTGGCTACCGGGTAATGTGGCAGCGAGGAAGTGTCGTCGAAATCATTCATGCCGCAAGGGCTCCTTCAGCATCAGTGACTTGATGAAAATACTGATCAATCGTGACGCGTTGATGTTCAGCGCAGTCGATCTGATTGAAATGCTGCAGAAATTCACGGGCATTGGGTAATTCTTTAACATAGCCGCCGACATGCTTGCGTGCATACCAGACACCTTTCACTTCGCCATAGAAGTGATGCAGTTTTTCAAGGTGGGTATCAATGACAGACAATTGTTCCAATAATGATGTCGCAGCTGGTAGTGAGTTTGTCGTCAGGTATTGTTCTATTTCTCTGAACAGCCACGGGCGGCCCTGCGCGGCGCGGCCAATCATCAAGCCATCGGCACCGGTCTTGTTGAGAACCTTTTTGGCTTTCAGCGGCGAATCGATGTCGCCATTGGCAATTACGGGAATCGAGATTGCTTGTTTTATCGCCGCAATAGTGTCGTATTCAGCTTCTCCCCGGAATCGATCCTCACGGGTTCGGCCATGCACCGTTAATAGCTGAATGCCGCAATCCTCGGCAATTTGCGCTATAGCCACGCCGTTGCGGGTCTCCCGGCTCCAGCCCGTGCGTATTTTTAGGGTAACAGGCACGTCAACCGCCGCTACGACAGCAGTGAGAATATCGCGTACCAGTGCCGGTTCTTTTAATAGTGCAGAGCCAGCAGCTTTTTTCAGGACTTTCTTTGCCGGGCAGCCCATATTGATATCGATAGCTGTCGCGCCACGTTCAACATTGAGTTGTGCTGCTTCGGCCATCATCAGTGGATCGGAACCGGCAATCTGCACAACTTGCGGGCCAGCAATCTGCGGCTTGACCTGTTTTAGACGGTTGCGTTCGATATGCCACAGGTCACTATTGCTGGTTAACATTTCTCCGATGGTTAAGCCGGCGCCCTGTTGCATGCAAATTTCACGGAAAGGCGTATCACTAACGCCCACCATCGGTGCCAGAAAGAGATTATTGTTGAGTTTATAGGGCCCGATTTGTTGCATGATATTTTGTGAAAATTTGACGGCCGGTAATAATAGCCGGGTCCCAAAAACAGATAAAGGGTTGATCACTATTTAGGCGTGATTAATTTTTGAATGGGAAGATTCGAAGCAAATTAGTTTGCCGTGACAGTGTCACGGGCGGCGAAAGGCCATGGTGTAGTTCACAGCGTCGGGTCCCGGGTCGATAATTTCCAGATCCAGTTGCACAGGATTCATTACTGGCATCAGATCAAACTGACGCAAATCATCGCCAAGGTATTCTTTTGGTGAAAATTCCCGTAACGCAATGAGAGAATTACTTGGTGAGTTGAAGCTCAGGACCAGAATCGGGAACGGTTGTGGAAAAGCCGCCGTATTGCGGAACTCCACATTGACAACCAATCCGTTACTCAACTCCGGGTGGCTACGTACTGCCAGTGTCTCGCTGCGAATAGCGCTGATATTTTGGTAGACCGGTAACTGGCAGGACAAAGCTTCGCATATCATGACATACCAGGGGCGCAGGCTGGGCACCAGAGAGTAAGCATCTTTGTGCTGCCAGAAATATTGGGCAGCCAGGGTAGTCAGGAGCAGCACACTCACACAGGACCAGAGAATCTGCCGCCCCCAGTTGCGCTGCCGGCCGCTGGCGAATTGTACCGGTGTGGAGAATTCACCCAAAGCGGCCAGATGCTCCTGGGGAATGGCCTCCAGGGCTTCGTCATCATCCAGCTGCGCCTGTAAGGCACGCGCTCTGATGGCTTCGGTGGACTGATCGACTGCTTCGGGTTCAGCCCTGGGCTCAGGGTCAGGCTCTAAGTCGGGCGCTGCATCACTCTTGTCGTGATCCTCAGTGAACTGCTCAGACACTGCCTCTGCCGAATCCGCTGCAGGATTGTTCGGGGCTGCATCGCTTGCGCGCCAGTCTGGATTGGTTTGATTGGCTTCGCTGGTTCCGATGTCAGAGCTTGCATTCAGATCGGCAGGAGTGTCACCGGACTGCAACGAGTCAGCATCGGCGGCAGGCTCAGTCATCGACTCTTGCTCAGCATGGAACCTCTGTTCCAGAATGTTGCTTGCCGTGTCCAGTGTCGGTGATTCTGCTTGCGCTGAATGAATGTCGGTATTGTCTAAAGAGTCTGCTGAGTCTGCTGAGTCTGTTGAGTCTGATAGGTCTGCTGAGTCGGGGGCGTCAGCCACGTCGGGTTCATGCGCATCAGGACCATCGTCGCCATGGACACTATTTTCTTGCGCGTCAGATTCAGCCTGATGCCGTTGCGCCGTCAGTGAAAAACTCGCCCGCAGGGAAAACGCCTCCGGAGAAACTGGTTCGTCGGCTTGCACTTGCTGATTGGGCTGATCTGTTGCAGTGGTGTCTGTTGACTCTGGATTCACTTCATCCAGGTGATCTTCTACGACTGATTCTGTGATGCTGAAGTGGAAATCCTGCTCGTTCTCGAGTTTGTCTGCCGCTTCCTCTGTCTTTTCATCTTCATCTGTCCCTGTCTCCAATGCGAAAGTATCTGAACTTGCTTGGACGGTTGACCTGTCATCGTTTGCATTATTGGAAGCGGGCTGGTCAGCTTGATGCTCTACACTTGAAAGGAATCTCGATGGGTCAAAATAGTCAGTCGGGGCGCTGCCGATGAAGACAGAGTCATTGTCGTCTTCATTGCCTTCTTCATAGCTTCCCCCATAACTCTCCTCAGAACCCTGCTCATAATTTTCCCCATGGTTCTCTTCAATTTGCTCGTCTTCTTGTTCACCGGCGTCGCTTCGATCTTCGTCATTGTCGGCAGGTTGGGGCGCCAGAGTGGTTTGGTGGGCCTGGCCGGGTTCCATGTTCGCATCTGGTTCGACGTCGGACGCTGCGTCATCAGGCGCGCTGGTATTAGCCGCGGTGGCCAGTTGCTCTGCCAGTATCGGGTCGACTTCGAGCAGATGCTCCTCGGCCACGAACACAGTCAGGCAAGCACCACAGCGCACCTTGCCGGAAGCGGCAGCCAGGGCGTCCGGGCTGACTTTAAAGCTGGAATCGCATCCGGGGCATTGCGTGACTCGCCAGTAAGCACTGGCTTGAGCCTGAGAGGCAGTAGACATGGTTAGGGATTGTAGGGGATTGCCCGGTTCAGATCACGCTCTACGCGTACCGGTGAGACAGACCCAGTCCGCATCGATGACGGGCGCTGCGAAGTCGACCCAGGACTGGTAGGCCGCAATGACGTCGTCGATCTGTGTGGTCAGCAGACCAGACAGGACAAGTTGCCCGCCCGGCTTCAGCAACTGTGCAAACGTGGCCGCCAGCGACTGCAGTGGGGCGGCGAGAATATTGGCCAATAAAATGTCTGCCTGCATGTCAGGCAGTTCAGCAGGTAAATAAGTGGGGATCCGTTCAGCGGCGATGCTGTTGCGCTGGGCATTGTCACGTGTGGCGAGAATGGCTTGTGGGTCGTTGTCCACGGCATGGACCACTTTGGCATCCAGCAAGGCTGCTGCCAGTGCCAGAACGCCGGAGCCACAACCATAATCTATCAGAGTCTTGCCTGCGACATCGGCAGAGTCCAGCCATGTGAGACACATGGCAGTGGTGTGATGGGTACCACTGCCAAAGGCGAGACCGGGGTCAATAAACAGATTGACGGCCTCTGGCTCGGGTGGCGATTGCCAGCTTGGACAAATCCACAAGCAGTTGCCAAAACGCATCGGCTGGAAGCTGTCCATCCAGCTGCGCTCCCAGGCCTGGTCAGCAAGTGGCTCAGCGGTTAATTGCTCGCGGTTGAGAATTTTTTCTTCATTACGCAGCGCCGCCAGAATAAAAGTCAGGTCAGTGTCTTCCGTAAACAAAGCAAGTAGCACCGTGTTGTCCCACATAGGTGTGCTACCTGGCTCCTCTTGAAAAACGGGCTGATCTTCTGCGTCGAGATAGGTGATCGAGACCGCGCCCTGGGTCAGCAGCTTGTCCTCCAGCTCTTCACAATCTTCAGAGCGAGCGTGTAGGGTAAGCTGCTGCCACATAGGTCGGGTACGTTGGTATGATCCGGGCGATCAGGAATTAAGTTTGTGTTCCAGATAGTGGATGTTGACCCCACCTTTCTGAAATTCGGAATCCCTGACCAGATCGCGTTGCAAGGCAGTATTGCTCTTGATGCCGTCGATCAGGATCTCATCCAGTGCGGTTTGCATGCGCGTCAGTGCCTGTTCACGGGTACTGCCGTAGCTTATCAGCTTGGCAATCAGTGAATCGTAATAGGGCGGCACTGTATAGCCACTGTAGAGATGCGAGTCGACGCGAATGCCGGGGCCGCCCGGAGCATGAAACAGATTGACCTTGCCGGGGCTGGGAATGAACGAGGCCGGGTCTTCAGCATTGATGCGACACTCGAAGGAGTGGCCGCGCTGTACAATGTCTTCTTGGGTGACTGACAGCGGCAAGCCACTGGCGATGCGCAATTGTTCGCGGACGATGTCGACATTGGTGATCATCTCTGTCACCGGGTGCTCCACCTGAACACGAGTATTCATCTCGATGAAATAGAACTTCTCGTCCTGATACAGGAATTCCAACGTGCCGGCGCCGCGATATTTCATCTTCTTGCACGCATCCACACAGGTTTTCGCCACAGCATTGCGAATGTCATCGGGAATTCCAGGTGCCGGGGCTTCTTCGAGGACTTTCTGATGGCGGCGCTGCAGTGAGCAATCACGATCGCCCAGATGCACGGCATCACCGTTGCCGTCGCCGATAACCTGAATCTCCACATGGCGGGGGTTTTCAAGAAATTTTTCCAGATACACGACACCGCTACCAAAGAAGGACTTGGCTTCGGATTGCGTGACATAGATAGCTTTCAGCAGCGCGGCTTCATTGTGCACGACGCGCATACCGCGGCCGCCACCGCCAGCAGCTGCCTTGATGATAACCGGGTAGCCAATTTGCTTGGCCAACTCCAGTGTGCGGTCGTTATTGTCATCCAGCGGACCGTTGGAGCCGGGCACGGTAGGCACACCGGCATCGCGCATGATTTCAATGGCGGATACTTTGTCGCCCATAGCGCGAATTGTTTCTGCCTTCGGGCCGATGAAGATGAAGCCGCTGTTCTCGACTTGTTCGGCGAAATCCGCATTCTCGGCCAGAAAGCCATAACCTGGATGCACAGCATCGGCGTCAGTGACTTCCATGGCGCTGATGATGGCCGGAATATTGAGATAACTTTCTGTGGCGCTGGGCGGGCCGATACACACGGATTCATCGGACAGACGAACGTGCATCAGATCCTGATCAGCGGTGGAGTGAACGGCGACAGTCTTGATGCCCAACTCTTTGCAGGCGCGCAGCACGCGAAGGGCAATCTCGCCGCGATTGGCTATTAAAACTTTCTCGAGCATGGCTTAAATCAACCGGTAGTTAAACGTTAGTTAAACGATGGAAATGAGTGGTTGATCAAATTCAACCGGTTCGCCGTCCTCAACAAGAATGGCTTCCACCACTCCGGAATGATCAGCTTCAATCTGGTTCATCATTTTCATCGCCTCAACGATGCACACGACGTCGCCAGCTTTCACATGGGTGCCGATTTCAACGAATGGCGGAGATGAGGGCGATGGTGCGCGATAAAACGTGCCCACCATGGGTGAATTGATTTTCTTGCCTGAGCTTGCCGGGCCGGGCTTGCTCTCTGCACTGCTATCGGCAGGGCTTGGCGCCGGTGCGGCAGCCTGTGGTACTGCCATGGAGACAGGGGCAGGCGCAGGGGCGGCGGAAGAGATACGGCTAATGCGCACGGCTTCCTCACCTTCCTTGATTTCAATTTCAGCGACGTCGGAGGTCTCTAACAGTTCGATTAATTTTTTAACTTTTCTTATATCCATAATGCAGTCCCGGAAGGCTAGATCTATTTCTCCAGTTGTTTAAATGCTGCTTGCAACGCCAACTCATATCCCTGGGCGCCAAGCCCGACGATTGAACCAACTGCAATATCAGCAAAATACGAATGATGTCGAAAGCTTTCGCGCGCGTGCAGATTGGACAAATGCACTTCAATGAAGGGCAATTCACTGGCCAAAATCGCGTCGCGCAGAGCAATGCTGGTATGGGTAAAGCCACCGAAATTCACCAGCAGGAAATCGGTGCCGTCACTGCGTGCTGCGTGCAGACGGTTAATCAGGTCTGCTTCGGCATTACTTTGCAGCTGATCGAACTGGTGTCCGCCGGCCTCGCACTGGCTCGCCAGACGGCCATTGATATCAGCCAGCGTATCGCTGCCATAGATATGTGGCTCGCGATGGCCAAGCAAATTCAAGTTGGGTCCATGAAGGGCCAGAATTGATGCCATGAGGTGCTTCCGCAGGTTGTTATGTCTGGGTTTAGCTGCAATTGGGTAGTTACCGACCGATTGCAAACTTTGGCGGCATTTTCTCAGAAATTAAGCTGGTTTTCACCCGCTTTCTGCCAACATTCGGCCAATGGGCGCAGTTAGGGTTTTTCTGGCGGTGAATTGGCAGGCTGGCAAGCCAGAGTGAAGCCAGGGTGAGACGCGAGTGGCTTAAGGGTAGAGCGGCAGGGCAGTTCGTTGTGGTGGGTAACAGAAACCCCAGTCGGCGCAGCCCTGATATTCAACCCACAGGACGGCTTGTTCGGAAACGGCTTGATCAGGTGCCACTGTGATATTGATACCCCCGTAATAGGCCTGAATTTCACCGAAAAACTGATCGGTCTTGTGCAGGCCTTCAGGGATATCGATGGCAACTGGCACCGGCTCGACATCGGGCGTGTTTTGCAGGCTGACGGCAAAGGCATGGCGGTACAGATAGTGACCAGTGGCCGGGGTCCAGGTGAGCTGCCAACTGTTGCCATCCACTGCGCTGAGGTAGAGAGGGAAAGCCTGTTCCAACGGCAGTGGTTCCGGGCGTTGGTTGCCAGTGAGGGAGGACAAACCCGAAGTTTGGCCTAACGCCAGGCTGCCGGCCATAGCCAGCAGCAGCGTCAGAAGGGCAGTGGTTGTGAGTCGGGTTTTCATAGCATAGTAGACCCGTGAACTGGCGCGCTTCTTACACGCTGCCAGTATTAGCTCGAGTAGCGATCAAAGACCAGGCAGGCATTGGTACCACCAAAGCCGAAACTATTCGACATGATGCGATTCAAACCGGCGTTATCAATGCGCTCCAGCGCAATAGGTATGCCTTCAGCGGCTGGATCAAGTTCTTCGATGTTGGCAGAAGCTGCCACGAAATCGTGTTCCATCATCAGGATGCTGTAGATGGCTTCCTGAGCGCCGGCTGCACCCAAAGAATGACCCGTCAGCGACTTGGTGGAATTAATTGTCGGAATGTTTTCGCCAAACACTTGTCGTATGGCGTTGAGCTCCGAAACATCACCGGCCGGTGTGCTGGTGCCGTGGGTGTTGATGTAGTCTACAGAGCCTTCCAGCCCGTCCATGGCCATGCGCATGGCGCGGCTTCCGCCTTCACCAGAAGGCGCCACCATGTCATAACCGTCTGAAGTGGCAGCATAACCGGTTAACTCGCCATAGATCTTGGCGCCACGTTGCAGGGCATGTTCCAGCTCTTCGATGACCAGCATGGCACCGCCACCAGCGATAACAAAGCCATCGCGATTGGCATCAAAAGCGCGCGACGCTTTGTCCGGTGTCTCATTGTATTTGGTTGACAGTGCGCCCATAGCATCAAACATGTGCGACATGGACCAGTGTTCGGATTCACCACCACCGGCAAACACGATGTCTTGCTTGCCCATCTGGATAAGCTCAGCAGCATTGCCGATGCAGTGTGCGCTAGTGGCACAAGCAGAGGAGATAGAATAGTTCACGCCACGAATCTTGAAGGGGGTCGCCAGACAGGCGGAAACCGAACTGCTCATGGTGCGTGGAATTCGATAAGGTCCGACTCTGCGCATGCCTTTCTCACGCAGTATGTCGGTAGATTCCAGTTGGTCTTCCGGGGAGCCGCCACCAGAACCAGCCACGATACCAGTTCGCTCATTGGAGATGTCGGCTTCAGAAAGACCAGAGTCTTCGATGGCCTCAGCCATGGCAATATAACTATAGGCCGACGCGTCGCCCATAAAGCGCAGAATCTTGCGGTCGATTAGCGCTTCCTTGTCGATATTTACAGTGCCGCTGACATGGCTGCGCATGCCAACGTCTGCATAGGATTGATTGAAGCTAATGCCACTGCGACCCGCTTTCAGCGAGTCCAACACTTCAGTCTTATTATTGCCGAGACAGGAAACGATACCGATTCCGGTTACAACCACTCGTCGCATAGGAACCTCTTGGGTCATTAGTTAAATGAACTTTCCGGGGTAAACAAACCCACTTTCAGCGCTTTGGTGGTGTAGATGACTTTGCCATCGACGGCGACTGTACCGTCTGCGATGCCAACGACCAGTTTACGGTCAATCACACGAGTGATGTTCAATTCGTACACCACTTTCTTGGCAGTCGGCAAAATCTCACCGGTAAATTTCACCTCGCCAGCACCCAACGCACGGCCTTTGCCTGGATGACCAGACCAGCCGAGAAAGAAGCCGACCAATTGCCAGAGTGCATCAAGTCCCAGACAACCGGGCATTACTGGGTCATCGGGGAAATGGCAGTCGAAAAACCATAGGTCAGGCTTGATATCCAACTCAGCCACAATCTGGCCTCGGCCATGTGTTCCCCCGTCCGCAGTGATATTGGTAATGCGGTCCAGCATCAGCATTTTATCTATTGGTAATTTGGCATTACCGGGGCCGAATAATTTGCCGTAGCCGCATTCCACCAATTGATCCATTTCATAGGAGCTTTGGGGAACGAAGCTGTCATTCCTTGTTTTCATGATTTTTTGTTGCCCAATCCCGAGCTGACTTACAAGGGCTGCGAGTTTATCGTGCCGGGGGCAAATAATCGATAGTAAAATGGCTCTGATAAGCTGCGGCCGCGTCGAATAGTGACTTACCCCTTTATCTACAGCCCCCGAAGTTTGCTACTATGAGCCCTGATTATCTCAGGAAGAGACCATGTTATACCCCGTAATTCTGGCGGGCGGGATTGGGTCCCGCTTGTGGCCGCTGTCCAGAGCCCAACTCCCAAAGCAGTTTATTCAGTTTCCCAATACTGACTGTTCTTTGTTTCAAAGTACGCTGCGACGGCTGCAAGGTGTCGAGAATCTCGCGCAACCGATCGTGGTCGGTAATTCTGAGCACCGCTTCCTCATCGCCGAGCAATTACGCCAACTGGGCCTGGATGACAGTACGATCCTGCTGGAACCCGTTGGTCGCAACACTGCGCCGGCAGTTGCCCTGGCGGCACTCCAGGCGCTGCAGAAAGATAATGATGCCCAGTTACTGGTATTGCCGGCTGATCATGTCATCGCTGATCAGGATGCATTACAGCGAGCAATAGCGACCGCAATACCGCTGGCCAAGGCTGGTCAGTTGACGACCTTTGGTATAGTGCCAAATGCCCCAGAAACAGGTTATGGCTATATAAAGAAGGGAGGCGCACTGGAGTCGTCCGTGGCCTTCACAGTGCAATCGTTTGTTGAAAAGCCTGATCTGGATACCGCGCAAGCCTATCTTGCCAGTGGCGACTACGTTTGGAATAGCGGCATGTTTCAGTTCCAGGCCAATAACTTTTTAAGTGAGCTTGAACAACACGCGCCGGACATTTTGGCTACTTGCCAACAAGCATTCGACGCCATCGATGCCCGTGATGATTTCAGTCATATTCCAGAGAAAGTGTTCGCCCAGTGCCGCAGTGAATCAATTGATTATGCCGTCATGGAAAAAACTGCTGGTGCGGTCGTCGTGCCACTCGATGCCGGTTGGAACGACCTCGGTGCCTGGGATGCACTATGGGATATCAGTAGCAAGAATGCCGAGGGCAATGTGCTTGGTGGCGATGTGCTTACTGAACAAGTTACAAACAGCTATATCGAATCCAGAAGTCGTCTGGTTGCGGCTATTGGTGTTACCAATCTGATCGTCGTGGAAACCGACGATGCGGTATTGATCGCCGACCGGGATCATGCGCAGGGTGTTAAACAGGTCGTCGCCGAGTTGCAGCGCCAGCAGCGTCCGGAGGCGGACACCGCCACCCTGGTCTATCGACCCTGGGGCTCTTACCAGTCCCTGTCCAATGCTCCGGGTTATCAGGTCAAGCACATTATTGTTAAGCCGGGTGCTTCACTGTCTCTACAAATGCACCATCATCGTGCAGAACATTGGATTGTTATTCGTGGCACGGCGCAGGTAGTGTGTGGAGACAAGGAATTTGCTCTGCCGTCGAATGAATCTACCTTTATTCCACTGGGCAGCAAGCACCGCTTGTCAAACCTGCAAGAAGTGCCGCTGGAGATTATCGAAGTGCAAGTAGGTGACTATCTCGGTGAAGATGATATTGTTAGGTTTGATGACATTTATGGCCGCACTGATTAAATCTGTTCAACCATCGGCTGTTTTTGGTTGTCGATAATTGTTTGACTAAAGCGAAGACCTGGTCAGTGACTCAATACATTGTGCAATATTGTCAGCGCTACAGCGTATTCGTCTTCGCACTCTTCTTTAACTCATCGCAATTAATCAGGTTAGTTTCATGTCAGTGATCAAGAAGTGTTTGTTTCCAGCTGCCGGTTACGGTACGCGCTTTTTACCCGCCACCAAGGCGATGCCCAAAGAAATGTTGCCAATCGTTACCAAGCCACTCATTCAGTATGGCGTTGAGGAAGCGATGGACGCTGGTATTACTGGTATGGCGATTGTCACCGGTCGTGGCAAGCGGGCACTGGAGGATCATTTCGACATCAGCTATGAATTGGAGCATCAGATCGAAGGCTCGTCCAAGGAAGCCTTGCTGGATGAGACGCGTCGTATCATCGACAAGTGTACATTCTCCTATACCCGTCAGGTAGAAATGAAAGGCTTGGGCCATGCGATCCTCGTCGGTGGTAATTTGATTGGTCACGAACCCTTTGCTGTCATTCTGGCCGATGACTACTGTGTCAATAATGATGGCGACTCAGTACTCAAGCAGATGGTGAAGCTGTATGACAAATACCAGTGCAGTATCGTCGCGATTGAGGAAGTGCCGCAGGACGAAACTTATAAGTACGGTGTGATCGAGGGCGTCGAGGAAGAAGATGGTATTTACCGCATCAGCAACATGGTCGAGAAACCCGCTCCCGAAGATGCGCCCAGCAATCTGGCTGTCATCGGCCGCTATATTTTGACACCGGACATTTACGAAATTATTGAAAATACACCGCCCGGTAAAAACGGTGAAATGCAAATCACTGATGCATTGCTGACTCAAGCCAAGAGCGGCAAGGTGATTGGCTACAAATTCAAGGGCCGGCGTTTTGATTGTGGCAGTGTCGATGGCTTTATCGAAGCGACCAACTTCACTTACCAACAAACGAAATCCTAAGGCGGGTACGCGGTGATGACTGACGAAATAACCTGTTTCAAGCCCTACGATATCCGCGGTCGAATCCCGGACCAGCTCAATGAAGATATCGCCTATCGCGTTGGCAGAGCCTATGTCGAATACCTGTCGCCCAAGTCAGTTGTGGTGGGCTATGACATTCGTCTGACCAGCAAAGAACTATGCGATGCCTTGACCCGCGGTCTCATAGATTCCGGGGCAGACGTGATTAACATCGGTCAATGTGGCACGGAAGAAATTTATTTCGCCACGTCGCATTTGGGTGTCGACGGTGGCATCGTCGTGACAGCGAGCCACAACCCCAAAGACTACAACGGCATGAAGCTGGTCAAAGAAGGCTCGCGCCCGATCAGTGGCGACACCGGTCTGAATGACATCAAAGCGCTCGCTGAAAAGAATCAGTTCAAGGATGTTGCTGACAAGGGCACTGTTACTGAACAGAACACCCGGCCGGCCTATATTGAACATTTGTTGGGTTACATCGATGGCGCGCAACTAAAGCCGCTCAAGATCGTCTGCAATGCCGGTAACGGTGGCGCAGGTGCCGTGATCGATGCGCTGGAATCCCATCTACCTGTGGAATTCATCAAAGTGCATCATGAACCGGACGGTCATTTCCCGAACGGTGTGCCGAATCCGCTGCTTGAAGAAAACCGCGCGCCGACCATCGAGGCAATTAAAGCCAACGGTGCCGACCTGGGTATTGCCTGGGACGGTGATTTCGATCGCTGCTTTTTCTTCGACGCCGACGGCCGCTTCATCGAAGGCTATTATATTGTGGGTCTGCTGGCACAGGCGTTCCTGGAGAAGGCGCCAGGCTCGGCGGTTGTGCATGATCCACGTCTGACATGGAATACCATCGAAATCGCCAAGTCTTATCACGGTCGCGCCATTCAGTGTAAGACCGGACATGCGTTTATCAAGGAACGTATGCGTAGCGAAGATGCCATTTACGGCGGCGAGATGAGCGCCCACCATTATTTCCGCGATTTCTTTTATTGTGACAGTGGCATGGTGCCCTGGTTGCTGGTCATTGAATTGATGACCAAGCAGAGCAAGGCTCTATCCGAACTGGTTAACGAACGGATGGCGGCTTATCCGGCCAGCGGCGAGATCAATAGCACAATCGAGAAACCGCCACAGTTATTGAAAGCCATCGAGCAGCACTATGCACCGCACGCGCACAGTATTGACCATACTGATGGATTGTCGATGGCGTTTACTGACTGGCGTTTCAATATGCGCATGTCCAACACCGAACCAGTGGTGCGCTTGAATGTGGAATCTCGCGAAGACGAAGCACTCATGCGGCAAAAGACAGCCGATTTGCTGGCGCATATGAAAGATCCGGAGTTTCTGGGCACATAATCTTTTTGGCGGGCAATTGATGTCTTGTCGGACGAGTTTGCTGGACCTTGCTAGTGATAATAGAAAACAGTAATGGAATTTTACAAAAGTAGACGTTCACTAAAGCAGTAACGAGATAAAAATCTTGGTCGATAGTCTTTTCGTTTATGGTTCCCTCGCTCCCGGGGAGAGTAATGAATGGGTACTGGCGGATCTGCAAGGCCAGTGGCAACCGGCCTGGGTCGCGGGCATACGTCATGCCAATGGACTGCCGACTACAGAAGGCTTTCCGGTACTCATCCTCGACAATGATGCGCCGCAGGTGGAGGGACTATTGTTCTCATCATCTGACTTGGCGGACTACTGGCAACAGGTAGATCGCTTCGAGGGCATTGCCTATAAACGCGTGCTTACTGAGGTTCGCTTGGCTGATTCGATGACTCAGCAGGCCTATGTCTATGTGCTGAACGAAGCGTTTACTGGAGAATAGTCAGGCGCATTTGTTCAGGTTTGCCAGCGCCACGTACAACACAGCCTTTACCGATCAATGCTCGAGCGAAACAGCGGTATTCGCACGATATAAAGCAGGAAAGTAAATATGGAACACATTACCTGGGGTGATTTTGAAAAAGTGCATTTGTGCGTTGGCACCGTGGTCGATGTCGAAGAGTTTCCTGAAGCACGCAATCCGGCCTGGAAGCTGCAAGTAGACTTTGGGCCGGAAATCGGTGTGCGCAAATCCAGCGCCCAGATTACTACGCTGTATAGCAAGGAAGATTTGTTAGGCAAGCAGGTTGTCGGGGTGGTCAATTTTCCACCCAAGCAAATTGGCCCCATTATGTCGGAATGTCTGGTAACCGGGTTTTATGACAAAGCCGGTGCCGTGGTTCTGGCTATGCCGGAAAGGGAAGTGCCTAATGGTGCCAGACTCATTTAAGCCACACCCATCCAAGCCGCTCTCATCCAGCTCATTTGCATCTGAGCCACTTGTCCCTGCACGCTTGGTTGAATCGCTAGCACTATCGACCTGATACCCCCAACGCCAGCGAAGAGATCCGGGTGCCAATTGCACCGCGACTCTGACCTCGCAAGTGAGTAACGCATGATTCTTGAGCAAGCAATTCTGTCGGTAAAACCCGGGCAAAGTGACGCATTTGAACAGGCTTTCGCCGAAGCGCAGGCGATTATTGCCAGCATGCCGGGTTATTTATCCCACGAGCTGCACAGTTGTATTGAGACGCCAGATCAGTATTTATTGCTGGTGCGCTGGCGGTCTTTGGAAGATCACACGGAAGGCTTTCGTGGTTCGCCAGAATATCAGCGCTGGCGTCAATTACTGCATCATTTTTACGAGCCGTTTCCGACAGTGGAGCATTACCAGCAAGTATTCGCGGGTAGCGTAGATTGAAGAGAATCGGTTGATTGATCAGTTGCCGGGGCTGGGGTCGAAATCAGGAACCCAGATCATTTGCAGGCTGTGCTGGTCACGAGAGTATTCTATAAAACCTTCATGCTCGTGAAAGCCGATGGCTGGATTCGTCTGCAGAACACTGAGTCTGACGGGTAATTGTGCTTTGTGCGCCTCAGCCTTGATTGCGGCCATCATCAAGCGGCCGTAGCCCTGTCTTTGCCGACTGGGCTCGACCATGATCATGTCCAACAGCAAGTGGTCGCTATTGCGGGTCAGATGATAGCTGGCCACGGCAGTGCCAGCAGCTTCGATAATCTGGAATTCCCGGGCGGGCAGGCTGGTAGCAAAGCCTTCGCGTTGCAGCAGTTCTTCCCAACCCCAGGCCTGATCAATGAAGTCCTGCATGGTAGTGCGGAAGAGTTGGAATAACCAATCCTGATCTTCCGCGTGCCCTCTGCGAAAATCTGCTGACTGCCTCATGTGGTTGATATCAAACTTTGGCAACATCCGCGCCGGTGTGCAACGGACGCTTCCACTTGAGTTTTTTCTCGACAGCATGAATGAGTGTGCCAGCCAGATCTTTGCCGGTGACCGACTCGATATCTTTGAGCTCCGGCGTGGCATTGATATCTAGCAGCAGTGGGCCATTGCTACCGCGTAGCAGATCGACACCGGCTACTTTCAATCCCAGTGCCTTGGTGGCTGCGATAGCCAAACGCTTCTCTGCTTGCGAGACTTTGGCCGCAGCCGGGCCCGGTTCAGGGCGGTCTGATTCTTCACCTTCGGTTGACTGCCGCAACAAGGTGGCGATGACTTTGCCGTCGACTACCAGCAGACGCAGGCTGCTGCCGCCAGCTTCCCGAATAAATTCCTGGATAAGCAAATTGGCGTTCACAGATTTGAATGCATTGATGACTGACTCGGCAGACTTGGTCGTCTCAGCTGTCACCACGCCTTCGTTTTTGGCGCCCTGCAACATGTTTACCACTAACGGTGGGCCGTCGATCATGGCAATCAGATCGGGGACATCGATGGGGGAATTGGCCAGACAGCTGGCGGGAATATCCAGGCCATGCTGAATCATCAATTGCAGTACGAGCAGTTTGTCGCGAGAGTTAGTGATGGCGCTGGCTGAATTCAGGGAATAAACGCCGATACTGGCAAATTGCCGGACGAGCGCGCAACCGTAGCTGGTCAGTGCCGGCTTGATGCGTGGAATGATAGCGTCAAGATCATTGAGCGTATGGCCGCGACTGTAATGTATTTCCGGGCTCTCCGGATGCAGCTTCATGTAGCACTGCTTGATGTCGAGGAAACGAATTTCATGACCGCGTTCTTCGGCCGCCTGCATAATGCGTTTGTTGCTGTGCAAGTTTTCATTGCTGGCCAGCAAGCCTATCTTCAGGCCGTCTAACTTGGCGGGCGCATGGCCATACAGGTTGTTAATCTCTTCCTTGCGATAATCGCCACACAACAGCTTGGCCGAGGGGTCGACCAGTACGCGTTCCAACATGGCAGTGCGGCCAAACAACATGCGGTAGCCCATGGAGTCGCGATTGGTTAGCGTGACTTCGATTTCCCAGCTGTGACCGCCCAGCTGTAACAGCGTCTTGATGACATAACGCTTTTCGGCGACGCCGCTGGAGCTTTTCACCATACGCCGATCGACCACTTCTGATTCGCAGCGCACGATGACGCGGCGGTTGTGCTGAATAGGGTGTAACTCGTAACTCACCCAGGACACGCCGCTGCGTTTAAAAACGCGGATGTTGAATGCGTGTAGCGCCGAGGTCTTGGCGCCGGAATCCACGCGGGCTTTGACGGCAGGAATGCCAAGCTGTGGTAAGCCACACCATTCTTCACTGCCAACAATTATTTTATTTGCGAAATCGGTCAAGTCTGTTCTTCCCAAGCCATGAGTTGATTGAGCAGGCCGGCGCTGGAAGGGTCAAGTTGCGCTCTGCTCTCAGCATTGCCGAATCCGGCGAACATGGATTTCGACAAAATTTTGCCAAGTTCCACGCCCCATTGGTCAAATGCATTGATGTCCCAGATGACACTTTGCACATAGACCTTGTGCTCGTACAGTGCGATCAGGCTGCCGAGATTACCCGGTGTTAATGCTGGCATGATGAAGGTTGTACTGGGTCGATTGCCGGGCACTTGCTTGTGCGGGTTGTCTTCGCCGGGCTTGCCTGACATCAAGGCCAGAGATTGGCTCAGGCAATTGGCCAGCAGATGTCGATGCTGCTCAGCACTGTCAGCAACACCGGATTGAGCGAAGGCAATAAAATCGACCGGAGTGAATTCACAGCCCTGATGCAGCAACTGAAAGTAGGAGTGTTGACCGTTGGTGCCCGCTGTGCCCCACAGAACTTCACCGGTATTGGTTTCCACAACGCTGCCATCTTTTCGCACGCGCTTGCCCAGGCTCTCCATATAGAGTTGTTGCAGATACGACGGAAACTGTGCCAATGGCTGGCTGTAAGGTACCACGGCCGTACTGTGGGCATTGAAGAAGGCTGTGTAAAACACGGTCAACAAGCCCAACTGCACAGGCAAATTATCGCGCAGATCTGTGTCGCGAAAATGCTGATCCATGGTATGAGCGCCAGCCAGCAGTTCCCTGAAATTATCAAAGCCGATGGCCAGAGCAATGGGCAGGCCGATAGCAGACCATAAAGAGTAGCGACCACCCACCCAATCCCACATTGGGAATAGATTGCCGGGGTCGATGCCAAAGTCGGCGGCGGCATCCAGATTAGTGGAAATGGCAACAAAATGCCTGGCGACGTGACTTGCTTCGCCAGCACTTTGCAAAAACCAGCGCCGTGCTGCGGCCGCGTTCTGATGGGTCTCCAGCGTCGTAAAAGACTTCGAGGCGATGACGAACAGTGTTGTGGCAGGATCAAGTCTGGCCAACACGCTGTGTAGATGATTGGGGTCAACGTTGGAAACGAAATGCACAGTCAGACCGGGCACATGAAAGGCGGCCAGTGCTTCACTGACCATGGCCGGACCGAGATCGGAACCGCCAATGCCAATGTTGACGACATCGGTAATGGCCTTGTCGGTGTAACCAGTCCAGCTCTTATCGTGCACTGCCTGAACAAATTGTTGCATCTTGTTCAGAGTCTCTGCCACTTCGGGAAAACGATTGTTGGCAGGCTCGCGCAGCGCCACATGCAATGCGGCGCGTTGTTCAGTGTTGTTGATTTCGGCTCCGGCGAACATGGCGGCGATGGCAGCCGGCAAGTCCTGATCCTGGGCTAGTTGCAGCAAGCTAGCCTGGCTTGCCGAATCTATAAAGTGTTTGGAGTAGTCGGCGAGTAATTCGCCGGCTTGCCCTGAATAGTGTTGAAATCGCTTTGGGTCGTCGGTGAACAAACTGTCCAATCGAAAGTCGCGGCGCTGGAAACGCTGGGCATGCTCTTGCAGTTGCTGCCAGGCGGCAGAATCTATCGGGCTAGTCATACGATTACTCGTGTACGGCGTTGAGAGTATCGGACTGGTGGGTGTCAGGGTCCGGTTTGGCATTGGACTCGGGCTTTGTCTTGGATTTGGGTTTCCTAAGCAGTGCCATCCAGCCATCCTTTTTCACGATCTTGTAGCAGTCATGAAACGGGCGGTAGTGTTGTACAACAATGTTGTTGCTGTAGCCGCTCTCCCCAAAATTATCGGGCACACCTTCTTTCGGGTAGTAAGCAGTACCAAACAGATAATCGAGAAAATTGAATTCTGCCGAGAAATTCTTGTCGATAGCCTCGGGGTGATTGGAATGATGCCAGCGGTGAAATTTGGGATTGCTCATAAAATAACCCAGCCAATGGGCATCCTTGATGTTGCCATGCCCATAACGTCCCCAAAAATCGCTAAACGCAATGTAGACCAGGGTCACTCCCGGGTCGGGTTGAAAATAAGCGATCAGCATCAGCGCGGGCAGTGCAAACAGAGTCTTGTCGAAAATGTGAAAACGGCTGGTCGAAAAAGAATCCAGAGTCTGTGAGCTGTGATGGACACGGTGAAACTGCCAAAGCATGGGAATTTTATGGCTCAGGTAGTGGGCGCCGTAAAAAGTCGTATGGCCGATCAGAAATAGCGCGAGCAGACTCCATCCCAAGTGCGCATCGACCAACGCACCCTGTCCGGGAAATGTGTTGCCGCCGTGTTGTTGGGCGTAGGTTGCAACCCAGGCGTAGAACGCGCTATTGAGAATGATCCACAAGTGAAAGGGATGGTAGGTGTGGACCAGATCGTTCAGAATGCCGGGGCGCAGGAGTTTCTGGCCACGTAACGGGAACAGCCTTTCCAGAATCGGGATGATCCATATCCAGCCGTACAGTGACAAGTATCCAAGCCATTGTTGCAGAACTGGTGACAGTGACATTCCTGAATATGCTCCATTGACCACTGGTGGTGCTACTTGGTGGCCAGCCGATCAAATATCGTATTGCTTAAGTAGAGGAGTACTTTAGCAAATAACCTGTCAAGTTAGTATGCTTGCGGCTGGCCTCTTACACAGCCCCTGAACAGCCATGAAAAGCAGCAATTTCGGTTATATCCCAGCCCTTGATCACCTGCGCGGTTTTGCCGCCGTACTCGTGCTTTTTTTTCATGGTTTGCATTACATCTCCTGGGGCATGGTGTCAGTGGCGCCATATAACCCGTCCAATTGGCCCGTGGCCAGCAATCCTTTCATGGCCTTAGTGGTCGAAGGACATACGGCTGTGTCGCTGTTCTTCGTTCTCAGTGGCTTTGTGTTTACCGTGGGCTCACTCCACAAGCGCCTGAATTTTGCCGGGTTCTATCGTAATCGCCTGTTGCGCACCTACCCACTGTTTTTGTTTTTTCTGGCACTGGGAGTCATTTTCTATGCGGAGAATGCCTCGCTGGCGGCACTGCTGCAGTCTGTTTTTTTTATGGCTAATAGCAGCACGGCGTTCTCAGGAGGTCCATTTACTTTTGTCTCCTGGTCTATAGCGGTCGAGTGGCAATTCTATCTGCTATTTCCCTTGCTGCTACTGGCCTTACAACGCTGGGATTGGCGTGTTTTGCCTTGCCTGATACTGGCGTTGATTGTGCTGCGTGCGGGGCTGTGGTGGCAGGGCGCGGATATGTTGCGCATCGGCTATTGGTCAATACTCGGCCGGCTCGACCAGTTTCTGATCGGCATGCTGGCAGGTATTTATTATCGTCAATTGTTTGCCCCCGGTCGGCTGCGCGATTGGCAGGCGATTTATGGAGCAGTTTTGGTGTTGTTGGTGTTGTTCATTTTTAACCGCATGGGCGGCGGTGCGCAGAACAGTCATGTCTGGATTCTGTGGCCGACCATTGAGGCGGCAGTCTGGGCGATCTTCCTGCTGGGTTATCTATCGTTGTCGCGGCATTTTCCGAAACCTGCGGGGCGTGTGTTGGTCGCACTGGGAGCGGTCAGCTACTCGGTTTATCTGGTGCACTATGTAGTGCTGAGCTACTTCATGGGGCAGGGGTGGGACACGCTGGTAGTCGTGGGCACCCCTATCACGACGGCTCTGCTGAATACCCTGATTTTCATCTTGCCAGTGGTACTGATAGCGTCCGCGCTGACTTTTAGGGGTATTGAGCGGCCGTTTTTGCGCCGCCGACGGGCCTATGTTGCTGGATCGACAAAGGCAAATTCAGCTATTGAACCCACTTAGGAATTTCTGTACTATGCGCCGCTCGATTGGGATAGTTGATCATTCCCTTCGTTGTGCCGCTATAGCTCAGCCGTGGTAGAGCAGCTGACTTGTAATCAGCAGGTCCCGAGTTCGACTCTTGGTGGCGGCACCATTTTTTCCTTCCTTGCTTGACCCCCTTGTTGTTCGTGCTTGAATTCTGGTCTTTGTCTTGAATGGACGGGAACGCAGTGCTCAGCCGTCCGCCATCTCCGCTTCTATCAGGTTTCAACCGATGCTCCTTAGCGGGTATTGAGATGACGTTGATAGCGGCGTACTAGCTGGCATCGATGGTCCCGAGTTCGACTCTTGGTGGCGGCACCATTTTTCTTTCCCCCCGTTTACTTCCCCTATTGTTAGCGCCTGAATTCCAGCCTGTATCTTGATTCGGCGGGGACGCAGTCGCTCAGCCGTCCGCCACCTCCGCTTCTATCAGGTTTCAACCGGTGCCCCTCAGTGCATATCGAGTTAGCGATGACTCCGGTGTTTTGTCTGGCACCGATCTTTTGGTGGCGGCACTGTTTTTCATTTCATTTCATTTCTTTTCTTTTTTTGGCGGTGCGATTCAAAAATCTGTATCGCCGTCACATGATTTGACAGCCTGTGTGAACAGCACGCAACGATTCGCAAAATTCTCATATTCGGTTGACCCTCGTTAAATCTGTGGTACCGTGAAAGCGTAAGTTGATGAGAAAGATAATCCGGCGATTAAGTGGTTCGTATTGAAATCGCGGCAGCCGGCGAATTGAAAACTATGCTAACGCACTGATTAACATAGAAAGTGTAGTTTAAGACTGGAAAACGTAGATGATTTTGAATGCTTGTGTCAGCGACACAAGCGCAGTAATAAAGCCGAATGAGTTCATTCAAGCAAAGTCTTCGAAGGAAAGTTTGCAACGAAATTCTACAAAGACAGTCTGCGAAGAAAGCATGAAAAGAAAGCATGCAAAAAGTCTACATCGAAAGTGCGTTAATGCGTGCAGAAGTGCTGAGTAATAAATCGAAAAGTCAGTGCAGCAGCGTAGGAATTGGTCACAATTTTTACCATTAATGATTGCGACAGTGACGATTAAAAGGCCAATGAATTCTTAAAGTGAGCCGACGTAATAGACAGAAAGTGGGGAAAGTCTTGTTAAGAAACAAAGCAGCGCGAAGCAGGAATTATCAGCTGCTGTTTTTATCAAAATGAAAATGTTGATTAAGGTGACGAGACTGGACCGTTTCTACGGTTACTTACAATTGTAACAATTCGCTCTTAAGGTAGAGCGAGAAATAATTACCCATACTGGGAATGGAAGTACCAAGAAACATCGGGCAGGGAAGAATAGCGATACATTAACGAGTTAGTAGTAACGGGCTAAATAGCGATTTTGATATTGCGATCAGTCACCTTCAGGGCGGCAACTTGGCCAAGAATTAAACTCAAGGGGACGCTGTTTGAAAGTTTACAGTCTTGATCCGGGCATGCATTCTCAGCAGCCTCTCACCACCGGCCCGGCAATAACTGGCGATCCACTGCTCCATTCCTCCATGGCAAGAGCATTCAGTCTGCTTATTTATAGTTGTGCGTTTCTGCTTGGCGCTATCGGTATGCTTGGTTGGTTATTGGACTCGCAAACTTTCCGGTCAGTCTTGCCTGGCTTGGCGAGTATGAAGTTCAATACGGGTTTGTGTTTTGTGCTGCTTGCTGGCTCCGGTTTTCTGCATAGACTCAAAGATCAAGCATGGATTCAATCTGCCTATGTTGCTTGTATTGCCTTGGTGGCAGCTCTGTCCGGGCTCACCGTACTGCAGTCCATGCTGCAGATAGACCTTGGTGTTGATCAACTGTTTGTCACTGACAATGTCACTGCGGCCGATGCTCGCCCTGGTCGAATGTCGATCGGCACTTCCACGTCCTTCTTGCTGCTTTGCACTGCTTATTGGTGTGGCTACAAACTGAATTTCAAAGCGATGCAGCTTATTGCTGTGTCAGTATTCATAATCGGACTGTTGGCGGCACTCGGTTATCTGTTCGACATCTCGTCACTGTACAGTTTCCCCTTGTTTGCAAGTTTTGCGTTACACACGGCGTTGGCAGTAATGTTTCTGGCTTCCGCAGCACTTATGGATTCGGTTAACCGCGGTTATCTACGCTTTTTCGCCGGAAATTCGCTGGGCGCTCTGGCCGCCAAGCAATTGTTACCCTACGTCGCAATCATGCCTTTCCTGCTTTCCGGTATCGTTATTGGCGGTGAATATTTATTCGGTTATGAAGCACATTTCGGTATTTTCCTGCTTTCTATTTTGTCGTCATTAATATTGACTGTCGCGCTCTATCGCATTGCGAGATTGATGCAATTTATTGAAGCAAAGAAGCGTCGCATCGAGTTCGGTGAGAGGATAATGCATGAACGCCTCGCGAGGATGCAGCATATTGAATCCATGGGGCTGGTGGCAGGTGGTATTGCTCATGACTTTAACAATATGTTGTTGCCCATCACGTGGGCCACAGAGTTGGGGCAGTCCGAGTTGTCGCCGGACGACCCGATTTATGGCTATTTTGAGACTATTCGCAAATCCTCAGATAAAGCTGCTTTGCTTGTGTCGAGGATGATGCAATTGGGTAAAGATCAGGAACCGAGCAAAGAATTTCTAAACCTGAATACGATCTTGAATGAATTCTCAGACATATTACGTGGAATCGTGAAGGGCAAATGCACATTAAAATTTGAACTTGAATCCAATCTCAACAGCATGGTGGCTGATAAGCGCCAGTTAGAACAGGTTCTTTTAAATCTGGTTTCCAATGCGTGTCACGCGACAGGTAAAGGAGGTGAGATTTCGATACTAACCGAGAGTGTGGCAATTGCCGCTGCAGGGGACAATCTTTTTTCCCACACGCTCGAGCCAGGTCAGTATGTAGCTTTAAGTGTGAGTGACAATGGCTCGGGTATGGATGAGAAGACAGCACGGCGAGTGCTTGAGCCTTTCTTCACAACGAAAGAGAAAGGTGTTGGTCACGGACTTGGGCTTGCTACAGTCAACAAGATAGTCCGTCAGCATGGCGGTGAACTGACTATCAGTAGTGAAGTGGGGCAAGGCACTATCATTCAGATCTTATTGCCAGCGACGCGTATTGCCAAGCTGCAAACTGATGCGCGAGGCGCGAATCCAGTTGCCTCGCATCGCATCCAGGTGCTTAGCAGAGCCGAATCAGAACAGTCAGCGCACGAGCATGCCGGCTACTAGGGCTGGTGTGACCCAGCCCTGACTTCGACGCAGATTCGCTATTAGTCGGGCAAAGCAATGCCCCGTTCTTGCAACACTTCAGCCAAAATTCTCGATCCATTCACGCCGGTAGGAAAGCCGGAGTACAAGGTGATCTGCGCCATCAATTCGGACAACTCGGCAGGAGTCACCCCGTTATCCAGTCCGCGACCAATATGCACACGAAGCTGGTCACTCTGATAGGCCGCCTGTGTCATGGCAATTGTGACCAGCGAGCGGTCCCGGGGGGACAGTGCTGGGCGCGTCCAGGTCTCGCCATAGACCAGACCATCAATTAACTCATCCAGATAGGGCGCGCCAGGGAATCGAGCATCGGGCAGGTCCAATCCGCGAGCTGTAAAAACTTCTGCAGCCACTCTGGCAGCATTGACCCCGGTTGGAAAACCGGAATAGAAAGTGACATGAGTAATGATTTCGCTGATTTCTTCCTGTGTGACGCCATTGTCCATTGCCCGACCTACGTGATAGCGCACTTCGCTGGATGCATAGAGAGCAGTCCCGACCGCGACAGTAATCATGCTGCGATCACGTGGGGACAACTCAGGTCGCATCCAAGTTTCGGCATAGACCACTTGATTGAGCAAATCACGCAAGTACGGTGTTTGCGGAAAAGCGCCTGGAAACTCCAATTCAGGATCGACCGGGGGTTGCCGTGAAGAGGCGCCAGGCGGTGTGGCAGGCAAACCACGCTCAGCGAAAACTTCGGCAGCTACCCGTGCGGCGTTGACGCCAGTGGGAAAGCCTGAATACCAAAGGACATGGGCAATGATCTCTGATATTTCTGTTTGCGTAACGCCATTGTCCAAACCCCGGCCCATATGCAAGCGCAGTTCATTGGTTGCATAGAGGGCCTGATTGACAGCGATGGTGATCATGCTGCGATCACGAGCAGAAAGCTGCGGGCGTTCCCAGATATCCCCGTACAGATAAGTATTGCGGACCTGGCCCAGATAGGGAGCTGCGTCGTAGGCACCAGGAGGTGGCGGTGGCTGCTGTGCCCAGATCAGGCTGCTGACGAGCGTCAGGCAGAAAAACGACAACCAGTGCAGTGATTTACTGCGCTTGGAGATAATGTGGCGGGGCGTCGAATTAGTTCGGTAAGGCATTTTATTGTCCTTTTTATCATTATTGATTCTTATAATTTTTGACTTGAACCGGTCCTGGCGAAGTAAGGCTGCTGACTGCATTCGCCTATTGTCCACCTTATCCGAAAATGCGGGGGCTTGACCAGTAATGCACCGGGCATTGTGCGCTCCTGTGGGAAGCGTTTTTACTCTCAGGCCAAGTTTGGTACGCTTCGCTTCTTTCCCACCATCAATGCAGACGACAAATTCATGCTAGACGACAAAGACATCCGTGAACTGGTGGTGGCGCACGGCCCTACCGTCAATACAGGCCGACCTATCAAGCAATTGATTGAAGATGGCGACATTCCCCGTTTGCAAGGCTGCACTGTATTGGAAGGCAAGGTTTCCGATTCGGTATTTGGTGAGGCGCTGGTCACCAGAAGTGGTGAGCCTCTGCGCCTCATGTTCCGCAATAACAGAATTTCAACTCATGACGTGAATCGTGGCGCAATCCCTTTCAAGGATCAGGTGTTGGCATTTAATCATGACCACATGCTGAAACTGGTGAAGGACATACTGGGTACGTCCCAGTTTACGGTCCCCGGCCTGGCACCAAGCTCAACAGTGATTCCAGCCGAAAACCTGAAGCTTGTTAAGTTGGAAAACGTGCTGCGTATGTACATGGCTGAGAGCTCGACATCGACATCGCTATACCAGCATTGGCTGGCGGCCAGGGATGCAGGGCAGGATCTGCTCAACTATGCCGGGCATGAATTGATGGTCGCCGAGCTGGAGCCCAATAGCGAACTTCCTTACCTGATGGACACGCCGAGTACCAAAGACGCAGTAGATCGCACTATCGATTCGCAATACTTGTTTGACAATGAAATCTGTACCGTTGCGCAATACAACCAGATCCGCAATTCATCCATCATGGCTTTTGGCATGGTGTCGCAATACCTGCGTGAGAAGCGCATGGTACTGGTAGACACCAAGACCGAGCACGGTATTAATAGTCGCGGCAATGTTGTGGCGGCTGATGAGCTTTACACAATGGATTCCTCGCGCTTTTGGCGACTTGATGATCAGGGTGAGTTGTTGACTCGAGACGGCAAGCCGGTGTCTTTCTCCAAGGAGTTCGCGCGCGGTATGGTTAAAGAGAAGGATCAGCAATTTACTGAAGAGCAGGCTGGTGAGATCGCCATGCGTTATATCCAGGGGCTGCAACATTTGACCGGGGTCGGCTTCGCCCCCGATCTGCGTCCGAGAGATGAGCGACTTGTAGACTCAACCAACCTCATTCTGGATGCTTTGACCTAACTTCTCTTTCCTTTATTCGACAGCATTGCACCGGGAGGTGGTCCATGGGAATTCTGACACGCAATACTTGTGGCTTTCTGCTTCTGGCGCTTTTGATGCGTTGTACTGAGCCTTCTGCGCCAGCTTCAGATACCGCTGACGCGGTGACGCTAAGTGATTATCAGCGCGCGGAAAGTTTTCTTTCTCCTAACACTCGTGAGCTGGTTAGTGGCGAGATTCTGGTGCAATACTGGCAGCCAGATGACCGGCTGATTTTTCAGCGCTCCACTCCAGAAGGCTCCGAGTATCAGATTTTCGATAGTGCGACCGGAAACACAACGGCACTTTTCGATGAGGTATTGTTCACGCGAGCATTGGCCGAATTCAGCGATGCAGAGTTGGACGCCAATGATCTGACTCTGCGCGACCTCAAGGTCAATGACACGCTCGACACATTAACTTTCCGCCATGATGGTAATGAGTACTCGCTGGATTTGCTGACCATGGCACTGGAGCAATTGCCGGAAGCTGCGGAAGATGAATTCCTGTCGCCAGATCGCCGCTGGGCTGCATACATCGACGACTTCAATCTCTGGGTTCGCAATACGCAAACCAACGAGCGAGTGCAGCTCACCACGGACGGCGAAGAATATTATGGCTACGCCACCAACAATGCCGGCTGGACACGTGATGATGGTCCGGTGCTTAAGTGGTCACCTGACTCCAACAAGATCGCTACATTCCGGCACGATGGACGCAACGTCGGAGAGATGTATTTATACACCACGCAGGTCGGTCATCCGGAGCTGGATGCCTGGAAATACCCACTGCCAGGCGATGAGCATATTTTCATGCTGGAGCGCGTGATCATTCATATTGAACCTGAGCCGACGCTCGTCAGACTGGATATGCCGCCAGACCCACAACGCTCGACAACGACAGATCACGTGGCAGGCCGCGGCGGTGTGTTTCTTGATGTGGAATGGAGTGCTAACAGCGACCAGCTAGCCTTTGTGTCTTCGTCACGCGACCACAAGATTGCAACCTTACGTGTCGCCGATCCTGACACGGGTGCGGTACGCGATGTCTTTACTGAATCCGTCGATACCTACTATGAGTCCGGCTTTGAATACGATTCGCCTAACTGGCGTCTGTTGCAAGGCAGCAATGAGTTTGTCTGGTTTTCCGAGCGCGATAATTGGGGCCACCTGTACTTGTATGACCTCGGCACTGGTGAACTAAAGCAACAGATTACCTCGGGTGACTGGTCGGTGCTCAATGTTGAACATATCGATACGCAAGCGCGGGAAATCTATTTTCGTGCCGCCAGTCGGGAAGAGGGTAGTCCGTATTACCACTATCTCTATCGCATTAATTTCGATGGCAGTGAGATGACGATGCTGACTCCGGGTCAAGCGCATCACGAAATCACCTGGTCCGATTCAAAAGCCTATTTTACCGATGAATTCTCTACGCCCACCGAACCGGCGCAGGCGATGGTTCGTGATCGTGATGGCAATGAGGTGACGCTGTTGGCACAGACCGATATCAGTGCGCTTGAGGACAGTGGTTGGGTGCCGCCAGAGCCCTTTGTCGTCAAGGCCAGAGACGGTCAAACCGATTTGTATGGCTTGTTGTATCGCCCCAGTAACTTCGATCCAAGCCAGCAGTACCCGGTTCTGAACTATCTGTATCCGGGCCCACAATCAGGGAGTGTGGGTTCACGCTCGTTTCAGGCCTCGCGGCGTGACAAGCAGGCAGTCGCCGAGCTTGGCTTCTTTGTTGTGGAAGTGGACGCTATGGGCACACCGGGCCGTTCGAAATCTTTTCACGATGCTTACTACGGCAATATGGGCGACAACGGCTTGCCGGACCAGATCGCCACTATCCGCCAGCTTGCAGAAATTCATCCGGCCATGGATCTGGATCGGGTTGGTATTTGGGGGCATTCCGGCGGTGGCTTTGCATCAACGGCAGGCATTCTGCGTTATCCGGATTTTTACAAAGTCGCTGTTTCAGGTGCGGGCAACCATGACAATCGCAACTACGAAGACGATTGGGCCGAGAAATGGCAGGGGTTGTTGGAGGTGCTGGAAGAGACTGATTCGCCGGCGACTGGCACAAACTACGATAATCAGGCGAACCAATTGCTTGCGGGTAACTTGCAGGGCAAGCTCTTGTTAGCGCATGGCCTGCTGGATGATAACGTGCATCCTACTAACACGTTTCTTGTGGTGCAGGCGCTTATCGAAGCCGAGAAGGAGTTCGATCTCGTTGTCTTTCCTGAAGCGCGACATGGATTTGGCAATGGTCGTTACTTCATGAAGCGGCGCTGGGATTATTTCGTGCGCCACTTAAAAAATACCGAGCCGCCAGCTGATTTCAGATTTGCCGATAATATTCCCTAGCGTGTTTGCCAGGTAGTTTAATTGCTTGTGAGAGAGCTCGCAGTGCACGCGGGCGCACTATTTGCGCCGCTTTCGTCAGTGCTTTAAGCTAAGTCCTCTTTAAGCGAAAGCGAATCCTGTGGTTAATCCTGTTGCGCCGCCAGTTGTACGAGTACTTGCATGGAGTAAATCCAAGGCATCGCTCCCTGTCATCCCAATCAGGAGCGGCACTTGATGCAGCAGATTGAACAAGCTCTGGCAGCCTTCGCTGCTTTTATGTGGGGCCCCCAACTCGTTGTCTTGCTTGTCGGCGGCGGTATCTTCTTCATGTTGCACTCGCGCTTGCAACACTTTCGCTACATGCGCCATAGCATCGATTTGCTACGTGGCAAATACTCCCGGCAATCCGCCAATGCAGGCGGTGATATTTCCCATTTTCGAGCGCTGGCGACAGCGTTGGCCGGCACCATTGGTTTAGGCAATATAACCGGTGTTGCTGTCGCCATTACAGTCGGTGGTCCAGGTGCAGTCTTCTGGATGTGGGTGACCGCCCTGGTCGGTATTTCAACGAAATTCTATACAGCCTCTTTGGCAATCATGTTCCGAGGCTATGACGACGCGGGCAAGCTGCAGGGTGGCCCCATGTATGTCATTCGCGAAGGGCTCAGCAAAAAGTGGTTGCCGTTAGCCTATTTATTCGCCATTGCCGGCATGTTCGGCACGCTACCGGTTTTTCAGATTAATCAGCTTGTGCAAATTGTGCGCGATGTCGTGGCAATACCTGCAGGTGTGGCAACAGCGGACAGTCATTTTGCATTCGATCTCACGATGGGGTTGATATTGACAGTGGTGATCTATGCAGTCGCAGTCGGCAAAGTAAAACGCGTATCGGCGGTAGCGGCGGGCATGGTGCCGACCATGGTCGTGTTTTATTTCCTGATGACAGCCATTTTATTGCTGGGCAATCTTTCGGAAATCCCGGCCATGTTTGGATTGATTTTTCGCGATGCTTTTACTGGACAATCGGTGTTGGGTGGTTCGCTGGGCGCGGTGATACTGATTGGTGTGCAGCGGGGGGTCTTTTCCAACGAGGCTGGTCTGGGCACTGAATCATTGGCTCATGGTGCAGCCAAAACCAACGAGCCGACGCGTGAAGGACTTGTGGCCATGATGGGGCCGATCATCGACACGCTCATCGTTTGTACCTGCACCGCGCTCGCAATCTTGATTACGGGTGTCTGGGAGGGCGATGCTGTCGGTGTCACGCTTACTACACAGGCATATGAACAAGCCTTCCCCGGCTTCGGTTCTTACATCATGTTGTTGATGGTGCTGGTACTGAGTACCACCACTGTGCTGACCTATTCCTACTACGGTAGCAAATGCATGGGCTTTCTTTTTGGTACGGCCAGTGAAAAATACTATCTGCTTATCTATATGGCATTGATAGCCGTTGGTGCAGTTGCCTCGCTGCGGGCGGTTATCAGTTTGTTTGATGGTGCCTATGCGGTCATGGCTATTCCGACCATGCTATCTACTTTTCTATTGGCACCCAAAGTCAGAGATGTGGCGCGGGATTATTTCCGGCGTTACGATGCTGGCGAGATTTCGCCTGCCAAAGAGGATGAGAGCGAGAGGGTGGTTGAGAATAATTAAGTGATTGCGAATCGTAAAACCGGGAACGTTGAATAGCTCACGAGTCTATCGCTAGATGATCAGGCTTGGCGCCTGAGGCAGACGCGCGTGGCTCTTGGCAGATTCAGTGCTATAGATTCAGCGCCATGAATCAAACCAACCTTGCCAATCGGTCAGTGAATCGTTTGTTCGGGTTTGGGCGGTTCGTCGGTGAGTTTGCTACTACTGACGGTGCGTTCTTCCTGAGACAGATAGCTGCGTGTACTCACCGGGCTTTCCAGAAATTTGCCCAGTTTGTTCAAGAAGTTTTCCATGTGTTCAGTCTGGTAATGCTCTTCCAGATTTTCAGCGCTTTCCCATTCCTGCAATAAAATGACCTGATTGGCATCACTGATGCCTTCAAAATACTCGTAGCTCATACAGCCCTGTTCCTTGCGGCACAGACGAACCATGTTTTTCATCAATTTTATGGCGTCGTCCCGGGATTCGGGCACAAGATGAAATGTACTTTGAACCATGATCATAGTGGGTGCTTCCTCAGTAGTTACAAACCATTATACGTAGTCTGAACTTAAAATCAGCTGAACCACTGCAAAATTTTCTAACTGCTTGTATTTACGACTTTTTACCTGTTATCAGGCTGGTATTGCGAGTTCCTGGCCTTGTCGATTGCATTGCTTTTTAATGTCGCCGAGAGGGGCCAGCGATTAGCCAGCCGCGTTATTCTCCTTGAGTCGCAACAATTCGATATCGCCTTCCTGCATCATTTGTTGTAAATGGAGGTCTTCTTCCTTGCAAGTAACGCTGACAATATTGAGTTTGAGCTGTAATTTCTGATCTGCGATTTCAATAGCATGTGCTTCAATCTCACTTTGGATTTTCTTCAGAACAATGCTTGCGCCAGTCTCATCAATACCTGGCAGTAACAAGCGAAATTCCTTGAAGCCACAGCGGGCCAACACATCCTCGTTACGGCGTCTGTCTGTGATCAGCTGTGCAAACTGATGCAGAACATGATTGCCAACTTTGAAACCATGGGTTTTGGCGATCTCGTCCATGTTTTCCAATTCAATTGCCAGCATGGAGACTGGCTGAGAATAACGTAGCGCCACTCCCAATACTCGCTGACCTACTTCGATGAAAGTACGGTGATTCAGTATGGTAGTAACAGGATCGAAAACGGCAGCTTCTTTATATTCTGCCGCCAACTCCTCCATTGACATAATAATAATCGCAAAGGCAAACACTGACATCGTGGTGAATGCGATCAGTTGCTGTAAGCCGCTGATGGTTTCTGACGAGATGCCCAACTCACTAGTGCGCAAATACGCCAAGATGATGTTGGCAAGGATATTGACGGTGAACATTCCGGTCGCGAGATGGACGCCCCAATGCGGACTCACTGTCATGGCAGGCCGAATTTCGCGTTCGATGCGCAGGCCACGTTGAAGAATGAAAATACAAGAGATGTAATACGACAATTGCGAGGTGGCGTAAAATCCGGCTGGCCAAAATAACCCAGCGTTTGTTGTGAGCGCGAACGAAAAACAAATAAGGGTTGCGCCAAAAAAGCAGATACTCACGTGCGGAAGCCTGGAATGTTCCTGATTCCAGAATTCTGCTACTCCGATGAGAGTAGTAACCTGACCAGTAAAGATTGTTGCTGCGGCGAAGATTATCGGTATAGACAGGATAAAATCACCAGCTGTCGCCAGTACCGCGACCCCAGGGGACATGATCAGGAAGCCGAAGCTGATCAGCTTCAAACCGGGAATGCTTCGATTGCCCAGCCAATTAATTAGCAGAGCGATATTCGAAACGGCGGCGATAACGAGCAGCGTCACCTGTATGATGAAACTTTCCATTTATTGTAGTGTTCTTCCAGGTTCTGATTGCGCGACTCGTCTCTAGGCCATGTATCGGCAAGGTGGCAGAAAAATGTCGCGGACACCAAAATAATAGTAACAATTTGGCTCGCTGTGCCAGACGTGGTTTTCGGCAGGGCAATTCGCTTGTATTAGAAACAATATGCGAGTTTTGCACTTGCGCCGCCGCTCGATCGCAATAGCATGGCATTGGATAGAACGCAGCCAAGTCGGAATGGCAGCTTTCAGTGTAACTGGAGATTTATGTGATTGCGGTCGGGGGGTGAGCCGGGACGACTACAAGGCCATCCCGGCTAGAGGCTATTCGGTTGTTAGCGTAAGTCTGGTAATTGATAGCCATCCTGATCCAGCTGCGCACGGATAGCTTTTTTGTCCAGTTTGCCTGTCGAAGTGAGCGGCAAACTCTCAACTGCCAGCACGTCGTCAGGCAGCTGCCATTTGGCAAACTTGTCACTGCAATGATCGAGAATAGCCTGAACGTCCAGCTGGTTGCCGTCGCCGAGAACGACCAAAGCCACGGGGCGTTCGTCCCATTTCGGATGGGGCTGGGCGACCACCGCTGCCTGTGAGATTTCAGCCATACCGACAATATGATTTTCCAGATCAACGGAAGAGATCCATTCTCCGCCTGACTTGATCATGTCCTTGGAGCGGTCGGCGATAATGATGTATTCACCCGCATCGATCTTGGCGACGTCGCCAGTAACCAGCCAGCCGTCATGAAACTTGTCGGGCTGTGGGTCGTTGTAATACTCTGAGGCAATCCATGCTCCCTTGATGCAGAGTTCGCCCACAGTCTCGCCGTCGTGCGGCAGGGCATTCCACTTTTCGTCAAATATCTCCATCTCCAGACCGGGCATGGCCAGACCTGCCTTGGCGATATTTTTGAATTGTTCTTCTTCACTGATGTCCACATGAGTGCGCTTGGCGACCATGCGGGAAATGGTGCCCAATGGGTTGGTTTCGGTCATGCCCCAGCCCTGGATCATCTCAATTTTGTAGGTATCCCAGTACCAGCGCATCATCTCCACTGGCGGTGCGGAGCCGCCGCAGGTCAGTTTCTTCAGCTTGCTCAAATCATACTTGTCGGGTTCTGCTGTTAGTGCTGCGCGTACGCCTTGCCAGATTGTGGGGACACCGGCAGATACAGTTACTTGTTCTTCATGCATTAATCTGAGGAAAGCATCAGGAATCATGAAGCGGTGCGGCATGACCTGTTTGCAGCCCAGCATGGATGCAGCGTAGGGCAAGCCCCAGCCCATGGCATGAAACATGGGGACAATGCCAAGCAAGGAATCTACACAGGAAAGACCAATGGCGTCGGTCAGGCATTCAGTTAGAGTGTGTAGATAGGTTGAGCGATTGGTATACATGACCCCCTTAGGTTTGCCGGTTGTGCCGGATGTATAACAAAGTCCCATGGGTGAGGTTTCGTCGATCTCCGGCCATTCATAGACAGTCGGTTTGCCGCTAATGAAGTCCTCATAGTCGACTTGGCGATCGATGTCACTTTCGGTGCCTTCGCCATGACGGCAGACAATAATGAGTTCGACACAGGGAATCTTGTCTTTGATAGGTTCGAGAAGTGGTAGCAAGTCTTCATCAATAACTATCACGCGATCGTTGGCGTGATTAATGATGTATTCCAGATCAGCAGGGGACAGCCGTATATTGAGTGTGTGTAGCACGGCACCCATCGACGGGACGCCTTGATAAAGTTCCAGATGGCGGTAGTTATTCCACATGAAGCTGGCAACCCGGTCACCGACATTGATGCCGTGCTCGGTCAGCGCGTGGGCTAACTGATTGGCGCGGTCCCAGGTCTGCTTGAGAGTCTGGCGGTGAGTCCCGTCAGCTTGCATGGTGACAACTTCGACTTCCGGGTCGAGCTGCGCGCCCCGCCCCAAAATTTTGGACATCAGCAGTGGCGTATTTTGCATAGTCATTCCAGTCTTCCCCCTAGTTTTTATTGTCGCTCTGGATAAGGTGCAGGTAAGGAGCATAGCTGATTCACAGTGACCTGTTCAATTCTACGTGCTTCTTATCATTGAAAACCGGATCAGCCCGGGCTAGCCTGCAGCCACAGAATGACAAACCGATTGTCTATCCATGCATTTCGCAGCGACTCCAATGCTGTGTTATCGCTCAGGTCAGGAATCCATGACAGAGTCAGCAACAGGGAGTGATCAGCAAAGGCGAAAGGCGCTGGAAGGCAATCTGCGGCGCTTTATTCTGTTCCGCCTGTTTTACTCAGCACGTTTTTATTACCCGGTTTTTACGGTGCTGTTCCTGGACTATGGGCTGACTCTGGAGCAGTTCTCCATTCTCAATATTGTCTGGGCCGTGTCGATTGTCTGTGCCGAGGTGCCGAGCGGGGCACTGGCAGACATTGTGGGCCGGAAGACTCTGGTGGTTTTTGCCGGTGCGTTAATGGTTGTCGAGATGGCGCTGATTCTGTTCGCGCCAACGGGGGCATCGCCATGGCTGTTCTTGATGTTTATGGGTAATCGCTTGTGTTCAGGATTGTCAGAGGCAGCTGCCAGTGGTGCCGATGAGGCGCTGGCCTATGATTCTCTGAAAGAGTTGGGCCGCGAAGCGCACTGGTCGGCGCTGCTGGAAAAAAACAGTATTGTCGTAGCGATAGGCTTCTTCACCAGTATGATTCTTGGTGGTCTGGTTTATGATCCGGCCATCGTCAATGGGGCGCTGGCATGGCTTGATCCAGATTGGCAGTTAGCCGGTGACATGATTATTCGCCTGCCCATCTTGTTGACAACAGTCTCTTCCGTAATCGTTCTTGTGGTGGCGCTAGGCATGTACGATCTCGATGCCGAAAGCAGTACCACAGACTCAGCTATAGATTCAGGCAAGTCGCGCTGGCAGTTAATAGTCGGAGCTTTTCAGCAGATCCTGCAGGCGGGCCGCTGGACTCTGAATCATCGTTTCGTGTTGTTTGTCATTATAGCTGCGCTGGCCCTGGACTCGGTAGGGCGGCAGTTCGTGGTGCTGGCGAGCGAATATTGGCGGGCTATTGATATTCCAGTCCCGCTCTTCGGCGTGGTCGGTGCATCGCTCTCTTTGCTGGCTATTGTGAATGCGCGTGTATCCCGAATTCTGGTGCACAGCTGTTCACCGTTGACTAACTTCCTTATCCTGTCGGCAATCTTGCTTGTCGGGCTCGTGGGTATTGCCTTTGCAGTCCCGCTCTGGGGTGTGGCTTTTGCGGTGGGGACGTTTGCCATGATGAGCATGGTGCAATTCATGTCCAGCTACTATCTTAACAAGGAAGCAGATTCGGCCATGCGCGCGACGATTCTCAGTTTCAAGGGCTTGGCATTGAATCTGGGGCTGGCTCTGGCCAGCCTGTTGTATACCGCCTGGGTCGCGCAACTACGAGTTGGTAATGGGGGCAATATGGAAGCCACAAGCGACCAGCGGACAGTATTCGTGCAATCCCTCATTGCATTCCCGTTTTATTACTTGCTACTTTTTGGGTTGATCTTTGTATTGGCCCGCTGGCTGATCAAGCAACCTGACAAGTTTTTGCACAAACCACTTGCTGAGCATGTCGATGATGCCCGATAAATCCGCTCCGACTGATAAAAGCACCATTACAAACACAAAGTCTATGAGGAACGAAACGATCAGAACAAAAGTGAAGTTTGCATGGCTGCTTGTGCTGCTGGGCTGCACGAGTCTTTCGGTGAGCGCGCCAGGTCAAGTTGATATTCGTCAGGGTATCACCGGGCAGTGGCTGATCAATGACGAGCTGAGTGATGATACGGATGATCAGGTGGAAGAGGCTATTGAGGCCGGTGGCGGTCGTGGTGGCCGCGGTTTGTTTAACAACCGGGAAGATTTCTATCGCGGTGGGCCGCCCGAACACGAGCTTTATGATCGGCTGTCCTATGACGATGTATTAACTATCAGCTACGCCGAGCCTGAATTCGTGTTTATCTATGAGGATGATTACGAGCGAGTCTTTCATACCGATGGTCGTCGGCGTCGGACTACAGCGGCAGATTTTTACAATGAAGGCGGCAGCGACTGGTCATTCGGCCATTGGGAAGAAGAGTCCTTGATTGTTGAAGGGCGGCCACGCGATGGTGGCTTTACGCTGGAAACCTATACTTTGCTCGCGGGTGGCAATCGCTTGCGCATTGATATGATCATTCAGCCAAATTCATTTGGCGAACCAATCACTTTGATGCGGATATACGATCGGGCACAAGACTGATCGCTAGTCTGGCGCCCGGTCGTTTTCTCAGCATTATTCAGGCTTGCGAAACTTCAGTGTCATGCGATCGGACTCCCCGATTGTGGCGTATTTTTCGCGGTCAGTATCACCCAGTCGATAACTCGGCGGCAGGGTCCACACGCCTTCAGGGTGTACGGTCGGATCAGCAGGGTTGGCGTTGATCTCTGAAGCAGCAACAAACTCAAAGCCAGCTTCAGCGGCCAGCTGCTTGACATAGGCTTCAGTGACATAGCCACTGGTGCGCATTACATCCATGCCAGCATCTGGCAACGCGCGGTGCTCGACCACTCCCAAAATACCTCCTGGCTTCAACGCGGCATAAAAAGTGGCGAAGAACTCGGCTTCCTGACCAGCCATGATCCAGTTGTGCACATTGCGAAAAGTCAGCGCCATGTCGGCACTTTCTGCCGGGGCAATTACAACCTCATGTGGCGGATTCAGGTGTCGGGTAGTAATGCGGCCATACAGTTCTGGGTTACCACTGAGCTTGGCTTCGAAGTTACGCAGGTTAGGCGGCATGTAGCTTGTCGTGGCATTGGGTGAAAAGTGGGCAGCGTAGAATTTGCCATGATCACGCACATAGGGCGCGATGATTTCAGTGTACCAACCGCCAGATGGCAAGATTTCGATGATTGTCATGTTCGGCTCGAGACCAAAGAACTCCAGTGTCTCCACCGGGTGGCGAGACGGGTTTCGGGCGATGTTGGCCGCCGATCGGTGCTCACCTTCGCTGAGTTCTGCTAGTGACAGGGCATGACTGTCACCGTGGTGGTCGGCCCAGCTCTGCGGCGTAAGAAACAGGCCAAGGGCCAGCAGGCAAGCGGATTGTTGTGTCAATTGTCGTAGCATCGAGCAGATTCCTTGCGATGAAAATAATTGCAAGGATTCTGGCATGTTCGGCCGCCGCCAGCCAGCTGATTGACTGTTGTCAGGCGTGCTTGGCGAGTCGCTCATCAGTTTCCCGGGCAACGGCTTTCTTTTCAGGATTTAAATAGTAATAATTCTCATTTGCATTAAGAGAATGTTTTCCCTACACTTGTCCGTAATGCTCAAGTCGGCGGTTGCGTTGGCAGGGCGGAACGTTACTTTCAATTTTAGTCATCTGACAGCGGCTCACGCGGGTAGTTTGTGAGCCTGAATGGGGATTCGACCATGAACCAAGACAGCGTGGAGGCAGTCTCCAGCAAGGAGCTACTCGGCGAGCGCAAATTGTTAATCATCGAGCACAATGGTGATCGTTACACCTTGCGCATCACGTCGAACAACAAACTGATTCTGACCAAATAATTTTTTAACCACTTAATCCTTAGACACTTCATCTTAACAACACACTGCGGATTGTCTCGTACCTGACAATCCAATGAGTCCAGCAAGCCACCCGGTTTCTTCGAGGCAGCAAGCCAGACTCTCCAGTTCTATCAGGAGAGATCGAATGAAACTGACCAAGACTCCAACTGTCCATCTCCCGTGGGCACCTGCCACGACTTTGCTCATCGCCCTGACGAGTACGCTTGCTTATGGGCAAGATCAACTGCCGACCGAGCCGGAGCGCATCGAACAAGTCACCATCACCGCGACCCGCTTACCCCGCACGATCGATGATATCGCTGGCACCGTGACCTTGATTCCAGCCGAGCGGCTCGAACGGGAAATGGCCAATGATCTGGATGATGTCGTGCGCTTCCAGCCAGGCGTCACCATGGATTCTGCGACCCGTGGTGGCAATCAGGGATTCAGCATCAGGGGTATCGGTGGTAACCGGGTATTGACCGTCATCGATGGCGTGCGCAGTAGCGATATCTATGCTGCTGGGCCGGCGTCTTATGGCAAAGACAGTTTTGAGATCGACAATCTCAAGGCGGTGGAAATTATCCGTGGCCCAGCCTCTGTGCTCTATGGCGCGGATGCCATGGGCGGTGCGGTTATTCTGACCAGTAAAACGGCTCGCGATCTGGTCGGCAGTGAGCGTGGTTCCTATGTTGGTTTCCGCACCTCTGCTGCATCGGCGGACGAGCAGTACAAGGCAGGTGTTACGGCGGCCTGGCAGTCAGATGACTTCGGGTTGCTGCTGCAGATGACCGGCCGTGAGTTTGCGGAAAGCGAAGTGCAAGGTAACGGCGCGCTGAATCCGCAAGAAGGTGATGCGCAGAATCTGCTGCTACAAGGGTTTTGGGAATTAAGTGACACGCAAAGCTTGCGCCTGAACGCGGAGACTTACCATGAGGAGATTCTGGTCGACATTCAATCCGAGCTCAGCAGCACTGTGTACAGTTCGCTCGGGCGCGATGAAACCCGGCGCAATAAATTGGGCGTGCAATACGATTGGCAGTTGCACAGTGCACTGGTCGACGAGTTGCAGTTGCTTGCCAATGTTCAGCAAACTGATGGCTTGCAATTCACCCGTCAGGAGCGCGTTAGTTACTCTTTCATCAATCCGGGCAACCCGGCCAGCTTCGGTGGTACGGATGCGATCCGCCGCACCGATTTCGAGTTTAATCAAACCACCGCGGCGCTTAATCTCAATTTGCGTAAAAGCCTGACCACCGGTGTGCTGCATCATGCGCTGGCCTACGGTTTTAATATCGATGAAACGGCAACCGAACGGCCACGTAATCGCTGTGAGGAAGCTGTTGCTACCGGTCAGTCAACGTGTGCCATTGCCGCATTCCCGTTTGCGTCACCAGAGGTATTTCCCAACAAGACATTTCCGGATTCGACAACGACCCGTCACGGGTTTTATGTCCAGAATGAGATCACCGTTGCAGGCACGGGGCTGACATTGGTTCCCGGGTTACGTTACGACCGGTACGAACTCGAGCCAGACAGCGACACATTGCTGGACGGTGTCGGTGATATCGAAAATTTCGGCGGCTTTTCTGTTTCAGCAGTTGAGGACAGTCAGCTGTCGTTGAGTCTTGGTGCGATCTACGATTTTGATTCAGTGTATTCGGTGTTCGCGCAGTATGCCGAAGGTTATCGACCACCCAATTTTGATGAAAGCAATCAGGCGTTTGTGAATCTGGGTTTCGGCTACGCCACGGTGCCTAACCCGGCATTGCAGGCCGAGTCCAGCCGCGGCTACGAACTCGGTCTGCGGGCCAGTTTCTCCCAGGCTTATTTGAGCCTGGCCGTCTATCACAATACTTATGAAGATTTTATTGAGAGCAATTTTGTCGGCATGGAAGGCAGCGTTAGCCTGTTTCAGGACCAGAACCTCGGGACAGTCGAGATTCGCGGTCTGGAAGCCATGGCCAATTGGTATCTCGCTCCCCAGTGGCAACTCCGGGGCTCGCTGGCTTATTCCCGTGGTGAGGATAAGACCAGCAATGTGCCCATTGATTCCATTGAACCGCTAACCGGAGTCTTGGGGTTAGCCTTTGATGAAGAATCAGGCCGCTGGGGCGGCGAGTTTTTAATGACTGCGGTGGCTGACAAGGACCGCGTTTCCTCGACCAGTCAGGTCACTGCAAGCAACTACACGGTTGTTGATCTGGTGGGTTACCTCAGGTTTGGGCAACGCGCCACAGTACGTGCCGGAGTGTTTAACGTGTTCGATGAGCAGTACGCACGTTGGGGCAATATTCAGGGGTTGGAAGCGTCGGCGACGCAGACGATTGCCAATGCCCAGCAGCCCGGGATTAATTTTCGGGCGGGCGTGAATGTTGAATTCTGATGGTTTGCAATAGAAGACATGAAACAGATGGTAGTAAACAAAAGGAGCATTTGACGACTATGAACATTATTTTCGCTAACTTGCCACGGCGCACTTGTTGGTCGGGTCTGATCGTTGTTTGCAGCCTGCTACTGGGTGCTTGTAGCAGTGGCCAATCAACTGCTAACAGTTCAGTTACGCCAGTGGATTACGGCGTATTGGTTATGGCGCACGGTGGTGGAACCCAGTGGAACGCGTCTGTCGAGCAGGCCATTTCAGAACTGCGCAGCGAGTATCCGGTCAGCATAGCCTTCGGCATGGCCGATGCCGGGTCGATGGAACGTGCGGTTCGACAATTGGAGAGCGAAGGTGTGGCCCATGTCGGTGTAGTGCGGATGTTTATCTCCGGAGAGAGCTGGTACGAGCGCACTGAGCAGATTCTTGGTATCGAAGACGGGGCGCCGAGCAAGCGTCAGGCCCAGCAGGAGGCGGTCGGTCAGACGGCCATGCGTATGCCCATGGGATTCTGGCAGATCGACAGCGATCTGGCCTTTCACATGAGTCCCGAAGGACTGGCTGATGCTGAAGAAATGGACCGGGTGTTGCTGGACCGGATCAGTGCGCTGAGCAGACAACCTGACGACGAGGTGGTGGTCGTATTAGCTCATGGCCCGGGTGACGATGCCGAGAACCAGCGCTGGATCGACAAGATTAGCCAGCGCACTCAGTTGGCCCGCGACGAACTGGGATTGCATGCGGTCCGCACGTTTACGCTGCGTGAGGATTGGCAGGACAAGCGGGAATTGGCCGAGCAACAAATTCGTGACTATATCGCTAAGGCAAACGCCGCGGGCCGACAGGCGCTGGTGATTCCCTATCGTGTGCAGGGCTTTGGTCCATATCATGAAGTGTTGGCGGGGCTGGATTATCGCGCCGATGAAACAGGACTGGTGCCGCACGACAACGTCATCCAGTGGATTCAGAATCAGGCTGATAGCTTGCGCGCGGAAGCCACTGACCACGCTATTTCCCTGCTCGCGGCATCCCCTTAATAATGATCAGAATTGCCTAGTATCAAGTCGTATCCAGTTCTCCGTTAGAGGTAAGCCAGCAGTACTCGCCTGGCTTGCCTCTTTTTTATTTCCGGTTTTTATTTCCGGTTTCTACTTCCTGGTTTTTAATGTCTGGTTTTTTGGTGTTTGACATTGCAATTCTCGTCGCTCATTTCGCTATTGGTAATTCTTCATGATCTTCCCGGGTCATAACGGTTTCTAATATTCAGCAGGGGCGACAATCTGGTTCTGCCCGGGTGTCGCCAGCTTCTCTGATGAGTTAGTCTATCGGCGCTACTAATTACGGGTCAGGATATGAGTGATTCACCTTTCAGCATCGAACTTAAAGTTCGTGACTACGAATGCGATATGCAAGGCATTGTTAACAACGCCATTTATCAGCACTATCTGGAGCATGCACGCCATGAATTTCTGGCAAGCCGTGGCTTGAGTTTTGCCGAGTTGACCAAGCAGGGCGTGATTATTGTTGTGGCGAGAGCAGAAATTGATTATCGCGCGCCACTACACGCCGGTGAAGAGTGTCGTATTTCGGTTGCCGCCAGCCGACCCTCACCAGTGCGGCTGGTGTTTTCCCAGAAAATATTGCGTGCTGCTGATGGCAAACTGATGGTCAGCGCCGAGATCATTACCACCGCGGTAAATGAGCGGCGCAAACCGTATTTCCCGAAAGCGCTGCAGCAACTGCTGGACGAGGAGTAGCCAGCAGGGCCGGACATGACCCGAAACTTCAACTGTATTTTGACTAGCGAAAAAAAGCCCCTGCGGGGACAGGGGCGGGAAGGGCAAACAAGTCACTCGTCTTTGCAGCATGTTGATGCATTCAGGTGACTTGTACTAATTAGATCGCTTTCATCAGAATTTAGTTACAGCGCCCGTGGGCTGTTGATCTTGAAAATACTGTCATTCAACGACAACTCATTCTAAAACCCGTTACTGAATAGCGATACCTTGGCAACTTCAAAAGAACCAAACACTGATATTCGCCACAAGTCTGGCGAGCAAAAAAGGAACTATTTTGTCTGATATGACACTGGAACAAACTCTGCGCAAGGCTGAAGCGGACAAGCAGGGCAGTTACGACAAACGCACTGAGCACCTGCAGGCTGATGGCTCGGGGCAGTTTATCAATCGCCTGATACTGGAAGATTCACCCTACCTGTTGCAGCACGCGCACAATCCGGTGAACTGGTATCCCTGGGGCGAGGAAGCGTTTGCCACGGCGAGGCAGGAGAACAAGCCGGTATTTCTCTCAATTGGTTACTCCACTTGCCACTGGTGCCATGTCATGGAAGTGGAGAGTTTTGACAACGTGGAAGTGGCCAAACTGCTGAATCGCGATTTCATCGCCATCAAGCTGGATCGCGAGCAATACCCGGATATCGATGAGATCTATATGACGGGCGTACAGTTGATGTCGGGGCATGGCGGCTGGCCGATGTCGAATTTCATGCTGCCCGATGGCCGACCTTTTTTCGGGGGAACCTATTTCCCCGCTGCAACATTCATTGAATTGCTAAACAAAATCACCGATGCCTGGGCTAACAAGAAAGAGGAATTAACCAACAGTGCTGCCAGTGTCGACAGCGCCATCAGAAAAATTCTCGATGACTCCCGTGAGCCAGAGCCGCTCGAGGCGCAAGTGCTACAAAATTGTATCGAAACCTTGCTGAAACGTGAGGACAAGCAGTTTGGCGGTCTGGCCGGCGCACCGAAATTTCCCCAAGAACCCTTGTTACTGTTCATGCTAGACCAGGCAATTCGCGGTCGTTCCAGTAGCGCTCTGGATTTCGTTGACCGCGCTTTGCACGGCATGGCCGAGGGCGGTATTTACGATCAGGTCGGTGGTGGCTTTCATCGTTATAGCGTTGACCAGTATTGGCTCGTACCTCACTTCGAAAAAATGCTCTATAACCAGTCGCAACTGGGTTTGGTTTATTTGCAAGCCTGGGCTGTCACCGGCAAGCCATTTTATCGGCGCATCGTTGAGCAGACACTGGATTATGTGTTGCGCGATATGCAGGACTCTTCTGGTGGGTTTTATTCTGCCACCGATGCTGACAGCGAGGGTGAAGAAGGCACGTTCTTTTTATGGACGCGCGAACAACTCGAAGAAGTGCTTGAGCCACAAGAAGTTGTGCTGGCTGTCGAACTGTTCGGTATTACCGATGATGGTAATTTCGAGGGCAGTAATATCCCGAATCTGCAAGCGCCACTGGCTGAATCTATTGCCAGTAGCCAGGCAGATTTACTGCAGCAGTTGGATCGCATTCTGGGCAAGCTTTATGAAGCGCGTGAGCTGCGCATTCATCCGCTGCGTGACGACAAGCTCATTGCTGGCTGGAACGCGGCTATGATTCACACGTTGGCGCAGGCAGCCTGGCAGTTGTCCAGAGATGACTGGTTGGCTGCTGCAATCCGGGCCGCGGATACACTGCTCGAGCAGCTGGTTGCTGAAAGCGGTGAGCTGCAACGTATCTCTTTGGATGGCACAACGTCCATACCCGCGCAGCTGGAAGACTACGGCGCGTTCTGTGAGGCACTCATTACGCTGTTCGATGTCACCCGCAATGCAGACTATCTGCAACACGCCATGCGCATCATGGACTATTGTTTGGGGCATTTTTGGGATGCGGGCAAAGCCGGGTTTTATCTCAGCGCTGAACAACAGGCAGGTCCGTTATTGGCCCGTTCCCGCAATGCCGCCGACGGGGCCACCTTGTCGCCAGTGGCGGCAACCCTTATCAGTCTGCAACGGCTGCAGGAACGCAGTGCGTTGTTGGACAGTGAACATAACGCGGCCTTCTACCAGGGCTATATCACGGCGGCCTTGAATCGACTCGCAGGTTCGATCAATGAGCACGCGTTAAGCCATACCAGTTTGCTGCGTTTGCATGGCCAAATTGAGCACGGCGCTATTGAGTTTATCCGTTATGCCAGCAATGGTCTGGCGCGCATTACCAGTGAGCAGCATCCGGAGCGCAGCAATGCGTTAACACTGCATATCACTTTACAACCCGGCTGGCATTTAACCGCGCCGCCAGTACCCTCAGTCGCGAGAGCGCCGAGAGAGGCGCAGGATAAAGCAGATGCACAGCAGAGCGGTGCTGGTGACTTGCAGGCATTGGCGATATCGAATGCGGACAAAAACGCCCCAGAAGTCTCAGTAAACTATCCGGCTGCCACGGGTGAGCTGCAGCAACTGGGCCGGCCTGTGGCGATCTATGAGCGGGAAGTTGCGGTGCAAGTTGTCTGGCCGGATTTATCCGACACTGTGACTGGATGGGATAACGAACGACCGCAACAGCGCTTGCGCCTGACATTACAACTTTGTAATGCAAAAGAGTGTTTGCTCCCGGAAGAATTAACCCTTTATTTCTGCTAAAAATTTACAACTGTTTAAAGGCTGATAGACAGGCCAAAGCCTAGTCAGTATGCTGCAGCGAATTCCCAATGTGGCGAGTAGAAAATTGCGACTTGGGCCTGCAAATTGCGAAATATTTACAAGGCAGCAGGCAAAACAGGCGGGTTTTGTTTTGCCCTGAACCAGTGTCATGTTGAGAGCTGTTACCGCACCACTAACCGATCAGGCCATCGCCTTGTTTCATGAGCAGGGTTATCTGGTTGTTGATTTTGCTTTTGATGAGCAGTTACTCGAACAAATCATTGCCAAAGTACAGCCTTTCTATCCGCTGCAATGGCAACAAAAGCCCACGTCTCCAACTCGTGTCATGGATGCCTGGAAACTGGTGGATGAAGCGCGCCAACTAGCGGTTCAAGATCAAGTGCTGAGCGCCTTGCAACAATTGTTTGGACGTCAGGCCCTGCCTTTTCAAACGCTGAATTTTCCCTTTGGCACCTGTCAGGCACCACACTCGGATACCATTCATTTCAACAGTATTCCTGGCAACATGATGGCTGGTGTCTGGGTGGCGCTGGAAGACATCGACGAGAACAACGGCCCCTTGCTGTACTACCCGGGTTCCCACAAGCGCGCCGAGCTCACCATGCAGGACTTTGCGTTGCGTCCCACCGCGGATGACTACCCCAAATACGAACAGTGCATGCACAAGTTGGTGAAGGAAGAGAAGCTGCGCAAGGAATATGGGCTTATCAAGAAAGGCCACGCTATTATCTGGCATGCCAATTTGATACACGGTGGTGAGGGCCATTGGGATGCGACTCGCAGTCGCCACTCGCAAGTGACGCATTATTATTTTGCAGATTGTCAGTATTTCACGCCCATGCTCAGCTCGGCTGAACACAAACATTTTCGCAATCCCAAATGGATTCCGGCCTCGTTTGATCAGGAGATTGCCGAGCAGGCTGCGGAAGAGTACGGACGTCGCCGCGATAAAGAGCGTGCACAGATGGCGGCACAAGCGTCACCAACATTGTTCAATCGCGTGACCTCGCGCTTGTTCAAACGCAGTTAAGGTCGGCCAGTCAAGCGCCAGTAAATTTGGCGAGGCAGCGATGCAGCGCTACTCACTATGTATTGGCAATCAGCTTGTCGAGAAACTCGGGCACGATTGCCGAGGCGGGGCCAACGACATGCTGATCGAATTCAGAATGGGTTTTCTCCAGATTTAATTCCACTGCATGAGCCTTGTGGATCTTGGCAGTCTGGTAGAAACCGGACGCCGGGTAGACATTGCCCGATGTGCCGATGGCAATAAACAGGTCGCACTGGGTCAGCGCTAAATTGATCTGTTGCATGTGTAGCGGCATTTCCCCAAACCAGACAATGTGTGGGCGCAGATTGCCAGGGGTGTTGCAGCAACGGCATTCAGTGTCGAGGCTGAGATCAGTGCGAATATCGAACACCATGCCGGATTCACTGCAGCGCATTTTCAGTAATTCGCCATGCATATGGAGAACCTGTTCACTGCCGGCTCTTTCATGCAGATTATCGACGTTTTGCGTGACTAACAGGAAATCGCCCGCGAATTGGTGCTCAAAGCGCGCCAGCGCCGAGTGTGCTGGATTAGGGCGTATTTCATCTGACAGCAGCTGCTGGCGGCGTTTATTGTAAAAATCATAGACCAGAGTGGGATTGCGCAAAAAGCCTTCAGGCGAGGCGACATCCTCTATACGGTGATTCTCCCAGAGCCCGTCAGAGGCGCGGAACGTGCGAATTCCGGATTCGGCTGAGATGCCGGCACCAGTCAGCACTACGATGGAGCGCGGCGGACGTGTCATGGGATGTGTCATGGGTCGTGTCATGACAGGGATGTTAGCATGAGGCCTTTTTCGCCCACAGCCGCTATAATGCGTCTCCCGCGCGAACGAGCAACCACCACGGAGGAAACATGGCTATCAAGATTGGCAATAAGGCACCCGCATTCACGCTGCAGGATCAGGACGGCAACAAAGTCAGTCTCAAGGATTTCAAAGGCGAGAAAAATGTTGTGCTCTATTTCTATCCCAAAGCGATGACTCCCGGCTGTACCGTGCAAGCTTGTGGGCTACGTGACACCAAGAAAGACCTGGCCAAACTGGATGCAGTTGCTCTTGGCATAAGCCCTGACCCTTTCGCACGCCTGAAGAAATTCGAAGACAAGCATGATCTGAATTTTACGCTGCTGTCCGATGAAGATCATGCCATCGCTGACAAGTACGGCGTTTGGGATCTCAAGAAATTCATGGGCCGGGAATTCATGGGTATCGTGCGAACAACGTTTATTATTGATAAAGAAGGGCGCATTTCGCACATCATGGACAAGGTGAAAACCAAGTCCCATCATGATGACGTAATCGAACTTCTCAAGACATTGAAGTGACTGAAATTATGAAGCTGAATTACCGACGCTATTCCGAGCAGGGCGAGCCAGTACTTATTATGCATGGCTTGTTCGGCAGTTTGTCTAACTGGGGATGGCACAGCAAACAACTCGCTGAACATTTTTCTGTTGTTGCGGTTGATCTGCGCAATCATGGCGAATCACCCCATGAAGATGCCATGAATTATCAGGACATGGCTGACGATGTTATACAGCTTCTTGATGATCTGGGTATTGAGAAATGCTCGCTCATTGGCCACTCAATGGGCGGCAAGACAGCCATGCAATTGGCGCTCAGCTATCCGGACCGGGTCAACAAACTGATTGTTGTGGATATTGCCCCTTCTGAATATACCGGCAGCGCAGAGGATCACATGCGCATTATTTCGGGTATGCGCAGTCTGGACATGACGACGGTAAGCAATCGCAATGACGCTGACAAACACTTGCAAGACTATGTCGAAGACGAAGCGACGCGGCAATTTATTCTGACCAATCTGGCGCGCGCCGAAGATGGAACCTTTTCCTGGCGTCTCAATCTGGATGCGTTGGAAAAGCACTACGATCGCTTGCGCGAAAAACTGGTGTCCGAGGCACCTTTTACCGGGCCTACTTTGTTTGTGCGTGGCGACCTGTCACCCTATGTGCGCAAGAAACACGAAGCAGAAATTCTCGAGTTGTTCCCTAATGCCAGCGTCAAGTCGGTAATGGAAACCGGCCATTGGGTGCATGCTGAAAAACCACAGGTGTTCCAGACAATCGCGCTGGGCTTTTTGAATCAGGAGAGTGTGCCGGAATGACACAGCTGAGTGTCAACGTGAACAAGATTGCCTTGCTACGTAATGCGCGCGGGCATGACGAACCGAACGTGATCGATTTTATCAGCGCGGCTATTCGCCGGGGTGCAGAAGGAATTACTGTGCATCCGCGGCCGGATGAACGGCACATCACGCGTACAGACGTTGCCAAGATCAGTGATTTCATTGCCTTACATCCCAAGGTGGAATTCAACATTGAGGGCAACCCGACGGCAGAGTTCATGGACCTGGTGCTAGCCGCCAAACCCGATCAATGCACTCTGGTGCCTGATGTGCCAGAACAACTGACGTCAGATCATGGTTGGGATGTGGCTGCCAATGAGGCGCTCCTCAAGGACGTCATCAAACAATTGAGCAAGGCCGGTATCCGCAGCAGTTTGTTTCTCGACCCCGAGCCGCAACACATACCGCTGGTCAAAAAGCTGGGTGCAGATCGCATTGAGTTATACACAGAATCTTATGCTGCCCATTTTGGTCTGGAATCAGAGGACACAATCTGGCAAACCTATGCCGACACGGCGGCGGCAGCGCAAGCTGCCGGGCTCGGGGTCAATGCTGGCCATGATCTGAATTTGCAAAATCTGGGTCGGTTTCTTGAAATACCCGATATTCTGGAGGTGTCCATTGGCCATGCGCTGGTGGTGGAATGTCTCTATCAGGGTATGGATGCGGTGATATCCCGGTATTTGGCGATTACCGGCAATTAGATCAAAACCTTGCAAGTCTGCTGGTAACGCGCCGCTCTACCGCCAAAGCCCCGTTTTTTCCTGTGTTGGCGCCCATTCCCGCGATGTTTGTGGTGTGGCGTGGTGCTAGCTGCACTTGCTACCGAAATTTCTCAAAATTGCTAAACTGCAGTTAGAGGAAAAAGCTGATGCGTCATCCCAAATTCAGGCTGCCGGGTTCTCTCGGAGGTTCTATCAAAGGTTCTCTCAAAGGTTCTATCAATGGTTCTCTCAATGGTTCTCTCAAGGGTTCTATCAAGGGTTCTCTCAAAGACTCTTTCAAGAGCGCTCTAAAAGAGTCTCAGAAATACCTTCGAACGAGGCCGTTGCTGGTTGCGCTGGTGTTCTTGCTGTTGCCACTGTCCGGGCAGGCATCCTATCCGGAAGTGTCGCGGCTCGCGACCCAACTGAGCCGCCTGAGCGAGCAAGTGTCAGTCGAGTTGCGTCATGCTGCCGGCTATAACAGCGTGCAATTTTCGGCGCTGCGTCTGAGCAGGGAAGCACAGCAGCTGGTCGAAGCGGTGGTGCGCGCTCGCCAGTATTCCTTTGTCAGCGCGCAATTTAATGAGCTCAGTCAACGCTTTCGGGATCTGCAAAAAACCTTCTCTCGTGCTAATGGCGGCGAACACAGTCCGGCGCTAATTGGTCAAATACAGCAACTCACCGAATTGCATGATCAACTGCAAGTTCAGGTCGTGCAATCGGGTGAGCGCTATAGATCGTCGCGCGATTATGTGCCGCCAGTGATTGTCGTGCCGCAAGTGAACGTGCAGGGTGGACATGGACAGCATTGGCAAAATACTGACCCGCGTCACAATGGCCAAATTAGGCTGCTGCCGCGCGAGTCCGGGTACAGTCACCGCAGCGCCGTACTGGAGCGCCAGCAGCGCCAGGATCAGCAGCAGCGTTCTATTGATCGGCAAATGCAGCGCCGCCACGGCACAGCTGCCCCAGATGCGTCGCGACAACCACTGGGACTAACCAAGTCTCATTAACCGGACTGCAGGGTGAGTAGTGGCGGCATTGCTGCCTCTGCAATAGTCGTGCAGTAACGACACATTGCACTTGCTTGCATTTTTCTCAATCAGGAACCCGCCAGCCCGGCCAATTCTCAGTGCTGAATCGATCTGCATCCCCTCTCAAACAACCCGCGTTCTACTATGGCTACTGGATAGTATTGGCTGGTTTTATTACCCAGTTCGTAGCCGTCGGTATGGCGAACTACGTCGTCGGCGCGTTCATGATTCCCATGACCGAAGAATTCGGCTGGACGCGAGCCGAATTCTCCGCCTCTCGTTCAGTCGGGCAGATGGTCATGGCAACCACAGGATTTTTAATAGGCTCGCATCTGGATAAAGTGGGTGGGCGCCCGTTTATTGTGCTGGGCAGCCTCGTGTTATCGGTGTCCTTGTACAGTCTCAGCGACATTCAAACTCTGGCTGAATGGTTGATCCTGAATGGATTAATGCTCACCGTGGGCGCTGCGATGATCGGCAACCTTGTTATCAATGTCACCTTGAGCAAGTGGTTTGTCGAGCGAAGAGGCCGGGCCGTTGCCATCGCCGGCATGGGTATTTCGCTTGGCGGGATACTCCTGCCGCCCATCGCTACGGCGCTCGTGGAATTATTCGGTTGGCGCACCTCTTGGCAACTGCTAGCGCTAGGTACTTTGCTATTGACCTTGCCCATGGCGATCATCGTCCGGCGCAGCCCCGAAGACTATAACCTGCTGCCGGATGGCAAATTGAAAGACGCTATGTCACCCGGACAAAGCGCTGCGGCGCGGTTGGATTTCGAGCGCTCCATGACTCGTGCACAAGCCATGCGTAGCTCCAGTTTTTATTTTTTGGTGTTGGCGTTTGGTTTGTTTCAGATATCCATCACTGTGATGTTGTTGCAAACCATTCCGCTGATGACAGATGCCGGTTATTCAAGCCTCATTGCTTCGATGATGATTTCACTGGCGTCAGTACCGGCGTTTTTGAGCAAACCGGTGTGGGGGTTAATGATTGATCGCTTCAATCCCAAAAAACTCGCCGCGCTTGGTGCTGCCGTAACCGGTTGTGCGGTGATTGTGATCGTGTTTGCCGTGTCCCGACAGTTGGATTTTCTGGTCTACGGCGGGTTCTTTCTCATGGGTTGTGGCTGGGGCGGGTTGATACCGCTTCAGGAAGTGATCTGGGCTTCTTTCTTCGGGCGCCGCTTTCTTGGTTCTGTGCGCTCGTCAGCCATGCCGTTTACATTTGGAATGTCGGCACTCGGCCCGGTTATCGTGGCCTGGTACTACGACGTGGCGGGCAACTATGATTTGGCGTTATTGGCTATGGCTTGCTGCAATCTGGGGTCGGCGGTGATGTTATACCGCATGAAGCACAAACTGATTGTGCCGCGTTCGATCGATACGCCTGCCATATAAATGCTTGGAATCTGGATCGGGTGTAGTTCGGAATTAGATCGGATGTAAGAACGCTAGATTCTAAATGATTGCAATCTAACTCATTCAGGGGCTTGCAGCATCGGCTCCAGATACGGCCAGACATTGTCGACGATTATCGACTGTGCTTCGGCTACCGGGTGTATGCCATCGTCCTGCATTAACTCGGGTTGCTGGGGAATGCCGTCGATCAAAAACGGGACGAGTGGCACGTCTTTCTCTGCTGACAACTCACTGTACGTGGCAAAGAACGGTTCCGTGTAGCGCGGGCCATAATTGGGTGGGATCTGAATGCCGGCCAGCAAGACTTTGGCGCCGGCCAATTGAATGAGCTCGATCATCTCGCCCAGATTGTTTTTGAGAATGTTCACTGGTAAGCCGCGCAGGCCATCGTTGCCACCGAGTTCCAGGATCACCAGATCAGGCTCGCTTGCCTGCAATGAAGCGGGTAGTCGGGACAGTCCGCCAGTGGTTGTCTCGCCACTAACGCTGGCATTGACGACACGCCAGGCCAGGCCCTCATGCGTCAATTTGCTCGCCAGCAGATTCACCCAGCTTTTACTTTCATCGATGCCATAGCCTGCGCTCAGGCTGTCGCCGAAGACCAGCAAGGTGCGCTCGTCGCTGGCAACAGCATGCAGACTGATCGTCAGGCCGGTCAGGGCGACAACCAATAAACGAATAATCAGGGCTCTTGTCGTATTCAGCATAAGGGTATCTGGAGAATGTGTTAAACCGGGTTGCAAATCCAAGCGTAGTGCATTGTTACTATTACGTGCAAGGCAGCCAGGCCGATGACCGCCCGGGTGAAAGAAATAGACTATAATGCTCCCGGTACCTAAACAGGCAGTAATCAGATGATAGAAGTTAAAGACCTCGTCAAGCGTGTCAATACCAGTGAAGGTGAACTCACCATTTTAAAAGGTATTAACCTCACTATTCAGGCTGGAGAGGTCGCGGCTATCGTCGGAGCCTCCGGATCAGGCAAATCAACCCTGCTGGGCCTAATGGCCGGGCTGGATGCTGCCACCTCTGGCGATGTCCTGCTCGATGGCAATTCCTTGGCCAGTCTGGACGAAGAACAGCGTGCCTTGTTGCGCGGCAGGTTGGTTGGGTTTGTCTTTCAATCGTTTCAACTGTTACCCAGTTTGACGGCACTGGAAAATGTCATGTTGCCGATCGAACTCAAGGGCGACCCTGATGCCAGCAACAAAGCCCGGCAATTGTTAGCCCGGGTCGGACTGGATGATCGTGGTCATCACTACCCCAACCAGTTGTCTGGCGGTGAGCAACAACGCGTGGCCATCGCCCGGGCCTTTGCCAGTGAAGCACCCATTTTGTTTGCTGATGAGCCGACGGGGAATCTCGATACAGCAACCGGCAAACGAGTGATCGACTTACTGTTTGATTTGAACAACGAATTTTCGACCACGCTGGTGCTGGTCACCCACGATGAACGCCTTGCCAAGAAGTGCGACCGCGTAATCAAGTTGGTGGCTGGAGAGATTACCAGTGATGTCATTAATGAGGCGCTGCATGCCTGACGCAACGCCTTCTCGCGCTACCGGTAAACCCAGACTCTTTTCCCTGTCCATGCGCTTGCTGCGCCGTGACTGGGTAGGCGGTGAACTGCGATTATTATTTCTGGCGCTGGTGATGGCGGTCACGTCAGTTACTGGTATTGCGCTGTTTACTGATCGGCTCGAGAAAGCGCTGCTGCTGGAGTCGGCCAATATGTTGGCGGCCGATCGGGTGATGAGCAGTCGCAGTGAACCGCCGCGCTCCATTCTTGAAGAAGCCCGTAATCGCGGTTTACGCACGGCTGAAACTCTGTCTTTTACCTCGATGGCCTTTTCCGATACCGGCAACATGCTGGTGGCGGCCAAGGCAGTCAGTGACAACTATCCCCTGCGCGGTGAAGTGATTATTACCGAAGCGGCCTTTACGCGTGGTGAGCCAATAAGCAGTGGTCCGCCGCCCGGTGAAGTGTGGCTGGAATCCCGTGCCTTGCCTGCTTTGGGAATTGACGTTGGCGACAATGTGTATGTCGGCGAAGCAACCCTGCGCGTAGGCCGCATTATTATTACTGAGCCCGACAGACAACAGGGCGGCATGGTCGACAATGCCGGTCCCCGCTTGATGATGCATCTGAGTGATGTACCGGCTACCAACGTCGTGCAGATGGGCAGCCGAGTGCGCTATCGCTATTTGTTTGCCAGCGATGTGTCAGCAGACCTCGACGGATTTAGTGAATGGTTCGATGGCGAATACGACAATGTCTATCGCCTGCGTGACGTGCGTGATGAAAGCGAAGAGGTGAGCGAAGCGCTCGACCGGGCCGAAAGCTTTTTGATGCTTGGTTCTCTGTTCGCTGTGTTGTTATCCGGTCTGGCTATTGCGCTGACCGCCAAGCGCTACAGTGAGCGACATTTTGACTATGTCGCCATACTGAAAACCCTGGGTTGTACCTCGCGCCAGATCACTTCGATTTATGTGCGCATGCAGCTCATACTGGCTTTTACTGCGGTCGTGCTTGGCTGCCTGCTCGGCTGGTTAATGCACCACGGTATTCTGGCGTTACTGGATTCGTTGCTGCAGGTGACCTTGCCGCCAGCGGGGTATCAGCCTTATGTCATTGGCGCCATGACGGCATTGATCTGTTTACTGGCGTTCGCTCTGCCACCGCTATTGGCTTTGCGTGAGACGCCACCTCTGCGCGTGCTGCGTAAAGATTTGAGTCAGCAATCCATTTCCGATCGCGTGCCTTATGTCTTTGGTCTGGCCGGCGCCATATTTCTGGTGCTCTGGTACAGTCAGGATCTGGTGTTGACGTCGGTGTTGGTCGTGTCGGTGGCGGCAATTGCAGTAGTACTTTCCGCGTTGTCCTGGTTGTTGTTGCATAGCAGTAGCACTATGGGTATGAAAGCCGGCAGTGCCTGGAAGTTGGCGATGAGCGCAACACGCCGTCGCCGCCGTCAGAATGTGCTGCAAGTGATGGTGTTTTCCGTAACCATCATGTCGCTATTAGTGTTGTCTCTGCTGCGTACCGATCTGATCGATGACTGGCAGGCGCAACTGCCGGAAAATACCCCAAATCATTTCATGATGAATATCAGTCAGCCACAGATTGCGGGTATCGAACAGTTCTTCGCGGAAAATGATATACAGGGCAATGCCTTTTACCCGCTTATCAGTGCCCGGGTTACCACTATCAATGGCGAACTGCCCGATCCGGAGGATGGCGAGGACGATGAGCCAGAATCCGGAACGGTGACGGAGAATAGCCAGGAAGACCGCTACGACGAATTGCGCCAGTCCATCGATGCCAATAGTACTGGCGGGGAATCAGAGCAAGCAGCTGACGGAGTGGAGGCCGGGGAAGAAGAGCGTGGCCGCATCGGTCGCCGGCAAGTTACCTGGGCGGTCGATCTGCCTCCTGAAAATCGCGTAACCGCAGGCCAGTGGTGGGGCGAAGATGCACAGCCAGGCTACGTCTCTATTGAAGAAGACTATGCCAGTTGGCTTGATCTGGAGCTGGGCGACGTACTGGAATTCGAAATCAATGATCAGACAGTGACCGCCGAGGTCAGCAGTTTTCGCAGCGTGCGCTGGGACAATATGCAACCCAACTTCTTCATTATCTTCTCGCCGGGCACGATCGATTACCTGGGCGGCACTTATCTGTCGACTGCATTGATGGAACAGGAACAGAAGATTTTGCTCAATGATTTGATTCGTCAGTTTCCGACGATGGTCGTGATTGAGATCGATGCGCTTATTGAGCAGATTCAGAATATTATTGCGCAGGTAACCTCAGCCATTGAGCTGATCTTCCTGCTGGTAGTGGTGTGTGGCGCGCTGGTCTTGCTGGCCTGTGTCAATGCCTCACTCGACGAGCGTTTCCACGAGAATGCCATTCTGCGCACTCTGGGTGCCGGGCGGCGTCTGATTCTGTCCAGTCTGGTGATCGAGTTTGCCTGTATTGGCTTGCTGGCCGGATTTATCGCCACCCTGGGCGCTGAGGCAAGTCTGTTCTATTTACAGGAGAACGTCTTTGAACAGGATTTCAATCTGCACTACTGGGTGTGGCTGGTTGGCCCGGTACTGGGCATGGTCCTGATTGCCGCGCTGGGCGTGCAGTCGACCCGGCAGGTGGTGAATACCAGCCCCTTGAATGTGCTGCGTCGGGTGGTGTGACGGCCAAACAATTCTGTTTTCAGCCCAGTCTGTATTTTCTTATCTTTATGCTCCCCGCTTTAGTTTGCATAGCGCTTGATGGTTTCGTTTATTGGCGCCAGATAGCTGCCGCCAAACATCAGCAAGTGATTGAGCAGATGGTAGAGATTGTACAAGTCAGCGCGGTCGCTCCAGTCCGGCTCAATCTTTGCTGTGGCTTGATAAGCCTCATAAAAAGCCCCGTCGAATTGGCCAAATAGCTGGGTCATCGCCAGCTCGGCTTCTGGCCAGCCGTAATAGGCAGCCGGATCGATAACGGCTGCTTGCCCGGTTTCACAACAATGGATATTGCCGGACCACAGATCGCCATGCAGCAGTGCCGCCGGTTGTGCGGGAATTAGCTGATCAAGGCGGCTGCAGAGAGATTCAATGCGACGCGTCAACGCACGATCCAGCAGGCCCGCATCATCTGCCTGTCTTGCCAGTGTCATAAGCCGGTACTCGGCAAAGAAGGTGTAGCCGTCGCTACTGAGTGTATTGACTTGCCGCGTGGCTCCACAGTAGTTGTCCAGTGGGAAACCAAATTTCGCCTGTTGATTACTGTGCAGAGTGGCCAAAGCGGTGCCCAATTCCTGCCAGAAAGATTCGCTCTTGCTTGACTGGCCAAGGTCTTCCAGAAGAATGTAATCAGACTCAACATGCACAACTTCGGGGGTTCGCACGCTGCCTGTTTGCTGCAATGCGGCAAGACCTGCAGCCTCTGCCGTGAAAAAGTCCTCAGGCATGCCGTCATTTTCTTTGAGGACCAGCGCAGGGCCGCGATCGAGCACCAGTCGGGAGGCGCGATTGATGCTGCCGCCGGTTAGCGGCTCGCTGCGCACTACCGTTCCCATTTCGTTCTCGTTCAACCACACCGAAACGCGATTAATCACCTGCGTCACTCCCCTCTAGATATGTATATAATTGCCCCAATCTATGCAAAAGTAGTTTCACTTAATCTGACAATGCCATGGGATGTGAATTCATGTACACCCGCAAACGACGAATTTCCCTATTTAGCCAATTAACAGTCTTGCTGGCCGGCAGTTTGCTTGCGAGCTCGGTGTTTGCCGATATGCTGAAAAGCGTAACACGACAGGAATGTGTGCGCGGCGATTGCGAAAACGGCAGGGGCACGCTGGAGTTGACCACCGAGTGGGGCAAAGGCAGCTATGTCGGTGAGTTTCTCAATGGCAAGTTTAATGGTTATGGCCGACTTGAAATACCGGTGACGTTTCTGGAAGAAGAAATCTATATTGGCAATTGGTCCAATGGCATTCGCGCAGGGCGCGGTACGCACTGGAATGGCCAGGGCAATCTTTATATAGGCCAATGGCAGAATGACAAGCGCCATGGTCATGGTTCCTATTTCTTCAAATTGACCGACTGGGAAGAAAACGCCCACACTGAATTTTGGCTTCAGGAAAACACCGAGAACTACACCGGTGAATTCGTCAACGATCACTATCAAGGCACAGGGGTCTACCGTTGGCCTGATGGTCAGAAATACGAAGGTGAATTTTTTGCCAGTGAAAAGCACGGCCCGGGCACGTTTTACTATACGACTGGCACAGCCCGTCAACAGTTCTGGGAATACGGGAAGTTGTTGTACTAGTTGCATTCGGCAGTAGCAACACGCCACTCACTATTCAAGGGAAGGTTATGAATCTGGAATCTCTGCGACGGGAGTATTTGCGTGGCGGCTTGGACAGGGAAGACTTGCACGAAGATCCCTTTGAGCAATTCAGTCTGTGGATGCAGCAGGCGATTGATCTTCAGTTCCCCGACCCGACAGCAATGACGGTTGCCACAGTCGATGCCGATGGTCAGCCTTCGCAACGTATCGTCTTGCTCAAACATTTCGATAAACAGGGTTTCGTTTTCTATACCAACTATAGCAGTCGCAAGGCTCAGGAACTGGCGGGTAACGCAAGAATCAGTTTGCATTTCCCGTGGCATAACATTGAGCGTCAGGTAAAAGTCTGTGGTGTTGCCAGCAAGGTGCCGAGCTCTGAGTCACTCAAGTATTTCGTCACGCGCCCGCGTGACAGCCAGCTGGCCGCCATTGCCTCGAAGCAAAGTCACGTGTTGAGTTCCCGGTCGGTACTGCTCAATCAGTTCGAAGCGCTCAAGCAAAAATTCCAGGCTGGTGAAATACCGCTACCTGATTTTTGGGGTGGATTCCGAGTCGTTGCCAGTGAAATTGAGTTTTGGCAGGGTGGGGCCCATCGCCTGCATGATCGCTTTCGCTACATCAGGCAGGACGATGGTTGGCAGATCGATCGCCTGGCACCCTAGGCTTTCCACTTCTTGAGTTTCTTCGGCGCCAGGACTTTCTTCAGGCGTGCATACTGCGGAATGCCGTTGCGATAGGGTGGATAGTCTTCACCAGCGATTAGCGGTGCAAAATATTTGCGCGCCTCGTCAGTAATCTGAAAGCCATCACGCGTAATGAACTTGCGTGGCATTTTCTTTTCTACGTTCGCGACATCTGCCAGTCGTGCCTCACCAATACGCCAGGAATATTTCTTGCCCTTGCCGCGCACAATTGTCGGCATGACGGCATTCTTGCCAGCCAGGGCGAACTCCACAGCAGCCTTACCGACCGCATAAGCTTGTTCGACATCGGTCGCTGAAGCAATGTGGCGCGCGGCGCGTTGCAGATAGTCCGCAACCGCCCAATGGTATTTGTAGCCAGTTTCCTGCTTGATCATCTCGGCGATGTAAGGTGCCACTCCGCCCAGTTGGACGTGGCCGAATGCGTCGGTGCCACCGGCGTCTGCCAGAAAGCTGCCGTCGGCATTTTGCGCACCTTCGGAGACGACAATGGCGCAATAGCCGAATTTCCGGACGCTGCTCTTTACCTTGCGAATGAATTTTTCGCGATTAAATGCGATTTCCGGAAACAGGATAATATGCGGTGCATCGCCTTCCTGTTCATTGGCCAAACCAGCAGCGCCGGCAATCCAGCCAGCGTGGCGACCCATGACTTCCATGACAAATATTTTGGTGGAGCTTTCACACATGGATGCCACATCAAGGCCTGCCTCACGAATCGAGACTGCCACGTATTTTGCCACCGAGCCAAAGCCAGGACAGTTGTCTGTAACAGGCAAGTCATTGTCAACAGTTTTGGGGACGCCAATACAGGTGATCGGGAAGCCCATCTTGAGACTCAATTGCGAGACTTTATTCGCTGTGTCCTGGGAATCACCGCCGCCGTTATAGAGGAAATAACGGATATTGTGCGCCTTGAAGACGTCCATCAGACGCTCATATTCACGCTGGTTTTCCTGATAGGATTTCAGTTTGTAGCGACATGACCCAAAGGCGCCGGCAGGTGTTGAGCGCAGCGCCGCAATAGTAGCTGCACTTTCCTTGCTGGTGTCGATCAGATTTTCGTTCAAGGCACCCACAATGCCATTCAGGCCTGCATAGACCTTGCCGATCTTGTCCTTGTTTTGTCTGGCAGTCTCGATGACACCGCAAGCACTGGCATTAATGACTGAAGTCACGCCTCCCGATTGGGCGTAAAACATATTGGCCTTGGTCATGAGATAACAACGTCCTCTTACTGAAATAGTGCAAAGCGCCCATGGTACTCGCTGGGCCCATGCCTTGCCAGTCGCTCTGGATTGATGCCAAAATCGCTGTCCGTTCACAGATGTTGCTTCCAGTGGGAATTGTTATGCGAATTATCGTGGCCATGTCAGGTGCCAGTGGAGTGATCTACGGCATTCGCCTGTTGCAGGCTCTGCAAGAAGCCCCCGATGTCGAGACACATCTGGTTCTGTCAGACTCGGCTCAGATAAACATCGCCGTCGAAACTGACTGGGCGGTGAGTGAGGTCAAGGAGCTGGCCGATCATGTGCATTCCAACAAGGATATTGGTGCCAGCATTGCCAGTGGCTCGTTCAAGACTGCTGGCATGATTGTTTCACCTTGCGCCATGAAGACCTTGTCTGCCATCGCCAATTCTTACGCAGATTCGCTCATCGTCCGTGCTGCCGACGTGATTCTGAAGGAGCGTCGGCGTTTGGTGCTGGTGCCCCGGGAAACACCACTGCATACCGGCCACTGCGAACTCATGCTGAAAGCGAGTCAAATAGGCGCCATTTTGGCGCCACCGATGCCGGCGCATTACATCAAGCCTCAGTCCATAGATGATCTGGTCAACCATCATGTTGGCCGACTCCTGGATTTGTTTGATCTGGACACGGATCTGGTGAAGCGCTGGTCCGGAATCAAATCCTCTTCCTGATCAGCGCCTGTCTGTGTCGCTGCTGCGTATAACCTTGGTGTCCGGGTGGCTTACTGGTCCGGACACAGCGGTCGTTGCCGATAAATAGAGCAATCGTTATAGCGCGTCACAGCGCCTGCCTGGCTGCAAACAGCATTCGTAAAACTGCTTGGGCATGAGTGTTTTTGGGTGTTGGGTCGTTGTTGATGCTTTGTCCCGGCCGTAAAATGGGTGACAATGGTAGATTACTAGTACAGCAGACTCGAATATGGCGAAATGCTTGCCGGGTTTGATAAATTAGCCGTGTAAGACAATCAAAGGGGATAGCAGAATGGAAAAAAGTGCGAGCTTTGCGCGGTATTCGAAAGGACTTTGTTGGGTAGTTGCGATCATTTCGCTGATCTTGGCGGTGCTTACTTTTACTGGCGATGCAGAGGCTGCCGTATTACGTGGTCTGCTCTGGTTGGCATTGGCGTTGGTTTTCGCGGTGTCTGCTGTTTTCTTGCCGCGCGCCTCGAAACAAGACTCCTCAGACTAACAGCCCAGCAGCAGGCTCAGAGGTGATTCGATGCTGACTGTGCATCGCCTGTCTGCCACAGTTCCGAAGCTACGCCCACCAGATGGGCGTATTTATTTTGCATTCTTTGGTTATAGTGCATCGCTTGTTGCAAGGCTTGCAGATTGCGCATCATGATTGTTGCCAAATCCCCCTCTTCGCAGGTTGCTGGACCTGCCTGCACCCCCATGTTTGCCTCCGCCTGAGCCTTCGTGTTCATTGCCTTGGCTTCCAGTAGCTGAAGCTGTAGCTTTTCAGCGTCGAGTTCACAGTGCTTGACCTGCTGCCGGAGCCGGTCGCGAGCATGATCGAATTCTTCCTGGCCGGGCAGGAAAAGTGCCATTGATTCAGCGCTATTCATCTCATTGGTTGGTCTCGCAGAGTCTGCGCCGCGCATGGCTTTCATGCGGCGCCGTATGTGGCGCAGAGGGGCTACAACTTCAGCACGCCATTGTTGCGAGATTTGGCGAGCGGCCGTCAGATCGGATTGTCTGAATTCACCCAGCTGACCTGCATACCACAAGCTGAACAGCAGCAGCGTCACATCGACATCGTATTCATCCTGCAAAAACAAGCAGCAGTCGGCGATCCCGTCTGCGGCGTAGAGAGTGCAGGAAAATGTCCACAAAGATTGCTTTTGATACACGGAGTTGTCTGCTGTCTGTGAATTCCGGGGCCATGCTAACTCAGGATTTATGCTATAAACACGTTTTTTCGCGGCCAATTCGGATCAGGACAGACATGCATATTCATATATTGGGAATCTGCGGCACTTTTATGGGAAGCCTCGCAGTCCTGGCAAAACAACTGGGCCATGAAGTCAGCGGCAGTGACAGCAACGTCTACCCGCCGATGAGCACGCAACTTGAGCAATTGGGCATTCAATTGCAGGAAGGCTACGAGGAGCAGCACCTCAAGCCAGCGCCTGATCTGGTCATCATTGGTAATGCCATGTCGCGCGGTAATGCCGCTGTGGAATATGTCCTCAACGAGGGGCTGACCTACCTTTCAGGCCCGCAATGGCTGGCGCAATATGTGCTGCAAGGGCGTTGGGTCCTTGGCGTGGCCGGCACTCATGGCAAGACCACAACCAGTGCAATCCTGACCTGGATTCTCAGTTATGCGGGTCTTAAACCTGGCTATTTGATTGGTGGTGTTACCAATAATTTCCCGCAGTCTGCCGATTTGGGTGATTCTGATTTTTTTGTGGTCGAGGCGGATGAATATGATAGTGCATTCTTTGATAAGCGTTCCAAATTTGTTCACTACTCGCCTAGAACGGCAATCCTGAATAACCTCGAATTCGATCACGCTGATATCTTTGCTGATCTTGCCGCGATTGAAAAACAGTTTCATCATCTGGTGCGGACAATTCCGGGCAATGGCCTGATTCTTACACCCTTTGATGACGCCAACCTTGAGTCTGTTCTTGAGCAGGGTTGCTGGAGCGGCAGGCAGACATTCGGGATCGATGTGCCAGCCGCAGAAAGCCGCCAACGGGCTAGCGCCGATCGTGTCTTCTGGAATGCAGAACTGGCTGAGGCGTCCGGCTCGCAATTCGATCTTGTCAAATACGGCGGCGACAATGCCGCGGAACTCGCCAGACATACAGTGCGCTGGCAGATGTCCGGGTTGCACAATGTCAATAATGCTGTTGCTGCGATTGCCGCTGCCCATCATGTAGGTGTGTCGGTGGATGCGGCCTGTGCAGCTCTGACGGAGTTTGCTGGAGTTAAGCGGCGCCAGGAGCTGCGCGGCGAAGTGGCAGGCATTCGTGTCTATGACGATTTTGCGCATCACCCAACTGCAATCAAGATTACTCTGGAAGGGTTGGCAGCCAAGCTGCAGCAAGAAACTGGCCGCGGCAAACTAATTGCTGTGATTGAGCCCAGATCCAATACCATGCAGATGGGCATACATCAGGATGAATTGAACCAATCCTGTCTGGCAGCAGATATGGTAATCTGGTTTAAACCACAAGGTGCCGGCCTTGATTTCGAGTCTCTGCTCAGGGATAGCAAAGTCCCAGCTGAAGCGTTTTCCACGGTGGCAGAGATCGTCGACTTTCTCACAGGGGCAGCGAATACCGGCGACTCCATTGTGGTGATGAGCAATGGCGGTTTCGGTGGCATCCATGAAAAACTCCTTGCTGCATTGCAATAATATTCATTGATGTAAACGATGAAGCACATGAGTGAATTGCTAGAAATACCGCTGTTTCCGCTGAAGGTAGTTCTTTTCCCGGGTGGAAAATTAGACCTGCAGATATTCGAGCGCCGCTACATTGATTTGATCAGTAGCTGCATGCGCAGCGATTCCGGCTTTGGTGTCTGTCTGCTGAAAGCAGGTGATGAAGTCGTGCATGGAGGTGTGCATGGAGGTGGAGATAAAGAGGCCAGGCAAACCATTCATCGCACTGGCACCTATGCGCGAATCGTGGATTGGAATCAATTGGACAATGGCTTGCTAGGCATCACTGTCAGTGGATTCGACAAATTTCGTGTTGAGGATTGCTGGCAAAGTGACAGTGGTGTGCTGCAAGCCAAGGTGCGATTCAGTGATAGCGATAGTGTGAATGCCAAAGCCATGCCAGTCGATGATGAATATCAGCCATTGGTTGAACTATTGGAAAATCTGGAGAGACATCCGCTAGTGACGGAAAAGAAGCTGGTGATTGATCACAGTGATTTACGTGCTGTCGGTTGGCGGTTGAGCGAGTTGTTGCCTATCGAGAATGAGCAGCGACAGGACTTGTTGGAAATTGATGACCCTGATCAGCGCATCGAAGAATTGGAGCGATTGGTCTCGGATATGGCAAATGAAGTCTGATGCGGTGGTATCCGCAAGCTGCATTGCCGCATAATGTTCGTACCAGATTAAATGCATTACCTGGATTGAGTTATTTCTGTGTTAGCTGAATTGATTGATGTGTCCGGATGGACCCACATGCACTGGCTGGCAGCATGCATACTCGCGTTTATCGTTGTGACCGTGATTATTGTGTTGTTTCGTATCGTGACTATTTTTCGCATGACAAAAAAGACCCAGCGAACACCCAATTTACGGCCGTTGCGACGCCGGCGACGCTAACGCCAGTGCAATTCTTGGGCGCATTGTATTTGCAGCGCGGGCAACAAACAGCAGCAATTAACCGGAAGATCTCTACCAAGAGTACCTGCAGATCAACAAATCAATGAAAAAGACTCTGCTAATTTGTGTGCTATTTGTCGTCACCGCCAGTGAGGCCATTATAGTGCGTCACGATGTAGACCCGGCGAGCTATGAAGTGCGCAGTATCGATTACCCAGCTGTGTTTTTTCTTGAGCGGCAAGGTAATCGCAAAGTCTGTGCTGCGACGTTGATTCACCCCCAGTGGGCGCTGACAGCGGCACATTGCACCGAAGAGACTATGCTGGGCCAGACTCTGGCGCAGCAACGCCGATTTGCCGTTGAAGTGGCAAACGAAGTGCGCGAGATAGATGTGGCCATTGTGCACCCAGACTATGACCAGAGCGCTGCCTCTGATGTGGATTTGGCGTTGCTTCGCTTTACTGAGCCAATGGGCTTTCCGCGCCCGGTACAATTGAATCTGGACTTGCCCGAGCAGGGGCGTATCGCCAGCTTGCTGGGCTGGGGGTATTCAGGTCGTGGCACGCAGGGACGGCAATTCGATGATGGGCGCCTGCGCCGTGCCGAGAACCGTATTGATCTCGCCGAGCAGCGTCTGCGCTTGTTATTTGATGACCCCCGACTACCTGAAGGTGCAGCCCTGCCGTTGGAGGGCACGCTGGGGTTGGGTGATAGCGGCGGTCCGGCGTTTATTGATGCAGATACCGGGCCAGTCCTGGTCGGCATTGCTGTGGGTGAAGTGCGCTCTGAAACCTATTCTGAGGAGACCCAGGGGCGCTATGGTGCGATTGCAATCTACGAACGAATCATCAATCATTTAAGCTGGATAGAGACAGTCATTGAGTCGCCGCCACCCTATGACAGCTAAGCACATGGCCAGGCAATTGGTCTGAAAAAGATCAGTTTGCGTACCTATAAAACGGCTCCAATGCCCGGCTGATTCTCGGCGCTCGATAAGCCAGAGATCAAACTGTAAAACTGCAAAATTGATAGTTGACTAATAATTGCAAGTAGCAAGGCAGCTGAAAGCAAAACTGATTAAGAGGATGGAATCATGATCAAGAAAATTTTTCTGGGTTTAATAGTACTGGTAGTGCTCGTCATTGGTGGCACATTTCTCTATCTCGACAGTATTGTCAAAAACGGTATCGAAATTGCTGGCACGCGAGTCCTGGGCACACCGGTTCTGGTTGATTCGGTAGGTATCTCGCCATTGTCTGGTAGTGGCTCTATCAGTGAGTTAACGATTGGTAACCCGGAAGGCTACAGCGCCGAAAATGCGTTTGAATTGGGCGAGATTTCTATTGCCCTGAATACCGGCTCTATTATGAGTGACGTTATCGAAATTGATTCGATCATTATCGACAGTCCGCGGATCAGCTATGAAACTGATATTCGGACTGACAACATTCGCACGCTGTTGGCCAACATTAGTAGTGGTGGCGAGGCAGAGCCCGAGTCGGCTGCAGAGGGTGGTAGCAAGAATTTGCTGATTCACGATTTGCAAATGATTAACCCGCGTTTGGATCTCATTACCCCGGTTGCATCGGCGCCTGTGGTTATGCCTGATATCCAGCTGACTAACATCGGTACTGGCGGCAATGGGGCTACTGTAGAGGAAGTAATTCGTTTGATTCTGAACCGCGTCAATCGCGCTATTGTGGAAGGCAATATTCCGGGTGTTGAGGAGTACCGTGCGCGTGCTCAAGAACGCTTGCAAGAAGTAGAGTCTGAAGCCAGAGATGCAATCGATGATGCAGTTGAAGACATTGGCTCACGACTACGCGATATATTCTAGGGCTCTGCAGCTCGCGCTTTTGAGGTGTGAATTGAGGGTATTTAGGGTATTGAGAGTAATGGGTCTATTTAGGAGCCCAATCCGCAGTAGCTGTTGTCGCCAGGCCACAGCTGCGCGCTACGGCCAGTAACCCGGTAAGCAACCAGTCCGACCCATTCACGAATCGCCGTGCGCAATTCACTCAGATTGTCCGCGAAAGCAAACTCAATTCGCCACAGGCGGCCGCGCTCACTGTAGTAGTCGACCGGATAAGGAGTCACCGGCCAATCCTGTGCGCAGAACACGCCCACTGACCTTGGCATGTGAAAGGCTGAAGTAATCAATATCCAGTTCTGGTCCGGAGTAGGGTTTACTAACGCCATGCTGTTCACCGCATTTTCAGCCGTATTACGTGACTCGCTCTCAAAAATAATGGCGCGATCTTCCAGTGCCAGCTGATTGAGCAGCGTCTGAGCTGAATCGGCCTCTTTGAAATCCTGCTGCAACACCGATCCATTGCCCCCGGTGAAGACCAATTGCGCACCAGGATAGAGGTTAGCCAGATAGACGAAATTCGTCATACGGTCGGCTCCAGCGCCCAATTGCACCTGATTCCAGGCCTGAGAGCGGGTCGGTGCGATAGCGCCCCCGAGCACGATAATGCCATCAGCCTCGGCTGGCAGGGCAGTATTGGCGCTAAAGCGATTTTCGAGCGGAGCGAGGAGCCATTCGCCTACCGGCAGAAAGCCAATAACCACGAGCAGAAGGACGCACAGCGACAACAGGCGTCGCCCCAGCTTGTTCCAGCCCACAACCAGCGCAAGCCAGGCAGCAATTCCAAGAATGACTATGAGGCTGTCTGGGGAGATTAGCGCCCAAATAATTTTCGATGCGAGAAAAAATGCCGTGTCCATGGTTGCAACGCCTGCCCGAGGTACGGGACATGCTAACGTAAATCGGCGGGCGGCACAGCGCCAAATTACGCTGATTTGGTGTTGGCAATGCTTAGAATGTCGCATTGAATTTGCTACTATCGCAAGACATTCCCCCGCAAGAGAAGGAGCTTCAAGAATGACTATTCAGGTTGGCGACAAATTACCAGCTACAACGTTTAAGTTTATGGGCAAAGAAGGACCGGAGGATTTGAGCAGTGATGCCATCTTCAATGGCAAGAAAGTTGTCTTGTTTGCCGTGCCCGGTGCTTTCACTCCTGGCTGTTCGATAACGCATTTGCCGGGTTTTGTGGTGAAAGCTGATGAGATCAAAGCCAAGGGTGTCGACACTATCGCCTGCATGGCGGTCAATGATGCCTTTGTGATGGGGGCATGGGGTGAGGCGCAGAATGCTGAAGAAATTCTGATGCTGGCAGACGGTAATGCTGAGTTTACCAAACTGATTGGTCTGGAGATGGATGGTTCGGGTTTCGGTATGGGGACTCGCTCACAGCGCTTTGCCATCATCGTCGAAGACGGTGTTGTGAAATATCTGGGTATCGAAGCGCCTGGTGAAATCAAGGTCAGTTCGGCAGACGCAATCCTCGAACAGCTTTGATGCCTCTGTTGAATCAGCAGTTGAATCAGTAGTTGAATCAGTAGTTGAATCAAAAGTTGAATCAGTTGTCTGTGCGGCTCGATTGCCGCAAACAATCCAACTGAAAAGCGCAGTGTGAAACACCGGTGACGCCAATGTTTCGCACTGCCTTACAGAATAATAAAAACCTTCACTGACTGGCAGATTGGCCAGTTCGATAAGGAGCGCATGATGATAACCCGGACACTCGATTATCAGGATGGTGATACGGCGCTTGAGGCCTACATTGCCTATGCGGAAACTGACGCGCAGAAACCGCTGGTGTTGGTCGCTCATGACTGGACCGGTCGACGTGAGTTTGCCTGTCGGGCCGCCGAGTATGTTGCCTCACTAGGCTACATCGGTTTCGCTCTCGATATGTATGGCAAAGGTATTTTTGGTGCTGATGGTGACACTGAAGGCAATTCAGCGTTGATGGCACCTTATGCCACTGATCGCGCCTTGCTGCGCCAGCGCATCCGTGCGGCCTTGACCGCCGGGCGCAACATCGCTCAGGCTGACGCGACCAAAGTTGCCGCCATCGGTTATTGTTTTGGTGGCATGTGTGTTTTGGAGTTGGCGCGCGGCGGGGCGGATGTTGCGGGTGTCGCCTGTATTCACGGTATTCTGGCACCTGGCGAGATTGCCAATGAACAGCTAAAGGCCAAAGTGCTATGCTTGCAGGGCTTTGATGATCCTATGGCCCCGCCGGAACAGATCCAGGCATTCCAGCAGGAAATGACCGATGCCAGTGCCGATTGGCAGGTTCATGTTTACGGTGGTACACGGCATGCCTTCACCAATCCCGTTGCCAATGATGAAGAGTTAGGTACTGTCTTCAAGGAAGTTGCCAAAGACAGGGCTTATCGAACGTTGGAGAACTTCCTTCAGGAACTTTTCTAAGTACCCCTAATACTAACAATAAATCTGGTCCCCTATGCCTGAATCAAATCAATCGGCGATAGCCGAGCGCAGCGAAGTGCCCCTCTATAGTCGGATTGGTCTCTGGTTAGGGCCGCTTGTCTTTTTATTCATGCTGTTATTCGTGGATCTGGACCCTGGTAATCCACAAGTAACCCGCATGGCGGCTGTGATTCTCTGGATGGCTATCTGGTGGATTACAGAAGCGATTCCGTTAGCCGCGACTGCCTTGCTACCGATTGTTCTGTTTCCCTTCCTCGGTATTATGCGCGGGCGTGAATTACCTGCTACCGGCAGTCTGAATCTCGACGAGAACAGCCTTGTCGAGGGCGCCTCGCTTGCTGAAATTGATATCACGTTCGCCAATGTCGCGAATCAGTACATGGACTGGATCATTCTGCTGTTCATGGGGGGCTTCATTATTGCCGTGGCGGTCGAGAAGTGGAATCTGCACAAGCGCATCGCCCTGCATATTCTGCGCATTATTGGCGGCCAGCCCCATCGGCTCGTATTGGGGTTTATGGTGGCGACCGGTTTCTTGTCCATGTGGTTATCCAATACCGCCACTGCCATGATGATGATGCCGATGGGGCTATCACTCATCCTGCTCTATGAAGAGTTGAATAAGAAAAGACAGGCAGCGGGGGAGCCGGTGGACCCGCGGGCGGGAAACTTTGCCTTGAACCTGTTGCTAGGTATCGCGTACTCAGCTTCGATTGGCGGAGTTGCTACTCTGATTGGTACGCCACCCAATGGCATCATGATCACTCAGATGTCGCAATTATTCCCCGAAGCGCCAGCCATTACTTTTTCTACCTGGATGCTCTTTGCATTGCCGATGAGTATGACCTACATGGTTATAGCCTGGCTGCTGCTCACGCGCTTCGTGTTCCCGTTGCCTGCCAGTACACCCTTTAGCGGCCGCGAATTCATCCGCACGGAGATTGCAAGTCTCGGCCCGATGGGACCAGAGGAAAAAAGAGTGGCTGGTGTGTTTGTATCAGTCGCCGTGCTCTGGATGACGCGCAAAGAAAGATTGTTTGGCCCCGAGGTCGATATTTACGGCTGGAGCCATTACCTTGACCGCTTTCTGGAATCGATTGGAACCACGCCAGTGGGTTATATGATTGATGATGGCACCGTTTCAATCGGCATGGCGTTAACGCTGTTTATGATTCCGGCAAGCAAAGCTGTTGGTGGGCGCCTACTGGATTGGGAAGATGCGCGCAAAGTGCCTTGGGGGATCTTGCTGCTATTCGGTGGTGGCCTCGCAATCGCCAAAGGCTTTGGGACGTCCGGTTTATCCGACTATATCGCTGGCCAATTGCAGGTGCTAATGGGCGATGCCAACCCTTTGACCATCGTCATTAGCACTGTGGCTTTTATAACAGGGTTAACCGAGGTCGCTTCGAATACTGCAACCATTTCTTTGTCGCTGCCCATTATGGCGAGCCTGTCGCAAGTGATTGAAGTACATCCGTTGCTGCTTATCATTCCGACGACTCTGGCTGCATCATGTGCCTTTATGTTGCCCGTCTCGACCCCGCCCAACGCCATTATTTATGGATCCGGGCGCGTACCTATAATGAAAATGGTGGTGGCTGGAATATGGCTCGACATCCTCTCGATCTTTTTGGTGACCGCGTTTGTCTATACGCTGGGGCATCTGACATTTGGTGTTTTGGGAGATGTTCCGGCTTGGGCTTTACCTTAATATTCAGTCAATTACATGATATTAATTCAGTCCCGGTATTCAGCGGCTGTAGGCTTTGTGCTAATGTCGGTTAATAAGCATATAAGGTACCAGTGTACCGCCTTGCCATCCGGGTGTTGTTTGTCACGATAGTTCAAGTAAGCTTTTCCTAACAGAAGATATACGTATCGACTAGCGAGCCAGAATGGGCGACCAGTTTTTCGACAAAAAGCAGTCTTTGCAATCTTGCCCCGCAGGTGATGATGCATGTCCGCATTTTGATGAGGTTCAGCGCTTGCGCGAAGAGGTAAAACAGCTATCCGCTCTGGTCAGAACCGATGAGTTAACTGGCCTGTTCAACTTTCGTTACTTCACGCAAGCATTGGGTCTGGAAATGGAGCGTGCGCGCCGATCCGGGCAATCTACTTGCCTGATCATGTGCGATCTCGATCATTTCAAAGAGATCAATGATGTCCACGGCCACGAAGTGGGTAACGAAGTGTTGCGTCATGTTGCGGGGCTGATCCGCAAAGCCATTCGTCGCCTCGATATTCCCTGCCGCTATGGCGGTGAAGAGTTTGCCCTGGTATTGCCTGATACTACTTTGGGCCAAGGTGTGCGCTTTGCCAATCGACTACGCCTCATTATCGAGAACTCACCATTCACTTCACGGGATCTGGAATTATCTATTGAAGCCAGTTTCGGTGTCGATGTTTATCAGCGTGGTCAGCAACTGACCGAGAAAGAATTCGTAGAGCAAGTTGATGGTTACTTGTATCTCGCCAAACAGAGTGGTCGCAATCGCGTCTGTCATGCTGAATTCGATACTGGCACCGACGCTCCAAATCCTAAGCAGTTATAGTCGCCGGGTTTTTGGTGAAGCCAGTTTTCGAAAAGTGATTCAGGCGCGAAGCGCACTAAGTTCAGTGGCAAGATGGAAGAGTATTGCCGCGGTTGCCCCCCAGATCCTGTAGTCTTCAAAATGTAATTCCAATGTCGTTCGTGATGCGTTTTCGTATTGAAATTGCGAACTCTTGTATTGCCGCGGGTCGAGTAGAACTGGCAGTGGGACGTGAAAAATATCCGCCACTTCAATTGGGCAGGGCGCCAGCTCGATGTCATCAGCTACCAGACCCACAACCGGTGTAATCATGAACCCAGATGGCAGAGCCATGTCTCCCAGCTTGCCTATCACTTCGACTTGGTGGGGAGCGATACCGATTTCCTCATCTGTTTCTCTGAGCGCAGTGGCGACCAGGTCTTCATCCTGGGGTTCATAGGAACCGCCCGGAAAGCTGATCTGCCCGGCATGACTGCGCAGATTTTCAGATCTGACTGTGAGTATGACCTGACTGGTACTGTTCTTGCGCTGCGTGATAGGTATCAAAACAGCGGCGGCGCGCAGTTTGCTATTCTGCTTGCTGAGCAACTCGTTAACTGAGCGATCAGGATGGGGGATAGGTGTCAAAGGAGCGGGTTTGGGAGTGCGGAAATAGGCAAGCAGGTCTGCCAGATCACTGGCTTGAATGGCTGGCTTGTCGCTGCTCATTGGTTGCGCCCGGTTGCTTTTAGATTAACGAGGAATACCAGATTCGGTCTGGCATTGTCACTTCACTATAGCCGTTCAGTTCGTACTTGTCAGCTAGACTTCCTGTACTTCCAGACCACTCGCCAGCTGCCTGTTACCGGGTCCGCAGTGTTTTGATCCCCTTGCCCAGACCACGTACACTAGCCAAAGCCTGAGCTAAGAACGGAATACCAAACGGGCAACAGCCAGAGCAGATTAATAATAAGAATTCAGGAAGAGTTACTACAATGCAAACCCGCGTAACGCAGATGCTGGGTATCAAGTACCCGATAGTGCAGGGCGGCATGCAGTGGGTCGGTCTTGCGGAAATGGCAGCAGCGGTTTCCAATGCCGGAGGGCTGGGTATATTGACAGCCCTGACGCAGCCCACGCCTGAGGCATTAGCCAAAGAAATAGTGCGCTGTCGTGAGATGACTGACAAGCCGTTCGCGGTCAACCTGACTATCCTGCCTACAATCAAGCCCGTACCCTATGAAGACTATGCCCGGGTGATTGTTGGCAGTGGTATCAGAATAGTCGAAACTGCGGGTCGCAACCCCGAACCTTACCTGCCGATTTTCAAGTCGGCAGATATCAAAGTTATTCACAAGTGCACATCTCTTCGTCATGCGCTCAAAGCCGAACGTATCGGTTGCGATATGGTGAGTGTGGACGGTTTTGAATGCGCCGGGCACCCGGGCGAAGACGATGTGACCAATCAGATATTGTTGCCATTGGCGGCCCGTCGCTTACAGATTCCATTTCTGGCGTCGGGTGGTTTTGGCGATGGCCGCGGGCTGGCCGCGGCTCTGGCCATGGGCGCCGATGGTATTAACATGGGCACGCGCTTTATGGTGACTCGGGAAGCACCGGTTCATGAGCGTGTCAAACAAGCTATGGTGGATGCCAGTGAGCTGGATACTGCGTTAATCTATCGCACGTTGCGCAACACGGCGCGCGTTTTTAAAAACAGTGTCGCAGAGCAAGTGCTTGCTATTGAGGGGCAATCCGGGCAAACCAACTTTGATGATATTCGACCTTTGGTACAAGGAACGCGTGGCAAGCAACTACTTGCCGAGGGTGAACTTGATAGTGGCATCTGGTCTGCGGGGATGGTGGTTGGGCTAATCGATGATATTCCCAGCTGCGCCGAATTGATCGATCGTATTGTCGTCGAGGCGCAGCAGATAATTAATGAACGTCTGGTTACGATTGTTTCGCAGTGAAGCGCTGAGGCTCGGTACCGGGGCAAACGCGTGACTATCATGGTAATAACTTCAAACTAGCAGCGAACTAGAATGGGCATAGTATGGAAATAAAAGACAAAGTAGCCGTTGTTACTGGAGCAGCAAGCGGTATTGGTCGGGCGCTCTGTCAGCGTTTCGCTAAAGAGGGCGCGCGCGCCATTGTTGCCGCAGATATCAATGAAGCCGGTGTGGCGGAAACTCTGGCAATGATCAAAGCCGATACTGATACCCTTGGCTTGGTCTGCGATGTTGCCAGCGAAACCTCAGTAGCTGCATTGGTCACGCAAACTCTGGACAAGTTCGACCACATAGATTTGTTCTGCGCCAATGCAGGAATTTTCACACCCGGTGATGAGCAGGTGCCAGATGCAGATTGGCAAAAGATCTGGGATATCAATGTAATGGGGCATATTTATGCAGCGCGGGCCGTGCTGCCATCCATGTTAGCGCGTGGCGAGGGCTATTTGCTCAATACCGCCTCGGCCGCCGGTTTGCTCAGTCAGATTGGCTCAGCGCCCTATGCGGTGACCAAACATGCGGCCATTGGCTTTGCCGAGTGGTTATCAATTACCTATGGCGCCAAGGGTATTAAAGTGAGTGTACTATGCCCGCAGGCAGTACGTACTGCCATGACGGCCGGGGGCACAGGTGCAGCAGGCGTTGATGGCATGCTGGAGCCCGAGCAGTTGGCAGACACAGTTATTGCCACTTTGGCCGAGGAGAAATTTCTTATCTTGCCCCACCCGGAAGTGTTGACGTACATGCGGCGTAAAACCGATGACTACGATCGCTGGTTGGGAGGTATGCGTCGCTTGCAGGATCGCTTTACTGACAACTAACTATCGCAGTGGCCGGGCACAAGCCCGGCCTTGCCAGGAGTCAATTATGCGCAATCTGATTGCACCAGTATTCATAGTGTTTTGCTTGCTCTTGCCTGCCTCCGGACAAAGTCAGGAGCGTATTGAACTTGGCGACGGTAGCGAGTTAACCGTTTTCCTGGTGCGGCCATCCGAGACAACACAGTCGCCAGCACCCTTGGTGATATTGATGGGCGGCGGGTCAGGCAATGCCTCAATTTCCCGCGATACTTCCATTTGGCTGGGTGGCGGGTTTGCCAGCCGTGGCTGGATGGTCGCGGTGCCCGTATCTCCCAACAATCGCGCCTTCCGTGGCAGTAGCAATAATGACAAGGTGCGGCAATTAGCTGATGTGCTCACTGCAAGAGCTGATATTGCTGATGGCAAAGTCTTGCTTGCCGGTATTTCCAATGGCGGAATCTCGGCTCTGGAAATTGCTCGCCGGGACCCATCGCGCTATCTTGGTGTTGCGGCTGTTCCGGCCGTAACCAGTTCGGTGAGCGACAATGAGCCGCTGGCCGGGTTTCCGGTGTATCTGCGTATTGGGGGAGAGGACGAACTGGGTTGGGCTGAGCGCTATGAAGAGACCGTCACCACACTGGAAAGTGCCGGGGTCGAGCTGGATGCTGAACTTTTCGATGGGCAGCGTCACATGTTTCGTATGGACTGGTACAGTCTCGAACCATGGCTGGAAAAGATCACAGCGAGTGACCAATAATCTACAATCAATAGTTAAAAAAGCAATCAATCAAAAACTAGGAGTTATCAATGCAACAGTCGAAAGTTAAATCAGTAGGTCTCGGAATTATCCTGTTATTGGGCGCCAGCCTTGGTCATGCTCAACCTGCAGCCAGTATCGATCAGTTGCAATGGATGACCGGGAATTGGGCCGGTATGTTAGGTCCTAATCAACTGGAAGAGAATTGGATTGGCGTCGAAGGTAGCTCTATAGCTGCTATGGTGCGCATGACTGGCAGCGATAGCACCAGTATGTTTGAGATGATCACTATCGAGGAAAGTGATGGCTCGCTAGTGCTGCATATTCAGCAGTTCAACCCGGGTTTCGAAGCGCGCACTGAAGCGCCGCAAGAAATGATTCTGGAAGAAATTGGCGAAAACAGCGTGCGCTTCACTGCCGTTTCAGAAGGCGGCATGGCGAAGCTGGGTTACAGTCATCCCGACGCAGACACTTTCATTATTCATGTAGGTCAGCCGGATGGCAGTGAAATAGAAATACCGCTGCAAGCAAGAAGCATCTGGGAGCAGTAAACAAGCAGGGCTAGTCATTCAGGCAGCCGCACATTTCTCATAACCGACAAACGCCTGGCAGTGATCCAATTGCTGCCAGAGCTGTCGGCTAAGCCGCAATTCATTGTCATAGGGATGAATGCCAATTCGCAGTGGCTTGCCACTAACGATTGCCCGCTTTTCATTCCAGCTATTCCATGGTTTCAGGTTCCAAGCGCGCCAACTATTGTCGGCTTCATAGCCGGTCAATGGCAGTCGAAGCAAGCTTTGGTCCTGTAACCTGATCACACCGCGCAATACTTCGATCATCGTAAAAGGCAGATCGGCAAGCAGTGGTGAGCGGATATTACCCAACGCCCAGGCCGGGGGCACATACAAAGCCGGTGCGCCGAGATCATGCTCAACAAACCAGCCATGACAACGCCGAATGAGAGCCAGCAAGTTGCCTTCTTGCTGGCTGAGGTGCTCGGCCGCGCGCCGTGACAAGATCAGGCTATGCAACTTGTGATACAGCGTGTGGATATGAGTGGCTTCGTGAGTCCAGCCGTGGCCGGCCAGTTGGCAGCCCGCTGCCTGCCAGGCGCGCAAGGTGACCAAATCTCTGGTGGACCATTCCCGGCCAGGTACCACTAGCAAAGTGATGGGACCCAAGTCGCGCTTCAACAAGGGCTCTATCAATGATGTGCAATGCCCCAGTGTTTCTGGCATTACATCGTGAATAGATACCAGCGCCGTCAGGCTTTTCTGCTCAGTGTGCACGACTTAACTCGGTAAATAATTCCAGCCAGCCAGTGATTGCCTGTTCGTGAACTTGTAAAGCGGTCTCGCGCGCGTGGCGCATTTTTTTATCTCTTTGTCGAGTATCCAGACCAGCAATGCGCTGAATTGCTTCAGCCACGGACTCTTCATCGCTGAATTGATACAGACCCTCGTTGAGGGATTGCCAGCTCAGAATGCCGCAATGACTCGAAACCAGAACCAGACGCTGTCGGACCATTGCCTCCAGCGCAATGGTGCCAAATGCCTCCAGATGCGAGGGTAAAACCAGCAGGTCATGACTATCGATACTGTTGACTATTTCGTTGCGGGGTAAATGCCCCAGAAACTGCAAGTTAGGCAGGGTGGCGGCGTGTTGTTCGATGTCTGCACGCAGTGGGCCATCTCCAGCAATGGTGAATTCCAGATCGGGTAACTGTGTTGCACAATCGATAAAGCCTTCAATATTTTTCTCGGGCGCAAGGCGCCCGGCATAGAGTACTTTCTTGAGCTCCTGGCGGGGCAAGCAGATGGGTGTGTCGACAAACAGTTTGTCCAATGGCGTACCCATTAGCGTCACCGGCGTAGCAGATAGATTGGCTGCCGAATCAATCATACTGTTGCTGTTGACGACAACTCTTTCCGAATTGCGGAAAATAATACGGTTCTGCAGTTCCATATAGCTGCGTGTAACACCACCGAGCACCCGGCCCCAGTACATGCCACACAAGTCTTCGATTAGCGTATGAAAGCCGGCAACGAGCTGTGCATTCAGGCGCCGGGCCGCATACACGGCAAACAAGCCAAATGGGCCATTGGTTGCAGCGACGATTACGTGTGGTTGCAAAGCCTTGAGGCGGGCGTTGAGTCCGGGCGCGTGAGGAAAAATTACTTGTTGAGTAGAGTCGCCAGGCATGGGGAAGCGAAAGCGCGTATAAAGCTCGCCGTCTTCCGGGTTTGGCGTGAGATACTCAACCTGTGCGACATGGCGCTGCAGATGACTGACAAGATCACGGTAGTAGGCATCAACGCCGTTGCGGTCTTTCAGAGAGTCAGACAATACAGCGATGCGCAGTTCTTTTTGCGGTACACGCCTGACTTTTCCCGCCGCCAGTGGTTCGTTGGATTCCTGTAAAGAGCTTTGCTCAGTCATGAGTTTGCGTTTCGTTTTGACGAGTGTTTGTAATTGAATCGGCAGAAGTGTTGCCGGCCTCAGGCGCTTCGTAGTACCAAGGGAAACGCGAGTGATAGTAGTCGACTTGCGCGGCAACTCCTGGCTGAATCGCTTGCGTCTGAGTCCTGTATTGACTTGCTTGCTGCTTCAAGTCTACCAGTTTCTCGGCATATTCCGGGGTGATTTCGTCGCCAAAACCTGCATAGATTGACGCAATTACGCCACTCACATCAGTCTTTAGCTCGGCCATATGGATGATCGGTGCCGGAACCGGAAATTCTCTAAGCAAGTGCTGATAGTACTTCTGCATCATGCCGACCAACATATCTGGCATGCGACCCTTTGACAGATCCAGTTGAAAGAATCTGGCGCCACCTTCCAAAGAGCCTAACAAAGAGGGAATTGCTTTGTGCGGTTCGCGCATGCAAATGATAAAACGCGCGTCAGGAAAGGTCTCATGCAACGCCTTGGGCCAGGATGCGAAGGCAGCATTTTTCGATAAATAACAGCGTCCCTTGCCGTGAACATACAGATGCTTCTGCAAGGATGCCCGATAGAATGACATGATGCGTTGCTTGCTTTTCTGGTCCGCCTGCCAGTCGAATCTTGCCAAATTCCATATGTGGCTCGATTCAGGAAACGGCAGGAACAGGATGAAACAGGAAAGAATGGGAAGCAGTAACAGGTAATCTTCTTCAGCTGCTTCCAGTGCGACATCATGCACGCCTTCCAGACCTTTGAATAGTTTCGTCTCGAGCCAACGCACGATACGCGCCAGAGGACTGCCAATCAGTCGGTCAATACCCGCAACGAAGAGCACGATTTTGCGCTGCAGGATAGAAGGGGCGAGAAAAACTTCCCAGGTACTGACAGATGAGTAGCGCCGTGAGTCTTCGGCCATGGTGCGATGCAGAAAAGTGGTACCACTGCGTGGCACGCCGAGAATAAACACGGGCTTTTCAATAATCTGCTGGCGATAACCGCGAAAGAAGATTTCGTCGAGAAACAAGCATAACCAGTGGAAAAGCAAAATCGGGGTGAATGCCAGATACAGCAGGATGCGTACAAGCCTGCCGCCAAGCGTGAGGTTCCCGATATCCTCCCGGCGCTTCAGTGATTGCAGGCAGAGTTGGCAGTATAGCTTGAGGGAGTGGAGAAAAGTCGCAAGCATGGATGCGCAATGTATGTCAGTGATAAGTCATCCGTATGACATAGCCGTGTTTAATGTGTGCTGCGCTGCCATTTCGGAGATCTGTGCTCAATAGTTGTTCAATAATTCCACCCAGTTACCATCAGGGTCGGCAACGATGGCAATATCCACGCCGGACCGAATCGTTTTTTGTGGCACCACGACCTTGTGGCCGGCTTGCTCGACATTATTGAGCGCAGCTTGCAGGTCGGTTACATGTAACGTCCAGTAGCGGTAGCCAGTTGCACCGCGGATACCGCCCGGAACAGCAGATGTTTGCGGCGCTGGGTCTGTGGCGATTACCTTGACAATACTGTCGCCAACTTTGAAACGGTGCATGACACCGCCACCGGGCATATCGATGACGGCTTCAATTGGCAGGGCCAGCACGTCAGTGTAGAACGCCAGCATGGCCTCCAGGTTATTGGTCACTATGCCAATATCAATAGCAGCCTTTTGTATTTCTGACATGGCTCAGACTCCGGAGAATATTGTCAGTGCTGATTTCAGGCAGCGCCAAGCATGGATTTGACCTCGAGAAACTCTTCAAAGCCTTCGATGCCCCATTCGCGGCCATTGCCAGATTGCTTGTAGCCACCAAAGGGGGCCGCAAAGTCAGGGCCAGCGCCGTTAATATGGACCATGCCGGTGCGCAGTTGGCGGGCTATTTGCTGCGCGTGTGCGGGTTCTCCAGACACATAGCCGGACAAGCCGTATTCAGTTTCATTGGCGAGTCGTACTGCGTCGGCATCGTCATCGTAGCCAATAATGCACAGTACTGGTCCAAAGATTTCTTCTCGGGCTATGGTCATGTCATTGGTGACATTGGCAAACACCGTAGGCTTGACGAAATAGCCTTTGCCAATCCCCTCTGGGCGCCCGGCGCCGCCGATAATCAATTCCGCACCTTCAGCAATTCCTGCATTAATCAGGTCCTGAATCTTGTCGAATTGCGTTTCGCTCACAACAGGCCCCAGTCGCGTTGATTCGTCCATTGGGTCGCCTACTATTGCCTTGGCACCTGCTGCTTTAACGACTTCGATTGCTTCCGCCATCCGTTCTTTGGGGATAAGCATGCGTGTTGGTGCATTACAGGACTGGCCACTGTTGGCGAAGCAGGCAGTGATGCCGCCAGCTACCGCTTTGGCAAAATCCGGCGCATCATCGAGAATAATATTGGCTGATTTGCCGCCCAGTTCCTGGGTGACCCGTTTGATTGAATCGGCTGCGGCTTTGGCGACCTCGCGGCCGGCGCGAGTAGAGCCAGTAAAGGACACCAGATCGATGTCCGGATGGCGTGCGATTGCAGCACCCACCGTCGGACCGTCGCCATTAACGAGGTTAAAGACACCTGCTGGCAATCCGGATTCGGCGATAATCTCGGCCAAAATACAGGCACTTACGGGTGACAGTTCGCTAGGTTTGAGGACGATAGTGCAACCGGCGGCAATGGCTGGGGCAACTTTGCAGGCAACCTGATTCAGAGGCCAGTTCCAGGGGGTGATGAAACCGCACACACCAGCCGGTTCTTTGACGATCTTCGAAGTGCCACGTACTTCTTCAAAGGAATAGTTGGCCAGAATTTTTGACGCGGTTATAAAGTGCGCCATACCCGCGCCGACTTGTGCCGCTTTGGCGAAGCTTAGCGGTGCTCCCATTTCATTGGAGATTGCAGTGGCTAATTCCTCGCTGCGGGCTTTGAGGCCATTGATGATGTTGCCCAGAACTTGTTGGCGCTGTTCAATGCTTGAATTCGACCATGCCGGAAACGCCTCTGTTGCCGCCTTTACGGCCGCATCAACATCAGCGTCAGCTCCAAGGCTAATGGTAGCGAAGACTTCTTCAGTGGCGGGATTAATCACGTCCAGTGATTGAGAACTACTCGGCGCAACCCACTCGCCACCGATGAAGAATTTATTGTAGGCTGATGTCATCACATTGCTCCTATTGCCTGAAGTCGGAATTCCATGCTTTGTGCAAAGCATTCTCCTACGAGGGCCTGCCATGAATTCGTTGTGGTAGACGCGTTCATCGCAAGACGCTCACCAGATGATCGCATCGATCGTCACGGCGTTCTTGAAATTGTAGGTTCGGGCCCGTACCAGTCGGGATAACATGGCAATGGCTCTGCATTCAAGAGGGCAAGATACGCCTCTGGTTGCGCTTTAGGATATCTCCCAAAGCGCTCCAAACAGGAAAAAGCACATAATCGCTGATTGCGCACCGTTCCGGGTGTATCCACCTGAATGGGTCAGTTAGTATAGTTACTACAGTTAGTATAACGACAAACCCGAATCTGAAGAAGTCATCCATGTTGAGTACCATCCCTAGAGCTCTGGGCCGTTTGCTGGCTTCCTATTTGAGCAAGTCCCTGCCGGGCTATCAGCGTCTCGATACTGTCTCCATCGAAAAAATCGCTGAAGTCTTGCAGACCGGCGATATTATTCTGGTGGAGGGCAATACGCGCATCAGTATCGCTATCAAGTACTTGACCCAATCGTCCTGGTCCCATGCGGCGCTCTATGTTGGTGAAACAGGCTCGCCCACCAGTGCCATGACAATACTGGAAGCGGATCTGCAAGATGGTGTGCGATTGATCAATCTGGATCACTATGCGAATTTCAATTTACGTATCTGTCGACCAGTTTCCCTGACTGATGATGAAATCAAGGCATTGATTGAGTTTGCCAAGTCCCGGCTGGGCCACCATTACGATTTAAAGAATGTTTTTGATCTGGTGCGTTATCTGATTCAGAAACCGGCGATTCCCAATCGCTATCGACGTGCCATGCTTGGTCTGGGTAGTGGCGAGCCGACACGGGCGATTTGTTCTACTTTGATCGCGGAAGCCTTTCAGTCGGTGGATTATCCGATCTTGCCACTGCCGAGAAAAGTGCGGGCAAATGAAGATGTGGCCAGTAGTGTGCAGGATGCGCAGGGCAAGAATGATGTTGGCGATGCCGGCGAAGTCCCTGAATTCTATAAGCGCCATTTCACACACTTTACGCCACGAGATTTTGATTTGTCGCCTTATTTCAAGATCATCAAACCAACTATCGAAGCAGGTTTTGATTTTCATAATCTGCAGTGGCGGGATGTGGAAGATATTACGGGTCCGAAAGACCAGTAACGCTAGTACTAAATAATGCCCATTAGCACTTCCATGGCAGTCTGGAACTGGGGGTCGACACGCCCAGGCTGTGTGTAGGGGTAGGGAACCGGCCGCTCGGGCTGATGGCCATTGCCTTCGAACTGCTGGCCATCCAGGATGGTTTCCAGCGCTGGCTGATAACGTAAGCTCTCGGCAGTTTCGCTGCCGCTTTCACCCTGACCTTGCTGCTGGTACTGGCCAATCTTGCCTGCCGTGCCCTGACCAATCGTGACCACGCGGGAGAGTTTGTCCAGCTGATAGGCGAGCAGTTCGGCGCCAGCTTCTGTCTGTTCGTTGATAAGCAGAGCGATGGGTTGGCGATAGTTGGCCAGCGGGGCAAGCGGATACCCTTCGTGCTGCAACTGATCAGTCGCGCTGCCGCGCACGGTGAACAGATTGGCAGTGCCACGATAGATTAATTGCAATTGGGCGCTGTCCAGGAAGCCATAGGCATCGCGCAGGTCAATGATGATGCCGTCGCAGTGACTGAGTTCAGAAATCAGTCGGTGCAGGGCAATCAAGTCGTTACTATTGCGCGAGACACTCCAGAAGCGAACATAGCCGACAATCTTGTTGCCCGATGGAAACTGCTGAATGCTGTTAAGTGAAGCTGAGCGCAGACTGTCATACAGGGATTCGAAGACCGGTGTGGCCTCGGCTGTCATTTGCTGCGTACCGCGAGTAAAACCAATACTCACTGGTGTTGGGTTGGCGGTAAAAGAGGCCGGTGAGCGGGATTGATCATTCAGAGAATAGACCGGATGAAAAGCTTCGCCATTGATAGTGTTGATCACATCGCCGCGCAGTATGCCCGCTGCTTGTGCTGGATAGCCATCGAGTGCGGCGGTCACTAAAAAGCCATCGGCATGGGCAGACACGCGCATACCAAGATGATTGAGGGGCTGTCTATCATGCTCAGCGACCGCCCAAAAAGGCTGGTACAGGTAATACTCGCTATCCGCAGGCGTGAGCTGCTGGCCACTGACGAATGGTGCTTGCATCAGCGCAAAGCACATCAGCAGAATATCGAGGCTGCGACGAATTGCGGGGCGCATCATGCTCAGGCTCCAATGACTTCCAGTGCACGTTGCGCCGCCGGGCGTTGATAGTGTCGATCACGCAAATCGCGGTATTTTTGCGGCACATCGAATTCGAAACGGATTGCCCAATTGAAAGTTTGTGCCAGTAAAATGTCCACGAGAGAAAATTGATTGCCAATAGCGTACTCGCTGTCGGGCAGTAAATGGTCGAGAGTTTTCACTGCCTTGGCAAATTCAAAGTTGGCGGTTTCCAGCATTTGCGGAATCCTGACTTCTTCAGGCAATGCGAAACGATGTTTGCCATTGCTCCACAAAGGTTGTTCCAACTCGGCCATGATGAAAATAACCAGCTCATCCAGTTTTGCATAGACGTCCATGCTGGCATTGGGTAGCAAGCCTGATTCTGGGGCGCAGCGAGCAATGTAATAAAGAATTGCGGCGCTCTCGGTTAGTACCAGATCGCCGTTGACGAGGGTCGGCACTTTGCCCTGCGTGTTCAGGGCAAGATAATCAGGGTTTTGCCCCGAGTTGGCTTGTTCGGCCGGCGCGCGTATATCCAACGCAATATAGTCATACGCAAGACCGCTTTCTTCCAGTGCCCAGAGGCAGCGGAAAGAGCGGGAAGGTCCCATGCCATACAGTTTCATCGATGAATCCCCGAAATTAAAAATGGCGCATCAGGTGTCCCCGATGCGCCATTGGCATTGTAGCGATTGATTGATTTTAGTCTATAGCAAAACAGTAGTAGTAGCCGTTACCACCGGTGCCTACCAGATCGGCCTGGCTACAGCCACGCGATCCGTGAGCGCTGTTCCAGGAAGTCGGATTGGCGCCACCGCCAGTGCGGTCAAAGTGACCGACCTGCGCGGTACCGGAGCCATTGCTGGTCCAGTTATTACAGGTGTGATCGCTGCCATCTTCGATTTCGCGGCCATCGACTGTAGAGCCGGTCAGAATGTCGTGTTGATTCGGGGTATCGCCACGACCATTCACAACATCGCCATTTTCTGTCAAGGCGGTTTGCTTGTTGAGGTTGTTGCCGGCGCTATGCAAGTCATTGATGCTGGAAGCGACTTCCACACCATTGACGTTATACCAGGGGCCGAAGCCGATGCGCGAGCGTGCATCAATGTCAGGTGAGTTGGCTGTCGCGTGGGCGCTCAGATAAGCGCGCCAGGTCTTGCCGCTGGAGCCGGCTGCCTCAGCCAGGGCTGCGCAGTGCGCGTCAGCGCCGCTCAGGCCGCCGAGATTGGCGCCATCGCCAGATCCCACGCTAGTGATGAAAAAACTCATCTCGTTCTGTTGTGAATTGACTGTCGTGAATGTCGCTGCCGCTGTGATCAGGGCCAGAGACGTGAACAGTGCTTTTTTCTTCATCGATAAACTCCTCGAGTTGCAGATTGAATTGTTATTGTTATTGAAAAGCTTGGTGAAAATTGTCGGCGGCACGGCCGAAACGTATGGCACGTTTCGGCCATCGCCAACTTAATCAGGTAAAGCCATCGCCGTCAGTGAGCTGCCAGTCTGCAAAATGACATATTGTTTGTCATTGTGGACCCAGGAGCTCATGCCATAGCGGGTCGCCGCTGGCGCTTCTACACGCGACAGCTCTTCACCGGTTTGTTTGTCCACAGCAAACAGGTGGGGCGTGCCATCACTTGTGACGTTGGTGTAAATCAGCATGGTGTCGGTGACCACCATCTGGCCGACGGCGCCTGAACCAGTATTGCCAATCTCCACGCCCTGCAGGGCAGGCAGATTCTGAATCCGTTCTGGTGTGTAGCCAGCCGGTGTCATCCACAGGTGCTCGCCAGTGTTCAGGTCAATGGCAGTGATGCGGCTATAGGGCGGCTTCCACAATGGAATGCCAGCCGGGTGACGAGGACGGGGGCCACCACTGGCTGCCGCGTATTGCGACAGAGTGATGCCGGTCGGTGCGTCATAGTAGGTATCAGCTTCTTCGCCACTCACCAGGGTTCGCGAACCACAGCTATAGCGTGACATGACATACATGACACCGCTATCCGGGTCGGCCACAGGCGGGTGCGTAATGTTCACCGAACCAGACGGACACATCAGTGCCGCCGATTTGCCAGAAGGGTCGTTGCGCTGGATTGGCGGATTGAATACCGGGCCGAGCTGGAAGTCAGCAATGGCCGCAATGGCTTGCTGGCGCAGTTCGGGGGTAAAGTCGGTGAGCAAGTCCACGCTGGAACCAGTGTATTCGAACGGCGCCGGTTTACTGGGTATGGGCTGTGTTGGTGATAGTTGTTCGCCCGGGACAGTAGACGCTGGCATCGGAGTTTCCACAATAGGCCACAAGGGCTCGCCGGTTGCCCGATTGAAGGCATAGACATAGCCCTGCTTGGTCGCCTGGGCAACGATGGGGGTTTCACCCTGGCCGGCCAGATCGACATCAAGCAAAATTGGTGCAGTGGGTGTGTCATAGTTCCAGATGTCATGGTGCACCATCTGGAAATGCCAGGCACGCTCTCCGGTACTGGCATTCAGCGCAATCAAGCTGGTGCCATACAGATTGTCGCCAGGGTGGTGGCCCCCATAATAGTCAATCGTGACGCCATTGGTCGGGATGTAAACCAGATCCAGTTCCGGGTCGGCCGAAAGGGGTGCCCAGGAGGAAATGTCGCCTGTGTATTGCCAGGAATCATTTTCCCAGGTTTCATGGCCATATTCGCCAGGCTGTGGGATTACATTGAACTTCCAGCGGAATTCACCGGTACGTGCATCGTAGCCAAGAATGTCACCTGGCACGTTTTCGATGCGTGACTGGTGATAGCCTTGCTCGGCAGAGTTGCCCACTACGATGGTGTCATTGACGACGATCGGTGGCGAGGACGATGTTATATAGCCACGCTCCAGAGGAATGCCTTCGTAAGGGTCATAAGGATGACCAAGGTCTTTGAGTAAATCGATTACGCCGGTTTCTGGAAAACCTTCGATGGGCACAGGTTCACCGAAACCTTCCAAAGGTTTGCCAGTTGCCGCATCAAGAGCAGTCAGGAAGAATGCCGGGGAGATTGTGTAGATGACATCACGGCCATCGATGTTGGCGTAGCCAACACCCTTGCCATAGTCAGCACGCATTGAGTATTCCCAGCGTCCAGTGTCCGGTTCACGGTAGGACCAGATCGTCGCGCCGGATTCCGGGTCTATGGCGACAACGTGGCGACGGGCGCCAGCGACAGTATAAAGTCGGCCATCGATGTAGCTGGGGGTAGAGCGTCCGCTCTGCGCTTGAAAGCTGGCACCATCCCAAACCCAGGCGACTTCCAGGTCGGCGAAATTGTCGGGGGTAATCTGATCGGCTGAAGTCGATCGCGTATGGGCAAAATCACTACCCAGGGTGACCCAATTTTCACTGTCCTGCTGGGCGGATACCGCGCTGGTCATCAATAGTGCTAGTGAGACCAGTGAAACGTTGCCGAGCTTGGCAGTGAGTGGGCCTGATACAGACGGTTTTATTCTTATCATGCCTGGCACCTCTTTGGTCGTGCGCTCTTTATTATTGGTAAATATTTAGGGGGTTTAGCGACGTTCGAGATTAACTCAGCCGTGCGGCTTTGTCATGCTGCAGGCGGTGACTGCAGTGTGGGCCGGGGCAACCTTCCTAACTGCTGTAAGACGGTGTAATTGTAACGGGTGCCGGAGGGTGTTGATTCTGTATGTATTTTCGTAAAAAACGAGCTATATGTGGCGATCATGCAGCCAAATGCTGATTTTTGGCAATTCGCAGATAGCTGCCGGCTGCCATGCGGTGGGGCCATCAGGCAGCCTTGTGCAGGCCGCCCGTCCGCTTAAACATGGCTAGTCAAAGGAGCCGGCAGGGCCGGGAAAGACGACCGGGCTTTCTGTGCCATCAGCGGCAACGCTTGAGACACCGAAGAAGTAGTTGTCGATGACGATATTTTCCAGCGTGTAGCTGTCTACATCACCGACGCCGCGGGAATAGTCCCAGGTTGGTGATGTTGTCAGGCGCCAGTGAACCCGGTAGCCCACTGCGCCAGAGACCCGTTCCCAGCTCAGCGATGTGCTCGGGCGAACGGCGCCGGCAATTTCAACATTCGCCGGGGGAGCTGGGGCAAGCGCCAGCGAGGCCAGCGTCACTGCATTGAGCGAAGTAAGTTTGGCGGCGTAGTCGAAATCGACATGTTCAATGACATCACCATAGGCAATGCCATCCTCGACCCGGATGTCCTGATGCTGCTGTGTATAGTTCTCATTGGTTTCCATGATGCGTACGGCTGGAAAACCCGCTTCATTAAATGGACGATGGTGTCCGCCACGCCCGAAGCGATCGAGTCGGTAGACCATCATCACATCGAGATTTGGGATGTAGAGATCGGCCATGCGATCTACATAACGGGCGATATTGCGTGATGGGGAGTCCACTTCACCGCCTTGAAAGCGTCTTTGCGTTGCCTCTTGTTCGGTCTCGACATAGCGCGTGCCTTCGGAAAAAACGCGAGCTGTAGTGTTGTTAGTAACCCCGTTGACACCTGTTATGTTGCCAATCATGTCATTGTTGAGTACGACATCCAGATTCCAGTCATTGGCGAGCGCATATTCAGCGAGAATCGCACCACCAAAGAGACCTTGTTCTTCGCCGGACAGCCCGACAAAGGCAATTGAGCCTGGGAATCGATGTTGCGAAAGCACGCGCGCAGCCTCGATGACGCCGGCCATGCCTGAGGCATTGTCGTTGGCGCCGGGAGATTCCGATTCTGAATTCATGGGGTCGCTGACCCGTGAATCGATATCGCCGCTCATCATGACTATACGATTGGGATCGACAGTGCCGCGCAGGATGGCTATCACGTCGAGGATTTCTGTTGGGTCAGGCACACGATCAGCGCCAGATATGACATCACTGACGGTAAACACCTCAAGACAGCCACCACAATCGGCCGAGATGCGATTGAATTCAGCTTCGATCCAGCGTCGGGCCGCGCCGATGCCGCGGGTTTCTGATTGTGTTTCCGACAGTGTGTGGCGGGTGCCAAAATTGACCAGGGTTTGTACATCGGCAGCGATACGCTCGGCACTGACATCAGCCACGATGTCGTGAATTAATGCTTCATTGGCCACAACAGATGTCGGCAGAAATAATGAAAGTGCGCAAAGCAGGGCGGCAGGTGATGGGCGCAGCTTGCCTGGCAGTTGCTGGGTTGAAAGCATGTCGGTACTCCACAAATGACTGCCAGTGGGCAGGTTGTATTCCTAGGGTAAAGTCAGTGTTTTAACTGGTCATCAAAAGCTTTGATTTCGCGTCCGAGACTGCGCCAGTATTGCTCCATGCGATCCTGAACGTCGTCGAATTTTTCATCGCTGGCATCAACGAGTTCCTGAAAGGTAGACCGGGAGCGTTTGCGAAGCTCGTCCAGTTCGGAAAACTGGGCTATCTGATCTTCGCTGAGTTCATCATCCAGCTTATCCAGTTCCTCTCGCAATTGGTGTACCGCAGTCTCCAGTATCTTGAGTCGATCAGCGATTTCCTCTTCATAATTCTTGCGTGACATTGCTGCAGTCCTCCTATCATAGTGAAAAACGTGGTGATAAGGCGGCTTCTTTCGATACCTTAAACCTCATGCGAAGCGGGATCAAGGCGCGGAATCACTGCGCGGGACGATAAGTTTGGTTATTATTGTCGGCAGATTTGGTCAAGGCCCAGTCACACAGCAGCGCTGCTGCGCTCTGGGCTATCAAGATCAAATTGAGCAAGATTGTTTAAAGAAATACGTATGCAAATAAGGGAGTAGCAAGGATTATCTATGAAATATCTAATGATGTTTGGCTTCATAGCATTTAGCTCCAGCCTGATCGCACAACCTGCTGTCTATAAGGGCAGTGAATTGACTATTCCGCAAGGTGTAGTGGTGAGTGGCGAGTCGCCTGTGTACTACGAGAATATCGTGCTAAGTAATGAAGGAGGCAGCTTTGTGCCTCAGTCAGCAGATATTCGAACTCTGGCGAGTGTTGAATCGGCAACGGTCAATGTGATGGAATCATTGCCCGTGCAAGTGAGCGTCACTATCAGTGGCACGAAATCGATTCCCTGTATCGTTCTGCTGACCCCGGCGGTGGTCTATGCTGACAATACGTTCAATGTGGTGTTGGCTGTCAGTGAGTTAGGTCCAGCCGAAACTTGTATTCAGGTAACGGAACCTTTCGAAACAACTGTGACTCTCGATGTTACTGGTCTCAGCGCCGGCACTTATTCGGTCAACGTCAATAACGCCGTGACCGAGGAGTTCGAACTGCAAACTGGCAGTTAAGTGAAATCGCAAAAAAAGTGATTTGTAAGAACAGGGCTGCAGCGTTTATCGCGCCGCCTGTTGGCTAAATCGCCTGACCCTCCTGATTCTGCAAGCCAGAATCAGGATGGTCGGTTCAGGTTTGCTTACCAGCGATACTGCAAACGGCCGAAGAAATTGCGGCCCTGACCAAACATGCGACTACCGCGTGGGACAATGCTGCCTATGACGCGGTTAAAACCACTCAGGTGGTCGACATAATCTTCGTCAAACAAGTTCTCCGCACCCAATGAAATCGTGAAATTGGCATCATAAGCCCAGTTCAGATAAACATTGGTTAGCGCATAGCCGTCTGTGGGCGTAAACGAATTATTCCCGTTGGTCGGATCCAGAGTATTGGTGGCGGAGATTTCATCCTGCTCAGCAGTCAATACTTGTTCCAGTTTCAATGCGTAGTCGCCAGCCTCATAGAATACTGCCAGGCGAGCGTTGTCAGGATTTACGCGATACAGATAGTCATCGACGTCCTTGCGTCTGCCTTCTACGGTTGATGCCACACCCTCAAAGCGCCAGTTATCACTGATTCGGAAACCAAAGGTTACATCAGCGCCGGTAAATTCGGCTTCGGTGTTGGCGAATATCAGCGGTGTCGGATCGCCATTGGCATTGGCGCTTACGCCGATCACGGCCATGTTGGTGGCCGGGACGCCTTGAATGTAATCATCCACATTGCGACGGTAGAAGCGTGGCGACAAGTAAAAATCGCCAACTTCCCAGTCAAAACCCAGCTCGAACTGAGTGGACTCTTCAGGGCGTAGCTGCGGATTACCGACGTAGTTGTTGCCATCGCCGATTCCGGCATTGGCCTCCAGAGGAATCCACAGATAGCGTTCCTGGTACATTGGCACACGATTTTTCTGTGCTACCCCGACTTCGACTACCAATGAATCAGTTGCCTGATAGCGTGTCTTCAGTACCCAGTCAGTGATGTCATCGTCTTGCGTACGGTCACTGTTATTAAAGCCTTCCCGCAGCATCCATACTGCCCGAGGTGGGGTGCCCATGGGCCACATGGCCGGATTCATGTCAACGAGTTGGGCCGGAAAGGCATCCACATTACCAGTATTCATATCGACCTGGGCTACACGAACACCACCTTCGACATACCAGCGGTTTGTGATTAATGAGGACCATTGGGCAAACCAGGCCAGACTCTCGACTTCCGAATCAGCAAAGTTGTTGACGAAGAAAGGCGCAAAGTCAGGGTCATAAACAGTGGCATTGTGTTCGGCGTCTTTGCTTTCGACACCAACTATGGCAGAGCCGCCTGCGAGTTCCCAATCCAGTGACAGTTTAAATCCGGTTTCATCGCTATCGGTCAGAACACGGCGCTTGTCATCATCAACGAAGGGCGGCAATGGCAGGCTGGAAAAATCAGGTGTGGGCCGCAGCAGGCTGTTCGACATACCGTGGTCGATTGTCGAGCCATACACGCGGGCTTGAAAGCCAATGTTATTGATCATCGTGCTGTAGCTGGCATTCCACACTTCTGTTTCAAACCAGTCGATGTCCATAGGCAGGCTGGGTGTGCCGGTATCTTCAGTCGCGATTTTATGAACATCAATATCGAATTCATGTTGGCCAACCCGGAAACCATAACCGGCACCATAGACATCGCGTTCATACTGAGTCGCGGCCACTTCGCCACGCGCTGACTCATAATTGTCACCGCTGTCGGATGAACCAACAACATAGAGACGCTGCGTATCAGAACTTGTACCGAGCACACCAGAAAGACTGGAACCGCTATCTACAGTGCCGTAGCCCGCTTCAGTGTCACCGGTGAATTTCCAGCCATCGTCGGTGTTGTAATCGGGCTTCTTCCAAAGCGCAGTTGCTGCACCACCAATACCGCCACCGCTACTAATGGAGGCGATGCCTTGCTCGACTACCAGCTCTTCCATCAGGCCTGCAGGTATGTGATGCAGGGGGGGTGCCATCCAGTTAGGTCCACCACCGTGAATCAGCATGCCATCTACACGCACATTGATGCGTGGACCAAACATGCCCCGATACTGGATTTGTCCTGTGAGTGGACCGTTGTTGGCAGCCGCGCCGCCGGGCACCTGGTTCATCAGCTTGGCAGCGTCGACATTGGCACCGGCGCGCTGCGCGGTAAATTCTTTCTCAATGAATTCCTGACGCCCGATGATGGTGATCTCTTCGACAGCGGCGCTATCACTTTGCGCAATTGCGGTGGCGCTGAAACCAGCTACTGAAAACAGCAAAGCCGAATGAACAGGTCCGATATTGAACACCTTTGGTACTTTCACATTTCTCTCCCTTGATGCGTTATTGAAATGTGAGCGAATTATAGGTGCGCGACTGCCTGACTACGTGTGGCATATTGTCACACCCGCGAATAACCAGCCCGCTTCCGGGTTGGAAATATCAAGCAATATCAGCTGGTTAAGTTGCAGTGACTGTGCCTTTCAGCGGCTCCACAGTGGCATTTATCCCGTTCATTGTTGATTCAGGACAAGGTTGGCATCATTGCCCTTAATGACTGGAAAGAGTCTGCGGAAGGCGACCTGCGATGTACGCGGATGCGAGCAGTCGGGAAGAGCTGCTTGCTAGAGTTCATTGCTCCTGTGACTGCCAGACTGGGTTTGCTTTCAGTGTTTGTTACAGGCCATGGCAGAAATAGCTAAGCAATGCTTTACTGGCGCAGTAGAATGTCAGATTGAGACGCGGGCGGGCTCCCCTAGGCAGGTTAACCGCATAGTCATGAAAGCGGTTATTTAAGAAACAGAATAAGAAGCAGCCATAGCGGTACTTAAGAGTTACTGAGGATGCAATCCAGAAGCAGCATGAACTCACCAACGACAGCAATATTCTCGTTCGTCACTGCAGTCATTCAGATTGCAGTGTCGCGACTGCTGGTGCTTGGCCTGCTGCTGGCCATGGCGCCTGTAGTTGCCCAGAGTGATTTGGATGCGGCAGCGACATCGCCCAATACCTCAGCAGAGACAGCTGGTGATAACGCAGTGGCTGGTTCCTCCGATCAGAGCAACGCTGAGGCAAATGGCGAGGCAGGGTCTGATGATGGTGAGGCTGATGCTTCACAATCTTCGCAGAATGCAAATGCGCAGTTGTCTCCAGAGCGCGTGGACCTGCTCACTCGTGAGCTTGCTGATCGGCAAGCGGCGATACAGGAATTACAAAGCGACTATGGTGTCTATACGCCGGACTTGATGGAGGCTTACTACGATCTGGGTACATTGTATCTGGAATTGGGTGAGCCAGAAAATGCAGCGCGGATTTTCAATGACGCGTTGCAGATAGCACGTATCAATACCGGGCTTTACAGCGAAGCTCAGCTGCCATATATGAATGCTTTATTGAACAGCTATGCCAGTATGGAGCAGTGGCAGGATTTGGATGATTTGCATCACCTGCGACTGTTAACCCATGACCGGCTGTTTGAGCCAGACGACGACCGTTATTTGACCGCGGCAGAGCAGTTTGGTGAATGGAAACTGCGTCTGTTGCGGCAAAACTTGTTGCAGCAGGGCAGGAGTCGGCAAATCAATGCTGCCGAAGAATTGAGTGAATTCTACGAACGCGTACTGGCGCAGACCGATGCTTCCGAAGACGTATCAAAAACCAGGGTGGCCGCCATCGTCTATGGCAAAACCCAGTCTGATTTGGCGCTAGCCGAGGCGATCAGCAATATGCCTTACACGGCATTCGAAGGCAGCGCGCCTCGCTATGTGTCGCAAACCCGCTGTCGTAACGTGCCCAACGCGCAAGGGCAGGTGGTCAGGGAATGCTATCAGGTACGCGTGGACAATCCGCGTTATCGGCAATCCCAGCGTCAGGCCAAACGCATGGCGCTGAGCCGCTATTCGGTGGAAATTGCCGATGGCATCGAGCGACTCCGCGCGATCAGAGATTCACAAATCGAGCTTTCCGATGCAGAGCGGCAGTGGCTGGACGGTCAAATTAGCGTTCTGGAAACAGCGACGTCAGAATTGCAACAGAATTCCCGGCGCAGTTTTCTGTATTGATAGATCGGGAGTGCGCGTAAATCGAGAACGCAGATAGAGAAACTGGTTTGCGCGAACTCTCCGCCTGATGACTGGCGGGAAGTGAGTCGGCACTGGAATGTGGCTAAATTATGCGTTTCCATGGCGACAAAATGATTGTTTGTCGCTCTTATTGAGGCCTAATAGGGCCTATGCAAGAATAGGGCTGGAGAAGTTTTCGGAAGGAATCTCATGTCTAAATCAGGTCTTTGGGTGATTGCCGCAGTTGCTGTTATCACTCTGCTATCACTGGTCTATATGGCGCTTACCTATGAAGCGCCACAAGGCACCACTACGGTCGTGTTACCGTCGCCGACCCAGCAACAGGAAGCCGACCCCCAGCCCCGGGAAGCCGAGCCTGCCAGCAACAGTTTGCCCAGCATTCGTATCGAGCCGGAGCGGCCGGCTCCAGCGGTAGCCAGTGAACCAGAAATTGCCCCGCCACCTGTGGAAGTTCAACCCACTGCGCCGGAGCCTGCGGAGCCAGCCGAAGCACTTGTGCAGTTGCCAAGTCTCAATAACAGCGACGGTTTTGTGCTGGAACAAGTTAGCGCATTACAAAATGGCATGCGACTCACGCAACTGATGACCGATCAACAGCTGATTCGCCGGTTTGTTGTGCTGGTTGAAAATGTCAGTCGTGGCAGTTTGCCGCAAACCGAACTGCCTTATCGCGGCATGTCAGGCGAGATGCCTGTCGATACGCTCGATGAGAATTTGTTTGCCATGGACGATGCGGCCTTTGCCCGGTTCGATCAGGTAATCGATACATTCGTTTCTGTTGATACCGGTGCCGCGATTGGGCTTTATCGGATGTTGTCACCTTTGTTTCAGCAAGCCTATGCCGAGATTGGTTATCGCGACGTGAGTTTTGATGAGACTTTAAAAACTGCGATCCAGACTGTGCTGCAAACCAGCAATCGCGATGGCCCCATCCAGTTAGTCAAACCCTCTGTGATGTACCTGTACGCTGATGCCACACTGGAAGACCTCAGCGCAGTTGAAAAGCAACTGATTCGCTTGGGGTCGGATAATTCAGCGAAGCTGAAAACCAAGCTGCGGCAGTTTGCCGAGCGACTCTAGTCACTATATGCTCTGGCTGTCACTTACAGTCGGAGCATCCTCTTCATGCCCTCAAAGTCTGATTTTCCCACACCACTCGTGGACGTCCAATGGCTGAGCGAGCATTTGTCTGATCCTGATCTTATAGTGCTGGATGCCTCTGTTCCGCCTGTTGTGCCGGGCTTTATTGCCCTGAATGCCGAAGGCCCCCTGAAGGTCATCCCCGGGGCTCGGCGCATGGACTACGACAAGGAAATTTGTCTGCCTGATTCCAGTTTGCCGCATATGATGCCCGGTCAGGCGTTGTTCGAGGAAAAGATACGCGAGCTCGGCGTGAATAATGGTTCACGACTTGTGGTGTATGACGATACTGGTGTCTACGCCAGTCCGCGCGGTTGGTGGATGCTGCGTGCGATGGGGCACCAGCAAGTGGCCGTTTTGGATGGTGGCTTGCCTGCCTGGATTGCAGCTGGCTTGTCGATAGATAGCGAATATTCCTCTGCGCCTGACTCCGGTGATTTTAATGCACAGCCGGCTGACTATGGCTTTTGTGATTTTGAAACTGTGCTGCAAGCGCTGGATAATCCGGATTACCAGATCGTTGACGCTCGCTCCAATGGCCGGTTTCACGGCATCGATCCGGAGCCTCGGCCGAATCTGCGTGGCGGGCATATGCCGTCGGCCAGAAACTTGCCCTGCAAGGCCGTGGTAAACGACTGGTATATGAAACCTCCCGAGGAACTCCGGATGCTGTTTTATGATCTGGTTAGCCCGGAGCAGACACTGGTTACCTCCTGTGGTTCAGGGCTGACAGCGTGTATGTTGACGCTGGCCGCAACATTGGCCGGTCACAAGCGCTGTCAGGTCTATGATGGTTCCTGGGCGGAGTGGGGCATGCCTTCCAAGTTGCCGGTCACTACTGAATAGCTCCTCGCCTCAGCTTCAAATCGCGCGTTAGGTCGATTAAAATGCCGGCCTTGTCAATTTGCTCCGGTTTTACGTTCCGGCTCGCAATGAGGAAGCACCATGAATACTGCTCAAGACAGCGTTGTTGTCGCTGCCCTATACCGTTTCGCCAGATTCCCCGATTTTGAATCCTTTCGGCAGCCATTGCTGCAGTGCATGGAAGAGGCGCAAGTGCGTGGCACATTGTTGCTTGCCGCTGAAGGTATCAATGGCACTATCGCCGGTTCCAGATCCGCTATCGATACCGTTATCGACTTCCTGCGTCGCGATACCCGCTTTGCAGGTATCGAAGCCAAAGAATCGCTTACCGATGAGAATCCTTTTTACCGAACCAAGGTGAAATTGAAAAAGGAAATCGTCACGATGGGAGTGGAGGATATTGATCCCAACGAAATCGTCGGCACCTACGTTGATCCCAAAGATTGGAACGACTTGATCAGTGACCCGGATGTGCTGTTGCTGGACACGCGCAACAAATATGAAGTTGAGATTGGCACTTTTGTTAATGCTGTCAATCCTGAAACGGATTCCTTTCGTGAATTTCCCGACTACGTGAAAGGCAATCTGTCGCCTAACAAGCACAAGAAAGTAGCGATGTTTTGCACGGGAGGGATTCGCTGTGAAAAATCCACTGCGTATCTGAAGCAGCAAGGGTTTTCCGAGGTCTATCACCTCAAGGGCGGCATCTTAAAATACCTTGAAGAAGTAGCGCAGAAAGAAACGCTCTGGCAGGGCGAATGTTTTGTCTTCGACAATCGTGTCACGGTCAATCATAACCTGGAGCGTGGCGACTATGAGCAGTGCCATGCCTGTCGCATGCCGATCACTCGCAAAGATATGGCTCATGAGCACTATTCGGAAGGCGTTAGTTGCCCGCACTGCTTTGACAAGCATTCCCCGGATCAACTGCAGCGCTACGCGGAGCGCGAAAAGCAAATCGCGCTAGCCAAGGCGCGCGGTGAAGAACACATTGGTCAGCCAGCGCAGCAGACTATTGAGGAACGAAAAAAAGCCAAGGCGCAATTCAAAGAGCGTCAACGTCAGGCAAATCGCGGCAAGTAATTGTCTCAAAGCGCTGGTTTAATAACGCACTCAGGCCACATAGACCGTTTTGGTGTTGACGAATTCGCGAATACCAAGATGACTCAACTCCCGCCCGTAACCCGAATTCTTGATGCCGCCGAACGGCAAGCGTGGATCTGACTTTACCAATGAATTGACAAAGCAGGCGCCGGCTTGAAGTTGCTCGGCGGCTATGAATTCACCACGTTCAGTGTCGCGGGTAAAGACGGCAGCACCCAATCCGAAGTTAGAGTCGTTGGCTATGCGGATGGCATCGGCTTCATCAGTCGCAGTAATAATAGCCGCAACCGGGCCGAAGAGTTCATCGTCGTAGGCAGGCATGCCGGCAGTGACATCGCCTAGTACAGTGGGTGGATAGAACGCCCCAGGGCCATCGGGAATCTCGCCGCCCAGTAATAATTTGGCACCTTTGGCGACGCTTTTCGTGACTTGCTTGTGCAGATCATTACGTAGATCTTCTCTGGCCTGCGGACCCAGATCGGAATCAGGGTCGCTCGGTTCACCCATTTTTTTACTGGCCATGAGTTCGGTAAATCGTTGCGTGAATTCATCGACACATTCCTGAACGACAATAAACCGCTTCGCAGCGATGCAGCTCTGTCCGGCGTTAATTAGCCGGCTGTTGACGCAGGTTTCGACTGCCAGCGCCATATCGGCATCGGCGAGCACCAGATAGGGGTCGCTACCACCCAATTCCAACACTGTTTTCTTCAAACACTGACCCGCTTTGCCAGCCACTGCGCGTCCGGCAGGCGTACTGCCAGTCAGGGTGACGGCGGCAACAGCCGGATTTTCAATAACGCGCTCGACCTTGTCGCTGCTAATTAACAGAGTGCGAAAAACACTATTGGGAAACCCGGCTTCAGCGAAAATTTCCTCAATGGCCAGCGCGCAGCCGGAGACATTGCTGGCATGTTTGAGTAATCCGGTATTGCCCGCCATCAAGCCCGGCGCAGCAAAACGGAAAACCTGCCAGAAAGGAAAATTCCAGGGCATGACGGCCAATACAGTCCCTAAAGGGTTGTAGACGATCTTGCTCAGTGACGCGTCGCTGGAGATTGGTTCCGGGGCAAGAAACTCTTCGCCGTGTTCAGCATAGAAATCACAAACCCATGCGCACTTGTCCACCTCTCCTTCTGCGCTGGTATAGGTCTTACCCATTTCTGCGACCATCAGCCTGGATAGTTCGGCCTTGCGACTGCGTAATACTTTGGCGGCATTCTTTAACAGGTCGGCGCGAATAGAAAAATCAGTGTTTCGCCAACCATTACCGGCGCGGTTGACTTCATCGATAATTGCATCAACTTCCGCGTCACTCATGGCGGTATAAGACTGGATGACTTGACCATTGGCTGGATTGATCGATTGTAGTGACATGAAATTCCTTTGCTAAGCTAAATTAATCAGAAACTCTGTGTTTGTTTATCCAGCTTGCGCTGTTGCCTGTTGGTTTTCAAGAGACTGTAGTGCTTCCTGGGTAGTCAGGATTTGCGCGTAGCGATCTTTACTGGTGAGTAAAGTGGCTTTATGTAGCTCTGGAGTGATGGCGGCCGTTGCGTCGGAGATCAGCCTGACATCGAAACCAAGGTCTGCGGCGCTGCGTACTGAGCTGCTAACGCACTCATTGGTATAGACGCCGACAATGAAAAGTTCGGCAATATTCATGTTACGCAAAATGTATTCGATATTGGTCGACACAAACGCACCGCTGGCGGTTTTATTCAAAACAACTTCATTTTCCAGCGGGGCGACTTCCGGCAGAAAGTCGGCGGTCTTGCTGCCAGGTGGAGCGTGCAAGCCAAGCCTTTTGTGTTCCCGGCTACGATCCCGTCCATCCTGAGTGGCGGACTGGATTCTGGTGTGTACGATCTCCATTTGCTTGTCACGGAAATAGCGTTGCAGTTCGGCCACATTGGGGAGTACGACTTCGCGAACCTGCTTCAGGTAGTACTGAATAGCGTCTTCTGAGACACCAGAAGCGCGATGATTTTCGAATACGCCGAAACCCTCTACGCAACCAAGATGCTGCAAGTCGATGCACAGCAGGCAGCTTTGCCATTGGGTTTGACGTGCGCTGTCTGAGTCGCTAATTCCTCGTAATGTGGGTATGGGTTCGAAATTCTTGTCCTGTCCCTTTGTCATAGCATGATCTCCTTTTCAAAAGTCGACTCAGTGGGTGATGCGTGTACCTGCAGTCAATGCGATTAGCTTGTCCAGATCGCCAAGGTCGCCAATCACGGATGGCTGGCCAGTGCTGCGCGTAAACAAGCCTGCGGCTAAAGCCTTGGGGCCCATGGAGCCAGATTCAAACTGTCGATCGAGCAAGTCGGTGGCAGCGATTTGGTCAATAGGGCTTATGTCAGACGCCTTTTGCGATCTCAGTGGCCATGAATCGTAAATGCCGGGAACATTGGTTGCGAGCACAAGCAAGCGGGCATCAAGTTGTCTGGCGATCAGTGAGGTGGCCAGGTCTTTGTCAATCACAGCTTCCATGCCGGTCAAATTGCCATGGGAGTCGCGTGTCACAGGAATCCCTCCGCCGCCTGCACAGATGACGATATGGCCATGATGCAGCAAGGTGTCGATCGCCGCAATTTGCAAGCATCTGCTTGGTTCTGGTGAGGGCACCAGACGCCGATACTTGCCATTGCGTTCAGTGAATCGCCAATTGAAGTCACGTCGCAGTGCTTCGGCCTTGGTCTGGTCTAACCAGCGACCAATAGGCTTGCGTGGTTTGAGGCTATCACTTTTGTCCAGATCAACTTCAACCCGTGTCAGAAGTGTAGCAATTGCTTGCTGCGCATCGACATGAGCGCTGAGTTGCTGCTCAATTTCATAGCCCAGCCAACCTTCGGTCTGCGCATTGAGGACATCCAGAGAGGGCGCAGTGTTGCTGCGGCGCGGCTCCGCCAGAATGCCGATTTGCGGGCCGTTACCATGGGTGATTACCAAACCTGCCTTGGCATGTTTTGCCAAAGTTTTACTCGCCTCGGATAAAACATCACTGTCCATGTTACTTATGACGTCAGCAAGTGCATTGCCGCCAAGGGCTACAACAATGGGTCCGTTAGCTTCGTCAGTCATGTCTCACTCCTTGAATCATTCCGGTGATTCGCAATGAATGTGACTGACTTGGATTATGGCAGATGCACGGTGAGTTTTTCACTAGCTTTACCTTTTCTCGTCGCAGTTTTGTCAGGTCGGGCGATTTCTGTAATGTGATGATCAGCTTTGTTCCACTCTATGTTTCACGCCTTTCGTCACTGCAAATAAAATCCATTGTCTAATTACCAATACATCTGGATGGTACTCGGGGTAATTACGACACCTATCGTCGCAGTCAACTTGAGAGTGCGGGGTAAGCTCTGTTAGCTTCATAGCTAATGCATCGTTGACGATAGTTGGCGCAGTCGCTATCTGTGCGGCGCGCAAAAAATGAGTAGCAACTAAAACTATGTAGTAATTGCAGTTGGTACAGATACCTGTGTAGTACGCAGTGCTCAATCGTGTGGTAAGCAGCAGCGTGCTCAACAACTGTCAGGCCCTGATGGGTCGTCACTGAGCCAGTGCATAGTGAGGCGTAAATGAATTACCCACCGCTATGCAATGTGTGTATCCACCCAATTTTTGTGAAGGACGATGAAACTGGTGAGATAAGAGGAGGCTCCCATGAAAACGCAATTTGGAATTCAATCATTGGTACTGGTCTTGTTATTCAGTCTGGCGACTGTCATAACTCTGACCACGACTGCCCAAGCGCAAGAAGCGCAAGATACTCGAGTGACAAACAGTCCTGACGACACTTCGATGTTGCAGGAATTGGAACAGGACGCCATGGAGTTGCGGCAAGCAATCCTGACGGCTACTGAGGATGAGCGCGCAGCGGTAGCCGAACAGGCCAGCGAGGTCATGACGAAATTCGACCGTAGAATTTCCACTTTGTCTGCCGAAATCAATGAGCAAAGTGACGAGATGAGTGCGGCAGCGCAAGAATACTCTGAGGAGTTGATGGTGTCATTGCGCTCGCAGCGAGAAGATGTAGCCAACTGGATGGGCGATCTGCGCGATAGTGGTAGTGAAACCTGGGATCACGTTGTGTACCAGTTCTCCAATGCCTATGACGCTTTCTATGAATCCTGGGAAGATGTCGAAGCGAGTTTCGGTAACAACTAGGCAATAGCACTTTGCAGGCTCACTGATTCGTGCCGCTCTGAGTAAAGTGAATTACTGTGAAAAGGCATCAATTAGAGCGCTGTCGAATACGTGCATACAGCGTCGCCGTAGATTGACGGCGGCGCTGGACGCACGCTTATTCTTGCGCTTTTTCTTTGCGCCTTTGTCTCTAGCGCCTTTCTTCTATTCTATCTCTTACCCTATCTTTTGCCCTTTGACTTGCATCACCATGTTTGCGAGGCGATTCCCGCAACCATTTCAGCAATGCATTTAATCAAGAGGAAATTTTTTAGTGGCGAAGTCGCGAAATACTGGGAAGGACGTTGCGTATTAATTATCGAGTCGCTTTAAAGCGTCGACTACTTGCGAAAGGCGATTGCTTTCTGATTTGCCCATGTTTTCTTCAGTAGCACGAACCAATTCCTCTTCATCTACTTGCCACGATTGCAGAATCTTGCGCTTTTGCGCGACGCTGAGTTCCGTGTGATCGACAACCTCGTCAGGTGTTGAGAAATTGGCGGCGGCATTGGCTATATACGATTTGACTTGTTCTTCGTTCATGCTCATGACTTTCTCCTTTACTCCATTAAGGTTTCTGATGGCTCCTGTTGTGTTGCGTCCTGCAAGCGGCTGCTCACATGGCAGCCTTGTCATTAACGCTTATCATGACAGTGTCAGGCAAGTAGTTGTTGTCTTATAGGGCGTGCAGAAAGCTGTTTCAGATGAGTGGGGCAAGTTGACTACAGGTTCGATAGCGTGGGAGTAGCCTCGCCGGGCAGTAAGTTGGCCAGAATAGGGGCTGAGCAGTTTTCTTGCGGACGTTAGATTGACAGCCAGTTGTTCAGATACACGATAGAGACATAGCGCGCAGTTTTGCCTGCACCAACCAGCACCAGAAAAATCCATAGTCTGACTTTCATGATGCCAGCTATGAAAGTTAGTGCATCACCACCGATGGGAAGCCAGGCGAGCAACAATGACCAATAACCATAGCGTGAATACCAGTTTTGTGCGCGAGTGAGTTGTTCGGGTTTGATGTAGAACCAGCGGCGATCCTGATAGTGCAGCAGGAATTTGCCCAGATACCAGTTGACCACGGCCCCGAGCGTGTTACCCAGTGAGGCGACCATGACCAGAATTAATGGGTCTCCCCCGGCACGCAGTAGCGCGAAGAGCACAACCTCTGAATAAAATGGCAGTACCGTGGCGGCAAGAAACGCCGAGATAAACAAGCCAATATAGGAAGTCAGCATTCAGGTGCCTTTGACGAGCCAGCGGAACAGAGCCAACTGACTGGGCAGGTAGAAGAGATACTCGGGGTGCCATTGTACGCCGAGAAGACGTTGGTCGCCGGCTGATTCTACCGCCTGAACAATACCGTCCAGATCTTTGCCAACGATGCGCAGGCCTTTGCCAGTTTTATCAATGGCCTGATTATGCAGGCTGTTCACGCGGAGGCGGTCTTTACCGCAGATGCCGGCAATCAAACTGGTTTTCAGCAAGGCTACTTGCTTGGTGGGCAATAGACCGGGCCGGTTGTAAGTGTGAATTCGAATCGGCCGAATATCCTGAAACAGTGTTCCGCCGAGCACGACATTGATCAGTTGTGCGCCACGACAAATTCCAAAAATGGGCGTGTTATTCTCCAGCGCTTTACGTGCCCAGCGCATTTCGAGCTCATCGCGTTTCGGGTTGGGTTTTACTTTGGCGGTAATGTCATGGCCATAGTGTTCAGGGGAAATATCATCACCACCCCCAATCACAAGGCCATCAAACTTGATGTCGCCGGGGTCGTGACGCAGGCTGATACGATACGCCTTGGCACCCACCAGGGAGAGTGCGATTTTTGTACATAGCCAGCTTGGAGAGAAACGCCGGCTGTTACCGGTTACACCAATTTTTGGGATGTTAACCATTGCTCAATCTTTTCCAACCAGATTTTTTGATCGACGCCAAGCATGGGTCGCCAGCTTTCCAGGAAGTCATTGCCGAGGGACTTTAGCGCCTGTGGGCTATTAGCCAGGTGTTCAACCAGCAGCCAGATTTCCCATGGTGACTGCAGTGACCACGCAGCTGAACCAATGAGACAGTTTGGCAACCGGTAGTGAAAAGTTGGCCGCGACTTGATGCGGTCGTCATCCACGGCAGCTTCAACCCGGGCTTTGTCGAGTAGTGCGAAAAGTGGCAGCATGTCCAGCGCGCGGTTACGGGTTGCGTTGTACTGCAAGTAATCGTCCATGAGTTCAGCAAGAGTTGGTTTAGTGCGACTCAATACTACCTGTAAATATTTGTTGGGAAACAGATCGACATAGGGTGTGACACGTCGTGACAGATTCACTTCATGTATGTTGTGAAGCCACCATTGCAATAAAGCGAAGGCTTTCAGGTAGCGGTCGATGGTTGCCGCACTGGTATCCGGTAACGCGGTATTAATGTGCAGTCCAAAAGCGGCGAAGATTGATTCGTCGGTGCCTTTCGCACCAGCGGCGTATAGCGCGTCGATTAACGGATCGAGTTTGTGTATTTCGTTCATGGGTATTGGCGGGCATACGACTTCTATGGGCACAACGAGGCTGGCGACATCACGCAGCAGGGGCAGGTGGCCGCCTTTTGGTGTACCTTCAGCTTCTTTTTTCAAATACTCCCAGTCGACCTCGACAAAAAATTCGCCCAGGCCATCTACCGCGATCGTGTGTTGTGCCTCGGTGCTGTCCACAATGGCACCATGCAACGTGGATTGCAGCGCTTTGCTGGTTTGCTCCAGCGTCAGCCCCGAAAACTCCAGCTCGAATCCCACGGTCCGGATATTGCCATCCTGATCAAGGGTGGGAATGGTGGGGCTGGATTGAATGCGTGATTGGATAATACTCGCCTCAAATGTTGAATTAACTGGTTAATAGCCTAACACATTGAATTAGTGAGCAAGGGGCGTTTGCGCACAGCGCTCTATGACATGCGATGAGTGTCTGCTGTTGGCAGGGTCGATACGAGTGTGACTGGGAGCCTAAGGATAGCCTGAATGAGGGACTGGAAGAGAGCTTGAATTAGCGAGCAGGAAGTAACGTGGTTGGGTTATACAACGGTGACCTGGTCAGTCGCGTTTCGCGTTAAAAGGATTCAGTTAGTCGCAGCTCAATAGTGTCAGTCTTGTCTCCAAACAGATCGGGAATCTCGGTTTTTGCAGGCTTGGGCTTCAGCGTGTCGAGTTTCAACCAGTCGGTGGCGGCCCAAAGATGTCTTGTCCTGAAATAGGTTGACACTTATTTCGAAGAAAACGCCCGATGTACTG
>CAJXVC010000011.1 GCA_913060975.1 uncultured Gammaproteobacteria bacterium
TCTTTATAACCCCGCGGGAAGGTCGTAGGTTTAAATCCTGCCCCCGCTACCAAATACTGGATTGGTGAAACTCGCGGAGTTTGGCCGCCCGATAATATCGGGCTCAGCTCTTTATAACCCCGCGGGAAGGTCGTAGGTTTAAATCCTGCCCCCGCTACCAAATCCTGGACTGGTGAAACTCGCGGAGTTTGGCCGCCCAATAAATCGGGCTCGGCTCTTTATAACCCCCGCGGGAAGGTCGCAGGCTCAAACCTGCCACTGCTGCTGGTTCTTTCTACAGTTTGCAGGCGCGCTCTGGTGGTCACTGTTGCAGTGTAGCCAGCCGTCAAACAAGCTTCATCTGGTTGCCAAGAGCATCTGGGTGGAGATTTCAGAGTGGGCCTTGGGCCCATTTTTTGTATCTAGGGATTTTGTCCTGGCTGAGCCATTAAAGGCTGTCCGGGGAGTAATGTGAAAAGTAGTGTTGCCCTGATAACAGAACTGGTTCAGCCAACGATTGAGGCTTTAGGTCTGCAGTTGTGGGGAATTGAACACCTGAGTCAAGGCAAGTTCTCACTGCTACGCATTTATATCGAAAGCGATGAGGGCATTCTTATTGAAGACTGTGAAAAAGTCAGTCGTCAGGTGAGTGCGTTACTCGACGTTGAAGATCCCATAACCGGTGAATACACGCTTGAAGTGTCTTCTCCGGGCATTGATCGGCCGCTGTTTGCGCTGGAGCAGTTTCAGCAGTACATCGGCGAGATGGTCAATATTAAGACACGTGGCCCCGTGAACGGGCGTCGTAAATTTAAAGGAACAATCGCTGCGGTTGAAGATGAGTCTGTAGTTGTGCAGATCGACGGTGAGGACTACACAGTTTCTCACGGTGAAATCGACAAAGCAGTTCTTGTGTACTAGGAATTTGGTGCTCGCGGGTTATTAATAACGCGAGTGTGGTGACATAGTTATGATGAGTAAAGAAATATTAATGGTCGCAGACGCCGTCTCCAATGAGAAAGGCGTTTCTCGCGGTGTGATTTTTGAGGCCATTGAATCAGCATTAGCCACGGCAACCAAGAAACTCCACGGTAACGACGAGATCGAGTGCCGTGTTTCAGTGGACCGAGAGACTGGCGACTATGAAACTTTTCGGGTTTGGTACGTAGTTGAAGATGAAGACTATCTTGAAGAAGCTTCACAATTCACCGTAGAGCAGGCTGGCGAAAAAGATAAAGCGTTAGCTGTTGGCGATACGTGGGAAGAGAAGATCGACAACGTTGAGTTTGGTCGCATCGCTGCCCAAACCGCCAAACAAGTGATCGTGCAGAAAGTACGTGAAGCCGAGCGCGAAATTGTCATTTCACAATATGAAGACCGTGTCGGCGAATTGGTTGCCGGTACCGTCAAGAAAGTTACCCGTGACAATATTATTGTCGACCTTGGCGGCAATGCCGAGGCATTGCTGCCGCGTGATCAAATGATTCCACGCGAATCGTTCCGCATCGGTGACCGTTTGCGCGGCCTGTTGATGGAAGTCAGCTCCGAGCAGCGTGGTCCTCAGCTATTTCTGAGCCGCACATCGCCAAAGATGCTGATGGAGCTGTTTAAAATTGAAGTGCCGGAAATCGCAGAAGAAGTTATTGAGATCAAGGCCGCTGCCCGAGACCCGGGCTCGCGCGCCAAGATTGTTGTGAGCACTAACGATGGCCGTATTGATCCGGTCGGTGCTTGTGTTGGTATGCGCGGTTCGCGCGTGCAGGTTGTGTCCAATGAATTGGCCAACGAACGTATCGACATTATTTTGTGGGACGACAATCCAGCCCAACTGGTAATCAACTCGATGGCCCCGGCTGAAGTAGCGTCCATTATTGTTGATGAAGACAGCCACACAATGGATATCGCTGTTGAGGAAGAAAATCTTGCTCAGGCGATCGGTCGTAACGGACAGAATGTGCGCTTGTCCAGCGAGCTAACTGGCTGGACCATCAATGTGATGAGCGAAGAAGATGCCGCTGCCAAGCAGCAGCAGGAAGCCAGCAGCTTCATCCAGATGTTTGTCGACAAGCTGGATGTAGATGAAGAAGTTGCAGAAGTACTGGTGCAGGAAGGTTTTACCTCACTGGAAGAAATTGCATACGTACCGCTGGATGAGATCCTCGGTATCGAAGGTTTCGATGAAGAGATTGCTACTGAGTTGCGCAACCGTGCGAAGGACGCACTGTTAACCCAGGCAATCGCATCGGAAGAAGATTTGTCTTCAGCAAATATTGCCGATGATCTTTTACAAATGGAAGGTATGGACGATGCGTTAGCTTTGGCGATGTCAAAGTTGGGTATTTTGTCCATGGAAGATCTTGCCGAGCAGTCCATCGACGAATTGATGGAAATCGAAGACATGAATGAAGAGAAGGCAGGGAAGCTAATCATGACAGCAAGGGCACCGTGGTTCGCAGAGGACTAGGGCGGAGCAGCTGTAATTGGGAGTAGTTGAATGGCAGATGTAAAAGTCAGCGACCTGGCAAAGGTAGTCGGAGTATCCGAGGATAGACTGCTGTCTCAGATTAAAGAGGCAGGGTTACCGCATTCCAAGCCGGGAGACCTGATATCAAACGAAGACAAGAATACCTTGTTGGTCTTTTTGCGCCGCAGTCATGGTGATCGCGAGGCCAGTTCTGCTGCGCCGAAGAAAATCACGCTGAAGCGTAAGACTCTGGGTACTCTCAAGTCTGCCTCTACTTCAGGGCGCGGTAAGACAGTTAACGTCGAGGTACGCAAGAAGCGTACTTATGTGAAGCGTAGCGCTGAACCGGCAGAGCCAGAGATTACCGAAGCTGAGCAGGAAGAGTTGCAGGCGGCTTTGGCGGAACAGGAAGCCAAGGAATCACCAGCTGAAGAGCAAGGTGCCAAGGCTGAAGCCAAAGATGAGACTGCGGCTGAAAGCAAAGCCGAAGAATCTGCCAAGGATTCTGATGACGATAAAGACAAAGAGGCCAAGACTGAAACAGCGCCTGCTGATCCTGTGCCTGATGTGCCACCTGAAGAAGTCGAAGCTGCTCGCGCAGCCAAGCCTGCGGCTAAACGCAAGCCGCAGAAAGAACTCGACGACGAAAAGGAAAAGAAGAAGTCACAGCATCTGCGTAACAAGCAAAAAGCGCAGTCTGCCAAACGACCTGCCAAGAACATTAACGTCAATGATGACTTTGTCCTCGAAGGCGATGATTTCGGTGGCATGCGTGGTCGCCGTGGTGCTGGGCGAAAGGGTAGAAAGCTGAGCAGTCAGCATGCTTTTGAGAAGCCAACTGAGTTTATCTCGCGCGAGATCACAATTGGCGAGGCCAATACTGTGTCTGATCTGGCGCAGAAGATGTCGGTCAAATCTGCAGCAATTATTAAAGTACTCTTCAATATGGGTGTAATGGCCACGATTAACCAGATCCTGGATCAGGATACGGCTACTCTGGTTATTGAAGAAATGGGTCACAAGGCCAAGTTTGTTTCTGAAGATGCTATCGAAGAACAACTCGCCGAGTCACTCTCCACTCGCATTGGTGAGGTGGAAATTACGCGGGCGCCAGTTGTCACAGTCATGGGCCACGTTGACCATGGTAAGACATCCTTGCTCGACTATATCCGCAAGGCAACTGTAGCCTCAGGTGAGGCAGGTGGTATTACGCAGCACATTGGTGCTTATCACGTAAACACCGAGCACGGCATGATCAGCTTTCTGGACACGCCGGGCCACGCCGCATTCACAGCAATGCGCTCGCGTGGTGCCAAGGCTACTGACGTAGTCGTACTCGTTGTGGCTGCCGATGACGGCGTTAAGCCACAAACCGAAGAAGCTGTTCAGCATGCCAAGGCTGCTGGCGTAGCGATAGTTGTCGCCATCAACAAGATGGATAAAGAAGGTGTCGACCCGGATCGAGTGAAGAACGAATTGTCCGCGATGGAAGTGATTCCTGAGGATTGGGGCGGTGACACACAGTTTATTCCAGTATCAGCCCTTACAGGTGAAGGGGTTGATGCACTGCTGGAAGCGATCTTGCTGCAAGCAGAATTGCTCGAGCTCAAGGCTTACACCGACGTGCCTGGACAAGGCATCGTCATCGAATCGCGACTTGATAAAGGTCGCGGACCGGTTGCTTCAGTATTGGTACAAAACGGCACGTTGCGCGCTGGCGATATCGTTCTGGTAGGTCATGAGTATGGCCGAGTCAGGGCGTTGATCGATGAGCAGGCAAATCAGGTGAAGTCAGCCGGACCTGCGATTCCAGTCGAAATCCTCGGCTTGAATGGTGTGCCGGAAGCTGGTGATGAATTTGTGGTCGTCGCAGATGAGAAGAAGGCGCGCGACATTGCCGAATTCCGCCGTGATCGTCACAAAGACAGCCTGCAAGCAATGCAGCAAAAAGATCTGGTCGAGAACATGTTCTCCGGCATTGGCAAGGACCAGAAAGGCATCTTCAATGTTATTCTCAAAGCCGATGTACGTGGCTCATTGGAAGCCATCATCGGATCTTTGCAAAAACTGAATACAGAAGAAGTGGAAGTGAACGTAATCGCTTCCGGTGTTGGTGGTATCTCGGAAACGGATGCCCACCTGGCCGCCACTTCGAAAGCCATGATCATCGGTTTCAACGTGCGTGCTGACAAGACGGCAAAAGATATTGTTGAAAACGAAAGCCTGCAAATGCGCTACTACAATGTGATCTATGACGTTATCGATGACGCCAAACAGATCATGGGTGGCATGTTGGCACCAGAGATTCGCGAACAGATTGTTGGCGTTGCGGAAGTTCGCGACGTGTTCAACTCACCGAAGTTTGGTCAGATTGCCGGAAGCATGGTGGTTGAAGGTACTGTGTATCGCAGCAAGCCAATTCGTGTGTTGCGAGACAACGTCGTTATTTATGAAGGCGAGCTGGAATCACTGCGCCGCTTCAAAGACGACGCCAATGAAGTGCGTAACGGCATGGAGTGCGGTATCGGTGTTCGCAATTACAACGACGTCAAAGTCGGCGACAAGATTGAGGTTTATGAAACCACGGAAGTGGCCAGAAGCTTGTAATTACCGGATGCCGGTAAGGTTGTAGTTACATGGCAGATTCCTCGCGAGTACAGCGCGTAGCTGACCAGATCCAGCGTGATCTGGCGACACTGATCCAGATGGAAGTCAGTGACCCGCGTGTGGGTATGGTCTCCGTAACTGGTGTTGATGTCAGTCGTGACTTGTCCTATGCCAAGGTGCACGTGACCGTTATGAACAGCCTGACCGACAATGATTCGGTCAACGATTCAACATTGAGTGAGCCTGGGGATCTGGACAAGCTCGAAGTTGCAGAGAATATCAAGGCGCTCAATCAGGCGGCCGGGTATTTGCGTACACTTTTAGCCAAGCGTCTGAAGCTTCGCACAGTGCCTAAATTGCAGTTTCACTACGATGGCAGCATTGAGCGCGGACAGAAACTGTCCAGAATGATCGATGATGCATTGGCGGCAGACCGCAATCAGCATAAAGATGACTAACACTCGTACTGAGTGGGAGTCTCGAAAGCGGAGTACAGTTGATTGAGCAGGCGGCGCCAGAAAGGCAGACAGATTAACGGCCTTGTTATTTTAGACAAGGCTGGCGGTGCGAGCTCCAATAACGTACTGCAACAAGTTAAACGTCTTTATGACGCGAACAAGGCCGGGCATACCGGCAGTCTCGACCCACTGGCAACAGGTGTTTTGCCTTTATGTCTGGGCGAGGCGACGAAGGTATCCCAGTTTTTACTGGATGCTGACAAGCAGTACAGAGCACGAATCAAGCTCGGCGTGCGTACTGACAGCGGTGACAGTGAAGGCGAGGTTATCGCTGAAGCGGCCACCGACCACTTGACTGAAGTCAAGATTAAACAGGCATTGCGGCAATTCGAAGGTGATATTGAGCAGCTGCCGCCGATGTATTCGGCCCTGAAGAGAGATGGTGTGCCGCTTTACAAATTGGCACGACAGGGCATTACAGTAGAACGTGAACCACGACCGGTTACGATTTATCGCATCGAGTTAACCGATTACCATGGTGATGAGATTGAGATCGAGGTCGATTGCAGCAAGGGTACTTATATCAGGACTATTGCTGATGATCTGGGTGAAGCGTTGGAATGTGGCGGGCACATTGTGTCCCTGCGACGGACCAAAGCCGGCGTTTTTACTGAAGCAGACAGCGTTTCGATTGAAACCCTGACTGCAGAAAAAGAACAGCTTGGTCTGGAAGCATTGGACCAACGACTGATTGCCATGGACGAGGCAATCAATGACCTGCCAGAAGTCAGGTTACCCGACATTACTGCCAGCCAGATAAAACACGGCCAGGCGGTTATGGTAAGGCATTTGCCAGCCGATGGGCTGGTGAGAATGTATGATGAAGAGCAATTCATCGGCATCGGTTTTATTGATGACGATGGCAAAGTTGCTCCAAGGCGTCTGATCAATACTGCTGAGTAATTCGGCAATTGGTGTCAGACATAGTTGAATCAGGAAAGTACCAGATATCTATCAATATGCGCGGATACTCTGGCTTTATAGGGATATTGAATTCGCCAACATTGCCCGAGGAAAGGGCGTTAGTGCGAACCACTTAACCGCATATTTGGAGAAATAAAATGGCTTTATCAGCTGAACAGAAAGAAACGATCATTAAAGACTATGCACAAGGCGAAGGCGACACCGGTTCACCGGAAGTACAAGTTGCTTTGCTGACTGCCAACATTAATGACTTGCAGGCCCATTTCAAGGAGCACATCCATGACCACCATTCGCGTCGCGGTCTTATCCGTATGGTGAATAGTCGTCGTAAGCTGCTTGATTACCTGAAGCGAAAGAATGTCGAGAGATACTCTTCACTTATCAAGCGACTCGGTCTGCGTCGCTAAGCAATAGTAAATAGGAAGAGGGGTGCTCGACGCAGGAATCAGGCACCCCGCAATGGAATCAATCAGGAATAATTTATGTTTAATCCAGTAAGCAAGACGTTTCAATATGGCGGCCAAACGGTCACTTTGGAAACGGGCAAGATTGCACGACAAGCCACTGGAGCCGTCGTTGTCACTATAGGCGATATTTCGGTGCTGGCGACTGTTGTAGGTAAGAAACAGGCAAATCCAGGTCAGGGCTTTTTCCCGCTGACTGTGAACTATCAGGAAAAGACTTACGCTGTAGGTAAAATCCCGGGTGGTTTCTTCAAGCGAGAAGGTCGACCGACTGAAAAAGAAACACTGACATCACGACTCATTGACCGCCCAATTCGTCCACTGTTTCCGAAAGGTTTCATGAACGAAGTACAGGTTATCTGTACTGTTATTTCCGGTGGCAAAGATAGCGATCCGGATATTGCTGGCTTGATCGGCGCCTCTGCTGCGCTGGCTATTTCGGGTATTCCTTTCGCCGAACCAATTGGCGCAGCCCGTGTTGGTTACGACGCAGAGACAGGCTATGTCTTGAACCCCGATTACGAAACGCTTGAAAGCTCATTGCTTGACATGGTGGTAGCTGGTACTCAGTCAGCTGTGTTGATGGTTGAGTCGGAAGCCAAGCAACTTACCGAAGACCAAATGTTAGGTGCGGTGTTGTTTGCGCATCAGGAAATGCAGGTAGTGATCAATGCGATCAACGAACTGAAAGCTGCTGCTGGCAAGTCTGCCTGGGACTGGACTCCAGCCCCGGTTAACGAAGCGCTTAAGAGTGCAGTTGCAGAAAAATTCACAGCCGGCGTCACAGAAGCCTATCAGGTTTCCGACAAGATGCAGCGCTATGACGCAATTGGTGTGTTGCAGGCGCAAGCTGTTGAGCAACTCGTCAACGAAGAGCAAGGTGTTAGCGAAAGTGACGTAAAGGAAACCTTTGGCAAGCTCGAGAAGAGCGTTGTTCGTAATCGTGTTATCGATGGCGAGCCACGTATCGATGGACGTGACACCAAGACTGTACGTGCTATCGAAGTCGAAACTGGTGTGCTGCCAAAAGCCCACGGTTCTGCGCTGTTTACTCGCGGCGAGACTCAGGCTTTGGTCGTCACTACTTTGGGTGCTCTGCGTGATGCGCAGCTCATCGAAGGTCTGACTGGTTCGAGCAAAGACGCCTTTATGTTGCACTACAACTTCCCTCCCTACTCTGTAGGCGAGGCAGGTTTCATGGGTGGTCCCAAGCGCCGGGAAATCGGCCACGGTCGACTGGCCAAGCGCGGCGTGATGGCCGTTATGCCGCCAGAAGAAGAATTTCCCTATGCGATCCGTGTCGTATCCGAGATTACTGAATCCAATGGTTCCAGCTCTATGGCCAGCGTCTGCGGTAGCAGCCTCGCCATGATGGATGCCGGTGTGCCGATCAGCGCACCTGTTGCCGGTATTGCCATGGGTTTGATCAAGGAAGGTGAACGTTTTGCAGTATTGACTGACATCCTGGGTGATGAAGATCATCTGGGTGACATGGACTTTAAAGTGGCTGGTACTGAAAAAGGTGTAACTGCACTGCAGATGGACATCAAGATCCAGGGCATCACTGAAGAGATCATGGGAATCGCTTTGTCACAGGCGCACGATGCTCGCATCCATATTCTGGGTGAGATGAACAAAGTGATCGCTCAGGCACGCGAAACTGTCTCCGACAATGCTCCAGCTATGGCTATGCTGAAAATCGATCCGGACAAGATCCGCGACGTGATTGGTAAAGGCGGTGCTGTGATTCGTGGTATTACCGAAGAGACTGGTGCTTCTATCGACATCGATGACGACGGCAACGTGCGCATCTACGGTGAAGATGCAGACTCACGCGATGCTGCTGTGGAAATGGTTAATGCCATTACCGCGGAAGCGGAAGTTGGCCGACTCTATAAAGGTAAAGTTGCCCGCATCGTTGATTTCGGTGCCTTCATCACTATCCTGCCAGGCAAAGATGGACTGGTTCATATCAGTCAAATCGCCCAGGAGCGTGTCGAGGACGTCAATCAGTACCTCAAGGAAGGCGAAGAAGTACTGGTTAAAGTCACTGATCTGGATGCGCGTGGTCGCATTAAGCTTAGCATCAAGGAAATTACTGACGACGAGAAAGAATCGTTTGTTGAGTAAGTCTTCAGACTCGATCCACAAAAAACCCGGGCTATGTCCGGGTTTTTTGTTTGTGGAAACTAAAGAAGTCGCACGGCCGTTTCCCACTATAAATGTGAGAATGGCGACGCTTCGGTGTGACTTTACTTTCTAACGCACTGAATTCACCATACAAGTCATTAGGAATCGGCGTATAGTCGATCTGGCAAGGCTATCTCACGCAGTAGACCAAGGAATGGTGTGTTGCACTTGCTAAAAATGTAACCCTTTGATAAATATAGCCATTTTGAAATCAGCTAGTTCGACATTTCAATAATCGCTCAGTATTTCTCAGTTTTTAGGAAGATTTACCGGTATTTGTTCCGGTACAGTAGTAAAGATTTCGCTCCCCGGCGGCCGCACTCTGTGATTTCGCGGCCAAAATTCGGAGCACACCCTGTCAAAGCGAATAATTAGAGGAGAACACCGCATGCGGCTGAATCATACTTTGAGCGCCATCTTGCTCGGTTTTGGGCTATTCCCGATGGCCAATGCTCAGGATGGTGAGATTACTTTTCACAAAGACATCGAGCCAATTCTGCAGCGTAGCTGTCAGTCCTGTCACCGTGATGGCGGCGCAGGACCTATGCCACTTGTGACTTACGAGCAGGTTGCACCATTTGCAGGCCTTATTGAATACAAGACTGCTCTGCGTGATCGCGCGGGTGCCATGCCTCCTTGGTATGTCGAGAAAAATATCGGTATTCAGGAGTTCAAGGATGATCCGTCATTGAGCGATGAAGAACTTGCCGCGATTTCAACCTGGGCACGTTCCGGTACACCAAAGGGTGACGAAGCTGATGCACCTGAGCCGCTGGTCTTTGATGACTCAATCAAGTGGAAGCTTGGCGAGCCTGATCTGGTAGTGAGTACTGAAGACTTTTACATGGAAGCTGGCCGGCCTGACTGGTGGGGTGACCTGCCAAGCGTGCCAACCGGCATGACAGAAGACCGTCACGTCAAGTCAGTAGAAATTGTCGAAGTGAACGACGTGGGTAATGGGGAAGACACTTCTGACACTGTCGGTGGTTTGTACATCTTCCACCATATGATCTGGCGCACAGAAGTGCTGGACGAAAACGGCAACGTGATCCCCGGTCAATCAGTTAACTGGCCTGTTCACGAAGTTGCCCGTAATGGTGACGTCTTCGACCCGGAAGCTGGTCCGCTACTGAAGGCCAACTCTGCTTTCTTTACTGACTCTGTGCACATGCACTCCAACGGCCGTGATACGACCGGACATCTGGAAATCGGTTTCCGCTTTCATGACCGTGACTACGAGCCAAAATACGAATCAGGTATTAGTATTTTGGGTAACGGATCTGACATCAGCGTTGAAGGTAATGCTGACAACCAGACAATCCACGCCTATCAGGTACTGAACCAGCACACGAAAGTCATCACCTTCGAGCCGCATTTGCACGCTCCTGGTGAGCGTATGTGCCTGGAAGCTATCTGGGGCTACTCCAAAGAGACATTGTCTTGCGTAGGCTACGACCACAACTGGGTACGTGGCTATCCGTTCAAAGACACTCACACACCGCTGTTGCCTAAGGGTACGATTCTGCACATTACCGGTTATTTCGATAATACCGACGATAACCCGAACGTGCCTGATGCCCGTAACTGGCAGGGTTCCGGTAACCGCTCGGTCACCAACATGTTCATTGACCTGGGTATTCGCGTCACTATGACCGATGAGCAGTTCTATGAAGAAATGGAGACTCGTCGCGAGGAACTGGATCTGGATGCCAATGACCACGTTATCGGCTGCCCGCTTTGCCTGACGCCACTAGTATGGCCTCTGGAAGCAGATGCGGACGAAGATCTGGACGACAGCGTGGCAGCGAACTAATCGCTGTAACCACAACTTCAGCATGAACTCTAATGGCGGGATGCTTCAAAAAGTCCCGCCATTTTTACATCACATTTCTCTGGACTAGGAGAGTTTTCTGCAACGGTTTCTCACTCGGAAATCTGCGTTGGAAGTTAAGAGGTCGACTATGAAATTCAAGCAACATAAATTCGCCGGTTTCGCGCTGGCAGTACTGAGCATGGGCACATTCGGTTTTGCCCCACAGGTGTCAGCACAGGTTCAATATGAGTACGCTCAGCAGACCTATCGTAGCGGACAGCATACAGAAGTAGCCTATGAAGGTTGGCGCATCAATGATGCCGGTCAAACCGTATTGACGTTTGGCTACTTCAATCACAACTGGGAAGAAGAGCTGGACATTCCCGTTGGTGAAAACAATTTCTTTTCGCCGGGCGACCAGGATCGTGGCCAGCCGACTCATTTCCTGCCTCGTCGCAACCGCTTCACTTTTGACGTCGTGGTTGGGCCAGACTTTGGTGAAGACGACGAATTGGTATGGGAAGTCACTTCGCCAAATGGTAAAACCCGTGCTGCCTACGGCACACTGCGTCAGGATTATAAACTGGATAACGTGGTAATCATGTCAGAAACAGGTGCTTTGGGCGCCGGTTCCTCCGATGAAAAAACTCGTGCCAACATCCCGCCATCGGTCGAAGTGATCGGTGACAATATTCGTTCAGTTGCCGTCGGCGAGCCTGTGACAATTCAGACTCGTGTGACTGATGACGGCGTGCCCGAGCCTTACGATCCAATGGGCTTTCTGCGAGCTTTCGGTGGTGGCGCAGCAGCGCTAGCTACTCCGGAGATGATTCGTCGCCGCATGATGATGACCCCGCCGCCACGCCCGACTGTGACCAAGCATAACGGCTTGTTCCTGTCCTGGAATGTGTATCGCGCAACTGATACCGAGGCCCCGGTACAAGAGATTGTGAGCTTTGACCCGCCGCAAGCCAAGCCTTGGGAAGACACCCGGCCGTCGGCTAATTCGCCTTGGAGCTTTCTGTGGATTCCACCAGAGATTCCTGAGGACGGCATCATTGATACGCAAGTGACGTTTGATGAACCTGGTACTTATGTGCTGTGGGGCCGTGCGGATGACGGCGGTTTATATACCGATCAATACATTACGGTAAACGTCAGCCCGTAACAGTCGCAATACTTGGCGAGGCAGGCCGGATGCATCTGGCCTGCCTCGTATACAAGCCAATAGTTAAAATCTTCGAACTTCCTGTCGGTAACAACAATGAGAATATTTAGTCTGCTTTTTACATTCCTGCTTGTCACCTCGGCATCACAGTCGCTAGCACAACACCAGATGCATGGTGGCGGCGACGAACCTGGCATCTCAGTATCAACCATGCCGATGGCCGATGAAGTATTGGCCAAGGCACCAGATGAGATCATGATGCACTTCCAGGAGCAGTTCACTCTGGTAAAGCTGGTGATGAAGAACCCTGACAATGAATTCATCGATATCAATTTCCGCTTTGACCCCACTCCAGGAATGCATATGGTTCACGCCGTTCCTGAGCTAGAACCTGATGATTACTATGAAGTGGAATGGGCCGTTCTCTCTAGCGACGGCGAGTTAATCAGAGGCAATTTTCATTTTTCATTCGGTGAGGATGCGCGTCCGCCCTCCTATTACCTTGAGCAAATGGATATGCCATTGCACATCATGGCGCCGGACTACCGACTGCTGTGATATTGGCGCGATACACAATGCGACTATTCCCGATACTGGCAGTCGCGCTTCTGCTGGCTGCCTGTAGCGGTGAAGATGGCGATCAGGCAGTCACTGAAGAAGCGGCTGCTCAAGCTGCGCTTGCCAATCTTGAAGGATCAACCTGGGAACTGGTGGAGTTGACTGTACTGGGTGGTCACGTATTTGAACCAGAGAATCCCGCCGACTATACACTGCGTTTTCTCTCCGACAATCGCGTCCGCGGCAAATCTGACTGCAATACCATCAATGGTAGCTGGAGCTATGAAGAGGCATTTGCCCTCACTGATATCAGCTCCTCGCGCTCTCTCTGCTTGTCCGGCAGTCTGCACAACTATTATCTGCTTTACCTGCGTGATGTCACTACCATGCAGCAACAAGAAGGCTCTATGATTCTCGGTAGTAGCGACCCTGATGTCCGTATCAAATTTCGAGAAGCAGAATGAATTAGATAGCGAAGGTTCATGCCTTCTGCAGCAATATTCTGGATTTGACCAGTGTTGGATCCTGTATTCTCGCTTTGATATTTGTTAACACAACAGCGACAAGGCGGAAATAACAATGATAAAAACGAAGCCGAATTCTAGAAGGGATTTTTTAAAGGGTGCTGCTGTTGTTGGTGGCGCCGTCAGTCTCGCAGGATGCAGTACAGCTTCTCAGCGTAACTCTGCAGCAAACCTCTACCCCCGTCACAATGATCGCACCAGAGGCTGGCTACGCTACCTGTGGCAAAAATCCACAACGCCAGATGACTGGGGTTACCGGGAAAATATTGAGCGCCCCTGGGGGATACAAATCCCACGTGGAGAAATCGATTGGCAAGATGATGGCATAGGTCCGCACCCCTGGTGGGATCAATACACTGCGGCACCCATGCTGAGTTATCCCCGCTTCGATCTTGCCGACTCCAGTTACGGCATCATGTTGATGGCAGATCAAACCCCCGCCTGGCGGGAAGTTTACACACGCATTCTCGATGAGCTGGCAGTTCGGCATACTGCCTATTGGGCTGCCATCGATTGGAACACATTCATTGGGCCGAGCCCGGATCGTGATAATTACGACGCACTCAATGCGCCGGGCTATCAGGCATGGCCGGAAAGGCTGCACGGCAACTACGATGCGCCTGGCTGGACCGCCAATGGAGTTGAGCCCTGGGGGCTGCAGCCTGATCCAATCGGAGCCGATGGCAATCTCTTCTTTCGGGGCTGGTTAAATCTTTTGCTGTCGATCTATAAATACGTGTCTGGCGATGACAAGTGGGAGCAACCGTGGGAAATCGCAGGCTATGAAAACGAACACTTCGAATGGACCCAGCCGAGAATCGTAGAACATCTACGCAATCAATATCTGGACCACCCCGAAGGTCCGCATTGTGAAAATACAAAGATCTGGCCTTTTTGTAACTCAGCGGCCGGCTTGGGTATTTATTTGTCGGACCAGTTGGGAGTGACTAATGCCCATGGAGTTTTTGAGAACTGGGTTGAGTTCATGAAAGATAACTACATGGGTATCAGTGGACAAAACCAAATCGACTGGATGACCTTGTATTATGATCCGTTGGAAGACTTCAAGGTCAATATTCCCGGAGCCGGAGGGGCCGGTGCCGGAACAGCTTTTTATCTGCTGCCGCAGTCGCCAGAGATAGCGACAACGATTTACGATGCATTAGCCAATAGCAATGGCTGGCGTGACTCGGCGCGAGATGTTGGGCCGAACCCTTTGGGCTTGGCGATGGCCAAAGCGCTGGGCGATCACACTGTGGCAGAAAGGCTGAGTGCCGCAGCGGAGCGTAGTCTTGAACCGAGATTTTTTGGTGAGAATGATGAGCGTTTTGGCTGGTGGTTCAACAATGGCGAACCTTGGCCTCGCGGTCAGGGCTCGGCACAAATGATGGTTTCCGAGATCGCCGAAGGCAATTGGATCGAGGCATTCAAGGTCAAGCATTTGGATAAATACTCAGCGCCAACTCTGGAAGGAGTTGACTACCCAGGGCTTGGTGTAGATACGGCCTGGAATGACAAAGAGCACGGTATTCTTCATGTTGGTACCTATGCTGCTGATCGTAATCGCAGCGGACAGGCTACCAATTGGCGCATTACTAATCTGCCCAATGCTCAAACTGCCATAGTGGTTTGTGATGGGACTCGAATGACGAACATTGAAGTGATTGATGCCAACACGATCAGAGTGCCCACTGACATTGCCGAGCACCGATTTGAAATTGTCACTGGCTATTTTGGTCAGTCAGTTGCTTATGACAAGCCACAGGCGAGTCCTGCTGTTGATACAAAATCCTATACTGCCGCTCGGCGCACTGCTGAGCAAAATGTGCAAGCGGCTGAAGCGGTACTGGCCAGTGGCGCAGCAGGGTGCCCATGTTGCCCAGGCGCCGCCTGAACAATGTCTGAGTTTTTAAACATCGTGGAGGTTAATTCAATGTTCATAAGGTTCACTAAAACACCCGGGTTGCTCGCCATGTTACTTGTTAGCTACTTCTCGCTCGCTTCAGTCGTCGCCAATGGGCAGGATGTTGACGCATCAAAGCAAGACGCAAGTAGCATCAAGCAAGTGACATTGATTGTTGAAAATATGACCTGAGTGGGCTGTGTTGTTGCCGTGCGCAACTCATTGCGAGCTCTTGAGGGTATTCAGCAAGTGACAGTTGATCTGGAAGAAGGTACTGCTGTTGTCGATTATGTTGAATCACAGGTGAGTATTCCCACCATGACCCGAGCAACAACCGATATTGGTTTCCCTTCATCTATTGCAGATGACTCAGCATCCCAAGTCGAATGCTGAGCAGGGCTTATTGAGTGAGGAGTATAGCGGTGGAGAACAATGCGAAATCATAGGGCAGTCGCCCGGCGCTATGTATTGGGAGGTTTTCTGGCATCGATTATTGCCAGTGTTTGTTGTGTGGGTCCATTTTTTTTGCTGGCCACCGGCCTGAGTGCGGCATGGATGGGGCAACTTATGGTCATGGAAACGTATCAACTCCAATTTTCTTTGCTGGCAATTGGCGCGTTTGTGATAGGGGGCTGGAAGTTGTATCAGGCAGTCCAGCAACAGGATGAGCCGTCCTGCTGTCAGCATGACCAAGTTGTTAAAATTAGTGAATCAATAATAATTGCTGTTCTGTTACTTATCTCGTTGGTCTTACTCACCAGCAACTTTTGGCTACAGTTTTTCATCTAGGGCAACGCAATTCTCAATAAGAAAACCAGCGACATTCAGCTGCTAGCTGCTATGCTTTTGTAGTTCTCCAACGTAATACCAAAACCCTTTTTCGCGCAAAAACGTCGATAATTCGTGATGCACGAAAGTCTCGCCTTCGTTGTCGACGTAGGTCGCTTTGAATTCCACCACACCCTTGTCGCCTTGCTGATCACTGTCGATAATCTCAAGACCCTGCCAATTCACCTGCCGTAAAGATAACTCCCCTGCATTCAGGCCTTGTCGATTCAGTGGGTGCCAGGTGCCAAGCAGATAGTTACCACAACCGCCTAGGGCATAGGCGGAGAAGCGTGAGCGCATCAGTTGCTTTGCTGTTTTGGGCTTGGCGTCGCCATTGAGAAAAGGTTTACAGCAGTGTTCGAACGGTTTGCCGGAATCGCAACGGCAGATAAGTTGCTTCATAGCGTTTCGTGGCATCACTTTGGAACGGAATCGCGATTTTAAAGCATCGGTGCCAGCGGGAAAAAGGGAAAATTTCTTGCGGTGCTAATTAATCGCTAATTATTTCAATGGCTTGGCGAAAAACAATTGAATCATTTAGCCTTGCGCCATTTTTAGTTAGTATGAATAGTCAAATATTCGTAAAGTGATCAAAAAGATGACATGAATTTCGTGGTGACCTTGGTTGCCACCGGCACCAGTAACAATTCACGGTAGTACTTAAAACAATAACTCGACGCACGGATTTTCAAAGGAGGATCTGTCTATGTTGAACACCGTCCAGCTACTTATTCCCCGCTTAATGCCTTCTGGCCTTGGCCTGCTCTTCTTGCTGCCTCTGCTGGCACAAGCGCAAAACAATGACGTAACTTTCCATAAAGATATCGAACCTATCTTGCAGCGCAGTTGTCAGAACTGTCACCGCGTGGGCGGCGTAGCGCCGATGCCGCTGGTGACTTACGATCAGGTGGCGCCATTCGCCGGACTGATTGAATACAAGACCCAGCTGCGCGACCGGGCAGGCGCCATGCCGCCTTGGTATGTGGAGAAGGATATTGGCATTCAGAATTTCAAGAATGACCCTTCCTTGAATGATGACGAATTGGCCAAGATCTCTGCCTGGGCCAGAAACGGCACGCCGCAGGGTGACCCCGCCGATGCCCCTGAACCACTGGTGTTCGATGACAGCCTGAAATGGACTGCAGGCGAACCTGATCTGATCGTGAGCACGAACGAGGTGACTAAGCTGGCCGGCACGCCGGACTGGTGGGGCGAGATTGATCGTGTACCTGTGGGGCTGGAAGAAGATCGCTATGTTAAGTCGGTAGAGATTGTCGAGGTCAATGATGTCGACAACAGTGCCGGAACCGGGCGGGAAACCGTGGGTGGTCGTTACATCTTCCATCACATGATATGGAGCACCGCTGACCTCGATGAAAACGGTCGGCGCATCGAAGACTCGGTGACAAGCTGGCCTGTGCATGAAGTTGGCCGCAACCCGGATATTTTCGATCCGGATGGTGGTCGCTTATTACGCGCTGGCTCCTATGTTTATTCCGATTCCGTGCATCTGCATTCCAACGGTCTGGATACCACCGGTCATCTGGAAATCGGCTTTCGCTTCCACCCTGTGGGCTATGAGCCCAAGTATGAGCGGGCGATTCTTGGCCTGGGTAATGGCGTCGATATCAGTATCGCTGGTAATGAAAAAGACCAGGAGCTGCATGCCTACACGGTCTTGGAAGAACACACCAAGATCATTACCTTCGAGCCGCACTTGCACGCCCCGGGTGAGCGCATGTGTCTCGAAGCAATCTGGGGTTACACCGTTGAGACTTTGTCTTGTGTGGGCTATGACCACAACTGGGTGCGCGGTTATCCCTATACTGATGAATCAGCACCGCTGCTGCCGAAAGGCACAATCCTGCATATTGTCGGCTATATGAACAATACGGCAACTAATCCGAATGTCCCTGATCCACGCAACTGGCAGGGCTCTGGCAATCGATCTGTGACCAATATGTTTATTGATTTGGGGATACGGGTCACCATGAATGACGATCAATTCCATGAGGAAATGGCCAAACGTCGCCAGGTACTCGACCTGGGGCCCAACGATCACGTCATAGGCTGTCCGCTTTGTGGCGCGCCTTTGGTGGCGCCTATTGATGAAACGGCCAGTAGCTCTGCTGATGAAGAGGGGCAATCCACAGAAGCGCAGTCAGTCGGCGATTAACGACCAAACAGCTCCCCTGACCGCGTTCATGGGGAGCTTTTTTTCACGTTTTCGAAGTTGCAATGACTACGGAAACAAAGGCCTGAAGTGTTGACGGATTACTGAAAAATTCGGAATTTCACTTTTTTATCATACGAATAAAGCGGGGATTTCACTTTTTTTTCGACTTCTTTAAACCTCAGTAAGTTCCCGGCAAGTAACTGAATTCAATGATTTTTATGTCCCTCTGATGGAAATATTCGAGGTTGGTCAGACTGACGAATTCCATAAAGTCGTATTTATTTTGTTATCCATTAGCTAATTTTTAAAGAAGTGTGATCATGCTGCCCAAGGTATTGCAGTTAATTACCTACAAAAATGAAAACATATAGAAACATATAGAGGAACTACCCATGCCCACAGTAGTTACGAATGCTCTGCGTTCTGCTCCCCGTAACACCCTCCTAACCACCGCTATTTCACTCGCATTATTTTCCAGTTCCGGTGCTTCAATTGCTCAGGAAACCCAAGTCGAAGAAGTAGTCGTGACCGGCTCATTTATTCGTCGCACCGAAGGCATCTCTGCGGCTTCACCGGTAGTTCAATATTCCGCTGAAGACATCGAAGCACAAGGCACAATCAACATGGCGCAGGTTGTGCAAAACCTGACCTTTAACAACGGTACCCCGGTGTCCAACTCGATCCAGGGGCCAACCAACCAGATTGCCAGTTTTAATCTGCGTGGCCTCGGCGAGAGAGCGACGTTGCCTCTGATTGATGGCAAGCGTGTCGTGACCGCCAACGTCCAGCAGTTACTGCCAACTATGGCGCTAAGCCGTATGGATATTGTGACCGACGGTGCGGCGGCACTGTACGGTACAGACGCAGTAGCCGGCGTGGTCAACATGGTGCCCTATACGTCTTATGACGGTTTCAAGATGGAATATTACGAAGAGGGCGACTCGCGTGGCGACTTCCGCAAGAACGAAACTTCTTTCATAGCCGGTAGCGCCTTTGGTCCAGTCGACGTCGTCGTCGCCGGTTCTTACCAAAATGGTGGCACGCTCGAATGGGGCGAACGCCCGGAATGGGTTGCCGCCGGCCTGACTCACAACAGCGGTTCTAACCCTGGTAACTTTGAAGTGCCGCAGCGTGATGCTGATGGTAATTTGACTGGCGCATTTGCCAATCGCCCGGACCCAAACTGCGGTATCAATGAATCATCCGATCAGTCTGCTGCAGGAAATTCCCCCTGGGGTACCAACGCTTTGGGCCGCTGCTGGTTGAGCTTTGGTGATACTCGAGATTTCATGGAAGCGATCGATTCCACGGCGCTGTACGGAAACCTGCGTTGGGAAACCAGCCCTGACCTGACGCTGTCTGCGCAAGTCATGTACAACCGTCAGGTAGTGCAAGGCCGCACCAACCCGGGTAACCCGGGAGCTCGTGTCGCAGAGCTGCCAACTGTGCGTGGCGAATTGCCGGGCAATACTTTCCGCGCGGTTAGTGGTGACGGTCAACCATTGTTTGCGGTACCGCGACGTGATGCTGGTGGCGCCATTGTCACTGATGCCTTTGGCCAACCATTGCCGCAGCGCGGCGCTGACGGCAACGTGATGCTTGCCAGTAATCAGTTTGCTTCTCTGGACAACGATCCGCAAGGTGGCATCCCTTTCCGCGAAGACGTGCGTATCGGCGCATGGCTGCCATTCGGCAAGGTAGTTGCTAATACACAGCCAACTGGATTTGCTGAAAACGACGGCGTGAACATGGAGTTGGATGACAAGCGCACCATGCGTTTGGCTCTCACTGCTGACTTCACAGTGCCATTTATAGAAGGCTGGGAAGGTACCAGTTATTACACTTATGGACAGGAACGCGTACAGGATGATTTTCATCAAAGTTTCAGCTTTAGTGCTGTAGAGCAGGGTTTGAATTGCGATGTCATCAATGATGCAGGTGCCTGTTTTAATCCTTTTGCTGCTGTTAATCCCGATCTACGTACACCACAGGTCGTTGCTGATGCGGTGATGACACGTTTCGCCAATAACGATGTGGAGCGCTTGCAAACTTTTGATGTCATCATTAACGGTAACCTGCCGCTGGGTGGCTTCGAGCTACCAGGTGGCCCGATTGCAGCAGCCATCGGCTATCAGCGTCGTGATGAAACAGATGAAAACAATCCGGCAGCCAACCTCATTGGTAATGATCAGTTAATCGGTACTCAGGTGCTACCAAACAAGACCAGACGTAACAGTAATTCCTACTTCGCTGAATTCTCTTTCCCACTCCTGGAAAATCTGGAGCTGACAGCAGCGGTGCGTGAGGAAAGTTTCAGTACCGGTCAGGGCAAGGTCATCGACAAGTACGGCATTATTTATCGTGCCGCTGATTGGATCAGCTTCCGTGCGACGACAGGCGAGGCGTTTATTGTGCCTACCTTGAATCAGTTGAACGCGCCGGAATCTTGCGGCCTGAGCAACGTGGATGACTTGTTCACTTCGTTCTCCGGTTTCATTACTTCCTGTAGTATAGGTAACCAGAACCTTTCATCTGAAACGTCAGAGAGTGTCTCAGTCGGTTTCGATGTCAGCCTGGCCGACAGCCTGGTCTTTTCCCTGACCTGGAGTGAAACTGACTTTAGTGATCGAATTGTCAGTACTACGACTCAGGATATCGTGCGCTCTGACTACCGTAATTTTCAGGATGCCACCGGCTTCGCCCCAACAGATGCCAACCCTTACCCTTCAGTTGCACAACTTGAAGCCTGGGTAGCCGATCCGCGTTCCGATAAGCGAATCTTCCGTAGCTCGAATGATGTGACCACAACAGTGCGCATCAATCAGAGCGATTCCAATGCGTCAAATATGTTGGTGCAGGCATGGGATACTCGTTTAGGTTACGACTTCTCACTGAACGATGTAGGTCTGGATGGCTGGGGCGATATTCGCATGCAACTGCAAGCCACTTACATGGATACTTATCAGTTCCAGCTTTCCTCGGACAGCCCGGTTCGGGAAGCAGTGGGTAATCAGAATAACGACTACGGCGCTGTGCCAGCCATCCCGCAAATCCGCGCTAACTTCGGTCTGGCCTGGAGCTTGGGGCAGCACACTGTTAGCACTACAACTCGTTTTGTGGATGAGGTTGATTTCGATGCCAACGAGTTCAGCTTTCAGCGGTTCTTCCCAGGCAGCAACTGGCAGTCAACTGATGTGATCCGCGAATGGACCCAGCTCGATGCGTTCTACAGCTACCGCGGTCTGGAAATGTGGGATGGTGAATTCAACTTCACTGTCGGTGCTCGTAACCTGACTGATCGCATGCCGCAAAAAGTGGGCATGATCGCTGGTGTCGAAGCAGAGTTGCAGGACGCGCTTGGTCGTGTCGTGTACGCTCGCGTCAATTACAATTTCTAAGCACTCTCCAGTTTCGAAATTGTATTGTCTATGGCGCCGGCTTCTGCCGGCGCCATTTCTTAAAGCCTGAGCATTTTTCACCAGGCATTACTTCAGCGTCTTTCGATCTTTCCGGGGTATCTAGGCACTAGGTATCTAAAATAAAGGTACCTGGAAAAGGTACCTAAAAGGATATCTATCACTTGGGTATCTGTTATGGAGGCCGTCATGTGGGCAGATGTGCGCATTTTTTCCAAGAGCCATTTACGTTGCTGGCTGCTTTTTCTGAGTGTCTGTTACGCCCAGCTGGTCTGGTCACAAGCAACCGATGTGACCTATCCCGCCGCGTATTTCCAGCAATGGAATCCAGTCACTGCGGCAGACATGATCGACCGCATCCCGGGTATTGCGATCGCTTTGGAAGACAACTCATCGAACAATCAAAATGATCGTGGTCTGGGAAGTGGTGAAAGCATCCTGATTAATGGCCGGCGTCTGAGCGGAAAAGACAACGACGCGCAGTCTCAGTTGTCGCGTATCCCCTTTGATCAGGTTTCGCACATAGAAATCATTCGTGGGACATCCGTGGAATTAGTCGGCGTGCGCAATGAGGGGCAAATCATCAATGTAGTCACCAATCAGTCCAGCGAAATTTCCATGACAGTGAGTGCCGGGATGAACTTCTATCAGGACGGGCATACCGAACCGGGTGGTTCGTGGATTATCAATGGCTCGTCCAACAGACTGGACTATCGCCTGGGGCTTGAACGACGTGCCGAATATCGGGTAGTCGATAGTATAGAAGAAAGCGTTTACGGTACTGGCAACTTCACTCCCAATGATTTGCGCGTATTGTACGATGTGACGGATCAGGTTGATCAGGTGCTTACCAGCAACACTGCGTTTGCTATCGATGAGCAGCAGACTTTCGTTCTGAATCTGCAGTACGAAGAGTCTGACCCGCCAAGGAACGTTGATCGGACCATTCTTGATTATGATTTTCAACCGCCCGCGGTGTTCCGCGAGCGAGAACGATATGACGCTGAGCGCCAAAGCTGGGAAGTAGGTGCTGACTACAACCGTTCATTTGCTGATGCGAGTAACTTGCAGTTATTGGCGATCACTAATCAGCAAGATTACGATTCCTTGCGTAACCGCTTTCGTGTGCTCGCTGACAGTTTGCAGCAAGACCTTGCGCTGCGTAATGACACCGTGAGTAGTGAGGAGATCGTAAGAGCTGTTTACAATCGACCATTGACAGAAAGTCAGAGCGTTGAATTCGGATTGGAGCGAGCACAAACGACACTCAAAACATCACTTGCTCTGTCGCGATTGAATGCGAGTGGAAATCTCGTCAGTGTGGCCGTGCCAAACGCCAACTCCGAAATCCAGGAAGTTCGCTACGAAGGTTTTACCGTACACAACTGGCAGATCAACTCTCGTATGCGGCTGGAAAGTACTTTGCTGTATGAAACGTCGGAAATCGCTCAATCAGGTGATGTGAGCAGGAGCCGTGACTTTGATTTCGTGCGCCCGAAGCTGGATTATCGCTTTAATATTTCGCCGAACTTGCAGTTCCAGTTTGCGATTGAGAAGTTTGTTGCGCAGCTGAGCTTCGCCGATTTTGCTGCCAACACCGACCCGCGTGATGAAGAACGCGACACAGTAGCCGGTAATCCTGAGCTTCGCCAAGAGCAATCCTGGCGCTATACGTCGACCCTGGAATATCGTTTTAGCGAGAGCCGCGGAGTGATTAATTTGCGGGCCTGGCATTGGGATATCACTGATGCTATGGGCCGTATTGATGCAACAGAACCCAATGGGCCGCTTACTTCTGCTGCTGGCAATATCGGAGACGCTGAAGTACAGGCGATTCAAATCAATGCCAGTTTCCGGCCGCAACCGAATTTGCTGTTGTCAGCCAGCGTGCTGGGCCGACAGAGTGAAGTTGTTGACCCCTTTTCAGGTCAACCACGCCGTCACGTTCCCAATGATCGCGGCTTCTATACTCTCGGTTTGCGTCATGATGTAACCAGCGTGAATCTTAATTACGGCTTTGATTACCGCGATACCGATCAAGGTAATCGCCCTCTGTATGATATTAACCGTATTGATCATCTCGACAGCAATGAGAACGTGACTTTATTCGTCGAGAAAAGTGCTATTACAAGTCTTGGCCTGGTTGCTCGTCTGGAAATGCGCAATGTACTTGATAGAGGAGCATGTAGAGACCGGTTTCGCTACGACGATATCCTGGCTGTTGGTCAGCTGATCGAAGTAGAGCGGCGTTGCAATGAGCGGGGCGACGAATTGGTGCTTGAGCTTAGAGGCACGTTCTGACTGCCGCCAGATTTAGTGCTGACTTTACGTAGGACGAGGGCTTGGCGCGCCCTCTTGTTCGGACAAGCCGTTGTGTTGCGATCTGTATTCAGAAGGTGTCACGCCATAGCGATCCTTGAAGGCCTTGTTAAACACCGACAGTGAAGAATAGCCTACATCCAGCGCAATGCTGGAGATTGGTATTTTACTTTTTAACAGGCGATGACTCGCATCCTCAATCCGATAGCTGTTCAGAAACTGATTGAAATTACGGTAGCGCATTGTCTGGTTAATAATGCGGCGTAATTTGTATTCCTGCACCGACATCGCATCAGCCAGTTCAGAAATAGTCAGCCCTGGCTGCGTATACAATTTATCTTCTTCCATTAGCTGCTTGATGCGCTGCTCGAACTTGGGGCTGAGTCCTTGTGGAGGCTGTTCTCCGGGTTCGTCCTGGGTTCTTGGTCTGACAACTTTGTCGGGTATCAAGCGAATGGCTTCGTCATTGAGTTTGAGAGACGTCAGGTTGAAAGCCAGTGTGGCAAGTAAAATATAAATCGAATAGATCGCACCCGGGATACTGTAGCTAAAAAAGTAGTTGACGATGCCTAGCCCAAGGATTGTTGCAATGAGCAGGCCAGCACAGATTACAAAAATCACGCGTAACTTACGGCGATGTTCGACCAGGTCGGTTGCATAACCGTGGTAGGCCAGATAGATCGCATGCAGTGTAAAGGCCAACATGATTAGTTGGGGGAGCAACTGAGCCAGGATAAAGTTAACTCCCGATGCATTTACTTCCGGGTTGGAAATTGCCAGCGCTGAACCGATACCGCGGGCAATAACGAAGAATGCCATTGCTGCCCAGGCGCGCATTGGAATGCGGGCCTCATCGACAAACAACAGGGTAGAAATGACCCAGAGAATGAAGGGGGCCAGTGTGGCCAGTCGAAACAGGATATAGCTCGATAGCGAGTTGGCCGCGACGATGGACAGGGTGGTGAGTACATAAGCTCCCAGACACAAGCAGAACAGGGATAACCATCTCGCCAGAGAGCCACGATAATTGACAAAAAAGTACAATCCCAGCATCGCCAGCTGGGAGATTGCCAAGGCTGCAACTATATCGGTAAACCAGATCATTGAGATGCAAGATAGTGTAGGCCGAGGGCTAATGCAATATTGTATTTATGGCCGAATAGTGCCTGTCTTGCGCTCGAGCACTGTTCACATAGCTTGCTGATTTTCCTACCGATAATCGGTCTGCTGGCTGTCGAATTCAACTCCCGGAATCCATAGTGTTCAGGCGCATGTAAAGCATTGCAACACTGCCAGGGGAACCAGGTCCCCGATACTGGATTTATCACGAAAATTGAGAGATTTTAAAATTCGTCAGTCATCTGGAAGCATTGCCAGCACAGGAATTCAGGCTAATTGGCAGACAATAGGCGTCGTTTGCTGGTTCTCACAGTGAAAGCAGGGATTTTGAGGCCAGTTGGCTAGGCATTGGTGGCTGGTTACGAGGCGAGTTAGCAGGGCTAGAGCCCACGAATTTATTGAGGTTTCACCAGCACAGCAAGTTCGGTAATAGCGATTTCCAAAAACAGTCAGCAAAAGTTCAATATATGTAAGACTTTAGACGCGCCCTTTGTTTGAATCTCACTACCGGATTACGGGCAGATTTGGCTTTTGCTCGCACCGGACAGGCCTGCATAGATAGACATAGATAGACATAGACAGGCAATACAAATAAGAGCCCATACTTGAGAAACCGAACAAGGGAGGGTCAGTCAATGACCACCAGAAGCATTTTGCCATTTCATGGTGTGTTGGTTGGATTTTCGCTGCTGATTTCATCAGTAACCAACGCACAATCATCCGATGTTACTTTCCACGAGGACATCGAGCCCATCCTGCAGCGCAGTTGCCAAAATTGTCACCGTGACGGCGGTGTTGCGCCCATGCCACTGGTGACTTATGAGCAGGTTGCACCGTTTGCAGGCCTGATCGAATACAAGACTCAATTACGTGACCGAGCCGGCGCTATGCCGCCTTGGTATGTCGAAAAAGACATTGGTATTCAGCAATACAAGAATGACCCTTCTTTGAGCGATGATGAGCTCGCCAAGATTTCCGCCTGGGCGCGGACAGGTGCTCCCAAAGGCGATCCTGCCAATGCGCCCGAGCCGCTGGTTTTTGACGACAGTCTTAAATGGACTGCCGGTGAGCCGGATTTGATCGTCCGCACCAACGATGTCACCAAACTGGCTGGCACGCCTGACTGGTGGGGCGAGATTGATCGTGTGCCAGTAGGCCTGGAAGAAGACCGCTACGTGAAGTCTGTCGAGATTGTTGAAGTGAATGACGTGGATAACTCGGCGGGTACTGGGCGCGAAACAGTAGGCGGCCGGTATATCTTCCACCACATGATCTGGAGTACTGCCGATTTGGATGAGAACGGCAATCGTATCGAAGACTCTGTGACCAGTTGGCCCGTGCATGAAGTTGGTCGTAATCCTGACATATTTGATCCCGATGCGGGCCGACTACTGAAGGCCGGTTCCTATGTTTATTCCGACTCTGTGCATTTGCATTCCAATGGTCTGGACACAACAGGTCATCTGGAAATCGGATTTCGCTTCCACCCGAAAGGCTACGAGCCGAAGTATGAACGTGCCCAAGTCAGTCTTGGTAACGGTGTTGACATCAGTATCGCTGGTAACGAAAAAGACCAGGAATTGCATGCCTATGCGGTATTGGAAGAACACACCAAGATCATCACTTTTGAGCCCCACCTGCATGCTCCCGGTGAGCGTATGTGTCTGGAAGCAATCTGGGGCTATACCGTCGAGACGCTTTCCTGTGTTGGTTACGACCACAACTGGGTTCGCGGATATCCTTTTGAAGACGATGCAGCGCCCTTGCTACCCAAAGGCACAATCCTGCATATCGTTGGTTACATGAACAACACCGAGACCAACCCCAACGTGCCAGATCCGCGTAATTGGCAGGGTTCGGGCAATCGCTCAGTCACCAATATGTTTATCGATTTGGGTATCCGGGTTGAACTCAATGAAGAACAGTTTCTTGCTGAGATGGAAGACCGCCGGGAGACCCTCGATCTTGGTCCCAATGACCATGTGATTGGCTGCCCGTTGTGCCTCGCGCCGCTCGTGGCTCCAGTTGAAGAAGCATCTGACAATGAAGAAATTGCAGCATCGGGAGCGGAATAAGCATGACGACTTTCAAGACACGAACAACCCGATTCACACTACTTGGTGTCGTTTTGGCAATCGCTGCGCTGCTAAGCCAGGCGCTTAGCGCCGAAACCTATCGTCGTGGCCAGCATGTGGAGCCCGCCTTTGAAGGTTGGCGCCCGAACGATGATGGTACTTTCAATATGATGTTTGGCTATATGAACATCAACTGGGAAGAGACTCCTGATGTTGAAATTGGTGATAATAATTTCTTCTCACCTGGCGAGATGGACAGGGGGCAGCCCACACATTTTCTGCCACGACGTAATCGTTTCACCTTCGAAGTGACGGTGCCCGCTGATTGGGGTGATCGGGAGCTGGTTTGGACACTCAACGTTAATGGTGAAGAGCGCAAGGCCTACGGATCACTACGTCAAGACTATCTCGTGGATAACATGGTTATCGCATCCGAGACAGGCTCTCTTGGCGCGGGTACCAGTAGTCCGGAGTCGCGAGCCAATGTGCCCCCGAATGTTACTGTTCAGGGAGACAATGTGCGCACTGTGAATGTCGGTGAGCCTTTGGAAATTGAAACATTGGTTCAGGACGATGGCTTGCCAACGTCCGATGCACCAGAAGCAAGAACTGTTGAGGAAATGCTGCGTCCGCCTAGCAAAGTCACAGTGAACAAGATCAACGGCCTGTATTTTTCCTGGAATAAATACCGCGGCCCTGGTGAAATCACTGTAGATCCTCCTCAGACAAAGGTTTGGGAAGATACCAGAACCAGCGCCAATTCCCCTTGGGGAGAAATGTGGGTGCCACCGGAAAAGCCGGAAGATGATATTTATGAATCTACCATCACGTTTTCCGAACCTGGCCAATATTTGCTGTGGGGTCGAGCAGACGATGGTGGTCTCTATCACGATGCCTACATCACTGTGAATGTCAGCGAGTAGTTAGATGCCCGGATGAATCGCGATACGCAGTTAACGCGGTAGCGTGTCGCGGTTCAGTCCTTAAGCACTTGGTTGAAAGCTTACTTTTAACCTTAACTTTTAATTTTAATTCAAGCCTCAAGCACTTTCCCCAGACCACTAGCTACCTTGCTGGTCGCTCTGTTGGCTGGCTGAAAGCTGAAAAGGTTGTGCGCGTTCGAGCATACCATGTGGCCATTTGTGAGATTGTGATTGTCCGCCTGCAATCTGATAATGCTTCTACCTTGCTGAGCCCCGGAATCTTGCAGCATTCAATTCGCCAGCCGGCAGATTTTTTTGCTTCTCTCAAACTCAATTTATACCTTTAATCTTTTATTAATTGGGTTTCATAGCCCAATGCTTGCAGGCGTTCGACAATCTGCGCGCATTGTTTGGCATCGCGGGTTTCCAGCGTGATATAAAGGTCCGCTTTGCGTACCGGTACAGTGCCAAACATGCGCTGGTGTGAGACTTCCAATATATTGCCACCAAGCTCGCCAATGGCTTCGGTGACGTCCGACAGCGTGCCTGGCAAATCTTCGATCTTGATCATAATGCGTGCGATCCGACCCTTTCTTACCAGGCGCCGCATCAGGATCGAGGCCAGTATTCGGGAGTCTATGTTAGCGCCGCACAGCAAGATGCCAGTATCGCCATCGTGAAACCGCTCGGGTTGACTCATCACGGCAGCAAGTGCAGCGGCTCCTGCACCTTCAGCGACGGTTTTCTCGATCGTCAGCAATAAATAGATGGCGTCTTCTATTTGTTCATCAGTGACAATAATAATGTCGTCGACCAGTTCACGAATCACGGCCATGGTTAGCTGGCCAGGTTTTTTTACCGCGATACCTTCGGCGATCGTCGAACCACCAGTAGGTGGTGCTTTATCGTGCAGCAGATTGTAAGCGCTGGGATAATTGTCTACTTCTACACCGATGATACGAATATCGGGGTTCAATGCTTTCGCGGCTACAGCAACACCAGCGATGAGGCCGCCGCCGCCGATTGGTACTACAATCTGCGATAGCCCCGGATTGTCGCGGAGCATTTCCAGTGCCACTGTCCCTTGGCCCGCCATCACGGCTTGGTCGTTGTACGGATGAATAAAGGTCAGGTGTTCACTGCTTGCCATTTGATCGGCAAAGTCAGAAGCCTCATCCAGTGTATTGCCTTCCAGAATTACCCGGGCAGCAAAATTCTCGGTATCTTCGACTTTGACGTTCGGTGTATTTTTTGGCATCACGATGGTAGCAGGGATGCCAAGTCGCTGGGCATGGTAGGCTACTGCTTTGGCATGATTACCTGCAGACATGGCGATAACCCCGGCTTCCCGCTCGCTATCGGTAAGCTGGAGTAATTTATTCAGTGCGCCGCGTTCCTTGAAGGATGAGGTGAATTGCAGGTTTTCAAACTTCAAGAACAGCCGCCCGGCAATAATGCTGGAAAGCGTACGCGACAGTTCGAATCGTGTGTCGACCACATCCGCTGCGATTCTCTGGGCCGCAGCTTCAATATCTGCCAATGTGATAGTCATTGCTGGACGTCAATTTTGCTGAGCATTGTTACAGGTCTCTTTGTGTTGAGTCAGATAAACCCAACTTCTGTTGATATGTTGGTGGCTGCAATAAACCCATGTGGCCAGCCTTTGTAATTAACTCCCGTAGTTAACCTCTCTGTAGTTAACTTCTCTGTAGCTAACCTCCCTGAATTAACCCCCGTAGCTAACCCCCTTGGTTAACCAGAGCGGCAGCCAATCGGACTAGTCCAAAACCGGGTGTGCCTCGTAATGTTAAGTTGATGTTAACCTGAGACTGTTACTATTGCAGCCTTGGGGAATTTGCCTGCGCTATCAATTTGCCTGCGCTATCAATAGTGTAGCGGCCGCCAGGTTGGCTGCCAGAACTTCAGGTGCCGGGATATGCCGACTTGAATGGTCTGCATCGCTCACAATGGTCGACAGCGCTGACCCTGCCCGGCAAGCTGGCTGGGCAGGGTTGTAGGGATAGAGCGCAGGGACAGGTTGAAGGAATAGACAGGACAAGGATGATTTACTCGGCAACACAATGTGGTCACGGACTGGAGTACCCGCTTTGCAACTGCAAACGTAGCACCGATCACACAGGCAGCAATCAAGGCGGACGAAGGCCGCTGACGAGCTATTGGCAGCAGTTCTGCAGTGACGTTCTTTGTGCCCCAAAGTCTCTTGTCTTACGTTTTTCTCACCACCCAAAACAAGTGCAGGGTCTGGCACCTGTAAATGTGGCTAGCCGGGCAACGCGTCCGGCGCGCTCAGTGGACCAGTCAACAGCCTCGAAGAGACGAGCAATTTGCTATAGTAGCCAAACGCCGATTAACGAAATGCCAACCCGAACGAGTATTACCTCCATGTTTCACACAACGAACAGGCGCGCCCTGGGTTATCTGGCGAGCACCCTGCTGGGGTCTTGTCTGGCAGCCAGCGCCTGGGCGCAAGATGCTGAATCATCGGCGCGTGAGTTTATTATCACCGGCGCAGGCCCGGATCTGGAAGCCAACATTCGTGCTCATGTCAGTTTGCCTGAGCTGGCTTGTGATGCCGGTGGCTATATTCTGGCGCGCAATCTGCCCGGGATTCGCCAGGACATCGTGCGAGCGGGCCGGGCTTTAGGCTATTACCAGATACAACATGTGACCCGGTTCGAACGTGTGGAGCAATGCTGGCAGTTGCAGAGCGATATTGATCCTGGCGTTCCTGTGCGTATTAACAACATCAATATTGAGGTGGCGTCTGATCAACAGTTCTTTCGCTCAGCGTTGAGCGAGCTACCGATTGCCCAAGGCGATCAGCTCAATCAAGCCAGCTATGAGCGCGTCAAAACTGAACTAAGTTCAGTTGCGGTCGAGCAGGGTTTCTTCGATGCCCGTTATGAGCGCTCGCAATTGCAATTGGATCTTGTTGAAAATATTGCCAATGTTGATATCAATTTTGAGCCAGGGCCACGCTACCGCTTGGGTAATATTTCGATTCAGGAACTGGATGCGCTGTCACCGGAATTTATTAGCAGGTTTTTGGAAATTGAAGAAGGCGACTACTACTCGTCATCGGCTCTATTGGAGCTGCGTGATTCACTGAACGGCAGTATGTATTTCAACAACGTATCAGTCACGCCGCTAATCACGCAAGCGCAAAACCAGGCTATACCGGTGGATGTTACGTTGCAGATGCGGCCACAGCGTGTATACGCGGTTGGCCTTGGCGCGACTACTGATATTGGCCCGCGTGTCCGACTCGATTATGAAGACCGTTATCGCAACCGACAAGGCCATAGCATTACCGGCAATATTGGTATTTCTCCCGTGCAACAAAATGCTGATATTGCCTATCGTATCCCTATGTCAGAACCAGCAACGGAGAGCCTTGAGATTTCCGCAGGCTTTTTGGCAGAAGATACGGATACTTTTCGCAACACGACAAGTAAGCTGGGCACGACCTATAGTTTTATCAACGCCTGGAACTGGCGCCAGAACTACTTCGTCAATATCCAACACGACGAGTCGCGCATTACCGGTGAGAAACTGGTCACGGATCTGATTATCCCTGGCGTTAGCTTGAATCGCACGCGGGCAGACGATGCACTTATTCCGACGCGCGGATGGCGATTGTATGGCGAGATGAAAGGTGCATCGGACGCTCTGCTCTCATCCGAATCATTCATGCAATTCAACCTGTCTGGCAAGCTGATTCGCACATTAGGCCCTGCACGTTTTCTGTGGCGTTTCGATACTGGTACGACGGTCATTGATGAAGTCTCTGAACTACCAGTTTCACTGCGTTATTTTAGTGGTGGTGACCAGAGCATACGTGGCTATAAATATGAGTCATTAGGCCCGGTAAACGAAGATAATGAAGTTGTCGGTGGCAAGCATCGACTGTCTACCAGTATCGAAATGGATTTCTTTGTTGCCGAGAATTGGAAGCTGGCAGTGTTCGCTGATACCGGCAATTCGTTTGATGAATTCGATGACTTCGAATTAAAAACAGGTGTTGGTGTGGGTGTGCGCTGGTTGTCGCCAGTGGGCCCGATTCGTGTTGACGTGGCCAGCGCATTGGATAATGACAACAAGCTCCGTCTGCACATCACCATGGGGCCAGATTTATGACTGCGCCCCGATTACCGCGACTGCGCCGCTATACAATTTATACGCTGACTACTCTGGTGCTGCTGGTACTATTGATGGCGGCGGCTGTCAGTACGTTTCTGGCTACAGAAACTGGCAGTCGTTTTGTGGCGCAGACTGCTATTACGCAGGTCAATAATCTGGACGATATCTCACTCGACGTCGGGACGATTCGTGGCAATCTGTTGCAAGGTTTGCAACTGGATCAAATTGAATTCGCCATGCCTGGAGTCAATGCTTCCGTTGTCAATGTCGCTGCCAGTTGGAACCCTTACTCGCTCTTTGCTGGCAGTTTCCTTATCTCCGAACTAAGCATCTCCGGATTGCATCTGGATATCCCCGTGTCCGAGGACGAACCTGAAACGGATACGGCGTCGACTGACCCGCTGGCAGAATTCACATTTACACCGTTGCCAGTTGCCATCGTTGTCGATCAGTTCACCATGAATAATGCTGTTTTTAATGCCGGCGGCAGTGTGACTGAATTACAGTCGCTACGGTCGCGAATAAGTTTGGCAGCACAGGACCTTGATCTTACTGAGTTGGAAGTTAATTACACGCCAGTGGCTGTTAATGGAGAAATCTCGGCACAGCTGAGCGATGGTATTCCCCTGACATTGGCATTGCAGTGGCAATATAACGAAGCGCTGCCAATGGAGCTTGGCACAGCGACTGGCCAGCTTCAGATTTCCGGCGACTTGCGGTCATTGGAGATCAGTCATGCCTTGACCAGCCCGTTCACGGTTCAATCTGATGGACAACTACGCAATCCTCTGCAAGTTGACTTGCTGGACATTGCTTTTATTCATCGCGCGGCAAACCTGACGCTCCCCCTCGAACCCGAGCCACTACAGGTTCGCGATCTTGAGTTGGCGACCACCGGTACTTTGGATGCTTTGGCATTGAATCTGTCCGGAGATGTCAGCAGTGAGTCCTATCCGTCAGCCAATATTCTGTTCGCTGCTGATGTAGCGGGCAGCACTGCGCAAGTAGAGAACCTGCGCGTGCGTACGGCAACGGGCGAAGTATCTGCCAGCGCCTCGGTGGACTGGCAGAACGTGTTGACAGTGGACGGGGGCTTTAGTGTCCGTGAAACTGATGTAGCTTCTTATTTGCAGCAAGACTTGCCGGCAGAGTTTGGTTTGATCACCGCCGGCGGTGAGTTTCAGTTTTCGCAGGATGATGACGGACCTGATGTCAGTCTGACCTTGGCGTCGGCCAGTGCGCAGATCGATGAATACGAAGTCAATGCCAGCGGTGCCTTGTCATGGTTGGATAACCGGCTACAGATTGAAAGTCTGTTGGTGGAGACAGACAGTAATCAATTGACGGTACAAGGCCACTATGAAGAGCAGATCGATCTGCAGTGGCAGATTGATGCACCAGCACTGGCGCAATTTTTACCGGGCGTCACGGGCCGCATAACCGGTAGTGGCTTCGCAACCGGCGATCCTGCCCAGCCGGACGTGGACGGCGCGCTCACTGTTGAATCGCTGGCGACCGACTCATTCAGCATCGAATTTTTGCAGGTCGCTGTGGGCGGCGTAGCGGGCGAATATGCACTGGATGTATCGCTGCGCAATGCGCGCATTGAAGGCGAGGGCGAAACCACGATCTCGAGCGCTACTATTAATGCCGCCGGGAGTCTGGAGAGACAGTCGCTGAATGCGACTATCGAGAGTAGCCTGGCTAATTTTGACTTGTCTGTGTCAGGCGCAATGACAGACCCAGCCAATCAGGTTTGGGCAGGCACAGTAGACAGCGCTGCATTGTCCGGACCGGTTGGCGACTGGCGACTTGAAGAACCGATAGCACTGGGTTGGCAAAACAATCAACTTAGCGTCGATGATACTTGCTGGGCACAACGACAAACGCGCTTGTGTCTGAGCGTGGTTCCTGATCTGAATGCCGGATATGAAATAGAAGGACAGTTGTCAGAGTTCCCACTTGCCGAGTTCAATCTGGACAGCGAGCATTTGATTCCTCTGGCACTGGTGCCGCGCCTGCCTGAAGATATCTCTGTAGAAGGTATGTTCAACGCTTCTTTGTCAGCTCGCATCTTACCAGAGCAGGAACCGCAGTTTTCCTTTCAGGGTCAGGCGCCGGGCAGCGTGCTTACGATTCGCACAGTCGCGACGGATGAGTTTGGTGCCGTGACTTCAGACGCGGAAATTCTCGAGCAAGACTATACCTGGGAAGACTTGTCACTTGGCGGTGACTTACAGGACGGGGCCTGGCAGTTCGCAGTTAACGCCCAACTGGGTGAGCGCACTATTGAAGATTCAGTTGTCGAATTGAATGGCCGAATACAGGCAGATTTGGCCATTAGTAGCGATGGCATTCTGGCAGGGACAACGACCGCAGCTTTTCAGGATCTTGGCTGGCTAACAGCATTAGTGCCTGACTTGACCAACGTAGTGGGAGAGCTGGAGAGTGAAATCGATATTCAGGGCTCACTGGATGACCCGCAAATCACCGGCTTTGCCCGTTTGAGCAATGGCAGTTTTCTGGTTGAACGTACCGGAATGAATTACCGTGAGGTTGAGATGTCGGTGAACAGCACTGACAGTGCCAATGGTACTTTCTCTGCCAGCGTGACAGCAGGAGAGGGCGTGATGACCCTGTCTGGTGAGCTAACTGACGTGGCGACGCCGTCCTGGCGAGTAACGGCAGATATCGAAGGTGATGATTTTCAGTTAGTGCAACTGCCAGAGTTAGACGTACAGATTGAGCCAGATCTGGAAATTATTGCCGATGCCAACCAGTTCGCCATTCTCGGTGACTTGTTTGTGCCGCAGTTGCAACTGACGCTGCGTGAGCTGCCACCGTCCGCGGTCGATATTTCCCGTGATGTTGTGATTGTTAACTACCCGCAAGAGCGTCCAGAAATGGGCCGTTCTTTCACCACCGGCCAAACCTCAGTATTCAATTTGCCGCTGGTGTTTGATATCAATCTGCAGTTGGGCGAAAACGTCCGTTTTGCCGGATTCGGATTGCAAACGGGGCTTGAAGGCGAGCTCAATATTCGTCAGTTGAGTAACGGTACAAATCTGACTTACGGAGAGCTGGATGTAAGTAATGGCAGTTTTGAGCTCTACGGGCAAACCTTGCGATTGCGTGAGGGCGAGATTCTCTTTCTGGGTAACTACCATAATCCGGCATTGAATATTCGTGCCGTGCGCGAAGTCGGATCGCTGACTGTTGGTGTATTGATGAACGGCACAGTGCGCAATTTGCGCAGTGAATTGTTTTCGACACCGTCTTTACCCGAGAGCGACATTATTTCAGTAATGGTCACTGGCCGGCCGGTGTCTGAACTCCGGTCAGGCGAGGGTACTTCGGTGCTCGGCGCAATCACGACATTGGGTCTGCGGCGCAGTGAATCCCTGAGCCAGCAGATTGGTGCCTCCCTGGGTCTGGATACAGTAGCCATAACCAATTCCGGTGATGTCGATAGCAGCGTTCTCACGTTGGGCAAGTACATCACGCCGGATATTTTTATTCGTTACGGTGTGGGCTTGTTCGACAATGAAAGTCGTGTGGCGGTGGACTACAGTATTAACGACAGGTTGACGCTGCAGGCCGAATCTGGCGATAGTCAGAGTGTCGATCTGACCTATAAGGTTGAGCGATAGCGACACGGCTGCGCTTGATTAGTTTCTTGGCTCGTCAGTGTCGCTGCTACGGTCTTTGGCGTCTTTGTTCGCTTGCTGGGCAATAACCTTGTCCAGTCCGCCGGGCGATTTTATATGTAGATCGCGCTGCGGATAAGGAATGCTTATGCCTTCTTCGGCGAAGCGGTGCCAGATCGCAAACAGAATCTCGCTCTGCGGGGTCCAGCGACCATTCTCGACATCATCCACCCAGAAATGCAGTATGAAATCGACAGAGCTGTCCCCGAAACCGCGCAAATAACAAGCTGGAGTTGGCTCTGGGGCACAGCGCGGGTGGGAGTTGGCTGTGTCTAACAAGATCTCCCGTACTTTCTCAATATCTGAATCGTAGGACACGCCGATTGGAATTTCGACGCGGGCTTTGTGATTGCTGAATGTCCAGTTGGTGACCCGATTGGTAATGAAGTCTTCGTTCGGTACCAGAATCTCTTTATTGTCGAAGGTCTCGATCAGTGTGTAACGCGCGCCAGTGCGGCGAATAAAGCCGTAGGTGCCATCCGACAGTTCAATAAGATCACCAACCTCGATCGACTTCTCCATTAGCATAATCAGGCCGCTGATAAAATTGGACGCAATCTTTTGCAATCCAAAGCCAACACCGATACCGATGGCGCCACCAAATAGTGCCAGTGAGGTAAGGTCTAGGCCCATCAAATCCAGCGCGATCAATGCAGCAATCACGTAGATACTGATCTGCACAAACTTGAGGATTAGCTCGCGGTTGGCCGCTCGCATCTTGGGGAAATGGGTGAGCTGTCGCTCTACGAGTTCTGCAAGAAAAGCGCTGGCCCAGGTAAGCAGGGCCAGTGTGAGCAAGACATTGATAATGCGATAGGCACTAAACTGATACTGGCCAATGCTGACCATAAAGCTTTCGTTGTCCAGCACGGCGCGCACGGGCTCGAGTTGGTCGCTGGCATTGAGCAGAATAATGGCCAGCAGCGTCAGCAGCAGAAGCATTTTGACCAGAGCGCCGCGAGGCTTGAGGATACGAGTCCAGAATTTATTCATATTATTTTACGCTGGCTGGATGTGACGGTGTCAATCAGTCCGCGTAGCATTTGGCAGCAGAACTGATCAGGCTTTATTGCCCCGGACCCAACATTATCTCTGGGCGCACCAGTTTATCGTATTCTTCTGCTGAAAGTAGAGAGAGTTTCAACACCGCTTCGCGCAAGGTGGTGTTCTCCTGGTCGGCCAGTTTGGCGGCTTTGGCGGCTGAGTCATAGCCAATATGTGGGCTCAACGCCGTTACCAGCATGAGCGACCGGTTTGTGTAGCGGGCAAGTTGTTCATCGTTGGCTTTGATCCCCGCCAGACAATGATTGCTAAAACTGTTCATGGCATCGGCAAGCAAGTTAAGGGATTCCATGATGGTATGAATAATTACCGGCTTGTAGACATTCAATTGGAATTGTCCCTGACTGGCCGCCACGGACACTGTCGTGTTATTGCCCATAACACGGGCGCACACCATGGTCATGGCTTCGATCTGGGTTGGGTTGACTTTGCCGGGCATAATCGAGCTGCCTGGTTCGTTGGCCGGGATGCTGATCTCGGCTAGACCACAGCGTGGCCCGGAATTCATCATGCGCAGGTCATTACCCATTTTCATTAGTGCTGTGGCAATGAGATTCAATTGGTTGTGTAAATTCAATAGTGCATCGTGGCCCGCCAGCAACGCGAATTTATTGCCGCGGTGGCTAAAACGCATGCCACTTAACTGATTAATCTCAGTGACTACTGCTTCCGCCCAATCCGCCTTGCTATTAAGACCTGTGCCAACTGCCGTGCCGCCAATGGCCAATTCAGCCAGGCCATCGACCGCTTCCCCAACCCTTTCCTGGGCAAATGACAGCTGTGTTTCGTAGGCGGAAAACTCTTGTCCCAGGGTAATGGGCGTGGCATCCATCATATGGGTACGGCCACTTTTGATTCTGTCGCTGAATTCTTCCGACTTCACTTTCAGCAAAGCAATAAGTTGATCCAGTGCTGGCAGTAGCGTATCCCGACTTAGTCTGGAGGCCGTGATATGCATGACTGTGGGAAACGTATCGTTTGACGATTGTGAGCGATTGACGTGGTCATTCGGATGCAAGGGCGCGTGGCTGCCGAGTTCGTTACCGGCGCGTTGATTGCCGATGTTGGCAATCACTTCATTCAAGTTCATGTTGGTCTGCGTACCGCTGCCAGTTTGCCAAACTGACAGCGGAAAATGGGCATCATATTGACCGCTGATGATGGCATCGCAGGCCGTTTGAATCAGTTCGGCATGCTCTTTGTCGAGATCGCCCAATGCGGCATTGGCTCTGGCAGCGGCTTTTTTCAGCAGCGCAAAATCATGAATAAAAACTGCCGGAAAGCGGTCCGTGCCAATCGCAAAATTGCCTAACGAGCGTTGACTCTGGGCGCCCCAGAGTTTGTCCGCGGCAATACTAATCGGACCGAATCCATCATGCTCCGTGCGCGTGGCATCACTCATGACAGGGCTTTAATCTCCGGCCAACTTGTCGACCACGTAGGGCATGATGCCGCCACTGTTGAAGTAAGCAACTTCCAGTGCAGTATCGAGTCGGCACAGCAAATCAGCCGTGGCGACCGTCTTGCCATCTCTGATAACTTCCAGCGTGACCGTCATGCCGGGTTTGGCATCGCCCAGCCCTTTCAGATTGATCTGTTCATCGCCAGTCAGTTGCAAGCTCTCGCGTGACACGCCGTCGCCAAACTGCAAAGGCATCACGCCCATGCCGGCGAGGTTGGAGCGGTGGATGCGTTCAAAGCTTTCAGCAATGACCGCGCGCACGCCTAACATTCGGGTGCCCTTGGCGGCCCAGTCACGGCTTGAGCCGGTACCGTACTCTTTGCCGGCAATGACTACCAACGGGGTTTTCTGCTGCGCATAATTCATCGCAGCATCGAAGACACTGATTGCCTCAGTAGTGCCGGCCATGCGCGTATACCCACCTTCGATGCCGCCTAACATTTCATTGCGAATGCGAACATTGGCAAAGGTGCCGCGCATCATGACTTCATGATTGCCGCGGCGCGAACCATAGGAATTGAAATCGGCTTTGCTAACCTTGTGTGATTTCAGGTATTCGCCCGCTGGGCTGGCCTCGGCAATGCTGCCGGCCGGAGAGATGTGGTCAGTAGTGACAGAATCACCTAGCAGTAACAGGATATTGGCTTGCTCGATATCACCTTGCGGTTTTTCCAGTTCCACAAATGGTGGCTTTTGAATATAGGTAGAGTTGGCGTCCCAACCATATGTGTTGCCAGAGCCGGAAGGCAGGTTCTGCCACTCGGCATCACCTTCGAATACTTCCGCGTAGTTTTTCACAAACATGGCGCGCTCAACTTTTTGTACGGCGGTAGCAATCTCATCATTGCTCGGCCAGATATCCTTGAGGTAAACCGGTTTACCGTCTTTGCCCTCGCCAATGGGGTCTTTGCTCAGATCAATGTTGACGGTACCAGTCAGCGCGTAGGCTACCACCAGCGGTGGTGAGGCGAGCCAATTGGCCTTGACCTTGGCGTGAATGCGGCCTTCAAAGTTGCGGTTACCAGACAGTACGGAGCATACGGTCAGGTCGCCGCTATCGACGGCTGCTTCAATTGGTTCCGGAAGTGGGCCCGAGTTACCGATGCAAGTTGTGCAGCCATAGCCCACCAGGTTAAAACCCAGTTTATCCAGATAGGTTTGCAGGTCAGCATTGAGCAGATAATCAGACACCACCTTCGAGCCAGGGGCCAGGGAGGATTTCACCCAGGGCTTGCGATCAAGCCCCAGTTCGTATGCTTTCTTGGCGACCAGGCCAGCTGCCATCATCACCGCAGGATTGGATGTGTTCGTGCAGGAAGTAATGGCGGCGATAACAACATCGCCATTGTTCAGTGCGTAATCACAACCTTCGACCGGGACTTCCTTGCTGGCTGCCGGATCAACAAGTCCGGCGAACACTTCTTGCAATTCGGTAACGGCGACCCGGTCCTGAGGTCGTTTGGGGCCTGCCAGTGAAGGTACGACAGAAGACAGATCAAGAGACAGCGTACTGCTGTATTGCACCTGCCCGGATTCTCTGCGCCACAGGCCCTGAGCCTTGCTGTACTGCTCCACCAGCGCAACTGTTTCTTCGCTACGGCCGGAGAAGCGTAAATACTCAAGGGTTTTGTCATCTACGGCAAAGTAACAGCAGGTGGCACCGTATTCCGGCGACATATTGGCTAGCGTGGCGCGATCAGCCACAGACAGAGAGCCCATGCCATCGCCATAGAATTCAACAAACTTGCTGACCACACCGTGTTCGCGCAGCATCTGTGCGCAAGTCAGTACCAAATCGGTGGCAGTAATCCCTTCAGCCAACTTGCCTGTCAATTCAAAGCCGACCACTTCGGGAATATTGATTGAAATAGGCTGACCCAGCATGGCCGCTTCGGCTTCGATGCCACCAACACCCCAGCCCAAAATTGCCAAAGCGTTGATCATAGTCGTGTGGCTGTCGGTGCCAACGAGCGTGTCAGGGTAGGCAACCTTCTCGCCATCGACTTCTTCATGCCAGACTGATTTGCCGAGGTACTCCAGATTCACCTGATGGCAGATGCCGGTGCCTGGTGGTACGACATTGAAATTTTTGAAGGCGGTCTGGCCCCAGCGCAGGAACTGATAGCGTTCGTTGTTACGCTGCATCTCAATCTTGACGTTCTCGGCATAGGCCTCGGGGTTGGCGAACTTGTCAACCGTGACCGAGTGGTCAATTACCAGGTCAACCTGGTTGATAGGATTGATCAGTTCGGCATTCTTGCCGCGATCAGCAACGGCGTCGCGCATGGCGGCCAAATCCACAACAGCTGGTACACCGGTAAAATCCTGCATGAGCACCCGCACGGGCTTGAACATGATCTCCGTGCTTTGATGCTGGGTGTTTTGCCAGTCGATCAGTGCTTCGACATGTTTCATATCGACCGCGACACCATCGCAGTGGCGTAGTTGGTTTTCCAGTAACACCTTGATTGAAGCGGGCAGTTGTCGCACTTTTTCGAAGCCTTTGTCAGCAAGTGCTTCAAGGCTGTAGTAGTGGTAGGTGGTCCCGTTTACATCCAGTGTTTTCTTGATATCACTATCTATTTCGCTGCGGTCCATAATCTCCATCCGGTTCCATTGCTGATCATTAACATTTACATATCGGGGCCGTGTTGTCGACACCCTTGCGGTGGGTAACTTCTTGAATTCACTAGGGTGAATCCAAAAAGCCATGCTACTGAAGGCGCAGATTTGCGGGGCGACTTGAGCAGTGTAACCGGACCTGTGGATGGGCGCTATTGCCAGTTTGTGACGGCGAGCAGACTGCCGCGCAAACCGGCATTATGCGCCTGCGTCGGTCTCAGGCTCGATATAGCCAAGATGGGGTAGTTTGAAGGTGGGCATTTTCGTGACGATTGTACTATCGGGCTCCAATCGACTACCGGTTTCACCTTTCATGTCATATTTCACCTGGCTTAGCACGTAGCGCATGGCTTCCAGGCAGGCGCGATCACGGTCATTGCCCTGTACAACAAGCCACGGGCTATTGGTCGTCGAGGTGCGGGCGAACATCGACTCTTTGTATTGGGTGTATTCGTCCCATTTGGCTTGCGCCAGAGCATCCACGGTACTGAGCTTCCACTGTTTGAGCGGATTGGTCTTGCGTTCTTCGATCCGCTTGGCTTGTTCTTCTTCATCGATAGAGAACCAGAATTTAATAATCTGCAAGCCATCTTCTTTGAGCATGCGCTCGAGCAACACTACTTGCTCCATGAAAAACCGGTACTCCCGTTGTGAGCAAAACCCCATGACAGGCTCGACGACCGCGCGGTTGTACCAACTGCGGTCGAAAAAGACGATTTCACCGGGATTGGGTAGTTCTTTGACGTAGCGCTGGAAATACCACTGGCCTTGCTCCTTCTCACTTGGCTTGGATAGCGCGACGATGCGGTAGTGACGCGGATTCAAAAAGCGCGCAAAGCGCATGATCGTACTGCCTTTTCCGGCCGCGTCCCGCCCTTCAAAAATAATAAGCAGGCGACGCTGTGTGCCCTTAAAAGCGGTTTGCAGGCGAACGAATTCAGTTTGCAGATCCAGATATTCCGGATCGTTCTCCAGTGCATAGAGCATGTCTTGCTAACACTCCTGATTACGCCTGATACAGGCAACGTGAACCGGATCACAGATTAGCAGAGATTCATGACATTTTGCTGCGGCCCTCGCCTTATCTCGACTTGGCTGCCGCCATTACGGGCTTTCGCCGCACAGTGTGATGCGCGTCATGACCGCCCCTGTGCCTCGCAGCCTATAATTTGCATTCTTTCAAAGCAGGTACGACTGCAGGCCAAATCAATATGGAACATGTGGCAACTCACCGTCAACCAGACAGGTTGTTGATTATTGATCCGCAACAGTCTTTCGCCGATCAGTTGGTAGCGACTGGTCTGCGTGCCGAGTTTGCTGTTCGTAGTGTTCAGAATATGAATGAAACCGTAGTCGCGCTACAAGAATTTCAGCCGGATGTTATTGTGTTGGACACCGCCATGGCGGCAGGTAGCTCACCTTCCGGCGCTGCTGCGCTGCTGCAGTTGTTAGCGGAACAAGGCACGCAGGCACAAATTCTAATTGTGACCCATGACTCCAGGCGCAGCCGGGAGTTAATGTTATTGCAAGGGCGAAGTCTTAATCTGCAGATGTTGGGGCACATGGGCAAGTCAGTTGAAGCATCTCGTCTTGAGCAAATCCTGGAACAAATTCAAGAGTCATTGCCAAACAATATAATGCCTAACATGCTGCAGTAACTGGCTCAGTTCTTACTCAGCTTGCAACTCTACCGATAACTCTTCCTCTGCAATCCTTTTTCTACAACCCTTCTGCATTCTTCTGTGTCCCATGGCCCGGTTCTGTTCCTCAGGCAGATCTATGAGTCGGCATTGGCGACTGACTTGCCAGAATATTCCCGCTTGGCCTCGTGTGCTTTTTCAGCGCAATTATTGTTAAGGCGAACCGACATAGTGCAACAGTAGTGAGTCACAGTTCGTCACGAATTACCAGCAAACATGACAGTCCGTTCATCTTCCTGAAGGCCGCGCAATTCCTGGCTTTTAAAGCAGAGCAAAGAAACGCTGTTAGGTGTCCCGGGGCCAGTCATAGTTGGCACAGCAGTTGCTATGGCCTTAATAGACAAGGAAAAACACAGTCATAAGTCTGGCTATCAAGGAATCGATCATAGCCAGCGTTGCATTCCCAAATTCAGTTCAGAGAAGAGAAATCAAATGCCGTTGCAGCTTCGGGGGCTACGCACGTTTTGTTTGGCCGCCCAACACCTCAGTTTTAAGAAGACCGCCGATGAGCTTTGCCTGACCGCAAGCGCAGTTTCACACCAGATCTCTGACTTGGAGTCGGAACTGGGTGTGAAGTTATTCATGCGGCTGACGCGTTCGATTGAGTTGAGTGACAAAGGCATGCAGTTATACGAAGAAGTGGCACCTTATCTTCAGGCTATCGATGACGCTGCAATCAAACTGAAAAAGAACGCCAATAGAATACCTTTACTGGTTCAGATGCCTGAGTTCTTTGCCAGCGAATTGCTGATGCCAATTATTACCGGGTTTTCTGATCAGCATCAGGATATTGATCTGCAGATTGAATCGACCGACTCAAGCAACAAGTCGAATCCGGATGCGGACATCAATATTATCCTGTCGCATAAAACGCCGTCGGCGGCGAACGTAGAGAAGCTGTTTCCAATTCGCTACATACCGGCCTGCAGTCGTTCGCTTTATGCAGATTGGAAGAAAAAGGGTTTCACAGGAATAGATGCCATTAACGTGTCGACTATTCTGTTACACAAGGCGCGTCCGCATGCCTGGAGCCGTTGGGCTCGACATGCTGGCATCGCCAACATGAAACCCAAGCAGATCATTTTCGTTGACAGTATGTTTGCGCTTGCGCGGGCTGCGGAACAGGGAGTTGGGATAGCTCTGGTTCCAATGCCAGTCAGTAAGGCTTGGTTTGATTCAGGATCCCTTGTGCCATTACACAGCACAGCACTGGTCACTGAGGACTACTACTGGTTGACGTTAAGTGAGAAGACCAAAAACAAGGAGGCTGCCAATAAATTCTGGAAATGGATTGGTAAAAACCTCCAGCAGTACGCTGAGGACATAGATGAACTGAATTCATCTGTCGCTTGATGATTCATACTTTGTCGAGTGCGAGTTCAGTCCCTACTATGTAATCAAACAGCAGCAACAAGTTAGAAATTTTTAACGGAGAATTTTTAGCTTGCACGTTTAACTAGCTAACTTTTTATTTTATTCATTTATTTTTAAGGAATTTACACCATGAAATTCATTACTACTTCACGACTAACATTAGCCGCCGCTGGCCTGGCTTCCCTGCTCTTGGCTGGTACTGCATCTGCCGACTACCGTGTTACTGCTTTTGGCGAAACTGCCGAATACAGCGCACTGCTTTCGAAAGATGTTGAATCAGCCAAATCCATTTTCAGCAAGCGCGAGATCGCCAAGCTGGACTTCATCTCTGCAAACAACCTGTGTGTAACACAGATTCTGGCGAAAGAATTTAGCGAAGCTATTTCCTCATGCGCTACTGCTCTGGAAAAAGTGGACGCTGAATTGGGTATCGGTGTCACGACCGAGAAAACTGCCAAGGCTTCAATTCTTTCTAACCTGGCCGTTGCCAAAGCGATGAATGGTGATGTATCAGGCGCCAGCATGGATCTCGAAAGAGCGCTTCTGCTGAACTCACGTGACCGCAATGCAGTAAGCAACTTCAACCTGATTAGCGCGCTGCCAACAGTATCTGCTGATATCGCTGGCAACATTTGATGCAACTGTTTTGACCCTTAGTTTGTAACCTTAGCACTGTAACAACTCTCCCTTACCGGGGCCGTCATGAAGCGCTACGCTTCCTGATTGCTCCGGTTTCTTTTTTCTGCGATCCCTTTACTGTGCCCCGCGCTTTCCTGCCGGCCGGCATGGCGTCTGTGCCGGCTTTATGCCGCGAATTTCGTGACTTTACATTGCCTGCGCTGGAGCCTATCTTGTAGGAATTAATCACACTTTACCGTGGCTACGCCCAGCCATGGTCTGCAGGGGGAACCAGCCATGAGAAAGGCTAACTTTTTGACAATTACTGGCGCAGCGCTAGGAGTCTCGGTGCTGCTCGTTGCTCCAGTTGTTATGGCTCAGGATGCCGAACGCCCACAGTTAACTGGCACGTGGACCAATTCATCTCTTACCGGGCTGACTCGCCCGAGAGGTGTTGAGAAACTGGTTGTCACTGCTGCCGAGGCTGCAGAGATTGCCGCCAGCACCTCTATCGCCGGATTACCCGCTGATGAAGTAGAAGCGGAGACTGACAGCAGCGGAGAAGCGCCGCCTGCCGGTAGCTTCGACTTCGGTTTGCGTGGCTATAACGAGTTCTGGATCGATCCGGGCTCAACGCTGGCGAACGTCAAAGGCGAATACCGTACGTCCTATGTTGTAATTCCTGAGAATGGCCAAGTGCCACGTCTGGAAAACCCTAACCCCGATTTTGAGCGCAAGAGTTATGGTGCGCGCTATGTGACCGGTGTGGGCGATGCCAGTGGGCCCGAAGCGGTACCGTTGGCGGAACGCTGTCTGCTGGGTTTTGGTAATACCTCTGGTCCGGGCATGATGGGTACGCTCTACAATAGTACTTATCAATTTGTGCAGACCGATGACTACGTGATGATTCTGGTGGAGATGGTGCACGACGCACGTATTATCCCCACCTTCGATTCTGCAGAAGAAGCTCGCGCCAACCGCCGACCTGACGTGCACAAGCAATGGTTGGGAGATTCGGTAGGCTGGTACGAAGCCGACACGCTGATTGTAGAAACAACCAATATCAAGCCATTGCAAATGTCGGAAAGCTCCATTCCCATTACTGCTGAAGGCAAGATCATCGAGCGCTTTAGCCGTTTCGCAGATGATGAAATCTTTTATCAATTCACTGTTGAAGACGCCAATTTATACAGTCAATCCTGGACAGCAGAGCTGAGCTTTCGCCCCATGCAGGAGAGAATGTATGAATACGCCTGTCATGAGGGCAACTATGCACTACCGGGTATCCTGGCCGGAGCACGCCGCCAGGAAGTGATGGAAGAGTTCGGTAGCGACTGATACCCGACGCGGTTATGGAAAAACGAAAGCCAGCATTCATGCATTGAACGCTGGCTTTTTGTATCTGCTGTCTGCCCGTAGTGGCGGCAGCAGGTGCTATCAGGTAGTCATAACTTATGGGTTTTTGGCAAGCGACACATCCTACTGAGTGGATTCATCGGTATCAAACAGGTCTTCAAATGTCCCGTCGGTCATGCTTGCGCGCAGTTCCTGGAATCCGCCAATTGATTGTTCGCCGACAAAAATCTGCGGTACGGTGCGTTGGCCGGATTTGCGCATGATCTCCATGGCCAGATCAAAGTCTTCATCCAGATTCACTTCTGAATAATCATAGCCTTTGCTCTGCAGCAAGCTCTTGGCGGCGGTGCAGAAACTGCAGAAACGGCGGGTATAAACGGTAATCTGATGCATAGTCATGGATTATAAATGAGTGAGCTGGGTAAAGTAGGGGTGCTTGGTTATTATTTCAAGTCGAGCTTTGATTCATCGATTTGCTGCAACTTGCGATAGAGAGAGCGAGTACTGATGCCGAGTATTTCTGCCACTCGGTCTTTGTCATCATCATGGGCTTCCAGAATGCGTTGCAAGTAGCTCAGTTCGTGGCTGCGCAGATCTGTCCATTGCTCCCCGTCCTGCTTGGCTGGGCTTTTATAGCTGACGTCTTCTTCGAGTGACAACTCGATGACTTGATCGTCGATGACATTGGTGTCAGTTAGCACCAATGCTCTGTTCATTATGTTGCGCAGTTCGCGAATATTGCCGCGGTACTTGTGCTGTTTAAGTAGCTTGGCGGCAGAACTTGTGAGTTGATATTTGTTGCCATTGCTGAGCCGCGACAACAATGTACGTGCGATGCGCGGTATATCTTCTCGCCGCTCACTCAGTGAAGGTACGTAAATGGGGAAGACATTGATTCGATAGAAAAGGTCGTTGCGAAATTCACCTCGATCAACCATGGTCAGCAAATTCTTGTGAGTGGCGCAAATCAGTCTGAAATCAGAACGTTTAACTTCGGCGCTACCCACCGGCCGGAAAGTACCGGTTTCCAGCAAGCGCAATAGTTTGACCTGCATGGTCAGGGGTATATCGCCTAACTCATCGAGGAAAAGGGTGCCGCCGTCCGCCAGTTCAACCAGCCCTTTCTTGTCAGCGTGGGCGCCAGTGAATGCGCCTTTGACGTGACCAAACAATTCGGATTCGAACAAGGCATCGGTCAGACCGGCGCATTCGAGTGTCACCATGGGCTTGTCACTGCGGCTGCTGGCCATATGAATCGCTTTCGCTGCCAGTTCCTTGCCGGTGCCCGATTCACCCAGCAACAAAGCTGCAGCTTCGGTATGGGCAACACGGGCAATGCGAGCCAGCATTTTCTCAAACGCCGGACTTTCACCAACAAGTTCCCGGTCGGCAATATCGCCGCTAGCCATGGGAACAGGTCGCAGTAACTCCACGAAGTACAGTAGCTCGCCTTGCTGATCATGGATGGGCAGCATTTCCACATCCACATGCTCCTTGCCTCGAGGAGTTTGGTGAATATGCAAGACCCGTTCTTTGTGGCCGGATTGTTTGGCGGCGCCAAGTGGGCAATCTTCGCCGGCCTGATCGCAGGGGACCTCATAGCCATGGGAGACCTGAAAGCAGCGATGGGAGACGTCTGGATTCAGCTTGCCAAAGGCTTCTTCGTAGCGCGCATTGGTCGCCAAAATAGTGTAGTCGGCTGAGACGAGAATGGCTGGGCAGTCGAAGCCTTCCAGAATTTCGACCAATGGCATGTTTTTGTCAGTAGCGATAAGGCTCATAATCTTGTCATATATGGCAAAAATCTCCGACAAATATGGCAAATTTCACTGGGACCGGCAAGGGGAAATAGCGGAGAAGGCTGGTTGATTTTCAATAATATCTATAAATATCAACAGGATAGAAGCTAATGGGCGTTATTGGCACAGCTGATGCAATACCAAGTGTATCCGGTTTTCCAATCTGACATTGGTGGAACCTTGCAAAACTAACTATTACCAATGAGTTAAAGGAGTTCGAGATGATTTCCGTGTACAAGATGGTTTGGTTGATGACAACGCCGGTCGTGACTGCAGTTGCCTGTTGGGCAATCTGGTTGCTCATGGTTTAACGGATACATGTTTGAATCGTAGTGCTCGGACGCCGCAGCAGCGCGATAAGGTAGAGAGATCAAATAGAGAGATCAAACAGAGAGATCAAACAGAGAGCCCAACTGGAAAGGTTGAATGGAGAGGTCAAGTGAATAAATCTGAATTGCTGGCAGGTAAAGATCTGCTGAAACCAAAAGTAAAACCGTTCTTCGAGGAAATGACGAATACGTTTTCCTATGTAGTGCAGGATCCCAATTCCAACTCCTGTGCGATTATCGATTCGGTCATGAACTTTGATCCCGCATCTGGTCATGTGAGTCATGAAAGCGCTGACGAAATCGCACGCTATATCGAAGAAAAGAAGCTGTCAGTGGAATGGATTATCGAAACCCATGTACATGCTGATCATCTGACCGCTGCCCCCTACCTCAAGGATATTGTTGGTGGCAAGATCGCCATCGGTGAACATGTTATCACTGTCCAGGAAACCTTCACGAAGATTTTCAATTACAAGAGCGAATTTCAACCGGATGGCAGCCAGTTTGATCACCTGTTCAAGAACGAAGAGGTGTATCAGATTGGTGGCTTGTCGGGGATCGCCCTGCACACGCCAGGCCATACGCCAGCCTGTATGACGCATGTGATTGGCGATGCAGCATTTGTTGGCGATACCATTTTCATGCCGGATGCCGGAACAGCTCGCGCAGACTTTCCGGGTGGAGATTCAGCACAGCTATACCACTCAGCACGTAAAATTCTACGGTTGCCACCACGTACTCGTATATTTATGTGTCATGACTACGGAACCGAAAGCAGGGAGGAGCTGGAATACAAAACTACGGTGAAGGAGGAAATGGAAAACAACATTCATGTGAATGAACGCATCAAGGAGTCTGAGTTTGTTGCCATGCGCGATAAGCGTGACAAGACTCTGGGTATGCCGCGCCTGATCCTGCCCTCTTTGCAGGTGAACATGCGGGCCGGGCACTTCCCTGACCCTGAAGATAATGATGTTATCTACCTTAAACTACCAGTCGATCTGCTGCGCTAAAGATCGGGAGACAACACAATGAAAAATCATATTATCAACAATCAAGTTAGTGTTTCCGATCAGATCCAGGAGTCAGACTTGCAAGAGCTAGCCAATAACGGTGTTGAGATTTTGCTATGCAATCGGCCCGATGGAGAATCTGCCGATCAACCTTCACTAGCAGAATTAGCAAGTGCAGCAAAAGACCTTGGCCTTGATGTGCAAGAGATTTCTTTCAAAAGTGGTGAGATGAATGCGAGTCATGTGGATCTTTTCAAGGCCGTGTTAAGTACCGGCCGCAAGCTGCATGCGTTCTGCCGTACTGGCAATCGTTCGCTAAGTCTCTACACGGCAGCTGCACTAAGCGCTGGTGCTGAGCCAGCCGAGTTGCAGCGCATTGCCAGCGCTACAGGGTTTGATATGAGTACTGTCATAGCAGCATACAGCAGTGACGCCAGCGCATCCGTTGCGGCGGATGCAACAACTTCCAGTGCCAAGCCATCCTACGATGTGGTGATCGTCGGCGCCGGTTCTGGCGGAATTGCTGCAGCAGCCAGCATTCGCAGCCGTAATCACCAATTGCGTATAGTGGTCATTGATCCCGCGAAGGACCACTACTATCAGCCAGGCTGGACGATGGTGGGCGGTGGCGTATTTGATGCGCCCAAGACTCATCGTGATATGCAGTCGGTTATACCGCATGGTGTTTCGTGGCTTCGACACGCCGTTGTGGGGTTTAAACCATCAGTTAATGAAGTAGTTCTCGATAGTGGTCAGCATATTCACTACAAACAATTGGTCGTGTCCCCCGGGCTGGTTCTGGACTGGGATAGCATTGAAGGCTTGCGCGACACTCTGGGGAAGAATGGCGTCACGTCCAACTATCTGTACGATCTGGCTCCTTATACCTGGGAGCTTGTAAAAAGCCTGAAGAAAGGCAAAGCACTATTCACGCAACCACCCATGCCCATCAAGTGTGCTGGTGCGCCACAAAAGGCCATGTATCTTTCATGTGATCACTGGCTCAAAAGTGGCGTGTTGAACTCGATAGAGGTTGGCTTTGCCAATGCCGGTGGTGTTTTGTTCGGTGTGGCAGATTACGTGCCGGCCTTGCAGTCTTATGTGGACAAGTACAATGCGAATCTACATTTCAATCACAATCTGATACGGGTCGACGGTGAGCAAAAAGTTGCTTACTTCAAGGCCAGTAATGCAGATGGGGAGGCCGAAGAGGTCGCTATGGAATTCGACATGCTGCATGTCTGCCCGCCGCAGAAAGCGCCTGCATTCATTGCCGAAAGTGATTTGTCTGATGCTGCCGGCTGGCTGGATGTGGACCAGTACACCCTGCGTCATAAGCAGTTCAATAACATCTGGGGGCTGGGCGATGTGATGAATACCCCGAATGCCAAGACCATGGCGGCAGTACGCAAGCAGGTGCCCGTGGTGGCGCAGAATCTGGTGGATGTTATGGCTGGTATGGAGCCTGGTTGGGGGTATGATGGCTATGGGTCATGCCCACTCACGGTAGAAAACGGCAAAATCGTGCTCGCGGAGTTTGGTTATGGTGGCAAGTTGCTACCCAGCTTCCCGCAATGGATGGTGAAGGGCACGCAGCCAACGCGAGCGGCATGGGTTCTCAAGGCAAATATTCTGCCGACCGTTTACTGGCAGGCAATGTTAAAAGGCAGAGAGTGGCTGGCCAGTCCCAAGCATCTGGAAGACGTCAAAAGCTGATGAGTCGACTGCAGGCGGCCTTGCCGGCGTGGCAATGGCTGCGCAATTATGATCGCGATGCAGCCAGTGCTGACCTGGTTGCTGCGGTCATTGTAGCAATCATGCTCATCCCGCAATCGCTGGCTTATGCCATGCTGGCGGGGCTACCACCACAGCTTGGCCTCTACGCCAGCATCTTGCCATTAGTGGTTTATGCGTTATTCGGTACCAGTACAACCTTGTCTGTGGGGCCGGTAGCAGTCACGTCATTGTTAACTGCTGCGGCATTGTCGAAGATTGCAGCATCAGGAAGTGCAGATTATCTCTCGGGCGCCATCATGTTGGCGCTGTTGTCCGGCGTAATGCTGCTCGTTGCGGGTCTGCTAAAACTGGGTTTTCTCGCCAACTTCTTGTCTCATGCGGTTGTCTCTGCGTTTATTTCTGGCTCTGCCATTCTGATTGCCCTTAGCCAGTTACGGCATTTGCTGGGTATTGAAACTGAAGGCGAAACCGTTCTAAGCATGGTGCGCTCGACGCTGGGCGAACTTGCTCATTGGCAAGGGCAGACACTGTTTGTTGCCGCGCTGGTGCTCCTGATTCTTGTCTTCATGAAGCGTTATGGAAAGGCTTGCTTTCGCCGCCTCGGAGTTAGCGAAAAGCAGGCCGGTTTACTCAACCGAACAGCTCCCGTGCTTGCGGTTATTGCATCCATGCTGATGGTGTATTTTCTGCGTTGGGATTTGGCGGGCGTAGAAATTGTTGGAGAAATTCCTCGTGGTTTACCCGCGCCGCGTTGGCCGAGCCTTTCTTTGGAGCTTATGCAGCAGTTGCTTGTTCCTGCCGGGCTGATATCGATGATTGGCTATGTCGAATCCATCTCTGTCGGGCGTACACTCGGCGCCAAGCGCCGCCAGAAAGTGAGCGGCAATCAGGAGTTGATTGGTCTGGGTGCCGCAAATCTTGCCTCAGGATTTTCTGGTGCGTTTCCCGTTACTGGCGGCTTTTCTCGCTCGGTCGTCAACTTTGATGCTGGTGCAGTTACGCAAGCTGCCAGTATCTATACGGCAATATTGATCGCGCTGGTGGCCATGTTGCTCACGCCTGCGCTGTACTTCTTACCCAAAGCCACATTGGCTGCGACGATTATCGTTGCCGTGTTGTCGCTGATTGACTGGTCAATTTTCGGGAAAACCTGGCGTTTCTCGAAAAGTGACTGGCTGGCAGTTGTTATCACTTTTGTGTTGACCCTGCTCTATGGTGTGGAAGTCGGAGTGGGTAGTGGCGTGCTTATTTCACTGGCGCTACATCTTTATCGCACGTCGCAGCCGCATATCGCCGAGGTTGGCAATGTCCCCGGTACTGAACACTTTCGCAATGTACAGCGTTTCAAGGTTGAGACAGTGCCGGAGGTGTTGTCTCTGCGTCTGGACGAGAGTTTATTTTTTGCCAATGCCAATTGCCTTGAAGAGTTGGTGTACGACAAGGTGTTCAAGGATGACCGCATTGCGCATGTCGTGTTAATGTTCAATGCGATAAACGAAGTTGATTACAGTGCGCTCGAAGTTCTGGAAGAGCTCAACTCGCGACTGTACGATCAAGGTATCTTGCTGCATATAAGTGAGATTAAGGGGCCTGTTTACGACCGGTTGTCCAAGGCCAGTTTTCTTGATCGGCTCAGCGGAACCGTCTACTTGACGCAGCACCAGGCCATTAGTGATCTATGTGATCGCTTTGCCTATCAATCGAAACATCCCGAAGATCGCAATAAGAGAGGGCGCTGGTAGTCGTGGAACTCGATCCTTTATTGCTTGGCCGGCTGCAGTTTGCAGTCAATATCAGTTTTCATATCCTGTTTCCAACCATCACCATTGGTCTGAGCTGGATTCTTCTCTATTTCCGAATTCGGTATACACTGGGTCGCAACAAGCCAGATGGAGATGTGCCCAACGAGCACTGGGAATATGCCTATTACTTTTGGGTAAAAGTGTTTGCTCTGACTTTTGCGCTGGGCGTGGTGTCGGGTGTCACCATGAGTTTTCAGTTCGGGACCAATTGGCCCGGCTTCATGGAGCGGGCGGGTAATATTGCCGGCCCCTTGCTCGGCTACGAAGTGCTGACCGCCTTTTTTCTGGAAGCCTCTTTTCTTGGCATCATGCTCTTCGGCAAGCAGCGCGTCAGTAATCGTATGCATCTGGTCGCTACTGCTCTGGTGGCAATTGGCACGACATTCTCAGCGTTCTGGATTCTCTCGCTCAATTCCTGGATGCAAACGCCAGCGGGCTTTTTTATCGAAGACGGTCAGTTTCATATAGAGAGCTGGTGGGCGATCATTTTCAATCCGTCTTTCCCGTACCGCTTTATGCATATGCTGTTGGCGTGTTTGCTAACAGCGGCATTTCTGGTTGCTGGCATTAGCGCCTTTCGTTGTCTGCGTGGCGTGGATGGCCCGGCAACCCGAAAAGTAATGAAGACTGGTGTGGTGATCGCTGCGGCGATTATACCACTGCAGATTTTTGTGGGTGACCTGCACGGTGTGAATACCTTTGAGTATCAGCCCGCGAAGGTCGCAGCCATGGAGGCAGTTTGGGAAACAGAGCAGGGCGCCGCATTCACCTTGTTCGGATTCCCCGATGCAGACGCACGCACTACCCATGCTGCTATTAAAATACCTTATGCCGCCAGTCTGGTGCTCACCCATGAGTTGGATGGCGAAGTCCCCGGACTAGCCGAGTTCGGTAATGACCACCCGCCAGTCGCGCCGGTATTCTGGTCATTCCGAATCATGATTGCTGTGGCCATGGCCATGTTGGTAGTGAGTTGGTGGTCGACCTGGCAAATCTGGCGCGGCAATGACTTCACAGTTTTAACAATGCGAGTGTTGTCGTGGATGACATTCTCTGGTTGGGTTGCAGTTCTGGCGGGTTGGTATGTATCGGAAGTCGGCAGACAACCCTGGATTATCTACGGTCAACTTCGCGTGTCTGAGGTCGTTGCCGATCATGCTGGCGGCACTGTGTTAACCACGCTTATAGCCTATACCTTGTTATATGGGTTTCTGTTGATTTCCTATGTGGCTGCGCTGCGTCATTTGGCTACCAAGCCGTCGCGCTCTATGTTGGAAAGTCAGCAGCCAGGATTCACCGGCGGAGGGCTGACTCATGGTTGATTGGTTGCCGCTGTTCTTTGTCTTCACCATGGGTCTGGCGCTGCTGATCTATGTCATCCTCGACGGCTATGATCTGGGTATTGGCATACTGCTGCCGTTTGCTACTGAGGAAGAAAAGGACGTCATGATTGCGGCGATCGGGCCGTTTTGGGATGCCAATGAGACCTGGATTGTACTCGGCGTGGGCATATTGTTGATCGCCTTTCCACAAGCCCATGGCATCATTCTGACCAGTCTCTATGTGCCTGTGACGCTAATGCTGTTTGGCTTGATTCTGCGCGGTGTCGCTTTCGACTTTCGCGTCAAGGCCGGCGATCACAGGCGCGGATTATGGAACAAGTTATTTTCCGTCGGGTCTCTGCTCGCTACTCTGAGTCAGGGTTGGATGGTCGGAGCTTATATTACTGGTTTGAGCAGCAATGGGGTAAGTCTGCTGTTTTCAGCATTGATCGCAGTCTCCATGCCGTCGCTTTATATCATGTTAGGTTCGGCGTGGCTGCTGGTGAAGACCGAAGGGGAGTTGTTCGACAAGGCAGTGCGCTGGGCGCGCATAGCTGTATTGCCGATGGGTTTGGCGCTATTGCTGGTGTCGATTGCCACCCCGATAGTCAGTGAATTGATTGCCGCGAAGTGGTTCACGCTGCCCAATGGAATTGGCTTGTTACCTATTCCGCTAACCTCACTTTTGGCTTATGCGATTATACTCGCCTTGCTGTTTCGACCGGGGCGCTTTATTACCAGCCGTATGTATGGCTGGTTGTTCTATAGCGCGCTGGTGGTGATCTGTATCATGGCGACTCTCGGATTAGCCTACAGTCTTTTCCCGGACATCATTCTTGGGCAATTGACGATTCAGGAAGCTGCTGCCTCGACGGCATCACTGCAATTTGTCTTCGTCGGTACTGTCATTACCCTGCCGCTGATACTGGCCTATACCGTGTACGTATACCAAGTGTTCAGCGGTAAGTTGGCGGCATTGGAATACGAATAGCAGACTTGCGAAAAGTCTGCTATTGCACAGATTAATCCTGGAGTCTGGGTAGTGGCAGTTCGCCGTTTCGTAGTATGCGACCCCAGATGCGCTCGCCAACGGCATAAGCTTCTTCCATGATGGCGGTCTCATCGACTGTTAATACTTCATGATCGCGCATGATGAATCGGCCATCGACCATCACCGATTCGATGTCCGAGGGTTGGCCATTGTGGATCCAGGCGGACAGAATGCGCCCTGCTGGTGTCAGATGGGGCTTGAGGGTATCCAGTACCAGCAAGTCGGCTTTCTTGCCAACCTCCAAAGAGCCAATATCGTCTGCCTGATTCACTGCCTGGGAACCACCGCCGGCGGCATCGGCAAGCATGTCTTCTGGTTGTGGCAGAGTGCCGGGAATTTCGTCATCGCGTTGAATGCGTTCCAGTGAGATCGCCGTCTTCATCACGTGTAACAGGTCATTGTTATTATTGTCGGTGCCCAGTGCGATTGTACAACCGGCTTCCCGCAGCGCTGTGATAGGCGGACTCACGCCGCGGTTCGCTGCCATCGCCGCTTGATGCGTAATAATGGTATTGCTGCGGGCCAAAGCGGCTATCTCCGTGGCATCGCAGTAACGGGCATGAGCGGCAAACAAGCGTGGACCGAGGAAGTCGTTATTGTCGAGAAAAATGGCCGGGCGCACGCCATGGTAGCGCAGCATAAATTCTACTTCGGCACTGGATTGCGTCATATGAATGGTGTAACCGAGGTCCCGGGCATCGGCGAATTCACGCACATCGCGTAATAACTGCGGTGAAGATAGTTCGACAAGCGCTGCCGCTGGAAACACGCTGATCAAGCCATTGTTGCGACCATGCCATTCGCTGTATAAGTCGTCGATGCGCTGCATGCCTTCGGTGCGCAGCTGATCGGAGAAAGTCGGGGGCACACTGTTCGCCAATCGTGGCGGTGACATGGGGCCGTCCACGGTCTCGATATCACGCACTGACTCGGCGAATACCCAACGTTGTCCGGTAGCAGCCAAGGCCGCGGCATCGCGGGCAATACCGCCGGTGTTTTGCACCATTGTTGTTGTGCCGGAGCGCAAGCCTTCCAAAGCGGCAACCACAGACATCAGCGTTGCTTCTTCCGAACTCATTAAGCTTTCCGGGCTTTCCGGCAGTTGCAAACTGTTGGGAAAGCCAAAGTCTTCATTGAAGCCTTTGGCTATTGTGGCGGATAGATGCGCATGGCAATTTACCAGGCCCGGCAGTAATGCCTTGCGACTGCCGTCATAGATTTCGGCATCAGGAAATTGCGCAAGAACTGTGTCGGTATCACCAATCGCGGCGATTCGGTCGCCCTGAATAGCCAAGGCAACATCCCGCAAGGTGCGCCGCTGTGCATCATTTGTGACCACAGTGGTATGAGTGAAGACAACGCTTTGCGCGGCCGTGGCGCTATTTTGCGCCAGCAATTTTTCTGTGCTCAGCATGCTGGCGCCCAATGCTGCGCCTGCTCCGGCCAGTAACGACCGGCGACTCAGGCGTGGCAACTCCCGGGCGGAATCAGATTTCTTCTGTGTCATGACACTCCCTCGCTTTTTAATTCAGAAGCAAAGAGCAATTTACTGCAATGCATATACCAAAATTGCAGGATCAGTAGAGGGTGTTGCCAGCGACTCGCCATTTTCACTCATGAAGTTGCCGATAATGCCGTACAAGCTGCCAATGAACCGGCTGGGTTGGCCGCGGATAATGGCGACATACTGCACGCCATCGACGGCATAGGTGATCGGGAATGACGAAGGCAGATGCCCTAGCGCTGTCTCCCACAGGGTGTCGCCAGTGGTTGCATCGATGGCTTTAAATGACTGATCCAGAAAGCCGGTAAAAATCACGTCGCCAGCGGTAGAAAGGGCTGCGGTAGCAGGCGGCGTTTTGTAGCGCTGCGTCCAGCCAAGCTGCTGATCATTCATATCGATTGCTTGCAGCCTGCCAAAATTCCCGTCACTGTCGACGCGGGGCTGCGGGTCCAGTGTGACGCCAGATGACAACAAGCTGCTCTCGCCGCCTAGTGGGCCACCCATCATGCAAACTTCAGATAGGGGCAGGTATAACATCTTGCTGGCAGTATTGTAGGCGCCCGATTGCCAGTTGCGACCACCCAGCAGGTACGGGCAAAGCAAGTGGCCTTGCTCGGCGTTGGGAATGGCAAAACTTTCCAATGACTTTTTGCCAGTAACGGGGTCGATAGCAGCAATCATGTTTTGAATGCCGGTATCCAACGAGTCGAGATACTGACCGGTGCCGGCATCCAGCACATCGTACAGGGCCATCTTGCCAGCGGTGAAGATGACTTTACGGTTCTCACCATTGATTGGCAGTTCGCTAATCTGTCGTTCATAGACCCAATCCAGATCCCATTGGTCATTTTCAATATGTTGGTAATGCCAGACGAGCTCGCCGGTCGCCGGCCGTAAAGCAAGAGTGGTATTGGTATACAGGGCGTCATTGGAAACCCCGGCAATATTCAGGTCGGGTAGTAACGGGGCGGTATCGTAAGTGGGCGCCGTGCCGAAAAAGATCAAATCCAGATCAGCGTCGTAGCTGCCCGGAATCCAGACGGAACCACCACTGCGCTCTTCCAGTGTCAGGTCATTCCATGTTTCGCCGCCCGGTGTATCAGGGCGAGCAACCGTATAGAAGCGCCACAGTTCTGCGCCAGTCTCGAGGTCGAGGCCGAAAATGAAGCCGCCCTGAGGTACTGCTGTAGCAGTCACACCTTGAACAATCACCCCGTCGGCAATTACAGGTGCGCTACGCAATGCGTAGTAGCCGCCAGTGACATCTTTCACTGGCGTGTCTATAGTTTGCGTCCATTCCACAGCGCCGGTGCGAACATTCAGCGCAACCATGGTCATGTCATTGTGCGGCACGATGACATTGTCGCCATGCAGGGCGACACCAATGCGGCGGCCGTCGAAGTTCTCCGATTCATGCACATATGCCCAAAGCTGCTCGCCGCTGCGGGCGTCCAGTGCCAATAGTCTATTGCCAGTATCAGCAATAAACATGACGCCATCGTGCACCAGTGGCGTAGTCATATTGCCACCCTGCGAAAGCGGCGCTTGCCAGGCCAAAGCGAGATTGGCGGCATTGGCGCGGGAGATTTGGGTCAGGGGGCTGTGGCCACTCAGATCATAAGTGCGACGCCACATTAGCCAATCCTCTGGTGGTGGATTCTGTAAATGCAGGTCACTAACAGCTTCATATTGCGTGAGCAGGCCTTCCTGCCCCGAAGTGGCTGGGACAAACAAAGTCGAACAGAAAGCCGCAGATGCTGCGAAAATAAATGGGGTAGGTCTAGTCATAACGAGCCTCTTATTCCAGGGCGCTTTTGATAATGGCAAGTTAGCACCGGTATGACTTGACGTCTACGGCAATGTAGTGCGAGGAAATTGCCGGAAAATACGGGCCATCTCAGCCAATCGGGCGATCGTAATGAGTTGCCAACTCTTCGTTATATAAATTACTATATAACGCTATGAATAATACAAAATGTCTATTTATAGTCAGGAAGCGAATCGCAGTTCGGCGCGTATTGAAAGATGTATTGAGAGACGTGCTGCTGGCAGCTTGTCTGGCGATGCCATATAGCATCCATGCTGAAGAGATCCTGCTTGCTGTGGCATCCAATTTTGCGGCCCCGATGGGCGAAATCGCAGAGCGCTTCGAGGCGCAATCTGGCCATGAAGTGAATCTGGCCTTTGGTTCGTCGGGCCGCTTTTACGCCCAGATCAGTAATGGCGCGCCTTTTCAGCTGTTTTTCTCGGCCGATCAGGAAAAGCCACAGGCGCTGATCGCAGCTGGACTGGCGCAGGCCGATACGCTAACAACCTATGCCGAGGGCACACTTGTCCTGTGGTCGGCATCTCTGAATGTTACCGGGCCCGAGTTTCTCTCTTCACAATCCTTTACCCGATTGGCGTTGGCTAACCCCGCTTTGGCACCATACGGTAAAGCCGCCGTGGAAACACTCACGGCACTGGAGATGCGAGCAGCGACTGAGACAAAATGGGTGCAAGGCGAGAATATTGCTCAAGCCTTTCAATTTGTTGAATCCGGCAATGCCGAATTGGGGTTTGTGGCAAGGTCCCAAGTTGCCGCGAAGCCTGGTGCGCAATCTGATGATATTGAGATAACCGGCAGCGGCTGGATAGTCCCTGCTGACTTGCACACGCCTATCCATCAGGATGCAATCTTGCTAACGCACGCCAGGGATTGCACGGCTTGCCATGAATTTCTCGGCTTTATGCAAACGGCCGAAGTCCGGGCGTTGATCGCGCGCTATGGTTATCGCACCTCTGGTTCCATCCCTGATTCCACCTCTGAATGACCCAATATCAGGCTAGGTGATAGTGCTTGGGCAGCTCGTCAGTGCCTGACTAGGAGGCCTCGCCTGTAGTGACAAATATGATTCTATTTTCAGAAAGGTTACTTGCAAAATGCAATTGACATAAGTAGCCTGCTTGCTGCCGTCGAGTTGTGAGCCCGGAGAAACAGTGCGCTGGCTTACGAGGTCGTGTTTATGCGACGCTCACTGCAAGTTTCATGATTTTGGAGACAAACGCAATTACAGTTAGCAAACTTCGGAATAAACAGATTCACGGGCGTACAGGAGAACATCGATGTTAACAATCTATGGCTTTAACAGTTTTAATCCATTCAAAGTCGTCGCCACGGCAGAAGAGCTCGGGCTGGACTATGACTACAAATTCGTCAATCTGGGCAAGCAAGAAAATACGACAGCCGCGTATGCAGGCAAGCACCCTTTTGGCAAAGTGCCAGCCCTGGAGCACGACGGGCATTGCATCGCCGAGAGCGCAGCGATCTGTCGCTATCTGGCCCGTATCAGTGACAACAAGCTATATAGCAGTGCACCGGCCAAGGCCGCAGAGATAGATAGCATCCTGGATATTATGAATATTCACATTGGCCGCTGGATGGCGAATTATTTCTGGCAGGAAATCGTCTGCCCGACTTATTTCGATAAAGCGCCTGATCAGGACGTACTCGCCGAAGCCAAGGGTTGGCTGGACAAACAGTTGCCCGCTATCGAGCAACGCCTGAGCGAGAACCAGTTTATCTGCGGTGATGAGATCACGCTGGCTGACCCATTTACACTGGCTTATTTCATGATCAAAGAGCAAACCTCAATCGATATCTCTGCCTATCCCGGTATCGAGCGTTGGTATGCAGAAATGCTGGCCAGACCAGCGATACAGAAAGCCAATAAGGTCGTCTACAACGCTCAGTGAATTAGCCCGCGCGTTGCTTGCCGCACTTATTGGGCAAGCTCGTGCCCGGCCCTGATATCTGTCGATTTCCTGTTGGCGAGCTTAACGTTGTTCTTTGTACCTGAAGTGAATTATTCTGTCCCCGCTATGCACCCGCTATGCAAAAAAATAAGAATATGGGGAACCCATCATGATCGCCATGCACCGTTCAGCACGCTGGCTCAGCGCCCGCTTTGTTTCTCTTTTTATCGTCGTTGCCGCTACACCATCACTATTCGCCCAACAGGCTATCCAGAGCATCGATCACTATGTCGCTAATGTCTCCTTGGCGCCTTCCATGGCCGGCGAGACGGCGCAGATCTATGTGCGTGAGCGCGTCTCTGCAGGCGCCCAAATAGGCGAGGGCGAGGTGGTGTTATTCGTGCACGGCGCCGGTACGCCGGCAGAGGTGGCTTTCGATGTGCCATATCCGGGTTATAGCTGGATGGCCTATTTGGCCGAAGCCGGATTCGACACCTTCGCCATGGATACCACGGGTTATGGTCGCTCGACTCGCCCCTATGTCATGAATGATGCCTGCAATCTGAGTGAGGCGCAGCGCGTTGAGTTTGTGCCGGGGCTTATTGCCGCTGACTGCGAGCCGAGCTATGGCTACGCCGCAACAACGATTGAATCCGATTGGGATGATATTGACGCGGTCGTGGATTACATTCGTGAGCTGCGTAACGTTGAGCGAGTGCATCTGGTGGCCTGGTCATTGGGCGGCCCGCGCACCGGCGGCTATACTGCATTGCATCCGGAAAAAGTCGCGCGTCTGGTATTGCTGGCGCCTGCCTATGGCCGTAATCGTGCGAGCAGTGCGCCGGCAATGCTCCCGGTTGCAGGGCCGACTTTGACCAAGCAATCACAAACAGATTTCATCAACAACTGGGACCGACAAGTGGGTTGCGAAGCCCAGTACACAGCGCCCGTCGCGGCAGCAGTGTGGAGTGCCATGCTGGAATCTGATCCTGTCGGTTCGACCTGGGGCACCGGTGTACGGCGCGCGCCACGTACCACAACCTGGGGCTGGGGGCCGGATGTTGTTGCGCAAACTGATCACGCCATGTTGCTGGTCGCACCGATCCATGATGCCCAGGTTCCCGTTGCCCGGGTACATGAACTCTATGAAGATCTGGGTGCCGAGCAGAAGGTACTGTTGGATCTGGCATGTACGTCCCACAATGCCATGTGGGAAACCAATCGCGAGATTTTATTCGATGCCACGCGTCAGTGGCTGAGCAATGGCAATGTCGATGGCACTAGTCGCGGTGTGATACAGCGAGGCTACTGAATAGCCTCGCTATGAAAGTGATGCAGGTAGCCGCTAGGCTTCCTGTACACCCGGGTTGCCCGCTTCGGCAACGAAGGTTTTGCGCACGCTGATCGGCGCACCAGCTTCGGTCACATAAGGCATGACCTTGTAGTCACTGCGCCATAACTGTGGTGTCAGCGTTGCTGCAACATAGCCGCGTTGGGCATTGTAGAATTTCACATGTGGGTTGTTGGCCAGCAAACCACTGCCGTAATCATTGCTGTCCTGACCGTCCCCACCTGAACTGATTGACGTCCCGACGAACTCGCTACCAACAATTTTTGAATTGGGAGCATCGAAATCCAGATGCAGGTTGGCAGCCCAGTTGGAATGGATGTCACCGGTAAGTACAACCGGATTAGGCGTGCCGACGGCATCGAGATGATTGAGCAGGGCGCTACGTTCATGGGGGTAGCCATCCCAAATATCCATGGGCCAGAGTTGCTCGCCATCGGTGCTGACACTGCGTAATCCTGCCATCATGATCTGTTGTGCCATGACGTTCCATGTCGCATCGGCAGTCGCCAGATGCTGAAACAGCCAGTCTCTCTGCGCTTCCCCAAGCAGTGTGCGATTACTGTCTTGATGCGCAGCACAACTGGGTTTGCGGCCATCGCCGCAGGCCTGATCGCTGCGATACTGACGCGTATCCAATACACTCATTTCCATCAGATTGCCAAACCGCAGACGACGATGAATTGGCATGTTCGGACCTTGTCTGCCGACCGGCAAGCGAATAGGCATGAATTCATAAAAGGCCTGATACGCAGCCATGCGACGCCGTAATAACTGCTCGGGTGTTTGATCGTCCTCGGCCATGCCGGCGGCATAATTATTGTCGACCTCGTGATCATCCCAGGTCACGACCCAGGGTGCCGAGGCATGCGCAGCTTGTAAGTCGGGATCAGACTTGTAAGTGATGTAGCGATTACGGTAGTCGCCAAGGCCAATAATCTCAGGCCCCTCGTGATGGCGAACCAATACTTCACCCCAGCTACTTTCATAAATATAGTCGCCCAAATGCACGATCAGATCGAACTCCTCTTCAGCCATGTGTTGGTAGGCAGTGAAGAAGCCATGTTCATATTGTTGGCATGAAGCGAAAGCAAATCGGAATTCTTCCAGGTTCGCGCTGGCCGCTGGAGCGGTTTTTGTGCGCCCGACCGGGCTGGTAACTCCGCCCACGCGCCAGCGATAGTAGTAAGTAGTATCAGGTGTGAGGCCGCGCAATTCAGCGTGCGTTGAATGCCCCAGTTCAGGAGTCGCAGCTATTTCTCCGGAGCGGACAATGCGGTTGAAGTTTGCCGAGTCAGAGACTTCGAATGCTGTGGCAATCACTGCTTCCTGCAGGCCGGCTTGTTGCAGCACGGAGTTAGCAAGGCGGGTCCACAGGACAACAGAATCGGGAGTAGGGTCACCGGAGGCTACGCCGAGAGTGAAGGGGTCAGCTGGTAGTGAGCTAATGCGTCGCGCTGCGCCATGGGACAAAGCGGGCAATCCGCCAAGAGCCATCGCGCTGGTTAATAGTGATCCATAGTGCAGACTCAACCTCAGAAATTCTCGGCGTGAGCGTAGTGTTGTCATTCTTCAGTCCCCGAAATCGATTGTTGTTTTCGAGTCGACAGCCTAGCTACAAAATATTGCGCCAGCATGACTTGAGCGTGACAGTTGTAAGAATCGTAGATGAATTGACATCCAATATTCACAAGACTGTCAAAAAGCAGTGCTAGCCTGATAGTTCCTGACAGTTACTTTCTTAACCCTATGTTTTCCGATTCAAACAGAAGCTGGTTGGTTTACTGTCTATTTGTGATTGCCATACTTGCCCTGCTGGTACTGGTCACGGTGCTCCTGTCCCGAGTTGCAGTAAGCCCGGTTCAGTTAAGTGACTACAACTCCTATCGCTGTGAGGCAATAAGTCAGGCAACAGGCAAGGCAATAGACCAGAAGATAGATAGCTCAGGCAGAAACCAGGATAACGAATTCCATATTCTTACGCTGACACCAATCAGTGCGCGCAGGATTGCCGACGATTTGTGTGCGCGCAGCGAGCGATTCGGTATTAATGCGGTGAGAATTTCCTGGCATGCGCGCGGTCATCTCACGGCGCGCGACATCGTGGTTGGCAAGTACGACTTGTTCTGGAATCGTTTGCATCTTGTTGAAGGTATGGTGCCGACGCATCAAGATTATTACGCGAAGGTTTTCGATACGCCAACTTATCCATTGTATTGGGTTGCGGTTGATAAAAAGCCAGTTGCCAATGAGCACTATTTCAATTCTCACAGAGTCGGCTTTCTGGATGATCCCCATAGCCAAACCATGTTTCTGCAACCCCATGACTGGTTACAGAAACATGGCATCAAATTGTTACCCGAAAATAGCCGGTTCTATTCTGACATAGCCAGTCTGGAGGAAGCGTTTCTTAGTCGTGAAATTGATGTCATGAGTATGAGCGATACGATGATCGATTTGCTTGGCATCAAAAAAGCCTATCGCTTGTTGATCAACGACGCAGTGGAATCGGGTTCATGGTTTCTACATACCCGGTGGAATGACCCCGGCTTGAGTTGTCTGGTCAATAATTTAATTGTCGAGCAGGAAAGTGCCTTTGACGTGTCACTGTATAAAAAGGTGAGAAAGTCGCCTGCATGTGATTACTCGCTATGATTAGCAAGGTGGGGGCGTTTACCCTGATTGTGCTGCTGTTGACAGGGGGCAGTAGTTATATCGCACTTGGTCTTGCCCACCGTTCGGCATTAAGCTCACTGGATGCCGAGCTCAATCAACAGTTACCTGCCAGAATAAGTCAGGCCGGGATTAACAGCTTTTCTGATCCGCAAGTCGAAGCAATGCTTATCAGTTCAATCAACGCGGATCTGGCTGACGTCGTCTATCAAAGCTCTATCGCTTACGATTGTCATTCACGCGTACTCGCATTGGACGAGAGCGCCGTGGCACTGGCCAGCGCGACCGTTGCAGACGCCATTCTGAATGTACAGTGGCAGGATGGTGAGCTGATCCGCCGCGTGGATATTGGCGTGGATTGCCAACCCGATACGGTGAATATAGTCAGTGGGCAATTCCTTGTTTCGTTCTTACTGTCATTCGTTCTGTTTTTCCTGCCAAGACCATTGCGCGGCAGTGCGCAGCGCCGTTGCGGGGCTCTTATGGGTGCTGGAGTCGATGCTGCTCGCTGTCAGGCATTATGCAGCGACCCGGCTCTGCTTGTGGTGCCTGAAGAGGGTTTGCCATGGGTGTCCCGGGCTATTGCTCTGGGTTACACGGACGCTGCTGCTTTTGCGGTTGGTAAAGCCGAAGATGTGTTGCAATTTGATGCCGCTCACAGCCGAGTGACGATCCATGGTTTGCCCATCGATTTGCCGGCCACACCGTTTATCTATTATTTTTGGTACGCCTCATGCCGATTGCAACAGGCAGAAGGATGGTTCACCAACCCTTCAATTCGTAAACCGGATACTGAAAACGCCCGGCAACTTATCGCTACCATGCGGAAGATGGGCGGGCATCAAAAAGCCATTAACGATCTGTCAACCAAGGGACTGCGCGCCAAAATCCTCGATCAGAATCGCTCCAAGATCAAAGATGAAGTTGTCCGCGTATTGGGTGAGGATCTGGCACGGGCGTATCTTTTTGAAGGTGAGCGTGATGTGCGTACGGCTCGCTACCGCTATCGACTCAAGATTTCCCCACAGAAAATCCGCTTGAATTTCTGAGGTTGATGCCTCTTGTTCGCTTCACATTACGCAGCAACAGGCGATTCAGGGATATCTTTTTCATTTAACTGTCAATTTGCCTCGCCACAATAGCCCCGATTAGAGCAGGCGCTTCAGAGCAGCCTGGCCAGAATTATCAATCGGAGGATAGTTGAATGCCATTTCACAAAATCAAACCCTTGTCTGCAGCGATTGCGATGCTGACAGCGGCATCTTTGCCAGTACAGGCGCAGGAAGTCATCGAAGAGATTGTCGTTTCTGTTTCACCCATTCGCGATTCACAATTGGCTGCGTTACAGGCCAAACGCAATGCGTCCAATATGATGGACATAGTTGCCGCAGATACGATAGGCCGCTTTCCGGATCAAAATCTGGCTGACTCGCTTGGCCGTTTGCCAGGATTGGCAATAGAGCGTGATCAGGGCCAGGCACGTTTCATCAATCTGCGCGGTGCACCATTTCGCTACACGTCGATAGCTTTTGATGGCATTGATGTACCGGGTGCCGAGAATGGCCGCATTCCGCGCTTCGATAGCTTTCCGTCGGTGATCACCAGTCGCGTCGAAGCGAACAAGGCAGTCTTACCAAGCATGCCCGGTGAGTCTATTGCCGGATACATCAACATCCACACCTACAACCCCTTTGATCAGGCTGGCTGGACCATGTCCGGTGACGTAGGCATGGGTGAGCAAGAGTTGGGTGATGGTGCGGTTGAAAAGGCTGGCCTGCGAACTTCCTGGTCCGGCGATGAATTCGGCTTCGTGTTGTTTGCTTCGCAGAACAGCCGCGAACAGATTACTGACAATCGCGAATACGATCTGGAAACCGATCTGGCGACCGGCTCACCCATCGTCAACGAATTGGACTTCCGCAGCTACAAGGTAAAGCGCGAAGATGAAGCTTATGGCGGCACACTGGAATGGCGTGGTACCGAGGTCGTGCAACGCTTGTTTGTATCAACACTGTACAGTGAATTCGCTGACTATGAAGAACGCAATCAATATGTGTTTGAAATGTCTGGGGATGTGGGTGCTGCCGGGTCAACACCCGGTACTGTAGTCACGCAACTTCTGGAATACGGTAAATACGATAATTCGACAGCAACCTCAACATTGGGTATGGACTTGCAAGCCGGCAAGTGGCTCGTCTCCGGTCGTTTCAACTACACTGAAACGGAACGCAGACAGTTCCTGCCAATTACCCGCGACATCGGTCTGGCCAGCACGACCTATGATGTCAGTGATATTGAAAACCCGATTGTTAATGTGTTCGGCCTCGGCACGCAGCAAGCCGCTGATCCTGCCGCGCTTGACTACTCGCTCGCGAATCTGGGCCTGATCATCAACGATAGCCTAGAAGCCAATGCCAACAAGTTCAAGCTGGATGCCGAGTCGGAGATGACCCTGTTTGGTCACGATGCGGTCGTGCAAGTTGGGTTTCAGGTTGATCAGCGCGAAGCCGATGGTTTCAGCACGCTGGGGATTGGTGCATCACCGCGAGTGGCGGGCATCGATGTTAACGCGTTCAATACCGGTGAGCTCTGGCACGCCATGTCTACCAACTCAATCGGCGGCACTTACTTCAATAACATTGCCTTGCGTGAAGCCTGGGAGGCGTCCGCAGTCTGGTCTGTACCAGCACCGGCTGATGACGAACTTATACTGCTGGAAGAGGACATTACAGCGCTATACGCGATGTCCACGCTGGACTACGACTGGGGCAATATTGTCCTTGGTCTGCGCGCCGAGCAAACCGATTACACCAGCCGCGGCACCAATAATGGAACACCAATCGCGGTGTCGGCAGACTTCACCAACTACTTGCCCAGTGCACATTTTAATTTCGATCTGCAGGAAGATCTCAAATTACGCCTGTCCGCCTCGTCAGGCATCAGTCGGCCAACTTACAATGAGTGGCGCGCCTCGGCATCGGTGGATGTCATCAATCAAACAGTGAGCGGTGGTAATCCGACGTTGGAACCAGAAGAAACTTACGGCGTCGATTCTTCGCTGGAATGGTACTTTGCGCCAGCCAGTCTTTTGTCAGCCGGCGCTTTCTATCGTCGTATCGACAATGTCATCTATGCCGATGAGAGTTTCATCGACGGCGGTGTCTATTTGCCCGCGGCCGCAGGCGAGGTGTGGACATACAACGGTACAGTGAATGGCAAGGATGGCGAATTCAGCGGTATCGAATTTAATTTCATTCATGATGCGTCGGAATTTTTGCCCGAGCCATTCAATGGTTTCGGTGTGAGCGCCAACCTGACTCTTCTCGACTCTGAGTTCACCGGTATCGATGGCCGCAGTTATCAACTGCCGGGTACTTCCGACATGATCTACAACGCCTCGTTGTTCTATGAAAACTATGGTTTGTCGGCACGCATCAACTATCAGTATCGCGATGAATGGATTAGCCCGATCGAAAGTCCTGATGAAGTCTGGGGCGAGCAGAAGCGCGTGGATTTCTCGATGTCCTATCAATTCCCCTGGGACATTAATGGCGGGGTCGCGTCGGCCTATCTCAATGCCAACAATCTCACTGATGAAGTGGACCTGCGCTATGCCGGTAATGGCACAGTCAATCAGCGAGAAAGTTATGGCCGTCGCTACTTGCTTGGGTTGCGTTTGAATTTCTAGGCAGTGCAGGAGTTGGGCGGCGGAATTTCTCGTCGCTCATCTCTTCCAGTATCTCTCAATTTATTTTCCATATTCACTACAGAATTTCTCTATTAAAGAAGATTAAAAGCGTTGACCACAGTTGAGCCTTCTCGCTATCTCGCTGATTTTCTAACTTACTAACAGGACATAACTATGCGTATTATTAGCTTACTCTCCAGCAAACTTGCCGGCTTATTGATGGCCGCTGCTATCAGCAGCGCTGTACTGACTACGAACAGTTTGGCCAACGAGTCAGTGCTGGCTGAAATTCTACTGGTCAATTCCTATGAGCGCTTACTGCCACTGGAAGGCGGCTCCAATTTTCGTGATATGGGAGGCTACGTAACTGTTGATGGCAAGCGCGTTAACAAGGGCCTGTTGTTTCGTTCCGGCGCCATGACTTCCCTCACGCAGAGCGATATCACTTATCTCGAGCAATTCGACTTTCAGACTATCGTGGATTTGCGATCTGCAGAAGAACTGGAGCTGTTTCCGAATCGCTGGGCAGTACAAGAAACAATTGATTACGTGAACGTGCATTACAGCATCATGGACCTGATGGGTGAGGCGTTGAATATTTCTCCCGATGAGGAGAATCCTGAGCAAGCAGTCCTGAACAATATGGGAGAAAGTTATAAAGGCTTCCCCGCATTGTTGGAGCCGCAGTTCATTGCTTTATTTGACCGCTTGCTGGCTGCGGAAACACCGTTGGTGGTGAACTGCTCCGCTGGTCAGGATCGCACCGGTGTTGCTTCAGCATTGATATTGTCAGCGCTGGGCGTGCCACGTGAGACCATTTTACGTGACTATCATTTGTCCACTGAGCTGCGCCGCCCGGAACGCGAGCAAGGCGATGTCGACTTGCAGGCCGCTGCTGAGACCAATGCTTTTGCGGCAATGATGCTGAGTTTCTCGGATGGTGAGGAAGTGAGTGAGGCGAACCCCTTGTACACCGAAGATGGTACTTCATTCTTGCAGTTTACGTTTGATGATCTAGAGGCACGCTACGGGTCAGTATTGGCCTATCTCGATGCCGAGCTTGGCGTTGATGCGGCCGATATTGCACGATTGCGTGAGCTCTATTTGGACTAGGGCTAAACGTTTTGCAAGTTTGATGCAGTAAGAAGCTAGCGGTATTCTGGCCGCTGGCTTCTTATACGATTGACTAACGCAACGCAGTAAACTTGCTGCGATATTCCATCGGGGTTAGTCCGGTAACTTTCCTGAACAGGTCGCGGAAGGCTTTCGTGTCCGAATAGCCCACGTCGTACATCACCTCATTCACCGTCTTGCGTGCCTTTTCCAGTGCAGTCTTCGCAGCTTCAATTTTGACTCGCTGAATGTATTCGATCACGGTATTGGAAGTCGCATTCTTGAAACGCCGTTCAAAGGTGCGCCGACCAATAGAAAAGCGCCCGGCCAGATCGTCAACGGTGATTCGTTCCTGATAGTGTTGCTCAATAAAATCCTGAGCGCGCAAGACGTCTTCATCATCGTGATTTTTCTGGCCCTTGAACATGGAAAACGGCAGTTGGCTCTGTAGATCCATGTCGAGTACGAAAAACTTCGAAGCGGTAATTGCCATTTCCCGGCTCGTATATTTTTCTACGAGATAGAGCAGTAGATTCCAGTGGGAGTTCGCACCCCCGCTGGAATAGATCCCTTGCTGGTCTGTGACGATTCGCCCATCGGTTAGCTCTACTTGGGGAAACATAGTGCGAAATTGGCTGGCGTAGAGCCAATGGGTTGAGCAATGGCGACCGTCGACCAGCCCGGTTGCGGCTAACAAGAAGGCGCCAATACAGAGACTTGCGACTTCGGCTCCTTGTTTGTATTGCTCTTTAATCCACGGCAGGAATGCTGCATTCAATTCGATGGCTTCCGAGACATCGCCGCTAATGGCCGGGATGATGATCAGGTCGGTATGGCTTACTTCTGATATCAGCTTGTCAGGGTGCATACTCATGATGCCACCATCGAGACCGACGACCTTGTCCATGCCGACCAGTTGAACTTCGAAGAACGGCTCATGCCCGGCATCGCTGAAGAACATGTTCACCGCACTGAACAAGTAGCGTGGATTGACGATGGTGGCCGGAACTGCGGTTTCGGGAACCAGGATGCTGACTGTTTTCATGGCGCATAGCGTATTGCAAAAGCCTTGTCGCAATCAACCCGTGAGATTGTCGTTTTTACCCATTTCCACTGAGGCTATCAGGTCATATAGTGTTCTCCAGTGTTGGTGAACCCCAATGCCGGTTAATCAGAGTGTCGGCCAAACTGGCTGGTCGATCTGCTCACTACCAAAAAAGAAAAACGGAGGAAAATATGAGTAGCAAGATATTCGTTAATCTGCCTGTTGCAGATCTCGCTAAGGCCAAGGTGTTTTATGAATCAATCGGGTTTGCTATCAATCCGCAGTTTACCGATGCGACAGCTGCCTGTGTTGTTATCAGTGAAGAAATCTATGCGATGCTTCTCACCCATGACAAATTCAAGCAATTCACCCCTCGTGAGATCGCAGACACCAACACTGTTAAAGAAGTATTGATCGCCTTGTCGCGGGATAGCAGGGAAGCGGTTGATGACATAGCCAGCAAGGCGTTGGCCGCCGGCGGCAAGGACCACGTGCCAGCTCAGGATTATGGCTTCATGTATTCCCGCAGTATTGAGGATCCTGATGGTCATGTCTGGGAAATGATGTGGATGGATGAAAGCCAGATTCAGGAGTAATGTCTGATCTGGACTTCACTTGGGCAGCAACTGAAAAGGTATAGATAAAAGCATAGGAAAAAAAGCCCAAGTATAAAGTTTAATATAGAGGAGTAGGGAAAATGGCAAAAATAGCAACGCACCTGTGGTTTGACACTCAAGCCGTTGCGGCGGCCGAGTTTTATTGCGCAGCATTTGAAAATTCGCAAATCCGTCATAAATCACAGATTCACGACACGCCTTCAGGGGCCGTTGATATTCTCGGCATCGATCTGATGGGCGTACCGTTCGAATTGATCAGCGCCGGACCCTATTTCAAGATCAATTCATCGATCTCAATGATGGTGGCCTGTCGCAGTAAGGAAGAGGTCGATGGGCTGTGGGAAAAGTTCAGCCCGGACAGTAATGTGATGATGCCGCTGGACTCCTATTTCTTCAGCGAACGTTATGGCTGGCTGGAAGATAAATACGGCGTGTCCTGGCAATTCATGTTTGACGTCGAGGGCGAAGCAAAGCAGGCGATCACCCCAACGCTGATGTTTTCCGGAGAACGCACCGGGCAGGCCAAAGCGGCGATGGAGTTCTACACCGCAGTTTTTTCGGGGCGGGGTGACGCAGAGATTAATGTGCTGCACCCTTATGATGATCAAGGTGGTGAGTCGCGACGCGGCATGGTAATGCATGCTACTTATACCTTACTGGGAAGCAGCTTCCACGCCATGGACAGCGGCGTTGATCACGATATTCCCTTCAATGAAGCCATCTCCTTCATCGTCTCTTGTCAGGATCAGGCGGAAATAGATTACTACTGGGAGCAAATGTCGGCAGTGCCTGAGTCGGAACAGTGCGGCTGGTTAAAAGACAAGTACGGCGTGTCCTGGCAGATCTTACCAGCAATTATGGACGACATGATGCGTAATGGTAGTGAACAACAACGTGCGGCAGTCACCCAGGCATTTCTGAAGATGAAGAAATTTGATATCGCGGCGCTACAAACAGCCTTTTCTGCGGCTGCATGAGCGGCGTCGACTTTGCAAGCAATGCACAGTGAAAAGAAGAGAACTGAAGAGTCAAAAAGAGAAAAGAAAAGGAAGTGAAAGTGGATGCTGATAAGAAAGTATTTTCAGTCGCAGAGGCAACGATAGAAACCCCGTTGTTGGTGTATTGTCAGCGGGCCAATTCATTCCCGAACGGGATTATGGCTGCACACCAGGCACTGCATGGCAAAGTATCATTCAGTGAACAGCGTCGTTATTTCGGTGTTTCCTGGGGCGGTGGCGAGACTACCTATCTGGCTGCCGTTACTGAACTCGAGAAGGGTGAACTGGCAGATCTCGATCTGGAACCGTTCAAGATAAAATCTGGCAACTACCTGGCAGTCGATACGGAAGGTTATGATCAGATACAGCTGATCTTCCAGCAGTTGATAACTGACTCCAGAGTCGACCCCAAGGGTTATTGTCTGGAAGATTATCAGGGCGCCAACAAAGTCCGTTGTTTGGTCAAGATCAAGGATTAGCACTGTCCAATATTCTGAATATCCAACATTAACCAAAGAGGATAAAAAGATGTCATACGTCGATGGATTTGTGATTCCTGTGGCTAAAGACAAGGTCGATGAATATCAACGAATTTCAAAGATCGCCGGTGAAGTGTGGAAGGAAAATGGCGCGCTCGACTACAAAGAGTGTTTGCTTGATGAGGCCGGCTACGATGGTCTGCGTGCGTTCACTGATGTTGCTGATGCAGGTGACGGCGAGACAGTCATCTTCGCGTTCATTGTTTACGCTAGCAAGGAAGAGCGCGATGCCATTAATGAAAAGGTAATGGCCGACCCGCGCATTGCTGGCTTTGCGCCAGAATCGATGCCATTTGACAGCAAGCGTATGGCGTTTGCGGGCTTCAAGACCATCGTGGAGTGGGATAAATAGCACCGCGTCGCACTTCGATGCGCTGTAAACTCAAATTATTCCGCAACTGGTAATTGCCGCGCCAGAAACTTGTGATGCCTATAACAATGGTCTCTATGGCTATATTGAATTAAATAATACGCTATAAAAGGGTGAATTTGGCTGTAAGCAGAAATTGAAAAAGCACATCGCATGTTGATCAATAGCACAGTGGGATCGGGGCCATGATTCTTGTATACACTGTGGGATGATCCCGGCTTGAGCCGTCTTATCAATAATTTACTTATCAAGCAGCAAAGTGCCTTGACGTTTTCATGTATGGGAAGGTGAGCAAGTCACCTGCATGCGATTACTTGCTATGATAAACAATGTGAATATATTTTCGTAATTGTGCTCATTATTTACCCTTGGCAGCCGTGCCTTGCACGCTGGGTATTGTAAGTGCAATCAAGCTATAGCAAATGCTGCCAGCGCATGGGTAGTAATCACTTCAACGCCAACACGTTCTCCAATCCCGAAGTAGTTTTCATGACTGGTGCGAATCTGCAGTTGTGGGCCGCCATCCAACGCCACTCCGTAGAGCCAGTAGGCGCCCTCGTAGCGGGCCCAGCTTACTTTAGCATTGCCCGGGCCGACGGCGGCAGCAAGGGACAGGTCATCGGGGCGTAACAGTAAATCAACTTCTCCGGTCGCCTCGTCCACAGCCGTGGCCGGGACATCGCCGAGACTGGTGCTGACATGATTGCCCTTGAGCTGGCCGCGGATAAAACTGGCTTCCCCGAGAAAACCCGCTACAAAGCGTGAAGCAGGTTCACAGAAACAAGCTTCTGGGCTGGCCAGTTGTTCCAGCACGCCTGCGTTGAGAACCCCCAGCCGATCGCCCACCGACAGGGCTTCTTCCTGGTCATGGGTGACCCAGATGGCCGGCACACCGGCCACCTTCAGGGCATTGCGAATTTCCCATCTGAGGCTGTCCTTCAGAGCTGCGTCCAGATTCGACAGAGGTTCATCCAGCAGTATCAGAGAAGGCTCATGTGCAAGTGTTCTCGCCAGCGCGACCCGCTGCTTCTGACCACCGGATAAGGTGCCAGGTTTCACATATCGAAAATTATCCAGTCCCAGCAGTTTGAGCCAATGATCCGCCTGGACCATGTCTGTCAGGCGAAAGGCGACATTCTGTTCAACGGTAAGATGGGGAAACAGGGCAAAGTCCTGAAAGACCATGCCAAGCTTGCGCTTTTCAGGAGCAATGGATTTGCCCGGGGTTGCTTCCCAATTGCCGAGGCTGATTCGACCTTGGGCAATTGGAATCAATCCTGCCACTGCTTGCAGGATAGTGGTCTTGCCACAAGCGGTGGGACCCACCAGCATCAGAATTTCATCCTCAGTCAGTGTCAGGTTCAGGTTCTCGACCACTCTGACTGGACCGTAGTCCACACAGAGGTTTTCAATTTGCAACATTACGACTTCTTGTCCTCGATCATGCCGAATTCGGCGCGGCGTTCTCCAAACAGCATCAATGCCAGACCCAGGCCGGACATCAATACCAGTAACAATCCCGGAATAGCGGCGCGGCCAAAATAGCCCGCTTCGTAGACCCGCCATAAGTAGGTGGCAAGAGTTTCAAAGCCAGTGGGCGCCAGTAGCAGCGTAGCCGGTAATTCTCGCATGACTTCCAGAAATACCAGGGCTGCCCCGGCAATCATACCTCTGAATGTGAGGGGCACGGTGACTCGCCAGAATACTTCCGAAGGTCTGGCACCCAACACCCGGGCCGCCTTGGTAAGACTGGCATCGAGTTTTTCGGCCGTGCTGCGCACCGATCCCACGGCCAGTGACAGAAAGCGCAGCACATAGGCGATTACCAGCAGGCCCAGGGTCTGGTACATGAACGGGACCTGCAATCCTGCATACACCAGGGCCGTGCCCATGACGATGCCAGGAACGCCGAAACCGAGATAGGTAATCCGGTCCATGAGTCTGCCGAAGCGCCCGGCAATAGAAGCATAGGCGACTGGCAAAGCCAAGACCACCGCCACGGCGGCTGCCAGCAACGAGACGTAGGTGGAGTTCCAGGCGTATTCAAGTTCAAAACCGGCATTGCCTTCGCGGAACAGCCAGAGAGTGAAAATGCCGAGAGGTAACACGATGGACAGCATCACTATGGGCGCCACGGCGGCCAGCAATGCGGGCACCTGCCATCGCCCAGGCCAGATGGTGAGACTGCGGCCGGGTCGCTCCAGGGTCACGCCGATAGTGGATTCCAGAAACAGTATCAGGCCCACAATCACTAACAACTGCAATGACAGCATGGCGGCCTGATCCAGGCCGAAGGCGTTGTATTCCACATAGATTACTCGGGTGAAGGTATCCAGACCCATAAAGGCTGGTGTGCCGAAATCCGACAGGGTGTACAGGGCTGACAGCAGCGCACCGGCGGTTATGCCTCGCAGTGCTCTTGGCAGGGCAATCTTCCACAGACTCATGGGCAGCGACAGACCCAGGGTACGACTGGCATTGATCAAGCTGGCATCCTGGCTCAGAAGTGAAGCCCGGGTAGTTAGTAACACAAATGGATAGGTATAGAGAATCATCACCAGGGTGGCGCCGGTCAGGCCGGAGGCCGACGGGGTACTGATGCCCAGCAGATTGTCGATTTCACCGCCGGGGCCGAAAGCGGCATAAAAGGTGAAGGCACCAATATAGCTGGGCATGGCGAGGGGTGCTGCCAGCAGTATCAACCAGAGTTTGCCGAGGGGCAGTCTGACGTAGGCCGTCAGTACGGCCAGAGGCACACCAATGATAACGGCACCGGTGACGGTAAACAGCATCAACAGCAGCGTGTTGACCAGAAGATCGAGATTGCGGGTATCGAGAAAATCAGCCGGATTTTCCACCAGGCCGATGAGCACGACGATAGGTGCTGCCGTAATCAGCGCGATCAGCAGCGCAAGGGGATAAGAAACTGGCCAGCGCGTCATAACACGCCGACATCTCGCATCAGGTCCAAAGTGGGACGCAGATCAGCCAGCCGGGTCAGGTTGATATCCGGCGGCTGGATAGTGGCCAGGTCCGGCAGTCCCTGAGGCGGCGCAACACCGTCAACCAGAGGGATTTCGAAAGCCTCGCTGGACAGGAACGACTGCACTTCCCGGGTTAGCAGGTAACGGATGAAATTGATGGGCAGGTCGCCCTCGCTCAGGGCCACAATACCCGAGGCGTTCACCAGGCAACCGGCATCGTTGTTGGTAAAGGCCAGGTCCACGGTCGCATCGGGCTTGCCCGCTTTCAGGCGCAAGGTGTAGTAGTGATTGGCAAAACCCATATCCACCTCGCCGCGCTCGACTGCCATGACCACGCCCAGTTCACCGGCATAGGACCGGGCCACCTTGTCCATCTTCTGCAGCCACTCACCGGTGGCCTGTTCTCCCTCGAGTAAACGCATGGCGGTAACAAAAGATTGAAAGGATGCATAGGCCGGCGCCCAGCCGATACTCAAACCACTGTCGGGGACGGCCATGACATCATCAGGCACGTCGGCGGCGGTGAGACGTTCAGTGTTATAAGGCAGGGTCCGGATGCGTCCGGTGATCGGGGACCATTTTTCATAACGGAAATTGGCCTGAAGCTGGTTAGTCAAATCCTGTGGCAGTTCGCGAGCCAGGCCTTCGTTGCTGATCAGGCCGATGGCACCAGTGTCTACGGCCCAGAACAAATTGGCGCGGCGTACGCCCGCGCGGGACTCGGCAACAATGGCATTGGCCAATGCAGCGGTGGGACCGCGGCGGATATTCAGTTCCAGAGCAGGGTTGCGCTGCTGGATAGCGTCCAGCACGTTTTCATACAAGCCGCCTTCGCCGCGACCCAGATATAAGGTCAGTTCACCTTCAAGTGCCGGTAATTCTTCCACCGACAAGGCAATTTTTGCCTGGGATTCCTGGGCCAACAGGCCGCCCGGCAGCATGAGGTTACCCAGCGATCCCGATACCGCCAGAGTTTGCAGAAAATGTCGTCTTTGCACTACTAGAATACGCTCGGTCGGTTGGCTTCGGCTTCTTCCAGCAGAGCGCGGGCGCGATTCAGCTTGGTCTTCATCTCATTCACAATGTCACGGACTGCATCCACGCTGGCAGCGCCTTCGATAGCCTGGGGCAGGGTGACATTGAAGTCTACTTCCAGGTCTTCCACCAAGTCGGCATCCTGCTCGATCAAATCCCCTTCCACACCTTCAAAACGGGTCAGGTAGGTGTCAAAAACAATGCTCACTGCTTCTTCCGGCAGGCGCTCGGCATACTTGGCCACGACGCGGTCAAGCAGTTGCCCCACCTGGGTCAGGGTTTCCACCGGCGAGGTTGCCACGGTGTTCTCGATATTGGCCACCAGACCCCGGGTCTGGAACTGGGCTGCCAGTTTTACCGCACCCAGACCTTGCCACAGGCTTTGCTCCAGAGCGTCCTGCTGGGTACGCAATTCGGCGATGGGCTGCTGTGCTTCAATTGCCTGGCGCACGCCAAACAACCCTTGCCAGATGGAGGCATAAACCGGTACATAATTGCTTTCAATGGCGGCATGGAAGTTCACTTCTTCCCAGATTTCCACCACCTGCTCCGGATCGACATTGGTCAGACCGCCGCGCTCGTAATTGGCGACGATTTCGTCCACCTGCTCGATCATCCAGACAACTTCCTCGGCGTATTCACCCAGGTGGGATTGGAGGTCGTTAACGTGATCGCCAATGGGGCCATTGGCGGAGGCCGCGGTCGTGAAAAATGTCGCGATCAGGCCTAAAATGACCATTATGCCGGTGTGCTGCGAAGTCTTGAATGTCATAGTCTGTTCTCTGCGCTGATATTTAAAGCTAAATGATAACCATTATCATTAACGGGGACAAGTGAATCTCGATGTTTGCACAATTTTTCACAAAAATCAGGGGGTGGGGAGGTTAAGGCATGCTTGGCAAGCGAAATAACCGACAAGACCAATCTTACCGAGCAATACCGTTGAAACAAATCCCACCTCCGAAAGACCGGCAATGGGCACATGAATCCCGATCTGACCGGAATGGACACCAGGACAGTCTTGGCGGTCGCCTTCGGCTTCTTATTGTGAGTCGAAAATATCCTGCTTTGTTCAATTGCTCCTGGATGTCTGTTTACCGCTACAAATTTCCGAATCTTGCACCTACTCACCACAGGGGCAGAGTAGTTTGATCGAATCTATCGGGCCATTTGCATGATTCATTGCTGCGGCAAAATGTCGCGGTTTTTATTGATTTCAAGGGTTAATTTTCAAGTACGCTGGTGTTAGCATATTGCAATTGAAACGTAGGAAAGGCTAATGTTCTTCGCTGCCAAAAACCGTCTTCTCAATTGCAAAGTGACTGTTCTATTGTTGCTGACCTCATTGCTTCTGCCAATGAGCGGTGCCGCTATTCACTATTGCTTTGATGGTTTAGAGTCGCCCGTGTCGATTCATTTCGATAATTTCGCAGGCCATGAAACACATGAAGTTGGTGCGCATGTAGACACTGAGAAGCGAAATCTTGATGACAATATCTTGAGCAAGCTTCAAAGTCAGGACTCATTCCTGATTGCCTTTGATTCCAATTTTAAAACACTGCAGTGTGTTTCAGAAATATTGCCCCTCACATTTGATTTCAGTCCGGAATTATCCAGATACTGGGATCTAAACCCTCCCTTGCGCGCACCGCCAGCCTAGTATCCATTATTTTTAGAGAGTTCTTCGTACGCTCGTGTGCGTTGTGCTTTTCTGTGAGATAAAGCGTTTAATATACCGGGTACTCCCACCGTGATTTTAATTAGTCTTAGCGGACATTAACGCCTATACGCTTTGTTTCATAGTTTTCCTTTTTCACTTGCGAAAGCTCGAGGCTGCTCACCGCCTGAGTAATCGCATCTACAAAACATTCTATCGATAGAATTGGAATAATCAGTATGAAGCGTAAAGTGTTGACCCTCTTTTGCCTTGTGTGTTCATCAGCAATGACTTTAATGGCCGCTGAGCTTGAATCTACCCCAGTACCCAGAAGCAGCTCTGTAAACCTAGAACAACCTCTAACATTATCCGCAGCACTTCAAAGAGCGTCCAATCTTAACCCGGCGCTTCAGCAAGCAAAAATTGCTGTATCAAGTTTTGAAGGCGCTTACCGGCACGCCGATACTCCAGTACCCTCAAATCCGGTAGTGTCGCTGCAGTCATTTGACCAGGGAACAGGCTCTGGGCAAGTCAATCGCTCAATTGGAATTACGGTATCACAGGAATTGTGGATCGCCGGACAAGGCGGCTTGCGTGAGCAGGCAGCCGGAGCCCGCTTGCAGGCGGCGCGCCAACGTCTGGATTTCCTTTCTGCCACCATTGCGGCTCGAACCAGGGCAGCTTTCATGCGCGCCTTGGTCGCTCGCGAGGCAGTGGAGACTGCAGAGCAGATTGTCAATGCCAATCAGGATTTAAGTGATTTTTCCGAATTGAGGTTGGAGTCTGGCGAGGCCAATCAACTTGAGGCTAATACAGCAAGAATTGGCCTCGGGCAGGCGCAAGCCTTGCTGGCGCAGGCGGAAAATCAGTTTGAGCAAGCAAAATATCGCCTTATAGATTTACTTTGGCTGGACCCAGCACAAGCCCTGGAGCTTAGTGGAGTAGTGTCCCCCGTCGAGTTGGAAGTTCCCGGTCAAGAAGAGTTGCTAACTCGTGCTGTACAACGTCGAAGTGATTTGGCGGCAGCTTCAGAACAAGTGATGGCTGCTCAAAATGAACTTAAACTCGCAAATAGGCAGCTCATACCCAACCTGACAGTATTTGCTGTCAAAAATTCAGATATTAATATCGATAGCAGTGTTTTGGCTGGCTTGTCTTTCGAACTACCTGTTTTGCACCGATTTGGAGGTGAACGACAGCAGGCAGCAGCTCAGTTGGATCAAGCTCTATTGGAACGGGATTCGCTAAATTTGTCTGTGCGTAGCGAAATACTTTCCGCGTTGTCAGCGTACCGGGCCGCGCGACGCAGCTTGTCGTCCATGTCAGAAGAAGTGCTGAATTCGGCAACCCAGAATTTAGAATTAACACGTATCGCATTTGAGACTGGTGAGGTTGATGCGACGGCTTTATCTATAGCCCAAAGTGTGCTGGTTAATACACGCAATGAACATCTACGTGCACTAAATGATCTGGTTGTCGCTGGTACCGAACTTGAACGTGCATCTGGCGGCATCCTTATATTGAGTAACGTGGACAGTGCTAACAATTAATTTATCTATCTATAGGAGTGACTTGTCATGATCACTTGTAAATCTGAAATAATTTATAACACTCGATGTATGTTTATTGCATCGCTGATATTGTTTTTCGGTAGTACAGCGCTCGCACAGGATCAACATCTAATTCACGAAGAGGGTGAAGAAAGAGAGCATTCTGAAGAAAGCAATGAGATTCACTTGGGAGAACGGCAGTTGGCTTTATTGAACATTGAAACAGCTGCCGCCGAGGAAGGTTCCGCAGCAGCCTTGATTGAAGCACCTGCAACCGTACATTTCAATGCTGATCGCATAGCGCTAGTCGGCCCACTACTACATTCGCGCATACTCGAAGTTTCGCGTGACTTGGGTGATGAGGTCGAGCGCGGGGCCACCCTTGCTGTACTGGAAAGTGTTGAGCTGGGAAAAGTTAAGGCTTCATTTTTGGCCGCGCAGGCACGACTGGACTCCAGACAGGCGGAATATCAACGCGACCAGAGACTCTCACAGCAACAAGTTACGAGTGAAGCTCATCTCTTGGAGACCCGTGCCGCCTATCTCGAAGCTCAAGCAGAACTTGATGCTCTAATAGCCGAACTTCGTCTTTATGGGTTGAGTCGCGAGGAGATATCTGCCATTTCGGCTGACTCCGAAATACCCTTGTCCCGCTATACGCTCACTGCCCCGATTAGTGGTGTAATTCAAAGCCGCGACTTGATTCCAGGGCAAAGTGTAGGTCCTGATGAAACTCCCATTCAAATTGTTAATACCAACAGCTTGTGGCTTTACATCGACGTTTTTGAGCGTCATTTGGAGGAAATGGCACCACAACAGGAAGTCATATTTTCGCTGCGTATTTCCCCCGACCGAATCTTCCGTGGGCAAACTAACTGGATATCTCGGGAATTGGACGCAACCTCTCGAACGCTTCGTGTTCGAGCAACCATAGATAATTCAGGCCAGTTCTTGCGAGCAGGAATGTTCGGCACAGCACAAATTCTGACTGAGTCAGATAAGAAGTTACCCATGATTTCCGTAAATGCAGTCCAGAACCTGCATGAAGGAGAGCAGGTTGTCTTTGTACCAGGAGATGAGCCTGGCGCTTATCTTGCGCGGCCTGTGACTAGTGGCGAGGAAGCCGGGGGAATGGTGGAAATTACGAGTGGACTGGAAGCAGGTGAGATGGTTGTTGTTAGCGGCGCCTTTGACCTCATGTCGGCTCTCACGGCTGGCGATCGTAGCGCTGAACACTCTCACTAGTTTGCATTTTTGATATTGGAGAATTGAATGATTGACTCACTGGTCAAGTTTGCACTTAAAAATCAACTTTTAGTTATCGTGGCTGCGATCAGTTTGGGGGTCGGTGGTTACTATTCGTTCCGACAGCTTCCCGTCGATGCATTCCCTGACGCAACTCCCACACTAGTGCAGATATATACATCAAGCGAAGGCCTGTCACCTGAAGACGTGGAGACATTAATATCTTATCCGCTCGAAATTAGCATGTTTGGCCTGCCCAATCTGGAGCGTATCCAGTCTACATCAATTTTCGGCTTATCTCGGGTAGACATATATTTCGAAGATGGCACCGATATCTACTTCGCCCGTCGCCTGGTGCTGGAGCGACTAACTGATGCTCGTAGACAGATTCCACCAGGACTGGGAGAGCCGGAATTGGGACCAATCACCACTGGTCTTGGACGAATCTTGATGTATACCCTGGAAGGCGATAATTATAGCCTGATGGAAAAACGAACTATCCAGGATTGGATAGTCAAGCCACAATTAGGCACTGTGCCGGGGGTTACTGGCGTGCTCTCCATTGGCGGCTTCGTGAAACAGTATCAAGTCAATGTTGATATTAATGCCTTGCTTGCTCGTGACTTAAGCATCGCCGATATTGAACGAGCGTTAGTTCAGAATAATCGCAATGTAGGTGCCTCTTTTATCGAGCGTGGTGGCGAGGAATATATTGTCCGAGGGTTTGGTTGGCTTGAGCCAAATGAAGCCGGTTTAAGAGATATTGGCAAAATCATTATAACTGAGCAAGGCGGTACAGCCGTCTACATTGACGATGTTGCCGATGTAGAGCTGGGTGCTGCTATCAGGCGTGGTGCTCAGATTGCCAATGGTGAAGAGTCGGCTGGTGGCTATGTATTCAAATTGGTTGGCACGAATACCCAGCAAGTATTGGAGGACGTCCAAGCCAAGATTGAGGATATTAATAGCTCTCTACCGGAAGGTCTCTCCCTGGAAGCATTCTACTCCCAATCAGATTTGGTTGATCGCGCTATTGGCACTGTGGAGCAGTCTCTCGCCGTCGGTGCAATTCTGGTGTTACTGATTCTTTACATATTGATGGGCAACCTTCGCTCAACTCTGATAGTCATTACCAGTGTACCTATTGCAGTTCTGATCGCTTTTATTGCCATGCGGTTCGCGGGATTGTCAGCGAATCTGATGAGCTTAGGCGGCCTTGCTATTGGCATCGGAATGATGGTGGATGGATCAATTGTCGTCGTCGAAAATGTTTACCGGCACTTGGAAGAACGCAAGAATGAGGATGTATCCCTTATGCGACTCGTGAGTGAAGCCTCTCGTGAAGTTGCTCGACCAATCGTCTTCGCCGTAGCCATTGTCATAATAGTCTTCCTGCCGCTTTTTACGCTTCAAGGCGTGGAAGGCAAGATGTTTTCACCTATGGCATACAGTATCAGTTTTGCCCTTGGCGGTGCACTTCTGGTTGCGCTAACTGTAGTGCCCGTGCTGTCGACCCTTACTTTGACGCGGGCAAGCTCAAGTCAGGAGCCAAGAATCGTAATATGGCTAAAAAATGCTTACAGGCCATTACTCAATAAGACTTATGAATGGCCTAAGGCGGTTTTTTCGAGCACAGTTTTGTTTTTCATATTGTGCTTGGCAATTTTCCCATTTCTAGGTACCGAATTTGTGCCGACACTGCGCGAAGGCACTTTTCAAGTTCGCTCTACCTTACCCCCGGGTGCCAGTCTCCCGTCAGCAATTGAGTACGGGAAACGCATTCAATCAATTTTCCAGGATTATCCGGAAGTAACCGGGACTTATTCACGAGTTGGTCGAGCTGAAGTCGGCGGCGATCCCGAACCGGTTAATGTAGTTGCAACCGTCGTCACCTTAAAGCCGCTCTCTGACTGGAACAGCGGCCGCAATTACGAGGCATTGCAATCAGCAATGGCCGAACGAGTACGTGAGGAACTACCTGGATTGGCCAATAACTTTTCCCAGCCAATTCAGTTGAGGACTGATGAACTTCTCTCTGGAGTTCAGGCCCAATTGGTCGCCAGTATCTATGGTGATGATTTACAGGAACTGGAAACCGTCGGACAAGCTGTACAGTCAATTGCCGAAACAGTGGACGGTGCGACTGATGTTAGAACCCAGCAGCAAGCCGGCAAACGCCAAGTCGTGGTAACACCTGATCGCAATGCTTTGGCGCGCTATGGAATTACAATCGATGAGGTAATGTCGACTCTGTCTGCGGGAGTAGGTGGAAAGTCGGCTGGGCAGATATTCGAAGGAATACAAAGGTTCGATATTTTTATGCGCCTTCAGGAAAATGCGCGTAACCGACTTGATCTGATTGAGGATCTACCGATCCGCACGATTAGTGGTGCCATCATCCCCCTTGCACGTGTAGCCAACATAGAGCTCTATACCGGGCCAAAACAAATTTCGCGCTCCAACGCCAGTCGCCGACTTTATGTGCAAATGAATGTCCGTGGACGCGATATGGGCAGCGTTGTGGAAGAATTGCGGCAGCGAATAGCCGATGAAATAGATATGCCGCCAGGCTACTTTGTCGAATTCGGCGGACAGTTTGAAAATCAGGAGCGCGCCATGCAACGACTCTATCTTGTTGTACCGGTTACATTGGCATTGATTTTCCTGATGCTATTTTCAGCATTCAGTAGTTTGCGATATGCAAGTCTCATCTTTCTCAATGTGCCGTTTGCTGTAACTGGCGGCATCCTCGCACTGTGGTGGTCGGGTCTGTACTTGTCGGTGCCGGCCGCAGTGGGTTTTATCGCCGTTTTCGGTGTCGCCGTGCAAAATGGTGTGGTCATGGTTAGCTATATCAATCAGCTAAGGGAGCGCGGTTATGAACTTAAGGATGCGATTTTAACCGGTTCCGAGCGACGCCTAAGGCCAGTACTAATGACTGCCTTGACTGCTATTTTGGGGCTACTACCTCTGTTTCTAGCTGATGGTATTGGCTCCAATGTGCAACGCCCCTTGGCGGCAGTAGTAATAGGAGGCCTTATTACTGCGACGCTTCTTACTCTACTCGTATTACCAGCAGTATATCGCTGGTTTGCTCAACCGATTGAAAATGTGGAAATCTGAGGAGAATACAATGTTGGAAGTCAAAGCCTATGTAAGAGAAAACATGCTGGATAAGGTTGTAGACAAGTTGAGTGAGATTCCTGGAGTGCCCGGTATAATGGTTGGAGAGGTAATTGGAATTGCCAATACAGAAACGAAAGACAAGCTGGTTCAAACTAAGTTGGCCAAGCTTGAGCTGGACATACCCGAAAGTCTCTTGAAGGCTGTAGTGAACACCATTATTGAAAGTGCCAAAACCCGGAGGGGGCACCCCGGAGATGGCAAGATAATCGTAACTCCTGTCAATCAGATATTCAAAATAGCTGGTGGAAGTTCCTAGCAACTTACGAGATTAGCTAGTTGGCGTTTTTTTGCTTAACATGCAGGAAGTTTAGAAGTTTATGCTTCATGACCACGACCTTGATGCACAACATGGCGATAGACGAGTCGGCGCCGCGATAGTTGCGAACCTTCTATTGACGGTCGCCCAAATAATAGGCGGTATCTTGGCTGGCAGTCTCGCGTTGATTGCAGATGCATTGCACAATTTTTCCGACGTCGCTTCACTGGCTATTGCTTTCAGTGCACGAAAAATCGCCCGCTGGCCAGCCGACAGTAGCATGACATTCGGATACAAACGGGTCGAAATAGTCGCGGCTCTGATTAACTACACAACGCTGATTGTGATTGGGCTGTATCTTCTTTATCAAAGCGGAATGCGCTTTATCGCCCCACCAGAGGTAGAAGGCTGGATTGTTGTCATACTGGGGGGGATCGCTCTCACTGTCGATACCCTCACGGCTTTACTTACCTGGTCAATGCAAAAAGGAAGTGTGAATATTCGCGCTTTATTTCTCCACAATCTCTCCGACGCCCTAGCCTCGGTAGCAGTGATTGCCGCTGGTTCGCTGATCCTGCTTTATGGTCTGCATTGGGTCGATCCGCTTATCACGGCCTTGATTGCAGCCTATATCCTTTATCTGGCATTTACAGAAATTGGCGGAGTGATACGCATACTTATGTTGGGTAGCCCTCCTGAGATCGATTTGGACGAGGTAATGCAGGCTGTTGTCAGCGTGGAAGGAGTCAGTTGTATCCATCACACACATTTCTGGCAAATGAGAGAGCATGAATCGTCATTTGATACTCATGTTATTTTAGAAAAAAACCGATGGTGTGATCTTGAAGAAATAAAAGCGACAATTAAAACACGTCTGAGAAGCGAGTTTGGTATAAGGCATTCTACTTTGGAGTTCGAGCAATCAATAGTAGAGCATTGGGACTCGAGCCAGTAACGTAGAAATTATTTACAGTCTCAAATTAATATAGCCTCTCGCAGACCAGTCATTGCTATAATCAGGCTGTAAATGATTATTAAACTTTTTATGCATACTGTAATATTGAACTTCGCTATCATGGTGATGCGTGCCTATTCCATTGCCAAGCCTGCAAAGCGTATATGGCCCCTTCAGCTCAGAAAATCTATCAATGTAACCTTGTTTGGCTATTGACGCTGCGTTCTTTCAGTGGCCATATTGTTGTCGGTTTGCTCAACTGGAACAGTCTCGACTGGTCAACTGCGCTGCTCCCTTGGATTGATGATAATGCTGGGTGGCAACATTCTGGCCTGAGCCGGCGTCTGGCAATTGAGCAAGAAAACAACATCAGGTAGCATTATTGATAAAAAAGTTATATTGCTACAGCAGAAACCCACAGTATTTGGGTGACATCATTATTGGGCGGCGGAGCTTTCTGTATCCCTTTGGGCTATTCTCTTCTGCCTTGTAGGAATAGGCACTTTCATATTGGCTCTCTTTGCCGAAGGAACATGGCTTGAGGAATTGCATGGTGAGGCTTATTGCCGGTATTGTAGGCAGGTTGGCCAGTTCCTCGGGCGCCGAGCGAAACCAGAAGTACAAACAGAATACCCGGGGCAATTCGCAAGTTGCACTTGACACTATCGGCATATTGTTCGCCGTCATCATTTATAATAACCCGTCAATTAATATTTAAAAAACAGTTGGTTATGTAGATATAGTTAATATTCAGATACAGGTTGCCAGATCGGTTGGAGGAAAAGTTTACTTTGAAGCGACTATAAGGTTTATAATTACAATCTTAGCGAATTGTCCCAAATTTTGGGTCCTTAATTTAACTACTACTAAGATAATTGATAGCCCCCATGTCGCATCGACTGACAGCAATTAATAAAACCTTCCTGACCATACTGACTTTGTTGCTGGTTTCCGGGCAGTTATCGGCTTATCCGATTTTCTGCACGATGTCCGGCATGGAAATGCATAGTATAGATAGTCAGATTGCTGCGGATGCATCTCCTTCCAAGAATATGGAAGGCACCGGCTACACAACAAGTGCGACTGGTGAGAATTTGCCATCCAGTTCTCATGGTGTTAACAATTGTGAACTGGTTTGTGGTGCCTGTCTCAGTTACAGTCAACCAGGCGCAAGGCTTTCATATTTGCTTCATGACCAAGGCGTTTCGCCACAAGGAAATATCTATTCCCGCTTCGCCCCCTCTCAACCTCCCCAAAGTCTATTCCGTCCCCCCATTTCTGCCTAAGACAGGATAGGTCCGCCTGCTGAAAGCGCAGGCAATTATTTCAACTTATCATTTAGCACGCTATTCAGCTGTCGCGTTGACTTCGCGGTCGTTGTGCTGTGCTTGTGTAATTGGCGAGAAATCGAAATGGGTAAATGCAAGAAATATGGAATCGCGCAACTTGTAGTGCTGTGCTGGATAGTCAGTGGATGGGCGGCGCCAGCGTTTGGGCAATTCGTTCCTGATGAAGAGCTATTGTTAGCAGATCTCACGCAAGCGGTTATTCAACAAAATGCCGGGCTGACTGCTCGGGAACTGCGCATTCGCGCGAGTCGTGCTTTGACGGAAAGCGCAGGGGCACTGGATGATCCCAGGGTGAGTTATTCTGTAGCGCCATCGTCTATTGGCACTGATATACCCAGTGACTTTGGCAATGCATTGAGAGTGCGGCAAACGTTTCAGGTCTCTCAGTTATTCCCGTGGCCGGGGAAAAGGCAGCTCCGCACTGAGTTGGCCGAAGCCCGGGCCGAGATCGCTGAAGCCAACTATGATCAGCTGCTGACTTCACTGACCCAGCAAGTCAGGTCCTTATGGTCGCAACTTTGGTTTGTTGATCAGGCATTGTCGGTTAATGCGGAGCATAGGGATCTGCTGAATGACCTTGAAACGGTCGCTTCGACTCAATATGCCAACGGCCTTGGGTTGCAGCAGGATGTTTTGCAGATTCAAACCAGCCTTGTTGGATTGCAACACAGGGAATTGGTTCTGAATCAGGAGATTCGCCGATTGCACGCCCGGATCAATGATCTTCTCAACCAGCCGGCCGATACCCCGCTCGGGCTGCCAGAGGAACGATTGCCCAATCGGATTTTGCCTGGTCGCAATAATCTTCTGGAGTGGGTTTTGGAATCAGAGCCTGAATTAATGGCCCTGCAGGCAAAATCAAGGCTGGCACAGCGAAACAAAGAGCTGGTGGACCTGGACGACTTTCCGGACCTTCAGGTCAATGTTGGCTATAACGAACTCTGGAACGACATCGAACAACGCACCCAGATCGGGGTCAGCCTCAATATTCCATTGGACTTCGGCAAACGCTCAGCTCGAAAAGCAGCCGCGGGTTTTAACTATGCCAGTTCGCGAGCCGACGTCGCCCGCTTGCGCAACACACTAGTGGCAGACCTGGAACAATTGCTTTCTACAGAGCAAGAGCTGGCTCACAGTATCGACCTTTTCGAGACCGAGTTAATTCCCAAAGCCGAACAAACCCTGGATGCGGCCAGCGCCAACTTTGGTGGTGGCGGTGGTAACTTTCAAACCTTGATTCAGGCGCAGCAACAGCTGCTGGATTTGCAATTGCAGATTTCAGAAATGCAGGCTGAGCGGCTGATGACTATCAGTGAAATTGACAAATTAAGCGGGGGTCAACTTTGGCCCGTGGAGACTGCACAATGAAAAATTCAGTACGTTTACTAAGTGTGGCGATAGTTGCTGGTGCCATAGGGTATTTGGCAGCCAACTTCATTCCTGTGGAACACGACGGTATGCAGGACCCTATGGTTTCAACACAGGAAGCGCAGCCGCTTTACTGGGTGGCACCAATGGATTCGAGCTTCAGGCGCGATGCACCCGGCCTGTCGCCGATGGGAATGGATTTGATTCCGGTCTATGAAGAGCCTGATGGTGACACCAATGCTGTCAGGGTCAATTCGACTGTTCAGCACAATCTGGGACTGAGAACTGCCAAGGCGATACGCAGCGATTTCGCTCGCGATGTAGAAGCAGTCGGATACACGCGCTGGAACGAAGCGACCATCGAAATGCTGCATCCACGCGCCGAGGGCTGGTTAGAGGTCTTCAATCTGGACAGTGTTGGTGACCAGGTCGAGGCTGGCCAGGTGATTTACGAATTGTATGCGCCCAATCTCGTCAGCGCCCAACAGGAGTTCATCACTGCGCGACAGGCTCGTAATGAGACTTTGGCTGCTCTGGCCCGGGAGCGTCTGCTGGCACTGGGATTTACTCCAGCACAAGTCGACGAACTCGCCAATAACGGGAACACGAGTAGTCGACTGGTTTATCGCGCCGTCAATGATGCGCTGGTCGTGGCACTGGGCACCCGACGAGGCAACTATGTGCAGCCTGCCAGCACGATCGCCACGCTGGCGTCACTGGATTCCATCTGGGTCGATGTGGATATTTTTGAAACGGATACTGCAGATCTGGAAATTGGCCTTGAGGCTGCGATTGAATTTCCAGCCTTCCCTGGTGAAACCTGGACGGGCGAAGTGAGTTATATCTACCCGGAACTGGAGCGTAGCAGCAGAACGTTACGGGTTCGGCTCGTAATTGAAAATGAAGGCCATCGGTTAAAACCTAACATGTTCGCCAATGTCGCCATTGCCACCGATCCCCGACTCGACGTATTGGCTGTGCCACGCGAAGCAGTCATTCGGTCAGGTTCTGGCTCGCGACTTATTGTCGTTCGGGATGATGGCGGATTTGAACCGCGTGCAGTACGTACCGGTGTCAGCAGTGGCGAGCGGATCGAAATTCTGCAGGGCCTGTCTGCTGGTGAGACCGTAGTTACGTCGGGGCAGTTTCTGATTGATGCCGAAGCCAACGGCGAGCAAGCTTTGGCCCGGCTCGACGCGGCGAGCGAATCCACTTCTGAAAGCATGGATATGGATATGGATATGGATATGGATATGGATATGGAAAGAAGCGCCAATTTATCAGGAGATCAGGAAGCCGTGTATTCCACTACCGGCCGCATCGCCAGCATGATGAACGATGGCATGGTGACTCTGGCCCATCAACCGGTTGCAGCGCTCGGTTGGCCTGCCATGACCATGAGTTTCACTACTGTCCCGGAAGTTAATCTCAGTGACTTCACAGTCGATGACACTGTGCGTTTCGAGTTTCGTCAGCTCGAAGGCGGTGGCTATGAGATTCTCGTGATGGAAGAGGCGGAGGTTATGCAATGATTGCCGCTATTATTCGCTCGTCCATTGCCAATCGCGGGTTATTGCTATTGGCCGCCTTGTTGTTGATGGCTGCTGGTTTGCTCAATTTGCGCACCATGCCGGTGGATGCCATCCCCGATCTGTCCGATGTGCAGGTCATTATCCGCACGCCTTTCGCCGGTCAGGCGCCCCAGGTGGTGGAAGACCAGGTCACCTATCCACTAACCACAGCCATGTTGTCTGTACCCGGCGCGGTCAACGTGCGCGGCTACTCCTTCTTCGGTGACTCCTATGTTTATGTAATTTTCGAAGACGGTACTGATCAGTACTGGGCGCGGAGCCGGGTTCTGGAATATCTCAGTCAGGTCAGTGCCGCTTTGCCTGGTGAAGTAACTCCCGCACTTGGCCCTGACGCCACCGGTGTGGGCTGGGTGTATGAATATGCCCTGGTCGACAGAACAGGCAATCATGACCTGAGCGAACTGCGGTCATTACAGGACTGGTTTTTCAAATACGAGCTGCAGACGGTGGAAGGGGTTTCTGAGGTCGCCACCATCGGAGGAATGGTCAGACAGTATCAGGTTGTGGTTGATCCCAATCGGCTCAGCGCACTCGGATTGAATCTGACACAGATCAGACAGGCGATTCAGAACGGCAACAGTGAAGTGGGCGGCTCGGTGATCGAAATGGCCGAAACTGAATTTATGGTTCGAGCCACTGGTTACGTGCAGAGCATGGAAGAGTTACGGAATATTCCTCTAAAGGCTGACGACAGAGGCGTACCGGTTTTGCTGGGAGACGTTGCTACTATTCAACTTGGCCCGCAACTGCGACGCGGGGTTGCTGATCTCAATGGGGAAGGTGAAGTGGTTGGTGGCGTTATCGTCATGCGCAGTGGTGAGAACGCGCAGGCAACCATCGCTGCCGTCAAAGCCAAGCTGCAAGAGCTCACTACGAGTTTACCCGAGGGTGTGGAAATAGTGCCAACCTATGATCGCTCGGAACTCATCGGTGCGGCAGTGGATAATCTCTACACCAAGTTGATTGAGGAGTTTCTGGTGGTCGGTTTGATTTGCCTGGTATTCCTGTTTCATTTGCGTTCGTCTCTGGTAGCAATCGCTATTTTGCCGCTCGGCATCATGGCCGCGCTGCTGATTATGCGAGCCCAGGGTATCAATGCGAACATCATGTCGCTGGGCGGTATCGCGATAGCGATTGGCGCCATGGTAGATGGTGCTATCGTCATGATCGAGAACGTCCACAAACACATGGAAAGGCGTCCCGGGCTGGTAGGTAAGGAGCGCTGGGATTTGATTGCGGAAGCAACTACCCAGGTTGGTGGTCCACTGTTTTTCTCCCTGCTCATTATCACGCTTAGCTTCTTGCCTATATTCACACTGGAAGCTCAAGAGGGAAGATTGTTCGCGCCCCTGGCCTTTACCAAGACCTGGGCCATGGCTGCAGCGGCGTTGTTTTCTATTACTTTCATTCCAGTCTTCATGGGTTATCTGATCAGGGGCAAGATTCACTCTGAGCAGCGCAATCCCCTGAATCGTCTGCTGACGACTTGTTACAGACCGGTGGTCGGGTTCATTACCAAACATCCCTGGCCGGTGATTGTCGCCGCTGTATTGCTTACTGCCTCCGCGGCATGGCCGATATCGAGGCTGGGTTCAGAGTTTATGCCGCCGCTGGATGAAGGCGACTGGATGTATATGCCCACCGCGCGCCCGGGTCTTCCCATTGGCGAGGCAACTCAACTGCTGCAGCAAACTGACCGGATGATCAAATCAGTACCTGAGGTGGCCCAGGTATTTGGCAAGATAGGACGCGCGGAAACCGCGACCGATCCGGCTCCGCTGACCATGATCGAATCGGTGATCCGGTTCAAGCCGGAATCAGAGTGGCGCGAAGGGATGACCATGGAAGACATCCGGGCGGAAATTCGTGAAAGAGTGCAACTGCCGGGAATTGCCAATGTCTGGGTCATGCCCATCAAAACACGCATTGATATGTTGGCTACCGGCATTAAAACTCCGGTTGGTATTAAAATAAGCGGGCCCGAGCTTGATGTGATTCAATCGATTGGCAGAGATATTGAAAATCTGCTCGGTGACTTTCCCGGTTCTTCCAGTGTCTACGCTGAGCGGGTTGTCGGTGGGCGCTATGTGGTAGTGGATATTGATCGCTTGGCCGCGGCGCGCCTGGGTCTCAACATCGCAGACGTGCAGGCAGTTGTGACGTCCGCCATAGGTGGCATGAATGTATCGGAGACCATTGAAGGTCTGGAAAGGTATCCGATTAACGTGCGCTATCCGCGCCAGGTACGTGATTCTCTGGAAAATATTAGACGTCTGCCGATTATCACGCCGAGAGGCGACCGTATTGCATTAAGCGATGTTGCCAGGGTGGAAATAGAAGATGGCCCGCCGATGATCAAGAGTGAGAACGCCCGCCCGAACGGTTGGGTCTATATTGATATCGCCGATATTGACGTAGGCAGTTATGTGGGTAACGCAAGAGCGTTTCTTGAGAGCAATCTTAATCTCCCTGCTGGTTATACACTGGGTTGGTCTGGTCAGTTTGAATACATGGAACGGGCTATTGAGCGGCTCAAACTGGTCGTGCCATTAACAGTGGTGATAATTACTCTGCTTCTCTATCTTGCATTTAACAGAGTCAGCGATGTATTAATCATACTGGCGTCTCTGCCGGTTTCGATCGCGGGCAGTGCCTGGTTTGTGTGGTATCTTGGCTACGATTTATCAGTAGCGGTTGCGGTTGGAGTAATTGCCCTGGCCGGAGTTGCTGTAGAGATAGGCGTGATCATGCTGATCTATCTCAATCAGTATCGGCAAGACTATCTGGACAAATTGGGGCCTGATGAAAATCCATCGCAGTCAGGATTGCGGGAAGCTATCCAGCAAGGGGCATTGCAGCGCTTGCGGCCCATTGTTATGACAGTGGCTGCGATCACCGCAGGGCTACTGCCAATCATGACCGGACATGGCGTGGGATCGGAAGTTATGCAGCGGATTGCGGCGCCAATGATTGGCGGGATGTTAAGCACAATGGTGCTGACCTTGTGTGTTATTCCGGCTCTTTATTTACTGTGGCACAGTTTTGCGATTCGCAGTAACAAAAGGGCAAGGGCTGCTTAGCTCTTTCAACCGGCTCGGCATGGCCGATGTAATTTTTCTGAAACTGAGTGCCCATTGTCGTTAGTTGATCAATGGGCACTCAATAATTCAGGCAGAATATCAAACGTGCAGTAGTGGTATTCATCGATTGCAGGGCGACGCGCACAAGTGAATCTATTATCAACTTGATTAATGCGTCAGCCGGCTACCCGACAGGATTATGACTGTTCCCATAATCGCCAGACCAGCGCCAGTAACATCCCAGCCATTAGGGCGTGCGCCTTCTACAAGCCAAAGCCACAATAACGAAGAAACAATGTAAATTCCCCCGTACGCCGCATAGGTTCGCCCGGCAAAACCTACGTCGATGCGCGTAAGCAGCCAGGCAAAAGCAAGCAGGAAAATTATTGCGGGAAGCAGCCACCAGGCACTTCTGTCTTGCCGTAACCAAGCCCAAAGGGCAAAGCAACCTGCGATTTCAGCCAGTGCTGCTGCAATGTAGATTATCGTACTGGTTAAGTAGAAATTACTCATCTCTTCAACTCTAAAAATTCAAACACACGACAGCAGACATCATTTTTATATTGTTTATAAAAAGATGCGAGTTATGCCGCGCATGTACTGATGCAATCGTTGCGTCCAGACCTGGCAGATTCTGGTTTATCCCAATCCATTCAAAAAGAAAGCGAACTAAAGGTTTCGGCACGTCAACTTACAAGCTACTGAAAGAACACAACTAGTCATTAAACAGGCTTTCTATCAGCGGGCATTCGGGGACATCCTCGCCGCTGCATGAGCTGATAGTTTCCGCAAGAATCGCTTCCATCCTCCTGAGCTGACTAATCTTGCTTCGTACTGATTGCAAGTGCTGCTTCGCCATCTCTTCGACTTCATGACACGATACAGCATTGCGATCGACCAGGCTGAGCAAGCTTTTGAGGTCGTCGATGTTAAATCCAAGTTCTCGACCTCGTTGAATAAAATGTAATCGTTCTTCATGCCGTTCGTCGTAATCCCGGTAACCGTTTGCAGCGCGTCTTGGCGCGGGAAGAAGGCCGATTTTTTCGTAATACCTGATAGTTTCGGCATTGCAACCACTACTTGCTGCCAGTTCACCTCGTTTCATTGCTGACCTCCGAATCAACTTCCTGATTAACAAAATCACTCGATGAAGTGTCTTGACTCTGTATTGGCTACAGGGTTTATGGTCTCGTCAATCGCGGAACCAGTCAAGTACAGACCGCGAAAAATGGAGAGGACATTGAATCACTTTCACGAAAAAACCGAGCCGAACTCTAATGAAGTTGGCAGCAGCGGCCGTGGAAAGCTGTTCGCCGCAGGAGGCGTCTTCGGTGCGCTAATAGCCTCGTCGTGCTGCATCGTGCCGCTGGTTCTTGTATCGCTGGGTATTTCTGGTACCTGGATCGGCAGTCTGACAGCGCTGGAACCCTACAAGCCACTCTTTTTGGCGGTAACGGGATTGGCGTTGGCGGCTGGTTTCTGGCACGTCTATTTCAAACCGAAACCAGCTTGTGCAGACGAGAGCTATTGCGCGCGTCCCCTGTCGGGGCTGATTACCCATTTTGCCCTCTGGATTGCTACCGTCATTGCACTGCTCTCGGCCACTATCGATTTTTGGGCCCCATTGTTCTATTAACAGGAGATACGATTATGAAAAGATTCATTATTACTTTGTCTGCTCTCACTTTTTTCGCTATCAGCGGAGTTTCCACGTTGGCACTCATGCCAACGCAGCAAAAAGAAGCCAACAGTAGTTCGCAGGCAATTGCGGAAGAAAAGACAGCCACTTTCAACGTGGAAAACATGACCTGCGCAACGTGCCCGATAACTGTTCGCAAGGCAATGGAACAGGTGAGTGGTGTGAAATCGGTAGCTGTAGACTACGAGAGCAAGACGGCCACTGTTGTGTTCGATCCCAATGTGGCAACGCCCGCGAAAATTGGCGCCGCGTCCACCAACGCAGGATATCCTGCCAAACCAGTTACATAGTCCCCGTTGCAGCAGCGGACATTACTGCATCTGGGAATCGTCGGTACAGTGATATTAGCGCTGTGCTGTTTTACTCCTGTGCTGGTGATTCTGTTTGCTGTTGCAGGATTGTCAGCATTAACCGGCTATCTGGATTATGTGCTGTTTCCAGCACTCGGATTGTTACTCTGTCTGACAATTTACGCGGCATGGAAATCAAAGCGAACAGGTTGTGATACCAGCACTGGCGACCAGGACTTATGAGAACTTCTCCAATCAGGATTAAAGTATATGAATAACACGAACCCGGAATTGTTGGTTGTCGGTGCAGGATCTGCCGGATTTTCAGCGGCAATTACAGCAGCAGAAACAGGTGCAAGCGTAGTGATTGCCGGTAACGGTACCATCGGTGGTACCTGTGTCAACGTAGGCTGTGTGCCCTCGAAAACGCTCATTCGCGCCATGGAAGTTATCCAGAATGGCAATGAAGCCAGCCGATTTGAGGGCGTGGAGGGCGCCGCACGCGTCGTCGATTGGCAAGCTCTGGTTCGTCAAAAACAGCAATTGGTGGATGACCTGCGCAAGGCCAAATACACAGACTTGCTTCCCCAATATCCGAATATCTCGCTGGTTTCAGGAACGGCAAAATTCACCGGCAACTCAGCGACTGAAATGTTGGTTGCTGACGAGCTGTTTCATCCGCAAAAAGTAATTATTACCACAGGGTCTTCGCCTGCATTGCCTCCAATCAACGGAATTCAGGCGATAGATGTGCTGGACAGTACCCAGGCTTTGGAAATGACAAGTTTACCCGAATCACTACTGGTTATCGGCGGTGGTGTTATTGGTTGTGAACTGGGACAAATGTTTGCCAGAGCCGGTGTGAGGGTCACTATTTGCTGCCGTAGCCGTTTGCTGCCCGGCACAGATCCTCTGGTAAGCCAGCTGTTAGCCGATCAGTTTCGCAAGGAAGGAATTACAGTGTGTGAAGGAGTTGGTTATCAGGAAATCCTTCAGGAAGGGAGTGTGGTGAAGCTGAGCTGTAAAACTGAAGAAGGTCTTCAGATTATTGAGTCTGAACGTGTCCTGGCAGCATCCGGTCGAAAACCTAATATCAGATCGCTCCATTTGGAAAAAGCAGGCATCGAAGTCAATGCAGAGGGTGGTATAAAAACCAATTCTTACATGCAAACTACAAATAATGATGTTTATGCCGCCGGGGACGTAACGGGTGCCGATATGTTTGTTTACATGGCAGCCTATGGGGCCAAACTGGCTGCGAGAAATGCTTTGAAGGGTAACGCCGGTGCGTATAGTAATAAAACAATGCCTTCGGTAGTATTTACAGATCCTCAGTTTGCCGCTGTTGGATTGACGGAAGCGCAAGCTGTCGCAGAAGGTATCGATGTTGAAACAAGCACGGTCAGTCTGGATCAGATACCGAGATTTATAACGTCCCGAAAAACTCAAGGTTTCATCAAGTTGGTGGCTGAAACTGGCTCGAAAAGAATTTTGGGAGCGACTGTATTGGCACCAGAAGCTGGAGATAGCATACAGACGATTGCCGTGGCGCTGAAAGCCGGATTCACTTCAGTTGAGTTGGGGGATATGCTTTTTCCCTATCTGACAGCGGTTGAAGGGCTTAAGCTGGCGGCGCAGGGATTTAGTAAAGACGTGAGCAAGCTCTCCTGCTGTGCGGGTTAGTAAAGTTAAATATTTACTGGTTTCAAAAATAATTATAATTATTTTTGCGAAGCTACAGTTCAGAGCGCTGATCCACTGTAGTAGCGTATGGAGTTATTAATCGCGTTGCTATGATTGCCAGTATCCAATTAGGGAGTAAAACCAAAATAAGTCACTGTGAGTGATGCCAAGCTGAATCGTTGGCAAAAGATGTTGCTGAGGACATAATCGAACCACTGGCACGAGGATGTTTCAGAACAGGTGTTCACTGAAACTCTAGATAAATTAATGTATTGCAACATCGAGCTTAGGGTGAGCCAAGAAGCGAGCTAAAAAAATCTGGATCCTTTGGAAATAATGCGAAAGCATTTGGTGAAAACCCGGTCTTTATAGCTTGAAGGAAAAACTGGCGAACTACCTTAGAAATCTCCTTGACTTTCAAGTGGGTTTAGGTGGTTAAATACATAGATGTAACGAAGTCAATGTGACTATTCATGCCTCAGAAAATTTTGATCAGTCTGCTTATAATGCTTTTGGTGGCCCCACTGAATACCAGTGCGGCTGCTTGGATGGCAATGAGCATGAGCAATTCAGAACAGCATGTTCAGCATATGACTATGCCAGACTTTGATCACAGCTTACACATGAGTGCTACGCGCGGTGAATCGTCTGCTCATTCTCAAGTTTCGCAGGCGCATGAGCATGATGCTTCCGACTGCGAAGAACATTGTGCATCCTGCACCAACCACTGTTCCAGTCTGGGAATTATGACCTCCACTATGGGTCCGTTCAACCTTGAAAGCCACAGACTCGGAGCCATACCCGGTACCACGTTCAATCGTTCAGACCTCCTCTTCAGGCCGCCGATCCTCGCTTGAGGGTCAGCGGGCCAATTAATCATTCTTTTAGATAGATAACAGTTTGCTTTCCGTCCGTTTCATTGACGTGGAACGGTTGACTGTAGCGTATCTGCCCCTGATCTTGATTCCTGTTTAATTCAATCAAACTGGCAATTGCCTGTGCCAGACATAAACAAGATTAGGAGTATCTAATGCAGTACAAAGACTGGCGTCAGCGGTTGCTGAATACGCCAAGCAATTATCACGTTAATTCCAGACGACGCTTTGTGCAGGGGCTTGCTGCTGGTGGGGTTCTTGGTGCAATGCCACTTGGCCAACTGGCATATGGTCAGGGCGCGTCCTCGGGAAATTCTGATGTGCCAGTGTTGAGAGGAACCACGTTCAATCTCACCATTGACCGATTGCCTGTCAATTTTACCGGAGTGCCGAGAATGGCCACTGCCATAAACGGCACATTGCCGGGTCCTACGCTGCGGTGGAAAGAAGGTGACACTGTCACAATCAACGTGACTAACCGCCTGTCAGAAACAACATCGGTCCACTGGCATGGCATGATTTTGCCCTACACCATGGATGGTGTGCCGGGACTAAGCTACCCGGGTATTAAGCCGGGCGAAACCTTTCAATACCGCTTCAAAGTTCAGCAAAGCGGTACCTACTGGTATCACTCACACTCCGGCTTTCAGGAGATGACGGGCATGTACGGGGCGATCATCATCGACCCTGCTGAAGAGGATCGTATTCAGGCGGACCGGGATCACGTCATTCTGCTTTCCGAATGGACTGATGAAGATCCGCATTATGTTTTTCAGAAACTGAAAACCATGGGGCATTTGTATAACTTCAATCAACCGACACTACCTGGACTCCTCGAAGATATTGCCCGAGACGGAATGCAAACTGCATTAAGCAGGCGTGACATGTTTAATGCGATGCGCATGAAGCCTACTGATCTTGCCGACCTGTCGGCTGAGACTTTGACCTATTTGATGAATGGTGTGACTCCAAGCGGGAATAGCACGAAGTTGTTCAGCCCTGGCGAGAGAGTTCGATTGCGCGTCATCAATGGATCAGGCAATACGTTTTTTGATCTGCGGATTCCTGAATTGCCAATGACCGTCGTGCAAGTAGATGGCATTGATGTGGAACCGATAACCGTTGACGAATTTCGGCTTGGACCCGGCGAAACTTACGATGTGATTGTCAGGCCTATTGAAGATGCCTATTCCATTTTTGCCGAAACCATGGAGCGCACAGGCTATGCGCTGGGCACCCTGGCAACACGTCCGGGCCTCAGGGCAGCAATTCCGGAACGGCGCCAGGCCCAATGGCTTTCCATGATTGACATGATGGGCAATATGTCAGGTCAGGGCCATGACATGGGCAACATGGAGCATGCAGGGGAGCATGGTGCCATGAATAGTCCTGCAGTGACCGTTCGTCACGCCAGTTCCGAATTTGGCGCCAGTACGGATATGAGGGTTGATAGCCCGCGAACCAATCTGGATGAGCCGGGGGTTGGACTTCGTGAAACATCCAGAAGGGTGCTAACTCTGTCTGACTTGCAATCACTGGATGGTGAAGTCGACGGGCGCGAACCCGAAAGAGAGATCGAACTGCATCTTACCGGAAACATGGAACGTTATAGTTGGTCTATCGATGGGCTTGAATACGGTAAATCGACGCCGGTACATTTTCGACATGGCGAGAAACTTCGTGTTCATTTGCACAATGACACGATGATGACCCACCCGATGCATCTGCACGGTATGTGGAGCGATCTGGAGGATGCCAATGGCAACTTTCTGACTCGCCGCCATACCATCCCGGTTCAACCGGCGCAGCGTGTCAGTTTCAGTGTGACTGCGGATGCACTTGGTCGCTGGGCCTGGCACTGTCATTTGTTATTGCACATGGATGCGGGCATGTTCAGGGAGGTAATAGTCACATGAGGCATTTCAATAAGGTTTCAAAATTACCTAATCAATTGGCATTGCTGATATCGGTGCTGGTGCTGTCGAGCGTGGCAGTCGCCCAGGATCATTCGGGGCATGTTCAGTCACCGTCCGAAGATGAGAAGGAAAATAGCGTCCATGCCGAGTCGCAGCTTCATGCGGGGCATGAAGTCGGAAATACCCCCGTCACGCCCTCGGAATCCAGGCAAATGGAATCAATGCAGATGGAGATGACTCAGGAAGCAGGGAGTGAGGGGGCAAGAGATCCTCATGCCTATTCGGGCGGCTACACTCGATCAGCAGGGCCCTACTCATTACCGGAAGCTGAGCAACTGCATCTGGCGGATGAAGAGATTCTCAGAGGCGTCTGGATAGATCGGCTGGAAACTCGCCAAGGTGATGCTGAGGATTTTCAGGAGCTTGCAGGACGTGTCTGGCTGGGTAACAGCTATCAACGCGTCATGTTGCGCACAGAGCTGGAATGGCGCGACCAGACGATTGAAGAATCCAAAACCGAACTTCTCTATACACGTGCCTTGTCACCCTTTTGGAATCTGGAAGTTGGCGGTCGTATTGATCATGGCGACAAAGAGCATAGGGAATGGTTCGCCTTCGGCGTTGCAGGGCTGGCGCCGTACTGGTTTGAGTTGAGTGCGACGGCCTATGTGAGTCCAGAGGGTCATTCTGCAGCGACGCTAGAGGGGGAATATGATTTATACCTGGGTCAGCGGCTGATCTTGCAGCCCAGGATGGAGCTGGATTTTTATGGCGATTCAGATCTCGAGGCTGGTCATGGCAAAGGGCTATCCAAAAGCCTGATGGGATTTCGCCTGCGTTATGACTACGACCGGCAGTTCTCTCCTTATGTCGGTTACGAACGCGTCCACCGGCACGGCGAGACAGCAGGTGTCTTTGAGCCATTCGGGCAACATCGTGAAAACCAGTTGATCGCCGGGTTCCGGCTCTGGTTCTAAACAATGAAAATTTATCCTGGAGAAACTATATGAAAAATTTGTTTATTGTCATTACCTTGTTTGTAGCTTGGAGCAATGCGGCCTTTGCTCACACCGCATTGTCGAAATCTACTCCGGCTGAGGGTGAAGTACTATCTACAGCCCCCACGAGTATTCAGCTTGTGTATACGGAATCGGTTCGCTTGCTGCGCGCTGAATTGCTACTGATTCGAAATGCTTCGTCTGAGAAAGTGGATATTGATTTCGAACCATCTTCCACATCAGCCGAGCAATATTCCGTGACCTTGCCACATTTGACGAATGGGCAGTATCGAGTCGAATGGGCGGTCATGGGCGCAGATGGGCATCCGGTACAGGGCGATTTCTCATTCGAAATTGGTATGACGCCAGCCCATGGAAATAATGTGGAGAGCGATAGCCATGGCACGCACTGAGTATAGCCCTATACAGGGCGTTACCAAGAGGTAGTCGGGCAATGATCTGGTCCATCATGAGTGTCGCCAGCAAGTTGTTCTACCTTGCTGGCATGGCGGCTGTGATTGGCGGCGCTAGCGCCTATCTATTGTTCCTTTCGGCGAATTTGATTCTCGTGCGCAAAATCGTTGCGTATGTTGTCACGTTTGCAGCCATTGGCTTGTTCGGATCCGTAACTTATTTCATGTCTCAGGTTGGAATGATTAACGATGTTGGTCTGATGGGGATGTTCGACTGGTCCATGGCTGGCATGCTCATGGATACCAATCTGGGAACCGGGAGCTTCTACAGGATACTCGCTTTCCTTGTGGCGATTCTGGGGTGGCTTGTCGTCTTGTACGACAGCCGCGACGAGCGCCTCTCAATGTCCAATCCCTTGATGATTTTGGCTTTGTTGATTTTGAGTGGAGGACTGTTCGCTTGGAGTACGACACTGACCGGACACGTTTCTACGCTGGATGTTGGCACTCGTATAGTGCTGTGCGTGCACCTGTTGGCGGTATGCGCCTGGATCGGATCGTTGTGGCCATTGCGAACAATCTGTAATTCAAGCGATGTCGATACAGTGACCTTGATCATGGAGCGCTACGGAAAGATCGCCGTATTTGTAGTCGCCGCGCTGGTGTTGTCAGGACTCTGGATGGTTCTGCAGCTACTGAATGAACCACAGGAAATTGTAACAACCACTTACGGTAGAGTGCTGGCATTGAAACTAATAGCAGTAACGGGCATCGTCGCCATTGCAGCGAGGCACAAGTTCAGCCTGGTGCCAGGTCTGAATGAAGCCAACGGTATGCAGCGACTTCAGAAGTCCATAGATAGGGAGATTAGCGTAGCCCTGCTGATTGTGATTGTTACAGCGGTCTTGACGACCGTGATTGGCCCAGAGATGGATCATTAAAAGAGTTGACTTGTGAGTTACTCACAGGTTTAGCATCAGTAAAGATGGTTGTTGGTCCAAGGAGTGAAGATCAGGTATGGGTACTAGTCTAATGAGAATTCTTTATGGAATAAACGACACAGATACGAAGACGGTGAAGTTGAAAGGAAAAATCGTGAAAAAAGATTGAGATAAGCCCTATGAAAGTCACTGATCTTGCAAGAAAGTTATCGATCACACCGGATTCAGTCCGCTATTACACCAGAATCGGGTTGCTGAATCCGCGCAAAAATCATACAAATGGTTACAGGGATTACGGCCAACGTGATCAATTGAGGCTCAATTTTATTCTAAGTGCAAGGCAATTGGGTTTCAGTATTGATGACATTGAACAAATCATCGGCATTGCAAATCAAGGCGAAACCCCATGCCCGTTTGTCCGCGAACTGATTGCACAACGACTTGCTGAAACGGAAGAAAAATTCAACTCGTTGGTAAAACTCCGTGAGCAGATGAGCCTAGCATTGACGCAATGGAAAGAAGAGCCCAATAAGGAGCCAACGGCAGATATGATTTGCCACCTGATTGAAAATTTCGAACATGGATAAATTATACATGGAACACAAAGACCACAATCAACAAAATTCTCAGCCAGGTGAAAAGCTACAGGATCCTGTCTGTGGAATGCAGGTAGAGCAAGATTCTGAGTATCAGTTTGACTACAACGGTGAATCGTACGCGTTCTGCAGTGATCACTGCCTGCAGAAATTTTCCAGGAGTCCAGAACAGTATTTGAACGCGCCGGAGGAGCCGGAGAATGCTTCCGAAAATCCGGATGCCTGGTATACCTGCCCCATGCATCCCGAAATCAGGCAAATTGGGCCGGGTACCTGTCCCAAGTGCGGCATGGCGCTGGAGCCGGAAACGCCGGGTCTTGACGATGAGGAGAACCCTGAATTGGCAGACTTTCGTCAGCGCTTTTGGTTGTCGCTGCCGTTTACGCTGCTTGTATTCGTTTTGGCCATGTTCGGTCATGGTCGAGGCTGGCTCCCGTCCGGATGGCAACCCTGGGTCGAACTCGTGTTAACCACGCCAGTCGTGCTGTGGTCGGGACTACCGTTCTTTATTCGCGGCGCTCAGTCGGTAGTCAACAGAAGCCCAAATATGTGGACATTGATAGGGCTGGGTACCTCACTCGCCTATCTCTACAGCGTTGTTGCAACTGTTGTACCGGGTATATTTCCGGAATCATTTATAATCGATGGACAAGTTGCTGTGTATTTCGAGGCGGCTGCCGTCATTATCACGCTGACACTCCTTGGACAATTGATGGAGCTGAAGGCCAGAGAGAAAACTTCAGCGGCTATCAAGGCATTGCTCGACCTGGCACCGAAAACGGCAAGGCGTATCAATGACGATGGCGAGGAAGAAGAAGTCTCTATTGACAGTATTCAGGTGGGAGATCGATTGCGAGTTACCCCGGGGGAGAAAATACCGGTCGATGGTGTCGTTGTCGAAGGCCGTAGTTCCGTAGACGAGTCCATGTTAACTGGAGAGCCCTTACCCGTCGGTAAAGAGGAAGGTGACAAAGTGATCGGCGCCACACAAAACACCAGTGGCAGTCTTGTTATCCGTTCCGAGTTGGTAGGCGAAGATACTACTCTGTCACAAATTGTTCAGATGGTGGCACAGGCCCAGCGTTCCCGGGCACCAATGCAGAGATTGGCTGATATTGTAGCGGGTTATTTCGTTCTCACCGTAGTGGCAATTGCTGTAGTCACATTCTTTGTGTGGGGATTCCTCGGTCCACAGCCAGCCTGGGTATACGGGCTAATTAATGCGGTGGCCGTTTTGATTATCGCCTGCCCTTGTGCGCTAGGTTTGGCAACGCCGATGTCCATCATGGTGGCGACAGGAAAGGCGGCGAATCACGGCGTACTATTCAAGGATGCTGCGGCCATCGAGTCACTCAAGAAAATCACGGCAGTTGTGGTCGACAAGACTGGCACATTGACGAAAGGAAAGCCTGTTTTTCGTGAAGCTGGAGCGATGGGAGAAGAAGATAGCGATTCGATTCTCCAACTGGCAGCCAGCCTGGACCAGGGCAGCGAGCACCCATTAGCAAAAGCGATTGTTACAGCAGCACGGGAACGTGAACTGAAGCTGAGTTCCGTAGACGAGTTTGATTCTGCCAGTGGTATTGGCGTAACCGGTGTAGTCGATGGCAAGAAACTGGCCCTGGGTAATACAACATTCATGAAACAGATGGATATTGATATTACGGAGGCAGCTGGGCTTGTAGAGACCATGAACGGTGAAGGTGCAAGCATCATCTACATGGGAAGTTCGGGACAATTGCTGGGAATCCTGGCAGTCGCTGATCCGATTAAAGAAAGCACTGCCGAAGCGATCGAGGCATTGCATGGACGTGGTTTGAAGGTAATCATGGCGACGGGCGACGGGGAAGCCACAGCCAAAGCTGTTGCTCGTAAGCTGGACATTGATGAAGTCCACAGTGAGGTCACTCCCGAGGACAAGATGAAACTCATTGAGAGACTGCAGCAAGAGGGTCATCGCGTGGCGATGGCAGGAGATGGAATCAACGATGCTCCAGCATTGGCAAAGGCCGATGTCGGTATCGCCATGGGAACAGGCACTGATGTTGCCATGAGCAGTGCCCAAGTAACCCTGGTTAAGGGTGATCTCAGAGGAATAGTGCAAGCACGCCTGGTCTCTGAGCAAACAGTCATCAATATGCGTCAGAATTTGATTTTCGCTTTGATGTACAACAGTGTTGGTGTGCCAATAGCGGCAGGTGTCCTATTCCCATTTTTCGGAATATTACTTTCTCCCTTGATTGCTGCGCTTGCAATGAGTCTGAGTTCAGTTTCTGTTGTCGGTAACGCATTGAGGTTAAGAACGCAGAAGATTAGTTAATACATTTGTATGAGGGTTTCAACTGAGGAGATTGAAGCGAATGAATATTGACTCTCAATGCCAACCGCATTGACCAGGAGGATGCTATGAAGATTGATGCAGTGAAATTTGGTCTGGCGGCAGCCTATGCCGTCGTGATTTTTTGGGTGGTTTGTACGATAGTCGTCGTGTTGTTGCCTGGCATGACTATGAGTATGAGCGGTTACATGATGCACGCCGATTTTAGCGGCATGGCTTGGCAGATGGGGATAGCGGGATTTGTTGCAGGCTTGATGCTTTGGGCTTTGATGGCTGGTGTATTTGCCTGGTTGTTGGCGTCAATCTATAACAGAATGGTGTAGCGCTATGAATATCTCATTCTGGTCCAGTAAGAATGGATTTGTAGCGTTGCTTTTCATCGCCGCCGTTTCCTATTTTTTATTGATAGAGCATCGCCAACATTTTTTTGAGTGGCTTCCCTATTTGATAATTCTTGCCTGCCCTGCAATGCACTTGTTCATGCATCATGGTCATGGTGGGCGCTCGGATACTGATTCCAACGGTAACTCAGATTATAACTCTCGTCGTTCAGGAAATGGGGCCGGTTCGAATGATGAGCGAGTGAGCTAGGAATCTTGGAGATGTTGTAATGGAAAATCAATCTGACTATGGATTGTGGATGCTCGTAATACTAAATTCGGCGATTTTTATCTTCTTCGCGTTCAGTTTCACGAAACCACAAACAAAGACTGATTGGCGCAGTCTGGGTGGGTTTTCCGCGTTCATTGTGGCCTTGTTTACAGAGATGTACGGTTTTCCTCTGACTATCTATTTTCTGTCAGGATGGCTAAGTGAGCATTACCCAGGTACCGACTTTCTTACCCATGAGAACGGCCATTTACTGCATACGCTATTAGGGTTGCAGGGAAATGCGCATTTCGATGCGCTGCATATCGTTTCCAATGTGCTGATTATTGCCGGGTTCTTTATTCTGGCCTCTGCATGGAGTGTATTACATAGTGCTCAAAAAGCGGGCGAACCCGCTACTTCGGGTTGGTATGCACGCTGCCGTCACCCCCAGTATCTGGCCTTTATTGTCATCATGTTCGGCTTCCTGCTGCAGTGGCCTACTTTGCCCACTTTAGTGATGTTTCCGGTACTGGTTGCGGTGTATCTTCGGTTGGCGAATAAAGAAGAACAGCTTGCGCTGGAACAATTTGGCAGCGGCTATAAGGAATATATGAAGACAACACCAGCCTGGTTGCCGCGCATAAACCTCAATGAGACTGGTGTGAATCAGTCGTAACTGGAAGCCAGAATTAAAGTTGCTCGGTGAGAATCGGTATGATTAGCAAGTTTGACTATAAAAATGAGTTGCGGACACTCCAGATGCAGCTCGTCAAATGGCAAAAACATATTATTTGCAGTGGGCAACGTTGCCTCATTATTCTGGAAGGCAGGGATGCCAGCGGTAAAGATGGTGCCATTAAGCGTATCACGGCACATGCCAGCCCCCGAGACACTCGAATAGTTGCGCCTGGAAAGCCAACAGAGCGGGATATTCGAGCGTGGTATTTTCAGCGTTTTGTTGTGCAGTTTCCAATAAATGGTGAGCTCGTGATTTTTAACAGGAGCTGGTACAACAGGGCTGGAGTTGAAAAGGTGATGGGCTATTGTAGTGATGAGGACTATGAAGAATTCATGGCCACAGTTAATGAATTTGAATCGCTCTTGCAGAAATCAGGCATCAATTTGTTTAAGTATTACCTTGATATAAGCAAAGAAGAACAAATACGTCGTCTGGACCAACGTCGGAGCAGCCCATTTAAACAATGGAAAATCAGCCCCGTTGATGACGCCGCTGTTGAACTCTGGGATGAATACACCAAGGCAAGAAACGTCATGCTTGACAATACAAGCACCGGCTCTGTGCCGTGGTTCATTGTCAAGGCTAACAATAAGCGAAGCGCGAGACTAAACCTGATCCGGGACTTGCTGCGGCGCACAAACTGTGAGGCGCTGGATCAGGATGTATGCTGTCCCGATAACTCGATTGTGTTTCCATTTCACCGAAACCAGCCGGGTCTCCTGCAAAAGCTCTATAGCTAGGCGGGATAGATTAGTTCCTCGTCAAGATGACTCAACTGGAGAGTGTATTATGCAAATCGAGTCTTTACGTGATGTGTTGCGCTGGGCGAGGGAATATCATCAGCGGGCACATGAATGCGCTCAACACTGCAGCGATTCCGGACAATCTGAACGGACTAAACTCCTGCTGCGATATCTTGCTGATCACGAAGCAAAGCTTGTATCTACGCTCGATGCATTCGAAGAAACCGCACATGTTAACGCGTTGAATACCTGGTGCGTGGAGTACCTACAAAAGCACCCGGTTGTGCCTCATGAAAACTGCATCAAGCCACTGGCTGACCTGTCTGCCGACGAGATCTTTCTCAATGTTATGCATCAACACGAACAAATTATGGATTTATATGAACATCTTCTAGCCCAATTCCCTGCTGGGCATGCAGCAGAATTTTTGAAAGGATTAAGAGAGCTCGAAGAACACGAGGACATGCAAATGGCGAAACACTATCAGCAACTGGAGGACTTGTAAGAAAAGAGCGTAAGTACTTGGGCCAGCCTGCCTCTCCAGTTGTACTGTTATGCTTGATGCCTGGTTACATTAGCAGGCTTGAAACGAATCACCAAGCATGCGTGACAAAGGGGTGAGAATTAAACCTGAAAATCGGAAAACCGAAGGAGGAGAGAATGCATTTTTCAGCAAGACTATTTGGTCGGGGTTTGGCGCTGACCGTTCTATTAATCGGTCTGTCTCATCAAGCATTGGGGCAGCAACATGGCGACGCAGGGAGCGACCATGACCATTCCGGCGGGTCCATGGGTATGAAGAATCAGGAGCAGATGATGGCCATGCATGAACATATGCAGGACATGCAGTCTTTGATGTCCGAGATTCGCGAGGAAGACGACCCGGAGCGTCGGCAGCAGCTGATGCAGGAGCATATGCTGCAAATGCAGAGCAGCATGGGAATGATGGAAGGCATGAGGGGAGGTGCCGGGTCGGATGACGATCAGACGGACGCCAATGCCACTTCCATGCAGGAGATGCAAGACCGGATGCAGATGATGCAGGAGCGTATGCAGATGATGCACATGATGATGAGGCAGATGATGTCACATATGCAGCAGCAGGGAACTGCCGACGCCGCCGAAAATTGAGTGTTTAAGGAGGCAGCGGCCGGTCACGCTCAGGCCGACCAGTTTTTCTCCAGCAAGGCGTGTTTGCCGGGCTTGTCCAACCAGTCATCGGCATCGTCTGGAGGCAGTTTTGCCTCGCTGATATTGGGCCAGTGAGTGGCGAGTTCCCTGTTCAAGGAGAGGAATTTTTCTTGCTCTTGCGGTAATTCGTTCTCGGTATAGATGGCATCGGCCGGGCATTCCGGTTCACATAATGCGCAATCAATACACTCTTCCGGATTGATGACTAGCATGTTTGGTCCTTCATAGAAGCAATCAACCGGGCATACCTCGACACAATCAGTGTATTTGCACTTAATGCAGTTTTCGCCAACAACATAAGTCATGATCGGAGCCCTCAAACAGTACGGACATAAATATCTTAACACCAAAATCAAAATCAAAACCAATATAGGGATTACTTATGACTAACCATTCTCACCACGATCGGAGCTCTCATTATAAGAAGAACAGTCTGACTTTATGGGGTGCTGTTTCCATGGGAACAGGGGTTATGATCGGTGCAGGTATATTCGCCCTGACTGGACAAGTCGCAGAGTTGGCTCGCGATTGGTTTCCCTTGGCGTTCCTTGTGGCTGCAGTTATCTCAGGTTTTTCGGCTTACAGCTATGTCAAGATGGCCAATGCCTGGCCGTCAGCAGGAGGTATCGCCATGTTCCTGGAGAAGGCTTATGGGCGTGGCACTATCACTGCGGTTTGTGCGTTGTTGATGTATTTTTCGATGGTGATCAATGAAAGTCTTGTGGCGCGGACTTTTGCAACCTATAGCCTGCAACTGTCAGGTGCTGACCCTGAAGGCTGGATGATACCTGCGCTTGCAGTGGCAGTTCTTGTTTTCGCATTTGTCATTAATGTCCTCGGTAATCGTTTTATCCAGACATTTTCATTCTTCATGGCATTTATAAAAATCGGCGGGTTGGCCTTTCTTGCAATCGGAGGCTTGTGGGCGTCCGGACTTACATTTGAAGCGATCGCTTCGCCTCAGGAAGAAACAACCTTGACTGGCTTTCTCGGCGCTGTAGCCCTTGGAATCCTCGCTTATAAGGGGTTCACAACCATTACCAATAGCGGCTCCGAGATCAAAGATCCACACAAGAATGTGGGGCGAGCAATTATTCTATCGCTTGGAATTTGTGTATTTGTGTATATGCTTGTTGCTTTTGCAGTGGCGGGTAATCTGACGGTAGACGAAATTGTCGCGGCGCGAGATTACTCATTGGCCGAGGCGTCCCGGCCTGCTTATGGTGATCTTGGGCTTCGGGTCACGGTGATATTCGCTATCGTAGCAACCGTGTCCGGAGTGATTGCAAGTGTGTTTGCCGTTTCGCGCATGCTGGCTATGCTCACCGATATGAAGCTGGTGCCACACAGTCATTTCGGTATGCCTGGCAGTATCCAGAAGCACACGCTGGTTTACACAATCATTTTGGCTATATTGTTGGCAGCCTTTTTCGATTTAAGTCGAATTGCCTCTCTAGGTGCAATTTTCTATATCCTTATGGACATTGCGATCCATTGGGGAATTCTTCGTCATGTCAGAGGAGAAATAGGAGCTAGCGCTGTTATTTTGGTAACGGCCATCATACTTGACGTTATTGTGTTGCTTGCCTTTTTATGGGTGAAACTGCAATCAGATGTGCTTGTAATCTATGCTTCTGCAATAGGTTTACTTCTTATTCTGGCTGGGGAGCGTTGGTTTCTTTCCAAAGGTCTTGAGTAGACAGCGTGGCGGATTCGCCAATTGACTCAATCAGTTAATAATTCAAAATCTGAGCAAACTCGAAAGGCTGAATATGATTGTAAGCCTGACTTGAAACGAGCTAGCTACCAGATTTGTGCGTCGTGCCATCCTCGTCATGTTTGTCCATATGCGCGTCCTTGAGTATGTCGATACCACCATAAGCTGCAATACCAGCTACGGCGGCGCCAACTATCAAATCTGGCAAGTTGCTATCGGTAAGATAAATCAATGCGCCAGCGATAATAATTCCACCATTGGCGACGAAATCATTGAAGCTAAAAGTGATAGCAGCCCTTAAGTTGACGTCGTTATGCTCGATACGCTTGAGTAGATAGAGTGACGATAGATTAATCGCTGCAGCAATTATGGCCATAACGATCATCGTCCAACCAATTGGCTCCGAGCCTGTCGAATAACGCCGTACGGCATCAATAACAACCAGCCCAGCGAAAATCAGCAGCATGGTTCCTGACACTTTGGCTGCTCCGCGTTTCCATGTGCGAGATCGAGTCAAGGCCAGTAAACTTAGAGCATAGACTGCTGCGTCGGAAGTATTGTCGAGTCCATTGGCAAGCAAAGCATTGGAATCGGCAATAACACCAGTAAACAGAAAGCCAACTGCAAGTAGAGCATTCAAAACCAGAACAATCCAGAATGTCCTGCGTTTATCGGGAGAGTTTAAATCCATCTCTTCATGAGTCATTGAACCTGATCCGTAGTTGCAAAAATTGGTTCCGGGAAGAATCCGATATTGGCTCAAATCGAGCCAATATCGAGGATTCTGTAGGCGACCTAGCTTTCTGGTGTCGCCGTGTCGCCGATCCGCCTAGTCTTGTTGAAAATTAAATACAATGCAGGAAGAACAACCAGAGTCAAAAGCGTCGAAGATATAATGCCGCCAATAACAACGGTAGCCAATGGACGCTGAACTTCTGATCCGATGCCCGTATTGAGAGCCATCGGTACGAAGCCTAGACTGGCTACCAATGCGGTCATTAGAACAGGACGGAGACGGGTCAGTGCCCCTTCGGTAATGGCGATCATAAGGTCTTGCTTCTCTAGCCATAAAGTCTTGATAAACGAGAGCATGACCAGACCGTTGAGTACTGCGATACCGGATAACGCGATAAAGCCCACTCCTGCTGTAATCGACAAAGGCATGTCACGCAGCCAGAGGCTGAGCACCCCGCCAGTGAGTGCCAGAGGTACACCTGTGAAGATAACCAGGGCATCCCGGAATGATCCGAAGGCGATGAGGAGTAGGCCGAAAATCAGCGCCAGGGTAGCCGGAACCACCAAAGACAGTCGTTGGCTGGCGGACTCAAGTTGTTCAAAAGTGCCACCGTATTCAGCAAAGTAGCCGGGCGGCATCTCTACCTGTTCCGCTATTGCCTGTTGAACTTCTTCTACGAAGGAGCCCAGATCCCGGCCACGTACATTTGCACTGACCACAACTCTTCGCTGGCCATTTTCTCTGCTGATACGATTGGGCGACAGGATAGTCTCAATCTCGACAATCTCTTCGAGCGGGACATAGCCGGCGTCACTCACCGAAGTTTTCACCGGAACTGGCAAGCGACGTAATTGCCGCTCGTCAGTGCGGATGGATTCCGGTAGTCGCACGACCAATGGAAAGCGGCGGTCGCCCTCATAGATGAGTCCGGCACTTTCACCGCCTATGGCCGTGGAAATCAGATCCTGGACTTCTTCAATTGTCAGGCCATAACGCAGCATTGTCTTGCGCTTTGGAGTAACGGTAAGCATTGGCAGGCCCTCGGTTTGCTCGATACGGGCATCAGCTGCTCCAGGTACTGTCTCGATCACTTCGAGTACTTCACGTGCGGTATCAGCCAGCGTATCCAGGTCCTCTCCGAACACCAGTATGCCCAGGTCCGAACGGACCCCTGAAATAAGCTCGTTGAACCGCATCTGAATAGGCTGGGTTATCTCATAAATCTGGCCGGGTAGCTGGGTGACTACTGCTTCCATTTCCTCAACCAGTTCGACTTTTTCCTTGTCTGGACTGGGCCACTCTTCTCTATCTTTGAGAATAACGAAAGTGTCCGAGATGCTGGGCGGCATGGGATCTGATGCAATCTCCGGTGTGCCAATTCTCGAAAAGACCTCTGCAACTTCCGGAAACTCCAGTAGACGTCGTTCTAGAATATCCTGCATTTCAATTGATTGTTGCAGGCTCGTGCCCGGGGTACGCAAGGCCTGAATTGTGACGTCCCCCTCGTCCAGTTGCGGTATGAATTCCGATCCCATGGTGCTGGCCAGCCAGGCAGAGGCGGAGACAACCACGATGGCCAGAGTGACAACAGCCCAGCGAAATCGCAGTGCCAGAGCCAATACTGGTCGGTATACAGTTTCGGCGCCACGCATGAGGACATTCTTCTTTTCAGAAACTCTGCCTCTTACAAAAAGTGCCACAGCAGCGGGAACAAAGGTCAGTGACAGGATCATCGCGGCAATCAATGCCATGACAACCGTGCTTGCCATTGGGTGAAACATCTTGCCTTCGATGCCGGTGAGGGAAAAGATCGGCAGATACACGAGCGTAATAATGGTCACTCCGAAGAGGCTGGGACGAATCACTTCGCTGGTCGCTTTGTATACCACGTGCAATCGCTCTTTCAGGGAAAGCGATTCCCGGCCGTGATAGGCCATGCCCAGTCGCCGAATGGAGTTCTCCACAATAATAACGGCGCCATCAACTATGAGGCCAAAATCCAGCGCCCCAAGACTCATTAGATTGGCAGATACACCGGCTTCCACCATGCCAGTTATGGTGGCCAACATCGTAATGGGGATGACGAACGCAGTGATGAGCGCGGCCCTGAAATTGCCAAGCAATAGAAAGAGGACAACAATGACCAGTAAAGCACCTTCGAGAAGATTCGTGCGCACCGTCTCAATTGTCTTGTCGACCAGATCCGTTCGATCATAGAGAGCCTGGGCGACTACACCTTCAGGTAACGAAGTATTTATTTGCTCGAGCTCTTCAGCGACTCGTCTTGCAACGCTACGTGAATTCTCACCAATCAGCATGAAAGCCGTGCCTATTACAGCTTCTTCGCCTGAATAAGTCGCTGCGCCTGTTCGCAATTCCCGGCCGATGGACACATCAGCAACGTCGCTTACCCGTATAGGTATGCCGCTGCGATTGCCGATCATGACATTACTTATTTCATCGAGGTTTTGTAATTGAGCTGGCGAGCGCACCAGGAGTTGCTGGCCTATCCGTTCTATGTAACCGGCACCAGTATTGGCATTGTTACTCCAAAGAGCGTTTACGACATCATGCATTGACAGATCCCAGCGTAGTAGCTTGGCGGGATCGGGTGTGACATGAAACTGCTTCTCGTAACCACCACTGGTATTCACTTCTGTGACGCCGTCTACCAGAATAAGTTGGCGCTTGACGATCCAGTCTTGTATTTCACGAAGTGCGAACAAGTCATAGGGTTCGCCATTAGGCTGCCGAGCACCTTCTTCGGCTCTCACCACATACATAAAAATCTCGCCTAATCCTGTCGAGATAGGACCCATCTGCGGTTCAAGGCCTGGTGGCAACTGGCTCTTGATCGGGCCCAGTCGCTCATTGACGAGATTGCGGGCAAAATAGATATCCGTGCCTTCCTCGAAAACCACAGTTACTTGAGATAGTCCGTAGGCAGAGAGCGAACGTGTATAGGACAGTTGAGGGAGTCCGGACAAGGCCGTCTCGATGGGAAATGTCACCCGTTGTTCGGCTTCCAATGGCGAATAACCGGGTGCTTCAGTATTAATTTGCACCTGTACATTGGTAATGTCTGGCACTGCGTCAATGGGCAGGTTTTGATAATTCCAGATACCGTACGCACAGACAGCGAGCGCTGCAATCAGCACGACCCAGCGATCCCGGATCGCCCGATTAATAATTTTGTCTAACATGATTTAATCTCCTAGTGGCCGTGCTCCACGCCTTCTTTTTCCAAGTCGGCTTTGATCAGGTAGCTGTTTTCTACAACATAGTTCTCACCTGCCGACAGGCCATCCAGCACTTCGGTAAACCTGCCATCGCTTCTTCCCAGATTCAGGGGGCGTGGAAAGTAATGGTCGCCTTCCTGCACGAATATCACCTGACTGCCTTCAAAAAGCTGAATGGCATTGTTGTCCACTAACAGATCTACACTGGCTTGCTCGATTACCACCTGACCCTCAACCAGCAAACCCGGCGACCAGAGTCCCCGAGGGTTGTCCAAAGGAACCCTTGCAATCAGTGTTGGGGAATTGGATTGGCTGGGGTTTAAATAACTGATTCTGCCGTCCGCGGAAAGATGGTCCATAGCTACATGGACGGTCATGCCAGCTTGGACATGCTGCGTGTCCCCGGGGAAAACAGTAAAATCAACCCAGAGTCTTTCGTAGTTGGCAATCGTCATCAGAGTTTGTTCCATGGCTTGCTCGCCCGGATTGGCATGTTTGTTGACTACCATGCCGCTGATCGGGGCTTTAATCTGATAAGTCTGTAAGCTGTTGTTGGTTTCGATAGTGGCAATGATTTCGCCGGCCTCTACGCTATCACCCAGGGCAGGCACAATGTCTCGTATCGTTCCCGGATAACGTGCTGTCACGTGGCTGACTAGCTGCGGGTCGGGCATGGTTCTGCCAAAAAGCTGCAGTGTCAGTTCGAGTTCGCCGCCGCTCGCGGTGGCAGATCGAATGCCTTGCTCCACAGCCATGGCTGCAGAAATTTCAGCAAACTCGCTGTGTTCTTCTTCCTCATGCTCTCCTTCTTGATGCTCCTCTTCAGCAGCAAACGCTGGGAATGCAAGTCCCACGATGAAAAAGGAAATAGTGAGCAGCTTTGAAATGTTGAATAAATCTTGTGTTTGATATATTGGATTCATAATGATCTCCGGATTAACGGGCAAGCAAAGGCTCACCACTGAGCCGTTCTATTTCTGCTCTTAATTTGTGAGCTGTGGTGGCACTATTGATCAGCGCCAATTCCGCATCGAGGTACTCTCGTTGTGCGGAGATAAGTTCCAGATAACTGTAAGTACCATTTTCATAGGCAATCCGTGACTGCTCCTGAACCGATTCGAGCCGTGGCAGGACTTCATCCTGAAGAAGATCAACTTCGGAAATGGTTTGATTGAGGCGCTGATAAAGTGAAGTGATTTCGCCTCTGAGGCGATTCAGAGTGACTGCACGCCGTGCCTCCACTTCTTGCAGGTTGGCGCGAGCTTCACGAATTTGCCCCTGAGCTCTGGATTCAGTGAACAACGGCATGCTGGCTCCAATAGTAAACGCCGTATCGTTTAGTTCGCGAAGGTGGCGAACTCCCGCAGACCATTGGATATCGCTCTGCTTGAGCGTATTGGCCTGTTGTAATTCAGCCTCACGCAAACGTTCTTCACTGGCATAGATAGCAACGTTTGGATTGGAGTCAATGTTCGACAATAATGTCTGCAATGAGCCGGGAGTGCCTACGCTCAGCAGATTAGCTTCCACTGCATCGAACTGTGGTTCGCTGATGGCCCACATTGCCGACAACCTGATCCGAGCGCTGTCAAACATAGCGACAGCCATCGCTTCAGCGGCTTCAGCCCTTATTCTTGCAGCCTCGGCCCGATCCTGCTCCAGTTGCGGTGATCGGCCCGCCGCCACTAATGGCTCCAGCAATTCGATCGTCTGGGTCGCAATTTCTGTGGCTCGTGCTTGTAATGCAACCAGTTGCTGGGCTGATGCAACGTCAATAAATCGTTGAATTGTTTCTCCCAGCAAGTCCAGCTCGACTACGCGTTGTTCTGCTGTAAGCAGATCAAGACGTCGGTTGGCCACACCAAGTCTTGCCTGACGCTTGCCGCCCAATTCGATAACTTGTGACAAACCGATATTGATTTCGGGTGCCGTGAAATCTCGCAGGTTTCCCGTTCCCAGGAATTCTTCAACTCCGCCACTGGCTCGTAGCGGTGGATTGAGGTCTGCTGATTCCCGGCGCCCAAGCAATGCCTCCTCCCGAAACTGGAAGCTGTGCAAACGGGGATTGGAACGCATGACTGCTGCAAATGCATCACGCAAGTTTATTGTGCCGGTCAAGGCTTCTTGAGCATTGACCAGTAGACTCGTGCTGGAAAGAGTAAACACGAGCAACAGATTCCTGAAGCTCATTCTTCGTTCTCCTGAATAAAAATCTGACGAACGCCAAAGTCCCCGATTGGAATAATCGGGATGGCAGATCTAACAAGGGGTCAAATTAATTCAGGCGGAGCTCGGGAAGGAGGGAGTGATCTTGCTGAGTGTCGCGGTGCCAGGTCTTGTTCAGCGGGAACCTGTGCGTGGGTATAGTTTGTAGCTGGGAAGGTGAATTCGACAGGGAGAATGGCAGTAGAATTCGTAGCGAGTTTCGCTACCTTCGCCAGCAAGGCATCCAGCGTCAATTCTGCTTCAATATCGGCTTTGTCAGTGTTGTGACCATCAGCTTCTCCACCGCTAGAGTGGGCGTCTTTCGATTTAAAATGCACAGACACTGGTGCTTCGCTACCATCAAGGCAGTAATGAAACTGAAGGTGGGAAGCAGAACTGAAGACGAGCAACATCACGGCAGCGAAGGCCGGTATAAATCTCGTTATAGAAGTACTTCTGGTGGTGCTCATATCAGGGTACTAAATCTGCTGCCAAGGTTCTGCCCAAGTTAATCGCACGACAAACGCGTTCTAGCCAACCGAGGCATGTGAACTCTTGAATTATAGTTCGTCAATAATGATAACAAACTTTACCCAGTGAGTATGCAATATAAAGTGTCATAAAATTATGCATATAAAACAGTGGCTTGAGTTAAACAGTGGCTTTTTTGGCATGCGTTCGCGTGCAAGTGATCTACTTGATCTTAGGCCATATACTTCACTGGCTAGGTAGTTGATAAATGATTGGCGGTCGCAGAAAAGGCTGCTGGGATTTGGTTAACCATGCCAGAATGCTCTGAAAATTATTCGTGTCTTATTTTGGGAAGTTTGCGGATAGGCGTGTCAACCAATCTGTTGAGTCTTGACGCATCGGATTTTGGGCTGATAGTCGATGGCGCCAGAATCTACAAAATTACTAAACGAACCAGTACGTACTCTGGACATTCTCAGTGAGACCTTGTCATTTGCGACTATAGACTTTGGCTGCAGTTTTACTTACACAGAATTCAGCGCAATTACACAAAGGTGGAAACATGGACAAGACAATAAAAAGCGATTCAGGCAGTTCGAAAAGCTTGAGAGTCATCCAGCTAGCACTGTGTTTGCTGCTTGGCTTTGGTCTAGACAGTACGATTTCTGCAGCGTCCAATATGCCTAAAAATTGCCCCTGATTCTGAATAGGTATTCTGGTCCGGTTGTGGCGCAGATATTTTCAACTTCCGACAGTGCGGCAGTTCGCCGGTCGCCCGCGAACCGAAAGCGGTTGTAGCAGCGGCCGGCGTCCTTGATGTTGTTACCTTCCACCCGATAGTTAAAGCCAAACCAGCCAACCATCTCGACAAATGCTGATAGATTGCCTGGCGCGGCCAATTCGAAGCGATTGTCGATATCAAAGCGGACACGGTTGCCGTCTATGCGCTCGACAAAATTCACGCCCCAGTTAATGTTGCGAGAGGGTATATCCTGACGGAAGCCAAAGCGGTAGCCACCACGATCGTAAGGGAAAAAGTGCGCATCCCGGTTGGTGAACGGGTCAACTTCGATGTCCGAGTCTTGTACAGTAATGGAACCCGTTAGCAGGGAGTTCGGTAGCGAAAGCCTGCCAAGCCGTAAGCTGGCATTGAGCTGCACGCCATAGGCATCAGCTCTGCCAATATTGCCGTTTGTTGTATCGAGGAAATCATCAGTAGAAATATCAATGCCGCCAATTTTGTTATCGAAGCGGTAGTGGAAATAGCGGGTATTCAATGCGCCGCCATCATTGGGCAGGCGATAGTCCAGACTCAGTTCTACGCGGATACTTTCTTCCGGTTCCAAAGAAGGGTTGCCGGCTTTGGTATTTTCTTCATCGTCCTCGGTATTGCTGGAACGGGAAAAATCGGCAAAGCTTAATTGGGAAACAAACTTCTCCACTGTGGCCTTAAACTGTAGCGTTGAGCTGAGGTCATAGCGCAGGTCAATTTTAGGTTTTATAAAACTGAAGTCCCGTTTGATTGCAACATCGCCTGACTGTTCGATTTCCGAATATTCGCCAACCAGAGAACTTTCCAAAGACAAGCGCGAATTGATCTGCCAGTTGTGGACAGCAAAGGGTTCGATGCGCAGCTCTTCGACACTGGAGTTGGCATTGCCGAATCCAACAGGCGTCAGGCCGCCGTGGCTTTCGGCGCCGGGTCCGCCAGTGGCAACCCCGAGTTTCAAGTTGGAGTCCTGAATGGTTTGCGCAACTTCCGCCCCCAGTTCGAGCCCGTGCCCTTCAGACAGTTGCATTGTGTAGGACGAGCGACCGATGCGCTCGCGATAGCGACTCTTGGTGTCCAGATACAGATTCTTGCTCTCCGGGCCTTCGGGGGTAGCGGCAGCAAATCGCTCGCGGGTACTGTCGGTCTTGCGCTCGTTGACGATAAAGAGTGCTTTGAACCGACTGCCATTGGTAAAGCTATGCTGATAGTCGGCGCCAAGTTCCCAGTCATTGGCTGTGGCGGGAATGCTTTCACGTTCATAGGTAGTCTGCGCGGCACCGCTATCCATATTGGTAATGCGCCGATACAAGTCGACGGGCGGGTCGTTTTCGTTATAGAGCGCATTGACTGCCAGGCGGTCGCGATCGCTCATATCCCAGGTCAGGTTCGTGTTGAATGAATAGTCAGTCTGATTCTGAAAGCGATCAAAGGTAATGATCTCGTGAGGGGAGAAGTCACCATTAACTGCTTGTTCCACGCTATAGGTGTGCTGATAGGCGGGTTGGGCGGAGCCACTTAACAGATAGGTGAGGCTGCCAGATTGGCCGCTCCAGGCCAGCGAGAAGCCGGGTTCGAAAGTGCCGTCGTCGAAGTGTTTGCCGGTAACTTCGGTTGAGAGGTTGGACTGTGATTGCGCTTCAAGCAAAACTATATTGATTAACTGACCGCTGTTCTGTACATCCAGTGTTGCTGATGTGCCGCGCACAATCGCAATGTACTCGACTTGATCGGCACTGATTCTGTCCAATTGCGCTTCGGCTTCATTGGCCTTGCCGGCAAGTCGTTTGCCATCAATCAAAATATTGGAACTGGCTCCTAATCCGCGGTCACCATCGGCGCTGGTGTTGCGTGTATTGCGAATGAGATCAATGCCCGGAACCCGGTCCAGCATGTCGTTGACTGTTAGCGGATTAAACTGGGAAAAATAGGCAGCAGGAAAAGTGACGGTTGAATCGCTTTCATCGGTGGATTGAGCGACGAGTGGCTCGGCGGCCATAGCAAAAACGGTAAAAGTCAGTGCGCAGTACAGCCATGGCTTGCGGAAGCCAGAAAATTGTCTCATGGCGAAATCTCGTTATTATCTTGTTATGGGCATGAGCTTGCATAGTAGAAGTCGCCATGTGGCTTGTAAAATACAAGTTACAATATGTCGCAATTGGCCTGGGATCCAGGCCTGGGATTAAGGTCTCTGACTTGGGGTTTTGATTTGGATCTTAGATTCAGGCTGTAGGCCGGGGCTATGGTTCAGACCTGTAGCTCAAATAACTAGTGCGCATCCAGAGTTCCGGCCTGGAGTTGGACCCCGCATTCAGGGGTAGTGACTATTTCTGAGTGCGCTTGGGGATGCGTATGCCAGCGACATGATCCGCGCTCCAGCGGGCCATAGATCGAACAATGGGTATGAGTTCTTTTCCAGCTGGTGTGAGGTGGTATTCAAAGCGGGGAGGATTGTTCTGATAGGGCTTGCGTTGCACAAGACCATGCTCTTGCAGCGACTTCAGGCGGTTGGCGAGAATATTGGTAGGTATGCCTTCTTTGCCATCCTGAAACTCCTTGTTTCGGGTTCGGCCGAAAATTCCCATATCCCGGATCAGTAACAGAGTCCATTTGTCGCCGAACACATCGAGAGCCGTAGCCACTGGGCAGGAGGATCGTTTTGCAGTCGTTCTTGGTAGTTTCTTCACGGTAAGAAGCTTAGCGTCAGCAAACCTAGGTTGCAAGACAGTACTGAATGCTATTTTGGATTAATCGGTTAAGCGTAAGCTGCAATAAGCATCGCACCTATTGCTTGTCTGCAGTGACTCCGAAGTAACACTCTGACTGTGATTTCATAAACGTAGCCCGAATGAATTGCCGATTGCACAGCTGAAGCCGCTGATGAGCAGCGTCAGTAGTTTGTCATGTGGCCATTTGTTCTGGCAGTGTGAATTGAGTACAGTGCTCACAGATGGGCAGAACCAGTCGATGATTCCGCTGCCCTGTGTCCTAGCTGAATAGTCTTATCATTTATTAACTGGAAAGTGAGTAGAGGGTAAACATGGCCAATAAGAAAACAGGTAAATGGATTGGGCTTGCTATCGGTGTAGCGTTGCTGCTCTACATCGGGCAAGTCGTATTGTTCGAGGTTAGTCTGGGAGTCAATCAACCCGAAAATCAGTCGACTATTGTTATCGCGACCTTTGATGATGACAATAACCGGCACGAACGAGTAGTTCGTCTGGTTGAATATGAGGGCGATGCCTATATTGCCGCCAATCACTGGCCTCGTGCCTGGTATCATCAGGCGCTGGAAAACCCGCAGATTGAAGTGGAAATGGAGAGCGGTGAAGGCTTCGCGCCCTATGTGGCAGTGCCATTGGAAGGGGCAGAAGAAGAGCTTATGGAAGAAGTTTACAGTGTTAGCTTCGATTTCCGGTTTCGAACCGGCTTTCCGCCGCGCTACTTCATGCGGCTTGATCCCGCCTGATAGCTTGCTCAGTGTATGAAAGCCAGCCAATGCTATTGAGCATTGGCTGGTTTATCCGTACAACCTGCCACAACCTGTGAAGTATCAAGCTAGCTGTTCGCCGATGCTCCGGCTGTCGAGCTATCCATGGATGATTTCTTTAATCTTCGCAGCCAGTTTCGGAATCGGCGCAGGCACAGTGCCAAACCAGTGTAGGTCAAGAGGACGCCTGCCAGCGATGCCAGCCCGGCGATCGTCTGACCAAAGAGCCCTAACGCCTCACCAGTATGCAAGAACCTGACCCAGGAACGTGCCTGACGACCCGCACTCTGGCTATTGAATGGTGCCCACTCCACAACGCTTCCATCGTAGGTATCAAGAGTCACGCTATGACGCTTTTGCGGTTCACCACCATTGCCCTGATCAATTGAAAACTCGGCTGTTGTGGCTGCTGAGTCGGGAATTGTCATAGTCAGCAAGCGATAGTCGTCGACTTGGGCGCCGGCGATAGCAAACAATTCCTGATAGGCCAAAGGTGTACCGGTAGGTGCGGGTTGCGGTGCAGTCGCTTCGCTGCTGGCTGCTGAGCCGCCACGCTGCGGAGGCGCCTCTCCGGCAAGCTGATAGACCAGATTGTTGGCCCATGAATAATTGAAAACTGTGGCTGTGGCAACGACCACAATAAGCGGAATGGCGAACCAAAAGCCAAAAACGTGATGCCAGTTAAAGTCTCTTGCTGCTCCGTCCTTGGCATTGGGGTGGAACCAGAGTCGAAGGCGCATGGTGCTGCGACGGTAAATACTCGGCAGCCAGAGGTAGAGTCCGCTAACAATCATGAATAAAAACAGCAGATTGGCAGCACCGGTGATGTCTCGGGCTGTGCCACGACCATCGCCGCTGACGTTAAACCAGCGGTGCCAGCCAGTCATAGTGGAAAAAAAGTTATCCAGCGCTTGCCCGCGTGGCGGTATAACCTCACCTGTGAAAGCATTGAGGTGCCGGCTGCCCGAACGACCTGCACGTAATACAGCAGGGCTGGCGGGATCATTGTAGAGCGCTATGCTGGTGGGTTGAAAGCTGTCGTCACTGCCGCTGGCGATCAATTCTTCGACAGTTAGTCGCGTCTGACCTTGGGCGGGTTCAATGAAATAAGCTTGGTCTTGCCAGGCGAGTATTTGCCGCTCGTACGTCAGAATAACGCCTGTTACCGACATCATTAAGACGATTAGCCCGGCGATTACACCGCTACTAAGATGGAGCCAAAACAGGGTTTTTCGAAACATGGACAACCTTATTTGAGTTCAGTTCTGGGTCAAAATCAGCCTTTGGGGCCAGAATTCAGCTATGCGGTGATTCTACTCAGCAATTAGTCAAATCGCAATATAAATGATAATCATTATCAATAAGTGATGGTTGCCCGCTTGCAACAATATTTGCCAGCAATTAATGCAGCGGGAAATTCAGACAGTTAATGCGAGGTGGTTCAGGTAGAAATAGGTAGTTCAGGTAGTAATAGGCAGGTAAGGTATAAGTAGTCGATGCAGGTAGTGATCAGGGCCAAGCTACCGGAAAGCAGAATAGCTGGACGATAGCAACTGTTCAGAATCCGCTGGCAGTGGCTGCCAGAGGTTGGAACTCGAGACGGTCGATCCCGGAGTGAGTAGTTATTATCAGTCGCTCGTCAGACAATTGCAGAGAGTTCGCTTGTTCAAGAGCCATAATGTAGCGATTAAACAAAGAAGGGCTGATACAAAGTTTGCGCGTTGTGACCAGCCCCGACAATTCAATTTCACCATTTGTCACCGTCCATCCCGCTCCGGCCTGATTGCAATCAGCCTCGATTTGCAGTCTGCCCTCGGAGCGGAATCGCAACACATAGTCTTCCGGATTGCGTGGTTCGAATGCCGAGTCATTGGCTGAGTAAATCGCCACTAACTGCCATGAAGTTCCTGACAAGAGGTTGTTTTGTGGAGCCTGGGCTCTCAGCATACAGCTGGTCAGTAAAAGGACTATGGTGACTAGTGCGCGCATGAGATGAAAACTACCATGAGATGGCATTCCAGCAAAGCAGCACATTTTGCCTTGTCCGGGAATTTGCCGGCTAGCTCTATTCAGATGCAGGTGCGCAGCGGGGTCGGAATCCTCTGCAACAGTGCGGCGCGTATGCTGGCGGAGTCAGGCTATTGGTATTTCTGCAATAAAGAGACTCGTTGCATCGGAAAAGCCGATGACTGTCATCGAAACTATTCATTTTACTGCGTGACCGCACTCCACTATCGTTCAATCATCAAGAAGCAAGTAAAGCAAAGCGCAGTCACCGGCTAAGCGTCCTGAGAAAGACGGCTAACTGATGAGTGCTCTCCAAACTCGCCTATTGAAAACAGTTTTAAATCCGAGGAGTGGATTATGCGCAACCGAACAAACAAATTAACGACAACTATGACGGCATTAGCGCTGGCAATAACTGCTGCGACGCAGCTGCCGGTAGCCAGTGCACAGTCTTCAGCACCTGGGAACGACTATTGGTGGCCCAATCGTTTGGATCTTGATCCATTGCGCCAACAATCGGCAGATATCAATCCCGCCGATGCAGATTTCAACTATGCAGAGGCTTTTGCCCAACTTGACATGGATGCGCTTAAAGCGGATCTGGAAGAGTTAATGACAACATCGCAGGACTGGTGGCCGGCAGACTTTGGCCATTACGGTCCGTTCTTTATTCGTATGGCGTGGCACAGTGCTGGTACCTATCGAACGGTTGATGGCCGTGGTGGTTCCGACGGTGGCATGCAGCGATTCGCACCGCTCAACAGTTGGCCAGATAACGCCAATCTCGACAAAGCTCGCCTTTTGTTGTGGCCAATCAAAGAGAAGTACGGTCGTCAGATTTCCTGGGCCGACTTGATGGTGTTGGCAGGTACGGTTGGCATGGAATCAATGGGCTTTGATACTTTTGGCTTCGCCGGTGGTCGTGTTGATGCATGGCAGCCTGAAGAAGTTAACTGGGGCCCCGAAGGTGAATGGCTCGGCGCAGATCGCCGTGACAACTCTGGCGAATTGAACCATCCTTTCGGTGCTACACAAATGGGCCTGATCTACGTTAACCCTGAAGGCCCGGGTGGCAATCCCGATCCGCAGGCTGCTGCTGATGCGATTCGCGAAGCGTTTGGGCGTATGGCGATGAACGATGAGGAAACTGCAGCTCTGATCGCCGGTGGCCATACGTTTGGTAAAGCACACGGTGCCGCCGATCCGTCTGAATATGTTGGCGCTGAGCCGGAAGCAGCGGGTCTGGAAGCCCAAGGACAAGGCTGGCAGAGCAGCTATGGTTCAGGTAGTGGTGCTGACACGATTACCAGTGGCCTGGAAGGAGCATGGACGATCGATCCGGCTGCCTGGACGCACAACTATCTGGAAAATCTGTATGGCTATGAGTGGGTGCAAACACAAAGCCCTGCCGGTGCTACACAGTGGGAACCAGCTGACGGTGCCGCTTCTAATCTTGTGCCCGATGCTCATGATCCCGCGCAGCGCCATGCGCCAATGATGTTCACGACCGATCTGGCACTGAAAGTTGATCCAGCATATCGCGAGATCACTACGCGTTGGTTGGAAAATCCAGAAGAGTTTGAAGATGCATTTGCACGCGCCTGGTTCAAACTGACGCATCGTGACATGGGGCCGACTTCACGCTATCTGGGTGATCTGGTTCCTGATCAGGAATTCGCATGGCAGGATCCGGTACCAGCAGTCGATCACCAATTGATTAGCAGTCAGGATATCGCGCAGTTGAAAGCTGATGTGCTCGAGTCCGGGCTAACAGTACCGCAACTGGTTCGTACGGCATGGGCATCTGCGTCGACTTATCGTGGTACTGACATGCGCGGTGGTGCCAATGGTGCGCGCATAAGACTGGCTCCACAGATGAATTGGGAAGCCAATGATTCGAGTGAGCTGAATGAAGTATTGTCTGCTCTTGAAGAGATTCAGAACGACTTCAATAGCAGTCAGTCAGGCAACAAGCGCGTGTCACTGGCAGACATGATTGTACTCGGCGGTGCCGCAGCCATTGAGCAGGCCGCTGAACAAGGTGGCTACGAAGTAGACGTACCTGTTGTTCCCGGTCGAACGGATGCGACTCAAGAGCAAACCGATGTGGAATCCTTTTCGGTACTGGAGCCATCCGCTGACGGCTTCCGCAACTACTTTGCCGGTGACAATCCTCGTTCACCTGCCGAGATGCTGATCGAAAAGGCGGCATTGCTCGAGCTTACCGTGCCTGAAATGACTGTACTCGTGGGTGGTATGCGCGCCATGAATGCCAATACCGACGGACTCGCTCACGGCGTGTTAACAGACCAGCCAGGTGCGCTGACCAATGACTTCTTTGTGAATCTGGTCGATATGTCAACGCAGTGGAGTCAGTCTTCCCAAGTGGAAGGTATCTATGAAGGTCGCGATCGTGACAGCGGTGACTTGATGTGGACCGCTACGCCTGTTGACCTGATCTTTGGTTCCAACTCAGAGCTACGCGCAGTGTCCGAGTTCTATGCCGCGCAGGATGCGGAGCAGGAATTTGTGGAAGACTTCGTCGCAGCCTGGACTAAAGTCATGTTGCTTGATCGCTTCGATCTGCCAAGAGACGAGCGCTCAGGAATGATGGCGGCGCGCTAAGCTTCGTCAGATCAGTCCAGCGCATTGGAGAGGGAGGTAAGGCATAAGTTTTCCTTCTCATCAATGTTGGAATGGCGGCGTCCGCAAGGGCGCCGCCTTTTTCATGCCTGAAATTCTTGTGGCATGATTGGAGCCGGTAACGGGCGATAGTAATCGTTACAGGCTCACGCTATGCCAAGCAGAATCAACACCACGGACAGGGTTATTGGCGACAGTAATGCTGATAACAAAGAGCCAGCCGCGACTGAAGCATGACCGACTTTATAGCGCTTGGCGAATACGTAAGCGCTAATTCCCACCGGCATGGCTGATGCCAACACCCCAGCATTTGCCCATAGCGGGTCTACTTCGAAAATTCTGAACATCGCTATCCAGACCAGTATGGGTAACAAGAAGCAATTGATAATGGTCATGAATGTCGCTGGCACAGCCTGATCGCGCAGCTTGTAGTGATAGAGCGACATGCCCAACACAAAAAGTGACGTTGGTACGGCTGCGCGGGACAGTATTTCGATACTGTTAAACAGCGGATCCCAGACCGGGATACCGGCGATGTTACAGACGAGTCCGGCAATCAGGCTGGCCGTAATCGGGCTGCTCAATAACTGCTTCACCATGCGCAGGAAGACTTTAAAAAACGAATCCGTAGACAAGTGCCCCCATTCCGCGCTCACTGTGCCAATGGTGAACATCACCAGGTTCTGAATGGAAATAATCAGGAATAAAGGTAATAAAGCGGCTTCGCCTAAAGCTTGTGCTACCAACGGTATACCGAGAATTGTTGTATTTGAATAGGCGCAGCCCATCGCAAAAACGCTCTGCTGCCTGGCGTTGTAAGCGAACCAGAGGCGACCGACAATGATGCCGAGACCGTAGACCACAAGTACGGCAGAGTAATAGGCAGTGAGAAATTGGCCGCTCTCACCCAAATTGGTATCCGAGCGGGCAGTGCTGACAAACAACAAGCAGGGAATCAAAATATTGAATGTCACTCTGGACAACGCATCGGTATCGTCGCGGTTGAACCAGCGTAGAGAGAGTGTGATGTAGCCTGCCAGAGAGACAGCCAGAACAGGAAAGAGGATTGCCAGAATCGCCATGAGGGGTCGCAAAGAATGCCGGTAAGCGCCCATTATGCCATATTCATACCCGTAGTTTGCTGATTCAGAGTCGCTTGGTAGCCAGCCGGCTAGCTGCTTTTTTTCATGCTGGTCTGACAGCTTGGACAGATGCAATGACTAACCTGATTCTGTTCACTCACATACTCCTCGAGAGGTTGCCAGACCTCTTCTTCGTCGGCCTTGCTGTCAACACGTATGCTGCGGCACCAGGCACACATCGGCAGAATTTTCTCCAGTTTTTTGATGTCTTGAAGGGCTCGCCTGTACTCGATTTGCGCAACAACCGTGTCGCTAAGCACCTGTAGTGCCTTACGTTGTGCGTTGGTGAGCTTTCTGGGTTTGGTGTCGATGACGCAAAGCGTACCCAGTCGGGCACCCTCACGAGTCTGCAATGGCGCGCCAGCATAGAAGCGTATATTGGGATCGCCGGTCACCAACGGATTCTCTGCGAACCTCGGATCTTCGTAGGCATTTTTTACTTCCAGAATTTGATTTTTCTGGATGGTATGGGCACAAAAAGCCTGCTCACGCGGTGTCTCGGTTGCTGCTATACCGATTTTCGATTTAAACCACTGTCGCTTGTCATCAATCAGGCTCACCATACTGATGGGAGTGGAGCAGATCACAGAGGCGAGTTCGGTCAAGTCATCAAACACACGCTCGGCTGCACTATCCATGATGTTGTAGGCGTTAAGGGTGCGAAGTCTGTCTGCTTCATTCATTGTTGTGGGTCACTCAAGTTTTTGTCAGCCTGGGAATGGCTGAACGTGTTAATTGCCGCGTTTGCGCATACCCATCGTTTCGAATGCCAGACAAGACGCTAACAAGCAGCTCAATGCTCTGGGTTGTGCGCATGCTCCGCCGCTGCTTGATTGCTGTCAATCAGGAGAACTACGTGGCTGAATTGGAAGCCCCCGTATAACGTGACACCCGGAACCGTCTTTTTCGGGGTGATGAAAATTGGCTTCGCAATCATGAAACTATTGGCAGCTACTTGAAAAATTCGTACCACGACCAAGTGAGAATCGGGAAGGGCGTGGCTCAAAACAGTCTAGTCTTTCTGTTATGGGAATTTCTGCTTCTGTTAAATGCCAGTTATCGCTAAATCGATTACTGTTGTTTCCTGCCTCATTACTTTTTCTTTTCTTCCTCTCCCACCTTTTTCTTGGCAACCCAACTTTATTTCCTGAAATTCTGAGTGTTTATTGCCTGTGAATGCCTTGGTAGTCCTGTAAGCATGTTCTGAGTTTCACGGCCGCGGAATCATCAAAGCTGGCAATGGGCTCGCACTACATTACGCCACAACCACCGACTACCGATCACACTTACTACCGAAATTTCTATGACCTGGCCGGTTCAGAACAGTAGTGCAGATTGTTATCAGTATTTCACTGTCGTTGCTTGTGATAAAAAATATCAGAATTATCCTACTGTCGGGGACGGGTGCTGTGTTGACTGAAGACATTAAAACAGCGCTAAAGTGAGAACTGTGTCCTACGACAAGCAATGAAGAGTGTGTTATTTATACGCACTGTATGTGAATGGAATCTAATGCAACTTCACTGCGCAGGTTTGCTGGTTTGCAAATTTTGTGCAGTTTGCGAGCACGGGTGAAGGATAGTCACCCTCTGTTCGCCAGCCTGCTATCGGGCGACGTCATTAAATTCCCTTCCTGCATTTACTCAACGACATTCAATTGGTTATTCAAGGGAGATTAGAAAATGACCAGATTTATTTGTGTATTAGCACTGTCTGCAATTCCGATGTGGGCCTCTGCACAACAATTCAACTACACTTTTTTGGAACTGGGTGTGTTTGAAGGCGAAGTGGAGGATGCTGACGGCGAAGGATTCGGATTCGGCGGCTCCATGGCAGTCACTGAAGAGTTTCACGCCTTTGCGGGTTACTCGAACCTCGAGCCAGACAATGCCAACGTGGACTTTTCCACTACAAACGTTGGTATTGGTTTCAATACTTCATTGTCGACTACGACAGACCTGGTGCTACAGGCGGCATATGTGCGAGCAGAAGCTGAGTTCGGTGCGTTTGATAGCGAAGAAGACGGCTATAGTTTGGGTGCCGGCCTGCGTACCTGGATCGGCAATGGCCTTGAACTGAACGGTGGGCTCGACTACGTCGACTACGGCGGTAACGATGACGACGTCGCGCTGAACCTTGGCTTGCTTTACAGCCTCAACAGTTCGGTTGCTTTGGGTGTGTCAGGTTCGTGGACTGATGATCCCGATTCCGCGATCCTGGGGCTCAATGCGCGTTTTTATCTGGGTCAGTAGTGTCGAGCGAAATTACCACTACGGGCTAAAAACCTGATAAGTGGTAAGCTATAAATCATGAACCATGAACTATAAAGAGTGCCAGCGAGCTGGCACTCTTTTTTATGCCTGTTACTCGGTGTTAGGTGTCAGTTAGCCAGTACTGAACCGTGGGGCTGGAAAACGGTTTAATGCTGCAACCGTTTACTCGTAATTATGACTGTCTCGCCTTTTAGTGAGAGCGCTATTTGCACCATGTGAATGAGTAGCAGGCAAAGCGCCATCAAGGTGTAAAGGCTAGGAAACAGTAGTTGGTAAGAGGGAGAGCCTGCGAAGTCTTCTGTCCAGATTCCCAAAGCAATAGCGCAGATGACAAATACTGATGTCGTTATGTAGTAGCTCCAAACGAAAGTCACCTTGGCCAGATTGAACAGCGCGGCAAGTATTGCGGCGGCCACCCCAATCTGAGCCATGATGCCCAGGATCGTACCCAGACTGGCATCGTTATCTCCCGGGGCGGTATAGGCGTAGTAGGCCAGCCACTGCGATACACAGACGAAAAACGTCACTACAAAAATGATGAGTTGGGCAGCGCGATGGCGGGCCATTCGACTGTCGGTATCAGCAGTTTGCCCGTGCCCGAGTTGGATGACAGGCGATTTCAATGAGGCCTGGTCAACACCAAAGAAACTAGCCAGAATTTGCGTGGAAGCCGGGCTAAGCTGGTTATTGCCTTCCGCACGCTGGATGGTACGCAGACTGAGACCGCTACGTTCTGCCAACTGCTCTTGGGAAAGGCCGGCCTTTTGGCGCAGTTTTTTTATTGTCATGGCTGTCTCCTAACTTTACGTCAAGATTACTGCAAAATACTCACTGGCGGTAACGCCAAAATGCCGTCAATCACCGATTATCCTGAGCTGGAGCGGCCTGTGTAATGGTAGATCCGGACAATTAGTTGTTGAGTTGTACTAGCTTGAACTGCAACGTGCTACCTATCCGCTGTAGCACTGCATCAGAATAGACCCGGTCACCCACAACGTGGAGTTGAGGGATAGTGAGTGTTCCGGTGTTGGCATCGAACTCGCCGATGGCACTCAATGGGCTGTCTGTTACACGGAATGACGAGTAACTGAAGATTGGTGCCGCAGCACTATCAGGCGCAAGAGAAAATACGGCGTCGATTCTCCCATCCAGGCTGCTGTCGATTGTAGCCACGAGTTCGCCAGTACTCGGGTTGTAGGCGGCGGCAATTTGCTCGGGATACTCAATGCGATAGACGTCCGGACTGCCTATTGGCTTGCCGTCATAGGTTTGCAGAAGCAGGGTGCCACGCGGGCCGATGGCAATGCCTGAGATGCGAGCGAACTTCAGATCGTCTTCGGTATAGTCATGCACATCGAAGAACATCACAGGCTCACCGCTCGCGCCGATGACAAAGGCATTGTGCGATGCCGACGCAGTGACGAAAACGTTGCCCCAATGGTCTGTGACCACTTGTTGCGGTTGCATAAGTGAATTACTGCCATCTCCGTCACTGTCCAACAGAACATCGGTTTGCCCATCAGGCTTTATTCTGAACAGGTTATTAGATGCTTCACCGACAACATAGGTCGAGCCATCTGCTGCGCTAGTGACGCTGATAGGAGACTCCAGCAGTGCTGCACCGTTACCACTCGGACCGAGTATCTGACTGCTACCTTGTGCGGTGACTCGGAATACATTGTCAGAGCCGTAGCCAGCGACTAACAAATCACCCTTGAGGTTCAAGGCAAGGTCGGCAGGTTCAAGCAAACTGTTTTCACCATCACCTTCCGGGCCGAGAACCAGTTCAATCATGCCGTCCGCTTTGATGCGAAAAACGTTGTGTGATGCGCGGCCAGCCACATAGAGGGTGCCGCTTGCTGAATCCACAGCCAGACTTTCGGGTTGCTCGAGGGCATTACTGCCATCACCAGTGGCATCAATGAGCAGGTCAATCTTGCCTTGCGGTGAGATTCTGAAGACATTGTTGGATTGACTGCCGGCGACGTAGGTGTTGCCGGCGAGATCGACGGTGAGCGCGTCAGCATTACTGAGCTCATTCGTGATGTCGCCATACCCGGCGATCAACTCGGTCTTGACGCCGCCAGGTGTCACGCGAGTCACTGTGCTGGTCGAGCCGGTCGAGTAATAGGCGTTGCCCAAGAAATCCAGAGCGATACTGCCAAAGGCGCCGCCGTCTGGCTGTGGTAGCACATCAGTGACCTGGGTTAGTTGGCCGTTGTCGAATTGCCCAATACCGAATCGGCCAAAAGAGAAAAGCAGGCGCCCATCCTGGGCATTGGCAAAATACCCTTCCTTAGCTGTGATCTGGTCTATCTTGTCAGTAGTCATCAATGGCGCGTAGGTTGTAAATTCGCCTTGAAAGTCATTGTCGCTATAGACGTTGATGCCGTGGTTGAGAAGGGAGCCAATCAGGGCAACAATGCGGCGTGAAATGACATGCAGGCGGTTTGTCTGATCAACGCCCATGTCAACAATATTGCTTACTTTGCGAAAGAGGCTGACTTCGATTTCGGGAGTACGCCGATAAATGCGGGTATCGAGCCCTATGTAAAGATTGCCACTATTGTCGAGTGTGAGAGTCGTTGGGTTCTCATTGGGGGTGTCTGAATGATCGCCTGGGCCGAACGCCAAACCGATTGCCCCATTCATGTCCTGGTGATACACCGAATCACCCGCAGCAATGTAAAAGCCGCCTTGGCTGTCTGGCTCAACAGCCGAGACAAGCAGATTGATCGGCACACTGGCCTCGATGAAGTTCAGCAGTTCAATGCTGCCGTCTGTATTCAGGCGCGCGGCATCAGTACCCTGTCGATCGAGTGAGTCGGGGATGAATACGAGCCGGCCCAGGGCATCGCAGATCAGTGTGTGGGCAATAAAATCGATTTCGGTATCCTGAAAATAGTCGACGATCTCGAGTGCCTCACCATCCCGATAGCGAACAACATAGCGATCAGCAAGAAAGTACGCAGAATCGTCGCTGCCAATAGCAATCGCATCCGGCTCTCGGCCAACGCCTTCATCAAGCAAGTTGAAATCAATGACCTGTGCTATCTCGCCGTCAGGTGTGATTTTAAAGCCACCGCGCGAGAGCGTGTCAAAGGTGTAGATAGTGCCTTGGCTATCAACTGCCAGTCGGCCTGGTGAATGGAGTCGCTGCGTGAAAGGGGCTTTGTTATCGGTAACAATGCTGGTTGTCAGACCGGCTTGCTGATTTTGCTGTGTCTGGGCGTAACCAGTCGTTCCTGATAATCCTGTGACTAGTAGAATCGCAATCGCCAACATTCGATGGAGTGGCGTGTGAGTAATTGAGGAGTGAGTAATCAGGGTGTAAATATTCATAGTTCACTGATAACACTGCACGCTGTAATGGCCAAACTTTTACTAACATTCGCACGACTAAATACGGTGAGTTGTGCGTCTAGTCACATTGATTGAGTTTTATAGATATCAAGTCGGTATCAAGTGCGGGCAGTCTGCCGTTGCGATGTGGAGTTTTGTGATTTTTTCTCAGTACGGGAAAATAATTGCTAAAAATGCGCAATTTTTTTGCAGCGGCAAGTAGCAGCTCAAGGCATTATGGGGTGATCGCTTTTTAAGGCAGCCAAACATTTTCATTGCGGGCGCTTTGTTGCAAAACCTAAAGGGTTGTACGAGACCATCACAAACTCAATGTCTGGCTTAATCTCTCATTCAGGTTGATTGGGACATAGTTATTACAAATATTACGATCAACGCAGGAGCGGCACGATCATGTCACACGTAAAACAAACTTTCAGAGGCTTTTCATATGGTGTTCTGGCGGCGCTCGCAGTAGCCATGCTGCCCGCGCAAGCTCAGAATAATTTTAACCTGGAGGTACTCAACCCCGGCGAGATCATGGTCAATCTTAACGCCAGTGAACAAACGGAAGTAGTGCAGGATACGTTGCATGCCAACCTCACTTATTCCGCACAAGGTCGGGATCGGGTTGCATTGCAGGATGAAGTAAACCGTATTATGGCGGATGTGCTCGAAGTGTTGGAGGAGGGCGACGTGGAGTATTCGACACAGCAGTATCGTGTCTACCAAATCCAGTCAGGGCGACCAACGCGCGGCGACCTGGACAATCCTGCCTGGCGCGCTCAGCAGGGCGTGCAACTGACCGGTATGGACAGCGATGCGGTTCTGGACATGGTTGCTGAATTGCAGGAGTTGGGAATGACCATGAATGGTCTGAGCTATTCCTTGTCTGCCCAGCGTCAGGAAGAAGTCGCTGACTCGCTCATGGATGCTGCATTGGCCAAAGTTCGCAATCGCGCCGATGCGACTGCCGCGGCAATGGGTAAAAGCAGTGTCGAGATTGTCGAGTTAACCATGAACAGCAATAGCAATGGCGGTTATTATCGTGCCGCCATGTCAACTCTGGCGATGGATTCGTCGATGGAAGTAGCGACACCGGTGGCCGAGCCGGGCATGACAACGGTGACTTTTAACGTCAATGCGCGAGCTATATTGTTGCCATAGCTTGATTGGGTCCAGCGCATAGCGGCATTCAGACACCCTGAGTGTTACCCGCGATGGCCTTGGGAAAACGCGCTACACGAAACAGCACGAGAACTTAGCACAAAAAAAGGGACAACCAGGTTGTCCCTTTTTTATGCGCTTCATTTGTATGCGCGCTAAATTGGCTATACCGGTGCTGACACGTAGCGTGGTCGAGCCCAATTAATCAATTGCGCACTATCGCAAGAGTTACTGGATATATTCCATCACGCGCTGTTGCAGAGCTTCGTCCGATTGCAATTGCTGGGCAATAGAATTGTAAATCTGAATTTCCAGACCGCTTCCCTGTACGGCTTCGGCCATTTTGGTTTGCGCTTCCTGTTGCAGTGCTTGCGCTTGCTGTTGGTCTTCCGCTGCGCCGATACTGGTTGTGTATTCCTGACGGATCGTATCCACTTCCATAAAAGCGGTGGCAAACTGCTCAATCTGAGCTTCACTGTATTGTGGCGTTTCTGCGTCAGGTTGTTGCGCAGAGACAGCTGTCGCCAGTGAGATCAGCAGTGTCGCTGTGAGTAGTTGAAGTGAGCGGATAATTCGCATGGTGTCCTCCGGTTCGGCATGAATGTAGTAGTCCGTTTACAGCATGCGAGCACGGCGGCGCACACACTCCTTGACGTACCCTAACAGGCCGGCGGAATGGGGCGCAAACGCGAAAAACCACGTAAAATTAAGGGTGTTTAAGGAGCTGGAAGGAGATCGTGAATGATAAAAACTGATCAGGACTTTCTGGCAAATTTTAGCGAAATTTCTTTTGTCTAAGAAAGTGCCAGCCAACCACCAGCCGATTTTTCATTGTGCGAGTAGGGCAGTCAATGTCGGTAATGCCGCGCACCACAGTGTGTGCTGGTGCGCGATGATACAACGCTTGATTACTGCTCAGTTTGACCCGCGACCGCGCGGCGTTCTTCGGCCCGAGCCCCACGGAGAATATTGAGCAGGCCATAGTTGCCTTCTTGGCAGGCGTATTCGTACAGCTGCCCAGCTACTTTGGCCATTGGCAATACGGCGGTGATCTTGTCAGTAAAAGTTGCCGGGTCTTCCAGTGTCCACTGGTAATCCAAAGTCTCGTAGTCGATGCGTGTGAAACGTTCTGTCAGCAGTTTTTCTTTACCGGTGCCAATAGACATCAGACTGGCGGTGTAAAAACTGAAATTGCGGGTCTCGACGACCAGTGTGTCGCCATCCCAGTAACCGCGCGAATCACCTGTCCATTGCTCGATGTCTTCAGGCAAGGGTGGCAGATCTGTTAGCGGTATCATGCGGGCGTTGTGGACCATCTCGGACATGATCACCACGTGGTCTTTGTTCTGTATGATCTGCAAATTGTTGTTGTAGCGGCTGGCGCGGTATGGGGGCAGGGCGTTCATACCCACGATGCAGCGCTCGGGCAGACCGCGGTCTTCCGGGCCATCTTTACCAATGCCGCCACTGCCAGTGCGCACTGGGCGCGTGCCTTCGGCGTCTTCTAAAAATCCACTCTGGCCGCGCGGCGCGCCTTCCACGATAGCGGGCAAGCGGCCATTGCTTGGATAAATGATTTGCGAGGTGCGCACAGTATCTGTAATGGCGGCCATCTCGTACCAGAAATGGTCATAACCATAAACAAAGCGTTCATCGGTCGATGGGGCGCCGCGGTCAGCAAGCTCTGCATCTGCTTGTACTACTTCACCGGCTGCCGCTTCAGCTTCCAGGCGGGCCTGGATCTCGGCAATTTCCTCTGCCGTCAGGAATTCCCGTTCGCCGAATTGTTCAGCGCGCTGAAAGGGCACCTCAGTAGAGAAGTTCCACACGCCTTGCAGGTCCGGATGACCCCATTGGGTCGTCAGAGACTCCTGACTGTCGGCCGCCATTGCTGTCTTGCTACTGGCGATGAAAAGAGTGAGAGCGATAATTTGGGATGCGTACTGCATGGGACTTGCCTCGGTTCTGGATAGTTGCCTGTTATTGGAATTTCTTGTTGCAGGAGTGGGGCGATAGCTCTACGGGCTCAACCACTGATTTTAAGGGGCTTTACTTTACTCAAATCGCTCCGGTATTGCCACTGCCCGAATTGCTGCAGAGGCCGGAACGCCTGCCTTCTGCGCTGATTTTGGGATTGCCTGGCTCGGCCGCAACGCAGGGGAGTTTGCGGCAACGCTATTGAGACCACAATCATGACGCATATCGAGCTAGAATGGTCCGGTCCTTGCCAAATTGGGAGTGTCTCATTACTGCTCAGCATAACAACAACAAGGTCAGGCGCTACCTCGCGTTACTGGCACTGGTAGTGGCAGGTGAGTCTATTTTTCTACTGCCCTTTGTCTTGTCGCGGGTCTTTCGCCCGGTGTTTCTCGATGTTTTCGAGATTACCAACCTGCAGCTGGGAACAGCATTTTCTTTATATGGCGTTATCGCCATGGTGTCCTATTTTGCCGGCGGGCCGTTGGCCGACCGCTTCGAAGTTCGGCGTCTGCTGGCTATTGCGCTGCTGGCAACCTCGGCAGCGGGTGTAGTGATGGCGACCATACCCACGTTAGGTGTGTTGACCTTGCTTTACGGGATTTGGGGGCTGACCACGATCTTCCTGTTTTGGGCTGCATTGATAAAGACAACCAGAGAGTTAGGTGACAGCAATCAAGGGCTGGCATTTGGTGTGCTTGATGGTGGTCGCGGGCTGTTTGCCGCAGTGCTCGCATCATTGTCTGTAATGTTGTTTGCGGCACTGCTCCCTGCCGATGTTGAATCAGCGAGTTTCGAGCAGCGCGCCGATGCTCTGAGCACCATAATTATGATTTATTCAGGCATGGGTGTGTGCTCGGCCTTGCTGGTTTGGCTGTTTATTCCTGGCGGCAAGTCGTCACCATCCCAAGCCGACCCCCATGCCCAATCCTTCACATTGCAAGGCTTGAAGAAAGTCATGGGCATGAGAGCCGTTTGGTTGCAAGCGCTAATCATTTTATGCGCGTATGTGGCGTACAAGAGCACAGACAATTTCTCACTCTATGCCCGTGATGCGTTTGGTTATGACGATGTCGCCGCGTTGAGTCTTGGCACGATTTCTTTCTGGATGCGGCCAGTTGCGGCTATTGGTGCCGGGCTGCTGGCAGACCGCTTGAATTGCTTCACTATGTTGCTGATCAGTTTCGCTATCGTTATGTTCGGCAATGCGATCATGGCGGCTGGCTTGATTGCGCCAGGTGTCCCTTTAATATTGATGCTGACAGTGGCTGGCACGAGCGCAGGGATCTATGCGCTACGCGGATTGTATTTCGCAGTGATGGGTGAGACGAAGATTCCACTGATTTATACCGGTAGCGCTGTCGGGCTGGTGTCTTTTGTCGGGTTTACGCCGGATATTTTTATGGGGCCATTAATGGGTTACTTGATTGATAACTCACCCGGTGCTGCCGGACACCAACAATTGTTTGCGGTGATATTCGTATTCGCATTGTTTGGCTTTCTGGCCAGTTTGTTGTTTCGTTACAGTGAAAGCGAAGCCGCCGATGCCGCTTCGCCTGCGCCACAGATGCAAACCTGATTAGTAGGCGAGCATGAACGCTATCAAGTGATACTTCCTGTCTTGATCAGCGACACCATTTGCTCCAACGCTGTGCCCCAGCCACCTTCGAACCCCATCTGCTGATGCGCTTCAGCATGAGCGGCTGAGCTATGGCGCGAGATAACGCTATAGCGCGTTCCCGTGTCGGTGCTTTCCAGCATGATGATAGCCGTGAAAAAACCGGTTGGATTGTCTTCGCTAGCTGGCGCGGGTCGGTAGTCTGCTTCCATGGCGCTAGTCCAGACGAGTTTTTCATTGTTGATCACTTCCAGATAACAACCGTTACCGGCATCCATGCGCTGGCCTTCCGGTGATTCCATCACGGTACGAAACAAGCCGCCTGGTTTTAGATCAATCTCGCACTCAACAGTTTTCCAGGGTAGTGGGCAGAACCACTGCATCAATATTTCGGGAGTGGTCCATGCCTCCCAGACTTTTTCTTTGGGAACAGCCACTTCGCGCTCAAGAACAAGATCCAGATCAGGGTCAATTGTGTATTCAGACAGGGGCATGTTATTTCTCCTTGTGCATTTCCAGTAGTAAATCATCCAGCCTGTTAAGGCGTTTTTCCCACAGCGTGCGGCGTTCATCGAGCCAGGTCGATGCTTTCTGCATAGTAGCGGCATGGAGCTGATAACGGCGGCTGCGCCCGACTTTAACTGATGTCACGAGACCGCTCTTTTCCAACACACCCATGTGTTGCGTAAAAGAAGGCAGTGCCATATCGAATGGGGCGGCCAACTCGCTAACCACTGCCGGACCTTCGGCAAGACGGGCGATAACGGCCATGCGCGTGGGGTCGGCAAGCGCCTGAAAGATCTGATTGAGTTGTGGTTGATTGTTAGGCATATACCTAAGTATAGAGATCTAATTGATTAGGTCAATACCTAAGTATTAGTTTTTGAGGAAATTGGGCATGATCTTGGCATGCCGAACCATGTATTCTCGTTTTTCTTCACATTAAAGAGCGCTGGCAGCGCCGCCACCGGGTGACATGATGACTGATGTAAATCGCAAGCAAGCTACAAACTCCATATTCCGTGATGTGCCAAGGCTGTTGAACAATTGGCGACTGACGGCGCGCCGCAGTCTGTTAATCATATTGCTGTTACTGCCCAGTCTCGCGCTGCCCCAGGAAAGTGCCTACCCGCTGCAAATGAGCAGTAATCGGGACAGTACCCGCCCGGAAGTGCCCGGCAGCAACGGCTTGGTCACTGCAGGTCACCCCCTGGCTGCCATGTCAGGGCTGCAAATTCTTATGCAGGGTGGCAACGCTATCGATGCCGCGGTAGCCACGTTAGCGACATTGAATGTGGTGCGTCCGCAAATGTCTGGTGCCGCAGGCAATGGCTTTGTTACTTATTTTGACCAAGCCAGTGATGCTGTCTATTCATTGCATGCCACAGGCGCGGCACCGCAAGCTCTGGATGCAGCAGCCCTGACCCCTGACGAATTGGATAAAGGCATCAAAGCGGGCGTGGTCCCCGGTCTGTTCGGCGGCTGGATCAGTATGCTGCAGCGCTTTGGAACATTGTCATTGGCACAAGTCATGGCGCCAGCGATTCACTATGCTTCAGTCGGCCATCCTATCGAAGCCTCAGTGGTAAGCAGTATCAGCTATTCGCAAGAACTGTTCGCTGCCTACCCCGATAGCGCCGCCCAATTTCTGCCTGGCGGTGAAGTTCCCACAGCCGGTGAGTTGTTTCGCATGCCAGCTTTGGCGGCCACGTTCGAAAAACTGGTAGCGGCAGAACAACAGGCGTTAACCGATGGCGCCGATCGCAACACAGCTTTGCAAGCGGCATTCGACCGCTTCTATAAAGGTGATATCGCCGATGAGATGGCGACATTCTACACAGAGGCAGGCGGTCTGTTCCGTAAAGCGGACTTCGAAAATTATCAGGCAACCTGGCACGAACCGGTACACATCAATTACCGGGGTTATGATGTGTATTCGTCGGGTCCATCTTCACGCGGCGGTCTGGAAGTGCTCATGCAACTCAAATTGGTTGAGGGCTATGATCTGGGCGCGATGGACAGAGAAGACGCACAGGTGACGCACCTGTTGGCCGAAGCAATCAAAGTCGCGAAGGCAGATATCTATCATTACGTTGCCGACCCGGATCAGTTTTCCATGCCCATTGAAGGCATGTTAGCCGATGATTATGCGGCCACCCGGCGTGAGTTGATTGAGATGGATGCCAGTATGATTTATCCGGGGCCAGGCCAGCCGGCTGGTCACGAAAATTCATCGGCATTTCGTGCTCACCTGAACCCGGCGACACAGATTGCCGCACATCGTGAGTCGTCTTATGCCGGCAGTACCACCAGCTTTTCGATACGTGATGGTCAGGGCAATATTGTTGCGGCTACTCCCACCCACGGTGGTGCTTTTGGTACGGGGGTTGTCGTCGGCAACACCGGACTGACATTCAATAATGGCACCCGCATTGGTTCCTCATCGCCTTACCCTGAAGATGTGAACTATGCCCGTGGTGGCCAGATTCCGATTCTCAATAACTCACCGACTCTGGTGATGAAGGACGGCGAATTCATTATGGCATTGGGCTCGCCGGGTGGCGAGACCATCGGTCAGACCCAGTTTCAGGTGCTGGTGAATGTGTTGGATTTTGGCATGTCTGTGCAAGCGGCGATTGAAGCGCCACGTTTTAGTCTGTTTGCGGAACCGAATTTCTACAGGGAAGGCGCGGAGATCAGTATGCGCATCGAAGACAGAATTTCGATACCACACTATGAAGGCTTGCAAGAGCGCGGTCATGCGGTCGAGTTAGCGCCTTCGTACTCGCTGGGAAGTATTCAGGCTATCCTGCGAAACGAAGAGTTGGATACTGTGACGGCAGGCGCCGACCCCAGGCGGGCGGCATATGCGGTTGGTTGGTAGTTGGTTTGGAGGTTCCATTTACACTTTGTTAAAACGCGGCGATCAACGCCGATAAGAATCTTTCAGTGATTATTAGCAATCTTGGAATCTTGTTCTATATTGATGAATAACTGACTTGTACTCATGCATTAGTCAGCATATTTATTCAGTGTAATTGCAATCTATGCAGATAAGAGGGCTTGATACTATGAGAGAGTTAACCATTGAAGAGATGGATATCGTTGTCGGTGGCAGTAATCTGGGTGCTGCAGTAGGTGGTACTGCTGGTGCTATTGGTGGCCAGATATACGGCAGCTCTGCCGGTGGCTATATCGGCGGCGCGGTTGGTGCCATTGCAGGTCCTGTTGGTGTGTTCGTTGGCGCATCAGTTGGTAGCTTAATAGGCAGAAGTTACGGAGGGGCGATCGGTGGCGGAATTGGTGGCTATCTAGGCTCGGAATCCTGAACTAACTGTTTGAATCGATAGGGTCGCAATTGTTCACTCCTACAAGTCTCAATACGCGGTTACTGCAAGCCTGGCTGCCTGCTCATGTTGTGCTAATGGTGCATGGTGCATACATAACTGACATGGCTGATTTCGTCGCTGTATTTGTCATGTATCCAATGCTTTGCGCTGTGCCTTTGGTGATCTTTGGGTACTTGCAAGCCAATGACGATAACGAAGAAGCTTTGCATAGATTGGGTATTGTTCAGACCGACAATTTGCATCTTGCAGTTGTGATCCTGTCGTTACTACCGCTGGCTTTTGTAATCTATGCAATGGTGCAAGCGCAATTAAATCGCAGCTATGACAGCGTCTCGTGGATAGTTATTGTGTTTGCGGGGCTTATTGGTCTTGAGCTTGGCAGGAAACTCAAATACCGAGTGAGCGAATAAGCTGTGCTTATGATTGCCAGTGTCCGAGCTTGCGCGTTAAAGATGCCGGCTAGTCGTGACTAAACTCCGCATGATGCTGGCGTAATAAATCCTCGCCAAAATCACCATTGAAATCACGCCACACCGAGTGCACATGGTTGGCACCATTCTGTACGTTATCGTACTCGATCAGAAAAGAAGGTCCTTGTACGCGATAGTAGTGTGGTTCACCGATGTCGGTAGGGCCAGCCCAGGCGAAGGTGACAGAGGCAAAGCCATCGGCATTGATTTTCTGCCAGCGCAGTTGTGTGATATCCGCATTCATGGCTCCCGTGTAAACAGTAACCAGGTCAAGTAAGAGATGCTGCTGCGCCGCTGTCATTGCTGCGGCGCTAATCCCGGCTGGAGTGAGTGGATTGACCGGGTAGTCAGCACCGGTGACGATATCTCGAGGCGCGGCCCCTTCGAGCAAGGCGCTGGTTAATTGCTCTTGCGACAATGCCACTATCAGAGCTCGACCCGCATCTTCTCGAGTGCCCAGGACGCGCTGATCTTGTTGGGCTTCGGTCTGCGCGCCATGTGTGACATGAGCGGGGTTTGACCCAAAGAAGCTTGGCGTGCTGACTGTCACTTTTCCTTCGACGACTTGAAAATGCAGGGACAAATGATGGCCCTCAAAACGCCATGCCCAAGTGCCATTGGCAGTAGGCGTATCGAAGATACTGATACGGTAGTTCTCATTATCGCGGACGAATCGGCCGTTGGGTTCCAGGACTTTAAGTACACGCTCCAATTCAATGATCGCCGACGCGGTAAGATAGCCGCTCTGACTGAGCCCGGTTTGCAACAGTGCGCGCGACAGTTGTTGTTGGTTCGCGTCCATGGCTTTTAAAGCCAGGCCGTTGCGCGGGAATATTTCATCAGGGACAAAATGAAAGCGCAAATGCTCATCGCTATGCAAATCATACGCGGCTTGTTCGCGTTGCTCGGCAGATAGGGTAGCGAGAAAGGCAAGGCTTGCTTCTGCCATTTGTTCTGCACTGGCAAACAGCTGTACTGGTAGTAACGCGATCAGAGATATCAGGGAAAGAAAAGCACTGCGCTTTCTGTTGATGTAGAACGAGTTGGGCATGGCCGCCTCCGGACGAACGTGTCAGGCTAACGATCTTATTGTTAATGAATTTTTATAACTGCACTTTGTCGTATTGGACTATCTATACTCCTATAGTCCAGCTTTTCAATATCATAGGCTAATGGCTTTTGTACGCTCAGGCAAACTGTCATAACTAGAGCCATTAGCGCCTATACACTCCACAATGGCCGACTTGTGCTCATTGGCAGTACACTCAGTTGGCTCACATATGGCTCATAGTTCTACATACAGGATCAATTGCCGGGGATGCCGTTTAATTCAATGACCTCAAAGGTGACTGGCTCATCCTTGATAAGTTGCATGCTACCGGAGATCCCATAAGTTAGAGGGTCATCCAGTACATCGATGCCTGGCAGGGTCAGTTCACCGGTTGCTGGATTAAAACTTGGCCGGACGTTGCAGCGCTCCCATGGGCCGGTACATGCATTCAGTGTCCAGTTTACTGCAGACGAATAGAGTGCCAGTGCTGCTTCAAATTCGGGGATCGACAACTGCTCTGCTTGAACCACGCTGAACTCTTCCCGAGTCAAACTATGACATGAAGTGGCAGCGCCAGGGTGATCAGAACAACGGAACGGCGTGATATGACCGGTAAGCGTGTCGTCTTCGATTGCGATTCTGGGGTGGCAGGAATTCAGCAGGTATCGACCGTCTATGTTGGCAATAGCCAACAGCCAACTTTGATTCTCATTGAATTCTGTTGCATAGGGAATGCAGGAAAGTCCGTCGCCGGCATCGATGCGAATCTGTTGTTCGTCGATCTCGCCGCGGAACTGGCGCACAACCGTTCCTTCCATAAATGAGGTAGAGCCAGGTGACACGCCCTGTGTGTCAGTGACTTGCAGTTCAATCAGATGGTCGGTATAGCCAACCTCGACAAGCTCAAGTATGGGCCTGGACGTGCAGCTACAAGCAATAGCAGAGGAAAAGCCAAACAATGCCAGAATGGTGAGGCTTGCGTGTAGAAAAGATTTAATCACTTGGGCGCCTCCAGTCAGAGAATATGGCTGCGAGCCCAGACTTAGAACCGCCGATGATCAGCTAGCGAATTGCGGCAATTGTTTATCGGGCATCACATTGATGCAGAGCATCGCAGGGTCATGAGGGCCAGAGTAGTGTGATCGGCTTTTCCCGTCAAACAACTCTGGCCCTTTTGCGATGCATTACTAACCGATGCCCGAAAAATTCTGACAAAGTTAAAAAGTCAGATCGGGTCCCCGGCCGGCATTTCCAGCGCTGACGCTGGCATTGCGGCCATTGGATCTTGCTGCCAGCGGCGGATATCTGCAGCGACAGCGTATTGGTGAGCACTGGGATTACGAGTGCTTTCCAACTCGGCAGCCAGCTTGTTCAGGCGATCTGCCAATACCGCTTTGATCGCGCCGGAGCTGTCGTCATTCATGGCTTGCGTCATCATTGAATTGACTGTCACGCGCTGTACCGTTTGTAGTACTTGCTGTTGATATTCGCTGTCTGGTGTTGGCGCGTCCCAGGTTACTTCAACAAGACGATCCACTACTTCTTCCAGATCCGGGTAGTCGCCCATGCTGCCATAGGCAACCAGTCGTGCCATCCTTGCCGGGTGCAACACAGTATTGATGGTCAGACTCGCGGATGCTTCGGTGGCACCCAGCGCATCGAACTGCAAGCCAGTGCGGCCCGGAAAAGGCTCGACCGGGTTGTAGCGATAGGCTGCGGGTGGCAACAATTCGAGAACACTGGTCGGCAAGGTCAAGAAATCCACCGACAGCGTCGACAGGACAGTTTCCAGAGCGTCGCGCTGTTCTTCACCGTCGATGATAGTGAACGGTACCTGACCATCGCCACGCACGGTGTAAAAGTAATTGGCGCCGCCAATGCTTTGCGCCGCCGAGTTCAATTGAAAACGATGGTGCATATACAAAGGTAGTAGAACAGTTTCCAGCGTTGAGATCGGCTCACCATTGCGAATTAACGCGGGGCCAAAACTTTCCAGCCCGATGCGGCGCACTTCGATCTCATGTTTTAAGTGATCAACCAGATTGTCACCATTGTCCCAGACGCTGGCGAATTGATGACCACCACCCACAAAACTGTTGTTGTTGTGAGCCATGAATATCAAACCACTATCGAGACTCTCCTGAACAATTTTCTGCAGTTCTTCAGCTTCGTCGGCGCCTTCCGGGAACTGTTCATAAGAGTAACGCACGGCCAGCTTGTCATATTCACCGATGCGCTGAGGGTATGCATTGGAGAAATCCAGCTCACCGGCGGCATCGATTTCAATCAGAGGTGCCGGGTAGTCCATAACGCTTTCACGACCATAAGAGCTGGCCAGATAGTTATGTGGGAAGCCTAGCGTGTGGCCTACTTCGTGAGCCGATAATTGCCGCACACGATCCAACGACATATTTACTGCTGCGGTGTTGTTGTCGGCGATTGATTCCAGATACTCGAAACCGGGCTTGAGGCCCTGGCCCATCAGGTAATCCTGACGCAATCGCAGGCTGCCAAGATTGACATTGCCTTTGATAATTTCGCCTGTGCGTGGATCCTGCACCGAGCCGCCGTAGGAATAGCCGCGCGTGCTGCGGTGAGTCCAGTGAATCATGTTGTAGCGCACATCCTGGGCATCGGCGCCTTCGGGTAGTTCACGCACCTGAAAAGCATTGATAAAGCCAGCCGCCTCATAAGCCTGATTCCACCATGCCGCGCCTTCAATTAACGCGCTCTTGATGGGCTCTGGTGTGCCAGAGTCCACATAATAGATGATTGGTTCTACAGCCTCAGAGCGTGCCGCGTTGGGGTTGGCTTTTTCCAGTCGGTGGCGCGCGACAAGACGTACGGTTTTGTCAGTATCGATGTCAGTGCCATAGTCCTGAATAGTCGGGCCGTTAGTGCCAATGCGGGGATCAGCAAAGCGGACCTGATAATTGTCATCTGGCAGCATGATGATGGAATGGTGCACACGCAGGGTGACTGCTTCGCCGGAAGCGGCCACACTGTTAACCAGTCTTCCGGGATTGCGGCTGGTAAAAGTCAGAGTGGATTCGACTTCCACGTTTTCAGGGTAGGCGTTGGTGTTGTCCAAAAAGATCGCACTTCGCGATTGGTCGAGTGTGTAGCTGCCCTGATTGCGCGCGGCAAGTTGGCCAACAATATTGCGCGCATCGCGCAGGAAGAAGTCAGTGGCATCAACCAGAACACTGGCGCCAGTTGCGGCGACGATCTCGAATCCCCAGAGTACCGATGGTGCGAACGCATCACGTACAGCTTGTCGCTCCAGAGCATTATCACTAGTGGCACGATAACGATAGTTCTGTTCTTCCAATAACACCTTTGGACCAACGCGGTTGGCTTTTAACAAGTAAGTGCCGCGCAGTTGACCGCGATCGATACCGATCGGGTTGGAGCCCAGACCAGAGCCCATTGAGATCTGGTAGAGAAATTCCGTACCAAGTTTATCGATCTCCCAATACAGTTTGCCAGCAGAGTCGTCCCAGTAAAGATTGAAATAGCCTTCCATCTCAGTAGTGTCGCTGATCATGTCTTCGATGGACGACAGCGATTGCGCTTGGGCAATGGTGGAAAACAGCGCCAGAAAAGTAATTGTCACGATGCCTGCCACGCGAGCGTGCCACGCGAACAATGTCGGTAAAGGATGAATCAAGGGGAGCATTCGTATACCTCGGTATTTGCCTTAATGTGAATAGAATAGGGTGAGTGATTTACATCATGGCTGTGGTGTCGTCGAGATTATCACTGTCCAGATTTTCAAGTACAGGGAATTAGACAGCGACTTTTTAAATGCACCATTAGCTTACAGAAATAGCGCTGTTTTTTGGTCATTGCACCAAAAACTGACTGAGAAAATAGCTATTCGGTAGTGTGCGCGTTAAAAGCTGATAGGTGTTGGTGGGCTGTGCTTTTACACAGGGCCCATGTATTTGCGGGATGATGTTACTAAGTATTACAGCGCGCTATAATCACTGTGAATTCGCTGACTATGGTATGTGAGTTAAACTCGCTGTTGAAATTCAATGCTCTTCTGTCAGGCAGTTGTTGATCCGTACAGGATCAACTGCCAGGCAGGATTATTCGGACATAATAATGAAAAAGTTTCTTGCTCAATTCTCTGTATGCCTGCCAACACTGTTTCTGATGTTGTCAGCGACAGCCGTGGCGCAACCTCCTACTTTGGAATCTCTGGCGCGACCTGGCCCCTATCAGGTGGCTTACTACAATCAGCTTCCATCGGTGCCTGAGTACGCGGCGGCTACGCTGTATTTTCCTGCCAATCGTGGCACTGATTTTGGTGGTGTCGCGATTGCTCCGGGCTACACAGAGACACAGGAAAACATGGAGTGGTGGGGCCGACACTTGTCTTCATATGGTTTCGCTGTGTTGATTCTCGATACCAACACGCCAACCGACGACCCGCAACTTCGCGCCGATGCGCTTATGGCAGCAATCGATGTAATTCGCGGTGAAGGCGAACGTAGTGGCAGCCCGATACGTGGCAAGATCGTCAATGACCGCATGGCGCTGATGGGTCACTCGATGGGCGGCGGCGGCACTTTGCTTGCAGCCAATTCTCACAGCGAACAACTCAAAGCGATTATTCCCTTCACTCCCTGGCTGCCAGATGGCGAATTCAGCGCTATCAATGTGCCAACATTGATCTTTGCCGGTGAGGATGATCAGATAGCCGAAGCGGATGAACACGCCTGGCCGCACTTTCAATCGCTGTCAGAAGACGTCACGCGCATGTACGTGGAGGTTGCTGGCGGCAATCACTTCGTCGCCAATTCTGCGACCGATGATGAGCGCCTGCTGCCGAATATCGACGCTCATGATCTGATTGGTGCGCTGGGTGTTTCCTGGTTGAAAGTCTATCTGGATGAAGATGAAGCCTACCGCCCACTGATCAGTGGCGAATTGCCCACGGCGCAAATGGAGCGCGTTTCGAGATTCCAGTTAGAGAGTCAGTAAAGAGTCCGTAGAGATTCAGTAGAGAGTCAATAGTCATTCAAAATCTGGCAATGCTTTTGTAATGGCTGCCTTGGGCAGCCAAAGATTAGCGGGCTGAGAAGGTGACAAGAAAATTCGCAGAAAAATAGCAAGGCCCGCTCAGGAGAACCGTATGCCCTCACGTCTAACAATTTATCTAAGCAGTTTGCTGATCCTGCCACTGGCGACAGTATTGCAGGCACAAGAGCCACGTTATGTCGATCCGGCGCTGGACCTGCAGAACCTGCCGACCACCGGTGGGTCGCTCGGCGCCGGTGGTGACGATGCGCAGATCATTCGCTTTCGTAACTGGGCGGCCATGTCGCCAACGCGCGAAATCGAAGCGGGCGAGTTCACCTTGGCACTGCCTTACCAGACAACAGACTGGAGTGATTTCAGTTACAGCGCCGGCGGCGATGATTTTGATGTTGATGATTTCATGCTGCACAACCATGTAGGTGGCTTGCTGGTGATCAAGAACGGGCAGATACTGCTCGAGCGCTATGGCTTGGGTAACAATGAGGACAGCCTCTGGGTGTCTTTCTCGATGTCCAAGTCAGTCACTTCCATGTTGCTGGGGGCTGCGGTGAAAGATGGTTATATTGCCAGCATCGAAGAGCGCGTGTCGGATTACCTGCCACGCTTGCAAAACTCGGCATATGACGAAGCGCGCATTGTCGATGTGTTGCACATGGCATCGGGTGCGCAGTGGAATGAAGACTATGCCGACCCGAATTCCGACGTGGCAACCTACCCGGGTGGCGATGTCGTGCGCCTGTTTGAGTTTATGGGTAGCAAACCCAATGTCGCCACGCCCGGTGAGGTATTCAATTACAACACGGGCGAGACGGATCTGGTTGGTGCCATAGTGCGAGCCGCCATCGGCAATAACCTGGCGACTTACTTGCAGCACAAAATCTGGCAACCCTTCGGTATGGAGTCAGATGCCAACTGGGCCACTCATGGCGAGGGCGGCGGTGAACGTGGCGGCTGTTGTATCAATGCGACTTTGCGTGACTATGGAAGACTGGGCTTGTTTGCCATGTCGGGCGGCGTACTTCCCGATGGGACCCGTGTGTTACCAGACAACTGGATGCGTGATTCGACCACACCGTCGCCAGCTTTCAATGGCTATGGTTATCTGTGGTGGCTGCAAGGTGAGGGTGTGTTTCGCGCCAGTGGTATCTTTGGGCAGGGCATTTACATCAATCCCGAAACCGGGCTGGTCGTCGCCGTTATCAGTGCCTGGCCGCGCGCTACTGGCGAGCCATTCGAGAGCCATCGCAATGGCTTGTTCCAAGCTGTGGATGACTGGCTGCAATAAATCAGCAGCGGTTTATTCCTCTACAAAATGAAAGTCTGCGGGCCCCGCGCGGCGCACCAGAATAATAACGTCGCCACTGTCGGGAATTTCCCAGACATGCTCCATGCCGCCGGGAATCACAATGTAGGCACCGGCATGCAATGTATGTCGCTCTTCGCCAAGAGTCAGCGTGACAGGTCCCTGTTGTACAGAGACAAATTCGTCATGGGAATGCCAATGGCGATCGAAGCGTGTGCCAGCCGGGAATAAAGCAAAATAAGTAATGCCACCAGTATCAGGGTCGATGCCCTGACGCGCAGTGCGAGTGCCAACTGGCACACCATTACCACCACCTGCATTACCCCAGTTCACTTCATCGAGGTTGATCGCCAGAGGATCTGATTGCGCCAAAGCTGCCGAAACGGCAGTGCTTAACAGAAAGAACAAGACTCGGATCATGCCTGGATATCCTCCGGAACTGAAACTGGGTTTGATTGCAGGCCTGTTGCGACGAACCTGCACTTGTATTGCCAGTGACTCGCGGACAGTCAGGAATCAACGACGGCAAACAGCCATACTGATCCGCTGACCACACTCTGTCCGGCAGCAGGGTTAGTTCCGGCAGGGCCGCCGGCATACTTGCGGACAACTTCACTCATCACCTCGGCCGCAATCGGGCCGCCAGTAATTCTCTCCAGACGTTGCTCGTAAATTTTGCCATCCACGCGAATCAGAATCCTGTTGTCTTCCTCGATGTAGCTGGGCCATTGTTTCCAGAGTCTGCCCACAGAGGAATTCATGTAGCCGCTCACTATATAGAGCTGGCCGTCGATGACCGGTACCCAGACAGTGCGCGAGGTCTCCGGGTTATAAGTTTGTATCTCGATTTCTTCGCGGTCACGGATAAAGTTCCAATCGTCTGGGGATTCAGTGATCTCGCCGCTGCGGAATGGCCCGCCGATGCTGATCGTAAACCATGGAAAGAACTCGACCGGTCCGTCATTGAGCCGCATGGCACCGTAACCGCCAGCCAGTAGGGCCAGCACTAGAACCAAAAAGATGCTTAACCATTTTGCGATGCGCTTGAGTAGCATAGAGGTTGGCCCGACTTTTTATTTAAATTTTCGATGCGTTCTCGTAGTCTTTAGCCTGACAAGGTGCCGGCTGCTGGAAACGGTGATTCAGGATTGCAGGATGCTCAGTAGCGCTTGCCCGTGATCAGCAGCCTCGAGCCCTAAATCTGTGAGATAACCGCCATCTTCCAGTGAGATGAGTTGTTTGTCGTAGAGGCGTTTGGCGGCAGCGATATGCTCAGGGTCGGCATCGTGGTGAAATTTCAGACCCATCTGAGTGCTTTCGCGGGGGAACAGGCTGAGCACTTCCAACTCTTGCACCAATTCAGTGGATAACTTCATGGCTGAGTCTCCTTCATTATTTTTATGTTGCCTCAGGATAGCACGAAGCATGGGATTTGCTGCAAGCAAAGCGAGGGGGCCTGAAAGGGGTGAGAATAACCCGGGATCGCCACTAGCGGTGCCAGTACCGGGCCTATGCCTTTTTGCTCGCAGCATTCTCTGGCCATAATTTCAATTCTGCCCCTATAATCAACTGCTGGATCAATAAACCATTGGTAGTTGGGGCATGCCGACGGTTAAGTTGCTCTTCCTGTTTTCCGCCGTTTTCTTTCCATTTTCTCCATTTTCCTGTCAAGGGATAGAAGGCTACGCATGAGTTCCAACACGCCAGTATCAGAAGAATCAGAACATAAGCTGAGTTTGCGGCATTTGACGATTGACGATTACGAAGACATCAAGGCCATGTGGTACAAGATCTACGATGCCTACCACAACTACTTTAATGAAAAGCTGTTCCGCACCCAGTTAAAAGTGTTCCCGGAAGGGCAAATTTGTATCGAGGACCACGGCCGCGTGGTAGCAGCCGCGTTCGCGGTTATTGTTGATTTCGACAAGTTTGGCGATCAGCATACCTATGAAGAAATAACCGGTAACGCCTATCTCAGTACCCACGATCCAAAAGGCGATGTCCTTTATGGTGTCGACTTGTTTGTTGATCCTGACTACCGTGGTCTGCGCTTGGGTCGCCGACTTTATGAGGCCCGCAAGGAGCTTTGTCAGAATCTGAATCTGTCAGCCATTATAGCCGGTGGCCGGATTCCGAATTATCAACACTATGCCGAAACACTCAGCCCCAAAGAATATATCGAGCAGGTCAAGAAGAAAGAAATTTATGACCCGATACTGACGTTCCAACTCTCTAACGAATTCGAAGTGCGTCGCCTGCTTAAAGCCTATTCTCCAGATGACACCGCCTCCATGGGCTATGCCACTTTATTGCAATGGCATAACTTGTACTACGAGCCGAAAAAGACGCCGCTCATCGGCGCGCCGCGTACTTCGGCCAGAATCGGCTGCGTACAATGGCAGATGCGTTCGTTTGGCTCGGCGGATGAGTTGCTGCAACAGTTTGAATACTTTGTCGACGCGCTGGCCACTTATCAGTGTGACGTTGCACTGTTCCCCGAATTCTTTAATGCGCCGTTAATGGGGCTGGGGCCACAGACGACATCGATTGAAGCCGTCAAGGAACTAGCTGGCTACACGGAGCAATTGGTGCAAGACATCAGCAAGATGGCGGTCACCTACAACATCAATATCATCGCCGGCTCAATGCCGATAGTGGAAAATGAACAGCTGTACAACGTGGCCTACCTTTGTCGGCGCGATGGCACCGTTGACACGCAATACAAGATTCACCCGACACCTACGGAAAAGCGCGACTGGATCATGCAGGGTGGCGATGCGTTGCGAGTCTTCGATACCGACTTTGGCAAGATCGGTGTGTTGATCTGTTATGACGCAGAGTTTCCGGAGCTGGCGCGCTTGCAATCAGAGCAGGACATGCAAATCCTGTTCGTGCCATTCTGGACCGATACCAAGAACGGCTATTTGCGAGTGCGTTGCTGTGCCCAGGCGCGGGCGATCGAGAATGAATGTTATGTGGCAATCGCTGGCAGCGTAGGTAATCTGCCGAAGGTTGATAATGCCGATATTCAATACGCGCAAACAGCGGTGTTCTCGCCGTCCGATTTCGCCTTTCCTTATGACGCCATCATGGCTGAGACCACACCCAATACAGAAATGACGTTAATCGTCGATCTTGATCTGGAAAAACTGAAAGACCTGCGCAATGTGGGCTCGGTGCGCAATTATCTTGACCGGCGCCGCGACCTTTATGAGGTCAAGTGGCTGAATGAAAACTCCCCGGACCAGAAGTAACTCTGCTTTACTCAATGTATAGCCAGTACTGAATCGCTCCGCTATTGCTGGCGGAGCGATCAGTGTGCTGTTGCCAGGTATTCAGTTCTGGAGCAAGCGATCCAAGGCACGATTAATGAGGTCTTGGGCAGGGGCCTGTTGATCCGTTGTTGCGTCAGCATCGATATTATTGGTGTCGGTGCCATCGCTCGCAGGCTGATTGTCAGTGCCAGTGGCGCGGCGCAGTAAATCACCAACTTGATTACGTACTTCATTGGCAAACGCGTTGCGCACTATCTCGCCAGCATCAGGCAAGCAGCGCGGTGCAGCGATGGTGCCGGAGCAGGCGATAGGCACACTGTAGTCGCCAATCTCATACTGCTGATCCGCGCGAGTAGCGGTGGCGGCATCGACTGTCGTGACCAGGTCATAATCAATCGTGTCGTCATGCAGATTCAATACTGTGCCGCTACCCGTCACCTGAAAGCCAGGTGATTTCAACAGCAAATCATTGCTGCTGATCACCCCATTGGTGAACTGCAGTGTCGCGCCAAAACTCTCGAAAGCGGTTTGTTCACCGCGCGCCAACTGGGCGGCGCTGCGACTGCGCAGCATGGTTTCAATTTGACCCAGTACACTGGCGACATCCACACCCTGCAATACACCATCTTCCAGATTAATGCTGCCGGTTCCATTCAGGCCGCGTTGCAGAGCCAGAGTGTCGGCGCCGGTGCTACGAACATCCAGTTGCAGATTGCCTTTGCCGCTGAGCATGGCGCTGTCCATCATGTCGGTCAGCAGCGGACCGAGAGCGACCTCTTGTAATGCCACATTTACCCCAATGTTGGGAGTTTCCTGGCTGGCATCCAGGCTCATGCTGCCATTGAAGCTGCCCTCATAGAGATTACTGCTCAGTGGTGACAGATTGATCCTTCCCTCGTCAGCTTCAACATTGAATGACAAGTCGCGCAGTGACAGGCCGGCTACTTGCAAGGCGCCGATATCCAGGCTGCCGCGGCCTTTAAGACTGCGCACCGTGTCGACGGGTATTGGTGCCGGCTCACTGGTGGTTGCTGTGTTTTGCGCAGGTGCCGTGTCGCCCAGATAGCGATCGATATTGAGAGTATCGATATCAACATCGACTAACCATTCGATACCCGCAGATTGATCCAGACTGAACTCACCATTGATATTCGTCTCATCCAGACGCATCGCCAACTCGGACAGGGCGATACTCGTGGCGGAGTAGCTGAAGCCGGTATTCAATGCGAATACTTGCAGCGCAGTCGGGTCAGACATGTCAGGAACAGGCTGATTAAGTTGCGTGAGCAGTTGGCGAGGATTGAACTGGGCAATCTCGACTGCGCCTTCAACAGCCGGTGAGCTGAAGATATCGCTGCCGTTAATGCGGCCACGCACATCAAGTCCCAAACCGGCCAATGAAAAATTCTCGACCTGAACCGTTTCCCGTTCGATATTGATACTGCTTGCCGCGTTCAGGGCCACAGTCACCGGTGAATTTGGAATGCGGTTGCCCGACAATGTCATTTGCACGCGCGCCGGATTGATGGTGAGGTTGTTGCTGGTGCCGCCGAACTGCAAGTCGACACTAACTGACTGGGCAACTTCGGCCAGGTCTGGTTGTTCAATGGCGCGCAGCAGGGCGGGGAGGTTGGTGCCGCTAATACCAAGCACGCCATTGACGGCGCCATTGCCACTATTGATATTGGCCGCAGTGAAATTGCCCGTTAGTTGTTGCCCGAAGGCACGGGCATTCAGTTGTGAAATATTGATTGCACCGCTGCGCAGGTTTACATCAAACGCCGTGTTCATGGTGTATGCGCGATTTGTCAATTGCCCAAGATTGTTGCCATAACGAAACGCGGCTGACTCGGGGCCCATCGCGAACCAACTGCCAATTTGCACCAGCATGGCCAGGTCGTCGCCACTGCCCTGAAACCGACCGTTGGCGCTGGGCGTGTCGGTATCCAGTGCGCTGGCATTCAGGTTAGCGGAAAATTCCGAGCTCAATAATGAAGCGGTCAGTTCCGGAATCTGCACCGTTCCTTCTGACAGGTCGGCGTCGAAATCGGCATTGAAGGCAAAGCGTTTGTCATCTAACCCCTGCATGAGCCGGCCACCTTCGGCCAGCTTGGAATTGCGCCCGCCGCTTACCTGTCCGATAACTTCCATGACGGAGGGTAGGTTTGGACCGCTGGCACGCAGATTGCCGCGCAATATTGGCTCGCCCGAATTCAGGTTTTCAGCAGTGACCTGACCGCTTACATCAGCACCCAGCAAGCTCAATGCCAGATCGGACACCTCGACATTGCCGCGCGCCGGGAAAGCCACGATCTGACTTTGCAGCGACAAATTACGAGTGGGCAATTGGGCCAGTTGCGTGGCCAATGGTTCGATGCCAGCGAGATTAAACAGTACTGCCAAGTCTTCGCTGTTGACTGCAATAGTGCTTTCGATGCGCGGGTTATTGCGCTGCAAGTCGGTGGCAGTGATGCTGGCATCCATGCGTGTTTGCGGTGCTTCGATTCGCAACGACTCGGTATTGAATCGGCCAGCATCCAGATCAAAGTGCAACGCCGTGGTCATGTTCACTTCTGCACGGCCGCCGGGTAGATGATTGCCGCGCAATTCAGTTGTCAGGCGCAAGGGGTCGACGTCATAGCGACCATTATCGAGATCGTAGTTTACCGTGCCGTTCAAGTTCACATTGGCATCCAGCGCAGGCGAGTTTGCCAGCACCGCAAAAGCCAGATTGAGGTTGATTGGTTCACCGTAAACCAGTTCGTCACTGGTAAACGCCAGGTCGCTGATTTGTAATCTTGATTCAGTGCCCAGATCTTCAACAATGATATTCACACGCTCGATATTGATGCCGCCGATGCGCAGATCATTAAAGGGCATTTCGCCGGAGGCGGGAGCGGCGTCTGCCGTGCTCGCACTCGCCTCTCCAGTCGCCCAATTGCTACGGCCATCGGCCGCGGTAATCAGGTTGGCATTGAGGCCGCGCAAGGTCATCGTGTCGATCTCGACATTGCGGCCAAGCAGTGGCAGCAAGCGCGCGCGGAACGCCACGTGTTCGATCTCGGCAAGTGGTGCGTCGCCAAACCCGGGTGGATTGGCCAGGCGCACATCATCGGCGCTGATGGTCAGCCAGGGGTAGAGTTCAAACCCGAGGTTGCCGTTGAGTTGTAGTTCATAACCCGTGGCATCGCGCACCTGGGCTTGCAACCATTGCTTGTGATTGTTGGGGTCGATATTGGCAACCCACAGCACGCCAACAACGACAACCAGGAGCAGTAAAGCAACTATCGATATAACTATTTTCAGAGTGGTTTTCATGTCATCAGACCTACCAGAAATCCTTTCATTGAGGCCCTCCAGAGTGAACCGGAAGGAGATTGGCGCGCAGTGTATAGATGAGTGGTCATACGCACCACAAAATACATCACTACAATAGCTGTCTCTTATACACATCTGACGCTGCCGACGATCTACTCTGTGTAG
>CAJXVC010000012.1 GCA_913060975.1 uncultured Gammaproteobacteria bacterium
ATAACACTCTCCAATCATGTGATTAAAAAGTGTCAACGCTATTCAGGACGGGTCAGCAATAACAAAAAAAGGGAGCGAGGTTCCCCTCACTCCCTTTCATTGTAGCTTTCAGCACACTGCTGAGTGAATCATAATCCCGGCAGTAATTTGCCGGGCAACTCACCCTCAATCACTGCTATTGATCAATGAAGCATCCGGGCCATCGGCACGTGCTTTAAAGAGAACAGACAGTGCTTCCAGCATGATAAGCAAGGTGGTAATCATAACTGCCACTTCGATGATAACCAGCACCCATTGACCAGCCTGAAAGTGATTGATCAAGTACCACCCGCTCGCCCATAGAGCTGCGAGCAAAATAAACACCATTGGCGCCAGAACATAACGTGCCGGACGTCCCAGTTTCACCAGGAAAACCGCAATAGTCAGCAGTGTCATACTGGCAAGAATCTGGTTAGTCGCACCGAATACTGGCCAGATCAGCATACCGCCATCGCCCAGGTTCTCGTAGTTACTGTTGGTCACACCAAAGGCCAGCGCCAGACAAGCAGCGATAGCTAATAGTGTAGAGAAGATGTTGTTCTTCAGAGGTTCGATATCATAGATATTGCCCCACTCCTGGATGATATAGCGCTGCAGACGCAGGCCGGCATCCATAGTAGTACCAGCAAACAACACAACCATCACAGCCAGCATGGTTTCAGAGAAAGCCAATGAGAATCCCCAACCTTCGTGGATAAGATGGGCTCCGCCTTCAATAAAACCTTCCTGACCTGGGCCAGAAGAAAGACCGGTATAGACAGCGTTCCAATCAGCGCCGCTAGCTGCGTAAAGCGAACCGGTAACAGCAACGATTGTGATCAGCGCCAGCGAGCCTTCACCCAAGGCACCGAGGTAACCAACAAAGCGCGCGTCTTTTTCGTTATCCAGCTGCTTGGAGCTGGTACCGGAAGACACGATGCCGTGAAAGCCAGACAAAGCACCACAGGCAATGGTCACGAAGAGTATCGGCCATATCGGCGGCGTCCCTTCTGCGACGCTATTAAAGGCTGGCGCAGTGACGTCCGGCAAAGTAATGAAAACAGCTGAGTAAAGCACCAACAGACCCAAAACCAACTGCGCACCATTGATGTAGTCGCGTGGTTGCAGCAGCAACCAAACTGGCAGCATGGACGCGATACCTGCGTAAACAAACAGCAAGATGATCCAGTTACCATTGGCGCCCAGACCGAAGATGTCGCCGGGTAATGCCAATGGCACTTCACTTCCAACCCAGATTGAAAAATACAGGAGTCCAACGCCGATCAGAGAGATCACCAACAGATTGTGCTGGCGGCGAATCAATACGCCGATGCCGATGGCAACCGGAATAGCAACCCAGGCTGGAATCACTGAAGATGGGAAGATCACCATGTCGGTGGCAATGATCGTGGCGAATACAGCATTCACCAATACCAGCAACAAGAAGATGATCACCATGAACAGGGCGCTGGCACGCTTGCCAATCAGACTCTCGGAGAGAGCACCGATCGATTTGGCGCCGTGACGATTACTGGCCCATAGCGCGCCCATATCGTGCACGCCTGCGAAAAAGATAGAACCCAACACTACCCAAAGTACTGCCGGCACCCAACCATAATAGACGGCAGCTGCTGGACCAACGATTGGCGCCGCGCCGGCTACTGCGGTGAAGTGGGCACCCCAAAGCACAAATTTGTTAGTAGGAACATAGTCGATGCCATCATTAACCCTGTGGGCTGGCGTGACATAGTTCGGATCCAGTCGGTAGATTTTTTCGGCAATGAATTTGGAATATACAAACCAGCCGAATGAAAATCCGATCAAACCGAAAACAACGAGAAAGATCGAGGACATAGAACGCTCTCCGAGACTGTTATTAGAATTTTAGAGGCCGAATCATAGCAATTTAATCACTGCGGGCACAATTAATTAGACCTGTTACCAGACAGCTAAATTCGTGTCTTTTTGCAACATACGCAGGTTTCGCAGCTACCAACAAAAACGGGGACCACCTGGGTCCCCGTTAAAAACTGCTCTTTTTTTGAATACTGTTACTCGGCGGCGTGATAAGTCCAGTAACCGATGAACATCTCATCCCAGCTTTGCAGCCCGAATGTGATGTCCTGACTCGGGTCGGGATTGGCTGGATTATACTGCGAGTTGTCAAAGGTACCCGTCACATTGACTTGTGTGCCAGCCGGCAGCATGACCGGTTCAGACAACTGATAAGTCGGCTGCCAGGCGTAGCTGTAATTCGGCACGCTTAACAGATCCTGTGAACGGCCATCCGGGTATTGCACATTGAACTGCATGTCTTTGCCGCGAAAGTGCATGTGCGCACGCAGACCAGTCACAACGACATTTTCATCGAAGGTGTATTTGGCAGCGACTTCGTGATTCTGGGCGTGTGCTGGAATGCGGAAATTGGACGCCACAGAACGCGTGAAATTCTCGTGCGCCGGCGGCTCATCGTACATATACAGGCCCAGCACGGTTTCATCGACAGTTGCCCGACCATTAGTCGTGAAGTGGAACTGCATGGACAACTTGTGGCCTTTTGGAATCAGCACACCAGTGTTTTCCGGGAAGGTCATGGCATCAACTTTACCCGGGGCATAACCCTCCAGGAAGCGGCGGGCGATAGATCGTGTATCAGCTTCACCGCCGTCGAAATTTTCAGCCGGCGCGGTGACATAGGTCAGCAAGTGGTGCAGTACTGACTCATCGCCAGCAATGAACTGCACCGACTGCACCCACTTGTCTTCTTCAAATGGCAGTTCGACATCGACATTGATGTAGTCCAGAACACCCGTGGCCGGTACTTCCAGAGAAGGGGCCTTGACGATGTAGTCAGGCTCGCCTAACTGCCAACTGCGGCGATCCTGGAATTCAAGCTCAGTCAGCGGGTCAACAGCTGCAGCGCCGCGCGGGGCTCCAGCGTCAATCCAGTGAACCAGAGTCTGCATGTCGGCTTCAGACATGTAACTTGCGTTGTCGAAATGACCGATATTTGGATCAACCTGCATAGGCGGCATACGCTTGGTCAGCAAGACTTCGCGAATCATCGGCGACCAGCCTTGCAACATCAGATGACTGTCCATAGCGAATGGGCCAATACCACCTTCGCGGTGACAAGAGGCACACTGCTCAGCAATGATAGGCGCCACTTCTTCGGCATAATCTGGCACTTGCGCCAGATGAGTTTCCTGTACCGGATAGGCGATCTCGCAGCCGCTGGCTGGGGAAATTACAGTCTCTTCCGCACCACCGGCCAATTCAGCTGTCAGAGTCTCGGCGGCTGCACCATTTAATGGGCCACGGTAAAGCAGGGTCAGGCGCTCAGGATCAAGAATCGCCAATTCACCTACAGCGGCAAATTCCAGTGTTTCGGCAACCAGCTGGCCATCGTCCAGAAGTACTGGCAAGCCAAACTCAACCGCATCGGCTTGCAGCGCCGCATGTTCAATCTCAGGGCTGACATTAATCAGGGCGAAGGTGATGCCCTGCTCTTGCCACTGGCCGGCTGTTTGCTTGAAGGCAGCCACCTGTTCGGCGCTGGCAGCACAGCTGGCATCATAGGCCATTAACACCATTGCCTGTTGTTGGCGATAGCGGCTCAACTGATGGAATTCACCGCTGCTATCCAGCAAGGCAAAGTCGCCGACACGGTCAGGCAGTGCATTGGTTGCTCCGGAGGCAACGAAAGCGAGCAAAATCAGGCCATGACGAATTGGATTGCGCATAAACTCTCTCCATTGGGCAGGACAGGAAGCAAGGCAGGCAGGAACTCGCCAGGAAAGCCCTGCAAAACCTTGACTAACAAAAATCGATCGTTCGCATTATGCGGGAAAAAGCGCAAAATACTAGAGTTTTGTTACTTCTCTACACACTTTTGCGACTAGCGCCATGCCCGGCAATCGCGCTTCCTTGCAGTCAGGAAGCCCGATTATCCGCGGTCTTCGCCTTGTTATGATCAAACAAGGCGATGCTATCGATTAGAGAAAAACGGCGGAACAGCTCATACATGCCCCATACCACTGCCACGATGACGATTGTCATCATGCCCCAGCGCATCAAGCCGGCGAAAAAGACAGCATCAAATATTGGCATCTGGAACTGATACTGGGACAGCTGATCACCTCTATCCAGCATCCAGTGCCAGGCACTATGGGCCAGCAAGGCAGACAGCAGAATGGACCCGATGCGCTCCTTAACGAAATACCTGAACAGTATATTCAGCACTGGAATAACCAGCGCCAACACCAGAATCTGCCCCAGCTCCACACCAACATTGAACGCCAGCAGCGATGAGAACAGGTGCCCTCCTGCAAACTGCAAGGTATCGCTGAACAGGAATGAAAAGCCAAAGCCATGGATAAGCCCGAATGCAAAGGTCACCATCCAGCGATGCTCAAGTCTTGCCCCTACTATATTCTCGAACGCCATATAGACGATCGACAACGCAATCAGCGTCTCAATAAGCGGCGGCCACCAGAGCACGCTGGGTGCCACCCCAAACGCTGAACCGATCAGGGTAATAGAGTGGGCAATAGTAAAGGAGGTGACCACCGGGATCAGGGCGCGAATGCTGCGCAGCGGAATCACCAGACAAAACAGGAACAACAGGTGATCAGTCCCTTCCAGAATGTGGCCAAAGCCCATGCTGATAAAGCGCAAGGCTGCCTGATGCCAGCGCGGGTCCAGCTCAACAACTCCGGGATTACCCAGAAAACTAAAAGGGCGCTCGGCACCTGAAGGCAGGATAAAGCGTAAAACAGTAGTAGTTTCAGACGACAGCGTGCCCAGTTCGGGGCTGACTGAGAAACTCGAGTCTTCGGAAGTAATCGGGTAGGTCACATGAATATCCAGCAAGCCTTGTCGCCAAAACAGGTCGACGCTGTCATCCAGTGGTGGACTTTGCACGTTAGCCAGAGCTTCTTCAAAGCTGGCAAAAGATCGATTCGAAGGTAGCGATACGCGAGTTTCAAGCAACTCTTTTTCGGTCAGTTCCTCGCCGTTTTCATAAAAGTGAATCGACTCGGTTATATAGACACGAGCCGCATCGCGAAACTCAAATTCAGCTTCAGAAATCTGTAAGAAACCGGGCCCACGCAGCGGAAAACTGATTTCGCCCAGTGCCTCCATCGGCACGCGCAAGAGCACGGTGAGCTGATCACCCTCGGGCTTCACAAAGGCATTTACGGTTATTCGTGACGGAATATCGTGTGCCAACGACTGGCCAGCGAACAGTCCCAGGAAGACCAATAAAGCCAAGCGCTGGCCGGAGACACGAAAAAGGGTTCGGAATAACGCGTTCATAACTCTCATCATCTTCTAATTTTTCTATAATTTTCAGGGGAGTAGGACAGGAGGGCCTATCATAGACCAACTCCCGAATAGAGCCAGCTGGAATCTGTTACAAATTCTTACAAGTGGCTCCGGCTATATTTTGCCTGCGAGTATACTGTCTGCGGATTAGACAGTATACTCAGCCCCTGCTCTGGGACTTGTAGGCCCAAAATGGGCATAAGAGGAGAATAAGAAATGACAAAGATTAAGCTGTTAATAGGCTCCACTCTGGCAGTCGCCCTTGTGGTTTTGGGAGTAGGCCAGTCTAAATTGCAAGAGCCTAGCATCGCGCAAAGCGACGATGTGATGGCACCGCATTTCCTGGTTGACCCATTGTGGCCAAAACCACTACCCAATCACTGGATTACCGGTAACACGATTGGTGTAGACGTAGACGATCGAGACCACATCTTCACCGTTCACCGTAACACTGAAAACATGTTCGGCGGCCGCACTGAAATCGGTCTGGCAATGGGCGTAGCGGAATGCTGCACACCAGCACCACCAATTCTCGAGTACGATCTGGAAGGTAACCTGATCAATGCTTGGGGCGGACCACCTGAAGATGGTTCCTATGTATGGCCTGAATCCAACCACGGTATCGAAGTCGCGCCTAACGGTGACGTCTGGATCGGTGGTAACGGTGGCCCTGACTCACACGTACTGGTATTCACCCGCGATGGCGAATACATCCGCACAATCGGTAACATCGGCGAGCCAGTTGATAGCAACAGCACAACTCACTTCGGTCGAGTTGCTGAAATCGCTATCGACCCAAGCGCCGGCGAAGCCTACTTTGCTGATGGTTACACGCACAAGCGTGTTGCTGTTGTCGACGTAGCTACTGGTGCTTTCAAGCGTTACTGGGGTGCATACGGTACTACTACTATCGACGATGATGCCGACGTAACTTACACACCTGGCGAGCCTGGTCCACGTCAATTCCGTGGTCCTGTTCACTGTGCCGAGCCTTCAAACGACGGCCTGGTCTACGTTTGTGACCGTGGTGCTGACCGTGTTCAGATCTTCCGTCCAGACGGTACTTACGTAAGTGAGCACATCTACAACCCAGCCACTCTGGCACAGGGTTCTACATGGGATATCGCGTTCTCACCTGACGAAGACCAGGAATTCATTTACCTGGCTGACGGTCAGAACTTCAAGGTTTCCATCATTGATCGCGAATCAATGGAAGTGCTTTACACCTTTGGTGACGGTGGTCGACAGCCTGGTCTGTTCTACGCACCACACAGCATCGCCACTGACTCAGAAGGTAATATTTACACCACTGAGACTTACGAAGGTAAGCGTGTACAGAAATTCCTGTACCAGGGCATGCGTCCTGTCACAGTTCGCGACCGTGCGCCAACCTGGCCTGCGGATGAACTGTAAGCTAACTTAAGCTTTACACGCCTACAAAAAAAAGCCGTGTCGAATTCGACACGGCTTTTTTTATGCCTGCAATTTAATAGTCGAAGCAGGCCCTGCCATTGCTTTTGACGCCACCCTGACGCAGACCGAATCGCCAGAGCAATACTGGCTTTCAGTTAGCCACTTCCCGGCATTTCCCTAATACGAACATCAGTGCTACCTTCGCTATTGAAGTAGTCCTTTCAATAATAAAACCCAAGGGAATCGACTATGACTATTGCTCGAAAACCTCTCGTCTTCACCGCTTCCGCTCTTGCCCTGTTTGCCGCCCTTTACGTCGGGCAGGCACAACTAGGTGATACCAGCAACGCCGCCAGCAGCGATCGCATGGCACCGCATTTCGTGGTTGACCCTTACTGGCCGCAACCACTCCCGAACAAATGGCTGCTCGGCCGCACCATTGGTATTGCAGTCGATGCCCGCGACCACCTCTATGTGGTCCATCGCGATCAGGACAATATGTTTATGAACCAGGAGCTTGGGCTCGACCTCGGCCGTGCCGAATGTTGCACCGCAGCACCACCTATTCTCGAATTCGACAAGGAAGGTAATCTCATCAATGCCTGGGGCGGCCCGGGCGAAGGCTATACCTGGCCGGAATCCAATCACGGCATTGAAGTAGCGCCTGATGGCAATGTCTGGATCGGCGGTAATGGCAGTTCCGACTCGCATGTATTGGTATTCACTCGCGAGGGTGAATTCGTTCGCGAAATTGGTATACCTGGCGAGCCTATCGACAGCCTGAGTACCACTTCGTTCGGACGTGTAGCAGAGATCGCCATTGATCCGGCAGCCAACGAGGCTTATCTGGCAGATGGTTACGGCAACAAGCGAGTGGCTGTTGTCGATGTCGCCACCGGCGCTTTCAAGCGATTCTGGGGAGCCTATGGAAATGAGCCCGTCGATGAACGTGTCATCTACGACCCGAATGAGCCTTTGCCACAACAGTTCGTTGGCCCGGTGCACTGCGCTGAACCTTCCAACGACGGCCTGATTTACGTATGCGACCGGGGCGCTGATCGTATTCAAGTGTTTCGGCCCGATGGCACTTTTGTGAAAGAGGGACAAGTGGCTCCGCTCACCCTTGCCGGTTCAACCTGGGATATCGCCTTTTCTCGTGATGATGATCAGGAATTTATCTTTGTCGCTGATGGTGCCAACTTCAAAGTCCACATACTCGATCGCGACACGCTGGAAGTGTTAGCCGAATTCGGCGATGGCGGGCGTCAGCCCGGATTGTTTTTTGGCACACACAGTCTGGTGACCGATTCAGACAACAATATCTACACAACGGAAACCTATGAAGGCAAACGTATTCAGAAGTTTGTATACCAAGGCTTGCGACCATTGAGCGAGCACAGTGTCGGTGCGCCTTGGCCGGCAGGTGAGATCCATTGAATACAGCTGATTGATTGGATTCGCAGCCGGTAGCCAGTGTTTTACCCAGGTTTGCAAGCTCAATAGGCGTATACAAAAGGGCCAGCACACGCTGGCCCTTTTGTCATTTTTTGTTACCGCAAGCAGGAAACTGGCGTTACTGACTGTGTTTGTCGTTCAGCTAATTTTCAGAAACTTGAACGTACTATGGATGTCAATTATTCTCCAGCGTCGATAAAAATTACGCGATAAGGATTGCCCATGAATATCAAGAAAATAGTTGCTACCGCCGCATTGATGATGGTGGCGTTGAACACTCAGGCTCAGCAGGAAGTCGAAGTCGGTTACTCCTACGACGGCAATGCCAATCTCAGCAGCATCCAGCATAGTTTACGTATTGCTGAATTTGCCGATGAGCGTCAAGGCGTAGAACCAGCCTTGATTGCGAATCTCGATGCCGATTACATCGGCGAAGCACCGTTGGTGGACCTGGTCCGAGACGCTTTCGTGCAGCTATTCAGCAAAGGTGGCGCCGAAGTGGTCGATTCCGGCGAAGGGATGGTAGTCGCTGGTACGATTAACAGCGCGCAGGCGGAAATCGTGGATCGCTCCGGTGTCGAAACTATTCAGCTCACTATTCGCACGCAGATCCAACTACAAGACGGTGGTCGCACAATTTACGAAACGACGCTGTTTGGTCGTGGCCGCGCTCCTGCTTCGGAAGGTATGGCAGCAGCAGCTCGCGCCTCATTGGATCGTATGGTGAATGATCTGGCTCGAGATAACTACTTCATGATCGAACTGGAATAGCCCGGCTCACTCAGAAACAGCCCAGATCTTCGGACAGGGATTCGTCCAGGCTGCGGTTGAGTTCAGGGAAGAACTGCAAACCAGTTAGTTGCTCCAATTCTGCTACAGTCGTTTGCAAATTGCAGTGATGCATGCCGACAGAATTGTCCTGCTGGAATTGAAACGCAGCACTTTTGCCTTCCGGTGTGATGACAATCTTGAAAAAACCATCTGGCACCCGATGCTCTGCTGACACTGGCAGATGCAGCGCCTCGCTCTCCGGGTTGAAGATCGGCCCGGTCAATACGAACAACACCTGCTGGCGATTTACGAGATTCCTGGTCGCCCACTCCAATCCATACCAGGCACCCTGACTGAGACTGTTGCTGCGCGCGACCGCATTGGTCAGATAGTTCACTTCTTGCCAATAAGGGGTGCCGGCAAAGTTCACCAACGGTACATATTGCGCACGCAGTAAACCGATTTCTTCTGCTTGCGCAAAATCCTCGACACTCAAAGTGTCTGCCACGTAATTGTCAGCTACCGGTTGTCGGGACAAGCTGGAGGCAATGCCGACAGACCCCGCGGTCACTTGATAGGCAGCCCATTCTGCTGTCTTGATTTCGGTGTTATAGGACAGCGCATAAATGGAACGCAGAATCAGATGGTTGTCCTCATCAGCCCCGATTGGACAGCCAGCGAAACAGTGCACAATACGCAGATCCTGCGCTTGTGTCGGCGGGATCACTCCCCAGAGCAGCAGACCCAACAGGCACAGCGCCAGAAACCGGTTCGATGACCTAACCTGCCCAATCTGGATATTAAGAATATTCAATGACTCACTCTCCTGCGCAACACTGTCTCCAGGCGCTTGCATACTAATTATTGCAACACATCGGCTGCCCTGCTGATTATTTGGACGAATAGGTGCTGCCAACCCGCGCGTCATTTTTCCCCAAAACCCGGGCTCTCGCAACTGGCCCGCTCGACGTTGGTCGGCTATTAACGCAATTGGTCTTGCCTACCTCGTTTGCGGTCGAGTCATCGTTCTGACTTCCGTTATTTTGAGCAATTACTTCTGTCTGCATCCCATATCTATGGCTGAGACAACTATCCCGGAATTCGAGTCTGGTCGGAGAAGTGGGCGCCCTGGCAGTATTATGGCCGGAATTCCCTGCACAAAAACTCAAAAAGTTGCGCATTCGAGTTTTCAGGAAGCTTATTTTGCGTTTACTCCCTATGATTGGCGACCGTTATCGATGCAAGTTCTGTTTTCGCCCAGGCGATGACAAAGGAGCACTCAATGTTACAGCGTATGAAATGTTCTAAATTGGCTTCCAGTCTCCTGCTATGTGGAGCACTGGGTCTCCACATTCAGGCTGCGCAGGCAGCCGAACGCATCAGTGATTTTTCCCTGATCGATCACCATGGTGAATTCTTCCAGTTGAGCCGTGAGACCAACAGCGAAGCTATTGTATTAATGACTTATGCGGATAGCCGCGATGTGCGGCGCGCAATTGATGATCTGGACGATCTGGTTGAGCAGTTTGCCGATCAGGATGTCGCCTTTTATCTGATCGATGCATCCGGTGAGAGCGATAAAGACGTTATCGCCGAACAAGCCGATGATGACATTGCTTACCCTATTTTAGTAGACGACACACAGTTTGTTGCCAAAGAACTGGGGCTTACTCGTCAGACTGACGTGGTGATTCTGGATCCTGCCAATATGGAAGTCGTCTTCCGAGGTGCACTGAACAATCGTTTTGAGGAAGGCAGCCGGGCGCGCCGCGCATCTGAACACTATGTGGCCGACGCCCTGAACAGCATTCTTGCTGGGTCTGCCATCGCAGCACCGCAAGTGGCCAGCAAAGGCGATGTGCTGGATTTCAGCCTGCGCGAATCAACAGTCGAGTCACTCTCCTATGCCGAAGATATCGCGCCGATTCTGGAAGAGCGTTGTGTGAGTTGTCACATGGAAGGTGGTATCGCTCCGTTTGCCATGACCAACCATCAAATGGTTCGCGGTTGGTCGCCAATGATTCGCGAAGTCCTGTATACCAAACGTATGCCACCCGGTCAGATTGATCCAGACTATGTCGATGATTTCTATGACGTCGCACATATCACCACGGAAGAGACCCAAAAGTTGATTGCCTGGATCGATGCTGGCGCACAGAACGAATCGGATAGCGACCCACTCGCCAAACTGCGCCCTACAGCGGAAAAATGGAGCTATGGTGAACCTGACATGGTGATCGATGTGCCTACTCAGGAAATACCCGCCACCGGCGTACAGGATTACCGTAATCTGATGGTGCCCTTGAATCTGGACAAAGATGTCTGGGTAAAGGCTGTCGAATTCGAAGCAGGCGACACGACTGTGTTGCACCACATCATTGCTTTCGCCTACGGCCCGAATGGCGTCAGCGAATTTGATATTCTGAATCAGGGTATCGGCCTCGGTGCTTATGCACCAGGCAATGAAGTAAATACTTACCCGGAAAATTCTGGTTTCCCGCTTAAAGCTGGCGGCGGTTTGATGTTGCAAATGCATTACACCACCTCAGGTAAAGAGGCCACGGACAGCTCGCAAGTCGCCTTATACCTGTGGGATGAAGAGCCCGAGCGCCAAGTCAGGGGCGGTTCTGCTGGCGAGCTGGATATCAACGTCGCACCTTTTGAGCGTCGTCACGAAATGCTGGCAACTGCCAAGTTCCGACAGGATTCTTATCTGTCCATGCTTGGTCCACACATGCATTACCGGGGCTATGACGCTAATTTCGTTCTGCGCTACCCGGATGGTCGTGAAGAAGAAATCCTGAATGTGCCCAACTACCAATTCAATTGGCAGAAAGTGTACGATTTCAAAGAACCGATGTTCGTACCGGCTGGCAGTGAACTCGTGTTTACCGGCACATTCGATAACTCGGAAACCAATCCGTTCAACCCCGATCCATCACAAACGCTTTCATGGGGGGAACAAACCTGGCAGGAAATGTTCTTCGGTTTCTACCGATTCGTAGAAGCTGGAGACGGTGAATAGCCAGCGTTTAGTCCAACAGGCCCGGCTACTGAAAAGTAGCCGGGCTTTTTTATGCCGGGGGATTACACGCCTGCAGTCATGACACCCCATATCTGGCTTGCTAGACTGCCCTTTTCCCACTGTCTTCTCTCAAGTGAACTATCCATGCGAATTCTTCAATCTGTTGCACTATCCATCACGCTGTCCAGTCTTGCTGCAAGCGTGCTGGCAGATACCACACTCATTACCAATGTGAATGGCTATACGTTAGACGTGAATCGAACTCTGCAGCAATTTTCAGCGATCCAATTTACCGACGACCTTGTTGATGCAATTTACAACACTGTCGAAGATGCCCCCGAAACTGCAGATACAGTTATTGACGGAGCTGGTCGCACGCTGATCCCGGGGCTTGTGGATGCCCACGGCCATGTGTTGAGTTATGGCTTGAGCCTGCTACGTGTCGACGTGACAGGAACCAGCACTGAAGCCGAGGCTGCTGAACGTGTCGAAGCCTTCGCCACTGCCAATGAGGAGCTGGAATGGCTACTGGGCCGAGGCTGGAATCAGGTATTGTGGGACAGCAATGCCTTCCCCACTGCTGACAGCCTCGATGCATTGGTCGCCGACAAACCTGTGTGGCTGACCCGTGTGGACGGCCACGCTGGCTGGGCCAATAGCGCTGCTATGGAATTAGCCGGTATTACAGATCGCACGGTCGACCCGGTCGGTGGGCAGATCATCCGTGATGACAATGGCGCGGCCACTGGCGTATTCATCGACAACGCAATGGACCTCATTAGCGCTAACATCCCGCCAGTATCCCGCGAACAAATCGAATACGCGCTGGTTACCGCAATGCAACGACTGGCCGGTTATGGCTTGACCAGCGTGCACGATGCCGGTGTTGGCAGCAGCACAATTCAGGCTTTCAAGGCACTGGCTGACGAAGGGGCCATGCCAATCCGGGTCAACGTGATGATTGCAGCCGGCGATGAATCCTATGAGCAGCTTCTTGATCAGGGAACCTTCACCAGCGCTGACGCCATGCTGAACATCAATAGTGTAAAGATCGTCGCGGACGGCGCTCTGGGCAGCCGTGGTGCTGCCCTCATCGATGACTATTCGGACGAGCCGGGCAACCGCGGTTTATTGCTTTTGGATCAGGAGCGTCTGGAATATCTGATGCGCCGGGCGATGAACTCCGGCTTTCAGGTCAACACTCATGCTATCGGTGACCAGGCCAACATGTTGGTCATGGACAATTATCAGAACCTGATAGAAGAGACAGACAGCCGTAATTTGCGACACCGCATTGAACATGCCCAGGTATTGCGCTTCGAAGATATTCTGCGCTTTGCCGAATTGGGCGTCATTCCATCCATGCAAGCCACGCACGCCACCAGCGACAAGAATATGGCACAAGACCGACTGGGCGAAGTACGCATCGAAGGCGCCTACGCGTGGCGTAAACTCCTGGATGCTGGCGCCGTAATTGCCAATGGCTCGGACTTTCCAGTGGAATCACCGAACCCTTTCTTTGGCCTGCATGCATCAGTGACCCGTCAGGATCAGAATAACGAACCGCCCGGAGGCTGGTTTCCTGAAGAGCGCATGACATTGCAGGAAGCTTTTGCCAGCTTCACTATTGATGCGGCGTACTCAGGTCACCAAGAGGAATTGTTAGGGACTTTGGAAGCAGGCAAGAAAGCCGACTTTATCTTTCTGGATCGCGATATGTTTACAATTCCTGCCGAGGAGCTCTGGCAGTTACAGGCCACAGAAACCTGGGTGGGCGGACAGCGCATTTTTCCTTAGTAGTTCTGACCCGAAAGCTGAAACCGCGATTGGTTGGCACAGTCAATGAACTGCGCGACAGCTACATCGAAACTTACGCACTGCTTGTTGTAACAGGCAGTACGTAAGTTGTGTTTAGAGCATCAATAGCCGACCGCAGCCCCATCGCCACGGCGCGAGTCGGAACCGCCGAGATATAGCCCTTCCTCGCGATCAAGGTAGACTCCCATCGCAGCCCCCTGCGAACCTCGCTCTCTGATCTCATGGCCTTTGGCTTGATACAATCGCACCGTGTCCGGTGAAAAAGAATCGCCTTCCATGCTCGTAACATCGGGCAGCCACTGATGATGGATGCGGCCTGCTTCGATCGCTTGAGCAATGTTGTAGCCATGATCGATGACATTGAGAATCACTTGCATGGTGGTGTTGATGATGGTGCGTCCACCCGGGCTGCCAATCGCAAACAATGGCTTGCCATTTTGGCCAACAATAGTTGGCGTCATACTCGACAGTGGACGTTTTTCTGGCGCCACCAGATTAGGCGGTGTACCAATCGTACCAAAGCGGTTGGTCAATCCCGGTACCGCATTGAAATCACCCAGTTCGTTGTTCAGCAAATAACCGCCACCTTCAACAACGATGGCTGAGCCGTAGCCGTATTCCAGAGTGTAAGTGACGCTCACCATGTTGCCTTCACTGTCGGCGACCGAAAAATGCGTAGTCTCTTCGCTTTCGTAAATTTGTGCGAATTCCCGCTCATCACTTTCCGACTTGGCATCCATATCAATGGAAGCACGCAACGTGGCTGCGTAATCTTTGCTGGTCAAGCGCTCGATTGGCAACGCTTCATTGAAATCCGGATCGCCCAGATGTTCGGCGCGGTCAGCATAAGCACGACGCATCGCTTCGGTCAGTACATGCAGGTAGTCAGCAGAGTTATGACCCATAGCGGCCAGATCATAACCCTCAAGAATATTCAGCATCTCCACCATAGCCACTCCACCGGAGCTGGGTGGTGGCATGCTGACAATTTCATAGCCGCGATAAGAACCCCTTATTGGCTCACGCTCAACGGCTTCATAGCGGGCCAGATCTTCTTCGGTGATAATCCCGCCCATGCCTTGCAGAAACCCGGCCAGTCGCTGGGCATTCTCGCCGCGGTAGAAACCATCCTTGCCCTGTGTCTGAATCAACTCCAGAGTATGAGCCAGATCTGGTTGAGTCCAGGTTTCGCCCAGATCGTAATGCGAGCCATCCGGTTTAAAGAACTTGGCCATGGATGAAGGATATTGCTCAAAGCGTGGCTCGTTGCGGGCGAATCCGGAACGCAGGGCATAGGTGATCGGTATTCCGTCTCTGGCCAATGCTACTGCGGGCGCAACCAGCTCGTCCCAGGGCAGTGAGCCGCGTTCCTGATGAGCTTTCCACAAACCCGCAACTGTGCCCGGAACACCGACAGCGAGTGCGCCAGCATGATTGGAGTTATTGGCAACCTCGCCATCCATGCCCAGATACATGCGTTCGGTAGCTGCCAGCGCGGCTTTCTCACGAAAGTCGAAGGTTGTGGTGTCGCCATTGTCGCCGTAGTACACCATGAACCCCCCGCCACCAATATTGCCAGCCGTTGGCCAGGTCACGGCGAGCGCAAAGGCAGTGGCGACCGCCGCGTCTACTGCATTGCCACCTCGGGCCAGTGTTTGTGCGCCCACTTCCGAGGCCAGACGCGAGGCGCTGGCCACCATGCCATTTTCCGCCCTGACTGGCGTACGCCCGCCCTGCGCAATAGCAAGTTGGGTCAGAGTAATTGTCAGGAGTACTAACAGGCTTTTCAGCAGTTTGTTCTTATACATAAAGTCACTCTAGGCAGGCGGCCACAGCTGTCACACTGTTCAGGCCGATTTGGATGTTGAACATCTGAGTCTGAATATCGGAGCTTAACTATGGCAAGCTCAAGACTGACCAATAGTATGCAAGCCCGGCAGCACTGGCAAATACTAGCGCGGCTAAGCACGAACTTCTTCAGACCTGCTGACAGCACCACGGTCGCAGCATGCCCTGATATTGACCACTTCTGAGCACTTCCACCTGAAACTGACAGACACCCCGAATTTACTGGTGTGACGCTACCAATTCGTCAGGCTAAATGCTAATTTCATAAGCCTCAATGCAGCAATCTCAATTTCCTCTTTTTTCAGACGACGTTGATGAATTGCAGACAAAGTCATAATCCTAGCTAAAACGAGACCGCACTCATGACGCAGATTCGCCTGGTTTTTCTCTCCATCCTTGCACTCCTTCTTGCCGCTTGCAGCGATTCCGGGTCGCCAGCTCCTGCAGCGACGACACCGCCCGCGCAAACACCCGTGGTACAGGAAGAGGAAGCTGAAAGCGAAACGGATCTTATCGCCAGGGCCCAGGCTATCCATGATCGCGTCATTACTCTGGATACCCATGCGGACATCAATACAGAGAACTTCACCAGCAGCGTCAATTACACGCAGGATCTGGATACTCAGGTTAATATTCCGAAAATGCTGGAAGGCGGCCTCGATGTGGCATTTTTCATTGTCTACACAGGCCAGGGCGAGTTAACCGAGGCAGGTTACTCCGCCGCCTATGACAACGCGATAGACAAATTCGAGGCGATTCACCGCCTTGCCGAAGAAATTGCCCCGGATGAAATTGAGTTAGCCTATACCTCTGACGATGTGCGCCGTATCGCGGGCGAAGGCAAGCTGGTCGCCATGATCGGTATCGAGAACGCCTATCCGATTGCTGATGACATCTCGCGCATCGAAGATTTCCATGCCCGCGGTGGCCGCTATATGTCGTTGGCCCACAACGGCCACAATCAGCTGTCGGACTCCCATACTGGGGAGGCGGCTCAGGACTACCTGCACGACGGTTTGAGCGAACTTGGTCGCCAGGCACTTGCGGAGATGAATCGGCTCGGCATCATGGTCGACATATCCCACCCGTCAACTGCTGCTATCCATGAGATGCTTGAGCTCTCCACAGCACCAGTAATCGCTTCGCATTCTTCGGCCCGCGCGCTAACCAATCACACTCGTAATCTCGATGACGAGACACTACTGATGATTCGTGACAACGGCGGCGTGGTTCAGACAGTGGCTTTTGGCAGCTATATCAGCGAAGCCCAGCGCAGCTTTCTCGAGCAAGGTCGTGCCCGTCTGGTCAATGAAATTGCCGCGGATCTCGATGTTGAAGTGCTGCCACCGTCGGTGGTAGCCACCTTGAGTGAAGAAGCAGCAGCGGAATACGAGGCACAGATGGATCAGGTCAATGCAGTGCTATTCCCCCGCCTGCGCGAGGAAGTCAATGCGCTGGCACCCGCAGCGACAGTCGCTGATTTTGTCGACCACGTCGACTACATGGTGGACCTGATTGGCCTTGATCACGTCGGCATCAGCTCAGACTTCGATGGTGGTGGCGGTATCGAAGGCTGGAGCGACGCCTCAGAGACCTTCAATGTCACGCTGGAGTTGGTGCGACGCGGCTATACTGAGGCTGAAATCGGGCAACTTTGGAGTGGCAATTTACTGCGCGTACTGGATGAAGTGCAAGAAATCGCCGCCGCGATGTGATCCCGGCCATTTCAGTGTGGAAATATTGACTGCAATTCTCACGGCTTTATCGCGAAATTTCTGCTCGAAGCCGCAGGTTTTGCCCAATAAGCGGGATTTTGCTAAGCATTTCACAAAAAGTTGCTGCATGATTAGGGGCTGTGAGAGCAATATCACAGTTTCACGCTCATTCTCAGGTATCGTTTCCACACGTCAATAGTGGCAGAAAACCACTGCTGACCGCATTTAACGGGGATTGCAGCGCTACGTATTCAGCATCTGCAATAGCAATGCAAAGCGAAATCAGTCAGAGAAAGTCGGACACGCACTGCCCTTATTCGCACATAGGCAACTTACACGAAGCTGTGGTGCTCGAATTGGCCAATCACAACGGCGACTGACTAAAAAAATAACGAATGGCAATCATCATGGTACGTACGGACAATTCAACTTCTCAGCGCAAGAATGCCGCTGATCAATCCTGGAGAACGAGATTCTCTGTTTATCTGTTTGCTTTAGCACTGGTGCTCACCCCGCCGGTGAGCATTGCCCAGCAAGACAGCCAGGAAACAGAATTTGCTGGCCGAGTCATTCAAACAAAGGGCGCTGTTGCCGCGCGCGACGCTTCAGGCAGTGACCGTAATCTGCGCCGCGGCAGTCAGGTGTTCGAAGGCGAAACTATTTTTACTGACGCCGGTTCCAGCGTGCAAATGCGCATGGCGGATGACGCCATCATCGCACTTCAGGAACTGACCACTTTCGCTATCATCGACTATGAATATGTTGAAGGCGAAATTGCTACCAACCACTCTAGCATCAATTTAATCGAAGGTGGTCTGCGTACCATCACCGGCACCATCGCCGAGCAAAACCGTGAAGCCTATGAGGCGACAGCGGGCAATTTCGCAACCATTGGTATTCGCGGTACTGACTACGAAATCGTTCTGACTCCTGCCGGCCAGGTGCTGACAGGTGTTTATGACGGCGGTACGACAGTGGGTAATGGCGCCGGCGCATTGGATCTCGGTGTCGGTGCAGACTTTGATTTCGCTATTATTGAAAACGCCAATACACCACCTCAAGGTCTTACTTTGCAACCGCAAGGACTCGGCAATCTTGTTGTTGCCGTCACTGATCAGGTCGCAGAAGACGAAGACAGCGGCGACGATAGCGAAGAACCAGAAGCCACCGATGGAGACAATGGCGATGTCGATGACAGTAGCGCTGCTGACTCCGAGCCCGCCGATGCGGTAGAAACCCAAGCTGCGCCTGCAGAAGAAACTACGACTGCCACCACCGACAACGATAACGGCAATGGCGCAAGCGACATCGTCAATCCGAATTCCAATGCCGCTGCAGCACAGCCAGGCCAGGATGATGACACCAGCTTCGCTACGCTAAACATCGAAGCCAACCTTAATCTTGCGCCGCCAGCAGCCAACGACATAGCAGAAACTCCCGCAGCCCCAATTTCCAATACGGCTGCAGCCAGTACCGATCAAAGTCAATCCACTGCCTCTGAAGTACGGGTCAATCCCAATGAAACCGAAGTCACTGCTGTCATCGAAAACGACAATGAAAGCTTCGGAAACGAGCGCGACAACGACAATTCTGGTGACGGATCGATAGTCAACGGCGACATTGACATCGACGCTGGCACCCTGACCGGAAGCGGGAGTGACAACGACAATGCCGGTGACGGATCGATAGTCAACGGCGACATTAACGTTGACACTGGTACCCTGACCGGAAGCGGGAGTGACAATGCCGTTGACGGATCGACAATCGACCTCGACGCTAGCGTCGGCGGTGGTACCCTGACCGGAAACGGGAATGGCAACGGCAATTCCAATGGCAACGGTAATAGCAACGGCAATTCCAATGGCAATGGCAATTCCGGTGATGGACCGACAATCGACGTCGACGCTAGCGTCGGCGGTGGTACCCTGACCGGGAACGGGAATGGCAACTCTAATGGCAACGGCAACGGCAATGGCAACGGCAATGGCAATTCCGGTGACGGACCGACAATCGACATCGACGCTAGCGTCGGCGGTGGTACCCTGACCGGAAACGGGAATGGAAATGGAAATGGAAATGGAAATGGAAACGGTAATTCCGGTAATGGACCGACAATCGATATCGACGCTAGCGTCGGCGGTGGTACCCTGACCGTAAACGGGAATGGCAATGGCAATTCCAACGGCAACGGCAATTCCAACGGTAACGGTAATTCCAATAGCAATTCCGGTGGCGGAAGTACAACCGATGACGACACCTCAACCGGGAATGGCAACGGCAATTCCAACAACAATAGCAATTCCGGCGGCGGCACCACCACTGGCGGCCTTGTAAATCAGGGTTTGCTCGACCGTTTGAATAAGCTGTTTGGTGGCAATGGCAACAATGGGAACAACGGCAATAGCGGGAACAATGGCAACGGCAATGGTTCCCTGTCATTAGCCGCAAGTGCCGCAGAAAATCTGGCTATCACCTGGGGTGAATGGGACCAACCGGTTGCGCAAAATTGGGTTGTCGTCCAGGAACTGGACAACGAGATGGTCAGAATTAGCACCAGCGAGTTTTTTGCTGATGTGAGCCCAACTTCCATCGCCAACCTGACCGGCAGCCATGTCTATCGCACCGGCATCGCCTCTTCCTTTATCGGAGCAGGCAGCGCTGGTGATATTAGCAGTCTGGTGGCGAGCATGGCCGTGGACTTCAACACTGGCGTCATTGCAAATGGCTCACTACAAGTGTTGGCTGGCAGCCAGGCATGGGAAATGACATTCGACGGACTGGTGAACGGCGGCATGGTTGATCTGAACCCTCTGTCTGGTCAACTCAGTGACCCAACAGGGATCATCAGCAATCAGATCGACACTTCTATCAGCGGCACTTTCACTGGCACGCAAGGCGATGCATTTGTCGGCGGATTCGAAATGGTAGATGAGATCAATTCACTTGATTCTGTGAATGGCCTGTTTACCATCGAGCGCTAATACCCCAGCGCAATACTGCTGAGACAAACACACCAATAACGATCCAGTAGCCAACAGATTAAAATACATAATGTAAAAGCAAGTTGTTATCTATCAACTTGCTTTTTTTATGCGCCTCTACAATCAGCGCCGATGCACTAATAGTCTGCAGAGTAAAAGATGCCGACAACTTGTTAGTGCTCTTCGTGCAGCATTGTTTTACATTGTTACAATGGCAACCTCTGCCATCAGTGTATCTCGGGTCACCCGCCAAGAGGCCAGTTTATGTCACGTCAACACCCTGCATTTGTTCCTCTCAACTTCACCGAAATACCTCAAGAGGAAATGCTGCAGCGAGCCATAGGTTTTCGTGACCTAATGGCAGCGCGCCGCAGCGTACGTGATTTTTCGAACCGGCCCGTTCCCAAACAACTACTTGAGTACTGCCTGCAAACAGCAGGCACAGCCCCCAGCGGTGCCAACAAACAACCCTGGCATTTCGTTGTAGTTGGCTCCAAGTCACTCAAACAAGCGATTCGCGAAGGCGCTGAACAAGAAGAGCAAGAGTTCTATGAGCGGCGCGCCACCGATGCGTGGCTGGAAGATTTGGCCCCACTAGGCACTGATGCCAACAAACATTTTCTCGAAGAGGCGCCCTATCTGATTGTCGCCTTTGCAGAGAAATACGTCGTCGATGAGCAAGCAAACAAACATAAAAATTACTACGTGACCGAATCAGCCAGTTTGGCGACGGGTCTGCTCATCACTGCCTTGCACAATGCCGGGCTTGCCGCGCTAACCCATACACCAAGCCCCATGAAATTCCTCAATGGATTATTGGGCCGACCAGATAATGAACGGCCATTGATGATTCTCGTTGTGGGTTATCCGGCAGACGGTGTCAAAGTTCCAGATATCACTCGTAAGCAACTGGCAGACTTTTGCAGCTTCGCCTGATAACAGATTGCGTTGTACGACAAGCACCCTGCTACTAATACACCGCGCATAAAAAAGCCCGCCGGTAGCGGGCTTTTTAGTGAGTCCGAGGCGTTTAAGGATTGCCAATCGGCGTTCCTGGCTTGCGCCATTCGCCATAGAGATACTCTTCAGCAAATTCGGCACACTTGAACTCCAGTAATTGCATGTCTTCTCGAACGTTACGATACAGCGGCAAGCTGATGCTCCAGGGCCGGGTAAACGTATTAGGGTCAGTTATTGTCGCTGTATAATCGACATGATTCGGGCCACGCGGCGTCCAGCGCTCCTCGACGACCATTTCCCAACTGTGATGATTACCAGCCCGATCGAACCAGGTATCTGGCATCTGACCAGTCACCCGTACAACCAGTGTATCGCCTTCCCAATGCGCATTGGAGTGACCCATCCAGGCATCAACCTGTGACTGAATTTCTGGCTGGTCCACATAGAGGATGCGATTAGATTCAGCGTATTCATAGGCGATCAGAATTACTTCTTCAGATTGCACAATTTGAAACGGAAAGGGCAAATAGTTGGCTCGCGGTACTCCCGGCATATAGCATTTTGCCAGTGGATCCAGATTGATGGCATCGGCCTTGTTCTGATCACGCTGACGCAAGGCCTCTTCGGTATAGGGAATACGTCCACCTTCAACAATACCAATGCTGGCAGGCGTGGCCGAGAAAGCGCCCATTGCGCCGGGATGCGGCCCACCGCTGGCGGCATGAGGCTCGATATCATAGTGCGCATTCGTCATTGCCTGCCAGATACCACTGAAATCAGGCTTACCGTCTGGAGTTCTCGGGAACTCATCAAGCTGTGCTGCCAAACCCGTTGAATAAATCGATCCGATCACTATCAGTGATGCCAGTAAAGTCTTCTTCATATTTTTATAACTCATCGTCATTCCTGATCTACTTTGCTTTTGTTGTGCGATTCATTGGTTGTTTGTTGATTTTGTAAAACTGCTTACTGCCCTTCGCTCGCTCGGCGCTCTTCTACACGCGCGCCACGCAAAATGTTGACCATGCCATAGTTACCTTCATGACAGGCATACTCGTAAATCTGACCGGCCACTTTTGTCATTGGCACAATAGCCGTAAATTTATCAGTGTAGGTGTTCGGTGCTTCCACGGTGAATTCGTAATCAACCCGATCATAGGCCTGGCGCGTGAAGCGTTCAGTCAGAACCATATCACCTGTGGTACCTATACTGCCAAATGGCTGACGCAGGTCGTTAAAATTTCGCGTCTCGACAACCAGAGTGTCACCATCCCAGTAGCCCCGTGAATCACCGGACCAAAGGCGAATATCTTCATGTAATCGTGGCTTGTCACCAAGCGGCACGATACGCGCATCATGGATCATCTCTGTCATGATCACCACCGCGTCACGACTTTGGACAAGCTGCATATTGTTGTTATACAAACTGGGACGAAAAGGTGGTCCGGAATTGAATCCAACGATGCATCTCTCTGACAAGCCGCGATCTTCTGGTCCATTCTTGCCAATGCCACCGACGACGTAGCGCACCGGGCGCTCGCCGGGCACGTCGGGGCCAAGACCACCAAATTGTACTGGCGCACCTTCTACGCGCGCCGGATAACGCCCGTTTTCCGGATAAACAATATGTGAAGTCCGAACAGTATCGCCGATGCCAGCACTCTCAACCCAAAAATCATTATAGCCACCAGGATCGTCAGTCACCGGCGGTGCATCCGGATCAACCACTCGAGCTGCCGCTGCCTGTTCCGCAGCCAGCCGATCAGCTTCCTGTTCGGCACGCATGGCTTCTATCTCAGCGCTGGTCAGGAATTCCTGAGTACCAAAGCGTTCTGGCCTTTGCATTGGTATGTCGGAGCTGAAATTCCAAACACCCTGAAGATCAGGCTGCCCCCATTGCGTGCGCGGTACTGTGTATTCCGAGATCTGCTGTGCTTGTCCCGATTGGACCAAACCCAGCACCAAACCCAGAGATAGTGCCGCCAGTGTTAGCTGTTTTTTCATGGCAATCATGCCCTTGTAACATCTTGAATTGGGAAGACGATAAAGTAGAAGTTTGTGCCTGAATAAGCAATAACAACCCGCCGATAGACGCGTAAGTCGAGCCTTTCTGTGGCCTCGCCGAACCCCTGACCCAAGCTCCTGATTATTTCCGTGTAAAGCGGGTGAGCAGACTCGATGTATCCCAACGGCCACCACCCTGCTCCTGAACTTCGGCATAGAAATTGTCTACCAATCGTGTGAGTGGCAAGTCTGCTCCCAAATTCTCCGCTTCAGCCATGGCAATACCCAGGTCTTTGCGCATCCAGTCGACCGCAAAGCCGAAATCATACTGGTCCGCCAACATCGTCTTGTAGCGATTCTCCATCTGCCAGGAACCAGCTGCGCCCTTGGAGATGGTTTCGATCAAGGCTTCGCCATCCAATCCCGCCTTCATCGCCAAATTCAGGCCTTCAGACAGACCCTGCACAATCCCTGCTATGCACACCTGATTGACCATCTTCGCCAATTGGCCATTGCCAGCCGGCCCTAACAACTTGTGAAACCGGGAATAGGCATCCAGAAGCGGCGCTACACGCTGATAGGTCTTATCCTCGCCACCCAGCATAACTGTTAGTGCACCATTTTCCGCGCCCGCCTGACCACCTGATACAGGTGCATCGAGAAAGCTGACCCCTTGTTCTTTAGCTACGGCAAACAGTTCTCGAGCCAAGCTGGCCGAGGCAGTCGTATGATCGACCAGCACTGCGCCTGCTGCCATGGATTTCAGCACGCCCTGCTCTCCCGACGTGACCTGGCGAACATCGTCATCATTACCCACGCAGAGCAAGACTGCATCACAGCCTTGCGCCGCTGCTGCCGGAGTCGATTCGGCTTTGCCACCGTACTCCTGACACCACTGCTCTGCTTTGCTGGCAGTGCGATTGTAAACAGTGATGTCCAATCCGGCACGCGCCAGATGCCCGGCCATTGGGTAGCCCATGACGCCCAAGCCTATAAATGCAACTTTCATGATTACTCTTCCTCGCTGTTGTTATGCGCATTTACCGTCTGCTATCGCAGCCGACTGGCAGTGGCCGCCGCACATGCCTTTAATGGTCAGCATTATTTCATTATTCGCCCGCCTCCGCTCAGACAATGCCTCGATTTCCCCCGCCATGCCACGATTGGCACCATTTTAGTGCGCTTAACTTCTGGCACAATCGCGTGCTGGTAGCCGTAAGAAGCCTAACGACAATATGTTGTCGGTAATCTCGACAGTGAGGTGCCATACAACGCCCAATTGCCGCGCTTCCATGGATTCGCGCCCTGCCCAGCACAACGCCAGAGCAACTGCTGGCACAGCTTTTGCTATTTTCTGGTCAAGAACAGTCAGAAGCTGTTTTTGGACGCTCTCCGCAAAAACGCCTGATGCGCACCCATCTCAGTGAGCCAGTGCTAGTGCCTACTTTTTAACACTAGCTACTCAGTCACTGAATAGCACCAGAGCCATAACAACAACCTGGCGAAGCCGACTTTTAACCATCGTTAACCTGCGAGGTGTTGTGACGTATGAAACTCTTGATTATGAAACACTTGATAACGAAAACCCGTATTCTGTGTGCCCTGCTTGTTGTTTTTACTGGCGCCGTACACGCCAATCCAGCAACGAACAAAGACTATGCCGCTTTGGGAACTAGCATCGAGCGACAGCGCCAGCTATTGCAGGAGCTTGAAGCCGCCCATGGTCGCTATGACAATCTACTGGTAGAGCCTCTGCAACGGTTAACAATGCAGCAGCTGGAAGTGAATCGTCTGGGCGATGCGGCAAGTAGTATTGATCGCGCCATTCAGATTACGCGTGTGGCCCACGGCTTATACACACCCCAGCAGTACGATCTGCTGGAACTGAGTATCGACGTTGAGATGCAACGCGAGAATTGGGATAACCTGGACGAGCAGATTGATCACTACACTTGGCTGCTTGGCGAAGAATTTTCAGGTTCACATGTCGAGCGTATCGAACGCGTCATGTGGATCGCCAATACTCACGCTCGCGCCGCTTTTCTGGTGGATCCGGCACGTCGTTCACGCCACTTGATTGACGCTACACGCTTGAATGAGTTTGCCGTCAGCTATGCGCACGCGACACGAAACAACGCCAGCCCGCTCTACGTCCAGTCGCTCTATGATTTAACCCAGAAATATTATCTGGAGACTCGCGCCATCCTGGGTGGTGGCAAGACCAGCTACGAATTACGACTGCTGGTTCCCGAGGGCACAACAGTTGATCGTCGCGGGATAGCTATTGCAAAACGCTATGAAGCTGGATTGACCATGCTCAAAATATTGCGCAATGCTGTCAGCGATGAAGCGCGCTTTGGTAGTGAAGCCCGTGCCCTCGTCCAACTTTATATGGCCGATTGGATGGCGCTTTATGACGAAACACACAATCTGGAAGGCCAGTACCAGAAAGCGATCGCGGCATTTACCAAGGCTGGAGTTTCGACCAATCGAGTTGCCAAATTATTAGCCAGCCCCGTTGCCATACCGCGCCCGGAATTGGAGCTGACCATACACGATGCCATGGGCGGCGCAGTTGACAGCAATAACCTGGTTGCTGAACAGCGTCAGGCCACCGATGCCATCGTGCATCGCGTGCGTCTGGTAGAACCGTCTTCTGACATACCCGGCTATGCCCAGGAAGTGGCTTATCTGGACAGCACCACCTCGAAAATGGACGACTGGGCGAGCATGACGGTCACTATGACACTGGATCCATTGGATCGTGTTGGCGTCTGGAACGGTTCGTACCGTACCAAGAGCCGCATTACCGGCACCAACATCGAAACTCATCCATCAGTGACCCTTGGTAACAAGGCTGAAAAGCGCATCATCAATCGCATCAAGACATTGAGTTTCCGGCCTGCTTTCGTTGCCGGCAAACCGGTTGCCAGTGAATTGGCTGTGGAATTTTTCTATACTGGCGAAGCTCAGGACCACACAGGGTCTTTGTGGTCGGTAGCAGGAACGAACTCAAACTGGGTGACTAGCTATCCGGGGCAAGATCCCAACGCCACTCCTGCTGCAGCTGGAGAATAATCTCGGACATAGAGTCAAAACGATCTCTGGGGTTTTTTTCCAGACAGCGCATGGTTAGTTCCTCGAGCACTCTGGGGACACGCTGTGTGGTAACACTGCTGGGTGCTGGTGGCTGATCATTCTTCACGCTATCAAGCACCTGATGCAGCTTCTCGCCTTTAGCCGGGGTTTGGCCGCAGAGAATTTCATACATCACAGCACCCAGACTGAAAATGTCCGTGCGATGATCAATGCTGGGATCGAGATTAATTTGCTCCGGCGACATATAGTGGGCCGTGCCCTGCGCCTTCCCGGCTCCAGTCATACTCAAATCCTTGATCGCTGAGTCTGCCGCAGCGACTTCGAGCGCTGCAGTGCCGTCCGGATTCCAGACTTTCGCCAGCCCCCAGTCCAGCAACAAGACTTCTCCATATGGCCCGGCAAGAATATTCTCCGGCTTGATATCCCGGTGCGCCACACCATGGGTATGGGCGTACTCCAGCGCGAAGGCAACTTGTAAAACGACCTCCATCAACTGCGTCAGGTCGTAGCGTTCACGATAGTCGAGAATCTCACGCAATGTATAACCATGCACAAGCTTCATTGTGAAATAAGGATAGCCCTTGCCATCACGACTTAGCTCATAAGTAGGCACAGTATTGGGGTGCTGCAACATTGAAGTTACCCGCGCTTCGCGAATAAGGCGTTTTTGCTCCACTTCATTGTCAGCAAATTCGGGCTTTAATGTCTTGTAGCAAATAAACCGTGACAGGTGCAGATCTTTACAAGATTTGATCAGTGACTTACCGCCCTTGGCAATCGTGCTGAAGAACGCATAACGCATTCGTGGATCGATTTTTTTCGGCAACGGCTTGTCGGTTTCTTCCAAAAATACCGAACTGTAACTTTTGGGTGGTTCCGGGAAATTCAGCATAATTCTGACACTCTAACAATCGACTCGGCGACAGTCTTTAATTCATATCCTTTAAGTAATGTTGCCTAGTAACTCACAATGCGCATTGGGTTACAACATCCCGGGAGGATGAATTGCCAACTCTATCACTTGCGGATCGGAAGCCGGCACCAGCAGTTACTTTCAAGACTTCTTGCAGAATGCATTGCTGGACAGGGTGATTATACTTTACCTTCCCGGATCGAGATTGTTTTATCACCGGCAAATAATTCTGTATTGAAATCTATCGACATTACCGTGAGCACACAATGACTGACAACGTACACGCGCAAAAAGGCGATTACCGATTCCCGGTTCGCTACGCAGAAACTGATGCCATGGGAGTGGTTCATCACGCCAGCTATCTGGTGTATTTTGAGGCAGGCCGCAGCCATTTGATGCGCCAGCTAGGTAGTGACTACGCCCAATTGGAAGCACAAGGATTTCAACTGCCGGTGACCGAAGTGAGTGTCCGATATGTCAATAGCTTGCGATACGGCCAAGATGTGCGCTTGATTACCAACATTGCCGAAAACCGTAGTCGGCAGATGCAGTTCACCTACGAAGTCTTTGCAGATGATGCCCAAGAATGTCTCGTAACAGGGTTCACCCGCCACGTCTGGACAAACAAGTCCGGGAAAGTGATACGTGGCCCTGAACATTGGGTCAAATTGTTTTCCTGATTCGCCTACCCCAGCCAATAGCCCCAGTTAGCAATTTAGCCAATTCCCAGAGCATGCTAAAAAGCCAGGTTTCGCCACTTTCAGGTGAATCCTGACAGCTACCGATACACTGTCACCACCTATAGATAGATTGTTATATTCCCCTCACGTGGCACATACCCGCTGCCGACAATAAAGAAACTGATAGCGTTTGACGATCAACAACAGCCGAGCGCCTATATTGCTGTAGATCCAGATGTACTCGTTGTCGTTAAACTAATTGAGTTCAATACACCAGGCCGGACATGAATAGCCTCCTCAATCAGGTCAAGCTGACTTGCGTACGATCTCTGACCCGCCACTTGATCGCGGCGCTGGATGAGGCTCGCATTCATATTGATGCTGTTGGTAATCGCATGCAGGATGCAACCATGCCGCGTCTTAATGATGACGCCCCCGCAATCGCCAACCGGTTTTCCACTCGCCTGAGTCATTATTTCGATAATCTCGATACAAATCAGACCAACCAGCTCGAATTGTCCGATGCACAAGAACTGGATCGGTCAGAACATGACTACCTCGAAGCGGCCCTCGCCATGGATAGTATGATTGAGTATCTCCGAGGACGCCCTTCACGTGCCAATACGCAATTTATCAACAATCTGCGCCAACTGCTTCCTGCTATCGAAATCGACTTTACTAACAACCCGCTAGACCCGGACCAGATTGGTGACAGTTTCAACGAAGCCATTCGGCCATTGGGCTACAAGTCTCAGTACCTGTTAATTATGTATCGTGAATTCAACAAAGGCGTGTTTGGCAGCTTTGACGAAGTGCTCAAGGAGGCCAACAGGTTGTTTTCAGAGGCAGGGTCTGACACAGAACAAGTAACTGAGATAGCGAATAACGCAAACTTGACCCAACCAGTTAACGCGAGCGCCGCAGCAGAACAGGCAATAGGGCGAAGCGTATCGGCTGAAGATCAAAATGTACAAGCAATTGCAGCATTGCTAACGCAAGTGGACCCGGACATAACAGAACACCCGGCAACCATCAGGCAGATGCAAACCCTTATCCGAACCCACCGGATACCGTCACATCAATGGAGCCAGAATTCGTATCAACAGTTACAGAATGCGCTCAGGGCTGTTCCGCTACCCGCGGGCCCGGGCGCAAACCAACATGACAGGCAACAGCAGATCGCTGATTTCAACACGCAACTGAGCGAACAATTACAGAACCAGGAACTTATACTTCCCTGCCATGTCAGTTCACTGATAGCCGCGACACTGTTGCTCTATCACACACTGGCTGGAGATGAGTTGTTGCTCCCGCAATCAGGCAATCTAATACTCAGCAGCTTGCCGGCTGTGTTGCAGACCCTGCTCGACGAGCAGCACAACGGCGGCGCGGCAACTGGTCAATTCTTCGACCATGAGCTGCATCCGCTTCGCCAATTGCTTGATCTGACAGACGCCATTACCAGCAGTTGTATGAAAACCGAATTGTCGGCTGATGCAGAGTTATACGAAACTCTGCACACTATCATGGCGAGTGCAACCGCCTCTACAACAATCAGGCCGCAGGATATTGCGTTAGCTATCGACCGATTGGTAGAACTTGAAGCCAGGCAGACCGGGCGAAACAGAAGGCTCGCACGGGCGATTTCCACAGCTATCCCTGGTTCCGCCGCTAGTGATCAGGCACAACAGTTTGTCGCCGAGGTCATCGAAGAGCGAGTCATGAAGCGCGTGTTGGACCCTGCCATTCGCGATGTGTTGGACAGCTATCTACGTAATGTTTTGTTGGCAATTGTGAGCAGCGAAGGAATACGCGGCAAATCCTGGCACCCGGTACTCAAAACAATCGATGTGCTGCTATGGACTGTTCAGAGCAGCAAGTTTCCCGGCGATGAGAAATGTTTTGCGCGCATCAATGCGCGCCTGCTCGATAATCTGAACAAGGCATTGGAAATAGGCGGCGCCTCTCACTCGAAGATTGTGCGTTTTCTCAGGCAACTCAAACAAATTCAGCAATACAGTTTCCATGCCGCAGAACTGGAATTGCAGCACTCGATACCATTTCATTTGCAACTACTAAACTCGCGCCGCGACCCCACGTCGCTGACTGGCTTGGACGCCGCTATGCAGCGACTGGCAGACACACCGAACGGCAGTTGGTTTGAATACCACAGCTTCAATCAAGGCCCACTGCGCTGCAAACTCGCGACCCGTATTGAGAGTATAGGCAAGTTCCTGTTTGTGGATGGCACTAACAGGAAACTCATTGAATTCACGCGGCCGCGATTGGCTGCAGATCTGCAATCCGGAGTGATGCGAGTGTTGGCAACAGACTCACTGACCGGCAGAACCCTCAGTCATCTGCAGCAACAGTTGGCTTCCCGCTAACTTTTTAAGCTCTTGCATCCCAAGCTCCTCACCTTAAGCTACTGTGCACTGGGCAATTGTTCGAGAATGCGGGCAAAATTGTCATTGGCCGGATAGCGCCCTTGAGTCCAGCCCAGCCTGACCAGAACAGCGTCGTATTCTGGCACCACTGCCACGTATTGCTGACGATTGCCATTGGCATAGAACATAGTGGCTGGCAGGTCCGGCATGCGCAAAGCACCATTGCCAGCATTGAGCCACCACTGATAGCCATACGCTTTGTTATTCGCTGAGGAATTGGGGCTTGTCGCCCGGCGCACCCATTCACGGGTTACCAGGCGTTGATCGTTAAGCGTACCGCCATTCAACATTAATTGCCCCATCCGCGCCCAATCACGAGCCGAAGCGTAAAAGTAGGAACTCCCGACAAACATACCGCTGGCGTCTACTTCGAAAGTGGCGTTCTGCATACCCATAGGTTGATAGATATGAGTCATGAAATTGTCATAGGCTTGTTGCGGCGAATCAAGCGTCTGCACATAAAGCTGCGATAGTATATTTGCGGTACCAGAGCTGTAACTGAACTGACTACCCGGCTCGTTAAGTAGTGGACGTTCCAAAGCGTATTGCGCCATGGAAGGCGAAGTGAATAACATCGCGGTAGCATCATCACCCGGATTGTATTGTTCAGAAAAATCCAGGCCGTCAGTCATTGTGAGCAAATCACTGATTCTAATATCAGCGCGAGCGTCGTTTTGCCATTGCTTAAATCCTGATTCAGCATCTAATGCCAGCAGACCTCGCATCTCCAGATTGCCCAGCATAATCGACATCAGACTTTTAGCCATCGACCAGCCTAACAATGGCGTTGTGGAGTCGGACTGCTGCGCGTAGGATTCGGCAACGATGTCGCCGCGATGGACCAATAACAAGGCGCGTGTATTAAGCCCTGCCGCATTGTCCTGCGCAACGATTTCATCAAGCAATGATTGCAATCTCGAATCGATGGATTGTACAGAAGAACCAGCAGGCCAGGATTGAGTGGAGTGCTCACTTGTTTGAGTGGTGATCGTCTGGCGCTGATTAAAACCGGAGTAGTCCACGGCGCAGCCCAAGCCTGGAATATAGGTCGCCGTTGTTTCACTCAAGCCGAACAGAGACGCAGTCACTGCCTGACTTTCTGGTTCATAGCTAACGCTTAACTGCGCCAGTATCGGAGAGTATTGCACCAGATCATCAAATGCCTGGGCGCGGGAATGTCCCATAACGTACTCAGCACTGCACAGTAATTTAGCTCCGATGCCGGCACCAACCGAGGGACCATAGATAATAAAAGCCGGCGTCAGACCCACCATGTATGCGGCGGCCAGTAATACGACAATCAAGCCAATTGGCACTGCCAATAAATAGCGCTTCATCAGTCACTCCCTACTTGTAGTTATATTCTGACTTGCTCTTCTTGTTTGTCCTTTTACCTGCTGCACCGTTAAATACCAACACATCATTCCGAGCCCCTCTGCCATAGGGAAGCAATGACTTAGTTGTCTCCGGTTGATTTTGGATGCAACGGTCCGCCGAGTAAAAACAACCCTAACCCAAACAGTCCTGCCGCGGCAGCGAATAAATAGGGCAGTGTGTAATCTCCACCGCTGGCGGCATAGGTAAAACCCAGTAGCGCCGGACCGGCAGCTGTCCCCCAAGAAGACATCAGATTGCTGATTGAGAACAAGCGAGCATAATCCTTGACGCCAAAGGCCTCGGCAATCAGTAGCGGCTGCAGCATTAACAAATTGCCGACACTGGCACCAAATACGAACAGGCCAATACTCAGACTCATCATGCCTGAGCCGATGGCCAGCTGCACTAGTGCAACGACCTGAAAAACCATCATGCAAATTGCAAAGGCGCGTATTGAAATCTGCCCGACCAGCCAGCCGCCAGCCAGACGCCCGACGATACTCGCTACCGGCAAGATCGCCACGGCAATGACTGTTTGCGCCTCAGTCAGTGTTTCGCGTACCAGGCCGTATTGATGTGCAATGCCCCCAACCTGCGCCAACATTACAAACACATAGGCAAGACAGATCGCCCAAAAGAGTTTGCCGCGTCGTGCTTCTGTCAGGTTAATACCCTGACTCGCATCGTTCGACTGATCTATACCAGATATCGCATTTTGTGCCGGAGAGTGACTCTCTGCCCCGGATTCAGCAATAACCGCATCACCATCTACCCGCAATCCCATGGATTCCGGCGACGGCCTGAGCCAGATCCAGGCGACGGGCAATATACCCACGAGATACAACAGCCCCAGTACTGGCGCCGCACCGTTAAAGCCCAGTGAACTGACAAGCACGGCACTTAACGGCGTAAGCAACACGCCTCCCAACGACAATCCCGTCGAGGCGATAGACAGAGCGATCGCGCGACGGCGATGAAACCAGCGCGTCACCAGAGTGGTCGCCGGTAGTAACGCTGAGGCGGCGAATCCCACGCCAAAAAGCGCGTACACGAGAAGTAATTGCCAAAGCTGACTGACAAACGGCAACGAGCTGACCGCGATGCAACTGAGTATGGCCCCACAGCTGATGCTGTAACGCGGATCATGAAGCTGCACCCATTTCCCGACGCCAAGCCCGGCTACGCCGCCGCTCAGAAAGAATACCGAGACCGCCAGCGAAGCCGTGCTCACTGAAAACGCTGGCTGTTCGGCTAGCGCATTGAGATAAATAGCATGGTTGTAGAAGCTCAATCCGCTGGCAAATGTGAGCTGCACCAGAATCGCCATGACTATCTTCCAGCCATAGAAAATCGGCGGTTTCTGTTTTGACGTCATATCAGATAGCTAACTGCATGAATGTCCGCGACAGGCCTGACGGACGGGACAACCTGGAATACCGCTAACCCGGCGAGAAAACCGGGTAGCAATGGGAGGCGCAAGCATAACAAACATTCCGGCAATGGACCTTGTCTGACACAGGTTGCACCAACATTCAGCCAGCCTGCCACCCCACCCCCCGAACAATACCCCTGACGAGAGTTAATCCAACACCTTCCTCACTATCGCTAAAACTGTAACATTTTGTAAAAAAACAACGACATAAAGGCACTGTTTAGGCCTTGCAGTAACTGGACGGCAGGGAGATTGCCGTTTATCCTAGCCACCCTGCGAAATTACATTCAACTGAATAAAAACATAATCTATCGCAGACGCCCATGCGGCGATCGAACAGATGGGATACTGGATTTCATCGAAATTGTATTTGGAGAGCTTCTCAATGCGGATAATTACTAAAACACTCGCGGCCTCATTATTGGGCCTACTGGCAACAGTTGCCCTGAGCGTGCAAGCCCAGAGCACCTTGACGCAACCACGCTTTCTGTCACTGGCACCACCGGAAGGCTTGCCCATTATTCCGGTTTTTGAAGGCTGGACAGCAAACGAAGATGGCACTACTTCCTACTCATTCGGCATCATCAATCGTAATGATGTTGCGGTAGACATTCCCGTCGGTGAGAACAATTACATTGAGCCTGCGCGCTATGACGGTGTGCAGCCTGGCCATTTCCCAGCCGGACGCAGCACTGGTGTCTTCACTGTCACTGTGCCCAACAGCGAACGGGGCACCGACGTCTGGTGGAACATCAAGACCGGCAATGCCGACGTCTTGAAAGTACCAGGTCGCCATGGCATCGGCGCTTACGAGCTGGACTTCATCCGCCCCCGTCCACAGGGCGCTCTGCAACCACTGGTTGGTATTGGTGAAGATGGCTCGCAACTAGCCGGACTGTACGCCCAGATTGCCGATTACCCCGGTGGCACTGTCGAGGTTGGCGAGCAAGTAGAACTGGTGGTAAATGCCACTGATCCAGCTGTCCGTGACACAAGCGACCCTCGATTCGGTGAGCCACTGGACATGAATGTTGCTTTCAACAAGTGGCAGGGGCCAGGCAACGTGACTTTCACCCGTCACGAGAGCACTGAAGTACCGGAAAATCCTTATCCGGAAGACAGCCCACGTCACGGTTTCTGGGAAGAGCCAATGGCTAACGAGCTGACTATCGGCGGTCCTTCTGGCGAAGCCCGCGTTTATGCGACCTTCGACACACCGGGCGACTACGTCATCAGCACCAAGGTTGACATACACACCGCTCCGGATAGCTCAGACGGTGACCAGTGCTGCTGGACGAATGTCTACCAACGCGTCACAGTCGAATAGACCACGTTTGTTACGGGAAAAACGGCTGGCCCTCACGGGTTCAGCCGTTTTTTTTCACTGGTGCTGTGGCCTGCAGCCCTGTACAGTGAAAAACAGGCTGAAATAGCCGTAATAACTAGCCCACAATTTGTTTCAAATTGTTGCAACTAGGCATCGAAAATCACCGTAATAGATAGACAGGACACCAGTAAAACCCTAGTATTTTATGCAACTTATGCCCACATAAATTCCTACTTGAGGAGAATCAAATGAAAGCAGTGCGTAAGTCTGGAGCCTTGCTTGGTAGCGCAATCGCGTTAACCATGAGCGCAGGAGCTCAAGCACAACAAGAAGAAATTACTTATAACAGCCACGTTGCTGACATCATCAATGAGAATTGTGTGGTCTGTCACCGCGAAGGTGGCGTCGGTCCCATGCAGTTCGAAAACTATGATCAGGTTCGTCCGTGGGCACCGCTAATTTCCATGAAAGTCGCTAATCGCGAAATGCCTCCATACGCCTATGACCAGCACATCGGTATTCAGGATCTGGAAGGCGACTGGCGTTTGTCGCAAGACGAAATCGACACAGTTGTAGCCTGGGTTAATCAGGGCTCGCCAATGGGCGACGCTGACATCGTGGTCGAGCAGCCATCCTTCCCGGCTCCCGATGACTGGACATTCGCGTCCATGTTCGGCCAGCCAGACAAAATCGTTGCTTCTTCTCCTTACGACATTCCCGCTAACGGCAATGACCTGTGGAGCAAGGAATTCGTTGACCCGCAAATGACTTCAGACCGCTGCATCAAGGCAGTTCAGGTCAAGCCACGTGGCGATGCTCGCGCGGTTGTTCACCACGCTAACTCTGACGTATACCTGCCAGACGCCAATGGCGAATTGCAGCAGTCAGGTCAGCTGACTGAATACGCCATGGGTAAATGGGGCGAAGTGATGCCGGAAGGCGTATGTCGCACATTGCCAGCTGGCGCCATGGTTCGTTGGGACATTCACATGTTCCCAGGCGGCGTAGGCGCAACTGCTGAAGGCGGCATGATCAAAGACAACGTTGTTGAGATCGGTCTGTGGTTCCACGACGAAGATTTCGCTGAGCAAGCTGGTATTTACGAGCAGGATCTGCGTCTTTATGGCCTTCGCGAAGGTTATGAGAACGGCAACCTGATCGTACCTCCTCATGGTTACGCCATGACTCAGGGCTTCCACAGCTTTGATCACCCAGTACGTATCGACAGCTTCCAGCCACACGGTCACCTGCGCATGAATGCAGCGTCACTGGAAGTCTTCGATCCCAAGACTGGCCGCACTACACCAGTGAGCCAGATCTCCAACTGGAGTGCTACTTGGCACCACAGCCACATCTACGACGCCGATGCCGCGCCTCTGCTGGCACCAGGACAAGTTCTGGTTATCAAGCAGTGGTACGACAACACAGCGTCTAACCCGAACAACCCTGATCCCGATCAGTGGGTGTACGGTGGCAGCCGCACAGGTGACGAGATGTCTCACGCCTGGATTGCTGTGACTCACCTTGACCAGGAAGGCTACGAGAAGATCGTTGCCGAGCGCGAAGAAAAAGCGCAACGCTCTCTGGCTGGTAACGACTAAGACGTCGCTGTCAGACTAGTAAGCAAGAATAAGAAGGCCGGTTGGGCAACCAACCGGCCTTTTTTATGCGCATTCGAAACTGCTGTATCCCTTATCTCCTACCCTTCAGAAAACCACATTTATGGCGGCATCTATATCCACGTAATCTGTGTGGGTAAGACTTGAAAAATCCAGAATTAGTCTTAGAATTTAACTGTGACAGTTAAATTTTAGTGCCCGTCACAACAATTCAGGGAGAAGACTATGAGTAAAGTAAGTCACACAATTCCTGTCTTATCCGGAGCGCTGCTTGCACTGGCAGTTAACAGTGCCAACGCTCAGGAAGAGGAAATCACGTACAACAGCCATGTGGCTGATATCATCAATGAGAATTGTGTGGTCTGTCACCGCGAAGGCGGCATTGGCCCCATGCAATTCGAATCCTATGATCAGGTTCGCCCATGGGCCCCGCTGATTCAGCTAAAAGTGGCTAATCGCGAAATGCCCCCGTATGCCTATGACCAGCATATCGGTATTCAGGATCTGGAAGGCGACTGGCGTCTGGCACAGGACGAAATCGACACGATTGTCGCCTGGGTAAATCAGGGCTCACCATTGGGTGATGCTGATATCGTGCCTGAGCAGCCCCAATTTCCAGATCCGAATGACTGGACGTTCGCCTCCATGTTCGGTGCGCCTGACAAGATTATTCCTTCTTCACCCTATGACATTCCGGCCAACGGTAATGACTTGTGGAGCAAGGAATTCGTTGACCCACAAATGACCCAGGACCGCTGTATCAAGGCAGTTCAGGTTAAACCACGTGGCGATGCTCGCGCGGTTGTTCACCACGCCAACTCTGACGTATACCTGCCAGACGCCAATGGCGAATTGCAGCAGTCAGGTCAACTGACTGAATACGCCATGGGGAAATGGGGCGAAGTGATGCCGGAAGGCGTATGCCGCACATTGCCAGCTGGCGCCATGGTTCGTTGGGACATTCACATGTTCCCAGGCGGCGTAGGCGCAACTGCTGAAGGCGGCATGATCAAGGACAACGTTGTTGAGATCGGACTGTGGTTCCACGACGAAGGTTTCGCTGAGCAAGAAGGTATTTACGAGCAAGACTTGCGTCTCTATACCCTGCGTGAAGGTTATGAGAATGGTGAGTTGATCGTACCTCCTCATGGTTACGCCATGACTCAGGGCTTTCACAGCTTCGACCATCCGGTGCGTATCGACAGCTTCCAGCCCCACGGCCACTTGCGTATGAATGCCGCGTCGTTGGAGATTTTCGACCCGAAGACCGGCCGCACAACGCCTGTGAGCCAGATCTCCAACTGGAGCGCCACATGGCACCACAGCCACATCTACGATGAAGATGTCGCTCCATTATTGGCACCGGGTCAGGTTCTGGTAATCAAGCAGTGGTATGACAACACGGCTGACAACCCGAACAACCCTGATCCCGATCAGTGGGTATACGGTGGTAGCCGAACCGGTGACGAAATGTCCCACGCGTGGATCGCGGTGACTCACCTCGACCAGGAAGGCTATGAAAAGCTGCTGGCCGAGCGTGAAGAACGCGAGCAACGCACACTGGCTGGTAGCGACTAGTACTCGTCAACTCAGCCTGAATCCCAGGTGCAGCCGGTTAGTCCTGATTCAGGACTAGCCGGCTTTTTACTTATACCCTCTGATTTGGGCCCTCTTAATTGTGCCCTCTCAATTGTGCCCCTCTCAATTGTGCCCTCTCAATTGTGCCCTCTCCCCCGTGAAGTGAATTCCGCAAAGTTGTACCGCTGTCATCGATGCAATCGCAACAGGCAATAATTCCGGTCAGAACCCCCGACTCATCGCTTTCCTAACACCATTAGCATGAAAATCATTGACCCCCACAATTAGCAAGTACTTACTTACTCAAGAACAGTGATAATAACTGGGGGCAGCTAAAAACCCGTCAATCTCACTCTTTTATGCGGCAATGCACTTTAGATGGGCGCTTTTCAGGAGTACACTTTTAAGCTGCTACACCAAATTTTCCGTTTGTCGATCCAAATACATAATGAATAAAGGAGAGCAAAATGAAACTAGCAAAACTCGGCCTGGCCGGTATTGCGTTGGTCGGCGCCCAACAAGGGCTGGCACAAGAAGCCGACGAACTGGCCTATCACGGTGAAATAGGCCGGATTCTCAATGAGAATTGCGTGGTCTGCCATCAGGAAGGTGGAATCGGGCCCATGGCATTCCAATCCTACGAACAGGTACGTCCCTGGGCGCCTTTGATTCAGATGAAGGTCCGCAACAAGGAAATGCCTCCCTACGCCTATGACGAACATATCGGGGTTCAGGATCTGGTTGGTGACTGGCGCCTGAGCCAGGATGAGATCGACAAGATTGTCGCCTGGGTTGATAGCGGTTCGCCAATGGGTGACCTGGAAAACGCTGTGGCTGCGCCCGAGCTACGCGACCCTAGCGAGTGGAATTTTGCCGCTGAGTTGGGCCAGCCTGACTTGATCGTACCTTCCTCCTCATACGATATTCCAGCCAGTGGTAATGACCTGTGGAGCAACGAATTTGTTGATCCACAAATGACCGCCTCACGATGCATCAAGGCAGTTCAGGTTAAACCACGCGGCGACGCAGCGGCTGTTGTCCACCATGCCAATTCCAGCGTGTGGATGGAGAACGAAGCGACCGGCGAGTTGGAACGCTATGGCATGCTGACTGAATACGCGATGGGTAAATGGGGCGAAATGGTCCCTGATGGTGTTTGCCGCACGCTGCCCGCCGGCGCCCAGGTCCAGTGGAGCATTCACATGTTCCCAGGGGGTGTTGGCGCCACTGCTCCAGGCACCATGATCGAAGACAACGTGGTTGAAATTGGCCTGTGGTTCCACGACGAGGAATACACTGAAGCCAACGACGTCTATGAGCAGGATCTGGCTTTGTATCGCATTAGCCAACAGGGCGACCTTATTATTCCGCCCAATGGCTATCAAATGACGCAGGGTTTCCACACTTTTGATCACCCTGTGCGTATTGACAGCTTTCAACCCCACGGTCACTTGCGCATGAATGCAGCGTCTCTGGAAATCTTCTACCCGGAAACTGGTCGCACAGTCCCGGTGAGCCAGATCTCCAATTGGAGCGCTACCTGGCACCACAGCCACATTTATGAGCCTGACGAAGCACCACTGGTACCAGCCGGTGCAGTACTGGTAATGAAGCAGTGGTACGACAACACGTCTGCTAACCCTAACAATCCTGATCCGGATCAGTGGGTAGTCGGCGGCAGCCGAACTGGCGATGAGATGACCCACGCCTGGCTAGCCATTACTCACCTTGATGAGGAAGGCTATGAAGAGTTGGTCGCCGAGCGTGAAGCTCGCGCACAACGCTCTCTGGCTGGTAGCGACTAGACTTTCAGTCGTTACACACGTAGCAAAACAAAAGCCCGGCCGAGTAATCAGCCGGGCTTTTTTGTGGTAACTGCAAAGTCTTATGCATCGCTACAAGCGAACCCTGTTCAGGCGCTACTACAATCGGCTGCACGAAACGCGAGATGGATTAGCCTGTGTGTCGGCCCTGTGAAAATGATTGCCTGATCCAAGCAGATTTGCGGTAAACTGATTTCATTACAATGCCCGCAGGAGAGCATGATGGATCCGAACCAGTTGATTGTCCCCGGCATACTACTTGTTCTAATAATTGGCGTGCTCAAGTCGGGCATCAAGTTTGTTCCGCAGAATCGCGCCTATCTGGTAGAGCGGTTTGGCAAGTTTCATTCTACGAAAGAAGCCGGCCTCAACTTCATCATCCCCTTTATCGACCGTGTCGCTGCCGATAGATCACTGAAAGAGCAAGCAGTCGACATTCCCAGTCAGGGCGGCATTACCAAAGACAATATCTCCCTCACTGTCGACGGCGTCCTTTACTTCCGTGTACTTGACCCATACAAAGCGACCTATGGGGTTGATGACTATATCTTCGCCGTTACGCAACTGGCGCAAACGACCATGCGTTCCGAGTTGGGCAAGATGGAGTTGGACAAGACTTTTGAAGAGCGTGATCAACTCAATGCCAACATCGTCAACTCCATCAATCAGGCTTCGCAACCCTGGGGTATTCAGGTCATGCGTTACGAGATCAAAGATATCGTTCCGCCCGCCTCGATTATGGACGCAATGGAAGCCCAGATGAAAGCCGAGCGTGTAAAACGCGCACAGATCCTCGAGTCCGAAGGTGATCGACAAGCAGCAATCAATGTGGCTGAAGGGCAAAAGCAAGCCGTCGTACTGGCCGCCGAGGCAGATAAATCCGAGGCCGTGCTACGCGCCGAAGGTGAAGCCAAGGCCATCATCGCCGTAGCCGAGGCACAGGCCGAAGCACTGCGTACTGTGGGTGAAGCTGCTAACACTGAGCATGGGCAGAAAGCTATTCAACTGGATCTGGCTACCAAGGCGATTGAAGCCAAACAGGCCATCGCGCGCGAGTCATCGATCGTACTGCTTCCGGATAACGGCACAGATGCAGCCAGCCTTGTGGCCCAAGGCATGGCGATCATCAATAAAATGAACAAAAACATCGAAACCCCGGCAGGCAGTTCAGCCGCCGATTAGTCATTTTGGAATGGGTAATTAGTAATATGGCGACGCTATTGATATTTCTTGGCCTTGGGCTACTGGCAATAGAAGTTGCCGTCCTTGGCTTCTCCGTCATGATCCTTTTCTTTATCGGCCTGGGTTGTTTGGCTACTGGGTTATTGATGCTCACCGGTTTAATCCCGGCTTCGCTAGCCGGCGCGCTGCTCGGCACAGGCATACTCTCCTTGCTTGCCGCCGTGGGCCTCTGGAAGCCTTTAAAGCGCATGCAGGACAGCACACAGAAGAAAGCCGTTACATCCGACCTGATCGGTTACGAATTCAATTTGGACTCTGCTATCTCCGCTGACCAGCCCGGTGAAGTGCAGTTCTCGGGAATTGCCTGGCAAGTCGTCACTGACACGCAACTTGATGCCGGTAGCCGCGTTAAGGTTATCGCTACCGACGTAGGCAAGTTAACGGTCGCCCCCGCTTAACGTTGTTCTTTGCTTACCGGTGAGTTGACGAGCTGACATTCTGGCCAAATACTTCGCAGCTATAAATTCACGCTACTAAACTCGTGTCCACAATCTTGCGCCCATAAACTTGCCCCCATAAAATTGCGTTCATAAAAAAAGGTGCGACCAATCCCTTGGTCGCACCCCACATAAAATGTAAAAATATCCTAAAAAATAACTGTTCCGTTAGAGACCTTTCCCGCCAGCCTGAGTCAATCTATACCACCGTGAAATGACAGCGATTGGTATATGTAGTGTATTTGGCCAGAACAAGACATTTCAGTTTAATGCTCACAGATTTATAGTCTGTGCTTTTAAAGCTCCTGGATAAGGGCACTTGACGTTGAAGCGCCAGGTTTCAAAGAGAGTCGATATAATCGTTGACCTCTTTGCGCGCCTCTTGCTTGTCCTTGCCATAGCGCTCCTGAACGACTCCCACTAGTCGTTCCGAGTCGCCCGCAATGCGATCAATGTCGTCATCCGTAAGCTTGCCCCAATAGGACTGTACGGATCCTTTCATCTGTTTCCATTTGCCTGCAAAAATATCAGCGTTCATACGTCACTCCGATCAAGAATTTATTCATACACCCGGCTGGTTAGGTAGCCGAAGAACAACCCGGCGGCTGTGCAGATGCACAGCCGCGCGAGGTATAGTCTTGTGTAATCACACAAATTACTGGATCGCACCTACAGTATTGGTGCTTTCCATGTCATCCATGGCATCCACGATCTTCTGATACTGCTCTTCGCCAATAGGCTCAGCATTCGCAACATCTTCTTCCGTGAATTCTACTTCAGGCAATGCCTGCTTCACGTCCGCAGCTGTTACAGATGCACTGGCACCTTGCAATTGCAAAGTTGGCAGAGCTGTAGTCAGTTCCTGAGTATTCAGTTCGCCATTGCTGTCAGTATCAGCTTCAGTAAATGAAGGATGATCACCGGCTACGGCAAAACCAGAAGCGGCAAGTAGAGTTGTTGATGCAATCAGTAGTAACTTTTTCATCGTAGTTTCCTCGCTTGATCCAAAAGTTGAGTTCAACGCACTTTCCATTGTGCGTAGTTATAACAGAGCAAAGCCTGTGCCAATTTATAATACGCATACATATCAATGGCTTACGAAAACTGACCAAGACAACAACAAACGCAAGTGTCGTGTCAGGGAGACAGCTATAAATCAGTTGTGGCAACTGACTGATTTGCTTCGATTTAGGTGTGGGGTATTCCCTACACGTCGACAAAAAGCCCCGATCACCCAGGCCCAGCAAGCAGTCAATCATGGGCTGTTTGCAAGCAAGATGTGGAAACACGACATTGAATCAACCATGTAGATCAATCCGCAGTAGCAAACCCTTTCTCTGCAGTGGAGCCATCGAGAACAACAATCTTGCTGCCAAAGGCATTGAACCTGGCGAAAGAATCCAGCGCCCTGCGCTCCTGCTGTGCATTGTTAGTACGCACAAATAGCAAGATGTGACCGGCTTCGACTTGTTCTTCCAGATAGTCAGCTTCACTCTTGCTGATTACCCAGCCCAACACAGCACCGATGCCACCACCAAAGGCAACTGTTGCAGCACTTACCAAAAGCGGACCGCCCAGTAATGCCGCAGAAGCGACCACCCCGCTGCCGACAGTTGCTGCGCCGATAAACGACAACGAGCCAAGAAATGCATTGGTACTGTTCTCCGTAGATTCCTTGCCGACAAAAGCGACATCCGGTTCGTTCGTACCGTGTTCATTCACTTGCTCATAAAGATGAGTGAGCTTCGCCTGCACAGTCTGCTGATTTGCCAACAACCCGATAGTTTCATTATTGAATCCATTCGACTTCAAGTCGTTTACGCAAGCTTCAACACTCTCCGCGTCAAAGAATATTCCCACTGCTTCATGTATTGGGAACCGTGAATTTTCGATTTCCATAGTCCACCTCCTGTTAACCGTACTGCTAACTGCCTGTTTGCCAGGTATCGCCTTTCGAGTCCTGGAGCACTCGTAGTGCCAAGCGGTAGCGCCAACAGGCACACCGACGCTACCTCTTCTCGTTCTCGGGAAAAACGCGCTGGCGCTATAACTGGGCGATTTCGCTATCCGCGGCTTCATATTCAATGACACCACAGGCGACTCTCGGTCCAGCATCACCACCTGGCTGCGTAACAAAATCATCCGACTCAGCATGAATGACAACCGCTTTGCCAACGATGGAGTTGGGGCCGTCCAGAGCAATCACGCTGTCTGCATGTCTGGACTTCGCAACGCCCTGCTCACTTCGCAGCACATTACCAAGATCGCCAACATGGCGTTGTTGAGGGCCATCACTCGGCGCACCGTGATCATGGCCTTCGGGCGCAAAGTGCCCGCCAGCCGAGCTTGCGTCCGCTGCACTGCAATCGCCATTTTCATGAATGTGCACTGCATGAACACCGGTGCTTAGCCCAGTGGCGCTGATTGTGACGACAACATCACTCCCTTGAGACGTAAACTCGACTTCGCCTGCGGCGTTACTATTTGAGGTCGCAGTAAGCGTCGCTACAGCAACGTTTTGTGTTTCAGATTGACCACGTTCTTGGGCAATATCATCACCGCAGCTGGCCAAGGCTACTGCAGAAGAAAGCAGTACCAGATTCTTCACATGATTGACTCGCTTCAGGTTTGCAAATTTCATCATTACCTCCATGTTCTATGTCGAACTGATAGTCCGCGAAAAATACAGAGCAATACAGTACGATCGTTCACGTTTGCTAAAGAGAAAGCGAACGGGATTGCTCTATTAATAGAATTTGCAAGAAGCTTGCCATGCCAGAGGCTGCGCGTTACAGGCGTACTTACCCTGCTGCGATGCATTTTTGTGTTGGGTAATGACAACGATATCGGAACTAAGCAGTGTGACGACTGTCATAGCCTATCGATGTTCCTGCACTAGTGGCTGAGACTGAGGATCGATGGCGGTCCAGACTGCTGCTGTCTGAACCGCCATGAGATTGAACAGACTATCGTGGTTATACTGAATGACTAGTTGCGCACACCAACTATCGAAGCAGTGAAAGCGTCCGCGCAATCGTCCTCACTGAACTGACCAGTGATCGCAATGATGAAGGAACTGCCATCATCTGCCATCTGGCCTTGCAGAACCACGTCAGGCCCAACATCGACAAATAGCTCACCGTTGGGACCAATATCAAGGCTAAAGCTGTTATCGAATGGCAGATCTGTTTCAAACTTGCCACTCAGTCTTAGTTCCTGACGCTGGCGATTGTAAGCCCCAATAGTTAAAGTAGAACCATCAGACACCGCTTCCACAAGCGTGCTGCTCTGTGTCATTGACGATATGGCTTGCATGGCCATATACCCGAAGAAAGCCGGTGTGCCCGCAACACTGCCAAAATCTGTTGTCGTGCCACAACCAAACATTCCTGTTTCAAAAATATTCACAGTATAAGTACCGGCATAGGATGGTGCGCCTACTTGTCCCTGTAGTTGCTCGATCAACGCTCTTAGTTCATCGACCTCTGCGGCCAATGCGGGAAGTCCGCCAGCCTGACTTTTGGGGTTACCCGGCTGGGCATAAGCAGACATACCACCACACAACAGGGTTGTCGTAATCAGTGCGACCATTGCTTTCTTCATTTCAATCTCCTCAATATTGTCTGATGGAAGGTTCCAACAAGCATCAGCCAGCTAGAATCTAGCCAGTATGATTGAGAGTAAAACTAACAATCCTCATGGCGTGACGAATCACCCAAACGGGTGACAGCCGAATAAGAATTGTGAGGCGGGAGTTAATTGGATAGGCCAAGCCATCGCCGATTTCAGTACTTCGCCGCCGGACTGGAAATGCGTTAGCTATCCAGCCGGGCACCTGCATTTAATTGCAAATCGTCTTCACGCAAACCAACTAGCACACCCGACCATCCTGCAACTCAATCGACCGGTTACCAAGTCCGGCGAAGCGATGGGCGTGAGTGACCATACAGATAGTCTTGCCTTCCTCATTTAACTGGTCTAACAAGGTCATGATTGCCTCGCCATCCTTCGAATCCAGATTACCGGTAGGCTCATCGGCAAGTAGCATGGACGGCTCTATGATCAGGCCTCGCGACAACGCAAGTCGCTGCAGTTGTCAACCAGACTACTGCGATGGAAAGTGTTCCGTACGGTGCGCCATATCGACGCGCTCCAGCATGTGCATTGCTCTTTCATTACGCTCACTGGCGGACATTGTGCGATCGCTCAATGGCACAACAATATAGAGACAATAAAAAAGGCGGCCAGATTGCGCTGGCCGCCTTTTTTGATCGAACTTGCTGGTTATTGAGGTGAGGACATGATCATGGTGTGCACCATGTCCATCATTTCACGCGAGCGATTGCGCTCGGAACCTGACAACTCACCGATGGCTGGGCCACCCTGGTTGAAGATACCACCGCGCAGGGCTGACAGCAGATAATCCATATCGTCAGCATTGTTCGCATCGGAAGTGAACTGCTCGACCACTTCGATGATGGCATCTTCGCGGTTATCCAGATTCGGATAAGCAATGATGTCAGCAATTGCGGTTTCCATCATGTTCAGATTATCGATGATGATCGCCGCCTGTGGCACCAGGCTGTACAGCTGCGGCGAGATAGCCGGAGCACTTGGCATTTCAGTCGGAGGCGGAAACATGGACATGCCCGTGTCAGAACCCAGCTTGTTGTTGTAACGCTCCAGCGTCACGTCAACACGGTTGGCGAACTGCGGATCTACCTGACCAACAATAATGGCTTCCAGAGAGGCCAGTTGCAGCCACTGGTTGGACCACAGCAAACCGCTAATACGTGGAAAACCGGTTTGCAGGGCATCTGCATAAGGCGAGTCCAGGTACAAGGCGGCGCTCTTCGGCTCCAGGGACACCGCGTGCATCTCATCACCAGAGGCATAGTCGGCCACGGCCTGGTTAGAGGCGGTGACCTTTGCACTGATACTCATGTCCGCATCAGCCCAGATATTCCACAGATTGCTTTCAAATTGACGGCCGTATTCCAGCGTCATGGCCGCATGAGTAGGTAGTGCGCTGGACGAGCGATAGGCAGTAGAGACTTCTGCCGCGCTATACTCAGCGCGGATCATACGACCAAGATTAACGCGGGCTTCAGCCTCACGTTCGCCAAATGGGCCGCCCATTCCCGTGTTCATGGAATGGCCCATGGCCGCGTGGGCATCCTCTTCGCCAGCCTGGACGCTCATCATGGACATCATTTCCATGTGGCTCATACCGGCCATCATTTCCAGATTATCGCGCAAGCCTTCGCGTGCCTGCGCTGTGGCGGGATCGGCGTTGATACCGGCAATCGCATCCATCGCGGCAGCATGGGTGACATAGAATGAATCGTAGAGCTGGGCCAGCTCAGGATACTCGTTTTCCAGATTGGACTGGGCCAGCACACCGGCGGACAGGCTGGCGCCAAGGGCGAGGCCCAGAGCCGGTTTCAGTGCAGTAAATCGTTTGCTATTCATGATTAGAATTCCCGCAGGATCTCCCTTTTATATGTACCTACAGGATAAGAGGCAAAGCCTCTAAAGTCCACTGGTCATGCGACATTTCGCCGCATGTACAGCACCGTAAGTGCTTGATTAGTTGCAACAAATTGTAATAACCAGAGAATAAGACGGGAATCGAATTTATCTGTAGAAAATTGCGTAGCTCGATGTCAGCGCGTCTTATGTTTATACGCGCTACCTAACACAGAGCTTTTTGCACTCATGATTGCACTGCTTGTTGCAGATCGGCTATCTCCAAATCCCTGAATTTGTATGCGGACATACCCGGTAAAGATTGAGCACTTTGCAAATAACTAGCTGCAGTTTCTTTATCATTTACTTCCAAATAATAAGAACACAAGTCCAGTCGGGCTTCCCATTCGCTGAACACTGCGCCAGTACGTTTAGAAATGCTTAGTGATTCCTCGAGATCAGCAAGCGCAGCTTCGTAGTCACCCACAGCTCGAAAGTATTTCGCACGGCACACTAGTCCGGCTGGAAGATAGAGCCATTCATTTGCAGAGCGAAATAACTCGACTTGTTTATTTAGGTGACTTTTGGCGTTGGCTTTGTCGCCAATTGCCAAAAATACTAAACCGAGAACTAGTGTGTCACTCGCCAAGATCGACGTTGTATCAAATTTTACTTGCCACGCCCCTCTGTCTCGCCACGCAAATGTACGCAATGATCGATTAAGAGCAGCATGTGGCGATTCATGATCCAAAAGAAATCTGCAGTAGTACGCACTAATTATTGGAAATGGAGCTGGTTCTTCGGGCAACTCTCTAACGAGTACTTTCTCAGATTCCTCAAACAACGCACGCGCTGCTTCAACATTATTATCTAGGTAATGAATATAAGCTTCAAAATTCAGTTTCATTGCGTTGATCACTGGATTATTTGTTTGCTCAATAGCAACGCTCATTCTATCAATCAGTTTGCGAGCTTCTTGGAGCTTTCCAGTAACTATTAACATAGAAAGCAAAGGAGCAGACGCTGTTGCTGCATCGGTCCACCTCTGATTATTCACGAACCAGTTTATACTCTTCATGCACGGCGAAAGTGCTTCAGTAATCTTACCAAGATAGATTAGATTAGTTGAAGCTGCCATCAGCAAGAATATTTTGGACTCTTCTGTCAAAGACGCATGAGGCACTTCCCATTGCTTTTCAAAAAATAGCTTTATGCAGTTATTATCAGCGTGATGCGAACCTTCTTTTGGCAATGAAAATTGCATTCTTCGAATCTCATGGAAGTAAAAATTAAAAGCTTCTTGATAATTCTGGCTAAGTGCGCCATGTAAGACAGCTGTATTCATTTCTTCCATTGAGAGAGTAGTATCTGACGTGTCCTTCCTGCTTGTGAGCATTAGCTCAAATATGGCCTTATGGCCTTGTAACCAAAAGTCAGACTTTGATGACGCTAAACGTAAAGAAAGAAAGTCTCGCACTATAGGGTGGCAATCTAAGAAATCTTCTCCATCGAACTGAAGCTTACTAACTAACTTTGAATTGACTATCGAATTTATCGAATATTTCCAGTCTATCTCCCGAGCTTTACCAAGAAACTCAAGCTCGTCTCCAAACTTTTTATCGTTCGCTAGTTGCTTCAATTGCTTGTAGCTCACAGCTCTATCAAACAAGCCAATCAGATAAAGCAACTCGAGTTCCATACTGCCATTGAACCATTCGAGGTAGGCATTCATGATAGATTGAGCGTGGCCAGACTGTTGTTTTTCATCGAAGAGTGACTCAATCTCTGAATATTTTTCAATCGCACCATCATGTACTATCGAAAGATAACCACCTAGTAGTGACAAGCTGAGTGGGTGTCCTTGATACTCATCAACAACCTGCGAAAACGTGGCAACATCGCCCTTCAGGCCTTGCTCTTTTAGCATCGCCACACCTGAGTTAGTGTCCAGATTCTTAAGCGGGATTGTTTGTACTCGACCATCTTGAAACGCTGACAGGTCAGTTACACTCAACCGGGAAGTAACTACGCATAAGCCGCTGTTGTCTGCTGCCAGTTCGCGGATGAGAGCCGCTACTGCTGGCGTATCGATTTCACCTGCCCGCGGGCCAGGTGCGTGCTGCAATGGTTCTATACCATCCAGGACAAGCAAGGACTTTTGACCGCGAACCAATTGCACCAATCGACTGGCTTTTACCCAAGGAGTCCCTTTCTCGGGATTTGGATCGCCGAACCAGCGCAATGCATGTTCAATGAAGAAATCACCAGATGAATTCAGTTCTGCGGAATGACCTTGCCAATAAAATGACCACGCATAGACTCGAGTCGCCCCGCGAAATTTTTCATTGCTTAAATCTGACAACCAACGATTAATCAGTGCGCTCTTGCCTACTCCGCCAAAGGCGAGGACTTGTACAAAATTAATCTGCGGATCGTCCCAGCAACGGGTAAGAAATTCCAACTCAGCATCTCTTCCGAATGTGGAGAGGTTAGTAATTGGCAGCGATGCAATCGATACTTGTTGAAACGCTTCTAAATCGGAGTCTCTGGATTCAATCTTGCCGTCTATTTTTGCTTCAAAGTCTGTAATGTCTAGTGAAAGCCAAGACGATTCGATATCAAACAAATCAGCGAGTCGATCTATGAGATAGTCGGGAATCCTGTCTCCCATCTGAGTCACAGTGCCACGGCACCAACGACTGACTGCTTGCTTGGTGACACCCAGCTGCGCTGCCAAATCTGAATTTGAGCGAATTGTAGGATTTAATCTGGATTTTTGAAGATACTGCAGTTTTCGAAAAAGTTCCGGATGTCTTCGCATCTCAACCTCGACTGCTTGTTGTTTATTTTTGCTGCAATATATGCGACAGGAGCTCAGACTGCTTGGCGTAACCGATTGTTCCTGAATAATTGGCAATATAGTGAGGCTATTTAAAAAATACCCACCCGTCAAGTGAGCGGGCACCCCAAAGTCTCCATCTATCGCCTACAATGCACTTCCTGATCACTCTGAAAGTAGTTGAATCTGCTACTATTGCTCAACAATAGTCATAGAACTGAATAGACAAATTAATCGTGAGCCAAAATACAGAGTCATTAAAGCTGCCAGAAGAAGCAGCTATTCCCCGCCAGAACGGGCTCTATATGGCATGCGGTGCCTCCGCGCTACTGCTGTTAGTGCTACTTCTCACCATTGGCTGGCGCCAAGCCGTCCTGTTCCTCGTCGGCCTCGCTGCCGGCGTCATCCTCTATCACGCCGCCTTCGGCTTTACCGCCGCCTGGCGGGAGATCGTCACCACCGGCCACGGCGCAGGCCTGCGCGCGCAGATGGTGATGTTGGGTATTACGGTGCTGGTCTTTACTCCTCTGATCGCCATGGGCGAGATCGGCGGTATCGGCCTGCGCGGTAGCGTCGCGCCGCTGTCCATTGGCGTCATTATCGGGGCCTTCATGTTTGGTATTGGCATGCAACTCGGCGGCGGCTGTGCCTCGGGCACGCTGTTCACCGCCGGGGGCGGCAATATGCGCATGGTGGTGACGCTGCTGGCCTTTATTGCTGGCTCGGTGCTGGGTTCCTATCACTGGGCCTTGTGGCAGGAAGCACCAGCCATGCAACCGCTAGCGCTGTCGCAAAGCTTTGGCGCCGTGGGCGGCATTGTTATCAGCCTGCTGATTTTTATCGGCATCTGGTTGGCAGCCAAAGCCTATGAGAAACACCGCTTGGGGTCTGTGGCCAACGACCGTGACGTGGAACTGCCCTATCGCTTCTTGCGGGGCCCGTGGCCACTGCTGGCCGGCGCGTTGGCGCTGGCTGGAGTCAATATTGCTACGCTATTGCTGGCCGGTCGCCCCTGGGGCGTGACTTCGGCGTTTGCGTTGTGGGGAGCTAAATTTATTCAGGGGCTGGGCGTCGACGTGTCCCAGTGGGCCTACTGGGCTCGCCCCGGCTCGGCCGAAGCACTGGAGGCCAGCATCTTTAGCGATGTCACCTCGGTGATGAACATCGGCATTATTCTTGGCGCGTTGGTAGCAGCCTCTTTGGCCCACAAGTATGCGCCCTCGTTCCGCATTCCCTGGCGTTCTCTGCTGGCGGCTGTGGTGGGCGGCCTCATGCTGGGCTATGGCGCGCGTATTGCTTATGGTTGTAACATCGGCGCCTATTTCGGTGGCATCTCCTCCACCAGCCTGCATGGTTGGTTGTGGTTTGTGGCGGCCTTTGTTGGCAGCTCATTGGGCACGCGCCTGCGGCCGTGGTTCCGTTTGCAGTAGGCCGTGCTAAGCTCCAATTCATGAGCCCGAAAAAACCCGCAAAAAAACAATCTCCCAACAAATCGCCCGCCTTGTCGGCCGACTTGATGCTGTCTGCCGATGGCAAATCCTCAGTCAGCGAAGCCCAGGTCAAACTGCTACTGGCCATCGATCAGCATGGCTCTATCACCGCCGCCGCCAAAGAAGTTGGCATCAGTTACAAGACCGCCTGGGATCGTATCGATGCCATGAACAACTTGTCCAGCGACGCTCTCGTGGTGCGCTCGGCAGGTGGCAGTCGCGGTGGTGGCACGCGCCTGACCGACGCGGGCAATGCGCTGGTCAGCGGGTTTCAGGCACTGCAAGCCGAACACAGCGAGTTCGTCGCCCGGCTGGGCAGCAAGGTCAAGGGAGTAGATGACGTGGCCAGTTTTCTGCGCAGCACGCGCCTGCAAACCAGTGCACGCAATCAATATCAGGGCAAGGTCAGCAAGATTACCCGCGGTGGCGTGAACAGCGAAGTCGAAGTAACGCTGGGGCCGTCAGTCAAACTCATCGCCGTGGTCACTAACGACAGCCGGCAACACATGGGTCTGAAAAAAGGCAGCACCGTGGTGGCGCTGATCAAATCATCCTGGGTATTACTCAGCCTCGACAATGATGTTGTCACCAGTGCCCGTAATCAATTGCACGGCACCATTGCCAAAATTAACAAGGGTGAGGTGAATAGCGAAGTGATTCTGGATCTGGGTGATGGCAAGACATTGTGCGCCATTATTACCAACACCAGCGTCAGGCAGATGAAACTTAAAAAAGGCTTATCGGCCTGCGCGTTGTTCAAGGCCTCCAGCGTCATCCTGATGCGCCACTAAGGCACTGTAGTAACTGATAGCGCACTGTAATGGCTGCTAGCGCAGAATGGCCACCGACTTGATCTGCACCCAAATCTGATCCCCGGGTTGCAGGTTTAGATCATGCACGGAACGTTGCGAGATTCGTGCCAGCAAACAACGACTGTTACCTGCCTTGTGTTTATTTTCGACCTCTTTGTTTTCAGCACCTTCAAGCGTCGCCTCACTCGGCAATACCAGACTGACCAGCGCCAGAGCCTTGTCCCGATCCTGCTCGATGCTGCGCACTGTCACTGGCAAACGGTTAAGAATGCTGGACTGATCGCTGGCCGTGCGCGTCAGGGAGACATCCCGTGCCAGTATGCGCACTCGCACCGTGGCACCGATGGCTTCGCCGCTGTCACGCACCCACAACTGCGCCCCGCCCAGATCAATACGAGCCAGTTGCCACTGTTCATCCCGCTCAGTGATAGTACCGCCTAGCACCGCGCCGCTATCGTCCCCAAGATCAATCGGCAAGTCGGTGCGCGACAACACTTCACTCAATGGGCCCCGGGCTGCAATCGTTCCAGCCTCCATTAACAGCAGGTGGTCAGCCAGTCGCGCCACTTCGTCCAGCGAGTGAGTGACATACAGAATGGGCAGTTCAAGTTCACTTTGCAGCGTTTCAAGAAAGGGCAGTATGTCCTGCTTGCGGCGGTTATCAAGCGCCGCCAGCGGCTCATCCATCAGCAACAGTTTCGGGTTAACCAGCAGCGCGCGGGCTATGGCGACTCGTTGTCGTTCACCTCCGGAAAGTTGATCCGGACGTTGTTCCAACAAGTGAGCTATGTCCATCAGCTCAATCAGATGTTTAACGTGGGCTTCGCTCAAGGGTGTGGCCGCACGGCGTATGGCAAAATCCAGGTTGCCACGGGCGCTCAGGTGAGGAAACAGATTCGCTTCCTGAAAGACATAGCCGATGGGGCGTTCATGAGCAGCCAAACATCTTTCCCGATCGTGCCAGGTTTCGCCATTGACGACTAAAGAGCCATGCTCAGTTTTCTGCAGGCCCGCGATGCAACGCAGCAAGGTGGTTTTGCCACAACCCGACGGGCCAAAGATGGCCGTGACACCCGAACCGGGTACTGAAAAATCCACAGCAAGCCGAAAGCCTGAATCACGCTTGCTGGGCAATGTGAGATCGAACTGTGCCTGAATACCGGCCGGGGCATTGCCTGATTTGATTGCCGGAAAAGAGTGGGAGGCTCGATTTGGCTGCGACGCGGCTGACATTTCAGACTCCCAGATTCAAACCAGCACGCTGGCGCTGATGCTGCAGACCATAGACCAACAGCAACACGGCAAACGAAAAGACCAACAAGATGCCGGCCAGCCAGTGCGCCTGAGAGTACTGCAGTGCTTCAACATGATCGTAGATCTGTACTGAGACCACTCGTGTCTGATTCGGGATATTGCCGCCGATCATCAGCACCACGCCAAACTCACCCACAGTATGGGCAAAGCCGAGGACCGCACCAGTAAGAAAACCCCGGCGCGCCATGGGCACGGCAACCCAGACAAAGCGTTGCCAGGGATTGGCGCGCAACGTCGCCGCCGCCTCAAGCGGGCCCGGGCCAATGGCCTGAAAGGCATTCTGAATAGGTTGCACAACAAACGGCAGGGAATAAATAACCGAGCCTACGACCAGCCCGGCGAAGGTGAATGGTAGTGTGCCCAACCCCAGTGCTTGAGTCACCTGCCCCACTGGACCATTGGGACCCATGCCCACTAATAAATAGAAACCCAGGACGCTGGGTGGCAGCACCAACGGCAAGGCGACGATGGCCTCGATGGGGCCTTTCAAACGCGAACGGGTACGCGCCAGCCACCAGGCAATCGGTGTGCCCAGCAACAACAAGACTACTGTCACGGTCGTTGCCAACCGCAACGTCAAGGCGATTGCGGACCAGTCCGCGCTACTCAATTCCATATTGTATTGTCAGATTGTACGTCCTTGCTCGACGCCATCTGAGTTCTCTTTAGAGTTGTAGTCGTTATATAACTAACTATATAACGTACTATATAGCGCCATTTCCAATTGCGCAAATATTGACTCACGGTGTACTTCAGCTAGCGCAGAAGCTGAGCTTTGGCGCAACTGCACAGGACACGCTCCTGCGTCTCTACGATTGACGTTTGAGCACGTATTCACTACAGTAGGCGCCACTGTCTCAGGTGCCGAAATCTTGTCAATCACTGGCGAGGTTTCGGGTAAACGGGAAGTCCGGTGCGCTCAAGGTTGCCATCACTGTTCAACAGGCTCAGGCCAATGAACAGCCAACGCAACTGCACAGCCAGTCCGGCGCTGCCCCCGCAACGGTAAGCAATCAGAAGCTTTTTTGATGGCAAGCCCGACACCGGCCTGGTTCAGACTATGCCAATGACCTTGATCATTGGCGCACGATGCAGCGGAGGGCTCATCGGTAGTCGGATGCCTGCCTTGGCCTGCTATTCTGCTACTTATCGTCTCTCCCTCATGAAAACTGACTTTCATTGAGGAATACACCATGTCTATCGATTCACGCTCCACTGGCCAGCTTTACAGCCTTGCCGGACAATGGCTACAACGCCATCAAGCACTACTCTTTCTGACTGCACTGGCCGCCCTGAGCCGACTGCTTCCCCACCCCGATAATATTACGCCGATGGCCGCGATTGGCCTGTTCGCCGGCGCGCATATTCATCAGCGCTACTATTTTCTGGTTCCGGTCGTTGCGGCTCTGATCTCCGACCTGCTTGGCCCTGGATTTTATGCGGCGACTACAATGATTGCTGTTTACATTGGCTATCTCGGCGCCAGCATTGTCGCGCGCCTGTTACTGCACCGACGTAAAATTGCCGCACGACTGCCCATCACGGTCGTTGCCGGCGCCGTGGTGTTTTATCTGATTTCCAATCTGGGACCATGGTGGGGCTACTACTCCCATGATCTGGCTGGCTTGCTGGCTTGTTACGCCAATGGCGTACCTTACTTGTTGCGCTCGCTGTTGGGCGATGCCTTTTACAGCGTCGTTTTCTTCGGTTTGTATAGCCTCTGGTCACAGACCACTACTGCCCAACGTTATGCCTGAAGCAGACACCGCTGCCGAGGCGAGAAAAAAGCAACGCGTTGTGCTGTCCTGGTCCAGCGGCAAGGACTCAGCCTGGTCGCTGTATCAACTGCAACAAGATCTCGATGTTGAGTTGGTCGCTCTACTCACCACTTTCAATGCGGCTGCCGACCGGGTAGCCATGCATGCAGTACGGCATCAGTTGGTCACCGCGCAGGCGGCAGCAGCGGATTTACCGCTGGTTGCTGTTACTTTGCCATGGCCTTGTAGCAACGCTGATTACGAGGCCATCATGAGCCAGACACTGGACTCACTGCGGGAGGACTACGCGCCGACTCACATCGCGTTTGGTGACCTGTATCTGGAAGACATCCGCGACTACCGGCTACGGCAAATGCAAGATACCGGCATTGGCACGCTGTTCCCGCTTTGGCAAAGCGACACCAAGGCATTGGCCCGAGCAATGATCGATGGCGGCCTGCAAGCCGTTCTGACTTGCGTGGACCCAAAAGCCATGCCCAGAGAACTGGCTGGCGCCGCGTTTGATGCTAACTTGCTGACGCAACTACCAGATTCAGTAGACCCCTGCGGCGAGAACGGCGAGTTTCATACGTTTGTTCATGCTGGTCCGATGTTTCGCAATGCATTGCCAATCATTGTTGGTGAAACACTGGAGCGCGACGGCTTCGTGTTTACCGATGTGGTGCCAGCTGACACAGATGCAAGTTAAGCATTTTACTCTGAACAAACGTCGTCGTAACTCACGCCGATTTAGAACCCCTTCTCGCCAATCAACACAAAGGAACTGACCATGCGCATTGTTTCCCTGCTACCCAGCGCCACTGAAATCATTTGTTCACTGGGGCTGGAGAATCAATTGGTTGGCGTGAGTCACGAGTGCGACTATCCGGCCGGCGTCAAAGCTTTGCCTGATGTCACAGTCTCTGCCATACCTGCCGGACTACCCAGCGAAGCCATCGACGACATGGTGCGCAATCAATTGCAAAGCGAACAGTCTCTTTATCATTTGAAGATGGATGTACTGCAGAAGTTGCAACCAGACCTGATCGTCACACAGGCCTTGTGCGAAGTTTGCGCCGTGTCCGCCACAGAAGTCGAAGGCGCATTGTGTGCATTGCCCAACAACCCGGCGCTGGTGAATCTGGAACCGATGAGCCTTGTCGAAGTGTTCGACACAATCGAGTTGGTAGGTCAGGCTACGAATCTGCGGGACCATGCCCGCAATGTGCGCAGTCAATTGGAAGCGCGCGTGGCGGCCGTGGTAGAACGCACAAACTCCATTACTGAATCCGACAAACCACGCGTAGCCTTCCTGGAGTGGATAGCACCGCTTTTCAATGCCGGACACTGGACACCGGAGCTAATCAACATGGCTGGTGGCATCGATTGTCTGGGTAATATCAATACCCCCTCGCGCAGTCTTGAGGATGAGGAGTTGGTAGCAGCACAGCCCGATGTGTTGTTTGTTGGCCTGTGTGGTTTTGAGTTGCCGCGCTCGCTGCAAGACTTACCGTTGCTGAGTCGCATACCACAATGGGAAACACTGCCCTGTGTACAGCAGCAACAGTTGTATTGCTGTGACGGTAACGCGCTATTCAGTCGGCCGGGGCCGCGTCTGGTGGAGTCGCTGGAGTTAATGGCGCATACCCTGCATCCGGACATTCACCCTTTACCGGCGCACTTGCAGGCTGCGCAGCGCTTCACTGCCGCAGGCGAGGCCTGTTAACTACAAACAATAGACACCAACAATAGGCAACAACAATAGAAACTAAAAAAGCAAACAGGCTGACGTTGAACTTGTCACCCTGCCTGCTTTGCTTTCTTTCTTACTGCACTTTTTCGTGGCTTGCTCTCATTCTATCCAGTGCAACTCATTAGAGTCAGTACTGATTAGAACTGCAAACGCAGACCCATGTAGGCGGCACGTTCAGCCGTGTAAAAACCGGCCACTTCTTCATACTGCTCATCTGTGGCATTTTCCAATCGGCCATAGACTTCGATATTACTCGTAAACGCATAGCGCATACTGGCATCAACCACACCGTAGTCAGTCAGTGGTGTGCGAGCGCCAAACACGGAGTCCACCGCATCACTGGCAGAACGATAGTAGAGATTAAAGTGCAATTGATCGTTCAGTGCCGTGAGATTCAAACCCAGGTTGAACAGGTTTTCCGGGCGACGCAGACGAGTCTGGCCGTCAGGTTGTTCAGTCTTGTTGTAGGTGTAGTTGGCTAGCACGGACAAACGCTCAGTGACCGGTACTTCCATGCTGGCTTCCACACCGCGGGAATTACTGCGCCCGACATCCTGTAGATACCCGCTAAACGCTTGCAGATCGAAGGTGATAGCGTTGTCGATATCCTGATCGAAATAGATCAAGCCAAGATACAGACCATCGGTATTGAAAAACTCCACACCCGCTTCCCAGCCTTCGCTTTCTTCCTGAACCAGCTGCGTGTTGGATGCCGGTGGCGAGGCAGACGGACCGGCATTGTAGGCAATCTCATACAAGCTTGGCGCGCGGAACCCGGTACCGTAGCTGGACTTGAACTTCAATTGACGTTGCTCATCCAGCGTTAACAGGTAGGCCGCGCTGACGCGCAAGCTGGTATTGGTACCGTAGTCGTCGTTGTCATCGTGACGCGCACCCACGTTGATGAATAACTCATCGGAGAAGTCACTGAGATATTCGGCATACACGCCAACGTTGTCTCGGCTATTGCCATCGGCTTCAGAGCCTTCCCAATCAGCACCGACGACCAGATCGAAACCCGGCAGCTCGGACAGGCTACCCAGATACTCGAGGCGCTCCAGTTCACCTTCGCCGCCAAAAGAATAGCTGCGCAACGCATACTCGGCACGCTCGGTACGCGACACGCTATAACCCAGACTATGGCTCATGCCGTTGCCGGTGTAGTCGACCGAGAGACGCGAGGCACTAAGATCGTATTCCGAGTCACAGTCATGCACAGTCGTCCCGGAAAAACAGCCATCGTATTCAGACGCTGCATCCACTTCGCGATGCACCGCTTTGACAATCCAGTTGTCGGTGATTGCAAAACCCAGCCGGCCATGGACCGTGGTATTCTCATAGCCGTCGTCGTCTTGCAATACGTTATCGGACTGCCGTGTATTGAAGCCGTCGGTTTCCAGATCGCTCACTGACAGAAAATAATCCACCTGCCCCGTATTACCGACCACGCTGGCATCGACCTGACGAGTGCCAAATTCACCCCACTCGCTGGCGATATCGAACTCATTGCCCTGAGCGATTACTGGTGAAGTCATATTCACCACACCACCGGCATCGGCTCCGTAACTCAAACCTTGCGGACCCTTGAGAATCTCAACACGGCCGACACCACCAGATTGCGTGTGTTCAAATAGAGGGGTTACTTGCGGCGCACTGGCGTCAGACAAGCGCAGTCCATCGTAGATCGATAGTGTGCGATAACCTTCCTCGCCACGAATGCGCAACGCGGAAGTCTTGCCAGGTCCACCACTGTTAGTTGCGGCAATGGCTGGTTGCTGGCGCAGAATGTCAAGCAATGACAGATTGCCAAAGCGTGTGATGTCTTCCTGGGTAATCACTTCGACGGTGGTACCGATGGTTCGCCGGGCTACCGGCACACCACTGGAAGTGACGATCACTTCTTCCAATTGATTGGATCCCTCGACGCCCTGCTGAGCATTAGCAGCAACAGGAACCAGACAAACCGTTAGCAGACCAAGGGATGAGAGTCCGCTTAACGATGATTTTTTAAAAGGCATAACAAATCCTCAATGAAATTAGATTTCACAGAGGAAGGACGTAGAGTAGACGAAGCTGGGCCAGTTCAGATTGTTAATTTCCGGCGCCAGATATTCAGCTACCGATGAGCCCTCCGCTGCATCGTGCGCCGCAATCAGGATTGCGACGAGCTGTGTGAGGCCGGTATCGGGCTTACCAGATCTATACAGATCGGGATCACCGTTGCGGGGGCAGCGTTGGAATTTCGAGCACAACGTTCTACTCAATACACCAGACTTCCCGTTTAACCATGGCAGGACAGTAAAATCCCCATGGCACCTTTCACAGGCGCGACAAGGTTAGGGAGTTCTGAGGGTCAGGTCAAGCCAATCGCTAAAGTTTATCGTCTGACAAAGACCGTATGTTGCTGAACAATGGCCTGTGCAGCCAACTTCAAACAAGGGAAGGAACTGAGAGACAAGGAGCAGAGAGACATAGAGAGACATAAAGAGTCAAGGAGAGAGGAAAACGCAAAGGCAAGTAAGCGGGAAAAGAAGGAAAGCGAGAAAAGCCAGGAACCAGTCAGAGGACGCCCGATACGAGCGCCCTCTGCCGAGTCCGGATCTGCAAACTGGCTAGCGCAGTTGTGCAGCAATACCTTCGAGAGTGGAAGACAGTTCGGCATAACGAAGCTGCGACATACCACGGCGGCCTGAACTCTCGCCAGCGAAAATCTCGGCCAGCTCTTCCAGATCATCCGCCACACTGGCACCGGTAGACGATTGCGCTAACAACTCATCGGCATCATCCAGAGCGCCATTCAGCGTTTCAGCCATCGCCGCAGAAATATCACTGCTGCGCTGTAATTGATCCAGGTAGGCGCGCGCCACAACTGGCACCGCTGGCCAAACAACCTGCTGCTGAGTCTGGGCATTGACGACGGAATCCACAGCACGCAAAGAAGCCGCTGCAATTTCGTTCTCTGATAAATAGTCGCTTGGTTCAAGTGCAAACACATCAAGACCACGTGCGATTTCAGTACCGTAGATATAGCCACCATACCAGTAAGTAGACCAGTAACCGGCAGTGATCAACTCTTCTTCGTCCACAGGGCCGCGGTCAAAAAAGGCGATCTCAACTGGCTCGGACGTATTAGTGAAATCAATCACAGACACGCCACCCTGATACCAGGCCTGAACAAAAATATCGCGGCCGGGTACAGGCACCAACGAGCCATTGTGTGCGACACAGTTTTCGGTTTCAGTTTGCGGCGCAGGCATCTTGAAGTGGCTACGAAACTGCAACTGACCATCGACAATGTCATAGAACGCATCCGCGCCCCAGGTCAGTGGGTCCTGAGCACGACAGCGTGGCCGGCCACCACCGCCCCACTCATCCGTGAAGATCACTTTGTCACCGCGGTTGTTGAATGTCGCCGAGTGCCAGTAGGCAAAGCCCGGATCGATGACCTGATCGATGCGGTCCGGGTTAGCCGGATTACTGATATCCAGCAGGATGCCGTTGCCTGAGCAGGCACCCGCTGCCAGACCAATGGCCGGATAGGTAGTGATGTCATGACACTGATTCGTTTCACTGGTGGTCTGCGTATCAGGACCGTGATCACCGCCATCCCAAAGCGCCGCCAGCGAGTCGCCGTCGGCATCAGCAAAAATGAACGGGCGGTTTACAATGCGGGCCTCACCAGGATTGTCGATAGGAATCTCGACAACTTCGATCCGAAACAGCGCTGACTCAGGGTTTTCAAACGGCGAGTCATCTGAACAACCTGCCAGTTCTTCGTCATCACGTACGCTGCTGGTACCAGACACATACACGTAGATGTTGCCGTCGTCGTTTTCAGACACCACCGTATGAGTGTGGGAACCACGGCAGGTTTGCACAGCGCCGACCTGCATAGGCATGGTGAAATCACTGACGTCGAATATACGGATACCGCGAATACGTTCCTGACTGGTCGATTCAGCAACACCTTCCAGACCACAGTCCAGCCGACCGCGCGTTTCCTGCACCGACATGATCAGCAGATCGCCGACCAGCGAGACATCGCCCTGGCCACCCGGACAAACGACCGAACTTAATAGTTGCGGTTGCGTTGGGTTGGCAATGTTGTAGGTATTAAAGCCGTGATAGTTACCAGCCACCAGATAGTCTCCAGCAAACATCAAATCCGTATTCGAAAAGCTTAGCAGTGCTGGCCGCGGATCGGCGTTTTCATCTTCTTCCTCTTCGGCAGAAGGTGTCTCTTGTGCTACCTGGCCGGCCACATTGGCATCCTCACTGTTGTCATCCGCCTCATCATCAGCGGTAGCATCGAGTTCTTCCTCTTCAAGCTCTTCCAGTCGGCTGACCGGTAAACCGGCAGGGTTATCTGGATCAAAGAAGCCAGCCGGTTTCGGCAGCGTGCTGATCAAGCGCATATTCAGCGCGGCTTCACCAGCATCGCGGAAGCCGGCAGCGAGACCGACGCGTGGATCGGGCGAGAAGCTGGCCAGCAAGGTGTCCATGCGCTCGATCTCACTAGTCTGATCCGAAGTCACTTCCGAGGTGAATTCGTACAGCAGCGGGTCCTGTGCATTACCGCGCTGGTCCAACAGATTCTCCACCATTTCCAGCGCGCCTTCGTGGTGATCAATCATGCCTTCCAGATAAAGACGATCAAACTGTGGACCTGAGGCCTCCTCAAGCGCCGTCATTCGGGCCTCATCAAGCATGCCCGGCATGAGCATAAAACCATCAGCATGGTGCGCTTGGGCGTCGGGCACTTCCAGGTCACGGTCTTCCAACCAGCCCTGCATCATGGCGATTTCATCATCCTGCGACAGGTTGATGCGCTCGGCCATAGCCAGAACGCCGGCATTATTGGTGCGGGACTCAGCCAGTGCGGACATTTCCTTGGCCTGAGCGTGATGCGAGATCATGCCCTGCAAGAAGCGAATGTCGCCAATAGAATATTCGATGCCGGCCAGATCGGATGCTTCCTCAGCCGTAATCACACGACCAGGTTGGCCGGGTGCGCCGGGCTGAATAATGGGCACCTGGGCCAGAGAAGCTGATGCGACCCCCAATAACAGCGCCACAGCGGCTGTCTTGCGCACAAGCAGGGTAAATGGGTGTATAGGTGTGTGTTTCATTGATTTTCTCCGATTGTGGCTTCCATGCCCAACTTAAGGTCGATCAGTATTGTACCCACTGACGCGCAATATTGGACAGTTCAGACTTGTAAAAATGGCGCCAGGATAATCTTGTTACTCGATGCCAGCGCAATACTGGTAGTTGGCAAGAAAACTGCATTATCCCTTGCTTGTTAATCTGTAACTGGCTGGAAAATTAACCAATCCGGTCAAGCATTCGTTTAATTTGGCGCCGCACTTGCGCTATCGTTACCAACTACAACGAATGCAACTCGAGACTTTTTATAAATCCATTATAAATACAGCCTGCAATCCAGCGCTGATCAATGAGAATCCTTTATGAGCAAGCTCCTGACTCCCGACCATGCAAGCACCGCAACGCCACAACTCAATCGCCGTCAGCTAATCACTGCTGCGGTTACACTGGCTGGCGGTCTGGCACTGGCTCGCCATGCGCCTGCGGCCAATGCCGCCGAAAATGTTGCTGGCCGTTTGCAGGCACTGGGCATTCAATTACCCGAACCCCCGGCACCGGTGGCCAACTACGTCGCCTATCTCGTGCAAGACAACTTCGCTTACATTGCAGGGCAGATACCTTTTGCCAATGGCGAGTTGCTGTTCCCCGGCTCAGTCCCGAACGAAGTCAGCGTAGACGCTGCCCGCATCGCTGCACGGCAATGCGGCATTAATATTCTTGCCGCCCTGTCGGGTGCCTGTGAAGGAAATCTGGACCGTGTGCGGCAATGCATGCGACTCGATGGCTTTGTCGCCTCGGCAGATGGTTTTACCCAACAGCCACAGGTGATCAACGCTGCCTCTGATCTGATGGTGGAAGTATTCGGTGATGCTGGCCGCCACACGCGCACTGCAGTGGGGGTTAATGAATTGCCACTCAATGCCTGTGTAGAAATCTCGGCCGTGTTCGTCATCGACTGACGAGCACGACCGCGCAGGCTAGCCAAACAGCTTGCGATAAGTCTGCGTGAAATACTCCATGTCTTCAGGCCGCTGCATGGATACCCGCGCCCACGTCGTAAATGGTGGAAATGCGCGGCCAACCATGATGCCTTCATTTAACATGGCAGCACTGAATTTCTCGATCTCCATGCCGGTTTCAATAAACCCGAAATTGGCATTGGATTTCACATAGTTGATGCCCATCTCGTCGCAGAATCCTTCGACGATAGACAACGACTCTTTATTCATCTTGCGCGCAAAATTCTGGAATTCCATGTCCTGATAGCTGGCATAGGCCGCGTGTTGACCCACAATATTCAGGCTGCCGGTTTTCTTCATGTCCATGCTGGCAATCAGGTCCGGGTGCGCATAACCAAATCCTACCCGCAGTGCCGCAATGCCGTGAATTTTCGACGCTGTGCGCGCCACAATGACATTGGGGTTATCGTTGCGCACATAATCCATCATGGTCTCAAAATCAGGGTTGTCGACGTATTCGTAGTAAGCCTCATCGACAAAGACCAGGCGATCTTTTGACACTTCATCAATGAAATCGCGCATGGCATTTTTCTCAATGATGGAAGGAATCGGATTATTCGGATTACACAGATACACCATCTTGGTATCAGGGCGAATCGCTGCATACATGGCATTGAGATCGATATGCATCTTGTCATCGACTGGCACACGAATAATCTCACTGCCCATATTTCCGGCGTAACGTGGCAGTGATTCAAACGTCGGGTATGGCGCCACGATAGAACCGCCCTCCAGACTGGCTATCATCGCGCTAACATTGAGAATCTCACCGGACCCGGTACCCACTGTGATGTGGTCTTCGGGCACATTCTCGATTTTGGACATCAGTGAAATCAATTGCGGGGTGATGCCACCGTACTTGTTGGCATCTTCCATTGCCCGATGTACTGCCTTGAGGGCAACCCGAGAAGGGCCGTAGGGATTCTCGTTGGAGCTAGCGCGAATAATATGACTCGGCCGCTTCACTTGTGCTATCGCAGAGTTTAACAAGCGAATGCTGGGCGCTCCCGGGATGCTATCCAGCACACCGGCTCCCGCCAACGTAGCACCACCAAAGAGAAACTTTCGTCGATTCAACATCTTGTTCATAAGCGACCTCAATTAGGCATTGCTACTGCACTCACGCGTCAGTCAGCAATCAGGATTGGATTTCGACTCGTAGCGAGTCAGAAAGCTATCCAATTGAGAAAGCAAGAAGTGAACCAGTGTGTACCACTACCAGGAGGATAGCGCACAGGCTGCGGATTCTTGCGAGAATCCGCGCCCGAGGCTATCTGGAGAAGGGAAAATTGCGCTTTGAATCAAGGAATTGGCAGACTAAAACAGTGCGCGAATTGCACCAGCAACTGTCAATCGCCTCAAAAAAGGGCGATCAAACAGACTCGTCGTCGGTCATGCCTTTGCGTGCCACACCGTCTTCACGCGCGGCCGCCGCTACCGCGTTGGCGACCGCAGGCACGACACCAGGATCAAACACACTGGGCACAATATAGTCAGGCAACAACACCGCCTCGTCGATCACGTTGGCAATTGCCACCGCCGCCGCCATCTTCATGTTTTCGGTGATCGAACTGGCCATACAATCCAGCGCGCCGCGGAAGATGCCCGGAAAGCACAAGACATTATTGATCTGATTGGGAAAGTCGCTACGCCCTGTTGCCATGACACTGACATGCGGCAAGGCAATCGTTGGCATAATTTCCGGATCCGGATTGGCCATGGCAAAGACAATGGGGTCACGAGCCATTTTTTTCAGGTCATCGACAGTAAGTACGTTCGGCGCAGATACACCAACAAACAGATCAGCACCAGCCATAACGTCACTGAGCGAACCTTTTTCATTGTTGGGATTAAGTGCCTCAGCGAACCAACGCTTGGAATCGTCAAGATCATTGCGGCCAACATGGATAGCGCCGCTGCGATCACAGCCAATAATATTTTCAACGCCTAGCAGCATCATCATCTTGGAACAGGCTGTACCTGCGGCACCGACGCCATTCACTACGACTTTCAAATCCTGAGGCTTTTTGTTCACCACTTTCAGCGCATTGATCAGCGCCGCCGTACTCACCACAGCTGTGCCATGCTGGTCGTCGTGAAACACCGGAATATCCAGCTCTTTCTTCAAGCGAGTTTCAATTTCAAAGCAGCGTGGCGCGGAAATATCTTCCAGATTAATGCCGCCAAAGGTAGGCGACAGGGCGCGTACAATGGCAATAATTTCCTCAGTGTCTTTGGTGTCCAGACAAAGCGGAAAGGCATCGACATCGGCAAAGTGTTTGAACAGCATGGCCTTGCCTTCCATAACCGGCATCGCTGCGCGCGGACCAATATCGCCCAGACCCAACACCGCCGTGCCATCGCTGATCACTGCGACGGTGTTTTTCTTGATGGTGAGATTGAATGCCGACTGGGGATCGCGATGAATCGCTCGACAGACCCGGGCCACACCTGGTGTGTAAGCCATGGACAAATCATCACGAGTCTTCAATGGCGTGCGGTTGGCAATTTCAATCTTGCCGCCCAGATGCATTAAAAATGTACGATCTGAATAGTGGACAAACTCGACATTCTTTAACTGCTGAGCGGCTTCCACTACACGCATCGACGTTTCTACATCCGCCGTCGTGACGCTGAAGTCACGCACGTTCTCTTCCTTGCTACTGCGGACCAGGTCGATCGCACCAATATCACCACCTGCATCAGCAATCGCTCGCGTAACATTGGCCAGTGCGCCAATCTCGTTTTTCAGTTTTAAACGCACAGTAAAACTGGTGCCCAGATTTTCCTCTATTGGCGCCGACATTTTATTCACGGGAATATCCTCTTGGTTTGCTGGTTCACTCGAGCCTGATCTGATTGCAGTAATTGGACGTTGGAAGCTGCATGCGAGTCCTCATTGGGCCAGACGTTGATCAATCTGGGCGTTGAAGAACCATGGAGCAGAACGGGGTAGCCGAATCGTCTTATCGCAGTGTAACAGAAAGCATTGTGATTTCTGTACCTGTCGCCAGACAATTTCGCTCCTCCCCGACCTCTAGCACTTACTGCAAGCAAGCCCGGCAACGCTACCCGAAAAGCTTGTTACAATGCAGCTGGAATCAGGCCACTGCCATCAGGTCAGGCGAACGCTTCGCGAGCATTTTTAGAAGGCAAATGAATGACAATGGTCACAATCCGGGTCACTCTTGGTGAGATCATTACATAGCGCATCGATTATTTATGGAATCCATCTATTACGTCCTTTGCTGGCATTGTCATCGCCGCTGCAAACACTGTTATGAAGAACGTTTCCGGCCTTACATACGTGAAGAACTGGAAAGTGTAGTCAGTGAAGCGGTACGCAACGCGCCGCACATTGTTGCCAATCTGCCCGAATCGATGCTGTATCGCGAGGCAATCAGTGATCCGCAGCCCGGCGGCCCGCTGTATCAGGAGAAAGTCGGCAAGATTATCCTGTCTGGCGGTGATGTACTGACCGAACCGGTTCGCGAGCGCGTTCTGTATCCAACTCTGGAAGCGATTCGAGACAAGTATGCCCAGCACGGAGGCATAAGGGTGGTCGTGCAAACCACAGGCGACTTGCTGACTCCCAAGATCATTGCTGAGCTACTGGACCGGGATGTCTGGTCGATCTCGGTTTCCGGCATGGATGATTATCATGTCGGCATGGAAGGCGACAAGAAACTCGCCCTGGCCGAAAAATGTACCGCCATGCTGGAAGCAGCCGGCCTCAAGGATGCCAATGCATTGGGTGAGCGCACGGAGCGTAGTAAAGAGGATGGCCCCATCTTCAGCATGTTTGGTGCTACGGAGGAAAGCTGGATCGGCAAACTCTGGCCACGCGGCCGCGCGTGGTCGAACAATCTGACCCACGCCACTCTGGCTGATAATTTTTGTGATGCCTGGTCTGGCGGCCTCAACTTTCTCAATCATGGCTTTGCCGGTGCAGAAGTCTCAATCGACCCGACTGGCGACGTGTACCCCTGTTGCATCAAGACTGCCAGTCCGCTGGGCAATCTGGTCGAAGAACCGCTTCTTACTATTCTCGATGACTTGACTGGTCTACCGGAAATGGAAGCTATCAATGCTGGCAAACCCGAGCGCATGGGTCTGCAACATGGCTGGAGTGTGACTGATTATCTTGATGCCTGTCAGACTGAGACTCCCGCTGGCAAACCCTACGCCAATCTTTGTGTCGGTTGCGATCGCTTTCACCGCGAAGTACTCGGCGATATCCTCGATGACCGACGTCGTCAGCGCCGCAGTCAACGACTGGGGATTCTTGCCAGTAATGGCTAGGCGTGCCGCCTTCGGCAAAGGCCTGCTTGCTGTCGTCACTTGTTACCTGATCAGCGTCGCACTGCCAGGCAAGGCCCAGGTGGATACTGATAACTGGCCGCTGGTTCTTGAGCAGGCCCACGGTCAAGAATTGTATTTCAATACCTGGGGTGGTGAGTCTCGCATCAATGGCTATCTTGCCTGGGTCGCAGCTCAAGTACGAGAGCGATTTGCCATCTCATTGCAACACGTGCGATTGGCAGACACGGCACTTGCCGTGTCGCGAGTGCTGGCCGAGAAACAGGCCGGGAACACTGATGGCGGCACTATTGATCTGCTCTGGGTAAATGGCGAGAATTTCGCGGCCCTGAAAAACAACAACTTGTTGTTCGGGCCCTGGTCAGAACAACTTCCCAACTTTGCGCTGGTGGATGCCGATAATTTTCCGGAGATGCGTGCCGATTTCACTGTCCCGGTCGATGGCCTGGAAGCCCCCTGGCTGCGCGCGCAACTGATCTTCTATTTTGACAGCGCCGTGATCGCCGACCCACCGCAATCGATTCCTGCGCTGTTAACCTGGGCCAAAAACAACCCGGGTGAGTTCACTTACCCCAAACCACCAGCCTTTCTCGGTTCCACTTTTCTCAAACAGGCTCTGCTCGAATTGGCCCGCGACACCGACGCGTTATTCGCGCCTGTCGAGCAAAGCGATTTCGAGCAGATAACCGCAGTGCTTTGGCAATACCTGGATCAGCTACACCCTTATTTGTTACGCAAGGGTCGCTACTTCCCTAGCAATGGCGCCCAGCTCAGAAGGCTCATGGCCGACGGCGATACAGCGCTGGCCTTCTCGTTCAGCCCCAATGAAGTCATAACCGGCATCCGCAATCGGGAACTGCCCGAAACGGCGCGCAGCTACGTATTGAAGGGCGGCACTATTGCCAATGTGAGTTTTCTGGCTATCCCGTTTAACGCCAGCAACAAGGCTGCTGCCATGGTCGTCGCCAACTATCTGCTCTCGGCTGAAGCCCAGGCACAGGCCAGTCTTCCTGAGCAAATGGGCAGCACAACTGTATTATCAATGGCGCAGTTGAATACCCAGCAGCAAGCACTGTTCGATGCTATCGATCTCGGACCCGGAGCGCTAAGTCCGCAGGATTTGGCGCGTACCCGGCAAGAGCCGCACCCATCCTGGATGCCTGCCCTCGAGGCGGCCTGGCTTACAAGGTACAACCGGCGCCAATGATGCTACGCCTGGCAACCCCTCTCATCTTTCTTCTATTACTGGTACCCGTACTGGCCGGCATTGTAATTTCCTTCCTGCCTGCGTTTGGCTTCCTACCTGCTCTTGGCGGCAACCAGTTAACTTTACAATGGTGGCAGACTCTAGCCGATGTGCCAGGTATCACTCATAGTGTTTCGCTCAGCCTGATTGCCGGACTCGTTACACCATTGATCGCCTTGATACTGGTTCTTTTATTTCTCGCCAGCGCTAGCGGTCGCCGACTGGATAGCTGGACACGGCGTCTGATTTCGCCAGTCCTTGCAGTTCCGCATGCAGCGGCCGCATTCGGGCTGGTCTTTCTGATTGCCCCATCCGGTTTCCTGTTTCGACTTTTTTCGCCCGCTCTGAGCGGCTGGGACAGAGCGCCAGATCTCCTCATTATTAATGATATCTGGGGGCTAAGCCTGATCGCTGGTCTCGTCATCAAGGAGATACCCTTCCTGATGCTGGTCGCCATGGCTGCACTGCCACAAATCAATCCCGAACAGCGATTGGCCATGGCGCGCACACTTGGCTATTCGCCTGTTACCGCCTGGCTGAAAGTAATTGCGCCGGCTTTATATCCGCTATTGCGGCTGCCGTTATTTGCGGTCATTGCCTATGCCTCAGCCAATATAGATGTGGCATTGATTCTTGGCCCGAACTTGCCAGCCACTTTGAGCGTGCGTCTGCTGGACTGGTTTGCCGACCCTGATCTGGATAATCGCTTTCTCGCCGCTGCGGCAGCAATCCTGCAGTTGGGCGTAAGCGCACTTGCCATCAGTTTATGGATTGCCGGTGAAAAATTGCTTGGCTGGCTGACCAATGGTTGGATGCAAAATGGTCAGCGCCGCTATTGCGAAAAACCTCTCCAGATAGTGGGCCGTGCTGGCGTGCCGTTGGCTCTGTCCATTCTGGTCATGGGTCTATTGTTGTTGCTGATGAACGCCTTCGCCGGATTCTGGCGCTTTCCGGACACCCTGCCTGACGAGTGGACATTACGTCATTGGCGAAGTGCGGGAATGGCCATTGTCACCCCGCTTAGCAACACCTTGAGGATCGCTGTTCCAGTGACGGGACTGACTCTGGTACTGGTCGTTGCCAGCCTGGAAGCCGAGCATCGCCAGCAACGAGAACGCTCATTATTCGCTGGACTGCTGTACTTGCCGTTGATCATTCCACAAGTTGCCTTTTTGTTTGGTTTAATCGTAATCACTGAATTGCTGCAATGGCAGCCAGGCTACTGGCTGGTCGCTCTGGGGCATATACTGTTTGTATTGCCTTATATGTATCTGACGCTGGCTCAGGTTTATCGCCGCTTCGATACACGATGGCTACAGTTGGGAGCGACATTGGGGGCCACTGCCAATCAGCGACTATGGCGTATTCGACTACCCATGTTGCTGGCACCGCTGCTCACTTCTGCTGCAATCGGATTGGCCATCAGTATTAGCCTGTATTTACCGACTCAGCTGCTCGGTGCTGGCCGGATCAGTACCATCACCACTGAAGCTGTTGCACTGGCCTCTGGCGGCAGTGCTGGCGTAATCGCCGTTTTGGCAAGCTTGCAGGCCATTCTGCCCATGCTGGCATTTACTGCCGCACTGGTCGTTCCGCAACTAGTCTGGCGTCAACGGGCTGGCATGAGAGATACTCGCGATTATGAGTAACAAACCGGAACCAGCCTCAGCCGACCCCAGGTTAAAACTGGAACAGGTACACATTGCTCTGGGCTCGACAACACTGGTCGACCTGGATTGTACGATCGCCGGTGGCGAGATATTCACGGTTATGGGCCCATCGGGTTCTGGCAAGTCATCCCTGCTTGCCTATCTGGGCGGTTTCCTTGCTCCTGCATTCACTGCCTCGGGAAGTGTGCGAATTAACGACCAGGAAGTGACTGGACTGCCGCCTGAAGAACGCCGACTTGGCTTGTTGTTCCAGGACCCGTTGTTGTTTCCTCATCTTTCAGTCGCCGGCAATCTGCAATTCGGTCTGCCTGCTAAAGCCGTCGATAAAAAAGCGCGGATAGCAGCCGTGCTGAATCAGGCTGGGTTGGCAGACTTTGCCGATCGCGACCCCGCGACACTGTCTGGCGGCCAGAAATCACGCGTCGCACTATTGCGTCTGTTATTGTCAGAGCCGCAGGCAGTCTTGCTGGATGAACCATTCAGCAAACTGGATACTGATTTGCGCCGGGACATCCGTGAACAAGTGTTTCTTGGCATCCGCCAGGCAAAACTGCCTGCCATATTGGTCTCTCATGATGAAGCAGATGCTGAGGCAGCAGGCGGCCAAGTGCTAAGGCTCTGAAAAAGCTGCTTTTTATTTTTTGAACCATCGCTGACAATTAGACCTATTTCATCCTGTTTATTGCTCTGCTCGCCTGCTAATGATTAAATCCCCTATCCCAATAAATCAGGTCCCGCAGTTTGACGGGCCTCGACATGAGGTAAAAGAATAATGCTCAATAATATTCTGGTAATTGCCGACCAAGACATCGATCAACTGGCCGCTATGGAGAAAGCTCGCTCTGTGGCTCTGGATGAGACCAGAATAACCGTATTGGGTTTCGTCCCGGCCAGTGCTGGGGTTGACGACAAGAAAATCGCCCTGCAAAAGGCAGTCGATACTCACTTTTCTGACTGCGCTTCTGCCACCTGTGACGTTGTGGCCACAGACGACATCGCTGGCTACTGCCGACAATACTGCGCTGACAATCCAACTGATCTGGTGATCAAGACTGGCAACCGGTCTGAATCGCTGTTTTACACGCCACTTGATTGGCAATTGGTCCGCGAGCTGGATTGTCCTGTGTTTATCAGTACGCTGCAGAAATGGCGTGCCCGTCACACCGTGATGGCAACGATCGATGTTGAAAGCAAAGAACCGCATCAGATCGCCATGAACAAGAAAGTCATCCTCTGGGCTCAAGCATGGGCGCAAAAACACAACTGCGCGCTGCATGTGGCGTATTGCATCAATGTCCAGAAAGCCCTGGCCGAACTGGACATTGTCACCAAGGATGAAGTCGAAGCGAAGAAGGCAAAGGACGTCGAGGCCAAATTACAGGCATTTCTGAAAGAAAACGCGATCGACTACAGCAGCATATTAATCAAGGCTGGTGAAGCACCAAGAGTGCTGCCCAGCCTGGCGAATAAACTAAAAGCAGATTTGGTCGTAATTGGTAGTATAGGCCGCAAAGGGCTCAAAGGAGCACTGCTGGGCAATACCGCTGAGAAGACTATGCACAAACTGCGAACTGATATCGCAGTGATCCACCCAGACTAGACATTCAGGCAATTCTTTCCGTCTGTCGAAACACATGCGTGTTTCGACAGACGGAAAGGGTCGTAAATGAATGCAGGAACCTCATCTCGAATGAGCATTTAAGCAACAGGACATCACAATGACGCAATCGCTAACATCGGCCTTTATCTCCAACTTTCTGGGATCGGCGCCCGGATGGTACAAGAAAACCATTATCGCCTTTCTGTTAATCAATCCGCTATTGTTGCTCATCAGCCCAACACTGGTGGGTTGGTGTCTGATTCTCGAGTTCATTTTTACGCTGGCGATGGCACTCAAGTGCTACCCCTTGCAACCCGGGGGCTTACTTGCCATTGAAGCAATTATCCTCGGGCTAACCGATACCCATCACGTTCTCGAAGAAATCGAACATACCCTCGATGTAATTCTGCTATTGATGTTCATGGTAGCTGGTATTTACTTCATGAAGAACATGCTGCTATTCGTGTTCACCAAAGTACTCATGAAAGTCCGCTCGAAAGCCGCCCTGTCATTCCTGTTCAGCTTTTTGGCTGCCTTTCTTTCAGCATTTCTCGACGCACTGACAGTAACGGCTGTGTTGATCGCTGTGTCTGTGGGTTTCTTCTCGGTATACCACAAGGTCGCTTCCGACAAAGGGTTCGATGATGAGCACGACCATGGCGTCGATACTGAAATCAAGGAGCACAACCGGGCAGATCTGGAGCAGTTCCGCGCTTTCTTGCGTAGCCTGATGATGCATGGCGCCGTCGGCACCGCATTGGGTGGCGTCTGCACCACGGTTGGTGAGCCGCAGAATATTTTGATTTCCACTCGCATGGGCTGGGGCTTTTTGGAATTCTTTCAGCAGATGTCACCAGTGACTATGCCAGTTCTGGTGTGTGGTCTCATCACTTGTGTCGTGCTCGAGAAGACCAAGAAATTTGGCTATGGCGCTGAGTTGCCCGACAAAGTGCGCGCTATCCTGGCTGAATTTGAGAAAAATGAATCAAACAAACGAACGATGAAAGAGAACGCTGCACTGATCGTTCAGGCGGTTGTTGCAGTACTGCTGGTAATTGGTCTGGCCATGCACTGGGCAACACCTGGCATCATCGGTTTAATGGTCATTATCCTGTGTACTGCCTTTAACGGTGTGATCGAAGAGCACCAGCTCGGTAAGGCATTCGAAGAGGCATTGCCGTTTACTGCGCTGCTTGTTGTGTTCTTTGCCATCGTGGCCGTCATCAAGGATCAAGGCCTGTTTGAACCTGTGATCACGGCGGTATTGGCTCTGGATGAATCCATTCAGCCCGGGGTGTTCTTTATGGCCAACGGCTTATTGTCCGCGATTAGCGACAATGTCTTTGTCGCCACCGTCTATATTGATTCGGTGTTGGCACAATTCGAAGCTGGCGCATTCAGTCGCGAGCACTTCGAATTATTGGCAGTTGCCATTAACACCGGTACAAATTTGCCGAGTGTTGCCACACCAAATGGTCAGGCCGCGTTCCTATTCCTGTTGACGTCTGCTCTCGCACCATTGATTCGCTTGTCTTATGGCAAAATGGTGCTCATGGCACTGCCCTATACCATCGTGCTAACGATTGTGGGCTTTATCGGTGTCTATAACTATTAACTAACAGCGCCATTTGGCGCCAGATTAGTCATCAAAAACCCGGCTACCCCTTGTCCTTGCACATCGGGTAGCCGTTCTTTATTTCAGCTGTTGAGCAACAGTACGATCACCCTGAAAACAGACACTATTGTCATTCACGACCTTTCCAGCCCACGTTCTGCTCGTGAGCGTATCAATTTGCTGACATAGAACTGTTCGGGCTACAAATCTTATAATTTTCATGTAAGAAAACACCCTAAAGACTTTTCCCTCTCACCTGATCTACCTTCAGCGCAGTGTTCGTGCTAACTTCCGCAATAGCGCTAACAACTGCCAATACAGAAACCCGTAAAAACACAGACAAGTCTCTGTCTATCGTGGCGCGCCTTATTATTGTCATGCAACCAAGAGAGGATATCTGATTGGAGCTGCAGCCGGAAAATTCAATGGCTCAATCAGCATTGAGAATGGCCAACCATAACAGGACCGTTCTTGAACAGCAGCAATTAGGGCAGTTGCCGCTCATTACCATGTCACTGGCAGTGGTCACTGCGCTTTCCGCGATGCGCGACCTGATAATCTGGAGCGAAGTTGAGTCAAACTGGATGCTTGAGCTCAACAGCATTGCGGTTGCCACGAATGTATTGATCGCCATACTCGCGCAAATTGACAGAATTCCAGCTCGGCTCGCCAATATTGTCACTGCCTTGAGTCTACTGCTCATTGCCAGCAAACCTATCGCAACACTGCCTATTGATTTGGCACCAGCTCCACTTTATATCGCCACCGTCCTGCTTGGCGCAGCAATCGCCTTGCACTCTTTAAAATGGGTAATAGTAGTCAATTGTATTGCCACAGTCGGCTACGTTACGACTGCGGCAATCTTCCTAACGCCACTACAAACCGCAGTAACTGCATCGGTACTTTTTGCTACTTTACTCATTAGCTTCTTTATTGTTAATCGCCGCATCGAAGACGTTTTGTACAAGTATCGGCTGACAGAACGCATCAAGGAATTGGAGGCGATATTGCCCATGTGTTCAAGCTGCAAGAAAACTCGTAACGATGCCGGCGAGTGGTTATCAATAGAATCCTATATTGAGCAACAAGGTGGCCCGCAGGTCAGCCACAGTGTTTGCCCGGAATGCAAGAATTCAATTTATGGAGACTTGCTCAAGGGGCGTTGACCGCCCTTCTTGTTTTGCACGTTGCTCATGAAAAAGGCCGCGACCCATAATTTCAGGAAGCGGCCTTTTTGTTGTGCGGTGTTGAGAAGGCCTAAGTAGTACCGCCACAAGTTATATTGTCTTTAGGCGTAGCAGCTCTAGCAACACACCGATGGGGTGCATATCTTATTGAGATGCAGATCCCTCAACTTCATCTTTGCGCGCACCCGCAAGAATGCCTGGCAGCGCATAATTACCCTCATGACAGGCGTACTCGTAAATGCGATCTTCGACGGCATTCATAGGAATCTCACCTACCCAGGGCTGGGTATAGACTTTCGGGTCATCGACTGTGAATCGATAGTGAATTTTGTCATCTGACACACGGGTGAAGCGTTCGGTGACCACTGCGTCTGATGACAAATAAATAAAGTGGCGCAGTGATGCGCGAAAGCTTTGTTGCGGATGGAAATTAGTCGTTTCCACGACGAGAGTATCACCTTCGTACCACCCCATAGAGTCACCCATCCAGGGCTGGCGATTCAAATGCTTACCGTCGCGCATGCGGATTATACGTGCATCATGATTCATTTCGGCAAGAATCACGACATAGTCAGGTGTCTGCACGATCTGGCTATGGTTGTTATAGAGTACCGGCAGCATGGGCGGGCCACCAGAAGAGCCAAAACCAACCAGGCAGCGCTCACCCAATGGCCGGGATTCCGGGCCAGCGAATGCACCCAATGGATTTGCAAGGCTTGCAAACGCAGCACGTCGACCCTCCGGATCCCATGGCAAGCGCCCATCTTCTGGCTCAACAATAATGGAGGTTCGGATTTCTCCATTGATTTCCGCCATACGCTCACCCGGGTCCATCCAAAACGTGTTATAGCCTCCCACATCCGGCTCATCGCTTTCTGCCGTCAACCCGTCCAGATAGCTTTCTCCAGTTTGACCAACTTCAAGCGCCTCTTCCGGCGTAATGACCAACTTGCCATTAAACTTCGCATCACGCTCCAGCATGGTCACCGTGGCAATATTCCAAGTGCCTTGCAGATCGGGCACACCAAAACTCGTGCGTGGTACCTCGTAGTCTGATTCCTGAGCCGTCGCGCTGAGCGCTAACGAACTGCATAGCGCCAGCAGCGCTGATTTTCCTAAATACGTCCTTACAAACATCTCGTTCCCCCCAACATTTGGACAGTCAGCTTACTGACCCCAATAAAAAACATCCAGACACTTAATAGCAAGGATACCGGAATTCAACTTGTCTGATCATTAGTTGGCGCGCGAGGCCACGCGCAAGCGTTATTCCTCGGATAAGGTAGATTCAATCTGGGAATCACTCAGCACTTGTCGCAGTGCATGATCCAATTCCTTAAAGCGGAAGGGCTTGTGTAGCAAGCGATATTCCTTGTAAACCAGCCCTTGTTCGGACAACACGTCCTGTGGGTAGCCAGACATGAATACGACCTTCAGATCGGGCTGTAATTGCTTTAATTGCTCAAATAGCTGCCGGCCATTCATGTCCGGCATAATGATATCGGAGAGCAAGACATCAAATGGCCCCTCTTCGCGCATCAGTTGTAATGCCTGCGCAGCACCTGACGCCGAGAAAACCCGATAACCAAACTTCTCCAGTGCATCAACACTCAGTTTCAATACACCGGGATCATCCTCGACAACGAGTACCAAACCCGAACCTGGATCAATGATCGGGCAATGATCCTCGGCCTGCGGTTTCACCACGCGACTCTCCGTAACTGGCAGGTAAATATCAAACGTTGTACCTGATCCTGGCTCGCTGGTGACATCGACATGCCCACCATGTTGTCTGACGCTGCCATACACCATTGCCAGCCCCAATCCGGAGCCTTGACCTGGATCCTTGGTCGTATAAAAAGGCTCGAAAATCTTGGGTAACTGATCCGAGTCCATGCCTACACCAGAGTCAGCCACGGATAGCACCATGAAATCACTACTGGGAAGTTGCATGGCAGTGAGTTCACGCGGATCAAGGCGCGCCGTTGAAATGGTCAAAGTGCCGCCTTGTGGCATGGCCTGTTGAGCATTGATCGCCAGATTGATGATCACCTGCTCCATTTGCGCGGCGTCAATCATTACCGGCTGTTCATCGGAATCAATGTCGGTGGTGATAGTGATAGATTCAGGCAGTACCCGTCTTAACATGCTGGTTTGTTCAGCGACGTAATCACTTAACAATGTCGGTTCTACCAATAATGTCTGACGCCGCGAAAAAGCCAGCAATCGCTTGACCAGATCACGAGCACGCTCACTGGCTGTGAAGATCGAATTCAGTTCCGTGCTGTCCTGACCACCGGCATCCGCCATGAGCGCTTCGGTATAGCCCATGATGACTGACAGTAGATTATTAAAATCGTGGGCAATACCACCCGCCATGCGTCCCAGCGATTCCATGCGCTGGGAATGACGCAGTTGATCGGCCAGTAGATTTTTATCGGAGACGTCAGTCAAACTCGAAAACAGCAGTTGTTCGCCGTCTACATTGATCAGTCTTCCTTCCATTTCAACATCGATTTTGCTGCCATCCCGACGCAGACCTCGCGCCTCGCCATGAAACGCATCACCCTGAATAACCGTGTTGCGAAACGCATGGAATACATGAAGGGATTCGGGAGCAATGAACTGCTCTGGGCGCATGGCCAGCATTTCTTCCCGGCTATAGCCATGCATAGCGCAGGCAGCCGGGTTGACATCAAGGAGTTCGCCATTGGGAGAATAAACGAAGATGCCACTAGCAGTACCCGCGAAATAAGCACGCAATCGAGCCAATTCCCGAGCCTGAATTTTGCTCTCATTATCAGCGTCTGATTGCTCAGACTTTCCTTTGTCAGATTCAGCGTTCTGCTTGGCCATGCTCAGTCTAATTAGTCTATTCGTATAAGCAACATCTGGTAGCAAATGCAATTGCTTCAGCCAGAGACAAATTTTAAGAGCATGAGCATACAGAGACTACGATTCGAGTCAATGCAGGAGTTGGCCCAATTAACCTGCTTTTATTCCTCACCGGCAAAGAGACGCCGGAAATCGCCCATATCAAAGGGTTTGGCAATAAATCCCGTGAGTCGCGAGCGCACTGCCTCTTCACCAATTTCACCGCGGGTATATCCGCTGGTCAGATAAGCATCCACTGTCACAATCCCGGCGATACGTTCAAGTAACTCCAACCCGGTCATTCGTGGCATTAGATAATCCAGCACCACCAGATCAAGCTCGTGTTGGTGGGCCTCAACAAGGTTCAGGGCTACTTCTGTATCAGATGTGGTAATGGCTTTGATGCCCAGCTTGGCAAAATAGGATTCTGCCAGATCCAATATTGATTCCTCGTCATCGACCACCAGTGCTAGCCTGGGCCGCGGGTGTATCGGTTCACGAAACAAGCATGTCTTTGCAGCCACAACCGGGAAGGCCACTATCATAGTGCTACCTTCATCAATTTGGGTCTCAACAAACATACATCCGCCATGCCCTCTGACGATTCCCTGGACTGCGGACAAGCCCAGCCCACGCCCAGTGAACCTGGTCGTGAAATACGGGTCAAATAAATGTTCGAATACTTCTTTGCTCATGCCATTAGCATTGTCAGCAATTTCCAGCAATACGAAGTCCCCTGGTTCGGCATGACATTCAAATGCCGCGCGTTGCAATTCATCAGTATCGAGATAACGGGAATGGACGGTGATCGTGACTCTCTTACTGGCTTTCCGGGATTCCTCTAATGCTTCAATGGCATTACTGACAAGCAAGCGCAGCATTTGATCAATCTGCTTTTTGGAGCCGTTTATCGGTTTGACCAATGGCTCAATGCTTGATTCGAGGTGAAAGCCTGGTGGCGTGACAATCTCAATCCCTGCTACAAATTCCGCGAGATTGAATTCAGACAACACAAAGTGCCCCTTACCTGAATAAGCCAGCATCTTGTTACAAACATCCGCTGCCCGGGCAGAAGACTGGCCGATGGCTGCCAGCTTGTCGCGACTGTCCAACGCGTCGATCTCATCCTGCAACAATTCGACATTACCCGAGATAATAGTCAATAGATTATTAAACTCATGGGACACGCCACCGGCGAGGGTCGACAGACTCTCAAGCCGTGATTCCAATTTCTTGTTCAGGGTCTCGATCTCAACGTTACGCTTTTCGAGATCTTGCATGCTTGGCATAGCTACGATTTTGGGAATAAGCGGCCAAAGGTAGGCAGCTGTAATCACTGACACTATGCCAGTGGCTAATTTGAAGATACCTTGAATCCCGTACGCCGGATACCAGACAACAATTATATTAATAACGTGCGTGATGCCGCACAAGAGAATAAATGCGACGAAAAGGAGTATGATTCTGGCAGGGATTTCTGGTCTTTTTCTGACCAACACCAACATAGCCGCCGGTATTGAAAAATAAGCCGCGGCGATAAGTACATCAGAGCCAACGTGTAGTAGTAGTAAATCCCACCGCCACATATAGCACATGCCATGTGGCATGAAGTTACTCAGTGACGTGAACTGTAACAAATAATCCATAACATTTGCTCCGCATCACCGATGTCCTGTCTTGCCCCCCACTGTAGTTAACTGGCCATAACCCGAGGCCCGTGCCGCCCGAAAAATACAAGCTTGGGATAATCGCACTTGCCAGTATCCAACCTCCGTATATCGTAATGTAATATAACAGCCTGCTTCATACCGAATTAGATCGCCATGATTTGATGCAATTCACACTCTGAATCATAAATTTTTCAGGTCTTAGAATGATCGGTTTCACCTTTCATCGCTTGCCCAACCATCCAGATTTTGTAGAAGGCTAATCAATCATCAGTTTGATCTGGTCTATTAACTCAGCTCGAGTAAATGGTTTTCGCAGCAGCGGAAAATTAAGCTCCCGCATGGCATCTTCCTGCTCGTGGAAAAATCCGGACATGAAAAGCAAATTTACCTTCGGGTCGAGTTTCTGTATCTGGGCCGCGGCCTGAGTACCGCTCATGCCTGGCATCATCATATCCATGATCACCAGCGCTATCTCATCGCGCCGCTTGGCAAACAGGTCCACCGCTTCCTGACCGCTTTCACAAGTTATCACTGTGTAATCGGCGCTTTCTGAAAAGGACCGTGTCAGCGCCAAAATATCAGTGTTGTCGTCGACTATAAGTAGCAATCGGTGAGCAATGCCAGACGCGCGCTTTTTTTCTGGTACTTGTGGTGCCAGCTCCTGATCGACTGCCGCTTCAGCAGCTATTTGTCGCTCCACTTTCACAGTGTCCCCGACGTCTGCCTTTGAATTCTTGACGAGCGTACTGGCAAGGGGGAGAAACACTGTAAAGGTGGTCCCCTCCCCCACTTCGGAATCAACTTGAATCAAGCCCTGATGCTGCTTGATAATACTGTAGCAATTGGACAAGCCCAGCCCGGTACCTTTGTCGCTCTCCTTGGTTGTAAAGAATGGATCGAAAATCCTTGGCAGATGTGTACTGTCGATACCGATTCCGTTATCACTTACGCAGATTTTGGCAAACTCTCCCGAACATACCAAATCATACGGACGGCAAAAATCAGCACTCAAAAATAGTCGACTCAATGACACTTCGATATTGCCCCCGTCTTCGAGCGCATCCCGTGCATTGATAATCAGGTTGAGGATGATCCTTTCCAGCTGGGTCTTGTCACCCTCGACTACCAATGGCTGGCTGGCACGACACAAGTCGACCTGAATATTTTCACCCATTGTGTTAGCCAGTAGATTGTAGGCATCCATAACCAGCAGATTGAGGTCGAACTGCGATGTCAGCGCCGGCCCCTGACGGCTGAGAGTAGACAGCTTGCCAGACAACTCCATGCCGCTGGAGATGACACGACGAATATTTCTAAGACGCTCATTGGACTCAGCGTCGGTGACTCTCTCAAGCAAGAGCTCCACATTTGCGAGCGTAACATGCAGCAAGTTGTTGAGATCATGAGTAACACCGCCAGCCAACTCGCCTATGGCCTGCATCTTGGCAGATTGTGCCACCTGTTGTTCAAGACGCTTGATCTCCGTGATATCACGCCCAACTGCGGTAATCCCCTGTAGTTGTCCTTGCTCATCAAGCACGGCGGTATTGGACCAGCCCAGCCAACGCCACCCCATTCTGGTCATGGCGCGCTGCTCGTGATAGCTCTGCGGCGTGCGCGAGGAAAGCTGTTCAAGAGACTCCCGAGTCGACTCGCGATCATCTTCATGCACCAGTGGCATGAAGTCCGAGCTCAATAACTCGCTCTCACTTTTGTCAAACAGGCGGCAATAGCTTGGGCTGACGTAGCGAAACTCGCCTTGGGTATCTATTTCAACCAGCAAGTCGGACTGATTTTCTACCAATAGCCGGTAGCGATCCTGACTGGTCTTGAGCGAATCCTGTTTATTAAGCAAAGCCCGGGTGATAAATGCCAAAAGCACTACCAACAACATGCCCAATACACGCCAGAACTGCACAGCCACATTCCCTTCGCCAATCAGGAAGCTCTGCGTCGGGATCAGCTCAATTGTCCAGGACCGACCACCAACATTAACCAGATTACGCGACAGCATCTCCTGCGCCAGTTCAGCGTCCACAGCACCACCCCGATAAATTACTGTCGAGTCAGCCTCTTGCAGGTTAAAGGCAAAACGGTCCAGAAGATCTTGTTCGAAGAAGCAGGCGCTCACCAGGTCATCAATGCGAAATACACCATTTACAAACCCCAGATGCTCACCTTCCGGGCTGAGTAACTTGCGGTACAAAACGAATCCAAATCCGGATTGCAGCAGCTCTACAGGGTTGGTTCGAACCAGCTCTTCCGTTTGCTCGGCTCGCGCCAGGCTGGCGACTACGGTTGGAATATCACTTTCTGACAGGTCAACACCAAGGGCGGCCAGATTGGGTGTGGCGGGATAGACATGGCGAATCACCCAATCGGCATCAACAAAATTGATGGCCTGAATGCCAGGCAACATACTGGACATTGGATAGGCCAAGTTATCCCATCTGGCAATCAATGCAGGCACGGATTCCCAGGGTTGGGCTGCCAATAGATTGATTGCCGCGATACGTGGCTCAATGCACGATTGCAAACGCAGTTGCAATTGCTGACCAGTGATACGGGTTGATATCTCAACTTCCTGCGTATGGAACCGAGCCAACTCATGATTCGACAGCACTACACCAGCCACCCCAACAACGAGCACGCCAGCGGCAATCAGATTGTTTTTTAATGTGTTCAAGTTCGCGTTGTGATGCCCTTATCCATGCCAGACTATTACGAGTTATCACGCCAAAACTTGAGTCACGTTAGCGCAATTGCCAATCACGAGCAAAGCATATTACACACTCGTTACTGGATGTCTTTGGATATCCATTCGAAGACTATACAAGCCAATTTACTGTCCAATACTTTTGAAAAACTCCTCAAGTTCAGACAATGGCCTGTCGTAGAGTAACGTGCGGTAGGCAGAATCCGTTCTATGTGGACGCTGGTCTGTCGAATCGTAGTAACCAAGAGCGCTATTTTTGATAACTGAACGACGCTCGTGCTGGCCCAGCTATTGCGCCCGGCTTGTTGAAAAAGGGATAGTGACCGTGGAAGATCTGCTGCATAACGTCAAAGATGAAATTCGCATTGAAACTGGATGCCCGGTATTCGCAGAGATAGTCGGCGCCAATAGCAAACTCAAAAGTAAATTTGTGGGTTATGAGCTGAATGAATACATTATTCTGCGCGCTCCCGCCGTGTCCGCTAATATTCGGTTAGGCATGCAAGCCGGGCAAACAATCGTCGTCAAATATGTCACGGCTGGCATTATCTATGCTTTTCAGTCCCGCATACTAAGTTGCATCACAGTCCCGGAAAATCTTGTTTTTATCGAGTACCCGAAGCTGGTACAAAAGCAAAGTCTGCGCAATCAACAGCGCTACTTTTGCTATTACCATACTATCCTCAAAGGAGAGACAAGTGAATTGACCGGCACAGTAGTGGACATCAGCATGGGTGGATGTTGCTGCCTGATTCCAAAACTCGGCAAGAATAAAGAGGTAGATTACCCTGAAAAGGGCACGCTAATGGAAGTGCATATTCAACGCCCTGAATCGGACAAGAAGCTGGTAATCCAGGGCACGCTCAGCAACATCTCGCAAGCAGAAATGAGTGATCGTGCCGGATTCGCATTTGAAAATTTAACAGACGAAGTTCAGGCCGAGCTACAGCAACTGATAGTACCACTCACTCCGATCTAGACACCTCAGCCCGGCTCAAGAGTGAACTGACGCCATGGCATTCAAATCCTAAAGTCCAGTCCGGCTATATTCTTTGTTGCCTGGCCTGATTGCTGTGGGCTGACAGGCTGGAGCGATCTGGCCAACAATCCAATAGACGTCCGTCGCCACTATCTAATTGACCAATAGATCAAAAGACCCTGTACACAACTAGCACAGTTGTGACTAGCCGTTCAGCCAATGCAGGGTCCTTCCCAATCGAGCAGTAATTAATGATTATCCAGAACGTCGCGAACGGTTTCAGCGAACTTCTGTGAGGGAAACGGTTTGCTTAGCAAGTTGATATTGCCCTGATTGAGCTCCTGAAAGCAGATCGCCTGGTCGGTATGCCCTGACATGAGAACAACTTTGGTGTCATTGCTGCGCTTCTTGAGCTCGCGATACAACTCCATACCATTCATTTTTGGCATGATGACATCGGACACCACCAAATCAAATGGCTTGTCAGTGGCATCGATAACGTCTAACGCGTGGGCGCCATTAATAGCGACAGTAACTTCATAACCCAATTCTGTAAGCACCGTGGTCAAGAGATTGCGGACTGCTTCGTTGTCTTCGACCAGAAGAATGGACTCACTGCCTTCGACCTTGAGTTGTTGCTCAGCATCGCCAGGATTGTGCTGCTGGGATTCAGGCTCCCCTTCGGCTTTTGGGAAATACACTTCGAACGTAGCGCCTTTACCGACCTCACTTTTGACCTTGATCTGGCCATTATTCTGTTTAACGGCGCCGAACACTGCCGACAAACCCAGCCCAGTTCCTTTGCCTTTTTCTTTAGTGGAGAAAAAAGGGTCGAATATCTGTTCGAGATTCTCCTTGGGGATACCACATCCGGTATCAGTAATAATCAACCGGACGAACTGACCGGGCTTGATCACACCCAGCTTACTCGCCTGCTCGCGATCCAATTCAATATTTTCCGTACTGAATGTACAGACCCCGGAATTCCTCATCGCATCGCGCGCATTGACTGTCAGGTTGAGTATTATCTGCTCCAATTGCGAGCAATCAATCTTTATTGGCCATAATGCATAGTCAGTGCGCACATCGATAGTTATGCCTTCTCCAAGCAAACTTTCAATAAGTTTCAGAGAATTATGAATCGTCTCATTGAGATTGAGCACTTGTGGCTCAACCATCTGCTTGCTACTCAAGTCCAGTAATTGGCTGCTCAGTCGTGCGGCTTTGCGGGCAGTATCCAGAACCATCTCAATTTCTTCTTTGTTGGGCAGGTTCCGCTCTGCATTCATCATGCTTAGCTCAGCATAGCCCATGATCACTGTGATAAAATTATTAAAATCATGCGCCACACCACCCGCTAAACGACCAATAGTTTCCATTTTGCGGGTCTGATGTAATTGCTCTATCAATGACTGCCGTTCCTTTTCTGCAACCTTGATATCACTGATATCGCGCAGCACCACAGAAAAACAATCAACATTGCCAAGTGGATCTTTATGGACGATCAACACCTGTGATCCAGCAATCGGCTTTCCGTCACACGGTGTAATTTGCACTTCGCAATGGCTTGCCCCGAATTTAATAGCCTGAGGAATTTCCTGGCTCACAAAGTTTTTGACGCTCGCGTTATCTAGAAACCCTGCCAAACGAAGATGCGAAATATCAGTGTTGTCGTGCAGACCCAACATCGCATAGCCGGCAGCATTTAGCGAGATCAGGAAGCCGTCGATATCGATGGTGGCAACCAGATCCGTAGTGGTGTCGTTGATCGCAAGATGTCTGTTTAACTGAGTTTCAGCCAGTCTTGCCTCACGTTGCGCCTGCCATCGTGTCATCACGCCACACCCCCACAGAACGCCTCATAGGCATGTAGATAGTCTTCATAGCTGTTGTTCACAATATGACAGAAATCTTTTTGTGTTATTGCCAATCGATTGAGAGTGTCGTTTTCACTTGTCAGAATTTTTTCGATACCTACTTGCTTTGGCGTTGTGAAATTCAATTGATCACTGAATGTACCAGTGAGATGCATGATGGAATGACTAACAGTTTGCTTTTCGACTTCATGCTGATGATGGGTTGAGATTCTCGCCATCAATTCTTCAGAGAAATTCCAGTTCTTCGCCATGGCCGCGCCGACGTCCGCATGGTCGAAACCAAGCATCCGTGTTTCCACTTCATAGTCGGCTTGACTGTATTCTTCCATCTCTTCCTTTACTGCATTTAACAGATCCGGCTCACAGTAGTACAACAGCAGCCTGCCAATATTCAGCAGCAATCCACTGATAAAATATTCTTCCTGCTGTGCACTATCTTGTTTGCAATGCTCAGCGAGGTTGGTCGCCATCACTGCACTGAACACACTCGAACGCCAGAATGAACTGATATCCAGACTGGACTCCATCGAGTTCATCGTCTTGACAATAGAGGTAACAATGACAAGGTTGTTCAATTCTTGTTCACCCAAAATACCCAGTGCATGACTGATATCCCGGACCGACTGAGGTAGGCCATAGTAGGCGCTGTTGACGATACGCAGAATGCGTGTGGTCAACGCCGGGTCAAAGAGAATGATCTCTGCTACCTCGCGCTGAGTATGGCCAGAATCGGCCAAGACCTCGCGCAGGCGCATACAAATTTCTGGTAAGGAAATCAGAGAGTTGGTTTCAGCTAACAACCGTTCTGCAGATTCAATTCTATCCATCGTTCGTCACTATCCAAGTTGGGTTGGCGTTCATTCAATGGGTACTACGACCAATGGATGCTATTTATTAACCCCTAATTATGACGATTGTCTAATATGAATCTGCCGCAAAAACTGCGCTACAATGCCCGCCAATCAAGGAAACTATGCTGGAGTACACTGTGCAATCGGAAATGTTGAATCTTTTCGCCACCCCTCTTTATCGTGGTTCTCTCGGGCGTTCATTCAGCGACGCAGAACTCCAATGTTTCCGCAATCAACTGCAACAAGCACATACCGCGATTGCCAATCAGGCGAGTAGCAATAAGCGGGTTCTCGAATTACCTGCTCTTCAGGGTCTCCGTAACGAATTGCAGCAGCACCTGAGCAACTATTTCCAGCAAGTCTTTAATACTTCTAATGATGTACAGCTCAAGATCACACAATCCTGGCTGTCACTGACTCGCAAAGAAGAGTCCCACCACGAGCATACTCACCCGAATAGCGTCGCGAGTGGCGTGCTGTATATTAATGTGGGAGAAACTGACGGGATTAACTTTTATCGCAATGAAGACAATATCTGGCACGAATTACTACGCAAGGAGGAGAACTACTACAATGCGTATCGCTATTTCGTACAAACACAAGCCGGTGACGTGCTGATATTCCCGTCCAATATCCGCCACGGCGTGGGGCGCCAGCAACAGGAGATTGAACGGGTTAGTCTGGCCTTTAATTCATTTTTTGAAGGTGAACTGGGTAAGGATGAATTCTCCAATCAATTGCGTATCGAGCTGAAATAGCACAACTACTAAATATGCCTAGAACTCATATTGTAGTGACGCCTGTATCAGATCCTTGTCATAGGTATACAGATCAAACTCATCGTTGACGTCTTCATGGCGGTATTCAAGTTCGGTCAACCAGTGATCGGCGAATTGATACGCCACGCCAACACCAAGCCGTAACCTGCGGTTCTCGCGTGCGGCACGCTTCACGCTGCCATCGATATCACGCAGAACATTGATATCGGGAAAGTCGCTGGCAATAAATTCAGCTTCCAGCCGCGTGCGCCACTTGTCAGTGTGATGCCAATCCATTCGGCCTCGCAAGCCATTGCGCACAGGGGAATAGCTGGCAAATCCACCATTACGCATTAGATCATCACGATTATTCCATTCATGTCGATAGCGCACCGAGGTCACGGCCTTGGCGAAGCGTTTACCCCAGGTGAGTTCCAGGCGAGCCTGTTCACCCTCGATCTGGCTAAACCTGTCCCCCGCCCGAAAATCAGAATAGTTCATCCCGATTCTGAATGTGCCAGGCTGAAATCGTTTCCAGACCGCGCCACGCAATTGCAATTGATCCGCAACCTTGTCGCCATCAAGCGAAGTACTCAATGCGGTAACACCAACTTCGGATTGCCAACCCCACAGTGGATGCTCCCAGGTCAGCCCCCCACCGACTACGGTGCTATCCAGAAAATCCAATTCCGAAAATTGCTTGCCAAATGCCAGACCATGCAACCGCAAGCCATCGCCGCGCTGTCCTGCCAGATAGTAATGGGAGTAGAGGAGAGCTTGCGTGAAACTGTCCTCGCCACGGTCGGACTTTTCCAGCACATCGTCTGCCAATGTCGAGGCATTGCTATCAACTCCGCCCGTCATGTCGACCAGAGCAGCCCATTTTTTCTGCGCAGAATTCATCTGCACTTCGTCAGTAATGGCAGTTTCATTGGCCAGACTGCTCAGCTTGTTGTTGGCCAACTGCTGGACTCGTTCTTGCTCTTGCTGTTGTGCCGATAGAGTAAAATACTGCCGTGCCTTGTCAGTTTCGCCCTTTGCTTCGTAGACCAGACCCAGATTGTAGCGCACCAATATTTGCCAGCGGGGCACATCGACCAGTTCCAAAAATCTTGCCTCCGCTTCGTTCAGGCGGCCCAAGCGATAAAGACTCACCGCGATATTGTAATCAGTGGACTGGTCACCATCACCAGCTGCTTCTGCCTGCTCAAAGTGCTCCAATGCCTGACTGTAATCGCCAGCTTCGAATGCGCTCAAACCTTGCTCGGTTGACGATTGGTCTTGTGCGCTGACAGCAAGGCTTAGCACCGCGATGGCGGCGCACAACGTATTTCGTTTCCATAACATCATCGCTTTCTTCTCCTGAATGCGAGTTCCTAAATCCCTGGTAGTGAGTCAGTCAAATCATTCACGGTATCGTTCAGCACATCGTCCGGGACAATCTCTTCCTGAGTTGTGTCAATAGTCTCCTGCAGCAAGTCCTCATCAAGGGTGTTGTCCAGCAACTCTTCGGTCGGCGCGAGCTGGTCATTCAAGCCGTCGACCAGATCGGCTCCATCACCGATTCCGCTTGCAGTGTCCGTGACCGTGTCTGCCAGATCATCCACGTTGGCGGTTGACTCGACAACCGTATTACTGGTGTTGTCGAGCACATCATCTGCAGTCCCGGTTACGCTACGCACCGTATCAGTGGTTGTGTCGAGCACATTGCTCACGCTAGCGGTGACATCATCAGCTGTATCAGAGGGCAAGTCTCCCAGATTATCCACGATGCCGGTGACAGCATCAGTGATTCTGTCCTGCGTCTCATTCAGGGCCTCAATTGGCTCGCGCGCTACATTGTCCAGCGTCTCCTGCAATTGATCTTGTGCGGGTTCGGTTAATGGCACCGTGTCTTCGACCAGGTTATTTACTGAGGCCGCCACAGGATCGCTATCACTTGCGCCGCTGGTTTGGTCACCGGGACTCTCCGCGCCTTCCATGCCTTCTATCGCTTCTATGGTCTCGGTTGTTTCTATGTTCTGTGTGTTCTCGTTTTCCTGAGCGTTCGAAATAATGCTGTTCGGGTTAAAAAATTCCGGAGGGGGCAGATCAAGCTGATTGACAATGCCTTGCGAGGGTTGTGAATCACGCAATACTTGAATCGTGATATCCAGCTCAGGAGTTGACTGTGCAAAACCTGATTGCGCCAAAAACACAAAAGGAATTGTCGTCAGCAATTTGTACTTCCTGTGAACCTGCATGGCACCCTCCGGAAAAAGTGCGCGGCCTGCTAAGACCGCGCTTTTGGGGAACGTAACGAACGTTGGGGTTACAGTCCCAGAGTACTGGTCAAGCCAGCTGCAGTTTCAATGCTGCTGGCAATGCCAGCATCCAGGTCACTGCTCGCTTCTTCCGAGACTGACTGTGTTTCACTCGCCAGATCAGTACCCAGCTCAACACCCGCTTCTACAGAAGACTCAAGCGTTGCCTCAGTCTGGCTGGCTACATCGTTCATGGACTCTACCATCTGCTCCGAATCGGTCTGCTCATCGAGCATGGCATCACCTGCCAACTCGACACCAAGATCAGTTGCAGCGCTAATGTCTGATTCGACATTGACTGACTCTTCAGTGGTGTCAGTGATATCGACAATTGAATCCAGCGTAGTCGATACACCCGCTTCAACACCGGCGGTAATAGAGGCCGCCGCATCCTGACCTGCTTCGGTCATATCAGATTGACTGTCCTGCACAATGTCATTGCTCAAATCCAGACCCGCAGATCCAGCCAGACCAGTAGCGGCATCAAGATTCACGCCTACACCATCGCCAGTCTCAACAAGCGCTTCACTGTCCGAATTACCGGACAACAAGGCCGTAATATCCAATTCGCTGGTAGACTCGGTAGCATTTTCAGACATTGAATTGACGGCCGCCTCCGAATTGCTTTCAACATCAGCTGTTACTTGTGCAGCCACATCCAGAATCGCCTCTGAATTGCTTTGCAGAGAGTCGACGATCGCATCAGTATCAACATCAGCATTCACACCACCCTGTACGGCAGCTTCAGCTGTCACGTTGGCACTGGTAGCAGTCGAGCCATCAACTGCAGACTGAGTCTGGGCACTTGCTCCTTGCATAGCCAATACAGCAACAATCAGGCAACCAAGTTGTTTTTTACCAAAAGGAATTTTGTCTGTGTTAGTCCAAGTTTTCATGCTGGTTTCCTCCATTAAATTTGGGTAAATCCCACGTCCTTGAATAAGTCCTTTCATAATTCCTTACAAAAGTCCTTATATAACCATCAACGCAGCACGTTGTGGTTCTACTGCATCAACAGTGAATTGCATTTCCTTGCTGGCGCCATTTGACTCGACCTGCACGAAAATGTTGCCACTGTCATTTCCCTGGAGCTGAACCGGCAGGGTTAGCTGGTTATTGCCTGCAGTCAGGCTCACTGGCCAGCGAAGTTCATCGTTGGCCTCATAACCCGCCAGCCTTACATTGGCATCCATGCGCAATGTGATAGTGGTTTCAGGATAATCAGCTGGGCTTACCATCAACAGATTGACTTCGCTGACTGCACGCGGCGCCAATTGCACTACCTGTGTCGGTGAGTCATCTGACTCTGAATCCCTGACCGGCATTTGAGTTTGCAGTGCAACGCTTGTTGCCAGAACCAGACAAGCCGCAACTGCGATCTTGCGCATAATTCCAGACCCGTCCCTGGTGTCACTGCCTTCTCCTTGTAACCATGCTTGCTGCAATGCTCGATCAGCAAAACCGACTGACGCCGGCGTTACTGGCAAGCCCTGCAGCAATCGCGCAAACTGCAAATCCTCGGCATACGCAGTACAGCTCTCGCAGTCCTTCACGTGAGCACGGCCAACAGACGGTAATTCCCTTACCTGGCCACTGTGCTGTTCGAGTAATTGTTGCGTGTCTTTGCATTGCATGATTATTGCTCCTTCACTGACTAACACGTCGCCGACCTTTAAAAGGTTCCATCAGTGATAAATTTTTTTATTTTTTCTCTGGCTCGGTGCAAGCGGCTCTTGACTGTGCCGATACTGACACCAAGAATCTCGCTCACTTCATGAGCGCTATACCCTTCACTGTCATGCAGCAGAATCACGTCACGCTGTTCAGCCTTGAGGCCGCTCAGCGCCTGTTCGATGAGTTCCTGCTGACGAATAGTGTCGGCGGGATCAACTGCCCGGGTTTGCGATTGGATTTGCACGGAGGATTGCTGCTGAGATTCTGACTGCATGAGTTGGTCAGCTACCGGCACTTCTGAACCACCCAAAACAGCGGCTTCAGATTCAGACAACTCGGACTCACTGAATTCGGGGCGACGGGCTTGCTTGCGATGTAGATCGACGAAGCGTCGGTAGACTATTTTGATCAGCCATGGGCGTAGCTGCTCCACTTCTTCAAGCTCGTGAAGCCTCTTGGTCAGACCGACCAATGCATCCTGCACCAAATCCTCAGCGTCCTGCTGATTGCCGCACCAGCGATACGCCATCCTGTACATGATGTCGATATGCGGTCGCAGCAATGTGACAAACTTTTCCTGAGATCGGCTACGTCCTGTAAACAATCTGGTAATCGTGTTCACCAAGCACCTCATTCATTGAGTGTGTATTGCGCCAAGTCGCGCTGATCACGATTTATTCAGAATAACCTGCCGGCAAATTTTCCTACAAGGGCCAGAATGTTTACTGGTTCACACTATTCCATGTTGACATGGCGCTCTTGCACTCAGGCCATGTGGTTTGTCTTGTGTATACAGCAACACACAAGAAATTGCCGTTTGGCGGTGGACAGTGCAGATGTTTTTGGACAGTGTGAGAAATTGAGCAGGTATGGATAGCCTTCAACGGTATACACAGTTTGCTGTCGGGAAGTTTTTACGACATCCGATCAAACCTCGATCACATTCTGCTTAAGGGAGTGTTAATGTCGCTGGATTTACCATGACAGTCACAGGATAATTTCCGCCAGTGACTCAGGCAACTGGACGCCTGGGCACTATAAGTACCAGCCAATCAAGCAAGGAGAATCGAACATGCAAGCCAAAAAGACTTTTTACCAACTACCGTTGAGCGGGATTTTAGCGATGGTAATAGTCAGCTGTACGACCATCGACCCCTATACAGGCGAAGAGCGCACCAGACGCGCTGTTCAATATGGAGCGCTCGGTGCTGTCGTGTGCGGATTGATTGGTGCCGGAGAAAGTGGCCAACGGGCGCGCAATGCCGCCGCCGGTTGCGGGGCAATTGGCGCCGGTGTTGGCGCTTACATGGATGCCCAGGAAGCAGAATTGCGAGAGCAACTGGCGGGTACAGGGGTTAGCGTACGTCGAAATGGCGAGCAACTTGAGTTAGTCATGCCGGGTAATGTGACATTCCCGACCAACCAATACACAGTGCGCCCTGAATTTACAACAGTTCTCGATTCAGTGGCTGAAGTACTTTACAAGTTCACTGACACGCGCCTGCAAGTCATCGGTCATACTGACTCGACCGGCAGTGCGGACTACAACTACAGCCTCTCCGATCGACGCGCCACTAGTGTATCCAATTATCTGGCTTCGCAGGGCATCGAGCAGAATCGCCTGATTACGCAGGGTGTGGGTCCCGATCAGCCAATAGCCAGCAATGATTCCCCAGAGGGGCGCGCACTCAATCGCCGGGTTGAGTTACACATTATCGCCTCAGGTGCCTAGTGAGCTGAAAACCAAAGAAATTGCCTGAAAAAAGCGATTTGGCTGCTATTACAGGGCGAATTGGACAAAAATAAGTCCGATTCGCTCTGTTTCAGCACTACTTACCCCTTTAGACCGGGTAGGATATGTCTTACAATCCTCTCGCGATTTACCAATATCAAATAATATCCAAGCGCCAACGCCAAAATGCAACGATTTAATACCGTGCGTATGATCGACACATTGACCGCAGTTTCTTACTGCTCACCCTTTCGGGCCCGGAACCAATCAACCTGTGGTGCAATTGCACCGCAATGGCACTACTAGGCTTCTGGGCATCATGGAACCCACTTCGTTCAGTTATCAGATTATCGCTCAGGGCTTTGTCGCCCTGCTTAATCTGGTCATGGTGTTCACACTCGGGATTAACTACCTGAGTTCTCGCAAGTCTTACTTGCGGTGGGCAACGGCGGCTGGGCTGCTGGAAGCATGTCGCCTGATTCCGAATATTTCTCTACTCTGGGCGCCACAATCAGCCTTGTTAATCATCGGCTCCATGGCGATACAGTATCTGGCAACGCTGGTTTTACTGGCCGCTTTGCTGTGCTATCGCGCCAGAGCAGATCGCCGCTATTCTCTCTGGGCAGGGCTGTTCTTGCTCGTCGGCATAGTGAACTTCGCCTTTTTTACTGCCAACGGTATTCCCACTAATACCTCTGTATGGCTGCTACATACGGCACCGCTGAGTATAGTTACGACACTCGTACTCTGGCATGCCTGGCGTATGACCGGACAGCTAGGCATTAGCAAGGCATTCTTGCTGACCACTATCGCATTTCTGTTATTACTGCGGTTGATAGTGCCATTCACACAGGACGAAAATCTGTTCTTTTTGCTCTATTACATAGAAACGTTGACGTTTCCAATCGTACTGGCTGCGATCAATGTCTTTGCAGTGGAAATGGCAAATCAGCAGATCAAGCAGTTACTGGATTCTCGTGAGCAGTCCGAGCAGGACTTGAAGTTTATAATCGACAATTCACCGGACGTGATTCTCATTGCCGACAAGATCGGCTTGATCAAATCCTGGAACAAACCAGGAGAAACGCTTTTTGGCTACGCTGCCCAACAGGTCATTGACAAAATGCACATGGATGACCTGTTTGCTGACAATCACTGGCAGCGCAAGGCGGACGAGTCCGAGGAATTTACGACCAGGATCGAGCACGTCAAGGGGGCCGTTGTCACGGTCGCCGTGCGCATGCGACCAGTGACACAAGAAAACAGTTCACACAGTATTTTCGTCATCAAGGCCCTCGGTCAAGAGCAATCCGATATCGCTTCAGAGCATGGCGGCGAGGCTGGCAGCCCGCAGGCCTGAGCGTACCGCGAAACCAGCCACAGCTGCACATGTGGAATGTGTGGTCTTTATAGAACCAGGACCGAGGCTTTTTCGAACTCTCAGTCAATAAACACATCCCTCCTGCAACTTTCTCTAAAGCTCAGCCTCCGCCACGTCGTAGTGAACTTCAAGCACATTAAACCGCTTAGCCATCCTCACGGTTTTTATCCGCCGATAGAAACTTGCCAAACCAAATCGCGCATGTAGAAGGGTTTTCAGCATGGGTATTTTTAATAGCCGCATAGACAAACACAACGCTACAGAAATAGGCTTCACCAAACGAATTGACGAACTTACTGACCTGCGCGGCCAGGTCGCAGGCATTCGCGCTTCACAAGCGGTGATCCAGTTCAATACCGATGGCACCATCGTCGAAGCCAACGAACACTTTCTAAAAGCCACTGGATACTCCCTTGCCGAGATTCAAGGCAAACATCACAGCATCTTTGTGGACCCAGATTACCGGGCTTCAGATACCTATAAAGAGTTTTGGCAGCGTCTGGCTGCTGGTGAATGTCAATCTGGTGAATTCAAGCGCTTCACTAAAGACCACAGACAAATCTGGATTTCGGCTTACTACACGCCGATTCTCGACAAGCACGGCCGTACAGTAAAGATCGTCAAATACGCCACAGACATAACCGCACAGAAATTGGAACACGCTGAATACAGTTCTCAGATCGCGAGCATTAACCGCTCACGCGCAGTGATTCATTTGAAACCCGATGGCACGATCATTGAAGCGAACGATCTGTTCCTGCAAACCATGGGTTATGAATTAAACGAGATTCGCGGCAACTCGCACAGCATGTTTGTCACCGAAGAATATCGCAAATCTGCCGATTACCACTTATTCTGGAATGCACTGCGTCGCGGCGAAGCGCAGATTGGCACTTTTAAACGCATCAACAAAGCTGGCAAGGAAGTTTGGATTACCGCTTCCTATACTCCGGTCACGGATGATGAAGGCAAAGTAATCAAGGTAATTAAATACGCCAGTGACATTACTGAAGAACAACTCAAGCGAGCAGACTTCGAAGGCCAGATTAAAGGCATTCATCAATCCCAGGCCGTAATTGAGTTCAAGGTTGATGGCACCATCATTGATGCCAATGATAATTTTCTGGCTGCCGTGGGCTATGGCAGAAGCGAGATCATCGGCAAGCATCACCGGCTTTTTGTCGACTCCAGTTTTGTCAATTCCGCTGAGTATCGTAACTTTTGGGAAGAACTGGCAGCCGGTAGAGCCAACAGCGGTGAATTCCAGCGCTTCGGTAAACACGGCAGAGAAATCTGGATCCAGGCTACCTACACACCTATACGCGATGCCGATGGCAAAGTGTTCAAGGTAGTGAAATATGCCTCCGACATTACTGAGCAAAAGCATACAATTTTGGAAATTTCACGTCTCATCGAAAAAGTCAAAGATGGTGACTTGAACGAGCGAGCAGATACTACCGATGCCCATGGTGACAATAAGCTCATGCGCGAAAATATCAACGCCATGCTCGACGCTATTGTTGCGCCAGTCAACGACGTTGCCCGGGTAATGAAAGCGATTGCAGAAAAGGACCTTACCGCGAGAATTACCGGAAACTATCACGGCGTGATGGAAGAATTGAAGAATGACGTCAACACCGCGGTAGCGCAATTATGCGACTCGCTAACATTCGCCAAAGATTCAGCTAATACTGTTCAACGTGAATCACTGGAAATTTCCGACGGCAATTCCGAGTTGGCTGCGCGTACCGAGCAACAAGCAGCGAGTCTCGAAGAGACTGCAGCCACGATGGACGAAATGACCAGCACGGTAGAGCAGAATGCGCACAACTCGAAGCAAGCCAATGCGTTGGCGCAGAGTGCTCGCGAAGTTGCCGAGAATGGTGGTCATATTGTCAAGGATGCCATTATCGCAATGCGCGATATCACAGAATCCAGCTCGAGAATGTCCGACATCGTCAATGTTATTGACGAGATTGCTTTTCAGACAAACTTGTTGGCCTTGAATGCATCAGTTGAGGCAGCACGTGCTGGCGATAAAGGGCGCGGTTTCGCGGTAGTCGCTGATGAAGTACGCGAACTGGCCGGCCGCAGCGCGGTGTCAGCAAAAGAGATCAAATCGCTGATTGAAGAGAGTGCGGTTCGCGTCAAAGAAGGGTCGAGCCTCGTCGATCGGTCTGGCGACACACTGGATGAAATTGTCCTTTCTGTAAAGAAAGTCAGTGATATAGTCTCCGAAATTATGGCAGCAACCGAGGAGCAGAATACCGGTATCGCCAGCGTCAATAACTCAGTCCAGGAAATGGACGCGATGACTCAACAAAACTCTTCCATGGTGGAGCAGGCTGCCGCCAACAGCAAGAACCTTAGTGACCAAGCTGCTCGACTGAGTGAAATAATCACTGAATTTCGTATGCAGTAGCGTGGATCCTGTCAGCACATCAAAAAGACTGTCAGCCGAAACGGCTGGCAGTCTTTTCACTACTTCATGATTGGCTACTGGGCAGCCGAATAAGCCGGCCCATAGAGCACTTGTCCGGGACGCGCGCCAGTATGAATACCCTGATCGATGACCAGCTCGCCATTGACTACCACATAAGGGACACCATCAGCATAGGACTTCGGGAATTCGAAGCTATTGGTATCAGTCACGGTATCGGGGTCGAACAGAACAATATCTGCTGCGTAACCTGGCACCAACAATCCGCGATCCCGGAGGCCCAGTATCTGAGCTGGTAGCGATGTCATCTTGCGCACCGCTTCTTCCAATGTGAGCACGCCCGCTTCACGAACATATAAACCCAGTACTCTTGCATTGCTGCCATAGCTTCGCGGATGTGGGACCCCCGGCGCATCCAGATCTATAGCACCACCATCGCTGGCTATCGATACCCAGGGTTGACGCATTACCAGACGCACATTCTCTTCCGACTGGTTGTGAAAAACACCCGAGATGCGGCCGTCCTCGGCACCCATCAATGTAATGATCGTATCAGCGGGATCGTCGTCGCCCCGACGCGCGGCAATTTCAGACAATCGCATCCCTTCGTAAGCTTTGACTTCCGGCGTGTTAGCGCGGGCCATGGCGATGCCCTCCCACCAGCCATGCTCTTGAGACCAGGCGATAAATTCCGGATCACTCTTGATGCGCTCTCTTAATGAGTCGTCGCGCAGCATTTCACCGAAGCGATCTGGACCCTCTTCGCGCAACCACAACGGGAAATTGGCACTCCAGCCGTGTGCCATAGCGGTATACGGGTATTGATTCGCGGTGATATCCATTCCGGCTTCTCGGGCTTGTTGAATCTGTTCAACAAAGCCCGGCAGTTCATCCCACAACTGTTGACCGCGAATTTTCAAGTGCAAAATATGCACGGGTAAACTTGCCTCTTCAGCTACACGAAAGGCGAAATCCATTTCCTTTTGCTGCTCATAGCCTTCGCTACCAATATGGCTGAAGTACACAGTATTGTGCTCGGCTGTGAGCTTGGCCAGCTCAATGACCTCGTCAGGTTGCGCTGGACCACCACTTTCAAATCGTGTAACCAGTCCCCAGGCGCCTTCTTGCAAGGAACGGGTGAGGAGCGACTTCATTTCTGCTAGTTGTTCTGGGCTTGCCGGGCCCGGATCGTAACCCATCACTACCCGTCGAATCTGACCTTCCGAGACATTGGAAATAATATTCATGGAAATACCTTGTTCTTCGAGGAGCCCAAAATATTCAGTAAAGGTCGTCCAATTGTGGCCAGCAGGTACGTCTGGATCGATGGGCAATCCATCGCGCGGCGCTTCACTGCTGCTTTCGCCCATCACGTCGATAGTGACACCCTGTCGAATCTTGCTTTGCGCCAATGGGTTGCCCAGTAGTTGGGTGTGTGTATGCAAATCGATAAAACCGGGAGAGACAACCAGACCTGTTGCATCAATTTCCCGCGCAGCCTCAGCGTTATCTAGCTGCCCAATTGCTGCAATTCTCCCATCAGTGACCGCCACATCGGCGTACACCCAGGGATTACCTGCACCATCGACAACACGGCCGTTGCGAATGAGTAGATCATATTGCTGCGCTGCCGTTGGTAGCGTCACCAGTGCCAGAAACCCCAACACTACAGGTTTACATACGTTGTTTATCATTGTGCTAATTTCACGAACCATAACTACTCCTGTGATCAATTATCCGGGTAAAAAAAGAACAAAGTGGCTGTCTTTAACATTACTGCTGTGATCTGTTGTTAAATCTTCTATGTAAATCTTCTGCATAAATCGCTCCAATCTCGCCAGATAAGAAAAAGGCGTAGCAACACAAAGATTGCTACGCCTTTCCCAACACCCAAAACAAGCTACTGTTTCAGGTGACCCACAGCCACTGCTTGGTAATCAGAACTCATAGCGCATGCCGAGTCTGAAGTTACGCCCATAGATATCCATCAAACCGCGGTTTACATTGAAGTATGCCGCACGGTTTTCTGAACCCTGGTTAGCTGGAAAGCCGACAAGAACCGGATCGGTATCAAACATGTTCTTCACCGACAAGAACACTTGAGCCTCACCAGTACCACCGGTCTGAAAAGTCTTTGCCGCATACAGGTCAAAGAAGAATTCACCATCAACAGTATTGTCGTTGATTGTGTAGTTAGGTGCCGTAGACACCGGACAGTTGCTTGCACATTCGATGTAACGATTGTCAATCACACCATCACTGTGACCGCGGCCGGTCAGATTGAACGTCCAGGTATCCAGCGAATAGCGTGCTGTCATACGGTGAACCCAATCTGGCGTGCTACTGGTATTCTCACCAGCACGGTTACGCTGTGTCACACCGTCGTCCGCCGTATTCTGGACGTAATGTGTACCCATGTAGCGTAGTGAGACGTCACCTGGCGCACCAGAAAAGAAATCGCCAAGCGCGAAGCTGTAACTTGCTTCGACGTCATAGCCTTCAGAAATCAGGCTATCGAGGTTTTCGTATTCCAGATCGATGAACTGCAATACACCATTACCGTCGTAGCGCAGGTTGTCACAGTAGCGGTTTACACCAAAGATCAAACAAGCATCCGCCACATCCTGAGCACCGATGAAGCCAATCTCACCAGTCACTTCTACATCGTAATAGTCAACAGACAGAGCAAGGCCCGGCACGAAACTTGGCTGGAATACGACACCAAGACCAGTACCATCTGCTGTCTCTGGGCCAACTGTCGGAGTACCTTGCAAGTTCTGTACGAAAGGAGTCGATACACCGTTAATGGAAACAGCATTGGTTCGGGCTGTACCTGCATCAAACAATTCGGACAGGTTTGGCGCACGAATATCCTGCGACTCGGTTAAACGGAAAGTGATGTCTTGAATAGGCTGCCATACAAGACCAGCCTTCCAGGTTTTTACACCTCCGGAAGTACTGTAGTCGGTGTATCGGCCAGCAGCATTGAACTCCAGACCCGCTAGTAAAGGTACAGCCGTTTCGACATAGTATTCCTGTACATCATAGTTACCGGCAGTCACTTTGTAATTACCGTATTTCCAGCCGCTAACGTATTTCGGGTCAACAAAACCGGTGATTTCTTCTTCACGGTATTCACCACCAAACGCCAAGCCGATTGGGCCAGCCCAACCTTCGATGCCATCAACAGAGAAATTCACAGCGATTACATCCTGACGTAAATCCTGCTCTCGGCGAGGTTGACCTAACACATAGTCCAGGCCTTCCTGACTGGAAACACCCGTACCAAAGCGATTGATCGGCACACAGTCGCTACCTGGATAGCTCAGCGCGACACGACAAACAATTTCGCCAGTTGCAGGATCAACAACAGCATCAGTAGCATCTGCCAAGGCACTGAAGCTGAATGTTGGCTGCTGGTGTTCATCGGTTGCAGTCTGGCCAACCTGATAGTAAGCGTCAAAGCCAATACCATAGCCTGCCATATCGAATGCGCCTTCCATCCCTACGACAAAGCGTGTGGTTTCGCGGATGTTATTTGACCCGGAAGCTGGCATATCCGCATTGGATGTACTCATGTTGAAGGAGTCGATACCTTCGGCTTGCATGCGGGACACTATTTCTGCTGGAAGAAAGGCATTGTCGATGTGGATAGTACGATTGCGATCGGTCGGGTTAATGTAGTGGCTATAACCTTCGAATCCGGCGTAGGAACCTTGCGCGAAAATCTCCAGATCAGGGGACAGCTCCCAGCTTGCGCGTGAGAAAACACTCTTGCGCTGTACGTCAGAGCGCAAGGAGTTTGTACCAAGCTCACCAGAAGTTGAGTAGCGCCAGTCGCCACCGACCATCCACTGCCCGGAAGTTTCACCATAGTCCAGCGTGCCAATTTCGCCACCCGGGCCAAAGAATGTGCCCTGCAGAGGGCCTGAAACGATCAGGCCACCAGGTGTGTAATTGGAGATACCGATATTGTCACGGACGAGAAAGTGCGGCGCACCAGCTGATTTATCCGGATTGATTATGCCAACGTAACCTGTAGTGGCCCAGTCTGGAGCAGTATAGTGTTTGCCATCTTGATCATAGTATTCGCCACTGAAAATAATGTGGCCTTGACCGCCGGCAAACGATGTACCGGCTGTGACAACATATTTCTCATCACCTACGTCATAAGTAGGTATGTTGCCGGTTTCGATCGAAGTCTTGAAACCTTCGTAGTCTTTATCGAGAATGAAATTGACAACGCCGGCGATGGCATCTGAACCATAAGCTGAGGAAGCACCACCTGACACAACCTCGATACGCTCAACCAGCGACTGAGGAAAAGTATTGGTGTCGACCTGACCGGCGGCTGACGAGGCTACAGAGCGCTGGCCATCCAACAGTACCAGAGTACGACCCGTTCCTAGTCCACGCAGGTTAAGTGCAGCAATACCAGCACGACCAGAGCTCAATGAACCGGAAGAGGTAGAAGCAGTTGAGCTACCTTGAATAGAAGGCAGAGACATCGCAAATTCTGCGACGCTACCTGGCGCCTCTGCATTAATGTCCTCACCACTGAGTACGGAAACCGGTGTGGGCATGTCGTAACCGTCTCGTGCAATGCGGGAACCGGTGATAACTATGGATTCAATTTCCGAGGCATCATCTGCAGATGCAGCATCTTGTGCAAAAGAGGCCGTTGAGTATGAAAGAGCTGCCGTGATACTGGCAGCCAGAATAGCCCTGTGACTGTGCCGAAAGCGTGGCTTTGCTGGCATGTTGAGTTTCCTCCTGATGATAGTAATAAGTAAGCCTTCGAAGTGGGATTCCAGTATTTAAAGCTTCAGCTATCCAAGTAGATGCAGGTCTATTCAGACTTTTTGAAATACAGGTCTTCGAAAACTAGTCATTACACACAGAGCAGAAACTGTGCCAATTCGTATCTACACACACATTCCTTTCTTATTAAAGTATCGCATGTCCCTTTTTATAAGACTTAAATAACAGTATAAAAAGTATCTTTTGGGTCTCTCAATCATCCGGAAACCCTTATATTTACAGCTATAAGCAAATTCCAGACAGTTTTGTTATTTCCAATTGGCTATTTAGAATAATTTATATACTTTTAGGTTAATTAATTTTTTAATCAGACCGTATATAAAGAAACTACCCTGAATTTATCAAAAATGCTGACGCCTCGTAATTGAGCATATCGTCTATGCGCGCGCATTTTTGGTTCTGACCATTTTCTTTCGACATTTTCATATTGTGCTCTTCTACTGCGCGTAACCAGTTCCTCACACTCGCCCTGAATGCGAAATACCTTATCCCACGCCCCAAAATGAGACCAATGCACTTCGTAGGATTTTTGACGGTTCCGCACCAAGTTAAAACTTTTGTTCAGTTTCGGCGCAAATTGCGGCGGCCTTACGCCCTCATTTGGTAACACAGTACACTTGATCACTGATTAGGTGCCATATGTCATCCATATTCTGATCATAATCTTGCACGGCAGAATTCCCTGATCACTTTTCGACCACACCCCCACGAAAAATGTAGATCCTCCAGAATAACTTGCGTAACACAATCAGTAGCGCGTTTTTTAAAACCAATCATTTCAGCAACTTAAGACGCAAAGCACTAAAACAAGGCGAGAATAGCGTTTAACCGAGGTTTAAAATGAGTTTTTACGCGGATTCACGCAGATTTCAATCTGGTACGTTTCATGCACTCCTTCCCGTGCACGCAGGTCATTGGCTATCGACCACTTTCAATTTCTCTGCATTGATTATCGAACGAAGGCAACGAACTTTTGCATAGGAGCGAATCATGACACCGCCAGGCAAGACATCGATTAAACAAATTCTCTCACCACTTTTTCTAGGCAGCGCTGTACTCCTCACTGCATGTAGTGAGCAGGCACCAACTCCCCCTTCTGCTCAAACACCAATAGCTGAGGCAGTAGAAATTGCTACAGCAAGCGCGGCCCCTTCATTGGGCGTTCGCCCGAATGGTGATACCGAGCTCGAAATCGATATGAGTGAGATCCACTCGCCAGAACTACGCGAAGTCTTTGATCACATCGACAGCAATATCGATCAACACGTTGTGAACCTGCAACGCTGGATCCAGCAACCCAGCATTTCCAATACAGGAGAGGGCATTCAGGAATCTGCCTATATGGTGGAAGGGTTCTTTGATCAGCTAGGTTGTCAGGAAACTCAGGTCTATGATGTCGGCATCACTGAATGGGGCCAGCAAGGCAACCCGGTGGTCTATGCAAATTGTGATGAAGGTGCTGAGAAAACCGTCATCGTCTACTGGATGTACGACACCATGCCTGTCACCCAGCCCGATCTGTGGACATCACCACCGTTTGAAGCACGCATCGTCGAGCAACCCCCATTTGATAAAGTCATCATCGGCCGTGGCGCCAATAACTCCAAGGGCCGTCAAATGGCATTCTGGAATGCCATGATGTCCATTAAAGAAGTGACCGGTAAGCTGCCGGTTAACCTGATCTTCGTTGCCGAGGGTGACGAAGAACGTATGTCGATTGGCTATCGTAAATTCGTCCGCGATCATCCGGAACTCTTCGCTGGCGCTGACATCATGTGGGGTGGCGGTTCTTCAGAAGGTTGCGTGTTTGTCGAGCTGATCACCAGCGGTGAAAGCTGGGGGCGCGGTCCGACTTATTCGAACATTCATGGCGGTCGCAAGCGTGCGGTTGACGCACCGGCGTGGCGCCATATCCAGATGCTGTCCACACTCGTAGATGAAACAGGCAACCGAGTGATGATCGATGGCTTTTATGATGATATCGAGCCACTGACCCCTGAAGAAGAACAGATTCTTGTAGAAGCTGCAGAAGGCTATGACGTCGAAGTGGCTGCTGAAAGACTTGGCGTCGCCCGCTTCATCTCTGACGATCCACTTGATGTTGTCACCATGTCCCGCTATGGCACCTCGATGAACCTGGACGGTATCTGGGGCGGCAATATGTTTGAAGGTGGTTCTGGCGCCATCCTGCCAAACCGCATTGTGTCCAAGCACAACTTCCGCTACGTCCCGAATCAGGACGGTCTAGACATCGTCGATAAATTGCGCGCTCATCTGGACAAGCATGGTTATGAAGACGTTGAAATCAATATAGTCGGTGATGTGCCATGGGCCAAGATGGATGATGACAACGACATGGCTCGCGCTGCAGACAGAATGCGCACTGCCTTCGGTGTCGGTGTAGATGATCCAGTTCTTGAACCTACTATTCTCGGTGGCTACTGGCCTGCTTACCTGTTCACAGGCGACGTAATGGATATCCCTATCGCTAATGGTCAAGTCGGTGGCGGTGGTGGTTCACACGCAGCGAATGAATACTTCGTTGTCGAGGGTGCAGGCAATACCTACGGTATGGCTGGCATGGAGAAATCCATTGCGACAACAATCTACAACTATGCCGGTGTCAACGAGCCAGATTCGGCTTCTGACTAGCAATCGGTAGAACATTTGCTTGATTGAGGCACAGAAAGTCCAGAATCGCGCCTTTGTTGATTCTGGATTTTCCTGCTTCTTTGTTATCGATTTAAGCAGTAATCAGGAGAAATCGTTTTGAGTAAACCTGTCATATCAATGCATGATGTCAAAAAGATCTATGAGCTTGGCGACAACAAGGTACACGCGCTGCGCGGCGTTAGCCTGGACATCGAACCGGGTGAGTTCGTCACCATTACTGGTGCCTCAGGTTCCGGTAAATCTACATTGATGCATATTCTCGGTTGCCTGGATCGTGTATCAGCCGGCACCTTCAAGCTCAATGACAAAGATGTGTCCAATCTTTCACGTGAAGAGCTGGCTAATATTCGCAACAAGCAAATCGGCTTTGTCTTTCAGGGCTTCAATCTTTTACCACGCACAACCGCCACTGAAAATGTAGAGGTACCGCTACTCTACTCCCGCCCCTTGATTCCAGCTGTTGAGCGCAAGGAAAAAGCCCTCAGAGCGTTAGAGAAGATGGGCCTGTCGGACCGTGCCGATCACCATCCCAGTCAGTTATCCGGCGGCCAGCAACAGCGTGTAGCTATTGCTCGCGCGTTGGTCAATGAACCGTCCCTGATTCTTGCTGATGAGCCAACCGGAAACCTTGACACAAAAACCGGACAGGATGTCATGCAAACGCTACTAGACCTGCGTGAATCAACTGGCATCACCATTATCCTGATTACCCACGAACCGGAAATCGCCGCCTACGGCAGCCGAATTATTTCTATTCGTGATGGCTTGATCGTGAGCGATCAAGCCAATACGCGGCCCCCCATTCCTACAGAGTCGCCTTCTCTGGCAGCTGTGCCTTGAGATAGGTGACGATGTGGCAACTACACACTTCCACTGGCGAGGTGCACTGACATGCTAACGAATCCACATTTTCTGAATCTGGCCATACAGACTTTGCGCCGTAATCAGTTGCAGGCGATTCTGGCTATTCTGGGCGTCACTATCGGTGTCAGCGCGCTGGTAACCAGTATTGCCCTGGGTCGCGGTGCGCAGCAGGCAATCAATGAACAATTGCTGGCCGTCGGTGCCAACATGATTGTCATCTCGGCAGGCAACTATCAGGTAGAGCGCTCGCAGGATTCCGGCGCGGCGCCAGCCGATCATGGTTTCATCGAACAGAACGACAGCATCACACAGCATCTGGTGTCGATACCGCAGCAAACAGGCAGCTATGACCTGAGCCACCTGATTACAACGGCTGAGTACAATCCAGCCAATACCCTGCGCCTGATCAACACCCACTACGAAGACGACCCCAACGCCGAACATGATCACCCAACAGCCGCTGAACGCCTGGGTGACACGATGGCCGGCCTGGGTGCCGCTGCCACTCTGACACTGGATGATGCCGATGCCATCCTCAATCAACTCGACGGGGTGCAATTTGTTGCATCGGGCGTACATGAAAACGCCCGGGTTCAGCAACCGGGTGAAGGTGGACGCAGCTGGTTTACGCGCCTGCATGGCACCGAACCGGATTTGCCAGAAATCCGCCGCGGCTGGACGTTTCCACACGGGCGTTTTATTTCCCGAAGCGAATACAACAACTCCGCGCAAGTCATGGTGTTGGGTCAGGTAGTGGCCGACCGCCTTTTCGGCCGCGGTGTCAGTCCTGTGGGCCAAACACTCGAACTATGGAATCAACCTTTTCAAATCATTGGCGTGGTTGGCAGCAGCAGTTGGGTGACACAACCGTCCGCCGGCGATGACCAGTTTGATGCGGTCTACGTACCTGTGACCACCGTGCATACGCTTTTGAATCTCAGCAAACTCAACACGATTACGGCAACGACCCGTTCTGCCGGCGCTACCACGCAAGTGGCTCGTCAAATCACTTCCCTGTTGCGGCAACGCCATGGCATTACCGAACAAATGCCGGACGACTTTACCGTCAAGACCCAGGCTGAACAAATTCTCGGAGACGGCTTGCCACCACAAGTTGCCCGCGTGGTCGCCGGCAATATGAATACGGTAGACAACATCACCATCGAACAACTCTCGACGTCTTTGCAACGCGCCAACGCAACCATGATGGCACTGCTGGCTGGTGTGGCTATCGTGTCGTTGCTGGTCGGCGGCATTGGTGTAACCAACTTGCTACTACTCTCTGTAACCCAACGCACTCGTGAGGTTGGCTTGCGCGTTGCTATGGGTGCTCGCGGACGTGACATCGCTTCCCAATTTGTTCTCGAAGCCGTTGCCCTAAGCTTGATGGGCGGTGTCCTGGGTGCCATTGCCGGCGTCATCATCGCCAATAGTCTTGAAGGCGTGTTGCAGTGGTCCACTAATGTTTCCGTACTTTCCACAGTGCTCGCGATAGTTGTCGCGGCACTGCTCGGGGTGCTGGCTGGAGTCTATCCCGCGCGGCGAGCCGCACGACTCGATCCTATAGGAGCGTTGCATCATGAATAAGCGAGCTCTAACCCGATTGGTCTGCGCTTTCACTTTTCTGGCTACAGCAAACCTCGTCACAGCGCACGAAGATCATGGTTCTCGGCACGGCGGCTTTGTGATGATGTTTCTCGAGCTGCATTTCGAGCTCGTCGTGCCAGATGAAGGCGGCGTGCAACTGTATTACAGCGATGCTATGCGCATGGAACTGCCGGCGGCGGTTGTCTCCGATGTCGCGATCGAAATTGAACGCGAAGACTACGAGATTGAATCTGTACCGATGCGAATAAGTGATAGCGGAGATCACTGGATGGGCAGCAGCGAACCTGTTGATAACCCTGAGTCTATTGTTCGGGTAGCCTTCCTGTTTCAGGGTGAGCCATTCGTGTTGGATATTCCCGCAATGGTGTTACCGAAATTCAATACCGACTGTGCAGCAGATTGTGCTGATTAGAAGGCAACCATTTAACAGCTCACTATTTAGAAAACGACTCTTTAGAAGACCATTATGCTGACAAACCTCCAACTCGCCTTAAAGTCGCTCACTCAGAACCGCCTGCAGGCCAGCCTTACCCTATGCGGAATGAGCATTGGTGTCGCCATGGTTGTTGTTGTCTCAGGCCTGGGCCTCGGTGCTCAACAACAAATTGAAACGCAGATCGAAAGTGCTGGGCCGACATTGATTACCGTGCGCTCTGGTAACTTCAGGCCATTGGGCATTGCCATGGCTGGCCAACAGGACAGCAGTGGTGGCGAGTTGGCTGAAGGCTTTGCCGGCGAAGCCGGCTACGGTGACCAGTCTTTTGAAGAAAATGCAGCAATGCTGGCAGCGCGACAGCGTGCCACCAAGCCCAAGGTGTCTAAAGTACGTTCTCCTGCCTGGCCCTTGCGCCCAGATGAGATGACTCTGCTTAGCCAGAATATCGGCGATGTACGCGCTACAGCAGGTAGCGTCTCGGGCAATATTACACTTGACCCCGCGCCGACCAATCCGGTGCGAATCGCCAAGGTCTATGGCTTTCAACCGGCGTGGCCAGAGATGAAAGGCTGGCAACTGATCGAAGGTCGCCTGCTCACTGAACGCGAACATGCACAAGCTGCCAGCCTTACCGTGATTCCTGTTGAAGTCGCTGCGCGCTACTGGCCCGGCGAATCAGCGCTTGAAAAGTCCTTCGCATTAGGTGGCGATACCTACGAAATCGTTGGTGTCGTACGCACCGGCGAAGACATGACCAATTCCCTGATCGTACCGACTATCTTTATCCCGCTTCAGCAGGCACAAGATCTACTCGATCAACACACCTTCGATGAAATCAACGTGCGTTCGGCATCCGTGGGCAAGACCACTGAAGTGGCTACCAACATCCGGGCGGCACTGCGTAATCTGCGCGAATTGCCTGATGACACCATGGATGACTTTCGTGTCGAAACCCAAAGCCTGAATGCCATGCCGAGTCTCGGTACTGACCCGCGTCTGGCGCGCGCCGTCCATGCCAACATCATCGAATTCGAACAAGCTTCCTGGGAAGAAATGGCAACCAGCCTCCGCCAGGCTGGTCGCACTTTCACTTATCTGCTATCGAGCGCCGCGGCAGTCTCATTGTTAGTCGGCGGCATTGGCGTCATGAACATTATGCTGGTCTCGGTCACTGCCCGCACCCGTGAGATTGGTTTGCGCATGGCACTGGGTGCTCGCATGAAAGATGTATTGGCTCAGTTCATGGTGGAGGCCATTACGCTGGCTGCGCTGGGTGGCCTGGCAGGTTTGGTGCTTGGGGCAATCGGCTTGTACATCGCCCAGAATGTTTTGCATTGGACCACGGCTGTTTCGCCCGTGATGTTACTGATTGCCATCGTCATGGCAGCCGCCACCGGCGTGATTTTTGGTTTCGGTCCAGCGCGCCGTGCTGCCAGTCTCGACCCAGTGGTTGCGTTAAAAGCGGAATAATCCGAATGGTTTTTACGACTTGCTCGAAATGGAGTGATCTATGTTTACGATGATGCCTATTAACCTGAAGATGGCACTGCGCTCGTTGAATCGCAATCGCATGCGAACCCTGCTTACCATGCTGGGTATCATCATCGGCGTCGCAGCGGTGCTTACCATGGTTGCGCTGGGCACCGGCGCTCGTGCTTCGGTCGAAGGAGAAGTTACCTCGGCTGGCACCAATATTATCTTCGTCCGCTCCGGCAACTACACGCGGGGTGGTGATTCCGTTGGCATCGTCTCTGGTGCTGGCGCGGCAACGACTTTAATCCCCGAAGATGGCGAAGCGATCGTCTCCGGCATCGCTGGCATTCAGGCAATCAGCCCCAGCAACTCAGTACGCACTTTTGTGGCCAGTAATGGCACGCGTGTATTCGCGCGGATTCAAGGTATCGCGCCTGAATTTGCCGACATCTATTCCTGGAACATTGCCCCGGGCAACATGTTCACAGCAAGTAATTCCCAGCAAGCCATCATTGGCCCTGACTTGGTCAGTCAGATTTTTGGTGAAGGCGTCAACCCTGTCGGTCAGACCATCGAAGTGCGCAATGTCAGCTACACGATTGCCGGCGTCACAGACGGTCAGGCAGAGGATCACTCCGAGGCACTGTTCGTTCCCTGGCAAACACTGCAGGACAGTCTGGGTGTCGAGCACCTCGACTCAATCACTGTAGCCGCAGAACGCGCAGGTGAATCGTCACGCATCGCTGAGGAAATCAAAGGTTTGTTGCGTCAACGTCATGGCTTGATTAGCGCGGACAACGACAACACGCAATCGGGTTACCTGGCGCGTCAGGGCGGCGTTGGTGCCGTCCCCGATGACTTCACGGTGGAGACGCAGGCCGCCGAGGCGCTTACCAAGGGTTTGTATACCCCGGCCGCTGCTTTTGCGCTGGCCAATCTCCCCAAACTGGACGAAGTCACTCTGGAAGAAATGGCGGACACACTCGATCGCGCCAGCAATACCATGACTGCGTTGCTCGCCAGTATCGCCGGCGCTTCACTGATTGTTGGCGGTATTGGCATCATGAACATCATGCTGGTGTCCATTACCGAACGGACCAGGGAAATCGGTCTGCGCATGGCCACCGGCGCGCGCTCAGGTGACGTGGCAATTCAGTTTTTGATCGAAGCCATCACGCTCAGCGTGATCGGTGGCTTGATTGGTTTGGGACTGGGCTTGTTCTCAGCCGAGCTGGTCGGTTGGTCACTAGGCTGGCCAACATCTGTCTCACTCGCCAGCATGGGGCTGGCAATCGGTATCGCTGCCTTGGTAGGGCTAATCTTCGGCAGCTACCCAGCTCGCAGGGCATCACTGCTCGACCCAATCGAAGCACTGCGTACCGAATAATCTTTACCGCCTACACCAGTCATAACCTGCAAAGTTATAGAAAGCATCGACATTTTTAACTATCGAGGAGCCAACAATGTTACGCAAAGGCAAGACACCATTGAAGAATGTAATCACGCCAATTTTTCTGGGCAGCGCCGCACTGCTAACCGCTTGCAGTGAGCAAGCCCCAACACCACCCTCAGCGCAGACACCCATGGCCGAAGCTGTGCAAGTTGCCACCGCAGAGCCATCATTGGGAATTCGACCCCGTGGCGATACCGAACTCGAAATAGACATGAGCCAGATCCACAACACCGAACTGGCGGAAGTGTTTGATCATATCGACACCAACATTGATCAGCATGTAGTCAACCTGCAGCGCTGGATTCAACAGCCGAGTATTTCCAATACCGGTGAAGGCATTCAGGAATCGGCTTACATGGTGGAAGGCTTCTTCGATCAGCTGGGTTGTCAGGAAACCCAGGTCTACGATGTCGGCATTACCGAATGGGGCCAGCAAGGCAATCCGGTGGTCTATGCCAACTGTGACGAAGGTGCGGAAAAAACCATGGTGGTGTACTGGATGTACGACACGATGCCAGTGACTCAGCCCGACCTGTGGACCTCGCCTCCGTTTGAAGCACGACTGGTGGAACAAGCGCCATTCAGCAAAGTCATGATTGGCCGCGGCGCGACTAACTCCAAGGGCCGCCAAATGGCCTTCTGGAACGCCATGATGTCCATCAAGGAGGTGAGCGGCAAACTCCCCGTTAACCTGATCTTTGTCGCCGAGGGTGATGAAGAACGTATGTCCATTGGCTATCGTAAATTCGTTCGCGACCATCCCGAGTTGTTTGCCGATGCCGACATCATGTGGGGCTATGGTGCTTCTGAGGGTTGTGTATTCGTGGAACTGATTACCAGTGGTGAAAGCTGGGGCCGCGGTCCGACTTATTCCAATATCCACGGTGGTCGCAAGCGTGCCGTCGATGCACCTGCATGGCGTCATATTCAAATGCTGTCAACACTTGTTGATGAGACAGGTAATCGGGTCATGATCGATGGTTTTTATGACGACATCGAACCTCTGACACCTGAAGAGGAAGAAATTCTGGTCAAGGCAGCCGAAGGCTATGATGTTGAAGTTGCCGCCGAACGCCTCGGTGTAGCGCGTTTTATTTCCGATGATCCGCTCGACGTTGTCACCATGTCACGCTACGGCACGTCCATGAATCTGGACGGTATCTGGGGTGGCAATATGTTTGAAGGCGGCTCGGGTGCAATCTTGCCAAACCGGATCGTGTCCAAGCATAACTTCCGCTATGTGCCGAATCAGGACGGCTTGGATATTGTCGACAAGTTGCGTGTGCATCTGGACAAGCACGGCTATGAAGATGTGGAGATCAACATCGTCGGCGACGTGCCCTGGGCCAAGATGTCTGATGACAACGATCTGGCCCGCGCTGGTAATGCCATGCGCGAAGCCTTTGGTGTTGGCACCAGCGATCCGAATCTCGAACCAACTATTCTTGGCGGCTACTGGCCAGCCTATCTGTTTGCCGGTGACGTGCTCGATATTCCGATCGCCAGCGCGCAAGTCGGTGGCGGTGGTGGTGCTCACGCAGCCAACGAGTACTTTGTTGTCGAAGGTGCCGGTAATACTTACGGTATGGCTGGCATGGAAAAATCTATCGCGACAGTCCTTTATAACTACGCTGGATTGAATGAACCAGCCTCCGCGTCGGATTAAGTACAGGTACTGTGAAAAAGCTTTGCTCCGGGAAAATCCAGGGTCACACCTCCGTTGACTCTGGATTTTTCTTTTCCAATTCAGATTGAAAGCGCGGAAAAGCCTGCTGGCGATTCCTGCCCTTGATCAAAAACCTGCCACTCACTACGCCACCAATAATGCCATGAATGAAAGACTAACCATGCACTCAATACACCAACTCTTAACCAGCCGTTGTCTGGCTCTGATTGTCCTGCTTGGACTTTTATCAAGCTGCTCGCCCGAAGCCAGGCTGCAAAGCGCCGCTGAAGACTACGTTACTCTTGCCCTGACATTGAACCTGCATCAGGTTGGCGAAGTGGACAGTTATTTCGGCCCTGAATCGCTCATGCCGAGTCAAGCTCGCCCGCTGCAAGAATTGCAGGCTGATGCCAGTGCATTAATGACTGAAGTTGCTGAACTGGAGGTTCCCGAGAATAGTGCGCGGCAACAAGGCCTGGTCGCCAGATTGAAACATCTGATTAACATTCTGGACCTGCTACAAAACCCCGGCAGCCTCAACTTTGCTGAAGAAGCAAGTGCGCTCTATCAACTGCCTATGAACGAGTTGCCCCCCAAGACGCGCATGGACGAACAGGGTCGGGTCGTTTTCATTGAACGCGAACCGACAGCTCTTGAGATCGAACAGAAACGAATTACCGAGGAACTGGATGCTCTCTTGCCGGGACGCGGCAGTCTGCCGTTTCGCATCGCCAGCCTGCAGGCCCGGCATATGGTGCCACTCGACAAACGTGAAGAGGTTTTTCAACGCGCCCTTGCAGCATGCCGCGACGCAACCAAAGACATCTGGGAATTGCCGGCTGATGAGAACCTGAGCATTGAATGGACCCGCGATGTCAGTTCACCGTGGCACCGCTATCTTGGCAACAATCAAAGCAGTCTACAGATCAATCCATTGACCATCGGTTTCGCCGGCAGCATGCTGGATGTAGCTTGTCATGAAGGCTATCCCGGCCACCATGCGCAATTTTTGCTAAAGACTGCCAGCTATGCTGGCGCCGAAATAGCCGTTGAAGATCAATTAGTATTGCTACGCTCGCCTGAAGGCATCCTGCGCGAAGCTGCAGCCGACTATGGCGTAAAGCTGGCGTTCACCACACAGGAGCGTAACGCCTTCGAGCGTGATGTATTGTTCCCAATGGCGGGAATGGATACCGGTGAGCTTGAGACTTATCTGCAAGTGCATTTACTGGTCAAGCAACTGGCGGTAACTACAGTGCCAATCCTGCAGGAATTTGGCGATCAGGCATTGCCGCGCAATGCTGCGGCGGTCGCGCTGGAGTCAGAGAGTCTGGTGGCAAGCCCGATGGCCTTGCTGGATTTCATTGAAAAGTTCGGTGCCTATTCAGTTGGCTACACGCTGGCGGAACAGCGCTTGAGTAACTACATTGATGCCAGGGCCAGTCAAAAAAGTGCGAAGTGGTCATTGCTGAAAGAAGTATTGGAAAATTCGTCGGAGATAGCCAACACCGTTTTCACGGCTGGCGCCGAATAAGGCGCAGCAATGATTGGAAGCAGCCCTGAGAGAGTGAGAGAGTGAGAGAGTGAGAGAGTGAGAGAGTGAGAGAGTGAGAGAGTGACTAGCACTCTATAATTGATACCGGCACTTCCAGTACGTTTATCGCCAGACCACCCGTTGCCGTCTCTTTGTATTTGTCTTGCATGTCACGTCCAGTATCGCGCATGGTCTTGATGACCTGATCCAATGACACATAGTGTTCGCCGTCACCGCGCAGCGCCATGCGCGCCGCCGAAATCGCCTTGATTGCTGCCATGGCATTGCGTTCGATACAAGGTATCTGTACTAACCCCTTGATAGGGTCACAGGTTAGACCCAGATTATGCTCCATGGCAATTTCGGCCGCGTTTTCCACTTGCGCAGGCGTACCACCGAGTACTTCGGTCAGGGCCCCGGCCGCCATCGAACATGCCGAACCAACCTCACCCTGACAACCTACTTCCGCACCACTGATAGAGGCATTCATTTTGTACAACGCACCTATGGCACCGGCAGTAAGAATAAAGTTTCTAATATTTTCCTGTGACGTGTTTTTGCAAAAGGTCAAATAGTATTTCAATACGGCCGGAATAATACCAGCCGCGCCATTGGTCGGCGCAGTGACAAGCCGGCCACCCATCGCATTTACTTCGTTGACGGACAACGCATACAAAGAGACCCAATCAAGCGGATTCAATTGGTCTCTACTGGTCTCTTCACTTTGATTACGCAGACTCCGGTAAAGCCTTGCTGCTCTACGTTTAACATTCAATCCACCAGGTAAATTTCCTTCGCCTTTATACCCTTCTGCAATACTTGCCGCCATGGTTTCCCATAACAAATCGATCTGTCGGTTGATAGTTTTTTCATCGCGTTGCGCCAGTTCATTGGCCATCATGATCGCACTTATAGGCAACCCAGAGCGATCGCAATGCGCTAACAATTCGTCACCGCTATTGAATGGATAGGCAACTTTGACCGCATCATGGAGCAGCAATTCGTCAGAGTCGGTTGGCTCTTCTACGACAAATCCACCACCAATCGAAAAATAAATTTTATGAAGCATGCAGGAAGAATCGGTATCAACGGCCGTAAAGCGCATACCATTCGGGTGAAACGGCAAAGACTCCCGCCCGCGTAATTGCAAGTCTTCTCGCGCGACGAATCTGATTTTTTTGCGCGCAAGCACATCGAGCGATTCAGTACTCTCAATCTGCGCCATGCGTTCTGCTATGCGTGACACATCAATGGATTCAGGGCGCTCACCCTCCAGCCCCATAAGCACCGCTTTTTTAGAACCGTGGCCCTCACCGGTAGCGCCCAGAGAACCAAACAGTTCGATCTGGATCCGGTCGGTGCTGCTGAGCAATCTGCTGGCATGCAGGCTCTCGGCAAAAAGACGAGCGGCCTTCATTGGGCCCACAGTATGCGATGAAGACGGGCCTATGCCGATTTTAAACAGATCGAAGACACTGACAGTCATATGGTTCCCTGAAATCATGCTATCCGACATGGCATCACTTGCTCTTTTTGCACTGAAAGGTGGCGATGCGCGACAGCCGCAGCGAGCAAAATGTGTGAAATGGCCCGTAAGTACGGCCTGTAAATCAAAAGCAATTCTTTATACGGAAATAGGAGCAAAGAGCATGCCACCAGTAATGGCATGAGTCAGGAAAGGGGCAGGCAATAGGCAGTCAGCAGGTAAGGGATTTACCGGTGCAAAGCGACTGACATGCGATAACAATACGTGCACAAGCTTGTCAAAAACATCGCAGGCGATCCGGCTGATCAGTCGAGTAGATTATTGGCTTGCCTGCGTTTCGAATTCTTTGATCTCGGCAGTGATCCCGTTAACCAACTCATTCGGTATCGGAAATGTCAGATGATATTGCGAGATACGCCAACCAGATGCGGTCTTGATCAATACCCCTGTGCCACGACTGGTGCCATAACTCTCGCTGGCCAGCAACTCATCGAACCAGGCTGACTGGCCATCGGGAGTAAGATTGATATGCCGCTCCTGCGGGTGATAGACCCAGCCTGAGCTGTTTTCGGCATAGCGGCGAAAAACGTCCTTTGGCCAGCGCTCCGCAGCATCAGTCCCCAAAAAGACGGCGTCCTCACTTAGCAAGTCAAAATAGGTTGACCAATCACCATTGGCGGCCGCTTCATGATAGGCATCAAGCACAGCAGCAATCGCACTGGTCTCAACCGACTGCTCTTCGGATTGGGCGAACGCATGAGAACTCAAGCCCAACAGGATCATGAGAACACTCATTAAAGCGGTTTGCCGGACTGACCGGCCAACGTCTTCAAGCACCGTCCTCAGTGAATCGGCAAGAGAAGACAAACCTGAGTATTTGGAGAATGCTGGTCGATTGTTACGCAGCCAGTTGATCGATTCGAACTCGCCTTGAATATGCTGCTTGCTAATCAGCTTTGCCATTATTGTTACACTCCGGTCATGAATGATAGACATGCACTGGCGCACATGCTTAATTCATTGTACCGAAGCGCCGGCAAATGTCTTCTATCTGACGAACGATCCAGGCGCTAGTCCAGTGTCGCTCAAGTAGTTCAGGATGGTGGACTATTCGGCAATCAACCACGAAAACTAATTAAGATTTGGCTGATAGTTCGAAGCCTTGGCATCGGACTGCTGCGTGACATAGACCCCGCCGCCGCTGCGCTTGGCTTCATACATCGCCAAATCCGCCAATTCAATCAACTGATTCTTGTCAGTGCTACTAGCCGGATAGAGCGCTACACCGATACTCGCTGAAATCGAGATTTCTGCGTTTTCCAATCTGATTTTTTTACTGGAAACCTGCTCGGCGATGCGCTCGGCAACGTGGATGGCCGGAGTAAATCCGTCATCTTCCAATTCTTCCAATAACACGACAAATTCGTCGCCGCTGAATCTGGCTACTGTATCGTAGTCGCGAGCACACTGGCGGATTCGGCCTGCGAACTCTTTGAGCGTATGATCCCCGGCCAGATGTCCGTAAGTATCATTTATCTGTTTGAATTTATTCAAATCAAGGAATAGCACAGCGAATTTCCGGCCGAACCGCTCAGCCTTTGACCAGGCCGTTTCCATCGCTTCCATAAAACTTTCCCGGTTGCTTAAACCAGTAAGCGGATCGCAAGTCGCGCGATGGATAATCCGCATTTCAGAATTCTTGCGAACCACCGCGGCACGAATGCTCTGAGCCAGTGATTTGGCTTCAAGATCAGCCTTGGATAAATAATCTTGCGTACCCGTCTTTAGAGACTCAACGGCCAGCTTCTCACTGCCGCCACCAGTCAACAGTATGGAGGCCACTTCCAGTTCACGTTTACCAATCTCTTCAATCAACCAGATGCCATTATGACCAGGCATGTTGTAGTCGACCACCACACAATCGAATGTTTCAGCTATTAATTTCTCCAGAGCAAGCGATGCGTTATCGACTTCCTGAATCAAGAAGTCACTAACCTGAGCTTCGTCTATCAGGTCAAAGAAGTGTTCACGATCATCTATTGAATCGTCGACCAAGAGCACTTTGAGTTTCCGCTCTTCTTCAAGCGATGTCATTATTGCTTTCTCCTGCTAGCGTAAAATAGAAAGTACTGCCTTCTCCAGGAATCGATTCTACCCAGATAATGCCGCCGTGTTGCTCAATAATCTTGCTGGCAAAGGTCAGGCCTGCCCCCGTGCCATAGCCAAACTCGGCTTCACTGTGCAGTCGTTTGAAAATTTTGAATACCTCTTGCTGAAACTCTGGCTCAATACCAACTCCATTGTCCGCAACATAGTAAACTCCGGTTCTAATTTCATCGTCCTTGTATTTTTCAGCCATATGACCGATGCGGATCCGGGGAATATTCTTGTCGTTGTACTTGATGGCATTGGTAATCAGATTCATAAACACGGAAGTCAGGTAGGCTTTGTCGCCGACTGAGTCTGGTAACTTTGACTCTACTGCTACTTCGACGTTGCGTTCATCGCGCAGGAGCTCAATGGAGCTCAACACTTCGGCGACGATATTCTCGATGCTCTGCGCGCTCCCTTCTACCTTCATTCGGTTCAGACGGGAATACTGCAACAGATCAGTAACCAGCTGCTGCATACGCTCGGCTAGCTCGTTGATACGGCTCAGTTTTCGGCCAGTCTTCTCATCGAGCTCCGCTGGCAGATTCTTGAGAACGGCTTGCGAGTGGATCTGTATACCACGCAGTGGCTCACGCAAGTCATGTGATGCAATATAGGTAAAATCGTTCAATTCACCATTGATGAGCTGCAACTCCTGGTTGGCAGCCTGCAATTGCTTTTCTTTTTCGACACGCTCAGTCAAATCCCGAATAACCAGCATATACTCCGTCAAGCTGTGATTCTTAATATCAGTAATGCTCAATTCTATCGGGAATGTTTCGCCGCTACTTTTTTTCCCTTTGGCAACAATCACTGCATGCGATTTGTGCCGATGCACTTTCTGACCGTCTCCTTCCACCGTAACCCGGCTAATCACGTCGATACCACAGACAAGCTCAGAAACATGCCGTCCTATAACCTTGTCTGATGAAACATCAAAAATCTCGCAACCAACTGGATTAATGGACACTATGTCAGCCACATCATCGACAGTTATGAAAGCATCAACCGAAGACATGATTGCTGACGATAAACGCTCATGCGCTGCCTCCTCACGCTTGCGTGCTTCGGCCAGACCCGTTATAGCTGTCTTGAATGCATAGGCCAGATCGCCAACTTCATCTCGCCGGTGCGTGGGTAAAGCAAATTGGGTCACACCGCGACCATAATCCACTACGCTCTCTTTTAACTGGGTTAACGGCGCCGTTAGATAACTGGCCGCCATCAGGGCCAGCAGCATTGAAAATGCGACGATAACGCCCGTTACGAACAAGTAGTCGTTTCTTGCCCGTCTGGCATCAGCAAACACATCGACTGCGGGAGCGAACTGGCCGATTGTTAGATGCAGTGTGTTCATCGCACTGCCAAAGGCGACTGATTCACCGTGGCCGATGAATTCTTCACCATCGATATCGGCAAAAATCAAACCTGAATCTCCGGCTGAATCTAGGAAAAACTCGGCTTCCGCTGTGAATGACTCCACCTCATTGGCCATGACAAACTCAGGGGAAATTGCGCCTGCATCGAGCCAGGCTGAATTGCCAACACTATCGACGATATAGGAATCGAACTGTGGCTCCATGCTCAACAACAAGTCAGCAAAAAGCATGCGAGCATCGAGATTGATCACAAACAAACCGAAGCGCTTGCCGTACATATCATTGACAGTGATCACAGATCGTACAGTCGGGGTTCGGTCCATCGTAATTTTGCCAAATTCCCTGTTATAGGTGATGGGCGACAAATAGAGGGTGTCGGGCGGCAAATCGAGTGTTTGCTTATAGTAAGATTCCTGGTACTTGGGCTGCAGAATCTGTTCTTCGACGACATGAATTCCCAACGCATTCTGGTCTACTCGAACCAGTTCTCTGCCTTGTTCAGCATCAGCGATGAAACGCATCTGGCGGTAGTAGGGGCGTTGGGCTAGCGCCGAAGAGAATATTTGCTGCAGCCTTTGCTGCCACTCTTCCATCGTGGAATTGCCTTCAACATCATAGCCACCATTGCGATAGGCATTGATGATGCCTTGAAAGGGTGGCGTTTGAGTCAGTATATAACTGTCATTTTCCAGCCCTTGAATAACGGATGTCATCGCTGAAGCCATGAGTTTGGTTTCACCAATAAAGGCGGCCTCACTTCGCGTCAACGCCATATCTTGCAGGCGAGTCAGTGCGAACACACTGATAATACCGGCGGTAAACAAGGTTACGGCCAGCAACAGCGCGATCATCTGCACTTTGATGTTCATCTTGAATTTCATGTTAGCGACAACGAATCGGGCAAAGTCATGGGGCCTTCTACGTCATAACAGCCTGACAACTTTACGGGTTTTGCTGATCTTTGGAATGTGTACAGCCCGGGCAAACCGGCCCTTCTGCTTCACTGGAGCTCAGCGTCGCAGCCATCTGCGCAAGTAATAGGAATGGCATGCGCTCACAACCCATGTCCTCAACAACCCCGGCAGGCCCAGAAATAGAGACCTGGAAGAAAGTCCGGTAAGAGAGTCCTGGAAGAGAGTCCAGCCGGCCAGGCAACGGAAATCACGCAGGATAAAATGCCATCCTGAGCACCTCCGGGTAACTGCCTTGCCGTTTAAAAAAACTGTTCAGAACATGGCGCCCTACGTCGTAAGCATTAGCACTTTCCAACTTTGTTCTGCAGCACCTTGCAGATTGTTAATTGCACTGACCCATGGAATTACAAGAAAAACTGGCCACGCTCGTGGATGACATGCCCGCATTTTCCAGTAGCGTAATGCGTGTAATGGATCTGACAGCGGATATCAATTGCTCGCCCAAGGAACTGGTAGAAGTAATCGACCACGATCCTGTAATGACCATGAAGATTCTCAAATTGGTCAACTCAGCGTATTTTGGATTGCGCAGTGAGGTTGTATCAATCAAACAGGGCGTCGTGATTCTTGGCATCAACACCCTGAAAAACCTTGCGATTACTATTGCTGCTGTAGGCATGCTGCCACGCAATTCCGTCAAAGGGTTTGACAGCCAGGAATTCCTGCTGCACTCATTGGGCACAGCAACAATCGCTCGAATACTGAGCCAAAAAATTGGTATTTCGTCACGCGACTCAACTGATTATTTCGTTGCCGGGCTGCTCCACGATTTCGGCAAGGTCGTATTGGTGCAATTCATGGCATCTCAGATGCAGGAAATTTTGGCCAAGGCCAACGCAGAGAATCTCGAACTCCATAAGGTCGAACAGAACATGTTAGGCTTCGATCATGGCGAAGTTGGCGGACAACTGGCTGAAAAATGGGGCTTGCCCAGCGCTTTGGTCACCACTATTCGTGAACATCACAACGTCGCCAGACAACATTGTCCAATGAGTGATTGCGTTATTGCCGCCAACCTCATTACCAAGCATCTTGAATTTGGGCATAGTGGAAATCCTGTGGTTGCAGAGTTTCCCGGAACAGTACGAGAACGCTTCGCCAATGACATGACGGGGTTATTGGATGAGTTGGGCGACCTGTCCAGCCCCTTGGCCGATACACGCATCTTCGCATCCATGTAAGCGACAGGGAGACACGATCATGGAGTTCACATTCAGAGGTGTACGCGGCTCAATCGCTTCACCCGGACCCAAAACGGTCAAGTATGGTGGTAATACCACTTGTATCGAAGTGCGCGGCGACAACGGTGAAATCATCATCATCGATGCCGGCACCGGCATTTTTCCGCTTGCCCAATCATTGCTGGCCGAGTTGCCCGTTAACTGTAATATTTTTATTACGCATACTCACTGGGATCATATTCAGGGTTTGCCTTTTTTTACGCCGATTTTTATTCCCGGCAATGACATCACGATCTATGGCGCGCCTGACCCAGTCACCCAGCGCGGCATAGACGCAGTTCTCAGCAGACAGATGGAGCATGCTTATTTCCCGATTCGCGAGGCCGAATTAAAATCGAAGATCAGCTATGTCAATCTGGCCGACCGGGAACGTATCGAGATCGGCTCGGTTGTTGTTGAGAATATACTGATGAATCACCCGGCTATGGATTACGGCTACAAGATTAGCTGCAATGGCAAATCTCTTTTTTTCACAGGCGACCACGAGTGGCCAAGCAATATCTACGAACCCGAAGACGATGGCTTTGAGGAATTTCAGGATGAAATTCAGCAGCGCTATGTCGAGACCATCGACTTTATTCGCGACATCGATGCCTTGATAATCGATACTTCTTATACCCGTGAAGAATTCCCCAGCAAAGTCGGCTGGGGACACGGCTCATTTGACACTTCTATTCAGGTGGCGCGGGAGGCCAACGTCAAGCATTGTTATCTCACCCACCACGAACCCACACGGTCCGACGAGGCACTCGAAGCTGCCTATGCGCAAGCTTTGCAAGACAACAATGTGTCTGACGCTGCCAGCGAGCCCTGTTTTCATCTGGCTCAAGAAGGCCGGACCATTTCCTTGTAACCGGGTTTACAGCTCGCTGATCATGACGAAGTAGCCATCCGGATCGAGCAAGGCAAATTCTCGCGTCCCGGTATTGGGATTCACTTGCGGTTCTTCTGCAAGCTTCAGTACAAGTGCGCGGGCACGCTCCAGTGCCTGCTCAAAATCATCCACACGAAAAAACAGCAACAAGCCATTGCCCGGTTCGGCAAGATCAGGGCTCACCAGCGTGGGATGGTCATGACCACCCCATTTGTGCAGGCAGAGCAGCACGGTGCCATCACTATCGACTAACTGACCAAAATAATCATGTGCCGGGCTACTCGCTTTCTGACCAAACAGTGACTGATACCAGCGAAAACTGTTAGCGACATCAGCAACGCCGATGATTGTCCAGGGTCGGATCATGGCTGGAGTTTCTCTTATTGTTATTGAAATCGAATGGTTACCCGAGTTTGAGCCTTGGATCGAGCCGAGACTTTTCGTTGGAGCAGTGTAAAGCCAGCAGCTGTCGAATAACAGCTGCTGGCTTTGGAGAGCTTATAGGAAAGCTTGCTGGCGACTAGAAGCGGTAAGTCGCGTAGAGACGGAAGGAACGAGGCTCGAACACGTGGTAGTGCCGATCTTCAACTGGCATGGTTTCGAACGGCAACTGGGATTCGTAAAAATACTCCACGTCGTGATCGTTGCTATCCAGTATGTTTAGCATGTCCAGATTCAGATGCAGGTTGTCGGTCGCCTGATAACCCAGACGCAGATTCAACATGGTACTGCCCTCAGCCTGCACGCCACCGTCAAGCGGAAAGTCACCGAAGTGACGAACCCGCAAATGGGCGTCAATCTGAGTGGTGGGACGATAATGAATGCCGCCACTGAATACGTGTTCAAGCGCACCGCCGATATCGGTCAAACCATCCACCGGGCGCTCGTACTGGGCATCGGTATAAGAGTATTCGACATCGAAGGACAACATGTCATTCATCTGATAGTACGACGTCACTTCAACGCCCTGACGCTCACTTCCCACACCGGTGTCTTCAGTGTTGCCGGCATCACCGACAAAAATCAGTTCGGAATCGATGTCGAGTTGCCACAAGGCAATTGACGCATTGAGCTGATCGCTGACAAAGAAACGTACACCCAACTCGGAACCCAGAGTCGACACCAGTGGGTCAACCGCTTGCACCAGATCGCCACTGACCGGGTCACGGCGAATGGTTGTGCCGCGCGCGTCGTTGCTGTGAAAGCCTTCACCGATACTGGCGTAAACTTCGCTATTGGCATTGAAGGTATAAATCAGGCTGAGATTGGACGTTACAATATCGTCAGTAGTTTCCCCAGTGTTGGCCGACAAGGTGGTCGGATCGCCGGCATTGAGTGCCTGCACAGAAAAATCATAGTAGTCATAACGCGCACCGAAGACGGAGCGGAAGTTTTCCGTCCAATGCAGTGTGTTAGACCAGTACAGACCTGAGCTCCATTGATCGACGCTATCCAGGCGAATCGGACCAGTGTAAGCACGGGCGTTCGATTGGTTCAGGCCCACTTGACCGATATCATCGATGCGCAACTGACCACCGAAGGCGTTGAGCATGTCCAACGACCCCAGCGTACCCTGCTTTTGCCACTCAAACTCGCCACCGTAAATACGGCGTTGATCCACCTGACGGAACTGATCACCACCCGGTTCGATGGCATAGCTGAAGTTGGACCACAATTCCATGTCGTAATCGATCGCGTATGCCGATGCCGTCCAACGACTACTTTCGGCGCGCTTCTCCCAGTTAAGTGACAGACTATAGCGTGAGGAATTGCCGCCAACGGTTGGATCGATCGAACCGAATTCGGTGATCAGGCCTTGATTTACAGCACGTGCAGGAATCTGGTCAGCAGAGTTCCAGGTATTGTCGTAACCCATAAAAGACACAGACAAGGCACTGTTCTCTCTTAACCATTGCTGTTTCAACCAGAGATTGGTCTTGCCCACATCTTCATCAACAGAATCCCAAGGGCCGGAGTAAATCTGGTGCTCCAGACCGTAAATGAACTCACCGTCCATCGCAGCAATGCCACCGCTGGCCAGTAAACGACCAAAGCCGTATTCACCGGCGGCCAGCGAAACCTGTTGACGGTTCATGCGCTGCATGGAAGTAATCTTCGCCGATCCGGCTCCAGAAAAGTCACCCACATCCGCGTAGTAAGAGCCCTTGCGGTATTCGATTTCCTGAACCAGTTCGGGAATGAGGAAATTCAGATCGGTATAGCCCTGACCATGACCGTGGCTACGCATATTAACAGGCATACCATCGATGCTGGTGGCGAAGTCAGTGCCGTGATCGAGATTGAAGCCGCGCAGGAAGAACTGATTGGCCTTGCCGCTGCCACTATGCTGTGTCGCAACCAGACCTGGTACCGATTCCAGAATCTCACCGGTGCGTAATAAAGGACGCAGCGCTAACTCATTTTGTGAGACCAGGCCTTCCGAGGCTGTACTCGCAGAGCCAACCAGATTGACGCGGCGGCCGATTACCTCCACTTCCTGTAAGTCTTGCGCCAGTGCCGGCGCACTGACTGTGGCGACCAGACTGCTGATCAATAAGGGTAAACGTGCGGGTAGTTGAACGGGTAAACGATTGGACACCATAATGCTCCACTGCTATAAATCATCTCCGACCTGCACCGCAGATCGCAGCCGAAGTCTCTGGATTTCATGTCCCTGAATCAACAGCAGGAAAGCGGATAAATAGATTTTTCATATTTATCAATAACATAAAGAAAAATAAAAACAGTGGATCGGCCCCTAAAAACCGATTCTGAGTCGAAGTTTCAGACAAGCCCATAACAATGAAAAGAAATCGCCATGCCCACAATGTGCTACCGAACTCGCTAGGCGAGTTGGAGCTGACGCTATTGGATGTTGTTTGGCAGATGCCGGACAGTGACGCCAGAACGATAACAGCGGAGCTATCTGACGAGCGCACGGTCAGTTTGAGTACGGTGCAATCAACGCTTGAGCGTCTGGTGCGCAAGAATTTGCTCGAGCGCAAGAAATTCAGTCACGCCTATCGCTACCGCGCTATTCAATCGCGTAGCGAGTTGCTTGGCAATCTGCTTAAAGACGTCATCAAGCTTCTGCATGATGGTAAAGCAGCGACTATATTAAGTAGCTTCGTTAATGTCGCCGACCGCCTTGATGACAATGCCCTCGATGAGTTGGAGCAACTCATCCAGCACAAGCGCAAGGAAACAGGAGGCAATCGTGAGTGAGCTAATTGAAGTCATCGGTTCTTTTTCGACTGTCTGGCTGGCGACATGGTTTAGCGGCACATTACTACTGGCGAGTTGTTATCCGCTAGTGCGCAAATCACTGATGAACTGGCACCCGGCAATTGCCTCCAATCTCATGTTGCTGTTGCTGTCATTTCCATTTCTGCTCAGCCTGAGCACTTCCCTGCTCCTGTTCTTGCCCGCTATCGAAGATCTGTTGGTGTCAGCGCACTGCCATGAGAACTGTCAAGCCCATCTGCCACTGGTAGAAATTCCCTGGCTCACTGAAATCGGCATTGGTCTGATTGCGCTGGTATTGGTTACTCTTACGCGCCGCTTGCTGAACAACTTGCGCACGACACGTAATCTCGAAGCGCAATTGGAACCGCTTGCTCAAACCAGCACTCAAGATCGTTTCAAGTTCCAATTACTGGATAACGCCACCCCGTTCGTATTTACGTTAGGCTGGTGGAAGAATGAGGTCTACCTGACTTCTGGCTTGCAAGCCCATTGTTCGACTAAAGACCTGAACATTATTTGCGCCCATGAGGCAGCGCACTCGGCACGCCGCGACAATATCCGCTTACTCATTGCCAATCTCTTCCTGCTGCCCCTGCCGGGTAAATTCGCCAAAGTCTTGCTGGCTGATTTGCATTTGTTTATCGAATCAGCCTGTGACTTCCGTGCGGCTGATGAATATGACCGGCTTGATGTAGCAGAGACACTGGTACGTATTCAGAAAGTTTCGCCAGGCCAATGCCCATTAGCTGGTACGACCATAGCCTCGGCTTTCACCGGCGCCGAAGTAGCACTGCGTGTCCAGGCTCTGGTCAATGGCCGCCAGCCATCTATGTACCAGCGAGTGGGTTTTCAATTGTCAGTCGTGTTGTTGGTGCTGTTCAGCATCGGCCTTGTGGACCCACTGCACCACGGCATCGAAACTTTGCTGTCACTGCCCTGAGTCAAGTACCACCTTCGATTAGGCCAGCACTAGCCAGAATTCGGACCGGCCATGCCAGCTCAGCGTGACTGATTGTGCGATCACCGTAATTCCGACAAGGGTCGTTCGCATGCAGTTGCCGGTAACACTGCCCCCAAACCCCAATTAAAAAGGCACCGGCCTGATGCAAATCGGACCGGTGCCTTGTGTCTTTCTTTTTCTCAATTAACGCGAGTTATTCGCTACTATCGGTTTCGCCTTTCACGTCCATCGCGCAGTGAGAGTATTACGGTGAATAACGCGTAAACGCACCACCTGCCCAGCTCAGTGAGTTAGGTCCTTCGGCTGCAAAAATAACGCCGTCGGCATCGACAGCAACGCCTTCGCCAGCGGTACCCTGATATACGCGATCTGGGCGTTCAAAGGGAGGAATGAACGCAGTAATACGGTCTTCGTCCACATGACCGATACGAACGCCATTACGCCAGCCAACATGATTGGTCGGTCCTGATTCGGAATCTATGGCGTAGACCATGTCGTCATCAGTGATGAACAATCCGCTGATACGGCCGTACATATAGCGTGAGTCGAGATAATTACCTTCCTGGTCGAAAATTTCCAGACGATGATTGCCACGGTCGGCTACCCACAAGCGGCCCTGGGAATCAAACTCCATGGCATGGGGCGTACGGAACTCTCCGTGGCGCACGCCAATTTGCCCCCATTCCTTCAGAAAGGTGCCATCAGGTGCGAACTTCATGATGCGCGCTGTCAGCCCTTCTTCGCGCCCTTCGTCCATTGCCGCGTTGCTGGTCATACCCTGACCACTGTGACCATCAGAGACAAAAATACTACCATCTGGCGCCACGATGACATCGTTGGGCTGATTGAAATGGGCACTGTCGTTGCCGGGTTGTCCGGGCGTACCCAGACTCATGAGCAACTCACCATCCGGACTGAATTTATGGACCTGATGGCCTTTGGTTCCATCGGCGTTATTCGCGAAGTCGGTAACCCAGACATTGCCTTCGTGATCGGCATGGATACCGTGTGGTGTCATCATGAGACCGCCACCAAAATTCGCCAGCACCTCGCCAGTACGACGGTCAAACTTGAAGATCGGGTCGACAGGATTGGTATCACAGTTTACCGGCACACCGCCGCCAAAACTGCTGGCGCCGCAACGCTCATAAGCCCAGACATGACCATCAGTAGGGTCAATATCGACACCGGCAGTAGAACCCCAGTTACGACCGTCAGGCAGGTTGCCCCAATTAGTGGTGACATTCGGGGCTGGATTCGGTAATCCCTCCCCCGTTATATGGTTCGGTTCGGATTGCCCCATCACCGCACCAGAGACGATCGCCGGCGCCGCAATAAGCAGACACTTTGCCAGGAAGTTTTGCTTGGACATGATTGCTCCTCATATTTTTTGTATTGTTATTGTATGCTGCCCCTCAAGAGTAAAAGGATGGGTCTGCCAAGTCCATTCACTATGCCGTGTTCCCTCGGGGAACTGACCCGCGTTTCCAGCTGGAGCGCCAAATACGCACCTGTCAGGAAATACGCGCTATCATGGCGTCATGACATCACCTAGCGACAATGAATTCACGACTGCTGTCATCGCAACACTACGTAGTCCATTCAAACAAAAATTCGCCATCCCGCGGCAGCCTAACCTGGTCCGCGAAGCGCGTGGCCAGCTCCTGTTTCACTCGCCCTATAATGACCCGAACACGCTACGTGGAATCGAACAGTTCACCCATCTCTGGCTGCTATTCCGCTTTCATGCCACCGCTGATCAAGGCTGGTCGCCGACGGTGCAACCACCGCGTCTGGGCGGCAAGGAACGCGTGGGCGTATATGCCTGCCGCTCGCCTTTTCGCCCGAATCCAATTGGCTTATCGGTGGTGGAGAATCTGGGCGTAGAGTCGATCGCCGGCGAACTGATATTACATGTCGGCGGCATTGACCTGTTGGATCAAACACCGATTATCGATATAAAGCCTTACGTTCCTTATGCGGATGCAGTCAGTGGCGCCGAAGCCGGATTTGCCCAAGACGCGCCGGGCGCGCCCAATCGCGTGCTTTATTCCGAGCAAGCAACGCAGGCGCTAGCAGAGAACGTTGATAGACTTCCTGACCTGTCAGCTTTCATCACGTCACTATTGCAGCAGGATCCGCGCCCGGCCTGGCGCGCCAAACCGACTGATAATAAACAGTACGGCATGGCACTTTATGATTTGAATATTAAATGGCGCATTGAGCCAGACTATATAGAGGTAGTCTCGATTAAGTCTCTGTCTGAATAGACCTTACTCAATCCATAGTCATCAGTCGCGAAACGATCTCAATACCCTGCCAAAGATTGAGCAGACGCAGGTTCTCGTCCGGGCCGTGTTGATTATTATCGTGATTGACCAGAGCGACACCCACGGTTGGGATCCCCAGGCCTTCGGAAAAATCACCGAATGGTAAACTGCCGCCAAGCGTCGGTAACTGCACTGGCTGCACGCCGTCCAGTGTGAGCGCATTGGCTACTGAGAGGGCCAGCGGCATCTCCATGGAAACGCGGGTTGCCGCACGACCACCCCCGTAATTCACCGATGCGAGCTGCGGGTATTGTTGACGCTCTTCTGTTGTTGGCTCACGATTTTCGATCAGGTGATATCCCTGCGCGCGAATATGATCGAGTACTAATTGAATCTGTCGTTGCGGGTCAATACCCTGAACCAGCCGCATCGCCAATCGTGCTTGCGCGAAACCCGGAATGGCGGTGCGCGAGGGCGCACTGAAGCCGCCGCCTGAATCCATCGCCAACACATTGAGTGTTGGCCAGTTCAGTTTGGTTTCCAGACGAGCACTGCTTTGTTCCGGCGCGGCAATGGCAAAGGTGCTGGCCAGGTTATCCTCGATATCCGGAATAGCAGCCAACGCGGCTAATTCCACATCAGTCAACGGCGTGACCTGATCATAAAAGCCGGCGATGCTCACGCGACCGTCATCTTCTTTCATTGTTGCCAGCAATCTGGCCAGGGCAATCGACGGATCCGGCGCCCAATTGCCATAGTTACCACTGTGTAAATCCTGCTGCGCAGTGTGTACTTTCAAGGTAACCGAGGCGCCCCCACGGACACCGAAGTACATGGTGGGCAAGGTGCTGGGATGACGCGGGCCATCCAGCGCAATAGCCAGATCCGCCTCAATCGTATCGCCATGATCACGCAGATACTCACGGAAATTGGCCGAACCAGACTCTTCCTGACCATCAAGCATGACCAAAAGATTCCAGCGTGGCTCACTCCCGGTCGCTCGCAAGGCGCGCAAGGCCTGCAGCAAAGACATGATTGGGGCCTTGTCGTCGGAAGCTGAACGGCCGTAGATTCGCCATTGCGGATCCAGCTCAGTACTCGAGGACAAGGTAATCGGCTCACCCGCATTGGCGACACAGGGGTCGAATGGTGGACACACCGTCCACAGATCAGTATTCACAGGCTGACCGTCATAATGAATATAGAGCAGCAATGTGCCGCGCGGGTTGGCCGCCGCGTAGCGGCCAATCACTAATGGTGCCCGAGCATGGTGTGGGTAGAGTTCAGATGAGAGTTGCACATCGAGACCCTCAGCCTCGAACAGCGTTTCAAGCATATGCGCATTGGCGCTAACATCACCATCATTGCGTGCAATATTGGGTAAGCGGAGTAATTCAAAATAGGTCTGAACAATCGCCAACTCATTGTCCGCACGCCAGTCACGCACGCTACCATAGTCATTCGCCTGGCCTGTTGCCGACAACGGCAGAAGTGAAAACACTAACAATGAAAGAAAGACAGTGCGCATCGCAATACTCCAGTTTGATAAGTTGCTCGGTACTGGCGGCTTCACTACCCAAGCACCGAACTAGTAGACGGATTAACACTCAGTTCGACAGCGATCATCAGAGTAAGAACGAATAATATTCTACACAGTGCATAGAAAATTCTAGTAGAGACGCTGGAAATCGGTACTAGCAATAGTAGGGAAAATCAGCATTGAGACCAATAACCAGAACGAACAGATAACTCAGCAAAGAAAGACACCTGCAACGTCATTTTGTAGAGCCTCACTCTTGATCCCCTGGCAGAAGACACAATCTGTGAATTCTGTGGGTCTTTCTATGCGTCTCTCTATGAGCCTTACTATGTGACTCTCTATGCGTCTCCCTATGCGTCTCCCTATGCGTCTCCCTATGCGTCTCCCTATGCGTCTCCCGATGAGCCTTCCTTTGAGTCTCCCTATGAGCTTCCAACCAGCCTCTCTAAAACTCTATCTACGATCTTAATCGTGACACTCTGTACACCACCTGGGCGCCGCTCTAAACCAGACACTGATTAAAGCAGGGCAACACAGGAATACCAAGCCATAATCAAACAATGGCACAATTGAAAGAGAACGCTTGGTCAGATTTCCAATCAGTAGATACGCTTTGCACCGAGGTCGCCCAATGTTCCCAACAGTGGGCACAGGATGAACCGGTGTTGTGCACTTTTCTTACCGAAGGTGACGCATTGCAGTCACAGCACAAGCAGGCAAAAACTGGCGTAAGGGTGTAGCAAGTTATGTACTACTACTATTGGCGGCGAGCGAGTGAGTCAATGAGCAAGAGAGATATTAATAGAGGGAAGGCCGGAAGAGCGCAGATACTTGCGGGTTGCCTGAATCGTGGTGGCACTAGCACAACTTGGCGATTTGCACGCAGGCAGAGCACTACGGGCAACCAACAGGCCCGAACCAGGAGATGGTTCAGGCTCGCAGTTGGTCGGCTGCCGGCATTAGCCGGCAGCCACTTACTTACTTACTTACTTACTTACTTACTTACTTACTTACTGATCAATGACTTCCCGTAGCCGAGGTTCCATTTGATTCAATCCCCAGCGCCGTCCTTCTGCAATGGCCGCGTCGACAGAAGCACCGCCGTCACGCTCAGACTTGGCTACCAGCGCTCCAACGCGGTTACCGCTGGCACAATGCATGAGGACCGGTTCGGAACCAATTTGCGCCAGAATCAGATTCAGACTGGCCGCATTGGACGAAGTCACACCTGCTGCGCCGGCAACCGGAATAGAGTGGTACTCCATGCCCAGCGAACGCACCAATGCTCCTTCATCCCAGTCCCGCTCACTTGGAACCCGCAGGTCAATAATATGCTTTACTCCGGAAGCGGCCAGAACTCGCAACTGTTCTTGCGAAGGCTGCCCACTGGCGAGTTTGTCTATTTCAGGCGCCGTCAGATTGGTAATTTCAGCAGCATCAATAGCGCGCTGATCAAGTACCGAAGTCTGTACACAGGCAGTTAGCAAACCGCCCAGCAAACAAACCAGCAACCATGACTTGAATCGAATCGTTGAATTAATCATTGTCTCTCCTACCAGTTATAGTCCAGCTATTGTCTGGGCGATTACACCAGCAATGTTGGTATTGATTCCAATCACTAAAATACAACGAGATGCCCCGCAAGGGAATCGCTATTACTCCGACGGCGGTGGTCAGCCCGCCAGCAGTGCCAAATACCACCTTAAACTTGCCCAATACCGTGCCGGCTGCGGCGAACTGTGCTTGTCAGGCCCGATACCACTCCGTAAGCTAACCCTACTAACTGCTTTACGCCCACGGAGACCTCAATGAAAGCAATAACCACACTATTCAGTCTGTTCGCGGTTCTGCTCGTATTCAGCACCCCCTTGGCTGCTCAGGATGCCGCATGTGCTGATTGGCTCGATTACGAAGTCGATAAGCTGCACAGTGGCGATACCATCGATCTGTGCGATGAGACAGCCGGCAAGCCAGTGTTACTGGTCAACACAGCCAGTTATTGCGGCTTCACGTATCAGTTCACTGGACTCGAGACGCTCTATCAGCAATACAAGGATCAGGGGTTAGTCGTCGTCGGCTTCCCGTCGGATGATTTCAATCAGGAAGATGACGATGCCTCGAAGACCGCCGAGGTCTGCTACGTCAATCACGGTGTTACTTTTTTGATGTCAGATGTGGTCAAGGTGAAAGGTAACAGCGCGCATCCAGTCTTTGCCCATCTCGGTGCAGAGACTGAACAGCCTGGCTGGAATTTCAATAAGTATCTGGTAAGCAAGGACGGCGAAGTATTACAGCACTTTGGTTCTAACGTGGAACCCGATGCTGCCGAATTGCTGGCTGCGATAGAAAGCTCACTGTAATGCCTTGCAGCGTTGGTTAATCTGGCTGCTTAGCTATGCTTAACCAAGCAAAAGGCGAAGAGTCATGCTCTTCGCCTTTTTTTATGCCAGTTCGCCACTTCGGCAACTGACAACGCGCACGAGCGTGACGCAATTTGGCCTCAACTGGTGTTTTCAGCGACAATGCTGTCTGGCGCGCTTTACTACCAAAGGCAAGGCGATCAGAGCGGCATTGCTGCTGACAGAAACACACGCGGGACAAGTGTTTAATGGCAAAACTGTATTTTTACTATTCTTCGATGAACGCGGGTAAATCGACATCCCTGTTGCAGTCCAGTTATAACTATCAGGAACGGGGCATGCATACCCTGATTCTGGCACCCGCCTTCGATGACCGCTATGGCATCGGCAAAGTCGCCTCAAGAATCGGGCTGGAAGCCAACGCCGAAACCTTCGCACCGGGTGACAATCTCTACGCTCTTGTTTCCCAACTGCATGAGAAAGACACATTGCACTGCGTGCTCATCGATGAAGCCCAGTTCCTGACGAAGCAGCAAGTGTTTCAACTCAGTGAGGTAACCGATAAATTGCGCATTCCAGTACTGGCCTATGGACTACGCACCGACTTTCAAGGCGAGCCCTTTGAAGGTAGTAAATATTTGCTGGCCTGGTCTGACAACCTCAAGGAACTCAAAGCCATTTGCCATTGCGGTCGCAAGGCCACGATGGTGGTACGCATGGATGCTGACGGCAAGGTCATCAAGCAAGGGTCGCAAGTGGAGATAGGTGGTAATGAGCGCTATGTCTCCATGTGTCGCAAACACTTCAACGAATGCTTCCATGGCTAGTGTGCAACGCTGAACTGGCTCCCGATTTATTCCGAAGCCAGCCTGCTCAGCGCTGCACGCGCATTGCTGTTACCGCGCTGCGCAGACTCACGATACCAGCGATGAGCCACCGACAAATCCCGCTGAACGCCTCTACCCTGCTCATACATCGTAGCCAGTCGGAACTGTGGTATGGCATCGCCTTGTTCGGCGGCCAGTGTCCACCAGTACACTGCCAACTCATCACTTTGCGCCACACCGGTGCCGGAGAAATGCACGTTCCCTAAATTGTGTTGCGCCAACACATGCTCTTGCGCTGCAGCGCGCCGATACTAGGTAACTGCCACCTCAGGATCTAAAGGTTTGCCCAAGGCCTCTGCATAGGCCGTACCCATGAGAAAACTGGCTTCCGACTCGCCATTGCCAGCACGCGCTTCAACCTCGGCGATCACCCCATCGGCTATTTCCTGTGCCCTCGGCTTGTTCGCAGCGAAGCCCATACGGCCTGTAGAATAAACTCGTGCCAGCCACATGGTCGATAACGCATCACCACTTGCGATGGCTTCGACTAGCAAGGCTTTGGCTCTGGCATCATCTACCTTGCCTGTTTCACCGGTGTACCACCGAATCGACTCCAATAAACGTGGATCGGCTTGCGGCGTCGTTGCACAAGCTGCGAAAAGAAATAGCCCAAGCGCTACTGCCGATCGGGACACTGAACGCCGAACCGACACAGTTGAATCGTAGTTGGTTCTTGCCTGCATGTATGGCTTACCTTAATTGATGAACACCAGCTCTTTGTACTGCAAGATCGGGACCAAGGCATTGGCATCGAGTAGCTACTGATCAATCAAACAATACACGAGCGGTGTCTGCATCTTTGCAGATAAACATGTGTAGCAAAAAAAAGCCGGGCTAAGCCCGGCTTTCTTTGAGTTGCTGCTGCATTCCCACATACAGCAGCGCACAGGAGCGACAACTAGTTGTTCGGGCGCCATTCCAATGATGCCCACATCTGACGACCCCAGGGAGTCGACAGACGCGTCTCGAAACCACCCAGAATCGGTAGTTGTTGTGGACGTTCGCCGAACACATTGTTAACACCGGCACTGATGGTGAATTCACTGTCAAAGTAATCATCCAGAATGTAGGTGTAACGCAGGTTAGTGCGCGACTCACCGTGGATGATGTTATTGGCAGGTGCTTCCCAGCCATCACCGTAGTTGTCGAAGACTCGATCATCGAATGTCACATCTGACCAATAGTTGGTCGAGATAGAGGCGCTGTGATTATCCATGAACCAGTTCAGACGCAGGTTGTACTTCATCTCCGGTAAAGGTGGAGCAATACCGGTGTTGGCGTTCTGAAAGCCCAACGCTTCGCTACGACCACCGAACAGGTCCTCATAGTCATAGGCATCGTAGTAAGTAACAGACCATTGTGCAGCGAAAGTACCCAGGTTCTGGGTAGACCAACGATAGTCAACTCTGGCGTCGTATAGATCGATCCACACCGAACTGATGTTCTGTGCTTGACGGAAAATACGGTCCAGTTCGAAGTTATCGAAGCGGACTACCGGGTTACCGGCAGAGTTCGCACGAGTCTGATACCAGGCTTCGGCTTGTGCTCGCGTTGCTGAGCCAGGCGTCGGGTCATAACCGCCTTCACTCACACCGGTGTCAGCCAGAAAGTTCTGGAATTCGAATGCCACAGTATCCTGCTCGGTGAGCGTACGGATACGGTTGGTGTATTCGATTTCCTGATAATCCATGCTGAGTTCAAAACCATCAAGCATGCCCGTTGGCTGCCAGGTAAAACCAACATTCTGAATCTCCGATTCTTCCGGCTTCAGGTTCGGGTTACCCGATGAACAGCGAGTACTACCCGTCATTGGCGAGCCAGTGAATGGATCGGTTCCGGAGAAGGTTTCCAAACAGTTCTCATTGGGGATGAATGGTCGTGCCTGTTCCGGTGTCGGAGCCAGGAAGCTCTCACCCCAGGAGGCACGGAATGCCAACTCGGGAGTGGCTTCCCAACGCAGCGCTACTTTCGGTGTCGTCGCATCCAGACCGAAGTCAGTGAACTTCTCATGACGAACCGCAAACTGGGCATCGATGGTATCCCAAACAGGTAATTCCAACTCCACAAAGACCGCTTTTACTTCTGACTGGAACGTCTCATCTTGTGGCGTCGGGGCACCAACAGCCGTGTTGTAGTCATGCCCGGCAGCATCCAGAGGCACCGCATAGTTTTCATTGCGCAGATCACGCCACTGAAAACCGGCAGCCATACGCAGTGGGCCAGCCCACAAGTCCATCACCTCACCATTGGCAGCGATCTCGAACATATCGAGATAGTCACGATCGCTAAGTACGTTGTCCACGTTCTCGAACAGCCAGTTGGTCACTGCCTCACTGTTGGCATGAATGGCCGGATCATGACCGGGGAAGCGAGGATCGGCAGAGCCGAAAGGATTCCAGTATTCATTGCCATTAGGACCACCCTGGCCTTGTAGGGCCAGCTGCAGCTTGCCCAGATGGATCGCCCGGGAATCACTGGCAACCTTACGCTCGTTATCCGAGTAGTAGGCATAACCACTCCAGGTATCACTGATCTCAAAGTTAGCCGAGAACTTATAGCGGTTGTTCGCGGTATGGGTCTCAAACTCGCGCGAACCACTGATGTCATCGATATGGTCCGGACGAACCGTATAGGACTCAGTAATCAAACGCCAGTTCCAGGGTGAGACATCGACGCCAAAGGGGTTGGCCGGGTGATCGGCACGCACCAGTAGTACGCGGCGATTGTTGGTGGAAGTCGCCGTGGTAGACGTCGTCCGGCCATCAGAAATGCGGTAGCTGTTCAACGCAGTCACGTTGAAGCTTAACCAGTCTGTGGCTTCCCACTGTATGGAGTTGTACAGGTTGTAGGCCGTCTGCTCAGTACGATAGGCAAATTGCTTGGTGTACTCGAAGCGGCACACCGTGCCATTGTTTGTCAGTACACCGGAAGGTGTATTAAAGGCGCCTTTACCGTGCGCTGGCGCGTTGTCGTTGTAGGTGCCACAGGCCGGATCGAGCATGTTGCCGCCGCTCGAGTCACCACCATGGAATTGATAAAGATTGACGCCTGGATCGGCGCCGACAATTTCACGCCATGCCCCCGGGTTACCCGAAGAGGACGAGCCATTGTCCATCTCCCATTCGCGCAGACGTTCATACTGCATGAGCGGTGTGGCAGTGGTGTAGTCGGCGGCACCCACATAGTCGATACCGTTACCAAAAGACTTGCCCCAGATGAAGCTGGCCTTCATGTCTTCCATGGAGTTATCGCCATCGACCTGATAGTAGGTCCGGGCGCGAAAACCATCAAACTCCTTGATAGGAATCAGATTGACGACACCGGCCACGGCATCAGAACCGTACAGCGCTGAACCACCGTCGAGAACAATCTCGAGGCGCTCAACGGCAATATCGGGGATGGAGGTGTTGACCGCGGGGTCGATCATGCGCACCCCGTCCACCAGTTGCAGGGTTGAGTTCTCACCCAATCCGCGCAGGTTGAAACTGGCACCTACTGAATCCTGGGCACCATCCTGGCTGGCCAGTACGTTAGCGACAACGTCGGTATTCTGGGTGAAAGTAAGGTCACGAATGTAGGTTGCCATACTTGGCGAGCCGGATTCGTAGAGTTCAGCCTGAGTGACTGTAGAAACGTTCGCATCTTCGGCAAAAGCTGAGTTACGGATATAGGAACCCGTTACGACAACTTCTTCGATGTCTTCCGAGTCATCTTGCGCCTGTACCAGAGCCGGTACAAGAAGTGGTGTAGCAATACATGCATGGATCAAGCAGCGCAGATAACCGCGCTTACTAAGTGGGGACATAGGTTCTCTCCAGTTCTAATTAATTTTATATTTATCAGAACAGAGAACGCGGGTTATGTTGCCACCCCCGAGACTCTGTTCTCTGGAGGGACTGCAAATTGAAACCAAATAAGAAAAGGCTTAATTTCCCGTTGCCTGATCATCCCTAATGATCAGACAAATCGAGTGTACCCGTAAACCCTTATAAATCAACCCACTTATTTTACTATATAATTCGAGCGCTCGATCATAGCTTTTAACTGTTTAACTCTAAAGGTTATTTCCTATTGAATAACAAAGCCGGTAAATAAAACTGACTCTACGCCTTCATCAGCAATCAGCTCTTTCACTTTCTCTTCAGCCTGATGACGTAATTCTTCCTTACCTGCTGGCGTCTCCAACTCATTGAATGGATAGTTATTCAACAACATGATCATGCCGTCTTGTATAATAGGGGTACTGTTTTCCAGCTTTTCCAGTGTTGCTTCTTCGCGAGTCAGTATCGACATCTTGACCTGCAGGTAGCGCAGTCTTCCCTGGTAGTTAGCACTCACGACCATGGCTGGGATCGTTTTGTAAAGCGCCGGGCGCAGCTCTACTGGCTCTTCTTCCACAACTTCCTCTCCCTCGACGAGCTCAACTGTTTCTTCGTCGTCAGGATTAATTCGCATGCCCAGAAAGTAATAAGCACCCGCACTGCCACTACCTAATATGACAATTGTTAGTAACGAAATGAGTAGTATCTTTTTCACTGTCGTAATTCCCCTGTGGTTCACTGGTTGCTACACATCAATCCTGCACCCACCAATATCAATGGCCAGAATAGCTGGAGCCTTCGCTGGAGAGGACTACGGCAATTGGGTCCGCAGACTTTAGTGATTTTCAAAAAATATGGGGTAAATTGATTTATGGCTGATTTTTACCCATTTCGACTCGATTCATACTCAATAATTTTCCAGCAAATGCCGTAGAAGCTGCTAATCATCAGGTGGCTACGGCCATTGAAATGTTTTCTTGCCATATATAAGAGGTTGATTCATGGATCTTGCAACGTTGCTTGGATTGGTCGGGGCGTTTGCGGTTGTAGTCGTCGCAATCTTGATGGGTGGTTCTGCGAACATCTTCATCAACCCACCGTCCTTGTTCATTGTCCTGGGCGGAACCGCAATGGTCGTGCTGATTAAATTCAATTTATCCCAGTTTGTAGGCGCCTTCGGCGTCGCTATCAAGGCTTTCCGAGGACAGAGTCAAAAACCCAAAGAACTGATCGAAGACATCGTAGAAATGGCCGGTGTTGCTCGCAAGAAGGGCCTGTTTGCACTGGAGGAATTCGAGATCAAATATCCCTATTTGCAAAACGCTATAGCGTTGGTCATGGAAGGCCGCTCACCCGAAGACACAGCCAAACTACTCCAGAAAGACAAGCAAGAGATCAGTGAGCGCCAGAAATTGGGCTCACAAATATTCACTGCCAGTGGCGACGTCGCGCCAGCGATGGGCATGATCGGCACACTGATCGGTCTCGTGCAGATGCTGTCCAGCATGGATGACCCCAAGGCTATCGGACCAGCCATGGCCGTAGCGCTACTGACCACTCTTTATGGTGCCATGCTCGCCAACATGTTTTTCTTGCCCATGGCAGACAAACTCAAATTACGCCGCGGTGAAGAAGAGAAGCTCAATGCGATCTGTCTAGATGGTGTAATGGGCATCATGGAAGGTCAGAATCCGCGCATTATCGAATCCATGCTTAAGCTCTATCTGACTCCCAAAGTACGCGATGCTGAACCGGACTCCGGCAAAGAAGAACCTGTCGATGCTGGCCTCAAAGAAGCCGCCTAGACATACTGACAAGGAATACAACCAGTGAGCGCTGACATTGACGAAGCTCCAGCCGGCTTACCACCGTGGATGGCAACCTTTGCAGACCTGATGGCACTGCTGATGTGCTTCTTTGTCCTGTTGTTGTCGTTCTCGGAAATGGATGTCCTGAAATACAAGCAAGTGGCGGGCTCCATGGCCCAGGCCTTTGGCGTACAAAATGACGTCGTTGCCGATGGTATTCCCAAGGGCACTTCAGTGATCGCACAGGAATTCTCGCCCGGCCGCCCGCAACCGACTGTGGAAAATGTTGTCCAACAACAAACTGTCGACAGCAGCCAAAATAGCCTGCAAACCGGCCAGTCTGACTATGGCCAAGATTCCAGCGCACTCGAAGTAAGCGAAGAAGCCGCACGCCAAATTCTGGTAGAAAAACTGCAAGCACTGCAGGAACAAACACTGGAAGACGTCAAGGAATTGGAAGAAGCACTGGAAGAGGAAACCCAGGCAGATCTGATTGATATTGAATCGGGCTTTCGCTCTATCACTATTCGTATTCGGGAAAAAGGCTCATTTGAATCCGGTTCTGCAACAATTAATCCCGACTTCGTACCAGTCATGAGCAAGCTACGCGATATTCTCGGCAAAATAGCCGGTCGAATTGCTGTGGAAGGCCACACTGATGACCGTCCAATCTCAACACCTTTGTCGCCCTCAAACTGGTATTTGTCTTCGCAACGCGCGTTGTCCGTGGCCCATGAGCTGCTGATGGATGACATTATTACCGATGAGAGAATGACAGTGGTTGGCTATGCTGACACCAAGCCCTTCGACAGCAATGAAACTGCCGAGGGTCGATCCCGTAATCGTCGGGTCGAGATTGTCATCCATCAGAGTCTGGATGAAGAGACATCTGCCGAGTTGCAAGAACTGCAGGGCATGGATGATGACCTGCTGGACACCCTGCAAATCGATGCTGGCGAACTGGAAGCAGTTAACTAGTCTTCATGGCTGGCGCGTAAATTTGCGCACGCTGCGTTCAACTACTTCAGCGGCATAAACATTACCATCCTCGTCAGCCGTTGCGCCTTCGGCATGACTCGTTGTGCCTTCCGGGTTGAGAACAACATCAGGAATCAGGTAATCGACAAATCCGTCGCGCACACTACCAATATAGATGCCGCGAGAATAACCCGGATTGCGTAGATTGCCTGTGTTGGATTCCGAGTCTGCCGAATACAGCATGTCGTTATCGTCGATGTAGACATCGCTGGGCCGGCCAAACTGGGTCCACGTGGAAATGTGACTACCCTGTTGGTCGAATAACTGAATGCGGCTATTGGCACGATCAGCAACAAACAATCGCCCCTGTGAATCCATTGCCAATGCATGGGGTACTCTGAACTCCCCATTCTCGGCACCGACCGACCCCCACTCCATTAAATATTCACCTGCGCTGTTGTACTTGACGATGCGATTATGGGTATTCGGGGAATGGCCATCTGCGACAAAAATATCGCCGTTCGGGGCTACCAGTACATCGGTAGGCGCATTGAAAAAATAGTTGCCAGAACCACTTACGCCAGCGATACCCAGACTCATCAGCCGCTCACCTTCGGGGCTGAACTTATGTACTTGATTGCCTTTCAGCCCTTCCCGCGCTGTCGCCGCATCTGTGACCCAGACATTGCCTTGCGCGTCGACAAACATGCCATGGGGCCAAACAAACATGCCGGCACCGAAGCTGTTGATAATCGTGCCATCACTATCGATCAACATAATCGGATCAACGTCTGTTTGCGCTTCACAGCCAGGCCGGTTGCCGCCACAGCGATCAGCCACCCAGATTTGCCCGTTACCCGCGTAATGAATAGCACTTGCCGCACCCCACTCGCGGCCCGCTGGCAAATCACCGAAGGCTTGTTCACTGCGATCAAATGGATTGGCAATGCCCGTGTCTGGCGCTGTCGCGGTACAGGCTTGCAGCAGTACAAGAATGAAACCGGCAAGTAATCCGAATCGGGGAATGTTATATGTCATGGCGTCTCTCATTATTCTATTTATCAACGACTATTATTTAGGGCAATTAGTCTTTACCAGGCTGTGAACGGGCCGCAGGCCGGTTAGTGAATGTAGCAGCAACGACAAAGCGCCACAAATTCCCCTGGTAACGACTCGAGAGTGACAATACAGGAAAATACCGCTTATTTACTGCACAATCGCTCGGGCTGACCCGGGCATAGCTGTGCTCTGGCAACCTCTGGGTTTCGTGCGGCGCACACATTATTAGTGACTGGGTATTGTTCTCATTGGCGTGAGAATAGGCAGTCAAATCTGGCTCTAGCGTACAATCAGTCTCTCCTCACACTGCCAGTTTCGCTGTTGCTTCTCTCGACAACAGCCTTTTTTGCTCGCTACAATGACGGGGCTTTTCGCATCAGAACACACTGGCGGAAAAGTCCTTAAAACAACGTTTAATACTCATAAGAAGTACCGGGCAGTTGGGAATCTGCTGAATAAACGGCAATTGACTATTTATTGAGGCAGATCAATTCACTTCGGCGAGCTGACTCTACAATGCATCTGGTCGGGTTTAGCAAGGTCACAATCAGACGGATATTGCAGGCTGATAAGCAAATTCTCAGCGTTTGTGATTGTCTGACAGTACTACAGAAACTGCCTGCACGGGCGTTTCCTGGAACCCATATTGCAGGTGAATTATGAGTTCCAATATCTATACCAATCTATTATTCAAGTCTCTCTACAACCCTGTGGATTCTTTTCGGGATCTGTCACAGGTAGACCCTGCCCCACTGCAAATTCTCCTGCGTTATTCGATATGGTTACTTTTGTTGCCGCCATTCTTTGCATGGATCGGTGCCAGTAACTTCGGTTGGCGGCTCGGCGCTGAGGAACCACTACGCTTGCCAGCCGATGCACTGCTGGTGATTAGTATCGGCTATCTGTTGGTGCTGTTATTCGGGCTGGTCAGTACCGCATTCATCAGCCGCTGGATGGCAAGCACCTACGGCGCTAACAAATCACTAGGCCGCCACTTGGCACTGGTGACAATGGTCGGACAACCGCTGGCCGTAGCCAGTATTGCTCACCTTTTCCCTGATGTGCTGGTCAATGTGCTGGTGCTCATTCCTACCATGATCTGGAGCATGTACTTGTTATACAAGGGCATACCGATTGCCTTAGAAACCCCTCCGGAACGGGGCATGTTAATGGCATCTTCACTGGTTGGCTGGTTGCTGGTTGCAGCCGTGAGCCTGCTGGGCATCAGCATGGCACTGTGGGCACTGGGCGTTGGCCCACTCTTGGGAGTCTGAAGTCGCCGCTAGTTCGGGACCGGTAGTAACTATGACTATGACAGAAAACACAATTTATCAGGATCGGGTTACCCTTCGGTTAATCCAGTTCGCCGTCGTCTGGGCAGTTGTCGCCATGACTGCAGGCGTCTATCTCGCGGCCGAGTTGATCTGGCCAACTATAGATTTTGGCCAGTTCTGGCTATCGTTCGGTCGCCTGCGCCCGTTACACACTAACGGCATCGTGTTCGGCTTTGGCGTGTCAGCTCTGATGGCCACTGCCTTCTACAGTGTGCAGCGCACTTCTCATGTCACCCTGTTTTCCCCGCGACTGGCCTGGTTCTGTTGTTATGCCTGGCAACTGACTGTTCTGCTGGGCGGGCTGTCACTACTGGCCGGTTGGAATACCACCAAGGAATACGCCGAACTGGAATGGCCGTTTGATATTGCCATCGCTGTGGTTTGGATCTGCTTTGCTGTGGTGTTCTTCGGCACCATCGCCACCCGCAAGATCCGGCCTATTTATATTTCCAACTGGTTTTATGGGGCGCTGATTATCGTCATTGCCATGTTGCATATCGTGAATAATCTGGCTCTTCCTGTTTCACTGAACAAATCCTATTCGCTGTATGCTGGCGCTCAGGATGCTGTGGTGCAATGGTGGTACGGCCACAATGCGGTAGGCTTTCTGTTGACCGGTGGCTTCCTGGGTATGGTGTATTACTTCCTGCCCAAACATGCTGGTCGACCAATCTGGAGCTATCGCCTGTCGGTGGTCGCGTTCTGGGCTTTTGTTTACAGCTACATATGGGCAGGCCCACACCACTTGCACTACAACTCGATTCCCGAGTGGGTGCAGTCGTTGGGCATGGTGATGAGTATTGTCTTGCTCGCGCCTTCCTGGGCGACACTGATCAACGGCGTGATGACTGTCAGCACGGCCTGGGAAAAGCTGCGTACAGACCCAGCCCTGAAATTTATTGTGTTGTCACTGGCGTTTTATGGGCTGGCGACGTTTGAAGGGCCAATGATGGCAATCCGCAGCGTCAATGTCGTCAGTCACTTCACCGACTGGACAATCGGTCACGTGCACTCCGGCGCACTGGGTTGGAATGCCATGATTACCTACGGCACGTTTTATTTTATGGTCCCGCGTCTCGTCGGCCGCGAACTGTACAGCACGCGACTTGCCAATATCCATTTCTGGATGGCATTGGCGGGCACTATGCTCTACATCATTGCTATGTGGGCAGCCGGTGTCTCTCAGGGGCTGTTGTGGTTGAGTGTCGACCAGCTGGGTGAACTCAGTTTCGACTTCAAGGACATCATGTCCAGCATGACGCCTTATTATCTGTTGCGTCTCGTGGCAGGTCTGGTCTTTCTGGGCGGCACCGTACTCATGGCTTACAACCTGTTTATGACGATGAAGGGCAGAGAGCCGGTTGCGGTGACACCGCCTCCCGTCGCGCCAGCATTCGGAGTCGCCTCATGAACGGTTTATCACTGCACAGAAAAATTGAAGAGAACACCGGCCTGTTGATTTTTGGCATTCTGGTGGTGTCCGCGATTGGTGGACTCGTACAACTTGTACCGGTGCTGAATCAGGACAGTCTGGAAGAGCCAACAAGCAATACCCGCCCCTATTCAGCGGTGGAGCTGACAGGTCGCGATATCTATATGCGCGAAGGTTGTTCGGTTTGCCATTCCCAGCAAATCCGCCCGCTGATTGCCGAAGTGGAGCGTTATGGTCCCTACTCGCGTGCCGGAGAATTCGTTTATGACCGCCCGTTCATGTGGGGCTCAAAACGCACCGGGCCAGACTTGCATCGCATTGGCGGCAAGTATTCCGATGACTGGCACAGACTGCATTTGCTTGACCCACGCGCCGTCGTTGCCGAGAGCATCATGCCAGCATATCCCTGGCTGGGGGAACGTGAGGCCAGTGAGGCGGGCAATATCACCGCAAAGATGCGCGGGCTACGCAGACTCGGCCATCCCTATACTGATGAAGAGATCGCCGCAGCTGAAGCCGATCTGGAAGGCCTTAAGGAAATCGACACGCTGATCGCGTATTTACAATTGCTCGGCACAAACTTCAATGAAGAAGAGGAGACAAACGAATGACACTTTTCCTGTTCTTCGGTGACATGTTCGTAATGGCGTTCATGATTGGTCTGGTTGTCTGGTTCATCAATCGTGATGACGATGCAGTGATCGATGAAGTAGCACGTATTCCGCTAGAGGATGAGCAACACCATGGCTGATATGCAAACAGGTTTCTGGGCTGGCTGGATTGCAGTCCTCACTCTGGTATCACTGGCCGCGATGGGCTGGCTGGTCTGGAGCATTTATTTCGGACGCGACAGCCATGAAGAAACCCCCGAAGAACCCGTCTGGGATGAGACACTGGAGGAAGGTCATCGTCCGCCCCCACTCTGGTGGTTCTGGTTACTGTTTGGCGCCATGATTTTCTCCCTGATCTATCTGATTTTCTTTCCCGGCCTGGGCTCCTATTCCGGCCTGTTGGATTGGTCGCAAGGCGCCCGCATGGCCGACAGCATGGAAAACTTTGATGCTCGCTTTGCTGAACCACGTGCCGAAGTGGCAGCGATGACGTTGGCTGAGATTCAGAATGATTTGAATCTCATGGATACTGCTGAACGTATATTTCGACGCGAATGTTCGGTTTGTCACGGACCGGACGGCCGTGGGCAAGCCAATTTGTTCCCCAACTTGCATGATGTGGATTGGCAATGGGGGGCCTCTCCCGAACAGATCGAACAGTCTATTCGCGGTGGTCGGCGCGCCAACATGATTGCGTGGCAAGCCGTGCTCGGTGAAGATGGTATAGATCGTGTCGCCGAATATGTACAGGTGTTGGGCAGCGATGCAGCCGCCGGTCATGAGGGAGCTACCCAATACCAGCAAACATGCGCCGCCTGTCATGGAGCAGATGGCAGTGGCAATGTTGCTCTGGGCGCACCCAGATTGGATGATGATATTTGGCTGTATGGCGGTGATCTCGCCACCATCCGCGAGACGCTGCAAAATGGTCGTTATGGCGTGATGCCGGCATTTGGTGAACGCCTCGACGATTTCCAGATCAAGCTACTTATCGCCTTGCTGGCGCGTTAGACCCAGATACCGCCCCTGACCAAACGCAGGGGCGGCCTACCCTGTATGGGTATTGCCAACCCCGTCTCATGACCTCCCGCTGAACCAGCACATTGCACCCCGCAATCCACGCCCTTTGCAAACCAGTCAGCCCCGCAAAAACAGTGCTTGACCAACAATAAGTTCATAGACGCAGACTCATAGAATCCGTAAGCTCCGCCCTATCTACTTGGGGAAATTTACCGTATGAATTTTTTATTCGTTTCCTATGATGGCCTCATTGGCGACCTCGCATGGACCATCGTCAAGGAAGGCCATCAGGTCAAATACGCTATCAAGAATCCGGAAGACCGCGAGGTCGGTTCCGGGTTCGTACCTATTATCGAAGATTGGCGCCCGGAGGTAGATTGGGCTGACGTTATTGTCTTTGACGACGTACTCGGCATGGGCACCGATGCCAAGGAATTGCGCGATGCCGGCAAACTCGTTGTGGGTGGTACACCTTATACCGACATGCTGGAAGACGATCGTTCTTTCGGTCAGGAAGAACTGAAAAAGCACGGCATATCGATTATTCCCTACCGCCATTTTGAAAGCTTTGATGACGCCGTACGCTTTGTTAAAGAGAATCCGGGGCGCTATGTCATTAAACCTTCGGGCGAGGCACAGAACCTCAAAGGCTTGCTGTTTATTGGCGAGGAAGACGATGGCTCCGATGTGATACAGGTGCTCGAGGACTATCAGCAAGCCTGGTCCAACAAGATTCCAACCTTTCAACTACAAAAACGTGTAGAAGGCGTCGAAGTGGCCGTCGGCGCTTTCTTCAATGGCAAAGAATTCGCGTTCCCGATCAATATCAATTTTGAACACAAGAAATTGTTCCCGGGCGACCTGGGCCCGTCAACTGGCGAGATGGGAACGGCAATGTTCTGGTCCGGCCCCAATCGTATTTTCAACCAGACATTAAAAAAACTGGAAGGTAGACTCGCGCAAGAAAACTACGTGGGTTATATCGACCTGAACTGTATTGTCGCCGGCAGCAATATCTACCCGCTGGAATTCACAGCGCGTTTTGGCTACCCGACTATCTTCATTCAGCAGGAAGGCATTCTTACGCCGATGGCCGATTTTCTGCATGGGCTGGCCAGCGGCACCCGAAAAACCTTCAAGACGCGCACCGGATTTCAGATTGGCGTGCGTATTGTTGTGCCGCCGTTTCCATTCACTGACCCGGAAACGTTTGCCGTTAAATCAAAAGACACCATTATCCACTTCCGCAAAAGCAAGGAAGGCGTGCATTTTGAGGATGTGAAACTGGTTAACGATGAATGGCTGATCACTGGCAGTTCGGGAGTAATCCTGGTCGTGGTTGGTACTGGCCAAACAATGAAGCAGGCGCAGCGACAAGCTTACGCAAGAATCAAGAATTTGATTATCCCGCATATGTACTATCGGGTGGACATTGGTGATCGCTGGTTTGAAGACAGTGATAAACTGCATAGCTGGGGATACCTGCGCGAACTATGATTCACTTTGAAACCGATGCAGTAAAGTGCCAGGCGCTCTGGGAACAATTCACGCCGCACCAACGCGCCTGGGATGAATGGGATCTGATGTATGCTTTTCATGATCAGGCCACTTATTTGTTCAATTTCATGGTGCATGAAACCGACGGTAAAATCGATGGTTTAATCCCGCTCGTCAAAGATACATCCGATGGCAGTTATGAATTGTTCGGGGGCTGTTATCCGGATAGCCGCATTCTCTGGATCGACATTGCACACTTCCCGGAGTACTACGACAACTTGCCGGACAACACGGTGTTTTTTGACTTGAAAGGCAGTTTTGTTGCATCAATACTAAGCCAATACCCTGAATACGAATCGAATTTTGTCGAGCAGGACCTGCAGTATTTCCTGATCCCAGCTGAATTCGACTACGACTTCGTCAATCACATCAATACTTTTTCCACAGACAAGCGTAAGGGCTTTCTACGTGATCTGCGCAAGATTCGCGAACTCAATCCGGATCTCGAACTGGTGTGGAGTGACACCGACGAGTCCGAACTATTTATCTCTTTAAGTCTGAAAAATTTTGGCGCTGATTCGGACCATGTTACTGAAGCCGGCAAGCAGGAAGTAAGACGAGTCGTATCGGAGCTGCAAGAGTTGGGTTTTCTCAAAACCCTCACTATTACGATTGCCGGCGTGAAACAGGCGACGTCACTTTCGGCGCTGTATAACAATGCCTGGGTGTCACTCTATGCGGGCAGCAACAATGACTACAAGAATCTGGGTAAGCTATTGAATGTGGAAACCATTCAGGAAGGCTGCCGCCTCAAGGTCGATGAAGTCAATTACATGACCGGGATGACGTGGAAATCAGCCTGGCATATGAAAGAAAATCCCTGCCGCACCATGCGCAAGCCAGCGAAGAAGATAGAGCCCGCAGTTGAACCCTCCAGTGAAACTACAACAGAGCCCAACTCGGAACCCACCGGCACAAAATAAATTTGATTGTTCAATTACACGAAATTGGCTATCGGCTATAGCTGCAATAAAGATACGTCCGATGGCAGTGACCACCGAGGCGAAGAAGCATCAAACCAAGAAGCTGGCTTTGTTATTTCGCGAAGAGCTGGGCTTTGATATCTCGAAACGCTTTGAATTCCAATGCATTACCAGACGGATCTGTGAAAAACATGGTCGCTTGCTCCCCAGGCTCGCCCTTGAAGCGGATGTACGGCTCAATGATGAACGATTCTATAAAGCCGGCGACCTGATCGGCCAACCGCTGCCAGTCATCAAGCTCCAGGACCACGCCAAAATGTGGAACCGGGACGCCATGCCCATCAACACCGTTCGCAATACTGGTCACCTTGCCGTCTTTACCGAGTTGCGGATTGAGATGGGTGACGAGCTGATGTCCGAACAGATCAAAATCAATCCACTCTCGCGCACTTCGCCCCTCGGGCAAGCTCATCTTTTGCCCATAGAATTCTCTTGCTTCAGCAATATCCCGAACCTGGATAGCCAGATGAAATGGAGTCAATGACATAGTAATTCCAGAGTTACGAGTTTAAGACAGACTCGCAGTATACAAAGTCTTGTTACTTGATCATAGCCAGCCCAATCCCCTATTAGCGCGGCTAGCCGATTGCACGTCTGGAGTTTCGATGCGCCACGAATGTTCCAGAGTTTTCGTTGCATTGAGATAAGGAAATACAATGCATGAATTTGCATCGGGCCAATACTGGCCATGTTTTGAAAGAACAGTTGAGAGAAAAGTAAAGTGGCGACTGACTACCTCCATGTAGCCCGACGCTCCTTGTCGCTTCGCCTTACCCCTTTCTACACCACTTACTACTGCCTGGCTTACTTCCTTGCGCCTTTCCTTGTGCTTTTCCTTGCACTTCTCCTTGCAACTATCCTTGTGCCTTTCTTTGCATTGTTGCCTGGATCTCTCTTGGGCTTTTCGCAGGATCATTCCTTGACCACTATATCGCCCAACTCCCTGAGCGGGGTTTATGCTGACACTCCTTGCCTGCGTCTCCCACTAGCTCACTCCAAGTCTCCTCCTACATCCGTGTTTGCATCCCTGCCGGATTCTCCGAGCTCAACTTCCTTGTCCTTGTTTCAGCGCTCCTTGCTCCTTGCTCCTTGCTCCTTGCTCCTTGCTCCTTGCTCCTTGCTCCTTG
>CAJXVC010000013.1 GCA_913060975.1 uncultured Gammaproteobacteria bacterium
AATTAAACCACATGCTCCACCGCTTGTGCGGGCCCCCGTCAATTCCTTTGAGTTTCACTCTTGCGAGCATACTTCCCAGGCGGGATACTTAACGCGTTAGCTACGACACTGCCTTTACTATAAAGGCAACATCTAGTATCCATCGTTTACAGCTAGGACTACCGGGGTATCTAATCCCGTTTGCTCCCCTAGCTTTCGTCTCTCAGCGTCAGTGCTGGCCCAGTAAAGTGCCTTCGCCGTTGGTGTTCTTTCCAATATCTAAGCATTTCACTGCTCCACTGGAAATTCCCTTTACCTCTACCATACTCAAGGCTTTTAGTTTCCTTTGCATTTTCTAGGTTGAGCCTAGAGCTTTAACAAAAGACTTAAAAGCCAGCCTGCAGACGCTTTACGCCCAATGATTCCGGATAACACTTGCATCCCCTGTATTACCGCGGCTGCTGGCACAGGGTTAGCCGATGCTTATTCCTCAAGTAACGTCATAGTTTCCTCCTTGAGAAAAGAGGTTTACAACCCGTAGGCCTTCCTCCCTCACGCGATATTGCTCTGTCAGGCTTTCGCCCATTGCAGAAAATTCCTCACTGCTGCCTCCCGTAGGAGTCTGGACCGTATCTCAGTTCCAATGTGGCTGGTCATCCTCTCAAACCAGCTACTGATCGTCGCCTTGGTAGGCCATTACCCCACCAACAAGCTAATCCAACGCAGGCTCATCTAATAGCGCAAGGTCCGAAGATCCCCTGCTTTCCCCCGTAGGGCGTATGCGGTATTAATTCGAGTTTCCCCGAGCTATCCCCCACTACTAGGCAGATTCCTACGCGTTACTCACCCGTCCGCCGCTCGACGCCTGGGAGCAAGCTCCCATCGTTTCCGCTCGACTTGCATGTCTTAAGCCTGCCGCCAGCGTTCAATCTGAGCCATGATCAAACTCTTCAGTTTAATCTTACAAAAGCGGTTATCGTTCTACTGCTGTCAGTACTACTTAATCTGACAAAAACAACAACCACTCAAATCACTCAAGATTTACAACTACTAGTACTCAAATCTTACCGACCGAGGCCGATACTATTTAAGTAGCTTAATAAATTTAAATAAATTAACGCAGTTGCTTACCTTGATGGTCCGAAGACCTAATCGTTTAGATCCCGATACCACTCGGCAAGCACCCACCTCTATTACTTGATCGAATTATTAAAGAGCGAAAAACCCCGGTGTCTCGTGCGACACAGAGCGCGGTATTATACGCGCGAACTGCCTTTTGGCAAGGGCTTTCTGAAAGATTTTTTCACTAAGTTGAGTTAGCGATTGTGCCCACCAAACTTGTGGACTTGGCCTCTCTCAGAAGGGCGGCAATCTTAACAGAACGATTTTGGATTTGCCCACTGTTTTTTGACGATTTTGTAAAAATAATTGGCCTTTTCGGCTTAACCCGCCAACTTGACCAGATGGAATAGCTTTTTACCCCTCCGAATGACGAAATAGCCGCCCTCCAGAGCCGTCTCTGGCGCCAGTACAGCCTCGACTGAGGCCACAACTTCACCATTGATATTCACCGCATTGTTGCCAATGAACTCGCGCGCCATCTTGTTGGACTTGGCCAATTCGGTGCTAACCAGCACTTCGATCAACCCGGTACCGGGCGCGAACGTCGAACTGGGCAGGCCATCAAGCTCTAATTGCGCCAGATCACTGCTGGTCAGCGCACTTAATTTGCCACTGAACAGCGCCTCGCTGATGCGCCTGGCTGCGGTCAGCCCTTCAGGGCCGTGCAACAGCTCGGTCACTTGGGCCGCCAAAATGCCCTGAGCCTCGGGTTTGGTCCCCGAATTTTTGTCTGCTTCTTCTATAGCAGCTATTTCACTCACACTCAGAAAGGTGAAATAGCGCAGGAATTTGTACACATCTGCATCGGCGGTATTAAGCCAGAACTGATAAAAGGCATAGGGCGAGGTCTTGTTCGCGTCCATCCAGATCGTGCCCGACTCGGTTTTGCCGAACTTGCTGCCATCAGACTTGGTAATAAGAGGCAGTGTTGCCCCGAATACCTGTTGCTGGTGCATACGGCGAGTCAGGTCTATGCCGCCGGTGATATTGCCCCACTGATCACTACCGCCGATCTGCAAAGTACAGTTATAGCGCTTGTTGAGTTCGGCGAAATCATAGGACTGCAGAATCATGTAGGTGAACTCGGTAAAGGAAATACCCTCACCTTCGCGCTCAATACGCTGTTTCACCGATTCTTTCTGGATCATGGCGTTAACCGAGAAGTGCTTGCCGATATCGCGCAGGAAAGACAGCACATCAACATTCCGGGTCCAGTCCAGGTTATTCACCAGCAGGGCCTTGTTGCTCCCGGAGTCGAAATCCAGGAACTGGCTCAACTGCGGCTTGAGGCGTTCGACCCACTGCTCAACCACATCGGAAGAGTTCAGGGCGCGCTCGCTGTCCTTGAAACTGGGGTCGCCGATCAAGCCTGTGGCTCCGCCCACCAGGGCGATTGGCTGATGCCCGGCCATCTGAAAGCGCTTCAGAGCCAATAAAGGCACCATGCTGCCGATGTGCAGACTGTCAGCGGTTGGATCGAAGCCGCAATAAAGAGTACGGCTGCCGCTTTGTAGGTGTGCTTTCAAATCGTCACCGCCCGCGAGCTGATTAATCAGCCCCCGCGCTTCCAAATCACCAATAATGTCTTGAGCCTGAGTTGCCACTACTAATACCTGACTGCTTCACAAAACTAACAAAAAAACTGTAAATGCCGACCAATGCAAGAGAACGTACATTTATAGTCGTGCTAAATAAGGCGGCGATTTTACACCAGAACAGCTTACTTGTGCGTTTTGCGTAGAAATACAACTGGGCAATTTTTAATCACTTGCTATAATCCTGCGCTCTTGACCATTGGCAACACAGCACTGAATTCGATCTATGGAATTACTGGAACTAGGCAAAGCATTCGTCCGTAAATACTATCCTCGTGATCATTTGTATCTCGCGGGTGGCTTGTCGCTGTTTGTTCTGGTCCTACTACTATTGCCTGCCGGCGAATCAGATGAAGCAGGTTTAGTCGGGACCGAGGGGGCTGATGTCCCGCAAATGACTACCTCCATACCCGTAGCAGTCGCTCCGAACTCAGCAACACAAGTAAACACTTCCCAACCCACAACAGCACAGCGCTCCGCACTTTCGGCGGATGATCTGGATGCCTTTGTGGTCTCGGAAGAAGCTGAACCTCTGGCCGACATCACTGTCTGGCAGAACATCGAGGTCAAGAAAGGCGACACTCTTTCCACTATTTTCTCGCAAGTAGGCCTGAACGACCGCGATGTGTATCAGGTGCTGAACAGCAGCGATGAAGCCAAGGTCCTGAACCGCCTTTATCCCGGTTATCAATTGGACTTCATGATCCCTAATGAGGGAGAACTGGAACAATTGCGCGTATTGAGCTCGCCGCTGGAAGGGTTTTTGTTCAAACGTGGCGACGACGGCTATCAAGTCGAACGGATTCTCAAGGAAGCGCAACTATCCCAAGCCTATAAAGTAGGCACCATCGCCGACAGCCTGTTCATGGCTGGTCAGCGCGAAAATATCCCCGCCGTCCATATCATGGAAATGGCCAATATTTTTGGCGGCGTTATCGACTTCATCCTCGACCCACGCGCCGGCGACCAATTCAGCATTCTGTATGATGAAAAGTATCTGGACGGTGAATTCATCGGGCCAGGCGATATCATGGCCACGCAGTTCGTCAATCAGGGCCGCGTCTACACCGCGATCCGTTATGTCGACGAAGAAGGCGAGGTTGGCTACTACTCCCCGGAAGGCGAGAGCATGCGCAAGGCGTTCCTGCGCAACCCTCTGGATGTTTTCCGCATCAGCTCCAACTTCAATCCCAACCGCCGCCACCCTATTTTAAATACGATTCGTGCTCATAAAGGCACGGATTACGCGGCACCAACAGGCACGCCGATACGCGCGACAGGCGATGGCCGTGTCACCCATGCTGGCCGTTTGGGTAGTTTTGGTAATCTGGTTGTGGTCAAACATGCTGGCGGTTTTGAAACCAAATACGCGCACTTGTCGCGTTATGCCCGCGGCATCAGCAAGGGCGACCGGGTGCGTCAGGGTGATGTGATCGGTTATGTCGGCGCCACTGGTGGCGCAACAGGCCCGCACTTGCACTACGAATTTCTCGTTAACGGTGTTCATCAGAACCCGCGAACTATTCTGGATCGTCTGCCAAAAGCCGAATCCATTGACCCCACCGAAATGGACCGCTTCAGAAGCCAGACCGCTGATCTGTTGCAGCGTTTTCAGCAGATGAACTCTACGCTGACGCTGAACTTGAATCAGTCCACCGCTGATTGAGGCCTCATGACGCAAGCTAACCTATATATTGGGCTGATCTCCGGCACCAGTGTCGATGGCGTGGATTGTGTGCTCGTCGAATTCGATGGCAAGCGCCCCAACCTGATCGCCAGCTTGTTCAAACCCAGTAGCGCCAAGCTCAGAGAGCGTATCCTGCACCTGTGTGACGGTGAGGAAATTACCCTCAAAATGCTCGGCCAGACTGATACCTCTATCGGTCACTTCTTCGCCGATGCAGCCACGGAATTATTGGAAGTCGCCAAGGTGCCTGCCAGTGCTGTTCGAGCCATTGGTAGTCACGGGCAAACGGTCTGGCATCAACCGGATGGTCGCTACCCCTTTACTATGCAACTTGGCAATCCCAACATCATTGCCCAGCAAACCGGTATCACAGTAGTGGGTGATATGCGCGGCCGTGACATGGCTGCTGGTGGCGAAGGTGCGCCTCTGGCACCGCTACTGCATCGCAATGTATTCCATTCGCAGAATGTGGATCGCGCTGTAATCAACATTGGCGGCATCTCCAACCTGACTGTCCTGCCTCGCGAAGGCGCTTGCACAGCATTCGATACCGGGCCTGGCAATGTGCTGATGGATTACTGGATCGACAAGCATCGCCAACAACGCTACGACAAAGATGGCGCCTGGGCAGCGAGCGGCCAATTCAATCTCGGCTTACTCAACGCACTCCTGGACGAACCTTATTTTTCCCGCCCGCTCCCCAAGAGCACGGGGCGCGAGTTGTTCAATGGTCGTTGGCTTGAATCACGACTGGGTCGTGGCGGCATGGAAATTCCTGCTGCCGATGTACAAGCCACCTTGCTTACCCTCACCGTCACTACCATCGTCCGTGACTTGACGCGCTACTGCGCGCCGCAAGAGATCTACGTGTGTGGCGGAGGCGCTCATAACAAGACGCTAATGTCGGAACTGAGCAAAGTGGCGAGCGATATCTCTGTAACTTCTACCGCCAGCCTTGGCGTTGATCCTGACTGGGTAGAGGCCATCGCCTTCGCCTGGATGGCGCAGCAAACAGTTAATGGCGAGAAGATCGACACCAGCGCGTTTACTGGCGCCCGGGAACCGGTCTTTTTGGGCGGGATTTATCAGGCTTAGTATAAACTATCTAGAGTTAATCCATTCTCAGCTACACTTTCAATTTCTTTTATTCAAACTCCCCGTTCTAATTATTCCAATGCTGGAATAACGCGCTAGTCCAGAGGGTGTGGAAAAGCCCGGCTACTTGCCCCCTCCGGGGTTGCCCTCCCTCGGTCGGAAGCCCTGGAACGCGGTCTTCCTCGGTCAGTCGGTGCTGCGTTCTAATGCCGGGCTTTTCCACACCCTCTGGCCCAGCGCTTGCAGTTCCCATTGGCCATCATGCACACCCGCATTGCCTTTGAATCGAAGCCACTCCACTTTCCAAATGCGTATCACTTTGTCGGGCTGCGGGCTGTCTGCGCAAGTCACGTCAAAGGCGCACGCCGAGCGCAGCAAAAAGACCGCCTTTTGGGCTTTTTGCGAAGAGAGGACAGCCCGGAAGGCCGGCGCCAGTGACTTGCACAGGCGGCTCACAGTCCGACTCGAGGCCATCAGCCTGAACCAAGCTGAACAGGAAAAAATTTTGAGGATAAGAGCAGAATCACTTCTGTCGGTGAAAGTTCGGAGCAATCAGCACCGAACAACTGAAGCAAGAATTAAACAGTTAGATAGTAAAAGAAGAACCGCAACCACAGGTACTGGATGCCATCGGATTCTCGACGACAAAGCGCGAGCCTTCCAGACCTTCCAAATAGTCGACCTTGGCGCCGACCAGATACTGATAGCTCAACGGATCAACCAGCAGGCTGGCGCCCTTGTGCTCGATGACAGTGTCGTCGTCGTTCACCGCCTCATCAAAGGCAAACCCGTACTGAAAACCTGAGCAGCCGCCACCGGTGACGAACACCCGCAGTTTCAGCTGATCATTGCCTTCCTCGGCAATCAGGCTGTGCACCTTGTTCGCCGCGTTGTCTGTGAAAGACATAATTACCGGTTCTTGTGACTGTACTGCTGACATACTTGGCTCTGCGTATTTTAAGGACTGTGAATATTGAGTCTGTTGAAAATACTGAACTGACCGGGAATTGCGCACTGACGCGCTCCGGCCAACACCCCGATTATCGCAATAACTGAGTAAAACAGTCAATTATTCTCGACAGCGGGCTTATCGAACTCCAGTTTCTTGTTATCTGCGCTCAATCGCTTGGTTTCGGCCTGCTGGCCACCGCTAATGTGCATCAGATTGCCATTGACCTCTGAGCCCATCACCATCTCGATCAGATTGTAATAGACGTTGCCTACAACCGTGGCTTTGGCAGCCAGCTCAATGTGATTGGCCGAACGCACATCACCCTGTACCAAGCCATTGATGATGGCAGAAGGGACGCAAATCTCGCCTTCCACAGCGCCTTTCTCGGCTACTCTGATCAGGGCCTTGGAGTCGTCTTCGGCGTAAATATTGCCTTTAACGCGCCCTTCGATGATCAGCTCGCCGCTGAAATGAATGTCACCAACCACCTCCGTGGAACGTGAAACCAGCGTGTGAGCCGGACCTCCGGTCACTTTAGGTTCTGCTGATTTGTTATTGAACATTTGTCTTTCCTCCACGGATCTGGATCAACTGCCATTGCGAGAATTACTCGCCTTCGACTACCCAAGTAAAATTCTGGCTTATATTTTTCTCAACTGGCTCGTCAGCGACGGCCGCAATTTGTACTCGTTCCGGGGTAAAACCCTCAGGAAGTGCCAGCTCACCCTCGATATTCTGAAAATAGCGAAAGCGCAGGCGCATATCCAATTGCTCTACGTCTTCGGAAATATCACGTAGTGGCAGAATCTGCTGTTCCCCGCCTATTGTACCAATCAGATTCACATTCGCATGCCCGATCAGGTAGGTATCTCCATCGGCATCTTGCTGGCGCATGACCAGTTTATAACGATAACGTCGCGATTGGTCCGTCGCACTGATATCAAATTGACCGATAGTCAGCCCGGTATCCTCAGTCTCTTCGTTCACAACCTGCCGATAATAGACAATTTCCTGCTCTAACTGGGCAACTCGTGTTCGCAGCCCGGATATCGTTGACTGCACTTCTTCATTGGCGCGCTGATCCATCTGACTGGATCGATCCAGAATCGTGATCTGTCGGCGCAGATCACCGTTTTCCGCCTGCAAGGCCGAGATCTGCTGCTGTAATTCCACACGCTCGGCCAGATCACCCTGTTGCTGGGAAATCGTTGTGTAGTAGCCATAGCCAAAGCCGCCCGCCGCTGTCGCCGCGACCGCCAGCGTAATCAACAGAATAGAAACGAAGCGACGCCCCGGTCGATGGGGCACCACTACCATTTTCTGTTGTTTACTGCCTTTTACTACATTGGGCATACAGTTAGCGTCTCCAGAAGATCACAACGCTTTGACTAAAAAGTTTACCCCTGCCGCCTAAGGCGACAGAGCAATGACCTGTAATCCGGTCTTTTCAGCGTAGCCAAACATGATATTCATACTCTGAATGGCTTGACCGGCTGCGCCTTTGACCAAATTGTCTTCTGCTGACAAGACGACGATTGTGTCAGTATCTTCTATATAAGACACTGAGATCGCACATTTGTTAGAGCCTTTGACCATACGCGTCGCCGGTAATTCGCCTGCCGGCAACACATCGACAAAAGGCTCGGTAGCATACCGGGCCTCAAAAATTGATTGCAACTGCTCAGCAGTCACCTCGGCGCCGGGTTTCACTGGCGCGTAGAGAGTCGCGAGAATACCGCGAATCATCGGCGTCAGGTGCGGAATAAAGGTGAGCTTCACCGGTGCTCCGGCAGCCCGCATCAAGCCCTGACAGATTTCCGGGTGATGCCTGTGGCCACTCACGCCGTAAGCTCGAATCGACTCGCTGGCCTCACACAACAGAAACTCTTCGGCGGCCTTGCGGCCGGCGCCACTGACCCCTGACTTGGCGTCGGCGATCAGGTGCTGGCGATCGATCAAATCATTTTCCAGCAGTGGCAGAAAGCCGAGCTGAATCGCAGTTGGGTAACAGCCAGGCACGGCAAGCAGTTGGGCATCCGCGATCGCCGCCCGATTCACCTCCGGCAGACCATAAACCGCCTTGGCAACCAAATCCGGGCACGCATGAGTGGTCTTGTACCACTGTTCCCACAAAGCAATATCCTGGATCCGGAAATCCGCAGACAAATCGATCACCCGCACACCCTGCTCCAGCAAGGCCGGGACTGTATGCATGGCCACCGCATGAGGCGTGGCATAAAACACCACATCGCATTCGGCCAGCAAGGGCGTATCGGGCGCGGAAAAAGCCAAGTCGATGTGGCCCCGCAAGTTCGGAAAATGCTTGTAGATCGGTGTGCCAGCCAATTCACGGGAGGTAACCACCGTAATCTCGACCTGATCATGACCGGCCAACAGTCGCAGTAGTTCCACGCCTGTATAGCCCGTACCACCGATAATTCCAGCTTTAATCACAACTCACTCCATTGTTTCGGTACAGCGCGGATCAGAGTAACCCGCCCAAGAGGGGTCGCTATCTTACACCGCCTCCTTAAATTTACGAAACCAAAGTAATTCAAGGCGTTAAATCAATAGCTTAGCAGCGACTGGCCTAGTTCCCAAGACCTCTGCCAATCGCTATCATAGCCGCTATACAAGCATTTAATCAGCAGGCAAGAAATCGACTATGCTCTGGATCAAGGCCTTTCATATTATTGCCATCGTGACATGGTTCAGCGGTTTGTTTTATCTGCCGCGCCTGTTCGTCTATCACGCCATGAGCGAAGACCAGATCAGCCGCGACCGTTTCGTTATCATGGAGCGCAAGCTGTTCTGGGGGATTACCACCCCATCGGCCATTGTTGCAGTATTGCTCGGTGCTTGGTTGCTTGGCTCGAATTGGAGTTACTTCATGGCCTGGTGGTGGATGCACGCCAAGCTGGGACTCGTGGCACTGTTACTTGTCTATCATTTCCTCTGCTGGCGGCATCTGGTACAACTGCGCGAAGGTCACAGCACTCGCAGTCACGTCTATTTCCGTGTCTTCAATGAACTACCGGTATTCCTATTGCTCGGCATCGTCATTTTGATTGTCGTCAAACCCACGCTCTAAATCGTCGCGGAGCTTTTCTTCTGACCCTCACCCTATGACAAGTGGACTGGACACCAACAAGCCAGCAGTTATGTGCTTTTCCGGGCTCGATCCCACCGGAGGTGCTGGCATTCAGGCCGACATTGAAACCCTGTTCAGCATCGGCTGCCACTGCTGCCCAATTGCCACTGTGCTCACCGCACAAACTACCCAGAATGCGTTGAGCGCCACGCCCACCGAGCCAGCATTGCTGATCGAACAGGCGCGGGCCGTGCTGGAGGACATGCAGATACAAGCCATCAAAATAGGCTTGCTGGGCAGTGTAGCGAGTGTCGAAGTTATTCACACACTGCTTAAAGATTACGCCGACATCCCCGTTGTGCTCGACCCGGTGCTAGTAGCCGGTGGTGGCTTCGAATTCAGCAATCAGGATATTCAGGATGCGATACGCGAGCTGCTCATACCACTTTGCACCGTCCTGACACCGAACACCATTGAAGCCAAAGCACTGGCACCCAGCGGCGATAATCTCGACGCCTGCGCCAATGAACTCATCGACATGGGCTGCGAACATATCCTGATCACCGGCACCCATGCGCAAACTGATCAAGTCCACAACCGCCTCTATTCACTGCATCATGAAGCCAGTGACTATCAATGGCCAAGGCTGCAGTTTGATTATCACGGTTCGGGTTGCACATTGGCTGCCGCAATCGCCGGTTATCTTGCTCATCATCTGACAGTGCCCGATGCTGTGCAGCAAGCCCAGCGCTTTACCTGGGAGTCATTGAATAGCGCCGAACGCCAGGGCTTTGGCCAGCACATACCCGATCGCAGCTATTGGAAGAAGCGCTAAGCCTTATGACAAACCCAGTAACGACGCTGCATGGTCTCTATGGCATCACCGATGCGACTTTGCTGCCAGACGCACGTTTATTCACCGGCGTAGAACAGGCGTTACAAGCTGGAGTACGACTCATTCAGTATCGCAACAAATCCGGCGATGCGCGCAAGCGATTGCTTGAAGCACGCCAGTTAGTTGCGCTCTGTGAACACTACAGCGGCTGCCTGATCATTAATGATGATGTCCAGTTATGCCGTGACAGCGGCGCGCATGGTGTGCATTTGGGGCAGACGGACACGCCTGTTGATGTAGCCAGACACGAACTGGGGAGCGCTATAATTATCGGCGCCACTTGCCATCAGGACATAGCGCTGGCACATAAAGCACAGGAAATGGGCGCCAGTTACGTTGCTTTCGGACGCTTTTTCCCCTCTTTCACCAAGCCCGGCGCTCCAGCAGCGGATTTATCGGTACTGCAAGCAGCAAAAGAGCAATTGACCGTGCCGACGGTTGCTATTGGTGGCGTCAATGCGGAAAATGGCGCGTCGTTGCTTGCTTCTGGCGCTAATATGCTGGCAGTTGCCCATAGTTTGTTTGCAACGAACGACATCAAGGCTAATGCCGAAAGTTTATTGAATCTGTTTCAGCAACAACGCTGAAACTGACCTATCCAGAGTTAACCAGAGTTAATTGCATGAATCACGATAATTCCAGGAATCTGTTCGACCTGGCACGTAAATATATACCGGGCGGTGTTAATTCACCCGTGCGCGCATTCAAGAGCGTGGGCGGCGACCCATTGTTTTTCAAAGCCGGCGAAGGCGCCTGGCTAACCGATTCTGACGACAATCGCTATATCGATTACGTCGGTGCCTGGGGCCCGTTAATCCTCGGCCATCGCAATGAGAAGGTGATCGCAGCCCTGACCGAGCAATTGGAAAAAGGCCTGGGCTATGGCGCCTCGACAGAGGGTGAAGTCGAGATAGCGCAAAAGATCTGTGAACTCGTGCCATCCATTGAACAGGTTCGACTCGTTACGTCGGGTACGGAAGCAACCATGAGTGCCATTCGACTCGCGCGCGGCTTTACCAAACGCGACAAGGTTGTGAAGTTCGAAGGTTGTTACCACGGCCATGTCGACGGCCTGTTAGTGAAAGCAGGTTCAGGCGCTCTGACTCTGGGCGAACCGGACTCTCTGGGCGTACCCAAAGCCTATACCAAACTTACCCATGTGCTGAGCTATAACGACATCGATGGCGTTAAAGAATTTTTTGCTGAACACGGCGACGAAATTGCCTGCATCATTGTTGAGCCAGTAGCGGGCAACATGAATTTTGTCGCACCTGTGCCCGGGTTTCTGGAAACCCTGCGCGAAGTCTGCAGCAAACACGGCGCCGTATTGATATTTGACGAAGTCATGACAGGCTTTCGTGTCGGTTTAGGCGGGGCGCAAGGCGTTTATGGGGTGACTCCAGACCTGACCACACTGGGCAAGGTTATCGGCGGCGGATTACCCGTCGGTGCGTTCGGTGGCCGCAAGGACATCATGCAGCACATCGCGCCCAGCGGAGCTGTGTATCAAGCTGGCACTTTGTCTGGCAGCCCGCTGGCAGTCGCTGCCGGACTTGCAATGCTCAACAGCATCAGCGAGCCAGGTTTTTATGACAAACTCGGGTCGCAAGCTGAAAAGCTGGTTACCGGACTCAAAGAGCGCGCCGCAGCGGCCAATGTCCCCTTTACGACCAACCAACTGGGCGGCATGTTTGGCCTGTTTTTCAGTGGCGAGTCACAGGTTTCCCATTTCGAACAAGTCATGGCTTGCAACGCGGAGCACTTCCGCACGTTCTTTCATGCCATGCTGGATAATGGCGTCTATCTGGCGCCTTCTTCCTTTGAAGCTGGTTTTATTTCTGCCGCGCATGGCGATACCGAAATCGCCACAACACTCGATGCCGCCGAGCGCGCATTCGCTGCAATTGCTACCTGACTGGAAACAGTCTATTAAATTGCACGCAGAACACTGATACCACTTTCTAACTATTCACTGAACTATAGCAGGAACATACAATGGCGAAATACCACGTCTACGGCGTCGGCAATGCCCTGGTCGATAAGGAATTTGAAGTTAAAGATGAATTTTTCATTGAGAACGATATCGAAAAAGGCATCATGACTCTGGTTGAGCACGATCAACAGGATTTACTGTTGCGTGATCTCACCGATAAATACGGCGTTAAAAAACAGGCCGGCGGAGGCTCCGCAGGCAACACTCTTTATGCGTTGAGCCAATTCGGCGGCGAAGCCTTTTTCGCATGCAAAGTTGCCAATGACGAAACCGGCGACTACTACCTCGAACAGCTGGGTCACCACAACATTGACACCAACGTGTCGCGACGCGTCGAAGGCACGTCCGGTCGTTGTCTGGTCATGATCAGCCCGGATGCCGATCGCACGATGTTCACCTATCTGGGTGTATCAGCAGATATTTCCCTGCAAGAAATGGATTTTGATGCGGCGAAAAATTCCGAATACATCTATATCGAAGGCTATCTGGTGACTTCGCCGTCAGCGCGCAAAGCCATTACAGAACTGCGCGATCTGGCCAAAGAGAACAACGTCAAAGTCGCCCTGACTTTTTCCGATCCAGCCATGGTCGAATACTTCAAAGATGAAGTGAACGAAGCCATCGGCGAGGGTGTGGATTTGTTGTTCTGCAATGAAAAGGAAGCCATGCTCTGGGCCGGTACTGACACGCTGGAAGCCGCCTGTGAAGTCATGAAGACCAAGGCCAAGCAATTTGTCATTACGCGTGGCCCGGACGGCGCGCTAGCCTATGATGGTAAAGACTTCATCACGATCGCAGGACACAAGGTCAAAGCCATCAATACCAATGGCGCTGGCGATTTGTTTGCCGGCGCATTCCTGTACGCCATTACCGCTGGGCATGATTTTGCCTTGGCCGGCAAGTTAGCCAGCCGCGCTTCAGCACAGGTAGTGACACAGTACGGTCCACGTCTCGACGGACCGGATCATGAAAAGATTCTTGGCGAAATACTGGCTGAGGGTTGATTGAGAGCCAAATTACTGCCCGGCCAGGCGCTGCTACATAGCATCTGGCCGGGCAGTTTCACCAGTATCAATGCTCAGGTAAGCTATCAGGCAGGGCTGGAGTGCTTGTGAGGGTGTCAGAGTGTAGAGAGTCAGATAGATAGAAAGCAGAGAGAGAAAGCCCGGCTGACAACTGCGCGTCCGCAGTCAGTCTCAGGCACCGAGCCCTTCAACAAACTTCTTCACGCCATCAAACCACGACGATTTTTTCGGTGATTGACGATCACCTTCCTCGGCATGAATCTGCGCAAACTCTTCCAGCAATTCCTCCTGACGCTTGGTCAGGTGCACTGGCGTTTCGACCAGGACACGACACAGCAAATCACCTGCACCACCACCGCGGATTGGCGTGACGCCTTTGCCACGCAAGCGGAACAGCTTGCCGGTTTGTGATTCTTTGGGAATTTTCAGTTTTACCCGACCATTCAGCGTGGGCACTTCCAGATCACCGCCTAATGCGGCATCGGTAATGCTGATGGGAATCTCGCAATACAAATCGCGGCCATCGCGCTGGAAAATAGCATGGGGTTTAACGTGAACCTCGACGTACAGGTCGCCCGAAGGGCCACCGTGCGTGCCAGCCTGGCCTTCACCGCTTAAGCGGATTCGGTCTCCGGTATCGACACCGGGCGGCACTTTGACAGACAAGGTCTTGGTTTCTTCAACATTGCCGCGGCCGTGACAGGTAATACACGGATCTTTGATCTGCTTGCCACTACCCTGACAACGCGGACAAGTTTGCTGCACCGAGAAAAAGCCCTGCTGCATGCGCACCTGACCGTGTCCAGCGCACGTACTACAGTCAATTGCAGAAGTGCCAGGCTTGGCGCCGCTACCATCACAGGTCTTACAGCCCACTGTGGTGGGAATGCGAATCTTGACCGTCTTGCCCTGCACCGCATCTTCCAGCGATAACTCAAGGTTGTAGCGCAGGTCAGCGCCCTGGCGGACATGGCTGCGACCGCCACCGCGACCACCGCCGCCAAAGATGTCCCCAAAAATATCGCCGAAGATATCGCCAAAATCAGCGTTACCGGCGTGGGTTTGTCCTTCGACACCCGCATGACCATATTGGTCATAGCGCGCGCGTTTTTGTTGATCAGAAAGTACTTCAAAGGCTTCGTTCGCTTCCTTGAAACGATCTTCGGCGCCCTTGTCGTCCGGATTACGGTCCGGGTGATTTTTCATAGCAACTTTTCGGTAAGCCTTTTTGATCTCGGCTTCCGATGCGTCTCGCTCTATACCCAGTACTTCGTAAAAATCACGCTTGGACATTTGAATTTCTGACTAACTCTCGCTTTTTCGAATTACTTACAAACGAAAAAACTAAGTCAACGGGTGACTTAGTTTTCTCGTCAGACTATTTGATCAGTTGCCCGATCCTTTTGTCTTACCTGTCTTGCTTCACTTACTTCACTTACTTCACTTACTTGTCTTCTTCCTTCACTTCTTCGAATTCAGCATCGACTGCATCGTCGTTACCGGCATCGTCGGCAGAGGCATCGCCAGCTTCTGCACCAGCGCCAGCACCTTCCTGTGCTTGCGCATCAGCGTACATCTTCTGGGCCAGGCTGCCTGAAGCTTCTGTCAGGGCCTTGGTCTTGGCTTCGATTGCGGCCAGATCATCACCCTTGAGTGCTTCTTCCAATTCGGAGATGGCGCTATTGATTGCGTCCTTCTCTTCATCAGTTGCCTTGTCACCAGCTTCTTCCAGCGTCTTCTTGGTCGCGTGGACCAGACCGTCAGCGGAGTTACGCGCAGTGATCAGTTCTTCGAACTTCTTGTCGTCGGCAGAGTGAGCTTCGGCATCCTTGACCATCGCTTCGATCTCTTCATCAGTCAGACCACTGGAGGCCTTGATGACGATAGATTGTTCTTTGCCGGTAGCCTTGTCTTTCGCCGAGACATTCAAGATGCCGTTGGCATCCAGATCAAAGGCGACCTCGATCTGCGGAATACCACGCGGTGACGGTGGAATATCGCTCAGGTCAAAACGACCCAGTGATTTATTCTGGGCAGCTTGCTTACGCTCACCCTGAACCACGTGAATAGTTACCGCCGTCTGGTTGTCATCCGCCGTTGAAAACACCTGGGTTTTCTTGGTCGGAATCGTGGTGTTCTTTTCAATCAAGGCGCTGGCCACGCCGCCCAGGGTTTCGATCCCCAGAGACAGAGGTGTCACGTCCAGCAGCAACACGTCGTTAACGTCACCGGAGAGTACCGCTGCCTGAATGGCTGCACCAACCGCTACTGCTTCGTCAGGATTCACGTCACGACGTGCTTCCTTGCCGAAGAACTCAGCAACTTTCTTCTGTACCAGTGGCATACGAGTCTGGCCACCGACCAGAATGATATCGTTGATAGAACCCACGTCGAGATCAGCATCCTTGATAGCCATTTTTACTGGCTCAAGAGTACGGTCGACCAGGTCTTCTACCAACGACTCAAACTTGGCTCGCGTCAACTTCTGCACAAGGTGCTTCGGTCCGCTGGAATCGGCCGTGATATACGGTAGATTCACTTCTGTTTGTTGCGATGAAGACAACTCGATCTTGGCTTTTTCAGCTGCTTCTTTCAGACGCTGCAACGCCAAAGGGTCGCTGTGCAGATCCATGCCGGACTCTTTCTTGAATTCGTCCGCCAGGTAATCGATCAAGCGCAGGTCAAAGTCCTCACCACCCAGGAAGGTGTCACCATTGGTAGAGAGCACTTCAAAAGTGTGCTCGCCATCGGTGTCAGCAATCTCGATGACAGAGATATCGAAGGTACCACCACCCAGGTCATAGACAGCGACGGTGCGGTCACCGGTCTTCTGGTCCATGCCGTAAGCCAGTGCCGCAGCAGTTGGCTCATTGATAATACGTTTAACTTCCAGACCGGCAATCTTGCCGGCGTCTTTGGTTGCCTGACGCTGTGAGTCATTGAAGTAGGCAGGCACCGTGACCACGGCTTCAGTGACTTTCTCACCGAGAAAGTCTTCCGCAGTCTTCTTCATCTTTTTCAGTATTTGCGCGGAAATCTGGGGCGGCGACATTTTCTTGTCGTTCACTTCCACCCACGCATCGCCATTGTCAGCCTTGATGATCTTGTAAGGCACCATCTTGATGTCTTTCTGTACGACATCATCATCGAACTGACGGCCGATCAATCGCTTGATGGCATACAGGGTATTGTGCGGATTAGTGACTGACTGGCGCTTGGCCGGCTGGCCTACCAACGTCTCGCCATCATCTTTGCTATAAGCGATGATGGAGGGAGTGGTGCGGTCACCTTCCGCATTTTCGATGACTTTGGCTTTACCACCATCCATTACGGCAACACATGAGTTGGTGGTCCCCAAGTCAATACCGATAATCTTTCCCATTGTGAAAATCTCCGCTTGTTAATCTGCTTCCGAACCAGCTGTCGTGCTGGCACTAGCTTATGTGTTCAATATTGGCCCAGTCCGTTGTATTTCAAGGATTAGGCAGTAAATTTCCTGCTATTTTGTGTGGAATTGGCGCTATTGGCGCGAATCCGGGGATTTAACTGCTTTCTCCGCCGCTGGGCGCCTTGGATACCATCACCATGGCGGGACGGATGACGCGGCCATGCAAGGTATACCCCTTCTGCATTACTGCAATCACGGTATTGGGTTCGACCTCGGCATTTTCCTGCAGGGACATGGCCTGATGCAGCTGGGGGTCGAAAGGCTCGCCTTGTGGATCAACCGGCTCGATATTGAACTTGCGAAACGCATCCGCGAAGCTCTTCAGGGTCAGGTCGACGCCGTCATAGATTGCCTTGACGGTCGGGTCGTCATTATCGGAAGCGGCTGTCAACGCGCGCTCCAGATTGTCCATTACTGACAGTAATTCCGTAGCGAAGCGCTCATTGCCGTACTTGTGAGCTTTTTCGATATCCTGCTCAGTACGGCGACGCAGATTTTGCATTTCTGCCTGCACCCGTAATAGGTCATCTTTGGCCTGGGCCGCTTCGGCCTGCGCGACGGCCAGCTTGGCAAAATTATCGTCCTGGGAGTCTTGCGAACCTTGAGAGCCTTGAGAGTCTTGTGAACCCTCACCCTCGGCACTGCCTTCTTTGGCTACTTCGGCATAGGCGTCAGTTTCCGGCGTGGAATTCTGCTCTGCCTGTTCCGCTGGCTGCTCTTGCCCGGATTCAGTGGTCGATTGTTCATTGTCTGGCGCTTTCTTGCTCATGCCCTGCTTACCCTTCTCGAGTTCTTGATTGTCTGGATGGCCATTCCGGCGTCTCAAGGAAGACGCCTGCACTCCGAGCGGATATGGGGGTCAGTCGGGGCTTTTCAACCTGTAACAGGCGATCGCGACAACAACGGACTACTAACTGCTGAAATCGACCGGGTAATCGCGAAATATTGTGTATTGGGCCGGCGTGTATCACTATACTTGCTGTCATGTTGCAGCATCTTTCTATCCGTAATTTCGCCACCGTCGACAAGCTGGAGATCGATTTCGAACCCGGCATGACGGCTATTACTGGCGAGACCGGCGCCGGCAAATCCATCATCCTGGGTGCGCTCGGCCTGACCCTCGGAGATCGTGCTGACAAGACTGTGATTCGCCCCGGTGCCAGCAAGACTGATTTAAGCGCCGAGTTCGATATTCAGGACATCGCCCAGGCCAGCGACTGGCTTGCTGACAATGACCTGCAACTCGAAGGCGATGCCCGGACCTGCCTGCTGCGCCGCGTCATCAATGATGATGGCCGCTCACGTGCCTATATCAATGGCTCTGTGGTCACCCTTGCCAACCTCAAGACTCTTGGTGAAATGCTGCTCGACATTCATGGCCAGCATGAACACCAGTCGCTCCTGCGCCGCTCCACCCATATTCGCCTGCTCGATGAGTTCGCCGTGGAGTCCAAATTATTGGCCCAGTTGCACTCGACCTGGCGGCAATGGCAGCAAAATTTTCAGCAGATGGATGCCCTGCGCCAGCAATCGGCAGACAACTCCGCCGAGAGTCAGCTACTCAGTTATCAACTGATCGAGCTGGATGAGATGAACATCGAAGCCGGTGAAATCGAGAAGCTGGAAGCAGAATTCAAATCACTCAGCCACGCAGACGACACGCTGGCGGCAGTGAACAGCGCCCTGGCCTATTGCGATGAAAGTGAAGACGGCAATGCCAGCAGCCTGCTTAATCAGGCCCGTTCGGCTCTGGAGCGTCTGCCTGCCCAATCCGGCCGGCTGACGACTATCAAGGAACTGTTGGAGACCGCCGGCATTCAATTGCAGGAAGCAGTCTCCGAGCTCAATGCTTTCAATGCCGAATTCGATGCCGACCCACAGCGTCTGGAAGCCATCAATGAGCGGCTGGGAGATTTGCACGCCGTGGCGCGCAAGCACCGCATCAAACCTGAGGAACTGATTGATCTGATCAATGATCTGCGCAGCCAGCTCGACAAGCTGGAGAATTGCGATGCCGAGTTGGAGAAGCTGGCCGCCAATGACAAATTGCTGCGTGAACAATATGCCCAGCTGGCCGGCGAGGTCAGCAAACAGCGCAAGAAAGGCGCCAGCAAACTGGCCAAAGCGGTTAACGAACGCTTGCAAGCGCTGAGCATGCCTCATGCCTCTGTCGAGGTCTCGCTATCAGCCACTGACCCGGACAAGCTGGCACAACAGGGGCTGGAAGCCGTGGAGTTTCTGGTCAGCACGAATCCCGGGCAAGCCCCGCAGCCACTGGGCAAGATCGCCTCGGGTGGTGAGCTTTCCCGCATCAGTCTGGCGATTCAGGTCATCACGGCGCAAACCTCGCACGTGCCAAGCCTGGTATTCGATGAGGTCGATGTGGGTATCGGTGGCGGTGTCGCGAAGGTAGTTGGCGAGCAATTGCGCCAGCTCGGTGAGCGCGCCCAGATCCTGTGCGTGACCCATCAGGCCCAGGTGGCCGGACAAGGCCATCACCATTTATTGGTGAGCAAGCAAAGTGACAAGAAGTCCACGCTGACGCGCATTACGAAGCTGGAAGGTGAGGAAGTCATCAAGGAAGTGGCGCGCATGCTCGGCGGGGAAACCTATAGCGCCGAATCTCTGGCCCATGCCGAGCAAATGGTGGCTAACAGCTAGCTCGATCAGTCTTTCTGCTAGTCTCTTTCTTAGCCCTTCTATTAGATTCTCTAATAGTCTCTCTACTGGCCTTACTACTGGCCTTACTATTGGCCTTTCTATTTGGCCTTTCTCTATTTGGCGTTTCTATAAGCCTTACTAATAGTCTCTCTATCGGTCTCTCTATCGGTCTATCTAATAATCACTCTTTTAGTCTCTGCGACTAGCCTTCCGCTGCTTTCTGGCAGCTGGCGCACAGGCCGTATAGATACAGGCTGTGGTCAGTGATCTTGAAGCCAAACTTGGTCGCGATCTTTTCCTGCTGCTCTTCGATCACTTCATCAAAAAATTCTTCTACCCGACCGCATTTGTTGCAGACCAGATGATCATGGTGGTCGACTGAATCCAACTCGAAGACGGAATGACCGCCTTCAAAATGGTGACGAATGACCAGACCGGCCGTCTCGAATTGCGTGAGCACACGATACACAGTGGCCAACCCCACATCTTCATCCGCTTCAATCAAGGCTTTGTACACGTCTTCTGCACTCAGGTGTTTGGTGTCTGAGCTCTCCAGAATTTGCAGAATTTTTACCCGCGGCAGGGTCACTTTGAGTCCTGCTTTGCGCAGTTCCTGATTTTCTGAGGACATAATGCTTCTCGTGCTGGTTAGTGGTCGTGGGCGGTTGTATTGGTTTTGTTCTAATTGCTGGGAACTTATTGCAACAGGCAGGGCCTAAAGCCTCACTGCTCGTTATTGCTCAGCTCATTGTAAATTTGACAAGTGTCTGACAGGAGTCAGATAAGAGTCCGATCAGCCCGATAATTCGGCAGGCTTTTGCGCACTCATCCAGCCAATGTTGCCAACTCATTTGGGTTATCACTGCATTCTGGGGAGATTTTGCGCAACCCGGCAGTTTTACCCTGACTGGAGGTAGGGTATTATGCCCGCTCACTGCCCCTTAGGAAAGTTAAGAGCCACGCGGCTCATCCCATAATCAATGACATTACGCCCTATCAAGACAATTCGCAGCATTCCATTGTTGCTTCTCCTGCTCAGCCTTGCTGGCTGCGGCAACATCGGCAACATGGATTTTCCGGGTGTCTACAAGATTGGCCTCCCGCAGGGCAACATCATCACGCAGGACATGGTGGACCAACTGCGTCCGGGTATGACCAAGCGTCAGGTGATTTTCGTCATGGGCACACCGCTGGTGCGCGACCCCTTCCATCAGGATCGCTGGGATTACATCTATAGCTATCAGCCAGGTGGTGGCGAACGGGGTCAGGAACGCGTATCGGTCTTCTTTACTGACGATCAGCTAGTACGCTTCACCGGTGATTTCGTACCCACCGATGAAGACGCACCTTACGATGCCGGCGCCGATAACGACAGCAGCGCCAACAACAGCTGATTCAACTCTACTGAGCCATCTTAGTAGTCGAAGCGCAATCCCAACGTAATAGCCCGCCCGGGTTCCGGCGCGAAGTTCTTCAGGAACGACGTGTGATTGCGTACTTCTTCGTCCAGCAGATTATCCCCCCTGAGATAAACCTTCATTTCGCTGCTGCCAGCAACGTCAAAGTGAAAATCGCCATACAGTGAAACGCGCGTGAAACCGGGCGTGGTCAACTCGTTTGCTCCTGCGTTGTCTTGCGCACTGGCACGCGTTGCGTGCAAATGCATACTCCAGTTGTCGCCGAAGTAACGCAGTTCCGCACCGAATTTAGCGGGCGGGATACGCGGCACATTGCCACCGGCAGCGAATTTCGCCCGCACCAGATCGCCAAAGATCGTCATTTCCAGGGTCGCCGCATCCTGCTCCAGCAAGGCAAATGACACCTCACCTTCAACGCCGGAGAAAGTCGCATCCTTGGCCATGTAGCGAGCCAGATGCTGACCTTCGAATTCTTCCCCGGTCAGATTCAGGTAAATGTAGTCATCAATGTTGTTGTGATAGGCACTGAACTGACCAGTGAGTGGGCCAACATGATGTCGATAGCCCACTTCAATATTATTCGCCGTTTCCTTTTTCAGCGCACTGTTGCCTATCTCGAGCAAGTTCGTCGCAGCGTGTAAGGTCAAGGCTTCCGGGTCCGCATAAGTCGCACAGGTGCTGGCATCGACATTCGAGTACAACTCTTCCACGGTCGGGGTGCGCTGCGAACTGGATAAGCCGATGTGCAGATTGCCAGACTCACTGACATCATACAGTGCGCTGGCACTAAGACTCAGGGCCTGTTCGGATTTGGCACACAGTGAACCTGACTCGATATCAGTCCACTCATGACGCAAACCAAACTCGCCTGTCAGTCGGCCACGGACAACGCGCTCCACACCAAACAAGCCAAAAGTGTTGACGCCGGATTCCGGGATAAATGCCTCTTCGCCAATCGCCGCAAACTGCGTGTCAGTAATTTGTAGCCCCCAAACGCCCGAGCGGGTTTCGGAGTGTTCATGGGAAAGAGTGAAGCGACTCTCGATACCATCGTTGCTATAGCGCGTGCCGATTTCGCGACCGCCGTCAGCAAAATATTCAACTTCCCTGTGCTCGTAGTTTGTCAGTCCAATAGACGCATCCAGGGTATCGAACGGGCCAGACTGGAAATTCAATTGCCCCTTGGCATCGTAACGAGTCTTGTCCATGTCGATGCGGACAAACTCCACGTCTTCATGAGCGTGACCAGCTTCGTCATGATCCTCTTCAGCAATTACTTCATGATCGGCCTCATCACCATGAGCTCCCGCATGACTGTGAGTGCCCAGCGGCAAGCCATAATTGTTTTCCAGGCCGTTGACTGAGAAGCCGATGAAGCCGCGATCGCCTATCCATGACAAACCCAGACTGGCACCTTGCGCCTCACCATTGGAATTGCCGATGAAGCCGCGCGTATTTTCAAATTCTTCATGCTCCTCATCTACTTCTTCATGTTCGCCCTCAAGCTCCTCTTCACCCGCATGCAGAAGTTCCTCGGCTGCTTCCAACGCTGTTTCATCCAGCGCCAAACCGGGAATATCAACATTGTCATTCGCCCTGCGAAACGCATCGAGATGAATCGCCAACGCGCCTGTTGCGGCATCCAGGCGCACTACTGTCTTGTTTTCGTTGCTGGCCGAGTTATGACTTTGTTCCAGGAAAAATTCGGGCGCATCTACTAAATTGCTGGGCACGCGCTGATCGATTACATTGATCACACCACCCACTGCGCCGCTACCGTACAACAGAGTAGCCGGCCCACGAATCACTTCGAGTCGGTCGGCCAAGGCTACTTCAACACCTTCAGCATGATCCGGGCTTTGACTGGAGGCATCGGTGACGCCGACGCCGTTACTCAATACGCTTACCCGATTGCCAGACTGGCCGCGAATGACGGGGTGTCCTACACCCGGACCAAACGAAGAAGTAGAAATACCAATTTCGTTGCGCAGAGTATCGCCCAAAGTGTTGGCCATTTTTTCGCGTAGCTCTTCGCCAGAGAGACTGCCAACAGGCAGTGCGGTTTCCGCCGCGGTTCGCGCGAACGGCGTTGTGACAATAATTTGTTCAGGCTGTTGTGTGTCATGCGCGTCTTGCGCCATTAACGACGCAGCGGGCAACGACATAGTGGCCACAATGCTTTTAATCACCAGCGACAAGCACGCGGCAGGTTTCACTTGTTTCATGATTGACTGTCCAATTCTTTTTCGAACTAATTTGGTTAATGCCACAATGAATGACGAACAGTTCAGTTACGAACTGGCAGCATCGGCGGCATCAAGAGAAAAAACTAGGAGTTGGACAGTGCGGGTGGAGCACGAGACTTGGCGGGTGGCACAGCGACGAAAGGCTGTGGGGGTTGCGATTCCAAAGAGAAGGCAATGCTGGCCTGGATTTCGATATTCAGGCCAGATGATAAGAGTACTTTGCCCTTCGAGCCATGCTTGAAACAGATCTGGCAGTCGAGCTGGCTTTGCAAATTGTCGTGCGAGTGGCTCAGCTCGATACCCTGAGCCAGAAGCAGCAGTGAACCAAACGCCAGAACACACGCCAGCAAATAACGGCGCGCTATCTGATGCCGTTTCAGGTTTCTGGTGGTACTTGCTCGACGCATCGTCATCCAAAGCCAGTTTGGGTCGTAGTCAGTGATTATTAGATTGGGCGCATGGCCCCGTCAAGAGAAGATGAACCGGCTACAGGTGAAAATCTTTCAACTCAGCTTTTCAACAAAGGCTTCCAGAGCCTCCAATCCGACCACATCACGGGCAATCAGCTCCACTTCCTGACGCGGTACTTTGGGGAGTTTTTTATCTAGCAGTTCCAGATGCACCGCTTCCTGGGCATGACGGTCACGCAAAAAATCGGCACCTTCGGCCGGGGTACGCTTGTTCACGACCAGGCATTCAACCTGAATGCCTGAATGAGCCAGTTTCTCATGTAGCTCGATAGTTTCGAGCACCGGCAGGCGTTCGGCAGCCAGCACGATGACAAAAGAAGTGAGATCGGTATTGGCCAGTGTATCGCGCAGATCGGAAAACTTACGACGCCGGCGCAGCAGTATTTGGCGAATCTTGCTTTCTTTTTGCTTCTCTTCGTCCTGCTCACCACCAAAGGTTTTGTCTTCCATGGAGCTATCCCGGCCCAGTTCGCGAACGAACTCGGCGAAACGGTCGGCTTTCTCGCGCTGCTTGATCAAGCCTTCGGTCCAGGCCGACATCATTTCCGGCAACACCATCAAGCGTGCCGTATGCCCGGAAGGCGCCGTATCGAACACAATCAGGTCATAGTCATTCAGACCAGTCTCCACGACTTCGGCAATACGCTCAAGAATCGCTGCCTCTTGCATACCGGGGGCGTCCCGGGACAGGGTCATATGCTTGTCGATCTCTTTATGCTGAGTCACCGGCATGAGCTGATGCAGCGCCGACGTGACTTCTTTTAGATGCATGTCGACGGTTTCTTCCGGGTCCAGCTCCAGCGCGTCCAGACCGGCCGTAATGCGCACTGGCCTTGAGCCAATCTTGCGGTCAAACAAATGACCGAGGTTATGGGCAGGATCCGTAGAAACCAGCAGCACTTTGGCTCCTTCATTGGCACGCGCCAGCGCAGTTGCCGCAGACACAGTGGTCTTGCCGACGCCACCTTTGCCACCGAAGAAGAGAATCTTGCGTTGTCGAGCCAGGTCTAACAGCAACTGATGTGATCCAGCGGTGAGCGCTCCATGCCCATGCGAGTGTGCCACTCGTGGAAGCGATCATAGATTAGGGGAAGCATTTCCAGCGTGTAGTACGCGGCCGGGTTGGGGACACCCAGACTGTCAGCAAAAATCAGCAGCATGAACAAATCCTCTTCGTCACGTTGCGCACGGGCAAAACTACGACGATACGGCGTGACATAAAAGTCGTAGAGGCCCTGCTCAATGCGAGCCAGAAAACTCTTATTCGGCTTGCCGTTCGCTTTACCGTCGCCGGACTTGCTGAGCTTGTTGGATTTGTCTGACATGACTATTGGCTAATTCGAGCCTGATTAAGTAGCTATAATAACAAACAATGCTTAACTTTTCGTGCCTTGTCGGGCCGATGCGCGTTTCGATTCAGCCCGTTGCAAGCGTGCCTGTTTGGGATCAATCGTCAACGGCCGGTAGATCTCGACTCGGTCACCAGCCTTGAGCGCATAATCTTTTGGCAGCGGGCGCGTCTTGCCGTCCAGGTGCTTGGCAAAAATCCCCATGGCATTGGCGTCGGGATCAATATCCGGGAATTCACTCACAATGCCTGACTGGACGACGGCTTCATAGGCAGACGTGCCCGGCTTGACCTGCAGACTGATGATGCGCTGTTTGTCTGGCAGCGCATAGGCCACCTCGACACTGATCAGCTTATTTGCAGGCGCCGCAGTACTCATCTGTTGCTACTTTTGTTCAATACGCTGTTATTGATATACATCGCGCGCTCTGGCCACCATGGCATCGACCTGACCTGAGGCCGAGGCTGACACCAGTTTCTCGGCCGCCAAGCCAATGAGCCCGCCAGCCATTTCGAACTGCATCTCGAGGGTCACTTTACAGGCACCTTCGGAAAGAGGCGTAAACTGCCAACACGCGGTAAAACTGGAGAAGTTACCTTCGACCAGACTCATGCGGATAGTATTCGGGCGGTCGAGTTCATTGCGCGTTGTGAAGCGTTGTTTGATACCCGCCTTGCCCAGACACAACTCGCCGACCATTTCGGTGTCAGTCTGCGAAACGATTTTGGCTTCCGTACAGCCAGGCAGGAACTGCGGGTACTGCTCGATGTCGTTGACGAGATCGAACATCTGTTCCGCCGAGTACGTAACCAGAGCACTGCGATTAATCACGGTCATGAGTGAAGCTACTACGGCCCGTCAAGCGAAATAGATTTGCGACACTGTGCTGATAAAGACAATCAGCAGTACCGCGGGAATAACTGTGCCAAGTGAGAAGTTAATATACTTCTCCAGCCAGGAACCTTCGAAATTCGGATCGCCGACTACCAGTTCGGATTTCAAGCCACTCACTTTCCAGCGATGCGCACAGAAGACGCAGACAATGAATCCGACCAAAGGCAAAATCGTTTCGTAAAACACATCCGATATCAGATCAAAGAACGATTTGCTGACTCCGCCATAACTGGTGAAATTGGTAAAGAAGTCGGAGATGCCGAGCGACATAGTGGCAGGCACTGCAAACACAGTCAGTAGCACGGCCTGAATAGCCACTGCTTTCTTACGAGAGATCTTGAACTCGTCCATCCAACAACAAATTGGAATCTCAATTATTGATACCAGCGATGTCAGTGCCGCGAAGAAGACAAGCACAAAGAACACCGAGGCAACAATGCTGGCGCCGGTATAGCCCACCGCTAATTCCATGGACAGGAAAATCTTCGGCAAGAAGCTGAAAATCAATCCCACACTGCTAGTCGACAGATCGTCGGTATTGGTATTGGGGTCAAAAGCAAAGATCGCAGGCAGGATTAACAAGCCAGCGAAGAATGCGATTGAAGTATCGGCGATCGCTACCATTCGAGTCGACGCCGGGATATTGTCTTCGCGAGAAAAATAAGACCCATAGGTAATCAAGATGCCCATACCCAATGACAGCGAGAAAAACGCCTGACTAAGGGCGCCATTTATCACAGACAGATCGATACGACTGAAATCGGGTACCAGGTAATAGCTGACGCCAACACTGGCATTGTCCAAGGTCAGCACGAAGATAGTCAGCAGAATCAACATGACGGCCAGCGTCGGCATCAGGACACGCGCCAGTCGTTCAATACCACCTTTCACGCCACCTAGTAGAATGAGGAAGATGACAGCCAGCAAGGCGATGAGATAGCCGAATAACGAGGGGCTGGAGACGATCCCGCCAAACGTCGTATCATCGGCGAGACCGCGCAGGTTACCAGTGAACACCTCTTTGATGTACACCACCAACCAGACCGTGATCACCGTATAGAACACCGCGATCATAAAAGGTGTCAGGATGGCCAGCATACCGGCCAGGCGCCAGCGCTTGTCGCCCCCGGATAATTCGGAGAATGCGCCAACCGGATTACGATTGGTGGCCCGCCCCATGGATATCTCCGCCATCATTACCGGATAGCAGATGAACGCCACGAAGAACAAATAGATGAATAAAAAGGCGGCGCCGCCATTTTTGGACGCCATCACCGGGAACGCAACCAGGTTGCCAAGGCCAACTGCGGATCCGGCAGCAGCAAGAATAAACCCTAATCTCGAACTGAACTGCCCTCGTTCCTGCAAAGTAAAACTCCTTTAAAGTCAGCCTTTTAGCTTGTTGTTATGCACGGGTAGCCCGGAATTCTATCAGTGCCCCCGGGGCAGCACAACGACGAGCCACCGCGGTGAGTTCTACATAGAACGAGTTAGTTGCAGCGCTTTGCAGCGAACACGCTATAATCGCCGCCCATGGCTAAATCTGCAAAAAAGAAAACACCGGATACTACTATTGTCGTCAACAAGAAGGCGCGACATGACTATTTTATCCAGGACACTATTGAAGCCGGCGTGCAATTGCAGGGCTGGGAAGTCAAAGCCCTGCGCCTGAAAAAAGTGCAGCTGCTGGACAGCTATGTCCTGATCAAGAACGGCGAAGCCTACTTGCTGGGCTGCAACATCAACCCACTGGATACCGCCAGCACCCACGTCATTGCTGACCCCCAGCGTACACGCAAGCTACTGCTGCACAAAAGACAGCTGTCGCAACTGTTTGCCGCGACGCAGCAAAAAGGCGACACCTGCGTGTGCACCAAGCTGTACTGGAAAGACCACCTGGTGAAAGCCCAGATCGCGCTGGCCAAGGGTAAGCAAGCCCATGACAAGCGCGCGACTTTGAAAGAGCGCCAGTGGAATATCGACAAGCAGCGGGTTGTGCGAGAGCATAATAAGTAGGAGCTGCTGCTGATCTGCCAGTAATTTACTTGTGCAAGTTATTGTTTCGCGCAGCAGAGATTGAAGTGAGCCGGGCTGTAGTGAGAATCGCCCAATTCTTTCACCTCATCTGATTCCCGGCCAAAGCGGGTGTCTGACTCGCAAACCCTTCAACTAATCCTTCGATGAACGCCACAACCAGCGGCGATAAGCTGATATCTTGCTCTGATATGCGTCTATCCGGCCCTGTAAACTTCGGTGCTGATTAGCCAATCCCTTGCTAATCGAAAAATGTGCTATAATTTGATTGTTCATCGATGGGGGCGATTCGGATTCGACGCCGGTATCAACACCTGCGGTGCATGCCGAGAACGTAATGATTCTCGTAAATCCCTCATTACAACTTTATAGTTGCCAACGACGACAACTACGCTCTAGCAGCCTAAAAGGCTTGCTAGCGATTGCCTCTTGGATGTCCGTAAACTTGAGTTTGCAATCGTCATATAGAACGGAATCGCCAGTGGAGCGCGCTTGACGCGAAGCGGCTAAAAAGTATCAAGCTCGCCCAAATCACCCTGCCCGTCGGGCGGATACGGGTTAACTCAATAGACGACGCTAAGCATGTAGAGCCAATGGCTGCGAACTGACGGACGGGAGTTCAACTCTCCCCGCCTCCACCAAATTAAAAAGGGCTACCCTATCCGGGGTAGCCCTTTTTTATTGGTCGATTGCGAGAGTTTCGAACTCTTTAAGTCGAGTTCGTGCGAATTGCCAGGAGCAATTGGCGACGCCGGCTTACGCTGGGCATCGTGATTTAGGACCTCGCAAGCAATTTAGACTAATATATTAATTAATCCACGAGCATTATCGCTTTCTACAGCGATCCAAGCATCAGGCTATCCATTCATTCTTGGTCTTGCGACTGGAGAATCTCAAATGGAACCCGTAAATATGCGTCTTTGAGTAATTTAACAGTATCAGATGACAAGCGATGTTTGCGAGTAGCCCTATCTTCCGCAATTGCGTCATATATACAGTGGCGGAGGTAGTTTGTCACTGCATTCTCTCCATCTAACATCTGCCAGTGCGGATGTTGTAGATTAATTACAACCGAAACTTCATCCTCAGGTTTACTATCTGTTACGAAGTAAGGGTCGTTGACGGAAACGTGAGAATCTAGATACACGTTTATTTCTATGTCTGCAATGGTTGCTTTAAAGCTGGGTTCATGTGTTTCAGCGCTCGCAACAACACTGTCATTGGCCTCCTCGATTGCTTCATCAGGAGGAATAACATCAATCAAAGTCAACTTGTCTATGAATTCAGGACTAGAAAGCTCTTCTTCAAGTGTTCTTACGGCTATGTCGATCTGTGGCTGAGTTGGGCCGGTATCAATCCTCCCTCTCCTAGTCTTTCGTGCGGCATCAATATAAATAGATAGCTCATCTTTTAGTCCTTGCTCAACTGCTTCTTCTTCATCCAAATGCCAATTAATTTCATCTTTCGTATGTGAAACCTCAAAATCTTCCAAATTTACCTCACCCACAAGCCTCTGGTTGATCAGATCGTTGCGGCCGCCAGCACCGAATATCGTTTCAGGACGCCAGCTATCAGGCCATCCTTTTATCAAACGCTTCCTATGTAATATAGAAAACCCGGCCTTAGACCTACTGCCATTCCGAAGAACACCGACCCATCCTTCTACAACCTTAGTTCCGTTCTCTGTTTCAACTTCAAAGATAAAACTATCCCTATATCTAGTCCCATCCGGCCTTTCGACAAAATCTGAACCTTCAAACCCTGGCCATTCAAGGGTTTCCCCGTCATACTTTAACTGCATTAATCCATTGGCAATATCTATTCGATAGATACTAGAAAGGTATTGCTTCACTTTACCTATTGTTCTTCCAGCTAACGCCCGGTTATGCCCGCTTATCTCTAGTTGAGTGTAATGGCTACCAGGGTCTTCGTTCTCAATGTTAATCGGCATAGTTAGATCACCAGACGCCACGCGATCAACGTCTATTTCTACAGTTAGCCTCTCATTTGAGCCAAGTTTTGAAGTTCTAATAACCCACTTATTCCCAATCCAACATGCAGCTGTTTTAAGACCCAGCCCATATCTTGAACGACCAGAGATATCTTGAGGCGGCACTCCTACTTTTAGCGCTCTCGCCAAGTCATTTTGATCCATACCCATCGCATTATCAGAAATTCGTAGAAAATCTTCATCTCTAGTGATATTTACAGAAAACACTTCAGACTCTTTGTCTAGCGCATTATCTAATGCTGCTCTGTTGTCCATATAACTTTGCGTTGAGTTATCGACAAACTCAGCCATTGCATACCACCATTTATATGACAGCCTCCTATAGTTTGAAAAATTTTGATACCCGAATTCAATAGTGACATCAGCCATTTAAATTGCCCCTTCTTCTGTGTTCCCTTTTAATAATTCTTATATCAGTTATCGAGGTAACCTCTAACAAATACTGCTTACCTTCTTCTAAATTTGGATCAGGAGATAGAAAAAGCATGGCCTCTGATTCCGTACACAGAACTTTCAAACCGTGCATTGTCCCACCATAATTGGCTTGTAGACTTGCAGAGTGCATATCTCTCAGTATTGGTGGAGGAGTTTTACAATAAAGAGAATTCAAGGTTTGATGCTTGACCAGCTTTATGGATTCTGAAGCAGGTTTAACAGGATGGTACCCATCATGAAGCACTATGCAGTCATCAAGCTCATTGAAATAAGCCTCCAATATAGCCATCTTTACACCTATAGATCTGAGTTCCTTATGCCAGTCCGATTGATAGACTGATGATGAATCCACAACGACTAATACTATGGGCCTTTGATAGCGCACAAGTGAAAATAGGCTTTCATAACAGTCTAACTCTAGGCGGCTGTTCAAGTACTGAGCGTGAATATCAGAGTATTCTCCTTCAACAAAGGTTGTAACTTGAGGAATAACGTGGGAATTGAGAGAATGATGTGCTAATTCCACTTCCACGACAAACCAGCATGACAAATCTTTCGCAACTATAGCTAGATCTGGAATATTTCTCGTCCCATTTACACCTTGAATTTCTTTTTTAAATGGGAGCACATGAAAATCTAGTAATTTTTTCCTAAACTCGGAGAGCACTACTGCCTCGTACTGAGCCTCGCTCGAGAAACTCTTAGGCAAATATACGCGGTCATTTTTTGAAATTTGTCTCATTTAATAGCGGCGGCTTTCCAAGTTGTTTCTGCCACACCAATCAGCCCTGCTTCTTCTTCTCGAAGCTGCAACTCTCGGTCTTCCCCATAGTAAAGCGTGTAGACAGTGGCATAATTTTTTCCGTTAGCCGGCCTCAAGACTCTACCTAACCGTTGAATACGCTGACGAGTACTTGTAGTCGACTGGGCAACAATCGCGACATTCGATTCAGGAACGTTTGTGCCCTCATCAAGCGCTCGACAAGTCACAAGAACATTAGATTCGCCGCGTCTGAACATTCTTAGATTGTCACGTCTGTGCGCGCTAGACATTCGAGAATGGTATGCCACGCTAGTCATACCCTGCGACTTCAACCCAGAACAAATAGAATGCAAGGATCCAACTCTCTCGTGAAAAATAATAATTCGCTGATCTCTATGAGCTATAGCTAATCGCACTGCCCAAGCAGTTCGTGAGGCATTAGCAAACGTTTTTGCACTACGAACTTGGCTTTTCTTAGTCTCATCGCTTTCGAGCGCAATCATTGACTTCCTAGATAAATTGCTTTTATAGAACACATCGTCCGTCACAGAAATATCAATATTGACCAGATCAAAATCTACGATGACCTTATCTCTGTGCGCATCTCTATACGAATACTCGAAAATGACATTACCTAGGCTAGGGACTAGATAACTGTCGAACCCATCATCATTCTCCCTATATGGGGTAGCGGAGAGCCCAAGCGTTGCGCTATGTGTTCCTGCTAATGATCTTGAGTTTTCTTTGGTAGCCGATCTATGACATTCATCAACTATCAGAAAAGTCTCTTCATCTGATGCCAACCATTCACCCAAGTTTCTAGCAGTGTTCATGACAGTTACATTTATCTTAGCAGGCTGATTTGCCTTGTCCTCTCCACTAAAACATGCAATTTCTTCTTGCTGAAATTCCATTGATTCAGCGATATCCAAAGCCCATTGATCCATTAAGGCGAGTGTAGGAACCACAATATTTACTCGCCCATTGGGAAATTGCTTTAAAAATTCCTCAATGCAGAGATACGAAAAAATAGTTTTTCCCCCACCGGTGACAACATGGGCAATTCCCGATAGGTTCTCAGCCCATCTTGATAATGCTGCCTTTTGCCATTGCCTGGGTTCTAGCCCTTTTCTTAATCGCATAGCCTTATGGTCCTTTACTTCTAAAGCAACCCATCAAAGCGAGCCTTGGAACCTTCGATGTAATCTTCATTGGCTTCTACACTAATCCAGAACCTGTTTAGCGATTCAGAAGAAGCGCCAGTGGTATTGCTACCACCAAAGGGATCTAAAACTATGTCATTCTCGTCGGTTAAGAAATTGATGAAGAACTCCGCGATCGCACGAGGCATTCTGGCTGGATGAGGAGTCAGTTTTTTCTTTTTACAATACTGTTGGTAACGGTCTCTAGACAAAGTATTTCCGTGAGTCAGTACACTACCAGAAATCGCTCCGCCATGATCAGCCAAGAATGATGTACTACCTATGTCATGTTCAGATGCGCGCTTACCAGAATTATAGCTTCCCCGCGCTAAAAGCTTTTTCATAGAGTCGCTATATTCCGTAAGCACTTTCCGGTTATCTGCTTTTGGCTTCTCATTTGGAGACATCCACCAAATTTTTGTAAAACTATCCTTTACTCTAACCCTATCAATCGTTACCCACTGGGCAGGCGTCGGTAGCTTAGCGGGATTATTCCAAATAAATTCTTGGCATAAATGCAGATCGTTTCGATCCAAAAATTCCAGAAGAGATCGAATGGCGAGAGTTGACATTGTGGGCGAGCCCTTCTCCCAAGAATTGCCAACTTCAATTACTATTGATCCTTTGGGTCTCAAAAGCGATTTAAAAATAGGGCCAAATTTACAAAGCCATTCGATATAGTCCTCGCCTTGCAAATTTCCATATTTCTTTTTTCGGTTTAGAGGAAATGGCGGAGATGTAAAAATGAGATCTATCTTTCCTTCAAATTTTCCAAAGTAGCTACTAGATAACACCTCTTCAGAACGACCGCATAACATAGCTCCCTTTTCTGTTCTATATGCTCTATTTGCACATGGTCTCCCTGAAAAAAGCAAATTTCGATTCCGTTCTTCCTTTTTCAATCTGTTCACCACCAATCTGAGTTCTCGCGTAGAACCTACGCTTTCCTTATCAAATGAAATTTCCACAAATGAATTTCAATACCTTACTATAAAAATCGGCTAGAATTTCTTAGATGCAACATACTTCTCACCAACTTTTTTAAAACCCTGTCTGCAATCTATGGCCGTGTAGAATCTAGACATCCTAGTCTTACTATAGATTAAGAAGCCAAAGTAGGTATAACAGTATACTAGACAAGCTGTTATTTCCTTTCGAATCGCTATATTAGTGGTTTTCCTAAATGAGTAACATACCAAAATGACAGTATTTTCGTAGGCATATAGAAGCCGATACTCACCGCATATGCTTCTATATCAATAGGCTACATACATAGTTCAATTCTCCCCAGCTCCACAAAATAAAAAAGGCACCTCAAAGAGGTGCCTTTTTTGGTTCAGCCCTAAGCGATATCCGCTGGGAGGACCGTTTTAGCAATCGCCGAAACCCGATTACTCCGGCTTACGAAACTTCAACACAAAGCGATCCGTATTGCCCTGCACACCACTGGTACCCACTTCCTGCGTCAGGTCGTCTTCAGGGTGGTAATGCATATCACTGAAATCCACAAACTCAAAGCCAACGGCTTCCATTTCCTTGATGACCAATACCGGATCAAGTCGTCGTCCGGTGGCTCGTGTTGTTGGCTGGTTGTGGCGTCGCGTGTGATCAACCGCGCCGTAGATGCCGCCAGGCTTTAGCGCGTCGAAGATAGCGACGCTCATATTCTCGCGGTCTTCAGCCGATGGGTTGTGGAGATTCCAGAAGGTGAGCACCAAGTCGAAATCGCTGTCATCGAATTCAAACTCGGGGATATTGCCGAGATTGACCGCATCGTTGATTGCCGATGTGCAATCCATGCCATCCATCGTCATGACATTGCTTTTGAAGCTGTCGCTTACCCCCACAGAAAAAACCAGTTCCCCACCACTGCTACACAGCACCGGCGCAAGAAACTTAATCAGAGGGTGGGGACACCAATAAAATAGTAAGACAGCGCCAAGCATTGTAGTAAAGCCAACATCATGGAGTTTGTGGAGATGGAAGGTTAATTTACTATTTTATTGGTGTCCCCTTTTCTCATTTTGATCGCTCTTGATCGGGCTTGACCGCTCAGATTTCACCATTCGCCTGTTGGACGTCAATTGCCGTCTGAGGTTCCATACTCCGACAAAGCAAAACACCCACCACCGCAGCTACACCACCACTAGCTAGTAGCACCACCTGCGAGACATCCAAACCAATAACATCAAGGCTTGGCATAGCGATCAGACCGCCTCCGATTACCATGAGCACTCGGCCGAGAATGGCGACGGCGCCGGTGGCAGCCAACATGCCCACGCCCACCAGATAGTGTTGCAACGCCGATGCAATTAACACGATGCCTGCCGCCACCTTGGCAGTGAAAAACAGCGTTTGTGTCCAACTGCCGCCCATCACCAGTGCTGGTTCCAGCACGAAGAAAAACGGGATGAAGTAAATGATGCTGCCCAGGCGCATGGCCTTGAAGCCGGTGGTCAGCGCTGACGCGCCGGCGATGCTGGCAGCGGCGAAGGCACCGAGGGCTACCGGAGGCGTGATGAAGGACAGCATGCCCCAGTAGAGAATGAACAGATGCACACTCATGGGATCCAGTCCGCCTTGTATCAGCGCCGGTGCCAGTATGATGGCGAGGAATACATAGGCTGCGGTGACTGTCATACCGATGCCCAACAGAAAACTGCTGAACGCGCCCATTATTAACAACAGTAATGTGGAGTCGCCGGCCAGGTACAACAGATCATTCACCAAGGTGCCGGATAAGCCGGTGACAGATAGCGCGCCGACAATGAGCCCTACTCCGGCCATGATGGTTAACAGCTCCATTAACAATTTGCCGGTGGCGACCAGGAATGCACCTAGCTCTTTCAGGTTCCAGCGGTGGTCGGTAGAGAACTGGTTCAGCACCAACAGCAGGCCAGTGGCAATAAAAGGTGCGATGGCCTCTCGTTGCAGATACACCAACAAGAAGATCAGCACAGCGAATGCGACCAGATAAAACCAGCCCTGCTTCATGGTCCCTGCCAGGCTCGGCAGTTCTTCGCGAGGCGTGCCTTTTAAGCCCTTGCGCGCGGCGTAAGCATCAACCTGAACAAACAGTCCAAAAAAGTACAGCAGTGCGGGGATGGCTGCAGCCAGTGCCACGGTGGTGTAAGGCACATTAAGAAACGTCGCCATAACAAAGGCGGTGGAGCCCATGATCGGCGGCAGTAACACCCCACCGGTTGACGCGCAGGCTTCGATACCGGCGGCGTATTCTTTCTCGAGGCCGTTCTTGCGCATGGCCGGAATGGTCATCTGGCCCGTGGTGAGCACGTTGGTAATCACACTACCGCTCATGGAACCCATCAGGCCGCTGGACACTATCGCTACTTTGGCCGAGCCGCCGCGCACATGGCCGAACATGGCGAAGGCCAGATTAATAAAAAAGCGCCCGCCGCCGGTTTGTTGCAGTGCGATGCCGAAAATGAGAAAGCCGATGACCAGTTGCGCGAAGGCGCGGAACGGCAGTCCCAACACACTCTCGATGCTCATTACGTGATAGGCCGCAGTCTCGCCTGGCGAAGATGCCATGCCGGAGATGGGCCCGGGCAGGCTTTCGGCAAACATGGGATAGAGCGAGAACACCAGTACGAGACAGAACAATACCCAACCGCCGGTGCGGCGCACTGCTTCCATGATGAGTATCCACAACACATAGCTTACCCACACTGCATAGGTAGGTGCGGCGAACTCCCAGCCGAAATCCAGCATGGTCTCGGCATTGATAAAGAAGAATAAGCAGGCACCGAATACGGCCAGACTGAGCACCGCGTCGAACCAGATGCTCTTCGGGTTTTTGAAGGTGGGGTTAAGCAAAAAGCATAGCGGCAGGAGTAAACCGATCAGAGCATAGTAGTAATGGTTTTGAACGGTGATGACGAAATCCAGCAGCGGGGTGCCGCCGAACAGTCGCAGGGCATCCATCGCCAGAAAGGCACTGCCGACTGCGGCAGTGCCTGTGAGCCAACGTAGCGGCGTTGGCAGTTCACCCTGAATATATGCCACTAGCGCCAGACCGGATCGAAGCCGGCTGCTTCCAGTCGCTGGCCGCGGAGTCGCTGCCAGGCGGCGGCGAATTCTTCCCGGCCGCTAACATTCTGGTCGGCCATTTCGGCCCAGGCCTCGGCCAGTACTTGCTGGCGTTGAATTAGTCGCTGGTTATGGGCCTCGAACTCGTTGGTCCATATGCCCACCTCGCGCCAGTAGGCCACGGCTCCTTCGTGATACGGTACGACCCAATCAAATACCTGCAGCTCCACTGCCCAGCCGATGGCGCCGGGATCGGAGTCTTTGAAGTCGTCATAGTTCTCGTTGATTACCCGGGTGACCGAATACACCAGATCTCTGTCTTGCGAAGCCAGTGCGGTTAGTAAAGGATAGGGATAGGTGCCGGCCTCATGGGGATTACTATCGCTGATGCCAGCCCCTCGGGTCGCAGTATGTTTGGTGAAGTACGGTCCTATAGCCTGCAGGCGCTGCCAGCATTCGGCGTCGTCATGAGGTGCAGGCAACCAGTTCACGCCACGCGGGGAAGCTTCAAGCCGAAACGGGGGCCCCGACACTGTAGTGCCAAATGCCACATCAACATCGCCGTTGATTAGCCCATTCCACGCGGCGTCGTAGCCAGGGAAATCCACGCGCTCCACATCGTCCCAGGTTAGTCCACCACAGGCCAGATAGGCTTCCATGGAAATGTTCAGTGCCGGTGCAGCCCGCACATAAGGCACGCGGTGCCCGCGCAGGTCGGCGAAACTGGTCGCGCCAATATCGGCGGCCGCGGCCACGGCCTGATTACTCAAGCCATTGGAACTCATCAACAGCCGCAATGGCTGAGGGCCCCATTCTTCGTTGGCAAATTGAAACATGCCTTCCTGGGCCAGATAGGTGGCCACACCATTGGCTGTGAACTCTACGCGGCCAGTTTTGAGGGGCAACAGGCGGGAGACATCGTTTTGCCCGGGTATCACCCGCAGCGTAACGTTGTAGCGCTCGCGCAACATGGCGCCGATGGCTACAGCCTGATTGTAACCGGTGGTGCCCAGATTATAGGCCGTCCACGCCATCTGCCGCGGCAGCTGTGGCTCGGCGGGTTGCGCCGTGGCGATGCCGGCAAGGCTGCCTGCGGCGAGCAATGTGCTGAGATGAATTGTAGTGATTTTCGAAAAAATGAACGATTTCAGGTGCTTTAAAAACACTCTTATTCTCCTGAAAGGATTTGGACACTGCGGGGAAAAATAATAACAGGAAAGCCGTGGGGCTTCCCACGCCTTTTCATTTTCATTGCTATCTGGATCAGTTAAAAAGGCACCTCAATGAAGTGCCTTTTCTAATTTATTTAGCCCCACCCCGGATTCACTGAGAGGTCAACTTCTACTACCGGAAATCCGTTATTCCGGCTTGCGAAACTTCAACACAAAGCGATCCGTATTGCCCTGCACACCACTGGTACCCACTTCCTGCGTCAGGTCGTCTTCAGGGTGGTAATGCATATCACTGAAATCCACAAACTCAAAGCCAACGGCTTCCATTTCCTTGATGACCAATACCGGATCAAGTCGTCGTCCGGTGGCTCGTGTTGTTGGCTGGTTGTGGCGTCGCGTGTGATCAACCGCGCCGTAGATGCCGCCAGGCTTTAGCGCGTCGAAGATAGCGACGCTCATATTCTCGCGGTCTTCAGCCGATGGGTTGTGGAGATTCCAGAAGGTGAGCACTAAGTCGAAATCGCTGTCATCGAATTCAAACTCGGGGATACTGCCCAGATTGACCGCATCATTGATTGCCGATGTGCAATCCATGCCATCCATTGTCATGACATTGCTTTTAAAGCTGTCACTGACACCCACAGAAAAAACCAGTTCCCCACCACTGCTACACAGCACAGGCGCAAGAAACTTGGACCAGTAGCCTGTGGCTGGAGAAATTTCCAGTACTTTCATATCGTCTTCAAGGCCAAAGAATTCGAGCACTTCGGCTGGCTTGCGATTGGCGTCGCGGGCAATTTCAGCCGCCTCGCGATTGCTGTTACTCAGGCTCTGTTCGATCTTCATTCGTGTTGCGCTAGCATCTGCTGCCCAAAGCTGGGTGCTGATTAACAATGTAGCTCCGGCTACAACCAGATTTTTCATGCGATGTTCTCCAATTAAAGATTGTTAGTTCGGTTATTTTCTTAACGCTGTGCTTAAAAAAGGATTCTTAAAAGTTACGTCGATGCCACTCGATTAGACCTCTTCCGATGGCTTGCGGATTGTCTTCCTGAATATAATGACCACCATAGCCCACGAAATCGATTTCCACATTTGCATAGTTGTCACGCATCCATTCGGCGGCTGCCGGGCCGCCTAACGCGCCGGGAGCGGCGTACTGTACCAGTTTTGGCTGCGGTGACTGGCTTAGCCACTGGCCGATGTTTTCAATCACCGTGACATTGCGCGCAGGCTCTCCTGCTATCGGTAGTTCGTTGGGCCAGACATAAATCGGAAAACGCGATTCCGGGTCAGTGAAAGGCTCGCGATAGACATTCTTTTCAGCATCACTCATGGTGCGCGTTCGCGTGCCACCGAGCAAGATATTCTCGACAAATTGATTCTGGTTGATCAACAGCTCTCTGCCGTTGTCAGGGTTGCGAAAGTTGGCAAAAAAGCCAGACTCTTCCATAGGAAATGTGGGAGGAATAAGCGCCTCCATCATCGCTACGCCTTTGACGTTATCAGGGTTTTCCATCGCATAATTCAAACCAAGCACAGATCCCCAGTCGTGAATGACCAGAATAATGTCTTCGAGGTTTTGCGCTTCGATAAACTTTTCAATGTAGTCGTAATGAGTCTGAAACGTGTAATCCAGATCCCGCGGCTGATCGGACTGGCCAAAGCCAATATTGTCCACGGCCACAATGCGATGATGGGGCTCTACATAGCGCATCACATTGCGCCATAGATAGGATGAGGTGGGGTTGCCGTGCAGAAACAAGAAGGTATCGCCTTCGGGATTGCCTTGATCGATGTAGTGCAGTGTGTGGCCGTTGATTTCGACAAATCGCGAGGTATAGGGAAACTCTGCTGAAAATACGCCCGCTCGCGGATCAGCATCCTGTTGTGCCACGGCCGCTTGGCTAACAATAAATACCGAGCTCGCCAGAAGGATCTGAATCAGTGTTGTTCTAGCCATGCGTTTGCTCCATGCGCTGCTTTCGGGGATCGCAATAATCAAAATGGTCTGCCTGTTACCGACACTATCAAAAGCAGACTACTACCAGACAGGATGATTGCTGCTTTTTGTTCAGGCTTTTTATTCAAACCTGCTTATCTGAATCTACTTATTGCAACCTACTTATTTAAACCTGCTTCTTTCAACGAGCTTTTTCTTACCATTTGGTCATATCACGTGGCACAAATAGCGCGGTAAATAGCTACCCCGGAAAGTCTGTTTCTTGGTCGCGAAATAGTATCTCGCAAAATATGGCACAGTCCCATGAATACCCAGCATTTTTAAGCTAGTGACCCTCGCCTGCGTGATAGTCGGATTGTCCTAGCGCATGGCCGTGGTCAATGCTAACTTCTTTGCGTAACACAGCCCCTCAGGAGGAGTGATGAAAACAACAATAATCCGCAGCACCTTCACTGTATTACTGCCTTTGCTGACCCTCGCGGCGATGCCCTTTCAAGCTCAAGCACAGGTCAACAACTACACTTCCGTTACCGATGCCCGCCTGAACAATCCCGAGCCGGAGAACTGGCTCAGTTATCGCGGCAATCTGGAAGGCTGGGGCTACAGTAGTCTGGATGAAATCAATGCCGACAATGTGAGCGAGCTGCAACCGGTATGGACCTATTCCACGGGCGTGGTTGGCGGCCATGAGTCGCCGCCGATTGTGAATAACGGCGTGATGTTTATCACCACGCCTGCCAACGAGCTATTGGCAATCGATGCGGCCAGTGGTGATGCGCTATGGAGCTATCGCCATAACCTGCCGGACAATCTCGTGGCCTTTCATCGCACCAATCGCGGCGTCGCGCTCTATGGTGACAGAGTCTTTATGGCGACGCTGGACGCGCGTGTTGTCGCGCTCGATGCCAGCACCGGCGAGAAGCTTTGGGATGTCTCTGTGCAGGACAATGCCTGGGGCTATTACATCACCATGGCGCCGCTGGCTGTTGAAGGCAAGGTGATGGTGGGCGCCTCTGGCGGCGAGCTGGGTATACGCGGCTTTGTCGTAGCGCTGGATACCGAGACCGGCGTGGAAGCCTGGCGCACGTATACCGTGCCAGCACCGGGCGAGCCCGGCAACGATAGTTGGCCCGGCGAGTCCTGGCGCACTGGTGGTGCCGCTGTGTGGGTGCCGGGGCATTACGATGCTGAACGCCGGCTGACCTATTGGGGCACTGGCAATCCCGGCCCGTGGGTTGGCGACCAACGCCCTGGCGATAATCTCTATACCAATTCGGTGCTCGCGCTCGATATCGATACCGGTGCCATTGCCAGCCATCATCAATATCACTGGAACGGCTCCTGGGACTGGGATGAGGTCTCGACGCCGATTCTCATGCCGGTAGAGCGCGACGGGCGGCAGATTGACGGCCTCGTGCACGCTGGCCGCAATGGCTATTTGTGGTTGCTGGAACGCGACGGGCGCGACATTAATTTCGTCGATGCCCAGCCTTATGTTTTTCAGGATGTCTTTACGGCTATCGACCCGGTGAGTGGCAGACCAACCTACAATCCAGAGCGTAAACCCACCACGGGCAGCACGACTTCTTTCTGCCCCTCATTATGGGGTGGCAAGGACTGGCCGCCGGCCGCTTACAACCCCGGTACTGGCCTGGTTTATATCCCTGCCAATGAAAACACCTGCGGCACTCTTGAGGGCCGAGAAGTCACCTACATGCCCGGCAGCGCCTACATAGGTGCCAGGTCTACCATGGAGCTTCTGCCCGGATCAGATCACATCGGCGAGATTCAAGCCTGGGATATTAATACCGGCGAGCGAGTCTGGACCCGTGAGTTCGCAACCAGCAACTGGGGCGGTATTTTGACCACGGCGGGCGATCTTGTTTTTAGTGGCGGCACCAGTGATCGCTTTTTCCGTGCGCACGATGCCAATACTGGTGAGGAGTTGTGGCGCTTTCGCACCAACTCAGGCGTGATCGGTGTGCCATCCACTTTTTCGGTTGACGGCAAACAGTATATCGCCGTGCAATCCGGCTGGGGTGTGGATGCAGCGTCAATGACGGCGCGTATCGATATGCAACGAGGCACGCGCACACCGGTGCCACAAGGCGGGGTTGTCTGGGTGTTTGCCGTGCCATAAAGAGCACTGAGGTAACAGCTATCTACTACCAGCTACACGCTAGAACAATACAATAAAAAAGGGTCGCCCCATTACAGGGTGACCCTTTTTCGTTTTCGCTATTTGCTTTATTCGCGTGCGTTAATGGCCTCTTTATACAGAAGCCATTAACTCAGCGGTGTGCCTAGTGGCCATCACCGGTAGCCATCGCTGCTGGTAATGCCATCGCTGTTAGCTTGGCACCAGTTTGCAGGATGATGTACTGGTGACCTTCGTGTACCCAGGAGCTCATGCCATAACGTGTTGTGGCAGGCACTTCGATACGACCCAGTTCTTCACCAGTCTGCTTGTCCACGGCATACAACAAAGGTGTGTTGTCGTGGTCTACGCTGGCGTAAACCAGCATGTTGGCAGTCGTGACCATGGAAGGCGCACTACCACTACCAGTGTCACCAACATCCACGCCTTCTACAGCAGGGTTGTTGCGCACGCGGTCTGGTGTTTCACCGGCTGGAATACGGAAAGCGATCTCACCCGTATTCATGTTGTAGGCAGTGATGCTGCTGTACAGCGGCTTCACATAAGGCAGACCAGAACTCAGACGCGGTGGACGCGTACGTGGGCCGTTGGCATAGGCTGCAAACGTGGTACCCGTTGGCTCGTCAATAAACGTGTCGGCTTCTTCACCCGGCATTACTTGCTGCCAGCTACATGCATTCGCGGAAGCGACATACAGGAAACCCGATGTTGGGTCGGCAGTGGGTGGCGCATAGATGTTGGCACCGCCGCCGTCGCCCGGACACATGGCCGAAGAGATCTTGCCTGCTGCATTGGTGTCGTGAATCGGCGGGTTAAACAACGGTCCCATTTGGTAGCTAGCCATAACTTCCAGCGCTTCACGACGCAGCTCAGGCGTGAAGTCGATCAAGTCGTCTTCAGTCAGACCTTGCATCTCGAAGGGTGGTGGCTTGGTTGGGAAGGGCTGCGTCGTCGCCAGTTTCTCACCGGGTACGTTGGAAGCCGGAACTTCACGCATTTCCATCGGCCAGATTGGCTCACCAGTCATTCGATTAAAGGTATAAACAAACCCTTGCTTGGTCACTTCAGCCACTGCTGGAATGACACCGCGACCGGGAATGTTCAAATCAAGCATCACCGGTGGTGACGGATTATCGTAGTTCCACACATCATGCTTCACAGTCTGGTAGTGCCAGATGCGCTCACCAGTTTCAGTATTCAGCGCAATAACACTGGTACCAAACAGATTGTCACCAGGACGGAAGCCGCCGTAGTAATCGATCGTCGGTGGGTTGGTTGGAATGTAAACGATGTTGTTTTCCGGATCAGCAGTCAGCGGGGCCCATGAAGAGACATCGCCAGTCCACTGCCACGCGTCGTTTTCCCAAGTCTCATGGCCGTACTCGCCTGGACGTGGGATGACGTTGAATTTCCATTTGAAGGCACCGGTGTTCTTGTCATAGGCAAGAATATCGCCCGGTACATTCTCGACACGTGCTTGCAAGTAGCCCTGCTCGGCAGAGTTACCAACAATAACCGTGTCATTCACCACGATGGGTGGTGAAGAGGTTGTGATGTAACCAGTCTCCAGCGGGATGCCTTCGTAGACATCGTAGGGATGACCCAGGTCGGCCAGCATGTCGACCACACCTGTTTCCGGGAAACCGTCTACCGGAATCTGACCACCGAAGCCTTCCAGCGGCGAGCCGGTTTCAGCATCCAGTGCGACCAGGAAGAAGCCCGGAGTGGAGATATAGACTACGCCCTTGCCGTTAATACGGTCGTAGGCGATGCCTTTACCATAGGAAGCGCGCATGGAGTATTCCCAGCGGCCGGTATTTGGCAGCCGGTAAGACCACATCGTCTCACCTGTTTTGGGGTCAATAGCAACCACATTACGTCGGGGACCCGACACAGTGAACAACTTGCCATCAACATAAGTTGGCGTAGAACGGCCGGAATAGCCACCGAAGCTGGAGCCATCCCATTCCCAGGCGACATCCAGTTCTTCGAAGTTGTCTGCTGTGATTTCGTCGGCAGACGTATAGCGTGTATGGGCATAGTCACCGCCGAGGGTATACCACTCGACAGTGTCGTCATTGACGACGTTCTGACTCAAGACAGCCTGCGGGAGCGCTAACAGCAGCCCCAGAGAGCACAGCTTGGGCAGCCTGCTTAAAATCTTTCCGGGTACTAACGGAAAATGCGATTTCATTTTCATTACCTCTTGTTCGAATTAAATAGTTTAGATAGGGGTTTTATAATGTCTTTAATGTCGATGGACCGCATAATACGGTTTTTCGCAGCAAATTTCCTCTTAATCTACCTACATTATCGGTCTACCCGACACATGCTGTGGGCCGGAAATGCTGGCTTGGCGCCAATTGGGCAAAAAACCGCCTGGCATCAGTAACCTGTGATCGCTGATCCACAGTATCCAGCAGTCACACCCACGCACCTCCCACCCGCTTTTGGGGGCGCCGCCATGCTGCCAATAGCGTCGCTTTCCAGTGTGCTTAATGCGACACTGCTGCAAAAATCAGGTGTCTTGCAGGATGCAAGATACTGCGACCACTACCGGGGGAATCATGACCACACTGCATCAGAATTTTCAAAACCTGAACGTCACTATCGGACGCATCCTGCTTGGCATCTATTTCATATTGCCCGGTATTAACAAGATCACCAATTTTGATGGCAACAGCACCTACATGGCCGAGCATGGCATGGTCATGATTCCGCTGTTTCTGGTGCTCACTATTATTCTGCAGGTAGGTGGTGGATTTGCCATGGTGGCAGGGTTTCAAACCAAATTAATTGCGTTTCTGTTGGCCGGGCTAACATTGGTTATTAGTTTGGTCATGCATGATTTCTGGACCATGGAGCCCAGTGCACAAACCAGTCACGAGACACAAAATTTTGTGAAGAATCTGGCGATCATGGCCGGCCTCATGATTGCCGCCGGACTCGGTGGCGGCCCATGGAGTGTGGATAACAAGCTCGCCAACAGAGACTAGTTGCAAGATGAGTTCTTGCTGATAATGGTGAAGATATCTACCGGATTGCGGACGATCGCTTTAGAAGGTCGAGCGGCAGATACGCCGCCTGATGAAAAGCTCGCCCGCTTTCCATAAATTCCATTCAAGTCCTGAATCGATGCCTACGTAGATGTACGCATCGAGCCGCAATAAACCCACCGAATTGCGGGTTTTGTGCTCGCTATAGCTCACATTTCGCCGCGCAACTTGAACTAATGGTTTGCAATCTTTCCCCGCTATGGTAATTTTCAACGCGATGGAAATGCTGTCCCACTCCTACAAAAAGCTCACCTCCCTGATTACCAGTGACTGTCCAAACCTTGCAGTTTGTAAAGCTGCCGCGTTTGCCATTCTGCTGGCGGGTTCGCTCAAATTTCTTTTAGGCTACACCGCCGCCCCGCCTGATTTCACTCAGTTCGATGCCGGAGAAGAGCGCAAACAAGCTTTTTTAGACTATTTTCTGCCAATCATTCAACAACAGAATCGGGAATTGCTCACGCAACGAGCAGAGCTTCTTGACATGCACCAAGAGAAGGGTCAGTTATCTTTTTTAGAAAGATACAAGGTTTCCAACCTCGCTGAAACTTATGAAGTCGAAGAGTTCGATTTCGATGAAGAGTCCGACTGGCAAACGCTTATCCGCCGCGTGGACATTGTTCCACCATCGTTGGCATTGGCACAAGCGGCCAACGAGAGCGCCTGGGGAACATCGCGTTTTGCTGAACAAGGCAATAACTATTACGGCCAATGGTGTTTTGTCGAAGGTTGCGGCATCGTGCCCAATCAGCGACCGGCCGGAGAGTCATATGAAGTCGCAGACTTTTCGTCAGCCGAAGAATCAGTCGAGTATTACTTACGTAATATCAATCATCACCCGGCCTACAGCCAATTGCGCCAGACTCGCGAGCAATTGCGTAACAGCGACGCGACAGTCAGCGGCCTGCAACTGGTCAACGGATTAACCAATTACTCTGAACGTGGCGAGGAATATGTTTCCGAATTGCGCAACATGATTCAGTTTAATGATCTGGCTCAGCTGGATGGTTCTGACAATCCGGGCTACGCAGTCAATTAAATAGTCATCTCATCAGACGTCTCGCCAGTAACTACTTCGCTTATCTCTTTCGCGCCTTACGTTTCAGTCCGGCTAACTTGCCATCTCAGCTGACTCGCTTTTTTGGCCACTCCTCAAGCAAGTGCTTTTCAGTTCGCTGAATCTGCACCTGTACTTCCTGCCAATATAGCCAACCGCCGAACCACTATCTGGCTGATATGCGCCACACAATAAAAAAGCCCGGCTACAGGGTAGTCGGGCTTTGTCTAATTCAGCGCAGCTGCATAGCCGCTGAGTTCGGCAACAAACCAGGCCGTTTCCGGCCCCTACTGCTACTTACTTCTTGCCTGATTTGGCTTTCACTGCTGGCTTGGCGGCAGGCTTGGCTTTGGCTGCTGAAGTAGCGGGTTTCGCTGTTGCTTTTTTCATTGCGTCATTCTCCAAAAGTGCCCCACCCAATGTGGTGACAGGAAAATAATATGCCTAATTTTGGACTACGCAATAGTTTGCAAAAAATATTTTTCAGGCTGGTTGGGCAGACTTTTTACGCACGACTATCAGTGTGAAGTCACTACTGATTTCACCCTGCTCGAGCAGCTCCCGCTCCTGCCTGATCAGGTCGCGCAAAATCGCTTTACCCTCTTCATCGGCTTCCAGATTGCCGGCAATATTATCGAGTACCAGATGCAATAAGGTGCCGCCAAAATCGCGCTGCTCAACCAGATCAAAGTGGGTATTTAGCAGTGGCAGGATATCCTGTGAACAGATCGCTTCGGTAGGATCGTAGGCATTCATTGCCGCAATGGTTGGCCGCTCGATTGACTGCTTAAAGCCTTCTTCCCTGATGCAGTACCGGTATTGCTCCGGAATTGACTCCAGCATGTCATTTGCAAGGCGCAGTTGTTTATCGGTCCACTGGAACTGATTGGGCCCGACAAATTCATTGACGATAAACAAGCCGCCTTCTTTGAGCGAGTTACTTACCTGCTGCATGTAAAATTCAAGCGCCTCGATATGATGTACCGACTGCGATGCGAACACCGCGTCATAAGTGTCTGGCGGCAATACCAGTTCATTGAGATTGGCCACCTGGTAATCAATCTTGTCCGCCAGATCGACCTTGGTCGCTTCTTCAATGGCAATGTCGACTGCCCCGGCAGAGACATCGAAAGCATCGAAGTGGGTGCAGATACCCAGTTGTAAGCCGTGTCGTTCGAGCCCGCCACCACCGCAACCAAGACTGAGACAGCGATTCACGGGTTCAGGGAAATAATTAACAGCGACGGCTTCGAGCCAGCCCCGATCGGGCTTGCCTGAAACCAGCGGATTAATATGTTCATTGATGACCAGTGGCGATTCAGCCCAGGAACTTGGCAGCGTGGCATCGCGCTGCTGTCTGGCTCTCGCTGCCCAGTGCTCGCTGGCCAGCGCAAGATCTGGTTCGCTATTCGTCTGCGCTGGTACGCTGCGGCGAGCGAACAACTTGTGTTTGAATCTCTGCAATAACGTCACGGTTCAACGACTCCTTTCATTGCGGAATGTCTGTGCTGTGACAGGTTGAGACTGCTTTGGACCTGCCTCGAGCACCGCCATCCTGATTTGTTTAGTCCCTTAAATGGCATTTTTTGGCGCCGTGTCTGGCCACTGGCACCGTGGCAATTGTGTGGATACCTGCAGTACATGCAATCTGCTTGTTTGGTGGCGGTGCGCCAGTCACTGACAGGAGACTACGCTGATGCTCAGACAATGCCAAGTGACCTCGGCCTGAGCTGCTGGAACCTGGGATCTGATAATGCAGATCTAATAGTGGAGAACTGATAGTGGGAGCCGGGGTGTGAACAACGCAACTCTGTTCTGTCTTTGCCAAACTGACGTGCTGGGTCAGTCGTGACTCAGCGCCAACCGGGTTAGCCGCTCAGATTAGCCCTGCTGCGGCAAAGCGTGCTTGCAAAGGTTCGAGCAGCGTTTTCGCGCGCCGCCAGGAACCGATTGACGCCGTGTGCACAGGTTGGCGAACCTGCATGGCGCTCGCGGTCAGCGCCGCGTCTTTGCGACGATGGAAATCGAGTACAGCAGACTCCCAGGGCAGTCCGCACCATTCAATAATCCGCCGTGCCTGATTCTCCGGATCGCGGACCAGGTCTTCATAGTGTACATCCAGAATCCTGCCCGGCATTACGGTACGCCAATGCGCCATATGCTGGTGGTAACTGATGTAATAACTGGCCAGTTCATCGAGATCATATGAAAAGCTGTAGGCTCCGAAGAACAAAGTCTTGTAGATCGCATAGCAAGTATCGAGGGGATCGCGTACCAGATGAATCAGCCTGGCATTGGGCAGTGCCGCGAGAATATAGCCACAATAGAGAAAATTAAACGGTAGTTTGTCGACGAAAACCGAAGCCTCGCCAGCCAGATCTCGCGCAGCCGTGCAGTAAGCCTGACCGAGTTCCGCGAAATCGATATGCAGTGCAGCCTCAGAAGGTGAACTGTTTGCATTGCGTTCTAATTGTGCCTGCAGTCTCTGCCCATAGAGCCGTGGAAACTCTGTGAATTCGCCGATGGACACCGCCTGACTGTGAGTCGCAATAATCCGCTCTGCCAGAGTAGTGCCAGTACGCGGCATACCGACGACGAAAATTGGCTGCTCTTGACTGAAACCCGACGGCAGTTCCGCGAAACGTGCTTGGTTAAACGTGTTGCGGATCTCTTCGTGAGCCGCTAACTCGGGACCCAGGTCATAGCGCAGGGTGCTCCGATAAGCTCGCGCGCCAGCTTCGAGTGCAAGCACAGATTCCTCGTAATTACCCAGATCTTCCAACTCCTTGGCCAACGCATAGTTTGCGGCGGCGAGCACTTGCGGTTGCTCCGGACCCTTGGCCAATGTTTGCTGCAAGTCGCCGATGTGATTGCGTTCTGCTGACTGGGTGCGTAACGCTGAACGCAAATGCAAGGCACCGGCATGATAGGGAGCCTTCTGCAGAAGCGCAGCAAGGTGACCTTCACCTGCATCTGGCTCGTTCAGGTGATACTCCGCCATGGCGACGTCATACAGCAAGCCCACATGCTCGGGAGCCAACTGCAAGGCTTGCAGTAGTAGTTTGTGAGCTTGCTCCATCTGCTGACAGTCACGCATTATGCTGGCCAGCATACGCATCAATTCCGGATTTCCCGCGACACCTTCCCGTGCAGTCTCGGCCAGTTGCATCGCTTCAGCGCGACGCGCATCGGCAAATGCCAGTCGCGCCTTGTAGAGAATGACCCTGACATAGTCCGGCGCTGATTCCGGCACTGCCTCCAGGCTGGACGCAGCAGCGGCTACATCGCCGCTCATCATTGCGGTATCGGCAGCAAACAGGCGCACTGCTATCTGCTCAGGAAAGCGCTCGATCAGCAGCTCCACCAGACGTTGAGCTTGCTCGAGCTGACCTGATTGCAGCAATTGACTGCCTTGATTCAGGGCCTGTTGAAGTGTTGGTTGCTGTTGCGTCATGGCTGTCTTTATTGCGTTGGTTTTTGTTTTTGCAATTCTCCGGGCAACAGATCAAATGCCACTGTTAACCGTGATTGCTCTGACTGGAATGGAATAGTGCCATGCCACATATAGGAGGGAAACAATACCAGAGTCCCCACCTCGGGTTTGATCACGCGGCGCGGTGCTAAAGACAAATCCTGATCCAGCAAAGGTACGCCGAACTGAATGTGGCCAGCCTGATCATTTGCAGTGCGCACTTCGTCTGGTAACGAAACATACAGCGCGGAACTCATCCATCCTTGAGGATGCACGTGATTGGTATGGTACCCAGCACTGCTCAGACGCACTGACCAGGCACCGGCAAACCGCAGTTCATTCTGTTTTGGCTTGCGACTCCAAAATGGCTGCCGGTTGTCACGGGGAAACTCAGCCAATGCAGTGCCAACTGCCTGACGTATCTGTGCTTCCAGCTCCCGTAACAAGGGATGCTTGAGCCGAAACAGAAAACCATTGGTTTGCGTGCCGCCGCGCAAGGTTTGCTCAATTGGATGAGCACGCGTGCGATGCAATGTCGCTAACTCATCGGCCAGGCTGGCAAAGAAATCTGCCGTACTGTCATAACCCGCCGGGGGTGGGACTTCTACCTGGCAAATCATACGCTCGTAGTCGAGCAACCATTGTTCACGAGAATCTTCGAGAAGTTGCCAGGCCGTACCAAGATAAGCCAATGCCAACTGGTCATAGGGATTTTGTTGCAGCACCTCCCCACACAGGCTTTCGGCTCTGGCCGGGTCCCGATTGCTTAGCAAGTGCTGCGCAAAGCCAAGCCTGACTCCCGCATGACCAGGATAGTTTCGGCACAGCTGGTCAAAAACCTGAGTTGCGTCCGCATTCTTGCCAGCATACGCGAGACTGCCAGCTTCCAACATGTTCAGCTCCGGCGAGTCTGGACACCCTCGTTGCCGCGCCTCGGCCAATACAGTTGCAGCCTCCTCCTTGCGCTCAAGACGATTGAGCAATTCCACCCATGTCCGCCAGATTTCCGTATTACCAGGCTGCGCTCTGGCTGCCGAACCAAGCTGTTCTAAAGGGTCGCCCGGCGCTTCCAGCTCCCAATGTAAACGCGAGCGGATTCTGTGCAAGGACGCATGCTCGGGAAATTGCTGTATTCCACCTTCTGCAGCGGCCTTGGCCTTTTCAGGCTTACCCGCTTCCAACCATGCCTCTGCAAGATTCCGATAGGTATCGGGTGTCACATGACCCTGACTCATAGCGGTAGCGTATGCCTCTGCAGAAGCCTCGAATTCACAGTCCTGGCGCAGCAGTTGCCCGAGAGAATAGTGTAGCCGGGGCGCGTTTGCCTGATGCTGCAGCCCGCTTCGGCAGCTTGCTATGGCTTCAGCCACCTGGCCACTGCTTTGCTGAACTGCTGCGAGTAACTCCCAGGCTGGCGCGTGCGCAGGTGCTATTCGAGTAGCCTTGCTGGCGCAGCGCAACGCTTCGCGCTGGTCTCCCATTTTCAGTGCCAACAAGCCGAGGTGGTACCAACCTGCCATCAGTTTCGGGTCCAGCTTGATCGCCTTGCCGAGCAAGGTTCTGGCTTCTCTTTGGCGCTCCTGATTGGCCAGAAAATTGGCGAAGTTCACCAGTATATCTGCGCGTTTGGGCGCAGCAGCTATGGCTTGTTTGAACAAGCGTTCGGCAGCTACCGCATCACCTTGATTACGGGCAGCCATTGCCAACAGGTGTAATGCATCAGGCTGACCGGGGACACGCTCGAGCAGCTTGTGGCACAAGGCAACACACTCCGCTTGTCGGCCAGCCTGCATTAGCCCCACGGCTTTTTGAATGATTTCGGTTAGATTCATAATTTAGTGTCTTGATTCTAAACACTAGTGACACAGGAGTCACACACAAGTGCGGCAGGCAAAAAAAAGCCGGCTTGCGCCGGCTTTTTTCGATCTACAAACAGGGTGGTCACCCTAACAACTGCGATGACCATCCCGTTGTGTCGGCATCAGAATTCCACTGTAGTGCCGAGGAACCAGTACTGACCCAGCGCATCATACGCACTAGGATAAGTATTGCCGTTCTCACGCGCAGTTACACCCTGCGGTACGAATGGCGGTGCCTGGTCAAACAGATTGTTAACACCGGCGCGAACGTTCAACCATTCAGTTGCTTGCCAGGTTCCTGACACGTCGATGTAGTTCTGCTCATCAAGCGTTGTCGGTGGCAAATTGGTGAATGCCTGATCAACGCTATCGATATAACGCCAACCGAGGTTCAGGTTGAGATCCCAAGGCGTTGCCCAGATTGCCTGCATGCGGTTGCGCACTTCCACAGTCGGAGTACCACAAGAACCACCGTAGACACCTTCACAATTAACAACACCGGCACCTTCGAATTCTTCCTGCTCCCAGCTATCGATCCAGCCGAGAACATTGTTAACAGAGACGCTACCAAGATTACCTACTTCAAAATTGTAGTTAACTTCGGCATCGACACCTTTCACGCGGAAGAAACCAATGTTCTGAGACAAGGCAGAGATACCATTGTTGGCGCTCGCCAGACCCAGCCACAGGCTGTCGTTAGTACCACGACGTACCAGATCACAGAAGCTGCCAGTTTCGATACATTGCAGCAGAGTGGTTTCAGGCTCGATCTCGGTGATCGCATCCTGCACGTCGATGTCGTACCAGTCTACGCTGACAGTCAGACCATCAACAAAGCGTGGTGAGTATACGAAACCCGCAGAATAGGTATCAGACTCTTCAGGTGCCAGATTGATACTACCGCCGATAAGCTGATTGTACTGGCTGGCAGGAGAACTTGTTGGTCCGCCCTGATCCCAGATAGCCTGGGAAACACCGCTGTTGGCACACTGCTCGAAGGTATAGCCACGAATACTGGTAGCATCGCCTGGAGCAGCCTTCTGACAAGGATCTTCGTTCATGGCGAACAGATTACCTTGCTGTGGCTGGAACTGATCTACGATGTTGGCAGCACGTACAGCACGCTGATAGCTGGCACGTACCTTGAACTCAGGATTGAATGACCAGGAACCGGCTACTTTGTAAGTATCAGTAGATTGGTCACTAGGCGCATACTCGGAGTAGCGATAACCCAGGTCGAGGACAACTTCTTCGGCCAGATTAGCACCTTCGATCAGCGGAATGCTTGCTTCCATGAAAACTTCGTTAACATCGTAGCCACCTGTTACTGGAACCAGAGCAGCGCCAAGTCCACCTACTTCACCAGCGATGGCGTTGTCGCTTGGCTGATAGTTCAGAGTTTCTTCGCGATACTCATAACCGACTACCAGAGCGACACCGTTTTCTGCGGCAGGAGATACGAAGCCATAAGCACCGAGATCACCTTCGAGATAGGCATTGAACACAGATTGATCGGTCTGACCATTCTCATTATAAGTCTGAGCAAAGAAAGCAGTTTGCTCATCAGTTACACCACCACCCGTCCACAGATTATAAGGCACACAGTTTTCCGAGTTCTCGATACAAGTACCGTCCGGATTCACGTCCAGGGCCTGATCAACCGCAGCGATGTTCACGTAGTTGCTGTGACGGTTGTTCATGTCCACTTCTGCGAACTGATAAGACGCGTCATAACGCCAGTTTTCATTGAGGTCGCCACGCAAACCGCCAAGAATGCGGAATGTGGAGTGACGAATATCACCTTGACGTGGACCGCCTTCTACATTGCGTCGACCAAAGATTGTCTGTACGCGCTGGTCATCAGGAGCGCCAACACAACCGACTACACCTTTTTGCTGATCTGACAGAAACGGGTTGCCGCAGTTGAAGTCCAGTGTGTTAAAGAAGACACCTGATTCTGCGAATTGGGCTACTGTGCGGTTGTCCATGAAGGATACTTCCGAGTAGAACTCGGCATTATCAGTCAGGTCGTATTGTGCGAAGGCACCCAATGTATAGCGCTCGTCTGGGCGCTGATAGTAGCTTGGTACGGCGAAGTTATGACGTGTGCCAAGACCCGGAACAAACTGATCGCCTTCTACGTGGTAGAGATCAGCAAAACCATCATTGCCGAAATAGAAGCTGCCGGACGGGTTAGTAGCCGAACCACCACAGCTCAGTGTGCCAGCGGCTGTTACGCTGTTGGCGCAGGCACTGTAATCGCGATCGCCCTGCAGTACTGAGCTGACTTCACGGTAGGTGGCGTAAGCGGTGATGTTACCGCGACCGTTATCGAGGTTGCCGCCCATCAACAAGGTCATGTCGATGATTTCACCGTCATTGGACGTACCAGTTGGCACACTAAAACCGGCAGCCAGCGTTGAGTTGGCCAGCGGACCACCGTCGTTCTGGTGACGATAACCGGCAGACTGCACATCCAGTTTTACGCCTTCGAAGCGGTCATTCATGATGAAGTTGACCACACCAGCTACAGCGTCAGAACCGTAGGTTGAGGAGGCGCCACCAGTGAGAATTTCAACCCGCTCCACCAGCTGCATGGGGATAAGGTTCAGGTCAGGACCGGAAGTGGTAGAGGAAGGCGAGTGAATTGGCAGACGCTTGCCGTTCATCAATACCAGCGTGCGGCTGTTGCCGAGATTACGCAGCTGCAGAGTCGCAGTACCAGTAGATTCAATGGACTGACCAGAAGACTGGTCAAGATAGGCTTGCGGAAGTGAGCCAAGCACATCTTCAACCCGGGTAGCACCGGTCAAGATGAGTTGTTCAGAATCAAGCTGAGTGACCGGACTTGATGTCACCAGATTAGCGCGCTGGATGCGAGAACCGGTGATTACCACCTCTTCGATCAAGCCGTCTTCCTGTGCCATACCGGCTACCGGCATCATCGAGGCAGCAAGCCCCGCACAAATAGCCATATTCAGTTTATTACGCGCAAATCGTGTATTACGACCTGCAGTCGCAGTGGATTTTCCTTTCATAGTGCCCCCTTGGGTGACTAATCGATTATTTTGATAGCAACACCCTATAACCCTCTTCTAGCCATTACCCGACTACCGCTTTAACAGCGGGAACTCAGTCTGGGCTGGGATTATTGTGAACGGGGTTAATTTGGAGTATTGCGTTGGGATGGAATCCTACCAACATCTATATAGCGGTACTAGTCATAATTTAGCAATCAGGTTGAAATATATGCCCAACCCTAAGTGCTTGATAGCTAGAGCTTTAACTAAATGATCAGCGTTCAGATACCACAAATTTCGAGTTAGCCGCTCCGGTTTCTGTAAGTGCTTGTTTTCTGTAATGTTTTGCCACAGAATGTTTCGCAAAATGTAACAGAATGTCACAGCAATCTGGCAAATGTAACAGCGGAACAATTTCCAGCGTGCAGAACCAGACAGAGCTCTAACGTTCACACATTTGCACGGAGGTGCAAACGCGTGGTTTTCGTAAGTAGTCATAACACTTTGGGGAATGTGCACTGTCAGGCTGGGGGGAATTGGCCTGTTCTGAACCGGGTTTTTACAAAGCCGCGGTTCACTCAGCAGCACAATACGATTTACTATGAGCAGGCTGGTCACTGCTAAGGAAAAGTAACGTTATGCACCAATTTCGTATCAAGCTCATAAGCAATTGGTTAGGAGTATTTTTGCTGACGGCCTCTGCGCTCACCGCATGCAGCAACGAGCAGGCCTACCGAGCCATTCAGGAAAATCGCTTGCAGGACTGCGAACTACAGCCTATTCCGCAACAGGCGAATTGTCGCGCGCAATATGAGATGCCCTACAACGAGTACGAGCGTCTGCGACAGGAAGCCGCGCGAGCTGACTAGCAAGAATTCAGATCAGAAAGGGACTCACCAGAGACTCTTGTAAGGTCTCATATACGAACTCTTGTAAGGACTCTTGTAAGGACTCTTGTAAGGTCTTTTGAAAGGACTCTCACACGGAGTCACACAGGGGTTCAAGCCGCATCAGATAACAGGTCGCAAGCCTTGATTGTGACTGGAATACCGCAAGACAGGGCCTGTGACGGCACTTGCGGGAACTGGTACGCCTGTAGCGCTAGAGTGGGTGAGACTGAATACCAGTACCGCCAATGCCTGAATTTACACTGTCAGACTGCTGGCTGTAGTAGTTGTCTCTCACTGGGTATCCATGGGTATCGCAAGTGAAATACTGAGAACCACGCTGTCGTCGCACTCAGGAAGGTCTTACAGAGAACCGGTAGCCGGCGCCTCGTACGGTCTGAATCAGCTTGGCGTAGTCGATAGTTGCCCCATCAATCGATGACAGCGCTTTGCGCAAGCGGCGAATGTGGACGTCGATAGTTCGCTCTTCCAGATAGACATTGCCACCCCACACAGAATCCTGAATGTGATCGCGGCTGAAGACTTTCTCCTGGTTCAGCAAGAAAAACTTCAGCAAACGAAATTCAGTAGGACCCATTTCGACGGGCTGGTCTTCTATAGAGATACGGTGGCTGGTGGGATCCAGCTGCAGGTCAAAGACGCGCAATACACGGTCTTTCTGTTTGCCGTTAACACGGCGTAAGACTGTCTTGATGCGAGCCACTAACTCGCGCGGTGAGAACGGCTTGGTGACATAGTCATCCACACCCTCGCTCAAACCTTGCACCTTGTTATCTTCGCTGGTCTTGGCAGTCAGCATGATAATGGGCAGGTTGGTCGTGATCTCGTCGCGGCGCAGCCGGCGCGCCAATTCAATACCGCTGCCGCCAGGCAGCATCCAGTCCAGCAGCACCAAGTCGGGCTTGTGATCGATGATGGAGACGTGAGCCTCATGGGCATTGGACGCTGCAATGCTGGTAAAGCCAGCGAGGTCCAAAGTAATTCCTACCATATCGCGAATGGCTGCTTCATCGTCGACGATCAGGATGGTGGACTCGGTCATGTTGTTTAATTACCGCTTGGTTAATTAGCTGTCAGATTTAGCAGTATTTAAGCAGTACTATATTACAGGTTTATGACACACGACGCCCGAATTAACTGAAAATTGATGCGCTTTGAACTAATTATCTTATTGATAATAAAGGGATAATTGACACCCCGCACAGTCAGCCGAAAGCTGCCTGCGCGAGGGTCAGGAAGGGTCAAACAGGAGGCCTAACTGCGCTCTAGAAGCGATAGTTAAGTTGCAGGCTGAGCTCGCGACCACGGTTGTAACCAGTGGTGACACGGCCGCCTTGCGTGATCTCGCTACGCTCGTCCATGATGTTCTTGGCCTTGAGTGTGGCCGACCAGTGCTCTGACAGTGATCGAATAAAGACAAAATTCAATTCACCAAAAGGTTGCTCGATCAGGTCCGGCGCGCCTTCGATACCCACCTCGGCAATACGCTCGCCGAAGTAGTGATATAACAAAGTAGCAGTCGTGCCCGAGATTGGCTCGTAACCCACTTGCGCATTGAACAGCCAGTCAGACTGGCCTTGCAGAGGTCGGGTCAGACTCGTGAGCGAGCCACGGTCTTCGTCACGTATCGATACTTCCGACTGGATGTAGGCCACGTTGCCCTGTACGTAAATGTCTTCACCAATGCCATTGAAAAAACTGTCCGGCAGGAAATCGAGGCGCTTGTAGATTTCATACTCAACGCCCGAGTTCTCGGCACCCTTGGCATTGATATAAGTAGTCTTTCGATCTACAGGACTGACGATCGACGTTTCAATCGGATCAGTGAACTCCTTGTAGAACAAGCCCAGCGACATGTAGTCCGAATAGGCAAAATACCACTCCCAGCGAACGTCATAATTCTTGATGGACGTGATCTCCAGATCCGGGTTACCGACAATTTCCTTGCCGGTTTCCGGATTGGTGAATGCCGCGGGTGACAGCTCGCGAAAATCCGGTCGCGATACGGTTTCACTGTAAGCCGCACGGAACTGGTGATCGTTCTGGATAAAAGTCGCGCTGAACGCCGGCAGGAACTCATTCTGTTCCTGTTTGGAGACAACACCCTGATCCGGGCTGAACAAGTCAAAGGTATTGGCCTGCTGTGAGAAATCCTCAGAGCGCGCGCCTAAAGTAAAACGCAGGCGATCATCGAAATTGAATTCAACCTGGCCATAAAATGCTTCCAGTTCATTGAAAGCCTCATAGTTATCAGTCGGGCGGGTAATCTCGCGAATCTGAAAACCTTCAGGCGAAATATTCTCTGGTGCCAGGATCTGTTCCAGTGGCTTCACGAGTAGTGCCGGGTCATTGGCAATCGGTCCAGCGAATGCAAAACCATAACGGCGAATTTCTGATTCGCGCTCTTTCTCTGCACTCACATAACCAGCCTGCGTGGTAATAAGCGAGTTCATCGGCCCGTAGAAGACCATGCTCAAGTCAACACCAAAGTCTTTGGCCGTGTCATCCAGTTCGCTGAAGTTGCGCAGATTGCCGTCGACTCGCGACGAAAATTCACCACTCTCATAGCGGTATTCACGCTCGTCAGGCGAGTCGCGCTCGGCCGTGATATGGCTGTAACGCCAGTTGACCGTGAACTCATTGAATTCAGGAAAGTAGTGATCGCCCTGCAGTTGATTCGAGAATAATTCGCGTTCGATCCATTCAATTTCGGTGATGGACAGATCAGAAGCCGCTTCTGTGTAACCGGTGGAATTGGCAACCAGGTCATCGGTTTTACGCAGCAACACGCTGGTCAAGCGAACATTGTGATTGTCGTTGAGATCAAGACCGGCAGAAAAAATACCGCTCATGTCGATACTGTTTTCGGTGCCTTTGTAGGTCATGGCTTCCTGTTGCGTCAGACCTTCAGTCGCCGGCACATAGGTATTGCGCTCAATGACATTGGTATCCCAGCTATTGGAATAATCCACCGCAGCAATGTAGTTAAGCTGCATCCCGGTGCTGCCAAGCTCATGAAAATTACCCAGTGAAGTGCCGAAATTTACATTCGGCGGGATGTCCTTTACTTCAGGGTTGTACTCGTTATTAAACGAGCGTCCAACTTCCTGCAGGGTTTCAACAGGTACGCCGACACCCGTGAATGGGCTCAAGCGGCGCAGTTCCTGATCATTGGCTGTCGCCTGTTGCAGGATAGCCGATTGCGCACGATGGCCGTCGTCATAACCCAGCCAGTCGCGATCGCCGCCACCAAGCGTAAAGCCGTCGTTAAAGCTTACATCCCCTATCATGCCTACTGTGCTGTTAACGTTCCAGAAAAATTCATCTGTGGATTTTTTGGTACGCATTTGCAGTACGCCGCCACCAAATTCACTGGGGAATGCTGCTGAGTAAGTCTTTTGTACCAACACACTTTCCAATACCGCCGTCGGGAAAAGGTCCATCGGTACCACACGGTTAATCGGTTCAGGGCTAGGCAGGATTGCACCATTCAACAATGTTGTGGAATAACGCTCACCGAGGCCGCGCACGTAGACGAACTTGCCACCCACCGTACTCAGGCCAGAGACTCGCTTCAGGCTTTCAGCGATATTGGAATCACCGGTACGGGTAAATTCTTCACTGCCAACCACATTGGATACGGCATCTGTAGCCCGCTTTTCGTCTGGCACAAACTGTCCGATTACGGAAATTTCTTCGATTTCGGGGGGCTGGGCTGAGGCTAAGGCGCTGACCGCTGAGGCGATACCAGCGACCAAGAGCTTTCGACACGTCATTGAACTTACTCCGGGTTTGATCTTGGGGGCGATTTTGAGGGGCTAGTTTATTGCGGGTATATGACATGCATATGACAATTTCAGACCTGATGTCGGCCACTGCTTGGTAGTCAGTTTTGCGCAGCAATAAAAAAGGGCGCCATAGAGGCGCCCTTTCCAAGCAAACTAGCTTTAGCAATCTAACATCCTGTCATTGCTTTATATTGCTTATTTGTAGCCAGTAAATGTCCAGCCAGTTGTCCAGTCAGAAGCCGCATCCTTGATGGCGCCGATGTAATCGACTTGATCAAAGAAAGAGTCAGAAGGAACGTTAGGGGTTACTGCATTGACTGCTGTGCCGTTTATCCAGCCAGTTGTGCCGCCCAGATCAACAGTACCGGAAGTGCTGTTCGTCTGCGCTGCATACCACTCAGTTGCAGTAAATGTGCCGCTGCCTTGCAGGTCGGCTGCACAGGCAGTTGAGATCAGGCTGTTTTCCATGATCAGCGTGCCGTTCAATGTTGCAGCAGAAGCACCGGACTGACTGAAAGTTTCATCACCGGCAATGCGGATACAGCCTTCGTTAACTGGCGTCGGGAAAGTGCCACCGATTACCGAGTTGTACATGTGCATACCAGTACCTGCTTTCAGTTCGAAAGCGTGGCCGTTGCTCTTCTGGGTCGTGCTACCGATACAAGTCAGGTTGGAGATAGTCGGAATTGAGCGCGGTGTTGCAATCGGGTTGGAACCCAGGTTGTCCGCTTCAATACAGTTATCACCGCTGGAAGTCTGCTCAACAAGAATGTTTTGCAGCTTACCAACATAACCAGTTGTCCAGTCCAGCGCGTCATCGTCATTACCAGTCAGCAACAAGTGCTTGGCATTCACAGTGCCGCCGTAGAACTCGATACCGTCGTCAGCGCCGTTGTGAACCTGGATGTAATCAAGAATAGTGCCGGAACCAACGCCCTGCAGAGCAATACTGTTAAGCTCGTTCTCGGACGTAATTGGCCAGCCAGCATATTTGACTTGTACGTAAGTCACCGCGCCGCTGTCGTCTGTAGCTAGTGGGGCAGTCGCGCTACCGTAGGTACCGGTAGAACCTTCACCTTCGTCAGTTCCGCTTTGGGTATTCAGTGGTGCACGACCGTTGATAACCAGACCACCCCAGGTGCCGCGCAGATTCAGCGCATCAACACCAGTAACGTCTTGCTCGGAAGTCATGACGATCGGCTTGGTTGGTGTGCCGTTGGCAAAGATCTTGGCGCTCTTGTCGATGATCAGCGTGTTAACGCCTTCTGGTGCGAAGATTGTTGTGCCGGCATCGATAGTCAGTGACATCTTGGCGTCATTGGCTGTGTCGACGTTTTCACCAAAGAACACAGCGCCATTCAGGAAGTAGCTGAAGTTTGCTGTCAGGTGAGTGTTAGTCGTGATACGGCCAGTCAACTGGCATACTGATTTACCAGCGAAAGTGCCGCTGATCGCAGTAGTGTTAGTTGGGCATGTAGAAGCTGGCGGATTGGAGATAGAGAACGACGCTGGTGTTGAGTTGTACACCAGAGTATTGATATCGCCACCAGTGTAGTAACCCACATAGGCGTTGAATGTGTTACCAGCAACACCCAGTGTCTCACCAACTACGTCGTTGAAAACAGTAATTGTTTCAGTCGCTGACAATGTCTTGGTTTCGAAAGCCTGGATATTGGCTGCGTCCAGTGTTGCGAACGTGCCACCTGACAGCATATTGAACATGCCAACGCCAGGTACTTCAACTACAACAACCATAGAAGCAGACTTGCCAACATCAGCAGAGGCAACATTGATTGTGGCAACCAGATCAACCGCGTCAGCAGCCGGAACTGTAGTCAGGTAGCTGGCACCGTTGTTGATTGTTGCGCCACCAGTGATTGTTGTTGTCGTTGTGCCAGCCAGTGATGCTGTAGTGAGAGCAGGCTGATCGGCGGCAGTGGCTGCCATAGTGGCAATACCCAGTGCAACACCGCTCGCGATTGCGCTCAGTTGTTTACGCTTGAAATTCATGTCGACTCCTTGGTCTTCTTTGTAACGTGAGGATTACGGTCGGATCATGATAGGAATGAGTTGTTACACTTCTGCGACGATATGATTGCATTTTTGTGACAATTGCTTGGCGGGCCGAAGACACAGTCTTACGCTCTTAAGCAGGCAAGCCATTACGCAGCGCCAGTTGTCACCACCTCGTCACAAAATGGTCACAAACTTCCTTTAGGCTTCGGGCCCATGCCTGCAGATAAATCCGATTACGCGATCAAAGTGGAAGCCCAACATATCGGGCTTTTTGAAACACCCATCACCTACAGTCAATTGCACGAGGGCGAATCCCTGCTTGTTGATCTGGAGCAGACCGTGCGCCAGCGAAAGGCAGCGAGCGAGGGCGTAAAACGCTCCAACATCGGCAGTTGGCATTCCGACACTGACATGCTGGTCTGGGGCGGAGCGCCGGCTCTGAAGCTCGCCGAGACTGCACTATCAATTGCCAAGCGCATGAGTCACTTTCTGGAAGGCACAGTCGACAGCTACGACTGGTATGTGCGGATGTGGGCCAACATCACGCCCAAGGGTGGCTTGAATCAACCCCACGCGCACCCCGGCAACCTCTGGGCGGCAGTTCTGTATCTGGATCTTGGCGATGCAAACGCAGGCGGGGCGCTGTATCTGGAAGACCCCCGATTCCCCATGGCAGCTATGCACGATACGTCATTGCGCATGCTGGGAGTGAACGGTCAGCCGCAGCAGTACGAAGTGGATTTGAAATTACAACGCGGCAACCTGATTGTTTTCCCGGCGTGGCTACGCCATGGCGTGCGCGTGTACAACGGCGACAGAGAGAGACTCTCCATCGCCATGAACATTGATGCCAAGAGGAAGGGTTAGGCGGGTTGCCCGGGCTTTTTATTCAGACGCGTGATTTGAACGTGTCATTCAAACTCGCTGCGACGTTGCACGCTTGAAGCGATAGCGATTTACCGGGTTGAATAAACGCGCCAAACCTTTCGTAAAGGTCAGCGGACTATCGAGAACGGCAAAACACAAACAGCCTTCATCACTGGCAGGCTGATGGGTGTGTGAGGGAGTGCGGACAACAAAATCCGAAGGCCCATAGTTGCCCATCGCATCGCTGAAGCTGCCATCCAACACCAGAGTAATCTCATTACCCTGATGCTTGTGCACCGGTACCTGACTGCCTGGTTTCATGTAGAGAAACTCGCACTGAGTTTCGTCGTCCAGCATGACTGATGCCTGATTGATGCCGCCGGCCAGTTTTTTCCAGACCAGCCCGTCGGAGGCGATGCGCGCCAACACCGATGGCAGCGTAATGCTGCGCTCATGCATGTGAATTTCTCGCACCGGAGATGCTGCATCCTGCTCGGCAAATTCATCGGCGTCAGAGAATTGCGGCTGCGCCACAATGCTGTCGACCAGTGACGCATAATCGGACGAAGACTCCGTGCTATCGCTGCCGGTTTCAGCTAACCAGGCGAGAGTCGCCTGCGCTTCGATTTCACTGGTTCGCTGCCGACATTCAGCGCAAAGTTCAACGTGCGCCGCTATAGCGACACACTTTCCGGTCGACAAGTTGCCGGTCGCAAACTCTTCAAGCATGGTTTCTGTCGGGTGCAGTGCGCGCTTGTCTGTCATTGCTCGATACCAATTAAGTGTCGTAATTTCCCAACCGCCAGCCGTAACCTGGACTTCAGCGTTCCCAATGGAATCTGAAGGTGTTCGGCCGCTTCCTCATGGGTGCGGTCATGAATATAAATTTGTTCAACTACCTCGCGTTGTGCGTCAGGCAGTTGCTCGTAATAAGCTTCTATCTGGGCTATCTCTACTTCCTGTGAGCCTTGTTCTTCATGCACCATATTGCCATCGTGCTCGCCTTCCTGGGGCCAGATGTCATCGGCGTTCACTGTCGATGGTTGCCGCTTTAGTTTACGCAGCATATCGAAACAGCGATTTCGTGTGAGAGTAAAAATCCAGCTTTGGGCCGTGCCTCTGTCCAGGTCGTAAAGCGGCGCCTTTTGCCAAACGGTTAGCATCGCTTCCTGCACCAGATCGTTCGACAACTGCTCATTACGCGTCAGCTTCATACCCATGGCAAATATGCGCTTGGCGAAGCGCTTGAACAGTTGGTCAAATGCCTGGCGATCCTTGCTGTTGCCCACGGCGATCAGGAGCTTTTCATCACTGATCTCCTGCTCCGCCTCTATTGCGGGCGCTATATCGGCCACAGCCGCAGCTTCTGTGCGACTGTCAGAGGCCTTGCGGCTCCGAGGCACAGAGGGCGGTGGCAATCCGTCTGAAATCGAATTACCCATGCCAAATTCTTCCATTGATGGCGCCAGAGTGCTCATAAGCACCGAAAACGCTGTTTGTTCCTGCCTGGATCACTACTGGTCGCATCCTTTCTGTCGCCTGTGATCCAAAACCCTACCAGAACCCGTATCGCTGGTGAATCACACTGAACCCGGGCCTCTATGCTATGACCGCAACACCAGAACTGCAAACTGCGCAGAATATGACTAGCGCGGAATATTTGGCTGACCGGGTCATTAAGGCCTACCAATCCCTCAATTCCGAGGATTTATTCGATGTTGGAGCGCTTTACGCCCCTGATGTCTACTTCGAAGACCCCACCCACGGCATTCAGGGCAAGGCAGCATTGATGAAGTACTTCACAAAAATGTTCCGCAATCTGCGCGACTGCGAGTTCAAGTTCCATCAGACGATCAGCAACGGTACTGACATTTTCCTGTCCTGGACCATGTTGCTTAGCCACCCAAGCATTAAAAAAGGCGAAACTATCCGCATCGAAGGCGCCAGTTACCTGAAAACACGCAATGGCAAGATTTACTATCACCGCGACTATTTCGACATGGGGGCCATGCTGTATGAACACCTGCCAGTGATGGGCCGCGTAATCCACCACTTGAAAGAACGGCTAGTACGATGAAAATCCTCGTTACTGGCAGTACCTCCGGTATCGGCCAACAGTTGGCATTGGACTACCTCAAAGCGGGTCATACTGTTTATTGCTGCGGCCGCAAAGAAGAACCCCTGGCCGAATTGCACAAGGCGTATCCCGAACAGGCCCGCATTTTGTGTTTCGATGTAGCAGACTATTCGGCCTGCAAGACTCACTTGCAAGGCCTTGCTGAACTGGACATAGTGATACTCAATGCTGGCACTTGTGAGTATGTTGATGCGCAGAAGCTGGACGCTGCCCTGTTCAAACGCGTCTTCGATATCAATGTCGGCGGCGTTGTGAATTGTTTGGAATTCCTGGTGCCACAGATGGCCACCAACGGCAATCTGGCGTTAATGGGCAGCAGTTCCAGCTTCTTGCCTTTGCCGCGCGCGGAGGCTTATGGCGCACCCAAAGCAGCAATCGCGTATCTGGCCAGCACACTGTCTATTTCGCTTCGCGCACAGCAAATTCATGTTTCCTATATTGCTCCGGGATTTGTCGATACCCCGCTGACTAAGAGAAACGACTTCCCGATGCCCATGCAGGTGAGTACCGAATTCGCTGCCAGAAAAATTCGTCTGGGAATCAGCAACAACAAGCGCGTGATTCATTTCCCGCGCCTCTTCACCGGCTTCCTGAAATTATTGGCTGCGCTGCCCATGGGTATTCAAAGCCGACTCATCGCACGCGCCACATTGCGCCGACCCTGATTGAAAATTGCTGCGGTACAAGGAAGTGAAACCAGTATGAACAAACAACGCATTGCTATCATTGGTAGTGGTATCTCCGGTCTGACCAGCGCCTATTTGCTGCACAAGTCGCACGACATAACTGTGTTCGAGGCCAACGACTACATTGGTGGTCACACGCACACTGTGCCAGTTGCCATGGATGGCAAACAACTGGCTGTGGATACCGGATTTATTGTCTGTAATGACCGCAACTACCCCAATTTTTTGCGCTTCATGCAGCAGCTTGGTGTCGAACTACAGCCCACAGAAATGAGTTTTAGTGTTCTCAATAAACCGCTCAATCTGGAGTACAACGGGCACAACCTGAATACGCTGTTTGGCCAACGGCGAAATCTGCTAAGACCAAAATTCCATGGCCTGGTACAAGACATTCTGACCTTTAACAAAGCGGCCAAAGCTGCTGCCCATGATCAGGACTATCAGGCAGAAACACTGGGCAGCTTTGCAGAGTCATTGGCTGTCGGGCCGCTGTTCATGGACAACTACCTGCTACCGATGGTGGCGGCCATCTGGTCTTGCTCGCTGGCTCAGGCTAAGCAGTTCCCCCTGCCATTCTTCCTGAAATTCTTTCTTAACCACGGCCTGCTGGATATTCGTAACAGGCCGCAGTGGTATGTTTTGCAGGGCGGCTCCCATGCCTATATAGAGCCCATGACCAAAGACTTCAAAAACCGCATTCGCCTGAACACGCCAGTAACAACGATTGAACGTACAGCACAATGCATCAAAGTCAGCGGGGCCGACTTTAGCGAAGAGTTTGATCAGGTTGTCATGGCCTGCCATAGTGATCAGGCTCTGAAACTGCTTGGCAAGCCTACTGAGAGAGAGCACAAGATACTTGGGGCAATTGCTTACCAGAACAACGACGTCATCCTGCACACTGACACCAACCTCATGCCGCGCCGCCAGCGTTGCTGGGCAAGTTGGAACTTTCTCGCTGGTGACAGCGACCGCCATGAGGCCGCCAAGGTGACTTATAGTATGAACATTCTGCAGGGCCTGCAAAGCAGTCAGCCGTTACTGGTCTCTCTCAATGCGCGCGAGCATATTGCGCCGGAGGCTATTCTGCAGCAATTCACCTATGCCCATCCGGTGTACTCCACTACGGCAATGGCAGCCCAACAACAGCGCGAGCAAATCTGCGGTACCGACCGCATTCACTACTGCGGGGCATACTGGTACAACGGATTTCATGAGGACGGCGTGCGTTCTGCGCTGGACGTCGCTATGCGCTTTAACCTGACACTATGACAAATGCGATGCAGTACAAATCAAAGTCTGATCAGAGCGAGCCAGGCAAGGAGCTGGAAAGCGCACTGTACTTTGGCACTGTCCGGCATCGCCGATTTCGCGATACGCATCATGAGTTCGACTTTTCGCTGTTCATGGTGCTGCTCAAGCTTGATGAGATTCCCACGCTGGCAAGTCGCTTCTGGCAATTCGGGTTTAGCGCATTCAATTGGGCGCGTTTTCGCCGCAATGATTATTTGGGCGACAAGAACTCGGATCTACAGGAAGCGGTAATCGCAAAGATTGCGCAGCTAAGTGGTCAACCAGTAGAAGAGTTGCAAGGCGATGTATTTTTACTCTGTCAGTTACGCTATCTGGGGTTTTATTTCAGCCCGCTCAACATTTATTACCTGCGTCAGAACGGCAAGTTCACCCGCCTTCTGGCCGAAGTCAGCAATACGCCCTGGAACGAGCGCCACTACTACCTGTTGGATACTGACAATCCTCAACCCCATGCCAAAGCATTTCACGTCTCGCCGTTCAACCCGATGCAACAGAATTATCACTGGCGAATCCGGCCACCCGAAGCAGAGCATGGATATTGCACTTTGCACCTGGCTTGCGTGTCTCAAGATGACGACCAGTTCACGGAATTCGATGCCACGCTCGCCCTGAAGCGCCAGCCTTTGAACCAAAAGGAATTGACTCGCGTATTGTTAAGAACGCCAGCCCAGACGATGAGTGTGGTTACAGGCATTTATTGGCAGGCGTTGAAACTGTTTTTGAAAAGAACACCTGTTTATCGCCACCCGGGTAACAAGCGCAAACCGACAGGGAAACCTGAAAACGGCCACACGCGCACGGAGTAATGAGCTCTCTCAATTTACGCAAAAACGTACAGAGGAGCTCGATTACTTGAATCAGGGGGCAAGCGATGGGACACATGGAGCAATTCACCGAAGTGCCGGTTAACACAGATTCAAAGCGCATTTATAGAAAGTCCGCTGTTAAAAATAGCACAACAGGCAGATTGGCAATGGCTTCAATGTCAGTGGCCAATAGTACAACCGCAATCGATCACGACACTCACGCAGGCAGGGCCAGCATGCAACAGAAATCATCGACATCAGCAGCAGCTGTAGTAGCAACAGACATCCAGACACCGCGGGCTACTGCGCTGTTACGCCAGTTACTGGTGCAGGTACTGGAGCATGCCAACGAAGGACATTTTTTGTTACGCGAACAAGGCCGTGTCATCGCTGAGGTTGGCAATCGCTCTGACTCGCTAAAAGCCGAAGTAGATGTACTGGACTTGCGTTGCTACCGCCGCGCACTTTTCGGTGGCAATACCGGGGCCGGTGAGGCCTACATCGATGGCTGGTGGACAACCCCGGATATCACACAAGTGACGCGTTTCTTCTCCCGCAATCTGAGTATGATGGATCACTGGAACCGCCGTTTTGGCTGGCTGCTGAAACCGCTCAGCATTGTGCGCATGATGCGTCGGGCCAACTCCCGATCGCAGGCCAAGAAAAACATTCTTGCCCATTATGATCTCGGCAACGATTTGTATACGAGTTTCCTCGACAACCGCATGCAATACTCCTCTGCCATTTATCAATCGCCATCAGACTCTTTGGAGCAGGCGCAAGAAAACAAACTGGCGCGGATTTGCGAACAACTGGAACTCACCAGCGATGATCATCTTCTGGAGGTTGGCTCAGGCTGGGGTGGGCTCGCCATCTACGCCGCCAGTCACTACGGTTGCAAAGTCACGACGACCACAATCTCTGATCGCCAATATCAGCATGCACAGGAAGAAGTAAAGCGCGCCGGCTTGTCTGATCTTATCGAAGTGCTGGACCGCGACTACCGCTTGCTCGAAGGGCAATACGACAAAATAGTTTCAGTAGAAATGATTGAGGCCGTTGGCCGTCAGTATCTGCCCGGCTTTTTTACCAAGCTGAACGGCTTGCTTAAGCCTGGCGGACTTATGATGTTGCAGGCCATTACGATTGCCGAACAACGCTTTCGAGACTACATGCGCAGCGAAGACTTTATTCAGAAGCACATCTTCCCGGGTGGATTTCTGCCAACCATGGCGCTCATGACTGAGCTGATGGCCAAACGGACAGAGTTTATCGTCCGTGATGTTTATGACATCGGTCACGACTATGCCCGCACCCTCGCCGACTGGCGTGAGCGCTTTGTGGCTAATAATGAATCTCTAAAAGCACAAGGCTACGATGACAAGTTTTGCAATCTTTGGACCTATTATCTGGGCTATTGTGAAGGCGGCTTTCTTGAGCGGCGAATCAGCGCAGTACAAGTCCTGGCAAGCAAGGCGCCCCATCGAACCTAGCCGCGCAATTTCTGGCAGCTCATTATGGAAGCCAACACCGCAATATCACAATCTGACCTACTGCCTCGGAATCTGCATTCAGTGCTTAACAAAGTAGTTAATCTGGCGCTATTCAATGTGCTATGGATTAGCTTTGTAGTTGGACGTTATGAGTGGGTCTGGCTCTCCCTGCCAGTGCTGGTTGTGTATATTGGTTTTCTGCTGCTGCGTCAGATCGTAACACCCATGCAAATTGTGTTGCCTGCGGCAATTGGCATCACTGCAGACTCACTGTTTTCGCTGCTTGGATTGTTCACCTTTCCAACCGCAGATTCCGCTTGGTATGTCGCCCAGCCAGGCCTGCTGCCATTTTGGTTTATCTTGCTATGGGTCGCTTTTGCTACGACGCTCAGTCAGTCTCTGCGCTTTCTTGCCGACAAGGTACTTCTGACAGTGTTAGCAGGAGCAGTGGCTTTTCCCTTTAATTATTGGGTCGGCTCACAACTGGGCGGCATCTATTTCCCACATGGCAAGCTGATCACTTTCGCGGTAATAGGCGTTAGCTGGGCCATTCTTCTACCGTTGGCGTTCAAGAGCTTGCGCCTCAATGCGGGGCAGGCGAATGACAATAGTTAATCGCTATCTGCCAGCATTAGTAAGTTCTGCGATCCTTGCGGCCACTTTGATATTGGCCAGCTCAGTGAGCGCACAGCCATTAAATGGCGTGCAACCGGTTGGCAGCACTACGCTTCGTGTCTTCTTTTTCCGCATCTATGACAGCACTCTCTACTCACCCGATGGTGAGTATCAGGGCATAGAGCCAGGCTTGACGTTGGTCATCGACTACAACCGCAATATTCCTGCTCGTGAACTGATTGCACGCACTCAGGAAGAGTGGCGCGCGCAATCACTATTCGATACAGAAAATGAGCAGTGGCTGGTCGAGTTACAAACGTTGTGGCCGGACATTAATAAAGGGGATTCATTAACCGTCGAAGCCACTGAGGACCTTGGCAGTCGTTTCTATTTCAATGGCGAAGTCATTGGCGAGATTAACAACAGCCGATTTACAGAGGAGTTTCTGGCGATCTGGCTATCACCTGATAGTAGCTACCCAGAGCAGCGGCGCGAGCTTGTCGGACTCGACCGTTAGCTAACAATGCCAGGTAACAGGTTACGCCCAAAGCGGCGATCAAAACTGATCGGCATATCAATACCACTCCACAGCTCATCAGCCAGCTCTTCCAGAGATTGTTCGCGCCCGGACTCAATCCACTGCGCCAGCGCCGTCGCCACATCCGGATAATCGATTTGGTCATGACAGGGTTTGCACAACCATTTGCCGAGCGTCTTTTTGTTCAGGGTTTCAATGACAGTCCCGCGGTTGAGCGCCTGCAGTGCCAGCGCATTACTCAATTGCTCGAACTGCCCGGCCAGTGGTTTTACTAGCAACTTTTTACCCAGCGCCAGACACTCACTCGCCAATTCAAATCCCGCATTGCTGATTACGCCGAAACAATCTTGCAAGTCACGATGAAACTCGATGTGCGACAGCGGCTTGACGGTAAGATGCCCTAACTGTTGCTCTTGCTCCACCCGTGCATAAATTACGAATTTGTATTCAGTGAATGGCCGGACGAAATCCAATACTTCTTCCAGTGCTTCAAAACCCATGTAGACAAGAATCTTATTGCCGTCGGTGCGACCTGATTTTAGAGGCTCGATCAGTGGCGGAAGGATTGGCTGATTAAAATGATGCCAATGCAAACCGACATGCATTGCCGTCGGCGCGAACACTTTCATGATTAACGATGAGTTCCAATAACCACGCACTTTTGGCACCGCGTAGTTGAATGCACACTGATGACTGATGCCGACGGTGGGAACCCGGTGGCGGCGCGCCGCCCAGGCACTAAGAGGCTCAAAGTCAGAAATGATCAAATCATATTGGCCAACATCCAGACTACTGCAGTCATGCATAAATTGACGAATGCTGTTCTGAGTGACTGTCTCCCATGCTTTCAAGCGACCACGCTCAGTGACCAAAGACAAGCCATCATAACTGGCAAAGTCGCCAAACAATTCCATGTTGAAGTAGTCTTCACGCGCCCTGCCGCTGAGCACAAAATCCAATTCGATACTGGTCTTGCGCAACGCAGGCACCAAGGCACGAGCGCGTGCCAGATGACCGTTACCGGTGCCTTGAATGCCGTAGAGTACGCGCATTGTCAGATAATTATTACGAGCGAGAGAAAGACTGCGCTGGTGCCCAACATGGCACCGGCCAGAACATCACTCGGATAGTGAACCCCAAGTACTATTCTCGACATACCAATTAGTGCCGCCAAGCTGTACACCAGAAAGACATACTCAATATAGAAATAACTGATTAGCCCGGCCATGAGGAACGCGGCTGCAGTGTGTCCCGATGGCATACTGAATTTATCACTGGGCTTGATGACGTAACAGCTACCGGGGATTTGTACGAAAGGTCGATCACGCCGGATCAGGGCTTTGAGTATCATGAAGCAGGGCAATTCAAACAGGAAAGCCAATAAACCCACTTTGATGAAATCAAGGTAGCCAATCGGCTGCGTAAAATAGATCAACGCGGCTATCAGGACATACAGCGGTCCGTCGCCGCTTCTTGATATCCAGCGATTAGCCTGCAATAGCGAACGTTGCTGTTGCATGGTGCAGAGCCAGCGATAAGTGCTGGTATCCAGGTTGAGCAACCCATTGATCACTGTGCTTCTCCTACTGGTTTTTATATGAGGGAACCATAACCCCGTTTTGTGTCACTTTCTTGATAGTAGTGTGACCTTTTGTTGACAGATGCCCATATCTAGTCAAGAAGTTAACAAAAGTAGACACATTTGCACTAACGTCTGGCCTTGTGTCACTGCTGCTTGATCTTTTCCGGCCCCCATCTGACCCCGCTATCTTCGCCTGACCCTTGCTCATCACCCGTAAATTGCACTGCTTTACAACTGGCCAGCTTTGCTCTGAGTGCCTGCAGACCAATGCTGGCGCGGCTTGCAAGGGCGTTTCTCCGGCAGCGCAATATTGGGTAGAATCACCCAACATAATAATAAGACGCAGGAGCTCATGCCATGCCACAGCACCTTGATTCCCCTCAGCTTTCCTTGCCCCGGTATTTGACCCGATTAGCCAGCGCATTGGTGCTAATCACGGCCAGTCAGGTCTCGATAGCCCAACATGGCACTACAACCGGAGACTGGGATGCCTATGGCGCAGACACCGGCAGCACGAAATACACAGCCCTGGATCAGATCGATGCTGACAACGTCAACGAATTGGAAATCGTCTGGCGCCGGCCGGCACTGGCGCAGTTTTATCGGGACCTGAACCCGGAACAGCGCTTCACATCCAACTGGAACGGCACACCAGTGGTCAAAAATGGCATGGCTTATGTGAGCAATGGCATCGGACTTGTTGAAGCTTTTGATCCTGCAACTGGCGAGACACTTTGGGTACAGGAACCAGTTGGCGGTGTAGACGGCTTACCTGGCGCCTCGACACGTGGCCCGGCCTATTGGTCAGATGGTGAAGACCAGCGCATATTAGTGCAACGTGGCACTTATCTGTATGCGCTCGATGCTCGTACCGGAGAAGCCATTAGCAGTTTCGGCGAAGATGGCCGCGTCGACTTGCAACTGATTCCCCTCGAGTTCGAACGCTTCCGTTGGGGCGGTGTACCCATGGTCGTTCGTGATGTCGTGATTATTGGCCAGGCCATGACCGACACCTTTAACACCAGAGAAGCACCACGCGGCGACATCAATGCTTTTGATGTGCGCACCGGCGAGTTGCGCTGGACCTATCACACGATTCCTCAGGAAGGCGAATTCGGTACCGATACCTGGCAGGACCGCTCTTGGTCATATACTGGCCACGCACCTGTCTGGGCACTGTTCAGCGCTGATGAAGAATTGGGCTTGGTGTATATGCCAATCTCGTCTTCGACCAATGATATGTATGGTGGCCACCGTCTGGGCGATAACCTGTTCAGTCAGTCTCTGGTGGCGGTAAATGCTGAGACCGGTGAGCGTGTCTGGCACTACCAGTTGGTACACCATGGCTTGTGGGACTATGACCCACCGGCAGCCCCAATCCTGATGGATCTCACTGTCGATGGCGAGGAAATCAAAGCCGTCGCGCAGATCACCAAACAAGCATTCACTTATGTGTTCGATCGCGAAACCGGCGTCCCGGTTTGGGACATTGAAGAACGCCCGGTACCACAATCCACAGTACCCGGCGAAGTGACTTCACCCACGCAACCCTTCCCGACCAAGCCGGCACCCTTTGACCTGCAAGGCGCTACCGTGGACAACCTGATCGACTTTACTCCTGAACTGCGCGCTGAGGCCATTGAGATCGTCAGTGATTACGTCATGGGACCACTCTTCACACCGCCGTCTGTGCGCGTCGAAGGTGGCACGCAGGGCACGATTCAATTACCGGGCTCCCAGGGTGGTGCCGATGTCCAGGGCGCCGCATTCGATCCGGAAACTGGCTACCTCTATATACCCTCGATCAGCTCAGCCTTCATCGCTGACCTGCTGCCGGGCGATCCCGATACTACTGATCTGGCCTATATCAAAGGCGCACGCCGCTGGATCGCCGGACCACAGGGCCTGCCGCTGTTCAAGCCTCCCTACGGGCGCATTACGGCGATTGATATGAACACCGGAGAACATGTCTGGATGGTGCCAAACGGCGAAGGGCCTACTGACAACCCGGCTATCGCGCACCTGAATCTGGGTAAACTGGGTGTACCGGGACGTCCCTCACCACTGCTCACCAAAACGTTATTCTTTCTTGGCGAAGGCCTGACCAATCCGGGCCGAAATGGCCGTATACCACCTGATATGCCTTTGGAGATCGCCACCAATAGCGGCGGGCCGATGTTCCGTGCCTACAACAAGCAGGATGGTTCGATAGAGTGGGAAATTGAATTACCGGCAGGGACAAGCAATGCCCCGATCAGTTACATGCACGAGGGCAAGCAGTACCTGGTAGTCGCTATTGGTGATCGCGAGCATTCACCAGAATTGCTTGCGTTTGCATTACCTGACTAAAATCCAGTCAGAGTTCAGCTGAGGCCAAAGTGCAGTTTACTTGGTGCACTCATAGATAAATGCGGGTGGCATATTGCGCAGGGTAAAGCGCAGGCGGGAATTTCTGAATACTGGTTTCACGTCATCATAGTTCTTGAGGCTGTATTGGTATTGCATGAAATGACCGCCTTCGCGCAAATTTTCACTGACGTTCTCAAGAATCGCTGCTACTACGTCTTTTTCAATAATAGCCAGCGGTAGACTTGATACCACGTGATCGACGCGTTCTATGCCCAATTCCTCGAGAATGGTGGGGATCGACGAGGCGCAGGCGTTGTAAACCTTCAGCCGCGGGTCGTTCAGCGCATTAAGCTGAGCGACGAAATCATTATTCACTTCCAGACTAATCAACACACAATCGGCGTGCATGCGTGCCAGCAAACTGCGCGTGATACAACCATTCCCGGGGCCCAATTCGACCAGGCAGCGCGCTTTGGAGAAATCGATGGGACTGGTGAGAGAGTTGATCAACGCATTGGAGCTGGGCGTGATAGTGCCCGAGGTACGAATATTTTTGATCAGCTTGATGTGATCGCTGAATTTGAGTCGCGCATTCATCGCCTGTTCCTTTTCACTAACACCGGATTCAGCATCTGCCTCAACACTGTCTCATGACACATTCTTCGAGCGCACTACAAGCGTAGCCACTCCCCAACTTCAGCTCCCAAGTATACATACGCAGTAACCAGAGGTACTTCACCAACCAGCAAGGGAACCACCAAGCGGCGAAACTTCATTCTGATCAAACCCGACACATAACAAATGACATCGGTAGGAACGAGCGGAAAGATCGACCAACCAGCAATAATCCAAAAGGCTCGCTTGCCTTGCATCTTTTCTTTCAGCAAGGCTATTTTTTCCGGGTATTTGGCCTCTAGGTAGGCATCGTAATCCCCAAATGACGGGAAACTGTATACCAGGAACGCCCCGGCCACAACTCCAGCCAGGGAAATAGCAAGAACCAGCTCGGACCATTGCGGAAAGGATATGGCGCCCGCTAAAACAAAGGGGGTACAGGGCAGCAGCAATAGCGCCCGCCCCAGAGACAGCACAACATAGACAAGCAATGCTGAGCCACCCAGTGTGTCGAGCAAACCAGCGATTGATTCCCGCGACACCCATTCAGGGTAAATCAGTAAAAGTGCCAGAAAACAGGCAACAGAGACTAACCAGATTGTATTGAGATGGCGAATTCGGCGGGATGACACGCTGGGCTTCTCTAACTAACGACTACGGGAGTCTAGGAGGGCTTACTCTTGTGTGCAAGTCGATGCGCGTTCTGCTCCCAATTTTCTCCGTCGAATGCTTCGACTCGCATCGTGGTGGGTATGGGCTCCAGGCAATTGGCGTTGACATCGACGCCGTCGGGGTTTGAGCGTGGAATATAGAAAGGCTTGATGCCGCAGGTCTGGCAGAAATAATGTGCTGCAATACCGGTATTAAAACGGTAGGTGTTGAGAGCGTCCTCACCAGCCAGCAGCGTGAATTGCGCGGCGGGAACAATCAAATGTAAATACCCGGATTTGCAACAAACCGAGCAATTGCAGCGGTCCACTTGCAACGGATCGCTGGATCGCACCGAGAATGTGACAGCGCCACAATGACAGCTACCCTGATAGGTTTTCATTGTCGCCAAACTTGCCTCCTTTCATCGCCGCCAAATTATAAGCACTACAGATTGGAATACCAGCGGCTTTCCCGAATCAGCTACCGTGGCTGCATACGTGGAATTTGCAGTCTCGAGATGCAGGCATGCGCATTGGAGTGATGACAGAGGATGCGCCGGCAGTTGATGAATCAGTCCATATTACTTATTTTCACCATGTGGTTTGCTCGCACTTACTGAACGGCGGTCAATTCTTCGAAGATTATAGGCAACAGATCAGTGGCATTCCAGCTGGCAACTTGCCCCCAACGCGGATCCAGATCTGCAGTAGGGGCAGCTGCTAAAATTTCATCCAGCGTCAAACCCTGATCAATCAGAGTCTGCATGCGGGCACGCAGCTCAAACAGCAAAGATTGCACTTCCAGCATGCCGGCACGATCCGAAACACCGAAACCATGCCCTGGAATAACCCGGGTTTCCGGTCCTGCCATACCGATCGCCAAGCCCATGGCCTCGATCATGCCCAGAAAGCTACCACCATTGTAGCGGTCAATAATGGGGTACATATTCGTCCGGAACACATCACCCAGATGCAAGACATCGGATTCAGTGAAATACACGAAACTGTCGCCATCGGTATGGGCAGGAGGCGACAGGAAAATCTGTACTTCCTCGCCATTGAGATGAAAAGTAATACCTTCACTATAGGTAATTACTGGCCGGGCAGCCGCTGGCGGTTGATCGAAATAGATGCCACCACGCCGGGGAATACGCAGCTCTTCGAGCATGCGAATCCGCACACTGTCGTGGGCCAGTATCGTTACGCCATGGGCTGCCAATTGGTTATTGCCACCAATATGATCGGGATGAATGTGCGTATTGATCACATAGTCGATAGGCGCTGACGTGATTTCGCTCACTGCCTGTAAAAGAGCCGGCACATCCTGATCAAACCGGTCATCGACCAACAGTACACCGTCCGGCCCACTCATTACAGCGATGTTGCCACCGCCACCTGGCGCTTCCAGCATATGAACATTGCCCTGCACTGCGCGAATCTGAAAGGCACTGCCTGATTGCGCTAAGGTAGTACCAGCCGTTCCAAACAACAACGTCGTCAGACAGACTACGTAACAAGAAATTAACTTAACCATTCATTCAACCATTTATTCAACCATTCATTCAGTCGTGTGTTGGATTGTTGAAAACAACTTCAAGGTGACTCTTGATTGCTACAATTGGTACAACTGGCACAATTCACTCTGCCAGCCGACAATAACAAGAGTGTCGATCGCATCAGTCACATCCGCCACCACTATCGTCGCCACCGAACAGACCACCCAGAAATCCCGAGCTGCCGCCGGGGCGATCAATCTTCTGCCATCCTGTACGCGCTGCCAACCACAATGCCAGCGCGCACAACAAGACGAAATCCAGCAACGGCAAGAGAACACCTTGCCATATGCGCGTAGATTCCAGATCGGTAAAACAGAGTGACATGGCCAACAGGCCCAACATCAGCACCAATGCTCGCACAGCTGTCTCCCTGTTCTCTTGTTGCCTGACTCTTGCCTAACTAACTCTTGCCTAACTCTTGCTTGACTCTAGCACTCCCACGAAGCAGTTCCAAGCACCTGAAACATGGGCTACTATGCCAGACATGTTGCAACACCGCTTTATCGAATCTGTACGCCGGCAGCCCGACAAACTTGCCTTTATCGATCGCTCGACCGGGCAGAATGTCAGTTACTCACGCGCCTTGTTGGCCACTCTGATTCTGGCACGACGATTCCGTAAGCTTGAGCGCGGACGCATTGGCATCATGCTACCCACATCATCCGCCGCCGCGCTCTCTGTGGTCGGCGCTGTCATGGGCGGACTCACCCCAGTGATGATCAACTACTCGACGGGGCCTGCCAAGAATTGCCGATACGCCCGCCAACAATGTGATTTCAGTGTCATCATTACATCGCGGCAATTATTGGAAAAAACCGGCTGCGAAACATTGCCCGGCATGCTGTTTATCGAAGACATTCTGCTCAAGCTCGGCAGCTACGAAAAAGCTCTCGCCGCCTGCAAAGCCAAACTTCCCTTGTCATGGCTATGCCGACTCAGTGGCAAAGCCGATCTCGATAAGCCTGCGGTCATTCTCTTTACCAGTGGCAGCGAGAAAGAACCCAAGGCCGTACAACTTACGCAACGCAATTTACTTTCCAACATCGATTCCTTCTCAGACATGATGGATATCTATGGTATGGATAATCTATTGGCTGTCTTGCCCTACTTTCATGTCTTCGGTCTAACAATTAATTTATGGACTCCGCTTTGTATTGGCATGACATCAATCACCTATGCCAACCCGCTGGACTTTAAAATTATCGCCGGCATTATCCGCGACGACAAACCGCAGTTAATTGTAGGGACGCCACTGTTTCTTGAGGGTTATCTGCGGCAATCCAAATCAGGGGATTTCAGTAGTGTGGAACTGGCCGTCACAGGTGCCGACAAGTGTCCGGAGTCATTACGCCGGCAATTCATGGACAAGCATGGTATCGACATCATCGAAGGCTATGGCACCACGGAGACCTCACCAGTGATTTCTGCCAATCCACGGGAAGCTAACAAGCCAGGCAGTATTGGTCGACCAATCCCGGGGGTCGAGATTCGCATTCAGCATGTCGATACTGGCGAAGCTTGCCCAACAGGTGAAGTCGGCAAGATTTTCGTACGCGGTGATAACGTCATGCAAGGCTACTTGAACGATGTCGAAGAAACTGCCTATCGTATTCAATCCGGTTGGTACGACACCGGTGATCTGGGCTATCTCGATGACGATGGCTATCTGTGGCACAAGGGCCGCCTCAAACGCTTCGTGAAGATCGGCGGCGAGATGGTTTCACTAGTCGCTGTTGAAGAGACGCTCAATGCTGTCACGCCGGAATCGGTTGAGTGTTGCGCCATTGAACTGCCCGATTCGCGGCGCGGCTCGCGGATTGTTGCGGTCACCAGCGAAACCGTTGATGCGCAGAAGATCAGCAAAAAAATGAGTGAAGAATTGCCCAACCTGGCCTTGCCAAAACAGTTCGTGACCGTTCGCGAATTCCCGCGCATGGGCAGCGGCAAAACCGACTTTCGCAGCCTCACTAATCTGGTTCACCAGCTGGATGAAGGCGGCGCAGAGAATGGCAAGCCTTCGTAACTCCTGATCTTTCTTCCTGATCAATCCTGCTGATCACCCCTTCCTACCGAACCTGCCATGCAAAGCGGTGGTAATTGCGCCGCTGACTCGGCGCATTGTCCGCAATAAGCCCTCGCAACTGTGACTCCACCACCCTCTCACGCCTCACCAGTAGCCTACAGCCTTTGTAATCCGGGCTCTGTAGCTCAGCACTACAAAACACTTGCAAAATCCTCCAACTGTACTTATTGTATATATACAGTAAGGATTAAGACATGCTACTACATATTTCCGAGCAATCCTCAGCGACGCTGCAGGAGCAGATACTGGTCCAAATCAGAGCCCGCATTCTCAGCAATGAGTTGGCGACGGATTTCGCTTTGCCGAGTATTCGCGGCCTGGCCAAAGATTTAAAAGTCAGCGTGATTACTGTTCAGCGCGCCTATGACACCTTGTTGAATGAAGGCCTGATCTACGCGCGCCGCGGCAAAGGCTTCTATGTAGCTGCGCTACCTGAAAGCGATCGCAGTGCCGTCGCAGTCGCGCGCTTCGAGACAAACCTGCAACAACTTTTAGACGCTGCTCGTCGCGACGGACTTGATGAGACGCAGCTACAGCAAATTTTCACTCGCGCGCTGGGAAAGGAGGATTAGTCATGGCCTATCTGGAAATAAACGGCCTCGCCAAACACTATACTGGTTACGCGTTAGGGCCTGTTAATCTGCAACTGGACTGTGGTTGCGCAGCAGCGCTGATTGGCGCCAACGGTGCCGGCAAATCGACTTTGTTTCGCTGTCTTGTTGGTTCTGTACGTCGTGATGGCGGTACAGTCAGTGTGGCCGGCCAACAGACCGACGAGCAGCATGTATTGTGGCGGCAACAGCTAGGCTACATCGGCGACTTCACGCCGTTTTTCAATGACTGGACCGGACACAAGAATCTGCGTATTCGTTCACAATTCTATCCTGCCTGGCAATCTCATAAAGCCGAGTCCATCGCCGAACGCCTGCAGCTGGATCTGAACAAAAAAGTCAAAACCTATTCCACTGGCCAACGCACCAAGCTGAGTATCGTTTGTGCTCTGGCCCATAGCCCGGCACTGTTGCTTTTTGACGAACCCAGCAATGGCCTGGACCCGGTCGCCAGGCAAACCCTGTTGGAATTGCTGTTTGAGGAAATCGAAGCTGGCGAGACGGCTCTGCTTTACGCCACTCACCATGTCAGTGAAGTCGAAGGGTTGGCTGACCGGCTTATCTTTCTCAATAACGGGACAGTTACTCTGGACGCCATCAAGGATGACCTGACCGAGAAGTGGCGGCACCTGAGTTTTCGCAGCGAACAAGCCATTGGCAGCATCCCCTATGCGACGCCACAAAAATCAGAGCTGCCCTATCAACAGGTTATTTCAGAGGATTATGAGGCGAGTGCTGCTTTCTTGCAGCAGCAAGGCATCCACGACATTGAAATTAGCCGCCTGTCCGCCGAACAGATCGCCGTAGAAATTTTACGCAACAATGCCAATGGAGCGAACCATGTTTCCTGAATTGCTGAAAACTGAATTCCTGGCTAATCGGTTTCTGATGCTGCTGGGTCTGCTTCTGAATGTGTTTTTTATTCTGCTGATGGGCGTGTTTGATGACCGTGCTGTTGATGTATTTATTGGCGCGACCAGCATCGTATTCTATATTCACGTCATCGTGATGGTAGTTTCACACAGCGACCAAAAGATAACTCGGCTTTACGCGCAATTGCCGGTGACAACCCAGCAGATTTTCTGGGCCAGTTGGCTGGTCATTCTGACCTGGCTCGCGGCGCAAACACTAATCTGGTTCGCCTATGGACTGTGGTTTGATGCAGAGTTTGAAGCGGCACAGATCAGCCTGTTGCTGCAACGCGCCTTGGGCGTACTGGTTTTTCTTGCTGTTATATCGATCGCCTTCGATTTGTGGGGTTGCCGCCCACGCTTGTGGTTCTGGTTATATGTCGCCTTTCTCGCCGGGTTAATCTCGCTGCCAATTATTTTTGATGTTAACAGCGACCGCAGCGGGCAAACATTATCTGACCTTTTGCTCGCCACATTCTCGATGTCGACCGGCACCGGCCTCGCGGTGCTGTCGGTATTGTTTGTCGGCTTGCTGCTGGCTGATCTGGCGGTATTCAAGCGCAACGATAGCTATTTGTACTAGGCTATTTATACTAACCCATTTGTACTGTGCTATTTGTACCAGACTGTCGGTACTCACAATACTCTCAATACTCACAATACTCGCAGCACCTGGCATCCAAGTGTATCGGAGACATTAAGATAAGGACTGCGCGGTGGGCTATCGAGCGGCTTACCTGACGGTTAATTAGCAAATCATCAATTCGAACAATGATCGAACTAGCGCTAAGAACCTGAGTCAGCTGCGCGCGCAGCGAGCAAAGATTTACCAGGGATGGCATCGAGCAAGGCTCGCGTATAGTCCTGCTTTGGCGCGGTGAAGATTTCATTGGCAGTGCCAGCCTCAACCAGCTCGCCACTGCGCATCACCAGAATTCGATCCGATAAATAGCGCACAACGCCAAGATCGTGAGAAACAAACAGCATGGTCAGGTCAAAGCGATCGACCAGTTCCAGCAGCAGATCGAGAATCTGCGCCTGAATAGTCACATCCAAAGCCGAGACAGGCTCATCGGCAATGATGAATTGCGGCTTGGTGGCGATAGCCCGACCGATAGCAATGCGTTGCCGCTGCCCGCCAGAGAACTCATGGGGATAGCGCAACACACTCTCGCGCGCCAGACCTACCGAGTCCATCAATCTGAAGACTTCCGCATCGAGGTTCTTGCGATTACAAATACCATGTAACAGCAGCGGTTCCGACAAGGTATCGTAAACCGTCATGCGCGGATTCAGGCTGGCATAAGGGTCTTGAAAGATCATCTGCATTTGTCGGCGCAGCGGCTTTAACTGCCTGGCGTTCATGTGCGTGACATCGTGATCCTTGAAGCGGATGGAACCACTGGTCGGATTCACCAAGCGCAGGATGCTGCGCCCCAGTGTCGATTTACCGCTGCCGGATTCTCCGACCAGCCCCAGAATCTCACCACGCTCTATTTGCAGGGATACATTGTTAACTGCTTTTACTTCGGAGTCCGTGCCAGACTCGCCAAAGAACACACAGAGATTGTCGACCGATACAATGGGCGGCTCATCTTGCGCCGGTGCTGGTTGCTTTTCACCAACTGGGACCGCAGCCAATAATTTTTTCGTATATGGATGACTCGCTGCAGTGAAGATTGCATCACGGCTACCCTGCTCTACCAACTTGCCATTTTGCATCACGGCAATATTGTCAGCGATATCAGCCACCACCGACAGGTCATGGCTAATAAAAATCACACCGATATTGCGGCGAACTTGCAGGTCTTTTAACAGTTTAAGAATTTGCGCCTGTACCGTGACATCGAGCGCCGTAGTGGGCTCATCGGCAATTATGATTTCCGGTTCAGTAATCAGCGCCATGGCAATCATCACGCGTTGCCGCATGCCGCCAGAAAACTCAAACGGCCAGGCATTCATGCGCTGCGCTGCATTGTTAATGCCGACTTCTTCAAGTGTGGCGGTGGCCTTCTCCCAGGCTTCCTCACGCTTCATATCGAAGTGCAGCAGCAGTGGCTCTATCAACTGCTCGCCAACTTTCAAAAACGGATTCAATGAGGTCATTGGATCCTGAAAGATAATGGAAATACCCTTGCCGCGAACCTTGCGCATTTCGCTATTCGAGAGCCTTAGCAAATCCTTGCCAGCAAACATGGCAGTGCCGGCTTCAACGCGCCCCGGCGGCATGGGCACGAGGCCCAAGAGGCTATAACAGGCAACAGACTTGCCTGAACCGGACTCGCCGATGATGGCATAGGTCTCACCCGCGTGAACGTCAAAGCTGACGCCATCGACGGCGCGCACCAGCCCATTACGGGTGTGGAAATGAATCGTCAGATCTTTTACTGAGAGCAATGCCATGACTAGTCCCGTGACGCCTTGGGGTCGAGCGCATCGCGCAGCCCATCGCCGAGAAAGTTCAATGCAAAGAGTGTCAATGTCAGGGCAAAGCCTGGAAATAACAGCAACCAGGGATACTCCTCCATGGACTCAACGCCGTAGGAGATGAGCAAGCCCCAGGAAGAATTAGGCGGCTGTATACCGAGGCCAAGAAAGCTTAAAAACGCCTCGAGCAACATGACGTTGGGAATAGTCAGCGTGGTATAGACGATGACCGGGCCCAGCACATTGGGAATAACGTGTTTGCGAATAATGGCAGCTGGTGACAAGCCCAGTGAGATTGCCGCCTCGATAAACTCCTGCTGGCGCAAGTTCTGTACCTGGCCACGAACAATACGCGCCATGGTCAGCCATTCGACCGCGCCGATGGCCAGAAACAACAGTAAGAGATTGCGCCCAAACACCACCATTAGCAGGATTATGAAAATCATGAATGGCAGGGCATAAATGATGTCGACCAAACGCATCATGACAGAATCGACGCGCCCACCGACATAACCTGCAATGGCGCCATAGGTCACACCTACCACCAATGCCACCGACGTAGCGATAAAGCCAACGGCCAAAGAGATGCGGCCGCCGTAAATAATACGCGTTAGCAAATCACGGCCAAATGTATCGGTGCCCAGCCAATGCGCGGCAGAAGGCGCACTGGCACCGAGACGCAGATCCTGATCTTCATAGCCGTAAGGGGTGATCCAGGGCGCAAGAATACAGATCACTATGATAAAGCCCAGAAAGCCCAGGCCGAACATGGCCAGCTTGTTCTTGCGCAGCCGAACCCAGGCATCCTGCCACAGGGAAACACCCTTGGGAGTGGCGGCGAGCAAATTATCTGGCGTTGTGGTGTCGGTCATTTGCCTTTACTGAATTGATAGCGCAAGCGCGGATTGAGCCAGGCCGCCAGAAAGTCTGACAGCAGATTGAATAGCACGATCAAGGTCGCCAGAAAGGTCGTCGTGCCGAGGATCATGGTGTAGTCACGATTAAAGGCGGCTTGCACGTAGAAGCGGCCGAGGCCGGGAATCTGAAAAATGGTTTCCACGACGAAGGAACCGCTGAGCAAACCGGCGAAGGCCGGGCCGAGATAACTGATTACTGGCAACAAACCACCGCGCAGGGCGTGCTTGATAACGACCACGTGGCCAGGCAAGCCCTTGGCGCGGGCAGTGCGCATGTAATCCTGGGACAACACTTCCAGCATGCCTGAGCGGCTCAGTCGCGCGATATAGGCCGCATACATGGCGCCAAGCGTAATACTGGGCAGGATTTTGTCGCCCGGTGAGCTACCCCAGCCGGACACAGGGAGCCAGTCGAACCAGATGCCAAACACCAACACGAGCAGGGGCCCGAGCAGGAAGGTCGGCATACAGATACCCACCATGGCCAGGCTCATGGGAATATAGTCTTGTATGGAATTGGGTTTGAGTGCAGCAATAACCCCGGCAAGCACGCCGATAACTACCGCCACCAACATGGCATACAAACCAAGCTCGGCGGTGATTGGCAAGCCTTGCAAAATCAGCTCATCGACACGCTGACCGGGAAAATTGAACGATGGCCCCATATCCCCCTGAGCAAGATCAGCAAGATAGGTAAAATACTGCTGGTACATAGGCAGGTCGAGTCGATACTGGCGCTCAAGCGCCGCTTCGACCTGAGGGGAAACTGCTTTCTCACTGGAGAACGGGCCGCCAGGTGCAACACGCACCAGAAAGAAGGTTACCGTGATGACTGTCAGTATTACCGGAATCGCCTGAAGCGTCCGAAACGCGATGAATCGCCACATAAAACTATCGATTCCGGTTAGGCGTCTGGGTCAAGCCAAATGTACTTGTAGTTCACATGATCCATGATGTTGACCGGCATGCCTTTCACACTCGGGTCGATCAAGTGTTTGGTGGTATAGGTGTAGACCGGCAAAATTGGCATGGCTTCCATCAGAATTGTTTCGGCTTCGCGGTAGAGTTCATAGCGCGCGTCACGATCCAGCGTGGCGGGTGCTTCGCGCAAGATGATTTCGTCGTAGCGCGGATCGGAGAAGCCCGTCTTGTTGTTACCGCCATCAGTGACATACATATCCAGGAAAGTATTGGGGTCAACATAGTCACCAATCCAGCCGCGGCGAGAGATGTCGTAGTTTAAATTATCCTGATTCTCCAGATACACTTTCCATTCCTGATTGACCAGCGTCACCATGATGTTCAATTCGCTAGCCCACATCTGCTGGATAGCGACTGCCATACGACGATGGGATTCTTGAGTGTTGTAGAGAATCTCGAATTCCGGAAAACCTTCACCATTCGGATACCCGGCTTCGGCCAGCAGTTCTCTGGCCCTGTCAGCACTCTGCTCAAATGTCTTGGGCGGCTGGTAACCAAGTGTGCCTGGCGGTACCAGCGCATAGGCAGGCTCAACAATGCCCTGCATGACCGACTCATCCAGCAAGTTACGATCGATGGACATCGCCAATGCCTTGCGCACCCGCACGTCATCAAACGGCGGCTTCGTGGTATTGAACATGTAGAAGTAGGTACCCAACCACGGTTCGATATGGACGATCTCCGGGCGCTCGGCGCGATACACCGGGATACGATCCAGAACGATTTCTTGTGTGCGGTGCAACTGACCATCGCGGAACATGCGATCTTCAGTGACGAGGTTTTCGGTGGGATAGAAGACGATGGCGTTCAGATCGATCTCATCGGCGTCCCAGTAAGTGTCGTTTTTCTCCACGCGGATGTGCGAGTTGATTTGCCACTCAGTCAGATCGAATGCACCGTTACTCACCATATTGCCAGCGCGCGCCCAAGGCGAAAGGCGATCGCTCATGGTGCCATAGGCCTCGATCGTGGGGCGGTGAACGGGGAAGGTACTGTAGTGATCGAGCAATTGCAGGAAATAGGGGGTGGGCGTCTTCAGTTGAACTTGCAGCGTATAGTCGTCTAAGACTGTCACGCCGACCTGACTAAAATCCTCTATTGTGCCGTTGGCATATTCTTCAGCGTTGACCACGGGAAACAGGTTGTAATTGTACTGTGCACCCAGCTCGGGTTCGAGGATACGGTTCCAGGACCAGTGGAAATCAACGGCGGTGACCGGGTCACCATTAGTCCAGCGCGCGTTGTCACGTAGATGGAATGTATAAAGGGTGCCGTCCTCGCTTATTTCCCAAGTCTCGGCAACACCGGGTTCGACTTCGAGAGTTTCGGGATTCTTGGTGACCAGACCTTCGAAAAGTGCCGAGACGATTCTGTTTTCAGGGACACCAGTAACAATGTGCGGATCCAGTCCCTCGGGCTCTGTGCCGTTACCAAAATGCAGGACGCCGTCCAGGTTACCTTGTTGTACGCGTGTCAGACCGTCTTCACCGCCACCGCACCCGACCAAAAGCAGTAGCACTGCTGCGACTAACCCAATACGCCAATTACCCACAATGTTTCCCGTCATAGTCCCCTCTGGATGCAACTTTAGTGTGACAAAACAGCAAGAAAGATAGCACGCAGCTTGATGCCGGGGGAATGGTTTCTGGCGTATCGACTTGGCTTTAAATCGCAGTAATGCGCAACAAGCTGTCAAATTGGCTTCCAGGCCTTGCTGCGCGTCACAAAATGCTGGTGATTAATCACGCTGACCGAATTACGGTCACTCGTTCAACCCACTATGTCCATGACGAGTGCGACGATACCGGCAATGACCATCAAAGCAGTGGGAATATAGCCAATGATGAAACCGGCACCGCGCTTGGCTGGATCTTTCACGTAGGCCAACAGGTACATTACGCGCCCGATGATAAAGAGTACGCCCACGCCAGCGGCGACCAGAGGGCTGCCATAGACGCCAAAAATCAGCATGGCAGGAATGATGATGATCATCTGTTCCAGCGTGTTCACGTGGACCCGATAGTAGCGTTCAAAGACTGGATGCCCGGAAACCGCTGGCGCAGGACAATCGTAAGTACCGCGCGCCTTGCCAACAAGAATGCTGAATACCATGTACTCAACAATAATCAGTAAGATAACCAGTGCGACGTGTTCCATTTCTTTAGTTCCCCCAGTAGTGAAAAAGTCTGACCGATTATCAGTCTTCAGCGAGTTCTTCGGCCTTGATGATTTGTTCCAGATACAATGCTGAATTGGTACCGTCGATCGGTTTGAATCTGATATCAGGGTGTAACTCACGCATGCGGATATTAAGCAATCCATGTGCTGAGTAGATCAATGCATCGACGATGATATTGTTGGTATCGCAATCGCGCGCCAATTTGATGAGTCGGTCAAATCCAACCAGAAAATTATCCGTGTGTGTCCGGCGAATGTCGGTTCCGTAAAACAAGTCATCCAATTCGAAACCGTCCTGCGCGGCAAGCGTCAGGAATAACCGGGAAAACACTTCAGAATCTCCGCTGGCAAATTGTTTCCATAAATCCGCCAGATCATCGGATGAATAGTTATTATTCCCAACCGGTCCCTGGCTGGAGATAAACAGCAATCCGGTAATCGCGCCCAGTTGTCTTCGCGTGGCTTCCGAAATCTTGAAGAAGGTTTCCTGGCGCGCATTCAATTCCGTGGCGGCAATAGCCTGTGTCTGCTTTTCTGAATGCTGGTTGTTGCGGCGCAACTCTTCGTTGTTCTGCGCCAATACGGATTGCTGAATGAACAAACCAATAACCAACCAGAGGAATGCCAGAAAAGCGAATGCGCCTTCCAGAAAAGTGCCCATCTCATCGATGGGCAAATCCATGAAGTTTGTCCAACCGACGTTGCGTGCCACATAAATCGCAAGGAAAACAAACCAGAGTAAGGTCAGCCCCAGGCCAAATTGAATACGCCAGTCTTGCGGAAAATAGGACCTATGCGGGGAGCTTTCTTCCATATTATTATGCTTTGTTGGTGACCAGACTTTGGGGATAGCCCAGCACAGATGTCTTGTTTGCAGTCAGAATGAACCACCGCAAACTTGTCTGCCAAGAGTATAGCTCGAATGTGACCGGGTCAATTCATCCATAAATGATCAACAAGACAAACGATATGGCGTGGAATGCAGTGCCAGAAAACAAGTGGCTCATTCACCAAACAGATTTGCCATACGCTCGATGATCAGGTCAGCTTCTTCCCAGAGAATAAAATGTCCTTGATCTGGTCTGAACACATAGTCAATCTCTTGACTGCCCAGTGAATCGCGCAAGAAGGCTGCATTGCCAGGGTTAACCAAACTGTCATCGCCACCCTGCACGATGAGGGCCGGTACATCCAGAGTTTGCCAACGGGGCAGCATGATTTCCAACTGCGGGCGGAGCGGCATAATTTCTTCATTGGCACCTTTAAGAGCGGCACCCAGCACAAAGCGCGGCACCGCCACGGCTAATCTGTTATACCAACGCGGGCCACTGAGCTCGGGGGCTCCAGTACTGGCGATAAAGACCAGGCCACCGACTAACTCCGGATAATCCATGGCAGTACGGGCAATCACAGGGCCGCCATACGAGTGGCCGACCAATATGGCGCCTTTGCCGGAGCGGTCGCGCCTTAACAATGGACTCAGCGACGCCGATTGTGCAGCCAGCGATGGTTCCTTGGGGTCATCCTCAGTTCGCCAGCCTGGTCGCGTAACAGAGATCATGTGGAAGTTGTCACGCATTATCGGATCGTTGAGATAATACTCAAATGCATCCCAGGAGCCAGGTGTCCCATGTACGAAAATAACCAGCTGCTTACGAAATTCAGCAGCATGATCGGCGCCCACTTCGACATACTGGAGATCACCGAGCGCGCGCACGACAAATGGCGAGAAAAGACTGGGATTCCCGCCTTCCTGAGCCTGTACCGACACACTGAATGGCAGGCAGAGAACACTGACGCATAACAGGAGGCGCTGCATTATTCCGCGCAAGCGAATTGAACCGTCCAAAGCATGACGGTTTCGGAATCGCAAGCTGGATCGAATTGTGGCGCGGACTGTGTCCATATCACCCTGCTATTATTGTTGTTTTAGTGTCTGGTCGCGCGATAATGGCGCCAAACAGGGACTTGCTTTTTATAGTTGGCCGCTACGAACAACCTGGCATTGCCAGCGCGGTTGATAGCTTGCCGCTACTGACAGGCATGCCAGTGTTACACATTCCTCATGGGGAAACTCTGCTTATTTTTATTCTCTTTTCCTGCCATCTGCAAGGCCACGCCTACAACAGGAATCCTCACCAAAATCCATGATACAGTACATCAGACTCAATTAGCTCAGAAACAGTCGTCAAGAGACGTGAATTGACTGTGACTTGACGTATAATCGCAGTCTCGACCACAAATCACAGACGCATGTCCCATGACCAAGAAAAAGGCCGCCAGTTTCAATTTCGAAAAATCCCTCAGCGAGCTGGAAGATCTGGTGAGCGCCATGGAAGACGGCGATTTGACTCTGGAACAGTCTCTCAAGGCTTTCGAGCAAGGCATCAAATTGACACGCGAATGTCAGACCGCCCTGAAGCAAGCTGAGCAGAAAGTTCAGGTATTGCTGGACGAAAGTGGTGAAACTGAAGCCCTTGCGTCTCTTGATCCATCTGACAGCGACGACCTTACCGACTGATTCTTTACTCATGACTGCAATCCCCCCGACATTGGCTCAGTTCCTGACTGATTGCCAACAGCGTGTCGACCTGACACTTCGGCAAACGCTGGAACAAGCTCAACCCAGTGAAAAGCTGCGTCAAGCCATGCTCTATGCCAGCCTCGACGGTGGTAAGCGCCTGCGCCCGGTCTGGGTTTACGGCGCTGCCCAAGCCCTGCAGGGCGACCTGAAACAGGCTGATGCGGCAGCTTGCGCGGTGGAATTGATACATTGCTATTCATTGGCCCATGATGACCTCCCGGCCATGGATGATGATGACTTGCGACGCGGCAAACCCAGCCTGCACAAAGCCTATGACGAAGCCACGGCCATATTAGTAGGTGATGGCCTGCAATCACTGGCCTTTGAGCTATTGAGCGCGCCCCAGGAAGCCCTGAGTGCCGAGCAACAACTGGCGATGGTGCGATGCCTGAGCCAGGCAGCCGGGGCGCTGGGCATGGTGGGTGGACAGTCGCTGGATTTCGAGGCCGTCGGGCAAAGTGCCGATGCCAGTGATCTGGAAACCTTGCATCGCCTGAAAACTGGCGCGCTGATTCGTGCCAGCGTCCAACTGGGCGCGCTGAGTTGCGTCAGTCCGGGCGCCCTGGAGATCGAACAACTCGCCAGCTATGCCGACAACGTAGGGCTAGCCTTTCAAGTGCAGGATGACATTCTCGATCAGACAGCCGATACAGCGACTTTGGGCAAGCCGCAGGGGTCGGATGCGGCCAATAACAAGCCCACGTACGTGGATTTGCTGGGCCTCGATGGTGCCAGAAACCTTGCCCAGCAACTCACTGAGCAAGCCATCAGCAGTCTCGAGCAACTCGGCTCTGGCGCCGACCACTTGCGAGAATTGGCCACTTACATTACCAGTCGGGGCCACTGATTGACCTGCCACGGCCCCTCCGCTACCTTACGCGGCCGGTATAACCTCTAATTTGACCCCTAGATGATCCTTGCAAAGCACCCGCCACAGCGTTGAAATAGCTTCATGTTGAAAGAAATACCCCTCACACGGCCCGAAACGCCGCTTCTGGACCAGATCAATTGCCCGGCAGACCTGCGTGAACTGGAAGTCGAGCAATTGGCTGATTTGGCCAACGAGCTACGCCATTATCTGGTCTATTCAGTGGGTCAGACCGGCGGCCATTTTGGTGCCGGATTGGGGGTCGTCGAGCTCACCATCGCTCTGCATTACGTTTTCAATACTCCCGATGACCGCCTGGTCTGGGATGTAGGCCACCAAGCCTATCCGCACAAAATACTCACCGGGCGCCGTGATGCCATGCTGAGCATCCGTCAGGCTGGCGGGTTGGCTGCGTTTCCCAGCCGCAACGAAAGCGCATACGATGCGTTTGGTGTCGGCCATTCCAGCACCTCCATTGGCGCCGCATTGGGCATGATGATTGCCGGTCGCCTGACCGGCGCAGACCAACACAATATTGCCGTGATCGGCGACGGTGCGATGACCGCAGGTATGGCTTTTGAAGCACTTAATCATGCCGGCCATCTCGATGACAATATTCTCGTCGTGCTGAACGACAATAATATGTCTATCTCCAACAACGTCGGCGGCCTGTCCAGTTACTTCGCGCGCATGTGGGCCAGCAAGCCCTACAACTTCATCCGCACCGGCAGCAAGCGCATGCTGTCCAAGATTCCCCCGGCCCTGAAAGCCGCGCATCGGGCCGAGGAATACATGAAAGGCATGGTGTCACCTGGCACCCTGTTTGAAGAAATTGGTTTTAACTACATCGGACTAATTGACGGCCATGACACCGACGGTCTGGTCGAAATTCTGAGCAATATTAAAACGCTGCGCGGCCCGCAACTGCTGCACATCGTGACGCAAAAAGGCAAAGGTTATTCCGAGTCGGAAAACGATCCATTCGGCATGCATGCATTGAGCAAGATTGAGCGACCAGTACAGCGTGAGTCGGACACCAGTCAGGCCAAGGCCATAGATGCCAAGCCAGCCAAAGTCAGCCCCACGTACTCGAAAGTCTTTGGCAGTTGGCTGTGCGATGTTGCCCGACAGGACGAACTGGTGGTCGGCATTACCCCGGCGATGGGGGAAGGTTCCGGGATGCAGGACTTCGTGCAGGAATTTCCTGAACGATTCCATGACGTCGCCATTGCCGAACAGCATGCCGTGACGTTTGCGGCCGGGATGGCTTGCGATGGGGTCAAACCGGTAGTGGCGATTTACTCGACCTTCCTGCAGCGCGCTTACGATCAGTTGATTCACGATGTCGCGCTGCAAAATCTCGATGTCTTGTTCGCCATAGACCGCGCCGGACTGGTTGGCGAGGACGGGCCTACACATGCCGGCAGTTTCGATTTGAGCTATCTGCGCTGCGTCCCGAATATGATTGTGATGACACCAAGCAACGAAGACGAAACCCATAAATTGTTAAGCACAGGCTACCATCATGTTGGCCCGGCAGCCGTGCGCTACCCACGCGGCAAAGGCCCCGGCGTAGCGGTTGAGCGTAATCTTGAGCCAGTGGCTATCGGCAAAGGTGTTGTCCGCCGCAAAGGCAAGTCTGTCGCCATTCTTGCCTTTGGCAGCATGGTCACTCCTGGGCTCGAAGCAGCCGAAGCGCTGGGCGCCAGTCTCGTCGATATGCGTTTCGTTAAACCTCTCGATGAAGAACTCATCAGAAAGATGGCCGCACGCCATAACCTGATTGTGACGCTCGAGGAAAATGCCGTGATGGGTGGAGCCGGCTCCGCCGTCAATGAGGCCCTGTTGCAGTCTGACTACGCGATTCCTATTCTCAACCTTGGGTTGCCTGATACATTTCTCGAACATGGCAAAGTTCCCGAGATGCTGGCCAGAGTCGGTCTCGACAGCGACAGCATTATCCAGCGCATCAAACAAAAGCTCACCGCCTGTAAAATTCAATCCGAAGCAGTCTGATAAAGACTCTGATAAAGACCAGGGATTTTCATGTCCGAAGATCGTAATGCGCGGCACAAGCGTGCCATGCAGCGCAAGAAAGAATATATCGACGGCCGTATCGCCGAAGCCACCATCGACAAGGGCTTGCTGGTTGTCTTGACCGGCAATGGCAAAGGCAAGAGCTCATCCGCTTTCGGTATGCTGGCGCGCAGTGTCGGCCACGGCCTGCACTGCGGTGTCGTGCAATTTATCAAAGGTAAATGGGACTGCGGCGAACAGAAACTGTTTCAGGCGAACCCCCTCGTTGAGTTTCATGTCATGGCAACGGGCTTTACCTGGGATACTCAGGACCGCGAGGCGGATATCGCTGCGGCACAGAGCACCTGGGAGCAGGCCAAAAAATTGCTTGCTGACGACTCATGCAATGTCGTGATTCTCGACGAACTTACTTACATGCTGACGTATGGATATCTGGACAAGGACGACGTGCTTAATGCCTTACAGTCACGGCCCGACAAACAGCATGTGATTATCACTGGTCGCAATGCCAGTGACGAATTGCTGGAACTTGCTGACACCGTGAGTGAAGTTGGCGAGACCAAGCATGCTTTCAACGCTGGCGTTAAAGTACAACTGGGAATCGATTATTAATGACTTTTCACGTCGCTGGCGCAGCGTCTCTATCTAGCTTGTTAATGAGCGTAGCTATATTTGCGCTCTCCAGCCAGAGTCATGCCGCAGCAGTGATCGATGATGCCGGCCATGAAGTCGTTCTCGATGCGCCCGCGCAGCGTATCGTCAGCCTTGCTCCCTCACTGACCGAACTGGTTTACGCCATCGGTGCCGGCAACAAACTGGTTGGTGCAATTGAGTACAGTGACTACCCGGAAGCAGCACTGGAACTGCCGCGCGTGGGCCGCCACGATCTGGTAGATATGGAAACCATTCTTGCCCTGCAACCGGATCTGGTACTGGCCTGGCTCACGGGCAATCCCCGGGCAACTGTCGAACGGTTGCGAGAACTTGGTCTGACTGTCTACATAGCCGAACCCAAACGCCTGGATTCTATTCCTTCGCACATGCGCCGCATCGGTGAACTGGTTGGCTCAGGCGATCGTGCCGAAGCTGCGATTACGGATTTTAGCGACACATTGGCGGATCTGGAGTCGCGCTATTCAGGTTTAGCGCCAGTGCGCACTTTTTATCAAATATGGAATGGCCCACTGATCACAGCTGGCGGCAATGAACTTATCAATGACATTATCACGTTGTGTGGCGGTGAGAATGTATTCGCCGATTTACAACTGATGGCACCCAAGGTCTCAACTGAGGCGGTGCTCGTCGAGCTACCCGAAGCGATTATCGCCAGCGGCGCCGATGATGGTCGACCCGCCTGGCTGGATGACTGGTATAACTGGCCCGTATTGCCAGCGGTTGCCCAAGGCAATCTCTTCCACATTCCCCCGGCTTTAGTACAGCGCCACACGCCACGCGCACTGCAAGGCGCACAGATGATGTGCGAGCAACTGGATCAGGCACGCAATAGTCTCGATTGATTTTCGCCGGTACGACTTGCTTGGGAGTGAACTGGATAGCAGCAGTATCTTTACCGTGCACTCTGTAATTAGTCACACGCGTTATGGCTCAGCAGACTCGCTTGCCAGTTTTCTCCACCACCGTGTAACTGAATCCGGCTACGGCAAGCGAAAGGTATATGCAATGGCCGCGAATTGTTAAGCGGCATTCCCAGCTCCGTTGGCAGAATAACCCGCATAACTCCGCCATGGGTGACCAGCAGTATGTGACTGCCATCAGGCAGATCAGACAATGACTGCCACGCCGTCAAAATACGATCGCGGAAATCCAGATAGGCTTCGCCATTGGGTGGCTGCAGCGCCGACAAGTCGCTGCGAAAGGCAGCAAATTGTGCAGCGGCGTGCTCGCGCCACTCATCGATCAGCATGCCATCCCAATCACCGTAATCAATTTCTTGCCACTGAGATTCAATCTGCAAGGTAGCGGATAGACCTAATTCACTGGCTGCCTGTACTGCGAATTCGCTGCAACGCAAAAGTGGTGAGGAGACGATATGAGTATAGGGTGGCGTGGCATCCGGTGTGTGTATACCGACGGCTGAGCGCATCTGCTGCCAACCCGTTTCTGTGAGCGGCACATCAATCCGGCCACGCAAAATATCACCGCCGGTGGGTTCGCCGTGGCGCAGGATATCGACCGTGAGAGTTTTGTCAGGCATTGGCTTCAGCCTGCCAATGAAATAACTTACTTGCGTAGATGACCAAGTTTGTCGATCTTCACTGCCAGATAACTTTCGTTATGGGGATTGGATTCGGTGTGGATCGGGACTATCTGTTCGACCGCAAAACCCAATGACTGCAGCGCATCAACTTTACGGGGATTGTTGGTCATTAACCGTAACTTCCCGACATTGAAATGGTCGAACATAGGCTTGCAGATTTCATAGTCACGGCCGTCCGGCTCAAAACCGAGTTTGACGTTGGCTTCGACGGTATCAGCCCCGGAGTCTTGCAGGGAGTAGGCGCGTATCTTGTTCAGCAAGCCAATGCCCCGGCCTTCCTGACGTAGGTACAAGATCAGGCCAGCACCTTCTTTGGCAATTCGTTCCATAGCGGTTTGCAATTGCGGACCACAATCACAGCGCAGACTGAACAGACAATCGCCAGTCAGACATTCAGAATGCACCCGGCACAGCAGTGGTTTGTCCGTCGTCACATCGCCGAATGAGAGTGCAACGTGCTCCTTGCCATTGTCACTGTCCTCGAAGCCATGAATTGTAAACTGACCCCATTCTGTGGGCAGTGCGGCTGATGCCACAAACTTCACTGTCAATTCTCAGTCCTCTTGATAAGTCCGCGATAAGCCCGTAACAGGTTCGCATTACGCCCGCAATTTTCCGCCATAGTCGCAATAGCAGCTTTGACTGCGCTGTGGGAACGTCACTCAGGCAATCAGTATTCGTGCGGCCTGTAGACACAGGGCGGCCATTATACCTGCTAAAACATCATCTAGCATGATGCCCAGACCGCCCTCCACTTGCTTGTCGGCCCACTTGATTGGCCAGGGTTTGAGGATATCCAGCAGGCGGAACAAGGCAAAGCCCGCCAGAATCCAGCGCCAGTCCATCGGCACCATGAACAGGGTAATCCACAATCCGACAAACTCATCCCAAACGATACCGCCGTGATCGTGGATGCCCAGATCATCAGCAGTGCGGCCGCAGATCCAAATGCCAGCCGCAGTCGTGACCAGCAGCATTAGCACATAACCGTACCAGGGCAACATCGCCAGCGGCAGGAAAAGCAGTAATCCTGCCAGCGTGCCAAAAGTGCCCGGCGCCTTCGCAGCCAGTCCGCTGCCAAAGCCGAACGCCAGCAGATGTATTGGGTTGCTCCAGACACGGGCATTGGCAGGTATATGAATGAGGGCCACAGTTATCTCTTAAAGTGTTGGTAGGAGGATGGCGAATGATCGACAGTCTCGCCATCCACATCAATGCACTGCAGGCCTAGCTCGGCGACAATCTCACCGATCACAGTTAATGACAGACCGGATTGCTCAGCAAGACTATTCAGGCCTTCCAGCTCGCTGGGGTTGGCAGTCAAGCACAGTTCATAGTCATCGCCACCGTATAACGCCGCCAATTCACAACTGGTTGGGTCGGACACGGCTTGCGCGTGGCTGGAATAAGGCAGCTTGGCCAGTTCAATACGGGCACCTACAGCGCTGGCTTGCAAAATATGAGCAAGATCACCAAGCAAGCCATCGGAGATATCCAGGCCGGCACTGACTCGGCCGGCAATACGCTCGGCGAAGTTCACGGGCGGCTCCGGCGCCCAGTAGGCGGCGTTGAAATGGGTTGCTTGCGCATCGTTCTGCGGGTCGAATTTGAGTGGGTGTCCTTTAATCTGTTTAATCTGAACAGGCTCATTGGTGACACTGGCGAGTCCGAAAGCGCCGTCGCCCAGCGTGCCAGTCACCAGAATCAGGTCGCCAGGCTGGGCGCCAGCGCGGCGGATGAGCTTGTCACGGTGATTGAGGCCCTGCACCTGTATAGACAGTGACAGCGGGCCGCGGCTGATATCGCCACCGACTAACGGGCACTGATAACGTTGGGCTAACACACTCAAACCGCTAGCCAGATTCTGCAGCCATTGCGCATCGGCTTCGGGAATAATCAGGCCAAGGGTAAAACACCAGGGCTTGGAGCCCATGGCGGCCAAGTCACTCAGATTGACGGCTAATGCGCGCTGGCCGATCTTGGCCGCGTCCGCCCCGGCTGGAAAATGCACGTCAGCCACCAGCACATCCATGCTGGCCGTCACGACCTGGTCATCGGGAACTGACAATATCGCCGCATCATCGCCGATCCCCTGGTCAATACCCGGCACCGCGAAGCTCAAATCCGGCTGCGCGAAAAAGCGACTGATTATGTCAAATTCGGATAACGGCATAGTGAAAGGATTAGCTGCAGCAATGCAGCAACAATCGAATCAGGCTTGTGGCTGGCGCTTGGCGGCCCACTCAATCGCACGCAACTCAGGCACCAGCTTGTCGAGTACGCCATTGATGTACTTGTGACTGTCTGTGGCGCCGAACACCTTGGCCAGCTCAACACATTCGTTAATTACCACGCGATAAGGCACATCAATGCGATTGGCCAGTTCATAGCAGCCTAGATAGAGCGCGGCTTTTTCAATGGGGTCGAGCGCAGTCGGTGCGCGATCGAGGCGGGGATGCAAATGCTGATCGAGCAGTTCAATTTGTTTGGGGATATCGAGAAACAAGGCGTCAAAATATTCCCAGTCTACTTTGCCATGGGTATCGGCATGGAACTGAGCAGCAATATCCAACGGATCGTTTTCCGATAACAGCCACTGATACAACGCCTGCAATATCAAACGGCGCGCGCGACGGCGCTGTTCCAGCGGCACACGGTTGCGTTTGTGTTTGCCACCAGTTGCTGGCAAAGCACCACTCTTGCTTGCAGTCACCTAGTTCTCCAACTGGCGCAATAGCGACACCATTTCCAGCGCAGTCAGCGCCGCTTCGCCACCTTTGTTACCGGCCTTGGTGCCAGCACGTTCGATAGCTTGCTCAATCGTATCAACCGTCAATACCCCAAAGGCGACAGGTACTTCACTTTGCAGTGACACTTGACCCAGACCTTTGACGCATTCGCCAGCAACGTATTCGAAATGTGGCGTGCCTCCGCGGATGACCGCGCCGAGGGCGATCACTGCATCATACTTTTCACCCGATACCAGTTTCTTGGCTGCAAGCGGTAACTCCCATGCGCCGGGTACTTTGATCAGGGTAATGTCCCGATCCTGTACGCCGTGCTTACGCAGGACATCCAGTGCGCCTTCCAACAGCCTGTCGACAATAAAGCTGTTAAAGCAAGACATGACGATGGCGTAGCTGGCCGCCGCATTGTTGTAGTTACCTTCGATTGTTTTTAAGGTGCTCATTTTCAATTCCTGTTTCAATTCGGCCTACTGTGCAAACGGCACAAAGTCGACCACTTCCAGATCAAATCCCTGGATCGCGTTAAATTTGGCGGGGTAGCTCAACAATCGCATCTTGCCAACACCCAGATCGCGAAGAATCTGAGAGCCTGTACCAATCGTCAAATCGGCGCCTGTGCGATGCCCACGCTCGGACTGATTGCCTTCTGCCAGAACGAATTCCAGATTCTGAGACAGGTCCTGCCCGTAATCTTCGCCGGATAATAGCACAGCCACGCCTTTGCCCTCTTCGCTGATTCGGCGCAGCGCACTGTTAAAAGACCAGCTCGTGCGGTCGGCATTATAGACTTCACAGATATCCCGCAGCGTATTCGGGATATGTACCCGCACCAGCGTTGGTTCTGCAGCCTTGACGTCGCCCTTCACGAAGGCCAGATGCAGACTGCCACTAATCGAGTCCTTGTAGGTGTGCACCATGAACTCGCCAAACTGCGTGTCCATGGCATTGGACTCACTGCGCGTCACTGTGTGCTCGTTGGCAATGCGATAATGAATCAAATCGACAATAGTGCCAATTTTGAGATTGTGCTTCCGGGCAAACGCCTCGAGATCATTTTTGCGAGCCATCGTGCCATCTTCATTCATGATCTCGACAATAGCCGCGGCCGGCTGATAACCCGCCAGACGCGCCAGATCACATCCGGCCTCAGTATGACCAGCCCGGCGCAACACGCCGCCCGGTTGCGCCATGATCGGGAAAATATGCCCCGGCTGGATAATGTCTTCAGGTTTCGCATCACGGGCAACCGCCGCCTGAATAGTCCGCGCCCGGTCTGCCGCGGAAATACCAGTGGTTACGCCGGTCGCCGCTTCAATGGAAACAGTAAAGTTGGTGTTGTATGGCGTGTTGTTCTCATTGACCATCAACGGCAGTTTCAAGTGCTTGCAGTGTTCTCGCGTCAGAGTAAGACAAATCAAGCCACGCGCATTGGTAGCCATGAAATTGATATCTTCAGTGCGCACACGCTCGGCGGCAATAATCAGATCGCCTTCGTTCTCACGATCTTCATCATCCATCAGGATGACCATCTTGCCTTGACGAATATCGTCAATGATTTCTTCTGTGGTATTCAGTTCCATAAATACTCTACATAATTACTGTTGTAGGGGCTTTCTTAAACCTGTCTTTCTTGAATCTGTCTTTCTGAACCAGACGCAGTATTCATTACCGCGCCCAGTATCTGCCAACTACTTATTTGCTTTTAACCCGATCCATCAAGTGGGTCAGAAAATCTGCTTTTCCGATTTCGACGCCATTGGCCCGCAGCAGGTTATAGGCAGTCGCCAGATGAAAATAGAAATTCGGCAGCAGAAAATCATCGACATACTCCTGAGCGGGTAATTCGGCGTAGTTTTCCGGCCCCAGCTCCAGATATTTTTGCTCTGGCACGTTCGCCAAGGCAGACTTTGCAGCGCTCAGCTTGCTTCGCGTATCGGCAATCAACTCTTTGGCGGCAGCAACATCTGCCACATCCATGTCGATGGAAGTCACTTCCTCACCAGCCAGCCATTGGCAAAACTGTTGTGGAAGATTGCAGCAAATACCAACCTGCTTGTTGAAGGCAAACATGTCCTCGGTGAGGCTCAATTTCATGAACGCTTCATCTTCAAAATGCGCAATTGCTTTTTCCAGCAAGTGACTCAATGTGCCCAGTCGGGTATCGAAAGTTGTAATCGCCGTTTTCATTCTGTTCTCTCCATGACTGCTCAACGAATCACAGACACTGTATGTCCGAAGTTGAGTTAAATGTAAGTTTGTCCTGATTGCGTGTTGCTTTTGCTTCGTTTACTTTTTCAAAAACCCGTGCCGCTGCAAAAAGTCGGTGCTGATACCGCCTTCGCCACTGGCGACATCAGTGCCTAGCAGTCGCTCCAAATAACGCGCCACCAGATCCACTTCGAGATTTACTTTCTGCCCTGGTTTATAAGTGCCAATAATGGTTTCTTCCTGAGTATGCGGAATCACATTAATTGAAAACTGGTTTTGCTTGACGCTGTTTACCGTCAAGCTGGTACCGTCAATACAGATCGAACCTTTACCGGCGATATAGCGCGCCAGATTCTCAGGTACTGAAAAATCGAGTCGAATACTCTTGCCTTCCGGCTCACTGGCAATCAATTCACCGACGCCGTCCACATGCCCACTGACAATATGGCCACCAAAACGATCGCCGACTTGCATGGCTTTTTCGAGATTGACTTTGCTACCGACCTGTAGCGAGCCAAGTGTCGTGCAACGCATGGACTCCTGTGAAACATCAGCAGCAAACTGGTTGCTATCGAATGACACAACGGTCAGGCAGCAACCACTCACTGCAATGCTGTCGCCCAGGGCCACATCAGACATATCCAATTGGCCAGTCTTGATGACCAGACGCCACTCAGATTCAATCTGCGACAGCGCGCTGACTTCACCAATCGCTGTGACAATACCTGTGAACATGCTTGCTTGTTTCCTGTTTCGGTTGCCGCCGGGCAATCAATTAGGGACCAGTGTCAGCCTGCAGTCAGAACCAATCTGTTGTTGATCGATAATGGTCATACCCCAGCTTTCTTCGAGGGATTGCAAGCCGGTGATGCCGAACAATGGCCGGGCATCAGCGCCCAGTATTTTTGGCGCAATGTAGACTACCATCTCATCGACCAGACCCGCCTGTAAAAGCGCCGCGGCCAGCGTAGGCCCACACTCCACCATTACGTCATTGCACTCGTTTTTGGTGGCGAGGGATTCTAACACAGAACGCAAGTCAACCGAGCCGTCTGTCTCCGGCACAAGTTGCACGCTAGCCTTTGTGCTTAGCACATCAAGAAGAGCCGACTCTTTGACCGAATAGATTAATACCTCACCCTCGGCCTGCAAAATTTTGGCAGTGCCAGGGGTTTGCATTTGACTGTCGGCGATCACGCGCAGGGGCGCCTGCTCCAACAAGTGGCGATTGGCCGATTGCTCGGCCTCTGTCAGTAGCATTTCATCAGGCCGCACTGTCAGAGCCGGGTCATCAATTAACACAGTTTTAATACCGGTCAATACAGCGCTGCTTCGCAAGCGCATACGCTGTACATCGGCGCGCGCCTCAGGGCCGGTGATCCACTTGCTCTTGCCATTTTCCAGCGCGGTACGACCATCGAGGCTCATGGCCAGTTTCAATGTGACGAACGGCATGCTTTGTTCGCGACGCTTGAAATAGCCCGGATTGAGTTTGCGTGCCGCCTGTTCAAATTGTGCCAGGTGATACACTTCAATGCCCGCCTCTTCCATCTGCTGAACACCCTGGCCCGACACCAGAGGATTGGGATCAAGGCTGGCAATGATGACGCGCTTGACGCCGGCGTTGATCAAAGCCTGGCTGCAGGGTCCGGTGCGACCATGGTGGGAACAGGGTTCCAGCGTCACTATCGCTGTAGCATCTTTAGCATCGTCGCCTGCTGCATTCAACGCCATGACTTCGGCATGTGCCTGACCGGCCGCTGCATGCCAGCCCTCGCCGACCACCTTGCCGTCTTTCACCAGCACACAACCCACGCGTGGATTGGGCCGCGCGCTCAATACAGTTTCGGCGAGTTGGATTGCTCTGGCCATCTGTATCGGGCAGTCAATAAAGTCATTTGACAGTTGCGACTGATCAAGTGTGTGCATAGTGACAACAGATTTTAGTGTGTTGGACAGTTGTTAACACTGCCATTGTGACAGGCCGGCCGGGGCGGTTGCCAGCGGCCGGTACAACAATCAGGATTCCTGGTCGGAGTTATCCTTGGAGAGGCGATCAATCTCCTGACGAAATTCGTTCAGGTCCTTGAAGCTGCGATAGACCGATGCGAAACGTACAAACGCCACTTCATCCAGGCCGCGCAGCTCTTTCATGACTTCCTCTCCCACGGCTCGCGATTGTATTTCGCGCTCACCGGTGGCGCGCAAATTCGCTTTAATGCGATTCAGCGCTTCTTCAACTCGCTCGATACTGACCGGGCGTTTTTCCAATGCTTTATGCAGTCCGGCCAGCAGCTTGTCTTCGTTAAATGGCTCGCGAATGCCATCCTGTTTGATGATGCGCGGCATGACCAGTTCGGCGGTCTCATAGGTAGTGAAACGTTCTTCGCAGGTTATGCATTCACGACGCCGTCTGACCTGATTACCTTCAGAGACCAGCCGAGAATCGATTACTTTGGTATCGATAGCTCCACAAAATGGGCAGTGCATAGCAAAACTCTCTTGGTCTAACTCTTGTTTTGTAGCAGGTGCCCGGAGGCACCCGCCGGCTTGTTATGGTTAGCTGTAAACCGGGAATCGCGCGCAGAGTTCCAGCACCTTCTCTTTCACAGAGTTAATGGTCTCTTCGCTTTCAAGATTATCGATGATGTCGCACATCCAGCCCGTCAGCTCCTTGCACTCGGCTTCGCCGAAGCCGCGAGTTGTAATTGCTGGCGAACCGATACGCAAACCACTGGTAACAAACGGCGGTTTTGGATCGTTTGGTACGGCATTCTTGTTCACTGTGATGTGGGCACGATCCAATGCGGCATCAGCGTCTTTACCGGTAATACCTTGCTTGATGAAGCTGACCAGGAACAAGTGGTCGTCAGTTCCGCCGGAGACAACATCGTAGCCGCGATCCATGAACGTCTGCGCCATGGCCTGCGCGTTCTTGACGACTTGTGCCTGATAAGCTTTGAAATCAGCGCTCATGGCTTCTTTGAAGCAGACTGCCTTGGCAGCAATCACATGCATTAACGGGCCACCCTGGCTTTCCGGAAAAACCGCAAAATTCAATTTCTTTTCCAGATCTTCATTGGCCCGCGCCAGAATCAAACCGCCCCGTGGACCACGCAGTGTTTTGTGCGTGGTAGAGGTGGTGACGTCGGCGATGTTAACCGGGCTTGGATAAACACCGGCGGCAATCAAACCAGCCACATGCGCCATGTCGACCACAAAGTAAGCACCAACACTATCGGCGATGTCGCGGAAGCGCTGCCAATCTATGACGCGGGAATAGGCCGAGAAGCCTGCCATGATCATTTTCGGCTTGTGTTCCTTGGCCAGTGCTTCGACTTCGTCGTAATTGATCTCGCCGGTATCATCATCGATGCCATACTGTACTGAATTGTAAATGCGGCCGGAGAAGCTCACCTTGGCACCGTGGGTCAGGTGGCCCCCGTGGGCCAGCGACATGCCCAGCACGGTATCGCCAGGCTCCATCAGCGCCATGTACACGGCGGCGTTGGCCTGGGAACCGGAGTGTGGCTGCACATTGGCATAATCGGCGTTGAACAGCTCTTTGGCACGGGCGATCGCCAAATTCTCAACCACATCGACGTGTTCACAACCACCGTAATAACGCTTGCCCGGATAGCCTTCCGCGTACTTGTTGGTGAGCACAGAACCCTGCGCCTCCATCACGAACGGGCTGGTATGGTTCTCTGAGGCAATCAGTTCGATATGCTGCTCCTGACGTGTCCGTTCGGCCTCAATGGCCGCATTAATTTCAGGATCGAATTCAGATAGGGCGATATCGCTCTTAAACATGCATAACTCCGGCGAAAAGTTGGGAAATTCAGGAAGGCGCTATTCTAACTGATGACCGGCCATTCAGCATCCATAGTTTGTGGTTTTGGCGGGCTCCAGCCCCGATTTTTGACAACACAGTGACGGTTTGCTGTGCCATAATACGCCCCTCAATTTACGCTCCAGGAAGGTTGTGATGGCGCAGTTCGTATACACCATGCACCGTGTCGGCAAGATCGTCCCGCCGAAACGGGAAATTCTCAAAGATATCTCTCTGTCGTTCTTCCCCGGCGCCAAAATCGGCGTGCTGGGTCTCAATGGCTCGGGTAAGTCGACCCTGCTGCGCATTATGGCCGGTCGTGACAAGGAATTTAACGGTGAAGCCCGTCCGCAACCGGATATCAAAATAGGCTACTTGCCGCAGGAACCCGAACTGGACGAAGAGCAGGACGTGCGCGGCAACGTGCAACAGGGCGTCGGCGAAACCATGGCCATGCTGGAGGAGTTCAACGCCATCAGCGACAAGTTTGCCGAGCCAATGAGTGACGACGAAATGAACGCATTGCTCGAAAAGCAGGGCGATTTGCAGAACAAGATTGATTCAGTGGATGGCTGGCAGATCGAACGCACACTGGAAGTGGCGGCCGATGCCTTGCGATTGCCGCCCTGGGAAGCCAAAGTTAAAAACCTCTCCGGTGGTGAAAAGCGTCGCGTGGCGTTGTGCCGATTGCTGTTATCCAAACCTGACATGCTGTTGCTGGACGAACCTACCAACCACCTTGATGCCGAGAGTGTTGCCTGGCTGGAACGCTTCCTGCTGGAATATCCCGGCACTGTGGTAGCCATTACCCACGACCGCTATTTCCTCGACAACGCAGCTGGCTGGATTCTCGAACTCGACCGCGGCCACGGTATTCCCTATGAGGGCAATTACAGCACCTGGCTGGAAGCCAAAGAAAAGCGCCTGGCTGTTGAAGAGAAACAACAGGCTGCGCACGAGCGCACTATCAAGTCGGAATTGGACTGGGTACGCGCCAACCCCAAGGGCCGCCAGTCCAAGAGCAAGGCACGTATCGCCCGCTTTGAAGAATTGAACTCCCAGGAATTCCAAAAGCGCAACGAAACGTCCGAGCTGTATATTCCACCCGGCCAGCGATTGGGTGACAAAGTTCTGGAAGTGGAGCACCTGTGCAAAGGTTTTGACGACAAGACATTGATTGATGACCTGTCCTTTTCCGTACCCAAGGGCAGCATCGTCGGCATTATCGGTGGTAACGGCGCTGGTAAAACCACATTCCTGCGTATGCTCGTTGGTCAGGAGCAACCCGATAGCGGCTCCATAACGCTGGGCGAGACCGTCGATCTGGCCTATGTAGACCAAAGCCGTGACGAACTCAACGGTGGCAATACTGTCTGGGAAGAAATTTCCGATGGCCAGGACATTCTGCAGATCGGCAAGTACGAAGTGCAGTCGCGCGCCTATGCCAGTCGTTTCAATTTCCGTGGCGGGGATCAGCAAAAATTCGTCAAGGACTTATCGGGCGGTGAGCGTAACCGTCTGCATATGGCCAAGCTGCTCAAGAAAGGCGGCAACGTGTTGCTACTCGACGAACCAACCAACGATCTGGACGTGGAAACACTGCGCGCCCTGGAAGAAGGCTTGTTGGCTTTCCCCGGCTGCGTCATTGTCGTCTCGCACGACCGCTGGTTCCTTGACCGGATTTGCACGCATATTCTGGCGTTCGAAGGCGACAGTGAAGTCACCTGGCACGAAGGTAACTATTCGGATTACGAAGAAGAGCATAAAAAGCGCGTCGGTGATGCGCAGCCAACACGTGTCAAATACCGCAAGCTGGATGCCTAGCACGACACGCGATACTCACGAATACTTGGGACTCTCTTGGGGGGCGTCATGAAAAGATGCATCGTTGCAGTTTGCACAGTATTATTTAGCGCCACGCTAACCGCACAGGTTGGCAACACGTGGAAAATCATCCATGCCGGTTCATTGCTCGCTGATGCCCGTGGCGAAGTAGCTACCGAGCAAAGCATCATCGTGCGCAATAACGTCATCGTTGAGATTCGCGATGGCTATGTAACCCCGGGCCAAGTAAATGGCACTGCCAATGCGCAAGTCATCGACCTGAGCAACCAGTTTGTACTGCCCGGCCTGATCGATTCCCATACCCATATTCTCAGCCAACAGGAACCCAATCGCCGCGAGATTGCTGTGACGCGCTCGTCGGAACTCAGCACGTTAATGGGCGTCGAGTTTGGCATGCGTACCCTGCGCGCCGGGTTTACCACGATCAGAAATGTTGGCGGTGACCGCAACGCCATTTTTGCTCTGCGCGATGCGATCAATCAAGGCATTGTAATGGGTCCGCGCATTCGCGCTGCCGGTCAGGGCATTACGCCGACTGGCGGCCACGGTGACGGCGGCGGCTTTCGTGATGATGTCTTTCCCGAACCCCATTCCGGTGTCTGCGATGGCATTACTGAATGTCGCAAGGCGGTACGCACACAGGTCAAGTACGGTGCTGACCACATCAAGTATGTGGCTACCGGTGGCGTTCTGAGTCAGACAGCCACGGGGACTGAGCAACAGTTTACCGACGAAGAGCAAATCGCATTGATCGAAGCAGCCCACGCCATGGGTCGCAAAGTAGCGGCGCATGCGCACGGCAAGGCAGGCATGATGTCGGCCCTGCGCGCCGGCGTGGACTCTATTGAGCACGGCTCCTACCTCGATGAAGAAGTCGCCCAGCTCTTTGTTGCCACTGGCGCCTATCTGGTGCCAACGTTAATTGCCGGTCACACCGTCGAGCGCATCGCCACCGAACAGCCAACTTTCTTCACACCGGAAGTCAGACAAAAAGCTCTGGAAGTCGGTCCCATCATGCGCAACGCCTTGCGCATTGCCCACGAGTATGGCGTCAAGATTGCCTATGGCACTGATGCTGGCGTGAACGATCACGGCACTAACGCCTATGAAGCGGTGCTGATGAACGAAGCGGGAATGGGGGAACGCGAGATTCTGATTGCCGCCACTGTGAATGCCGCCGACCTGATCGGCATCAGTGACATCACTGGCACCCTCGAAGCTGGCAAAGACGCCGACATCATCGCCGTGAGTAACAATCCACTGGAAGATATTGCGACCTTGCTACAGCCCCGTTTTGTGATGGCACGCGGCAATGAGATTGATCTGGATGTGCCACCGGTAGATCTGTTCCCATGGCCATCACTCTAGCTTAAAACCCGGCGCCCGCTTGACGACTCTTTAGTCAGCGGGCATTAAAGCCCGAGGTCTTTCTTCAGTTTGGCCATGCGCGCTTTGGCCTCTTCAGCTGGTAATGGTTTTTCAATCTTGTCAGTCAACGCTGGCGTCGTGGCAATATTCAACTCTTCCCCGCTCATCACCCGCTGGCATAATTGCTGGTAGTGGTAGTCAAACAGCGGAAACGCTTTGCCTTCCGGTTCATTTGCCAACGTGTACCAACCCGCCGCTTTACCCGCGTAGTACACCGCCTCATGACTCCATTGCTGATCCTTCTTCGGCGAGGGCGCGGCACAGGCTTCGAAGTAAGCCTGTCGTGCAGCTGGCAGACCAAACAGGTCATAGCCTTTCTCACAGGCCTGCAAGATCACAGAGATAGACGGCAAATATTCGGAAGTCCGAATGACCCGCTTGGCAGCCATGACTATCTGGCGGGGTGGAAAATGTTCCAGAGAAGACAGCCAATATTTTTTGGCGATGGACAAACTGTCGGCACTGGCAAACGCCTTGTGAAACTGGTTGTGGTAGGCGAACTCGAATTCTGCGAATACCTGATTGATGGCATCGACGTGATCCAGACCGGGCTGTGCATCAAATTCGGCACGGGGGTCTTCAACACCGGCCTGCGTGGCTGGCGCTCTATTCTGCCCAGCTGCGGTCGGCGAAACGCTGGAGCTGTTCTTTAAGCCTTTGCTGGCCTGATCCAGCAATGGTTTGATCTTCTGCATGGGAACTCTCTGCCAAATCTCGTTGTTGTAACCGTCTTGCCCAGTCCTGTTTGATGAACTGCAAAAAAACCGTATTCCATGACGCTTTCACCTGCTGGCAATCGCGCCAGTACAGGACAAATTCGGGTACGCGGCTGCGCGCATAGTCTGCATCTATCTCCGCCAGTTGCAGTATCTCGAAACAATCGGCGCTGGGCTGCCAATCTTCCGGAATCACTTGTGGCGTCTCGTCACGCCCGAATGAGGCGGAGAACTTGGCCCACTGGCGACGGATGTGTTCAATGAACTTGGTATTCCAGGCACCGTGCACGACGCCGCGCTCGCGCCAGTACAACACGAACTCGGGAATAGCGTCTTCGATAAATTCACCGCTAATGCCGGAATTCACCAGAATCTCCAAGGCATCCTGACTCGGCCGCCACTCGCCGGACATATTAGTGGCCAATTCATAGGCACCCTGCCGCGTCTGTTCTTTGCGCCATTCCTTCAGCGCGTGCTTGTAGAAAGCGTTGCCCCAGGAAAACCGCGCCTGACCTCGTTCGCGCCAGTAGTTCACAAACTCCGGTATCAGATCGCGCAAAAACGCCTCGGGAATCGCATGCTGTTTGCACAAGCGAATCCAGTTGTCATCAGGTTGCCAGGTCAATGGTATGAGCGATGCCGCGCCCATTGTTTCGGGAGCACTATTGGCAGGCACTGGTTGCGGTTTCGGCGCGGGCTTTTGTGCCTCCCCCTCATCGATTGCAAGGAAGTTACGGCCACGATCTTGCGGGTCAGCATCGACCAGCAGGATGCCGAGCGATTGCAGGGAATTTCTAACGCGCGTGATATCCACAGCAGTCCAGAATGGAAACAGAGTCTGTAAATCTTCGTCGCGCACCGGCACCCAGTCCAGATCAGGCTGACGCTGCCGCCGCAGCCCCTGTTGCGGGCTCAACCACGCGGACAGCGTTTGTAGCATCACCGCCTCTTCCAACCCTATCGTGGACGCGAGGGTCGGCGAAACAATCAGAGGACGCTCTGGCAATAATTTTGACGACATGGATAGCACTCGAAGATCGGGCAACGAATTCTGCCAGTGATAATCTCACGGCAACGATCAAACTCGCAGCGAATGCATTGATGCTAACACATCACATTTTTTGAACACACTGCACAATTGCTTGTATGACAAAGCTCGCTGTACACTGACTGCCATCACTGATTCGAAGTGCAGTTTATCAACAGTGTTTTCACAGTTACTCCAAGACTTTATCCACACTGAGCAGCTTCCAGCGACTTATGCTGAAGACGCACAGCGTTATCTTCTGCCACTGGCCGAGTCTCTGCTAGCCCACGTTGCTAGCAACACTGGCAAACCGCTGGTGATTGGCATCAATGGTGCTCAAGGCACAGGCAAGTCAACTCTGGCTGCACTGCTGTCCCACGTGTTTACAGCACAGCAATTGTCAGTAGCGAATCTCTCCATCGATGATTTCTATCTCTCCCATGCCGACCGCGCAGCACTGGGCGAGAGTTGCCATCCCTTACTCGCCAGCCGCGGTGTACCCGGCACTCACGACACTACATTACTGCTGGCCACCATTGCCGCCCTGCAGAACGCCAGTAGCGGCGAAGCGGTCACGCTTCCGCGCTTTGACAAATCCTGCGACGACTGCATCGATCTGGACGAGTGCCCGTCCGTCGTAGGCCCGGTGGATGTCATCATCCTGGAGGGTTGGTTCGTCGGCGTAACACCGCAAGCAGACAGTGAGCTGGCAAATCCAATCAATTCCCTCGAAGAGTCTGAGGACAGTGATGGACGCTGGCGTCGTTACGTGAATGAGCAACTGGCGGGCGACTACCAAACCGTATTTGCTGCCATGGAGTACCTGATCCTGCTGCAAGCACCGTCTTTCGAACAAGTCTTTGAATGGCGCTCATTGCAGGAAGCAAAGCTACGCCAGCGCAGTGCGAAGAACGCACCCGGTTTGATGGACGATGCGCAGATCGCGCGCTTTATTCAACACTTCGAGCGTTTGACGCGCTGGTGTCTGGCAACTTTGCCCGGGCGGGCTGATGTGGTGCTGGAGATGGATGCAGCGCACCGAATCGTGCGCTGCATCGACTAAGCATTGCGACTGACGCCTAGCTTTGTTGTACCGGCTGATTACTTTGCGAGCCTCCAGAAGTGCTGTTTCGAGAGTCGCCTTGCGGATTACTGAACAGCTTCTGCAACAGCGGCTGAACCCACACACGCGCAATCAATGCAACCAATGCGATACCCAGAAGTTGCCGCCAAAGTGGATAGCTCTCGCCATGCTCGGCCATGGACAATTGCAATGACCAGCCAAACGAGGCGTACAATTGATTCAATATCAGCCCGCAGGCTATCGCCGTCACAATGACACCAGTCAGATACGCGATCATTGAACGATTGCCCAGATGCTCACGAATCACACCGATGGTGGCGATATTGGTCGCCGGACCGGTCAGCATGAACACCAGCGCCGCGCCTGGAGACACCCCGGCGAACAACAAACTGGCGGCAACCGGTGTCGACGCCGTCGCGCAGATATACATTGGCAAGCCCACGATGACCATGATGATCATGGCGAGTAAACCATCGCCCCATTGTGTGAAAAACGACTGTGGCACCAGCGCCGTAATAACAGCCGCCGCGACCAGACCAATCACCAGCCACTTGGCGGTGTCGGAAATCATGCGGCCATAGCCGTACTGCACAGCCGAGATCATGCGCTGACTCAGCGGTGGAACTGTCGGCTCAGCCGCTTTTTGCTTACTGGCACAGCAGCTCTCGCTAGTCTTTTCTTCAACAACTTGCTTCTTGCTGTCACAACAATTACTGCTGCTCTGTTCGGTTAGTGCCGCGGCTTCTTCCTTATCGAATGTCGTCACCAACACACCGGCGACGATGGCGCTGATCAGTGCACCAACCGGCCGGGCGATAGCGAATACCGGCCCAAGCACAGCATAGGAAAAGGAAATGGAATCCACGCCTGTCTCCGGTGTCGCCACCAGAAAGGATGACGTGGCACCTTTGGAAGCACCGGCTTTGCGCACTGCCAATGCGGTCGGAATCACGCCACAGGAACACAATGGCAATGGTGCGCCGATGAAGGCCCCTTTAACAATCGACACAAACCCGGGTGACGACAATTGTTTCTCTACCCAGCTCGATGGGATGACCTGCTTGATAATACCGGCCAATAAATAGCCGACCAGCAACCAGGGCGCACTCTCCAGAACCAGATCCCAAAAAATTGACAGAAAATTCATCATGACGCTACCTCGTTACGCCGTGCCGGCGCGTTGCCTGGTTTCGACTTCCCCATTATCCAGCGCATCCATAATTGAGCAGTGCGTGGCCTGTTCGGGACCGCCGCAACAGCTCGCAAGCAAACGCGACAAGGTCGTACGCATGGACTCCAGCTCGGCGATGCGCTCGTTAACCTCGTTCAATTTGTGGCGGGTGATATCAGTGACTTCCTGACAGCTATGGCTCTCTTTGTCGACACGAATGGACAGGAGCTGGCCAATATCATCCAGAGAAAAACCGATGTTGCGCGCTGTTTTGACGAATTCGGCGCGGCGCACGTCGGAGTCATTGTAGTAACGATAACCGGCTTCAGTACGAGTACTGGCCTCGATCAGACCGTGCTTCTCGTAGAAACGGATGGTATGGGGAGACAACCCGGTACGGGCGCCTAACTCACTGATTTTTAACATAACTATAGACCTTGAATCACCCAGTACAGGGGCCAGATACAGTTGCCATTGACAGCACCGAATGCATTTTCGGAGCCGTTTATCTATGCAATGACAGCGAGTATAAGCTTAGAGTTAACTCTAAGGTCAATAGTCAGTTTTTCAAGGCTTTCTTTTGTGTTCGGAAGCAAATCTTTCGGTGCTTAAACTTCCAGAGCTTCCCGGCCGGTATAGACGCGGTTGATAAAGCGGCCAATGTCCATCACTTCAGCCGGGCAGACCGCGTGATCCATGGGGTAGGTCTTGTAGTCTGCCAGCAAGCCCAGCCTGTTCAACGCCTGAACACTATTGCGGCCCAGCGCTTCCGGAACCACCGGATCAGTCTCGCCATGACAGACCAGTATGGGGATATCATTTTGCACAGGATTGAGCTGCAGTGTCTCGGCGGTAGCCAGATAGGTGGAAAAAGCCATGATCCCACCCAGCTTTTTCGGGTAAGTCAGTGCTGCTTCATAGGTTACCGCCCCGCCCTGTGAGAAACCTGAAACAATGATGCGCTCACTGGGCACACCACGCTCGATCTCCCGGTCGATCAGATCATGGACACGCCTGGCCGAGGCACACAACTGCTCGGTGTCCACCTCGCGCTCCAGATTCACCTGCTTGATGTCATACCACGCCGGCATGACGTGCCCGTTATTAATGGACACCGGCATACTCGGCGCATGGGGGAAAATGAAGCGAATACCTACCGCCCGGCTCACGCCAAGTTGCGGAATGATCGGCGGGAAATCATGGCCATTGGAGCCCAGACCATGCAACCAGATGACGCTGGCAGTGACCTCTCTATCGCCAGGATAGTCTTCCTCGTGCGCTGGTAAATAGTCCATGAAATGTCGCTCCTGTACTTGGGTTCTGAGTTGCCGGTAAATGAATACTGTAGTCTTAGTCTAGACGCTATCAATCGACCTGCATGATTTGTGTGAATCGCAGCGTTTATAGCAAGTCACTTGAGCGCGCGCAATTCGCGCGCAGTGCGCCAGTCAGGTTGGGTTCAGGGGAAGCCAGTAAAATTGCCCTCAATCACAGGGTGCATTACTATTCCGGCCATGAAAAATTTAACCGCTTACTTCACGATCCTCTTCAGCACCGCCGCGTTGCTGCTCGCGCCGGCATTACATGCACAAGACGACCAGACTTACCCCGAGCTCACTGGCTCCTTCGAAGGCTCGCTCGTGCAAGGCCGCGATGAAATGAATCTGGCTTTTACTTTCTCCAAACAAGATGGTGAATACGCTGCCGCACTTGTAAGCGGTGGTATGGGCATTTATGGCATGCCCGCCGATGAGATTACTGTCACCGGGCGTCGTATCCGCATTCGTATACCCAGACTTGATGTCGAGTTCACGGGCACCATGCGTTTCGATGACAGCGGCGAGGAGATCGTGCGCATCGATGGCGACTGGTTTCAATACAGTGAACTTGTACCTGTGGTGTTATTGCCAGTGGATCAGCCCAGCTTCTAGACCGGTAACTCGACAGCCGCCAAATCCAAGTGGATTTAACGTTCCTGCAGGCACGTGATCCGTTGCTTGCTCAGGTAACACTCTTGCCGATTCAGTTCTCTCTACAAGCATTCTCGAACCGCACCGCTAGTCCTGTTCACCCCCTTTACCTCTTTATGCGCGCCACTACCAGCCGGTAGCCTGCATCCAACTCGGACTGGCTCAGGATGTTGGCGTTGTTATGCTCCCAAACACCGCTTTCCAAATCCGCTGCCAGTTTCTCCAAGCCTGAATCGGGATCAGCAATTTTGGCAAAAGCAGAGATCGATTGACGCACGCTGCTATCGAGATAGGCTTGCAGGCGTTTCCAGAAGGCCGCAAGAAATCCATCCAGGCAATCTTCGGGAATGGGTAATGGCGCAACGCTTACTGCATCGAAAAACTCAGCAAGCGTGCTCACACCCGGAAAAAGTTCCATGTCCATACTGTGAATCTGTGGAAAGTAATCCCGAGTCAACCAAAATGGTTCGGCCGATGGGTCCCAGGTAATAGCAATAAACTTGTCGGTAGCGACTCGGTTGATCTCGGCAAATGCCTTTGCTCGATCTTCCCAATGGTGCATGGACAGTACAGTCATAGCATGAGAGAAACTGGCGTCAGCAAAAGGGAGCTTTTCGGCACAGGCTTGTTCGACTGGATGGCTACCAGTTTTTCGCTGGGCAATCATTTTTGCTGATGGCTCAACTGCGACCAGGTTAGCTTCGAGCGGTTCATAAGAACCCGCGCCAGCCCCGATATTGAGTATGCGCCTGGCTCCTCGCAGTTCGGTCAGCAGTCGCTGTTGGATACGAGGATCAGTCTGCCGAGTAAGTGAATAGTAGTGTCCGATCTTGTCGTATATCGCCACCATCAACTCCTCCGCCTCTTTGCTGTCTTGCGAATTATGAGCGTGCACATCCACAAGCCGCAATAATCAGGCAGAGGAGCAATGATGCACGCTCCTCTGAATCATCCCGAAATTGCCTTTATTTGGCCCCCTCCTAAAATGATGCCTCATACCCGCATCACTGGAGGGGGACCTGCTGCTCATGTCAGATCAAAGCGATCCGCATTCATCACCTTGACCCAGGCGGCAACGAAGTCTTTGGCAAACTTTTCCTGATTGTCATCCTGTGCATAGACTTCCGCATAAGCGCGCAATATGGAATTGGAGCCGAACACCAGGTCAACTCGGGTGGCGGTCCATTTGACTTTGCCCGCTTCCCGGTCGCGAATCTCATAAAGGTTGTTGCCAACCGCCTTCCACGTGTTGCCCATGTCAGTCAGATTGACGAAGAAGTCATTCGACAGCGTTCCTACACGATCTGTAAATACGCCATGTTCACTACCGTCGTAGTTGGTGCCGAGTACGCGCATGCCACCTACGAGCGCAGTCATCTGGGGTGCCGTCAGGCCCATCAACTGAGTGCGATCAAGCAGCATCTCTTCAGCTGTAACAACGTAATCTGCCTTCTGCCAATTGCGGTAGCCATCGTGCACAGGCTCCAATGGCGCAAATCCGTCAACATCAGTCATCTCAGCACTTGCATCACCGCGACCTGGGGAGAAAGGCACACTGATATTCAACCCAGCCGCTTGGATGGCTTTCTCGAGACCGACATTGCCTGCCAACACAATTATATCGGCAATGCTTGCACCGCAGTCTCCGGCGATTGGTTCAAGTACTGACAACACTTTTTGCAGTCGTTCGGGTTCATTGCCTTGCCAATCTTTCTGCGGCGCCAGACGAATGCGCGCGCCATTGGCACCACCACGTAAATCGGAACCTCGAAAAGTGCGCGCACTGTCCCAGGCTGTAGCGACCAGTTCACCGACACTCAGTCCGCTATCGGCGATCTTCTGCTTGGCAGTGGCGACATCAAACTCACTGTTACCAGCCGGAATGGGGTCCTGCCAGATTAAGTCTTCCTGCGGTACATCTGGACCGATATAACGTGCCTTCGGCCCCATATCACGGTGCGTGAGCTTGAACCAGGCGCGAGCGAAAGCATCGGAAAAAGCCTCCTGATCATTGGCAAAGCGTTCGGAAATCTTGCGGTACTCCGGGTCCATTTTCATGGCCATGTCCGCGTCGGTCATGATTGGCGTCGTACGCAGCGATGGATCCTCCACATCTGCTGACTTGTCATGTTCGTCGATATCGACAGGCTCCCATTGCCAGGCACCGGCTGGACTTTTCTTCGATTCCCATTCATGGTCTAACAACATCTTGAAATAGCCGTTGTCCCATTTTGTCGGGTTGGTGGTCCAGGCGCCTTCGATACCACTGGTGACTGAATCACGACCAATGCCGCGTTTGGATTTGTTGTTCCATCCGAGGCCTTGCTCTTCAATCTCGGCACCCTCAGGTTCCGCACCTAACAATGCAGCGTCGCCGTTACCATGACAGCGGCCAACGGTGTGACCTCCTGCCGTGAGTGCGACTGTCTCTTCATCATTCATCGCCATGCGATCAAATGTCACACGCACGTCATGCGCAGTTTTCAGTGGGTCGGGGTTGCCATCGACACCTTCTGGATTCACATAGATCAGTCCCATCATGACCGCCGCCAATGGGTTAGCCAGATCGCGCTCACCAGAGTAGCGACTTTCAGGGCTATCCGACGCCGCTAACCATTCCTTTTCCGCACCCCAATAGATATCTTTTTCCGGATGCCATATGTCTTCACGGCCAAACGCGAAACCGTAAGTCTTCAGGCCCATGGATTCATAGGCGATCGTGCCCGCATAGGCTATCAAGTCAGCCCAACTCAGCTTGTTGCCGTACTTCTTTTTAATCGGCCACAACAGGCGGCGCGCCTTGTCCAGATTGGCATTGTCCGGCCAGGAATTCAGGGGAGCAAAGCGCTGGTTGCCAGTACCGGCTCCACCGCGGCCATCGGCAACCCGGTAAGACCCGGCCGCATGCCAGGTCAGGCGAATCATGAGACCACCATAGTGCCCCCAGTCAGCGGGCCACCAGGATTGACTATCGGTCATTAAAGCGTGCAGATCCTTCTTCAAGGTATCAACATCAAGCTTTTTAACTTGCTCGCGGTAGTCATAGTCCGGCCCCAGCGGGTCGGTCTTGTTGTCATGCTGATGGAGGATGTCCAAATTCAGAGTCTTGGGCCACCAGGAGGTATTGGACATACTGGTTTCGGTCGTGCTGCCGTGCATCACTGGGCATTTGTTCGCAGACATGGATCACACTCCTTGCACATTCGGGCAATGTATTGATGATTGGTTCTTGAGAACTGACTTACTTACTCTCAGTATCTGCCAGAAAGATGACGGTGTGAAATTGATTCTTCCTGCGCGGCCGTTCGCTTTTTCCAATAGTAGCGGGAGGCCAGAGCCTATCGGGGCTGGAGGAGATTAGCAGGGGGGCGGGCAACGGGCATTTATAGTTGCCGCAGGATCTTCTCCATGGCCTTGCCCCTGGCCAATTCGTCGATCAGCTTATCCAGATAGCGGATCTCTTGCATAGTGGGCTCTGCAATATCCTCAACGCGGATACCACATACCACGCCCTTGATTGCCCGGCGCTGTGGATTAAGTGCAGGGGCTTCAACAAAGAACGTCTCGAAATCTGTTTTATCTTCCAGCACAGCGGCAAGGCCGGCTTCATCATAGCCAGTCAGCCAATCGATAATCTGGTCGACTTCGGCCTTGCTGCGCCCCTTCTTCTCTGCCTTGGCGACATAGTGTGGATAGACGCTGGCGAAACTCATTGTGTAGATACGGTGTTTGGACATAATTCGCGAATACCGGGTGTATTTGTCAGCCTCCATCCTTTGCGGTCAATTTGAGATCCTCGCAGCCTTTTTCATAGGATATCAACAGATCAGCGGAATAGTACTCCGGTTTTTCCTTCAATACGGACTGCATGATGGGACTAGCCGAAATTGTTCTGCATACAAACCTGTTCCAGGCCTCATAGTCTGCTTGCCGCAAGCTTTCTTTCTGAAGAATCAAATGTTCCAGATAGTTCAGAAACATCTCTGCAATTGTTTTAGTCCGGCTATAATTTTCTGAATCCGGACCAATCTCTTTGCCATCGAAAAAGTACTGCCGCAACTCTGGGTATTCTACAATCGTCGATCTTACGCCCGACGACTGTTGATAAAGCGCAGATTGTGCTGTGACCCGTATTGATGTATTCACTTTTCGGAGCTGAAAATAAAGCGCGACCAAACCAATACCCTGTATAACAACTCCTACTACTAGTGCGACCACTTCCAACTCGCTAAGATTCGCCATATTTGCCTTCCAGTATTGTTAGCCCACTATTGTGACAATAGTGAACAGAGACTATCTGTTAGGCATATCTTAGCATATCAATCATTCATTTCTTCAAAGCGGTTCATCTCAACGTTCTTTACGCTGCAGGCGGGGTCGAACAGCCGGCCATTCATGGCGATATAAACACCGGGCTCCAGAATCTGCGCCGCCGTTACCGCGGCGCCAAGATTGAACACCGCGTCGCTGTCACGGTACTGAGCCGGATACATCGAGCCGGTCAGCACAATCGTCTTCCCGGTGATTGCTTGTAGATGTCGCGCAGTTTTGATCATGGTGTCAGTGCCATGGGTGATGATCATACGTGACTCCGGGGCGGCCTCGACGGCCTTGCGAATAATCTCGCGGTCAGCATCAGTCAGTTCGAGACTGTCCTTTTGCATAATCGGAACCAGCTCATAGTCCAACACAACATTCGCCCGCTCAAGTACGCCGGATGCTTGCGGCTCACCCACCTGATATTCGCTCTTCTGGTCGAAATAGGTTTTGTCGATGGTGCCGCCGGTGGTGAAAATTTTCAGGGTCATAAGCTCACTCTGTAAACGATGCGCGTAAAGTATTGCCAGCGACCCGGCGAGTGGTCGATAAATAATTCACTAGTTAATGACCTAATCAGCATTGAACTCTTCGACACGCCTTTGCAAGTCATCACGATCTGACTTTTCCGATAATGACTCTTTGCCGGCCCTGCTGATCATGTCGACGTGCATTTGTAACACTGCCAAATAGTCTTGGTCGTCTGTATTGTCTGCAATGACATTGAGTGCTTCAACCATGCGGATCAATACTGCTGCCTTGCCGTTTGCATTCTGCCTGATTTGATTCAGCGCTGCGGCAACAATGCCGCGGAAATCCACACTGTTCAATTGGACACGTAGATAACCCTTGTCGTCCTGCATTTCCTGTGCCGGAAAGTGGCGACTCACTATCAATGACAGTGCCGTTTCCAGATGATCGATGCAACCCAGTGCGGTATAAGGGTCATTAATGCCGGGTGACAGCGCCCTGGTCGCGACTTCAACCAACTGCCGTATAGCAAATTCCACATCCTGTTCCGGTGAACGCTGGCTGCCAATAATGAAGGCACCGCAGATTCGTTTGTGCATCTTGTCGTCCGGCTTCTTGCGGGCGCGCACACGCACCAACCTTTGGTCCTGCGACACATAGTCGCCCGCCCGCTGCAATACCTCGATCAAACAGTCGTTATTAACTGCAATATCAAGAAGGGTGCCATATTCAACCGCCTGTATATAACCCCACTTTGTTGAGGTGAGAATATAGTCAGCATCCGAGACACGGTCTTTTTCATTGGGCCTGGTTTCTGCGTTCTTTCGGTCAGCCGGGAAAAAACTTCGAATCTGCTGCAACAGGTCATAACTGACATCGCGAATTACGTTTTCTGCCTGTATCGCGGTAGCCACGTGATGAATAAAATAGATAAGAATCGCCACATTAGTTAGCGCCAGTAGCACGGCGACATTGATTGATAGATGGGGAATGAATTCCGAATTGTCGGCTGGTTGAATCGACGAGAGAACGCACAGGCAATAAACAAATGTGGCAATGAAACTGCCCAGCACAATCTGATAACTCTTACTGCGCATGAAATTTTTCAGAAGTCGCGGGCCAAACTGATTGGCTGCCAGCGTCAGCGTCACGATAGTTATTGAGAAGACGGTAGCTGCCACCGTAATAGTCGAGCCGGCGATAGTCGAAAGAATGACTCGCCCACCTTCAGCACTCACTGGATCCAGCATGCCAATCAGCGGGAAATAGAGATCCGGGTGTTCCTGATCCACTTGCGAAAGATAAAAAAACAGCAGGATGGCGGCGAGCGTCATAAGTGCTGGAATAAACCAGAAACTCGTACTCAATCGTTGCCACAGGTTCACTAGTCGAACAATCAGGAATGAATGCATGATCTCAGGTGGTACTGTGGTCCCTTCACCGCTAGCGTAAGATTCGTTACCAATACTTTACCCTGTTGCGGGCAAGTGCACGAATAAGAATGATTGCCTGACCGAAATCAGCATTGGACCGAGGACCTCATCAAGCTTCGAGGCGCAACTCGTAGATAGCGATAGCCTCATCATTTGGGTTGACCGTGTTACGACCAAACTTGAAACCGAGCTTCGCCAGCAATTGGATAGAACTTTTGTTTTCGGGCACCGTGATGGCCAGTAGCGCGTCCTTGGCAAGCTGCGTCGCCGCAAAGTCAATCACCGAGCGTGCCGACTCGGCTGCCAAGCCCTGGCCCCAAAAAGCTTCAAGAAAGGCAAAGCCCAGATCAGTCTGCTCCAGATAGTCGCGATCCACCAGCCCACAAATCCCTATCGGCGTCTGTGACTCTTTTAATTCGACCAACCAAAAGCCCAGACCACTGTCATACCCCTTGATAATTCGCTCTTGCAAATACACGCCTGCAGCGGCTATCGAGTCAACATCGTGCTGGCTGATAAAGCGCCGCCATGAAGGTTCGCTCAACAACTTGAGCATGAAACCGGCATCAAGCTCGGTCGCCCGGCGCAAGTTCAGTCGCTCGGTAGCACGGGGGAGCGGGTGGCAACTGGCAGTGTGTGATGAGTCAGACAAATTAATCCGCCACTGCCGCGGCGATCGCCTGACCAAGTGAAGCGATTGCTGCATTGCGCGCCGCGAACGAGGCTTCTGTTTCCGTAATGTAAATCGTGGCTATAATCGGCGAATCAGTTGAGGGCCACATCACCGCAGCGATAGAACGCGAGCCATAACCGCCGGCACCGGTCTTGTCACCGATCTGCCAGTGCTCAGGGATGCCGGCTCTGAGCAGTGCATCGCCAACCGAGTTGGCTTTTAACCAGGCGACTAATTGTGCCTGCGAGGTTGCTGACAGCGCAGTACCAAAGAGCAGCTCTTCAAGTAACCTGGCCATCGCATTCGGCGTGGTCGTGTCACGCGGGTCACCCGGCACCGCTTCATTCAGTTCAGTCTCCCAACGATCCAGGCGAGTCACGTCATCACCCACACTGCGCACAAATCGCGTCAAGCCATCAGGACCACCAATGGCTTGCAGCACAAGATTGCCAGCGGTGTTATCGCTGACGGTAATGGTGGCTGCACACAATTCACCCAGAGTCATGCCGGCTGTGTCGGCTTTGGATTCTGTAACAGGCGAATACTCAACGAGATCGGTTTTGGAAAAGCGTACTAGCCTGTCCAACTGTTCCTCGCCAGAATCGACCCGGGCGAGTAATGCTGCGCAGGCAATGGTCTTGAAGGTGCTGGACATGGGAAAACGATCATTCGCCTGATACTCCCAACGCTGATCCCTGTCTGGAACAGCCACCGCAACGCCGACGCGGGCATCGAGTTGCACTTCAACTTTTTCAATAAATTCAATCAGCTTGTCGTCTTGCCCAAGTACGGGATTGGATATCGCCAGAAAACAGACAGCGGCTACTGTCGAAACAAGAAAATCAGGCATGATAATGCAACTCACCTCTACAACTATTTAAATTCGACAACTATTCAAGTTCGACAGTCACTGCTTTTGGTGAGCCATCGACCGCCATTTCGGTGACGACAGTTCCGGCAGCAATAAAGCGCGCATCGTCAATGACAAAAGTTTCAGCAATCTAATTACCAGCCGTGTCGGTACACTGTAGCCGACCTGATTCGCAGCAAACCTGTGCGCTATCTTTATTATACATGTGTTGTGAGTGGGGCTAACCTTCTTCCCGGCCATGCTTGCACTCGCTCACATGGATAGCCAAGGTGATAGGCATAAGTAGTAAAGACAAATTGGCTCGTAACAAACAGTATTGCAGTGACTGGAAGTTGGTGCTGGAGAAATCTGAGAAGGCCAGTTGCTGTCTTTATTGTCAGACACAGGGATTGCTTTTCTGTTGCTCAGCCGAGCTTAGCGCTAACACGAGCCTTTACCAAACCAACAGCTACTGCGATCTGCAACGCGCGGGGTGATCTAATCAGCGGCCACAGCAATGCCATATTGCAGGCGAATCTGACTCTCTACCGGCACACCCTCGGGCATTCTGGGGCGAAAGCGCATCTGTTCGATTCTTGCCATTGCCTGCTCGTTACCGAGTGGCAAACCATCGAAGCCATCAAGCAGCCGTACATCATAAGCATCGCCGATAGTCTGCTTGTAGCGGTGTTTATAGAGAAACGTTGATTCATTCTCATTGGGCAATGAGAACTCGAAGAGTGCGTAGTCAGGATCGCCTTGCGCAGTATCAGCCAAGAGTAACGGATCGCTGGTGGTTGGATAGTCGGTTGACCACTCTTCAAATGAGAGTCGGTGGGTCGGCATCGCTTCGGTACTGGCTTGTGCACTGGCTTGCGCACTGTTCTGCGAACTTTCGGCAGTGCTTGAGTCACTCCCTATGGCGGCTGCGACACTGCTATGAAAGCGCTGCAGTGGCAGCACTCGGGGCTGACTGAAAAACCTGTTCAGCTGTCGCTGGCTAACACCTGCGTCCTGCAGCGCCGCATAAGCGCTTTCATAATTGTTCTTCGCCTCGGCGGCATAGTCATAGAGCATCTGCCAATCCGCCCGATATAACTGCGCCATGGCCTGCCCAATCGGATCTGCTGAATCGCCTTCGCTATACAGCCGCTCGATCTGCGCCAACAACCATAGCCCATCGGTATAACTGGTTTGCTTGAACTGCTTCTTGCGCCAGCCGAAAGTCTGCCCCCGCAACGGGTAATAAAAGTTCGCATTGGCACGCGTCCGACCACCCTCATCGAAGCCTTTCTTGAATAAATAGATATGGCGCACTTGCCTGTATAGATGCGGCGCCAGCTCCGGGCTGGTCTCACCGTACAATTGGCGCGCTGTATAGATAATGGCCTGATTAATCTGATGGATGCGAGACAGATGGCGGCCGCGCTCGATTTGGGTATCTTCTTTGGCGCCGCGCAAGTGCTGTTCGGCCAAAGCGAGAAAATCGTCGATCAGGGTTTCCTGCAGTGCCACCGGCACACGCAGATAGAACGAAAACAAATAATCCATTTGCTCCCGCGCATCCGCCCAGGCTTGCTGATTGGAAAAATTATCAATGCGCTTGCGAATCAGTGCCAACTGGGCCGGTGTGTGGAGGCCACGATGCAACCGGGTAATTTGCAGAGCCCGGTCTAGCGTGGCATCAGCCTGATCAAACTGGTTTAGCGTCATCAACTGATTGGCAAGCTGCTCGAGTGGCTCGACGAGCGCCATATCATGCCGTCCGTAGTCAGCCTCGGTAGCTTCGACAAGCGCACTGGCGGAGTCCAGCGCGCGCAAGACTTGATCATTGGCAGGCTGGGCCTGAGCAACAGCAAATGAACTCATGACCAGAAACCAAACCGGGGTTAGTTGCTTTCTGCACATGTTAAATAGCCTCTTAAGGGCCATAGTTTACGAATTATACTGCTTGGGAGATCACTCTAGCATGCCTGTTGCACGATACAACATGCCTGTCGCCGGACGGTCTGTAGTACGGGTTATCTGCGTGACTCGGCCGTCAGGCTGAAACAGTGCTGACCGGCGGGATGAGACCAGAAGTCGTCCAGCTGCGAAGGGGCAGAAAACTGTGCACATAGCTGAAAGGAGTCGTTAGTTGTGACCTCGTAGCCATACTGGGCCTGGGTTTCCGGATCAGTCGGTACCCGGCTCAGTTGCAGGCCATTCACTAGCTCTGCCAGTTCGTCAGGTAAGCGACCTTCGACCGTATAGCTTTGGCTGAGGATATTGGAGAGCATGCGCAGATCATTGATTCGTTGTTGATCCAACCGCCGAAGTCTCTCGTCCAGCGGTGAGCCGATAAGGAGGATCCCAATGAGTATGGCAGCGATGACAACAACCGACGAGCCCAGCGCAAACAGCTTGTTCGTTGTCATTGCGCAAGCGCCTTGTCATCTGTCCGCACCTCCGACAAATAATAGTAAAAGATCGCTCCGGCGATACCGCCAACTGTCAGCACTTTGAAAACAAACCGCAAAGTCAGCTCGCCAGACAGCAAACTGTTCAACAGCGCAATCAGATCACCCACTATCACGCAGGTGGCGATTGCCAGAGTCAGATAAGTTAACCATTTGCGTACAGTCGAAGATCGCTGCGCTGGTTCGCGCTTTATTTGTCGAGTAATGAGGCGCGATATCAGCAGAAACAATGGAAACGCAACTACCAACGTTGATATTGAAAATCTGATACGGGAGTCTGCAATTATCCGGCCTTGTGGGAATGCTGGGTCAGGCAAGGCAATGTTGATAAATTGGAACAGCAAGTTGCCCAGATTGTAGGCACTCAGATACAGCATGCCGAACATCACCAAATACAAGAACGCATCTCTGGCTGACACCTGCGCTTTGGGAATCGGCACGGGAACCGGGAACGGCACTTCGGAGTACATACTCAAAGCACTGGTTATTTGATGTTTGGGCCAACCAGCGGCAAGCAAGGATTGTTCAACATCTGTTCTGGATGCCCCGGCGCTTAACGCTTCTTTGACGAACTGCTGCAATGTGGCATCGGTCATGTTCTACCCTTTGAATCGAACGCGCTAAAAACTCTGAATAAATCCCAACACGAGCACTATACAACAGTAGCCCAGCCCAGCGGCAGCCGGGATGATATTCATGGCGAACCCCGGTGCGCGCCACAATACATTGTAGCGATAGCCTGCCCAAAATAGTACGCGACCGATAACAAACACCGCTGAATAAACCGGCAACAGGCTCAGGAAAGCAAAGGGCAATAGCATGGCCAGACACAACGTGTTCAAGGCGAATAATACTATCTGTTCATGGGTGTTGGACAAGACACGCAAGTCGATGGCCATCGCCTCGGAATTCGCGACTGTCTTGGTTGGATCATCGGATGAGTTGCCAAAGCGTTGCATGCCAATTCGCACAACGGTAATGACGAAAAATGCCGCTGGAAATACCAGACACTGTATAGCGAGCTTGAAGCGTTCAACAAGAATCACCTCAGCGTCATACTGCGGAAACAGCAAATAGAGCACGAGGAACGAAACCAAGGTGACGAATACACCCACGACCATGCCAGTCTTTACAGTATTGTCGTTGTCTGCCTGAGTCATGCAATCACCCCCGCAAGGACCCTGCTCTGGTTCAAGTAAACATTCCCGTCAGCAAGAGACCAATAAGCATCAGCAATGCGACGCCAAACATGACTGACCTGAGAAGCTGGATATTGCAATAATAACAAACAGCGTAGCCAGCACGCGCGAACACGTACGCCCACGAGAGATAGCCTGTGTAGGTCGCATTCGCCCCTGAAAACACACAGAACAAAATGACGATAATATAGACAGCGATACCCTCATTGGTGTTGGCGACGGTACGGCTCGCGCGAAACAGTGGATCGCTGTGATCGGCCGCGACTGGCGAGCCAGGCACATGCCTGGCTTTGAGTCCAAAAAAATCAGCTACTAATATCTGAATGAGTAACAGAAGTGCCAATGCCCCCCAGGAAGCGATTGTGAGTTGAAATGCATCTAACATGGTTGCTCCTTGTTTATGAGTCGATCGAGATCAGCAGCAATGACCGCAACAGTTGAAGCCTATTCCGGGCAACACTGTTTGCCGCTGTTATGACCTGGATTTTTGTTCTTGGCACAATTGTTGTTCGCTTTCGGTAAGACCGAGTTCTTTTTGCTTTTTCTTCGTCAATCCCTGAGCCACGAGTCTGTGCGACTGTGCAAGATAGTACTCCAGCTGCTCATCCGTTTCCTGACGCGAGTCATAATGCTGTATCCAGCGCATGCCGCGTGCGGCCATATAGGGCGCCGGCCTGTAGCCGGGCTCTTCCTTGAGAAACTCGAAATTCAGGTCAGAGGTTTTAAAGGTGAATGCTGGGTGGCCAGATTTCTCCCAACCGTCTTTCTCACAACCGCCTTTCTCCCAACCACCTTTCTCCCAACCGCCTATCGCAAAAACCTTGCCGCCAACTTTCCACACCTGGCAATTGCCCCACTGCACAACATGAGTCGTTGCCGGCAAGGCACTGCAGAAACGATTGTATTCGTCATAGGTCACACTGTACTCACTTGCCACTAATCGCTTTTGGCCCGACGTGGCGAGAAATAGTGATATCTTCGCTACGCGCCATTTTCAAAGAATAGCTTAATCATGGTGACCACGGCGCCGATAACCGCCACCCAGACAGGAATCAACACTGTCCAACGTTGGCTGCGGCGAATTTGCCGGTCGTGTATTTCCACTGCCGAATTCAATAGTGCCTGGGTATTCTCTGCTGACAGGGCTGGGCGTTTCTGACCTGATTCCTCACTGACATGGCGCGCCACCAGTGACACCGGGAATTGCTTGCCCTCGACTACCCGAAAGAACTCGCGATGCTCTTTGGCGATTTCACTCCACGTATCAGCAGAGTCTGGCGAATCACCCAGCTCAGAGGCCAGCCCTGCTTCGCTGCGATGGGAGTCCTCATCCAGCGCCAATACTTGCAGCAAGGCCAATACATCTTCAAGGCGCCCGTCTTTGAGATATTTGTTTTTCTGCATAATGAGTCAACCGTTTGTGATTCTGCCTTGCTATGCTGTTCTGACGGCTACCAAGTAGTTCCATTTGTCGGTAGTCGCCTGTAACTGTTCGTTCCAGTCCCGCTTCGAGTCTCAGGGTAGCTCAATACCATTGGTTTCCCGCACCGGGATCCCCTCTGCATCAAATCCTTCGAGACACTGCGTATTTATACCATAGGAGTCCGGCGCCATTCGTTTTCTGTGGAAAGGATAGATGCCGCACTGGCTACAAAAGAAGTGCTGCGCTGTATGGGTGTGAAATTGATATTTACTTAACACCTCTGCGCCATCTAACAAAACGAAATCGTTTTCATGCACCTTAAGCATAACGGCATTTCTACGCCGGCACATGGAGCAGTTGCAGGTGGTCACTTCGGACAGATCGGAGTCGATCTGGAACTGAACAGAGCCGCAGTGGCAGCTTCCGGTAAAACGCTGTTTGTTGTTTGAGCTCTGCATGCTTTGTGTATTATCGTTGTTAGTGAGCATTTGGCGTCGCCGTTTGTCTTGAAGCCTGGCTCGTCAAGCCTTCGTATTGCTATTCAGATTGCATCTGCTCCAGACATGACTCCAATCTGGACACCTCTGCCGCAAAGTTTGCTTCTTGCAGAGTTCTGCTAAAAGTCTGGTTTTCGCTGGTTTCCGTTAATTGTAGAGTGACTGGACGATTACCTTTCATAGCGCTTAGTACGTCGCGTGTTTGCTCTGCAGACGCTCTGAACAAGGAAACCCCATTAGCATAATGGTAGTCATTCAAAACAAGCGTATCTCCATCAATATCGATCTGTAGTTCAAGAGCGTCGTCGGGCCCATAGTCAATAAAGGAAAGCTCCAGTCTTAGCTCGTTGAGCGGAATAGTAGACAGGCTTGACGGATATTTATTCGCGTAGATGTAAGACAGCTCAGCATAGGGTAAGGAATCCGTTTCAGAAGGTGGTTCCCGTACTGCGACGCTCATAATACAACCAAAATCAGTGGTTGCTGCGTACCAGAAACTCGCTTCGTTGCGGTCGGGCTGGGCGTTGGCAGAAATGCTGATGAGGAAAATGCTTGTGGCTATTGTGATGTTGAGCTTCATGTTAGGTGCTTAACGCCCTGGTTAATGGGCAAACTGCACAGCAGTTTGTCCTTGATTGAAATGAATGTTGGTTAGCATTTCACTAAGTTAGCCAGCGAGTCCCAGCAATACATAAATCGCATACATTGGAACTAAAAGTAACTTTGGCGCCATGATCTGATTGCGATGGATAAAGAAAATTGATAGTCCAAGACTCAATGGAATATATAGAGCGGCTATTTGAATCCATCCATTACCTCCAAAGAGATACAAGGAACCAGGCACGCTCCATACTAATGCGACTATCATCAGATTCTTGCTTGGCCTCCAAGCAGCTGCTGTTGCAATCAGTACAAAGCAGATTATCGCAGGCCATCCCAACAAGAACTGGAAGATGATCATCGGATGGCACTTTGCTCCTTTTGTTCACTAACGCTCTTGCTAATGGGCTCGGCGAAAGCCGAGTCCAAGATTGAGCTGATTGTTAAGCATCATCTAGATTTCCGCTTTGACTTTCGATTAAGTGAAGGTTGGAATTTATCTTGGAAATGCTCTTCAATTTCTTTTCTCCCGAATGAAATTTCCATCCTACAAAGCTTATACCCGGTCAACGTACTATTTATAAGTTCCTCTATGTGAGGAGGGTGCTTCCTTTTGGATGATGCTTTTTCGTAGCTTTCGATATTTGAGAACTTTCCCTCTCCGAGCGATCTACGAACGGTATGATGGCGTGAGTCAAGCATGTCTCGCATCCTGCCACGAAGATTCCCTGTTTCGCCAACATAGACAGGTTTCGCATCATCGAAGATCATGTAGACGCCCGCATCGTCGGGTTGTGCAGTAACCCAGGAGTGGGTCAATTCAATATTTATCCAGTTTTCAGGATTGAAGAAGTACTTTTCTATCCTTTCTAACTCAATTGCAACGTCTTCTGAATTCATAACCTATGTTTGACAGGAGTCGTATGCTCAACGCCCGTAATAATGGGCAGGGCGCCAGCCCTGTCCCAAATTGACTTATTTGTTATGCATCGTCAATCTCGATACCGAACTTTCGAACCCTTAGACGATTAACTTCGTCTTCTGCCGCAATTCTTTTGAGCGCGCCGATTGCACGTTTTGATATTTCTATTTTCGTGTCGCTTGCATTTCCGAATTTCCCAAATTTTAAACACGTATGTACCCATTTAGACAGGTGCCGCCCGCGCTGAGATTTGAATAAATGGTAATACTCATCCTCTGAAGTATTGGCTAGTATGACTTCGTCTTTCTGATTCCAGCCGTTCTCCCCAGCAATCCGGGCTAATACTTGTTCTGCGTTTTCGTCTACTACCGATGCCGCATATTTCTGGTTGAATTTTTCAACAACTTCTGGGTCTTTGATATCTCCAAAGAAATTGTTTTCCTCCATGTTAAAAAGCTCTATGTCTTCGGACCTTTCCTTTATGTATAAGTCAATCGATTCTGAAGCTAGTTCATCTTCGCCTAGTTCTCGAAACAATCTTACAACACCATTCAAATTCGTTGGAGATATTTGCTTCGCATTCGCCTTTAAACTGTCAAAGATGACTTTTATTACTTCTTCTTGGTTGTTATCGAAACTGTCGTGATAGATGTTCCATGCATCATGAGATGCTCGCTCAGATTTGGATGCCAAATATTGGTCATTGATCTTACTAGCTACTGGTAAAAAATCTTCTTCAATAAAGAAACCCCTCTCCACTGAATTCGCTAACTCGGCATCAAGCTCGTCTGTCAATTCGTATTCATAGTTTCCTAAGACTGATCGCCACTGTTTCTCTTGTGCAGATATTTCATCGCCTTCATCAAGCCCGAATGAGCTATACCCCAATTTGGAAACGTACTCTACGCTGGGTATACTTTCATCGCTTTGCGAGCAATAACTACACCACGAAAAAAGAGTTAATGATTGAATAATTTGACGGAGAGTTTCTTCCTCTAACCCTTCTGCTAGCGGCTGAACCAATTCCGCTAACCTTTCAATCTTTTTGAGTACTCTAATATTTTTTATACCCAATTTAATGGTGAAATACTTAAGTTCTGAGGTAAAAGGCTTGTCTGGATCATAGGCAATGTCCGCACATTCCTCTGGGCTCGGTGAAAAATCTATTTCTAAGTCAATTACTTTTTCTTTGTACTTTGTATAGTCATCCAGCCCCTCTTCACCGTCATTTAGAAGAATTACAATCTTACATTTCTTCTGTTCTTTAAGCTGAGAGATTAAGCCTAAGATATCTCTAATAGATAGGCCTTGCCCCGATCTTTCCAGATCATCAATGCAAATCAGTGTTTGTTTGAGCGATAAAAATGAAATGGATTCAATCACGGAGCTGAAATTTGTACTGTCTTTAAACGTGCCTAGGAAACCCCTTCCAACCTTTGTAACCAAGTCGGTGGAATTTTTCTTGAATGAATCTAAATCTGCCTCAGCTCCAATAATCTCTCTGCTTACAACATTTTCGAATATTGAGAACTTGAATGAATCCAATGAGTTAATACCAAACAAAGACACATATGAATATTTTTCTAAAGCAATTCGATTTTCTTTCTTAGCCTCCAGTAAGAATTTATTCCAACTGAAAGTTTTTCCAACTCCCCACACACCTTTAATAGCAAGCACTTCGGCAGTGGGGCTAGACAGAAAAGCGTCAATCTGATTTTTAATAATCTGAATTGTCACTAAAGTACGCTCTTAGGTGCATGACGCCCTTGTTAAGGGGTGGGTTGCCGCACTTGGTTTGCGCGTAAAATGGCGTAGCCATCCGCAAAGCATGTGTGGTCAGGCCATCCCATTGATCTGTTTGTTATGTGTTGGTCAAATTCCATATAAGTCTTATTGCTTAGAAGCTTTCATAGCAATTATATGACTCTCTCAATTCCTGTCAGTTATCTAGATTCTGTAACCCGCATGTGAGAAATAGCCCTTCTAAACATAGATCCTGATACTCCGGGAGCATCTTGTGCAAGCGCATCAAGCTCCTTTCGGATGCTATCTATAAACTGATCAGTATCAACCTCTGTTACGTCTTTTCTTGCGCTCATTTGCTCTATTTTTCGCTTTATGGCGCCGTAACGCGCACCTACTGTACGATGCTGTTCAGCGCGTTCTGAAAACCGAAGGAAAGTTTGAAGGCCAGCGAGTACAGCCACTGACATACTCACAATACCGGTAACTATTAGAGCAACTTGATTGGTTCCAGACTCTAAATAGACAAATGTAGAAGTCCCAGCGGCAGCAGATAAAACTACTACTGGTCCGCCGAGCAAGAAATTGAGCCGAGCATAGATATTCCCAGCAGTATAATGCACGTATTGTAATTCAATGCAGTGCGACAGCCATTCTGCTTGAAGTTGTTCTGGCGTAATACTAGAAAGTTCAGTTGCCATATAAGAATCAGTCGTTCTGGTTATTATTAACTAGTACGTCTTATTGTTAGATATCTTATTCTTTAGATAGATACCTTACTTCAGCTGTTAAATTTGGGGCATAAGTTGACGATTCGAAACACATAACGCTCTGGTTAATAGGCAAGCTGCGCAGCAGCTTGTCCTGTAGCCTGCCTTGGCGGGCGATTGAACTGATTGTATGGTCTTATTTCCATGTTTCTGACCAAATAGTTAAAGTGA
>CAJXVC010000014.1 GCA_913060975.1 uncultured Gammaproteobacteria bacterium
ACACAAGTTTGGCGCATTGTGACGCCGGTAGGGAGCGTCCATCTCATCACTGATATCTTAATAACTTAAGCAGCATCGACCCGAATTGAACTTACTTCTAGTAACAGGGCTCGTCAGTTCGTTAAGTTATAAAGTTATCAGTGCCCCCAGTTGCCCCAGACGCCGAACCTTGTTAATTCGTTGTTAGTGGGGGTACACTGACCGCATGTTCTCTCATACCTGCCCGCAAACTCTCAGTATCCGCACAATCGCCTTTCTTCCCTAGGCGGCTGGGGCATTATGCGCGCCCCAGTCGCAACTTCTGCAAAACCTTTCAAAATTAAATTCATTTAAGTCATGAGGAGAAATGGTCATGGCTGACGTTGAACTACGTTCTGTGATACTGGGTGCGAGCGAGCGAGATGCTTTGGTCGCTCTTCTGAAAAAGGTCGATTCTTCCGAATTCGAAAAGTTGTTTGATGAACTGGATGCTGCGACTGTGGTTGCCGATAGTGACATGCCCGACGATATTGTCCGGATGAACTCGCTGGTGACTTATCTGGATGAGTCTTCCAATTCGACATCGGTGGTAAAACTCGTGTATCCGGGCGAAAGTGATTCCCGGGTGCAGGTCGTTTCAGTCCTTGCGCCGATTGGCGCTGCGTTGATTGGGCTTCGGGAAGGCGAATCTATCTCATGGCCGATGCCGAATGGTCATGCAAAGACGTTGAGGGTTCTCAAGGTTGGTACATCATGATTGTCGACGAGAATCGAGAGGCTTTCTGGTTGCGAGTCCTCTCTGTATCAGATGTCGCGAGGCCGGGCGCTGTCTCGCGAGATCAGCTTCGCGATCTTTTGTCAGGCATCGAAGAAGGTTTTGACGAAATGTTCGATCCTGCCGATGCTTTCAATGAGTATGTTACTTTAAGTCTATGTCGTTCACTGCGCCGGTGGCTGGACGTCGAATCACAGGGACACCGATAACTTGATAACTTAGGCAGCATCGACCCGACTTGAACTTGTGACTAATAACAGGTCTTGTCAGGTCGTTAAGTTATTAAGTTATTAAGTTATTAAGTTATCAGTGTCCCCTTCACCACCACTTAAGGCAAACGATAGGCGACCAGAGCGCCGGGGAAGTCAGTCTGGAAACTGCCTACTTGTACGACGATGTACTGTCGGTCGTTGTGCATGTAGGTCATCATGCCGTATTGCCCCGGGGCAGGTAATGGCACGCTGGCAAGCACTTCACCGCTGTTCTTGTCGCGCGCATTCAGCGTGAGCGGTGCATCCGGTATCAATTGTGCGACACCTTCGCTCAGAGCGCGTGTTTGCACCAGAATGTCACCCATCACCATCTGAATGGAATAGCCCACCCCGCCTGAATTTGGCACGTCGACATTCTGCAACAGAGGATGCTCAACAATAGCAGCCTGGGTATTACCTACCGGCAATGACCAGACCTTGTCACCACTGTTCATCTGATAGGCGGTCAATTGATTATTCATCGGTTTGTACACAGGCAGGCCATCAATACTTTGTAATGGTGCCGGCCGGCCAGGCAACCAGGCTGATACTGTCGTGCCAGTCGTCGGCGTTCTGTTAGGCGTTGCCCCACCTGCACCAGGCTCCGGATAAGTAGGATTATCAATATCCACACCATTGGTTGCTCGCATCATGCGTGGTGCGGAGCAGGTTCTGTGATGTGAGGCGTACATCATGCCGGTACTCGGGTCGGCAACAGGTGGATGCGAGATGACATTACCAGCACCCACACAGCCCACATTGTTGATGTAATCATGGCCATGGTTTTCAGGTAGCGGCGGCACATAGAGACCATCGACACGGTAATTTTCCAGAATGGCCGTGGCCCGAGCTTCCAGCTCAGGCGTGTAGTCCATGATGAATTCTTCGGTGATGCCGTTCAGGACTATGGGATCAACCGGTTCCGGATGGGTCGGGTAAGGCTGTGTTGCCGCCGTGTAATTGCCCGGCACTTCAGTTTGCATAACCGGTCGGTCCACAATCGGCCACAAGGGTTCGCCGGTAGCGCGATTGAACGCAAACACCAAACCTTGCTTGGTATACTGCACTAACGCAGGCACTGTCTCGCCGTTGTGTGTCAAATCCATCAGCATCGGTGGCGTGGGCAGGTCGTAGTTCCATTGGTCGCTGCGGTGAATCTGGAAATGCCAGCGTCGCTCCCCGGTTGCCACATCGAGAGCCAGCACACTGCCACCAAAAAGATTGTCGCCCGGGCGGTGGCCTGCATAGGTCTGCACCGTCGACGCGTTGGTCACAAGATAGACCAGGCCCAGTTCAGGGTCAGCCGAAGCCGGCGCCCAGGTCGACATATCACCGGAGAAGCGCCAGGCGTCGTTGTGCCATGTCTCGTGCCCCACTTCTCCCGGTCTAGGAATAACATGGAACTTCCACAAGCGCTCACCCGTTGCTGCATCGAAGCCCATGATATCGCCAGGCACATTCTCGATACGCGTCTGGCCATAGCTGGGTTCGTGACCTACCAAAACCACGACGACGCCATTGACAACAATGGGCGGTGCGGAGGCCGTGACCATGCCCAGTTCGCGGGGAATCCCGTAATCAGGATCATATTCGCCACCGGCTACCCGGTAATCCTGCCAGGGCCCCCAGTCTTCAATGAGATGCGGGGCGAGGTCGATAGAGCCCGTTTCCGGGAATCCACCTACTGGAAACTCACTGCCCCAGTTCTCCAGTGGCCTGCCAGTCTTGGCGTCGAGCGCCCAGAGGAAAAACCCGGGAGTGGTAATGTAGATGACCCCACGGCCATTAACCTCGGCATAGGCCACACCTTTGCCGTAGGCCTGTCTGGGTGAACGCTGATGTCGAATAGTCTCCGGTTCGCGAAAAGTCCAGAGGTTCTCACCGGTAGCCGGATCAATAGCTACCACCTGCCGGCGCGGAGTGGCCACGGTATACAGGATACCGTCTACATAAATGGGGGTGGCGCGAGAAAAATAGTCAACATTGGGGCCAAAATTGTCGCTGCGCCAGATCCAGGCTGGCTCCAACTGGTCGAAGTTATCGCGGTTGATTTGCGTGAGCGGCGAGTAGCGAGTATGGCCCACGGGACCACCCAAATAGCGCCATTCACCATTTTCGGTGCCGCTCAGCACCTGAGCATGAAGGCTGCCCGCGCCAAGGGCAAAAGCGATAGCCAAAACTGCAGGAAGAAACCGGGAAAACCGCGAACTTTTCATCACTACCACCTCTCAAAGCCCCCTAGAGGGGACACTGATAACTTAATAACTTAACTAATCAATTATCCTCGTGAAGCGGGCATTGTCTGCCAATTTACGCCCTTTCTCAATCCACTTCGAAACCGCAGGTTGGCTAATGCCGAGCCGGTTCGCGATTTCCTTTGTTGTCACTCCCAATTTGTCGTTACCCCAATAACAAATCACCGCTTTAGCTTCAGCGAGTTTGTTCGCGCGCGCTTTCTTCAGCAAATCTGCTTGTTCAATGTCGAGTGTATTGCAGATGACGCTGATAAGTCGTTCCAGATCCCAGCCCTTTCGCAACAGCCTGGAACGGGATTCGACGCCAATCTCATCCTCCTGCAACATTTTCTCGACAAAATCTGATGCACCGAGAATGCGTTCGTCGCCAATACGAATCTTGTGTTCCTGCCTTAGTCGAGCGATTGCTTCCCAACCGCCATAGCTGCGGACAAGACCGCCACCAGCCAAATCTATTGCCGAAGTACTGTCGACTCCAGCCTGCATGAATCGCATGTATTTTGCTGTCGCAGTACGCCTGGATGGATTGAAATACGTCAAGGCAAGGTCCGTCGAATGCCAGTCCTGGCGGTATCTGCCGAGCAAGCCCGCGTGCCCAGTCCAGGGATAGTAACCAAGACTTTCAAGGTCCTCGACCAAACCCGCCCGAACAGGATTCAAATGAATATATCTGATCAACTCGAGAAGATAGCCTTGTTCCTCGCAAAGTATCGACGTGAATCGATTTTGAAAGACATAGCCACATCGGTCATGGCGTCGATTGTAGGCGCCGGCGAAGCCACCCAGGACAGGCGCCATAAGCTTCTTCAATGGGGTGTGACCAGTCTTGACCAGAAAATGATAGTGATTCGACATCAACGCCCAAGCTAAACAGCAGCTGTCGGTGCGTCGTAAAAGTTTGCTGAAACGAGTGAGAAAATCCAGCTTGTCGACAGTATGCTCAAAGATAGAGCGCTTCTCCAGACCACGCCCAAGCAAATGGTAGTAACCGCCGGGAATGTAAAGTCGTCCGGTTCTTGGCATACATTCAGCGTAGTTCAGCGAATACGCTCATGCCAGTTTGCCAGGTTTCCATCATCTACTCGGTGCTTGTGAATCTGGGCGTAGTTAAGTTATTAAATTATCAGTGTCCCCTGTGCTTTTGCATCACTCGACCAAACAGTGGCAGATCCAACAAAGAGGCTAACCAAGCGTTAACAGCCGGATAAGAACTTTGCTCAAACCACTCTTTATCCACCATGGAGAACTGCCGGATAAAGGGAAAGATGGCGATGTCGGCAAAGGTCATCTCATCTCTGATCAGATAAGACCGTTGTTGCAGAATCGCCTCGAGCTTCTCCAGAAATACCTCGCCTTGCGACCGGTAGTATTCCTCACTGTGCTCGGGGTGGCGGTCGGCATATTTATAGCGGTCGAGCCAGTGTTTGAAATCTGAGTCATTCTCGGCAATCAGTGCCAGGCTCTTGCTGAGCTCTGCTTCAGTTAGATCGGCATACCAGTTGTCCGGGTCATTCTGTTTCAGCGCCCAGCGCATGACATCCAGACTCTCATCGATCACTGCATCGCCATCGACCAGCACTGGCACCGTGCCTTTACTGGATAACTCCAGCATCGCCTGCGGTTTGTCTTTCAGTGCAACCTCTTCAAGTTGCACCGGAATACCTGCCGACCAAACGGCCATGCGGGCACGAATGGCATAGGGGCAGCGGCGGAATGAATACAGCAGAGGAATTGAGTCGCGAGTCATAACACTGGTTATTACAGGTTCCAGCACTTGCTGAAACCGAAGTCATGTTTATTAAGATTGAAGCTGTAATACTACTATTTTTGGCTACATGTTTCCCGACTGCCAGATGCCCCGTTATCCAAGGGCTAGCAGAAACACTGCCCCTGATTCGTTTCATCCGCACAAGCACCAATTAGCCTGACTTTCTCGTTATACTAGGCAGCACGACTGTCAGGAAACCACCGCGAGTGCCAACCAACACGCATCAACAAGATCTCAAACAGCTCAGCGTCGGCTTGGGCCTGCTTGGCGTGCTCTGCGGCTTTCTGGCTGCCTATGGCGTCATCGCTGGCGATGCCGAAGGCCGCGTGAATCTGCTGTATTTACTGCTGCTATTCGCCTTTCTGCCCATTGCCGGTTTACTGTTCAGTGTGCTTCTTTTGCTCAAGGGTGGCGGCAAAGGCCTGGCTGGATGGATTCTGGAGTTCCCCTTGTGGCCTCGGCACATGACGTTGTCGTTGGCCCAGCTGGGTCCAGCCGGCAGTCGCAAACTGTGGCTATTTTACCAAACCCAGATACTGGCCGTGGCGTTCTCCGCTGGCTGTCTGCTGTTGTACCTACTGTTGTTACTTGGTAGTGACATCACCTTTGTCTGGCGCAGTACGCTGTTGCAAGCCGATGACTTATTGCCCGCCTTGAGTGTGATTAGTTTGCCCTGGAGCTTCTGGCCAGAAGCGCAAGCGTCACTTGCGTTGCTCGAACAGACTCAGGATTTTCGACTAGATCCACAAGCTGCCACGCAATCAGGAGTTGGGCTCTGGTGGCAATACATTCTTGCCGCGCAGCTGACCTACAACCTGATTCCGCGTTCGGTGATGTTACTCATTGCGCGGCAAAAGTACCGTCGCCAATTGCGAGCTCTCGAAACAACCCTCAGCAACAACGCACCGAGCACTGCCCGCAGACCGCCGGGCAATGATCTCACACTCGCCGACCTCTCCACCTCGGTCAGCCTGCCCTACACACTACTTGACTGGGCTGGCACGCCAGCAGATTTACAGCAGCAGGTACAGCAACAGTTAGGTGAGGCAAGCGAGGTCGTCAGTATCGGCCCTCTACCACGAGGATCGGACGAGCAATTGCCTAACAACATCTCTGTGGTACTACTGGTTAAAAGCTGGGAGCCACCATTGGCAGAATTGGCTGATCGATTGGAAAGCATTGCCAGTACAACTGAATCCACAGATAAAGCCCTTGCTGGCAGTAATAACAGCAAGGTTATCCTGCCACTGGACTGGAACGACAACGGCCTGCAACAACCCACTTCCGCCCATCTCGATGAATGGCGCCGTTTTGCAGCCACCCTGCCCGACTGGCAAGTTCTGCAACTGGAGGCCAGCTCATGAAGCCAGTCTTCGCCGTGGTCGGACACCCCAACAAAGGCAAATCGTCGATTGTCAGCACCATTGCACAAAACGACAGTATTGCTATCTCGCCGCAGAGTGGCACGACGCGCAGCACGCAGAGTTTCGATATCACTATTGGCAAGGCGCAGTTCAGTCTGGTGGATACACCGGGCTTTCAACGCCCTGCCCGGGCGCTGGCCTGGCTGCAGCAGCACGCCGCGTCCGCGGACAAGCGGCGTGATGCCGTCAACCAGTTTATTAGCGATTCCGAATGTCAGCAGCAATTTCCCGAGGAAGTGGAGCTGCTCAAACCCATCATGGCAGGCGCCGCCATTCTGTATGTCGTTGATGGCTCAAGGCCCTATGGCGCCGATTATGAAGCCGAGATGGAAATACTGCGCTGGACCGGACAGGCCAGCATGGCATTGATCAACCCTATCGAAAATGAACACCATGTGCAGGACTGGCAACAGGCACTGGGTCAGTACTTCAAGATCGTGCGCGTGTTTAATGCGCTGCAGGCCGACTTCGAAAAAGTTGTGACTATTCTGGAGGCCTTCTCGCATATCCGCGAAGAATGGCAATCGGCACTGGCCGAAATAGTCCGTGAATACCGCCAGCAACGCGCCGAACAATTGGACGAGTCGGCGAAGTTACTGGAGCAGTTGCTAACTCGCTTGTGTACTCATCAGATTACACAAAAAGTACACAGCAAATCTCAGGCCGATGAATTAAAACCACTGCTGGAGAAAAAATACTTCGATGATATGCGCAAGATCGAATATGAGCATCATGAGTCGTTGAAGAGCCTGTATCAGTATCATCATCTGGAAAGCACGATTGATGAGCTGCCTCTGGATCACAATTTATTCGACACAGACAAGTGGATCGCCTGGGGCCTGAATCGTAAACAACTCACTGTGGCAGCCAGCATGGCTGGTGCAGCAACCGGCGCAGCAGTGGACATTGCTCTGGCGGGCAGCAGCGCCATGTTGGGTGCGTTAGGCGGCGGCCTGATTGGCGCCGGCAGTGCCTGGCTGGGTGCCGATCAACTCGCGACATTTAGTGTGAAAGGCTTGCCGCTCGGCGGTTATCAGGCCCGGCAGGGGCCAATTCAGAATCGCAACTTTCCCTATGTCGTGCTCGGCCGCTTTCTCTATCTGGCCGATGCACTGCGCCACCGCACCCACGCGCGCCGCGAAAAGCTGGCAATCAGCGAAGGCGATTTGTCTGCACGCATCGCGCAACTCAGCAAAAACGAGCAATCCGCGTTGCATCGGTCACTGGACAAATTACGCAAGCAAAAGCCGGTGGACGATCTTGTAAGTCGCTTGCGTGCTTTACTGAATAGCAAAACTGCCGGTTAGTTTTTTAGCGAATATTGGAACCTTGTCAGCTTACACTCTTAACAGCCTAGGCTTTTTTTCTTTTTCTTTTACGCTCTCGCGCCATCGCATCATCGCACTTTCACTCTCTGGCTTTCTGGCTCTCTCACTTCCGTGCTTTATAACTTTGATACTGCCTGGCACTGATACGCATAAGTATCAGTTGGGGATGATGTTGCGCTGAAAGACTCGCCAGTAATACCATCTGGCTACAATCTGCTCTGTGCCGTCTGCAGCAGTTTCTGTCGTTACCGGCTCTCTGCCCAGTTCTTCCTGCATCTCTTCTGGCTGTAGCAACACGGCGGTCATTTCATAAATACTGCCATCAATCTTCAAGCGCACTCGTGGGTCGCGCTGGATATTCGCCCAATAACTTTTGTAATGGGGAAATTCACTTTCTGCCAATCTATTGTCTCTGGCGCTGCCACCAATATAGAGCCTGTCGCCACGCACTGTTGGCAGAATCGTTACCGAATGGGGAATACCATACCAGGTACGGGTCTCCAGCATCACTGTATTACCTCGCTCCGGATGATCCACTGCAGCGACCCAGCTCCATGAATCCACCGGCTCGCGGACAAGCTCGCCACTCAGCCACAATCCAGGCCAGGTCATGCGCCCCCTTTCGTTATATGCCTCAGTGGTGTAATCCATGTACTCGGGATCCAGCCCGGTAAAGCGCAAAACCAAAAGCGCCCCAAGCAGTAGAAGCCCTAGCCCCAGCAGACCTTTCCAAAATTTGTTCATGTAAGTCGATACACTCCAATCAATGGGTCACGGATAAGTTGCAAACTGTTGCGCAATCACTAGCGAATCAATAGTGCTGTGCACGCTTAAAGCCCGGAATCCACTCGCTTGTTGCAAACTGCCAGCTGGCCTCGAGCATTGCAATGCTTACCTGCGTTCCCGTAATGAATCTCATCTGCTTTGGTAACTGGCTCAGTCAGTCTTCCTGCGCTGAAACAGGCCCGTAATCCAGCCTTGTATAACGGGGTTAGAAGTACCGGAAAATGGTGTCCCAGCTTGCGATTCAGACCAATGCCAATCTAAATATAACAATAATACCTTTTAAATCGATTGCAATTTAAATTTGTCTTGGTCTAGACTCGAGCTTACCCCCTCAAATTATGGGCTGCTCGATCCAGCCCGAGGTAGTAGACGAGCAAGTCCGCGAACTTATTGGATAGGTAGAAGCGGTTATTCGAAGTCATAAGTGCATTGAGTGGAGCAGTACGTTTGGTAGTCAATTAATGGGGCCTTTGCCCAGCTAAAGCCTTAGCGCTTTGTCACAGTGCGGTGAAAATCAACACGCGAGCAGTATGCCGGTGTGATTACCGGATACTTCCTACGTGATAAAAATAATTATTCGTGCGGAGAGTGACATGCAGAAAATCTGTTCATTATCGAATGCCGTCAGGCTATCCCTTGCTACCGGCTTGTTCTTTGCTCATAGCTCAATGGCCCAACAGGATGGGGCTGACTCTGATGACATCGAAGAAGTAGTCGTTACCGGCTCATTTATCAGAAACAGCGCCTTTACCCAAAACTCGCCAGTAGACACGGTAACCCAGGCCGAGTTACAGGAATCAGGTGCGCCCAATATTTCCGAATTCATTCGCAACCTCACTTACACTCAGGACACTGATACCGTGAGCAACCTGCTTGCCCCTGGCGCTCAGCAAGGTGAGGGTGCCAGATTCAATCTACGTGGAGTCGGCGCCAATTCAACACTGACACTGATCGGCGGCATGCGCTTGCTGAACAATACCCTGGCTCGCAATATCCCGGAAATCGCCATCGATCGCCTCGAAGTAGTACTGGATGGTGGTTCAGCCCTGTATGGATCAGATGCGGTAGCCGGCGTAGTCAACATTATTCCTGTCACCGAATTTGAAGGCTTCAAAGCTCGCAGCTACTACAAAACTACCGAAGCTGGCGGCACAGAAGACTTGAACACCTCATTCATATGGGGGCTCAATTTTGACACCGTGAATTATGTAGGGGCGTTTGAACATCGAAAAAGAACCCCACTGATGTACTACGAACGGCCGCGGGAAATGCAGGTGTCTTCCACCACCGCACCCTCAGGAAACCCCGGTTCGTTCGTTGAAGTCGCCAATGCCGACGCCGGGATCAATTACTACGGTACCCACGGTGGTGATCTGGTGTTGGATGACATTCTAACTGACCCCAGTTGTGAGACATTCAATGACGGCTACCCATCACAGGGTACAGGCCCCAATGCCATGCCTTCCGGCCACGAATTGCCTTCGGGGCAATGCTCATGGCAGTGGACTCTGCACCATCCTTACCTGTCAGAGCAACAGGACTACAACTTTTATAACTCACTGACTATCAATGCCAATGATTGGCTGGTGTTAGGCGCAGAGTTACGCTTGAACTACAACACAAGAGATGGTCGGGGCCTCGCTATACGATCTTATGGCACCAATGACCGTAGCGTTGCATTGATCAGAGCAGATCACCCTGCCAATCCTTACGGAGTCGATGTCGTGCCCTATTCCTGGCACGTCTTTGCTGATGCATTCACGCACCGGCCCAGCTATCTGGATGAAGACAACAATCGCACTGCTGATCAGCGTGAATCCTTGAATACAGCCAAGGTAGACGCTGAATATCAACTCACCTTCACCGATACCTGGTCTGGCGTGACATCGTTCAGCAAACAAGCGTTCTATAGCATGTATGACCACGAGTCGATCTCCACGCTGCGACTGCAACAGGCGCTCAATGGTATGGGCGGTCCGAATGGGGATGAATATTTCAATCCGTTTGGCTCTGCTGATCCGCGCTCTCCGTTTTTCCAAGAGGGCGTAACCGACAATTCCAAAGAACTTACTGAATGGCTGTGGTATGAGAACTCCGGGTTCCGCTCCCAGGAAACAGCACTGCAAGTGTTTGAGACTATCTTCTCTGGCGACCTGTTCGACATACCATTCGGCACTGTTCAGTCTGCGATCGGTTTCCAGTGGCGCGAGAACGAAACATTTATTTATGCAGAACCACACATGGCCTCGCAAGCTGGTTTCGATTATGTGCGCCAGCCTATGGGCGCACCACCACCGGAAGACGAGTATTACAAGTCCGAAGTACATGCTTATTTTCTGGAAATCCAGGCGCCGCTGTGGACTAACGTAGACGCACAGTTCGCAGTTCGCCATGAGGTCTTTGACACTTTTAAACTTGAAGCCACTACTCCTAAAGTATCTCTGCGCTGGGAAGTCACTCCCGGTCTTGCCCTGCGCGGCTCCTGGGGCGAAAGTTTTCTCGCGCCGTCAGCCTATGATGCCCGCCCCTTCATACCGGACCAGTCTTGTGGCGAAACCTATGTAGGTATTGACAAAATATCCGGTACAAATCTGGCCGGTGGTGTGCATTGCAGTTCGGGCAACCCAACCCTCAAGCCAGAGACCTCCGTTATTCAGAATGTGGGCTTCACCTGGGAACCAACGGGCACTCTCGATGGTCTGACAATCTCACTGGACTATCAGGAGATTGAATACGTGGACCGCATTACTTCTCTGTCTTATGTAGACACGGTAGAGTTGCAGTTCAAACAAATGCTGCAGGCAACTGGAATGACCGAGGCAAGTTACGACTCCACGCCGGGGTCGTCCAGTCGCCAGGCCGCCAATGCGTGGCTGAGCACTCTGGGTATACCGGGTGCATCGGAGAACAAAGTGGCCCGATACGACACCGGTGAAGTGGAAAAAATATACCGGCAACCTGCCAACATCACATCGACATGGATAGACCTGATTGATCTTAATGCTGAATATTCGTTCAATTTAAGTGATCTGGGCAATTTCAGCGCCAGCCTGTCAGCAACCAACTACCAACGCTACGAGCTGGAAGGTCTGACGGGCGGCATCTTTGATGCGCTAGGCAAGCAGAATAGCGACTCGGGCATTGCACCGCCTTTGCCCGAACTGAAAACCAGCCTGCGGCTCAGCTGGTTTCGTGACAATCAATCCGCAGCTATTACAGCCAATTCCTGGAGCAGCGTGGATTTTGATGCAACAGTCATTGATTACTATGCCGACATACGACCAACCCCCCTGCTGGAGCCGGACGAAATCAAGGGCGAAACGATTGTCAATGCACGCTACAACATTGTGCTTGACGATCTGTGGGGGCAACAATTTTCTATCGGTGCCGGTATTAATAATCTTGCTGACAAACGGCCGCAACTGATAGGCATACTGGGTGGTTTTGAGTCGCGTCTGTCTAACCCCTGGGGAAGATCCTTTTGGCTTTCACTGGATTGGGAACCAGCCTTCTAGTTCGGGCATTCAGTCTCGAGAAGGTGACAATTGCACTCAGCTTGAATAGTGGTATTAGGTAGTGTGGCATAGAGCCGGTATTTGCCGACAGCAAATACCGGCTTGTGTGTTGCTTGCTCAAAGAGGAAGGAGCAAAGTTAACAAGCGCAAGTAAAGTGTCCCCTTTACTAAAATGGAGCATGTATGTTGGTGAAATGTAGTAAGGGTAAACATCAAGGGCTATGGAGTGGCCTGCTTTTTCTGTTGACTGTTACGTATCTGCCACTCGGACAAGCCGATACGGGCACAGTGAAATATGACAATTTACATATCGCGGTAACCGATACCGAGGCAGCCAAAGACTGGTATACCACCTATCTGGGCGGCAAGCTGGGAGATGATGGGCTGGTGTATTTTGGCGAAACCTATATCCGATTCGTGCCAACCGATGAAATCCATCCAAGTTCGGAAAGTGTGATCGACCATATCGGACTTTCATTTGCCGATCTCGAAGCAGTGATGGCAAAGATCGAATCGAGCGGTGCTACAGTGCTCAGTCCGCTACGGAGTGCGGAAGGCTTTTTCGATATGGCCTACATAGAAGACCCTTGGGGAGTGAAGTTTGAATTGGTGGAAGATTCCGAGTGGCCCGGTTTTCATCACATTCATTTGCGGGTGCCTGATCCAGAGACCACGCTCAACTGGTACGAAGATAAACTCGGCGGTTCCCGCGAGCTATTCAAGGGCCGGCTCGATGGGCTGCGATTCGATGGAGTGTGGCTACTGGCGTCGTCCAGTGATGGCCAGAAGCTGGCCTCATCGGCAAACAACGCGATTCGTAATTTGGCATGGGAAGTAGAAGACGTGGTTGTGGCCAGTAGTGCGCTTCAATCGCAGGGCGTCAAGCTGATCAGCGATTCGCGCCCTTTTCAAAACCTGCGTTATGCGTTCTTCGAAGACCCGGATGGCGTACGTGTCGAAGTATTGCACTACGTGGATCGCTAAAAAGACTGGCAGCCCGGCAATGACATGCCTGTCATTGCCGGGCGTCTTGCCTGAACTAACTGGATAAACCAAAGGGATCGGTACAGCTTGGTAGTCGAACTTGACGATCTGTTTAACGCTAAATCAGTCCAACCCCTACTCCCCCGGATGATAAATCCGCTCGGCATTGGCCTCGACATCGTCACGATAGAAATAGACATCACGAAACTCACCAACGCCGTACATGCGGCCCTGATCAAAGAAGTGCGGTGAGCCTGGATCATTACTGAGGCCTCCAGCCATCAATGCCTTGGCCCTGACCCGATCACCAAATTCCACTGCCGCGATAAAGCTGTTGCCACTGGTGGCGTACCAGTTCGTCGTATTGGGATATTGCCGTGTACCCACCGAGGCCAGTGCGCCCCAGTTGCCGGAGGCCAGTTCTACCGGATAGCTGGGCAGGGCATCGTCGAAGGTTTGCGAGATGCTACTGTCGTTGCGCTGGAAGCGATTGATCTCGCCCCATGGCATCTGCCAACTGCCAAAGTCTGCTTCCATGCGTGCTACGGCAGCGCGCAACGATGAGAGATATTGATCGGCATTAAGTTGATTCTCGGCGTACTCGTACCGGTCGTAGGGGTCGAGATTGGCACCGCGTGGCAGCAAGGCGAACAATTCGTTACCCCAATGATGCGCCAGTGTTGTCTCTACCGACGTCAGGCCGGTGCGTTTGTCCCAGGCAACCAACATGGCAACCGGGTCTGCCAGATCCGGTGACGGATTCGCGTTGTAGGCACGTTCGAGTACCGGCACGAAACGCTCGAAGGCCGGTAGCAAGCCATCATAGCCTGCAGCGATTAACCCATCGATGTCGAGATTGTTCAGAGTCGGATACAGTTGCAGTGCGTGTTCGCCGCGCGGATTTTCGAAATTGACCGACATGTAGAGCGGGTAGTCTGCCTTGACGGGACTATAGCCAGGCCCTGCGGCGGAGAACGGCCAGTTGTTGGAATTGTAGAGCCAGCCAGAGCCCGGGTTCAACAGGTTAATGGCTTCTTCTACCGGGTGCAGACCTAGCCAGTCAGTGGCCGGGTTGTTGCCATCCACTGGATGGTTGAAATCGAACTCGGTATTACGCACGGGATGAAAGTTACCGTGGAAGTAGGCGATGTTGCCATCACGGTCGGCATAGACAGTGTTATTGGACGAGTTGGATTTTAGCCGCATCATCTCGTAGAACTCGTCATAACTTTGTGTCTTGGTGCGAGTGTAGGATTGGTTCAGGGCAGTGAGCGGGATATTCATCAATTGCACGGCAATCCAGCGGCCGTCTTCGGAGCGCACCACTGGTCCGTGATGGGTGTGATAGACAGTAAAATCCCGTGACGCCATACCACCGTCGCTGGTCTTGTAATCGATCGTCTCAACGCTGACGCTGACTTCCCGTTCTTCATCGCCGTAGGTGTAAAACAAGCGGCCATTACGCTCGATAATCTCGTCATAATAATATTCATCGATCACATCAGATCGCGTCGACGTATGCATCCAGCCGTTGTACTCACTAAAACCCTGATAGATAAAGAACTGGCCCCAGGTCAACGCGCCGTAGGCATTCAGCCCTTCTTCGCTAACCATGTGGGCTTCTTCGCGAAAATAGTGTGTGGTGTGCGGGTTGATATAAAGCAGCGCATTACCATTGGCCGATTTCTCCGGCGCAATGGCGACACCATTGGAGCCACGTGGTTCCCAATCAACACGATCGGGTGCGGCGGCCAGTGTTTGCGACCCGCCGTAGAAGCGCTCGAGCTCGGCCAGTGAGACGCGCTCGATATCGCCCCCGATGCTGCCTTCAGAAAACGACAGAGCCATCCAGGGCTCGAAGCACTGGATGACCTTGGGCTCGATTTCCGGGTGCGTGTACAGGAAATAATTCAAACCGTCGGCGTAGGCATTCATGAGTTCCTGCAACCAGGCAGGTGCCTCGGCATACAAGCGCTGCATTTCCTCAGGCTGGATAAACAAGCGCATGCGCAGATCGCGATAAATTTCCTGTTCACCCTCGGCCTGAGCGAGCAAACCCATGGCATTCATGTAGTTGACCTCAACACGATTGAAGTCGTCTTCCGCTTGGGCGTACATCACACCAAACACGGCATCGGCATCCGTCTGCCCATAAACATGGGGCACACCCCAGTCGTCGCGAATGATGGTGATGTTCTGGGCCTGGGCTTGCCAGCGCGCCACCTCAGCAGGTGTGGCCTGTGCTTGGGCATTGGCGGAATTGTCGTTGTTGACGGGCAATGCACAGCCAAACAGCAGAACGGGTACTATGAGCAGAAGCTTCTTCAATGGAGTGATTCCCTACTTGTGGTTGAATCGGGGCGAAATTGCACTGGATTCAGGTTGTAACAGAACAATCAGAATACGACCTTGCGAGAAGCAAAATACAAACTCCGGAAAAAAATATCCACCTTATTGGCTGTCGTAACTACCATGTTAGCCAACAAATAGTGGGCAATGCCCTGCCCTTAACTGGCTGTGCCTGCTCTGTTTGCTTCGTTGGCTGCATCCGAGTTGCGCAACCGCCAGAAAGAATCCTGCACAAAAATGCCGTGCTCGATACTCTTTACAGTAGACAAGAGAAAACAAAGCATTACAAGCAACCATAACTGAGCAATCTGTGAGCAAAAACAAATCCCTCGCCCCGGTGGCGGCGCTATTTGAATTCCGGCAAGAGCAGCTCTTTATTGCGGCTATTGCCATCACTCGAGACCGGGCAGCGGCAGAGGACGTTGTTCTCGATGCATTGCTGGCAGTGTCGCAACTCAAGCAGACACCCGACAATCTAGCTGCTTATGTATTCCGCACTGTGCGCAACAAGGCCTTGCACAGGAATAAAGACGTTCAGCGCTTTACCGCGGAGACGGATTGCGACGAGTTCATTGATACCCGCACGCAAACGCCTGAACAGCAAATTTTCCTCAAGCAAATACTCACGCATCTGGACAGGCTGGAGAGCAACCAGCAGCAGGTTTTGATCATGAAACTGTTCGGCGACCTGAGCTTTCAGGAAATTGCGGAGGTCACTGCCACCAATCCCAATACTGTTGCCTCCTGGTACCGCCGGGGGCTAGCCCAACTCAAGGAGTCACTCCATGAACCAGCACTTTGACCACCATGGCTCGGACGATGACAAAGATTTTGCAGCCAAGCTCTCTGCCTTTGATCTTGCCTCGCCTTCTAAAACTTACGGCCAAATACCGCAACAGATCGAAGCGGCATCCGGACAGGCGCAACGCCCTTTTGGGTCATGGATTGCCGTATGCGCGAGTGTTGCTGCGATTGTGGCTGTAATTCTGGTCACTACTGATCTTGCCAATACCGTTGCACCACCCGCAACGCCCATTGCTGAGTATGAAGGCAATAGTCCACTGGTAAATGCCAGCGCTAACGTGGACGCAGACGCGACAACATCCATGTATCAAGCGGGAGAGGACTACCTCGTTCTCGACAACCCGGTAGCGACACTCGATGGCTCGGCCCTGGAGGTGGTGGCATTCTTCTGGTATCCCTGCTGGCCTTGCCATAGCTTTGAAGAACATCTGCAAGAATGGGAGACTGACCTGGAGCGCAGCGTCGCACTGACTCGTGTGCCAGTATTGTGGTCAGAGACAATGCGCTTTCATGCTCGCGCCTACTTCACAGCGCTTGAAACTGGCGTTGCCGAGCAGACCCAACTGCCACTCTACAATGCGTTCCGCAAGGACAACGAGACGATCAGCAACGACGAAGACCTCGCTGCATTCTTCAGTCAATATGGAATTACACCAAGGGCAACAGTCAGCGCTCTTTACTCTGAAGCGGTAGAGTCAAGAATCACAATGGCCGAACAGGCAAATGCTGACTATGCAGTGCAGTCCACACCAATGCTATTTGTCGCCGGCAAGTACGCCATATCACCCGCGTTGAGTGGTAACTTTGCCAAGATGCTTGAGGTTGCTGATTACCTGATTCGTGAGGAGCTTGAGTCTCAGTAAGCAATGGTTGGTGATACCGGATGAAGCTGATAACCTAAACTGATTAACAATCGCTTTGTACAGATGTTAGATCCAGATATTAAATATAGGTGTTAATTTTAAGCATCAAGTTGCGGAGCCGTCTTAACAGGCGAATTCCAATAGACACTAGTTACCCGCACCACTTTTTACGCCCATGAATTATTCACACCCGCGTCTCACACTCAGCCCAACCTGACCTCATGCAAAAAACCTGTCTGAACTGCGGCATGATTGTCGACCAATACGTGCAACACTGCCCCAAGTGCGACAATGCATTGGACGTGCAACACGATGGCTCAACCATCACAGTGGATATCGCTCATCAGGGCGAGCGAGTACATGAGGCATTGGAGAAAATGCAGCATGAGATCGATGCTGCGCGCGCCGGAGTGGCGATGAATCTGCGTCTTGTAGTTGGCTCGGGCTTGATTCGTAATGAAGTGCTTTTGGCCCTGCGCGATTCAGAATTTCGCGGCGATATAAAAAGTTTTGCAGCCGAGCCACATAATGCCGGTGCAGTGCTGGTCAGACTTAAGTAACCATTATTGTGTAGCGAGATATTCGGCTTCGATAATAGCTACCGCAGCGGCAAAATCCCTTTCCAGCACACTGTTAAATCCGCGCCTGACGAGAAAAGCCAACAGACGAGTGGATGATTGATAGACCACAGCTATATCCAGTTGTGTCGTCTCGGGAGTTGTCTCGGTTAGCTGGTAGCGGGAAATCGAGTAGACCAGCGGCGCGCTCAAGGTAGAGCGCCCCATGTCCACGAAATAGGCAAAACTGCTTGGTGGCTCGACAACCAGGAAGCGCTGTAGCAGGAACTCATCACTCGCCATAATAATTCGCCTTTCCGAGCCCACGCCCAACTGATTGGCTTGCACTGAACTATCATGATCGAATTCCACAGCACGGGCATCGCTGACGTATTCGTGCACACGGCGGGTTAGAAAATCAAAGACGAAGTCGCGCGGGGCATGGATAGCAAGAGAGATTTCACTATCGGGATCACTCTGTGTGCGGGCCAACTCATCTACGATAAACGACTCGGTGATTTCTTGCCCGGCAACAGTTGCTACCTGGCACAAGATAAAGAACCCAAGCAGCAATCGCCGCAGATTAAAACTGTTCGCATTGGCGTTGATCAAGCGCATTCCTCTGACTCAAGTGCCTCGATATTAAGAGTTTCAGCAACCGTGGTCATAACACCTGCCATGCGGCCAGGCAATCTGGCTTGAGTGGCAGTCAGGATCACCAACGGCACTATCAATATGAACACCAGACCGGCAATGGACAAAGCCAGCGCGCGTTGAATGCCAGTATCAATTATCGTAGGAATGGAAGGTGGAAGGTGATAGTTGTTACACATTCAGCGTTATATTGCTCGACCGGCAGTAACTTTAGCATGAGAACATCTCCAGCAATCAATCAGGCTGGATATTGCAGATGAAGTAATCGCAAGCATCTGTGTGACGGCGCACTAGGGACGCCTTCTGCAGTAGAACCCGATAATATCGTGGCCTCATAACAAAAGAGATCAGTTTCGTCTTTACGTGCATTACACGGTATGATCATTAATCCGCTTAGATAGTGCTATCTCTAGGCATACAACCCGAGACGCATTGATGCCAGATAAGCTTTCCATACCAACTCGGCGCGAACTACCCTTATGGCGATTTGTCTGCCCCGGGAAGCCTGCTGACGATGAACTCAAATTCCGCCAGCATTATCTTGACTCAGACATCAAACAAATTCGCGCGATTCTGCTTATCTCAATTGCGTTAATGGTGGTAACGTCAGTAGCAGATATCCCGCGCATGGCTGAGGTTGATGGCCTCAGTTTCGGCGTGGTCTTGCGAACCATAATGGCTTTCACAGCCGCTATCTTTATTTGGGCACTCAATTACTGGCGCATCCCTCGCACTCTCGATATTGGCGTCGCGCTTTTCACTTTGTTAACCGCTGCCAGCATTGCTTATTTCCATTTGACGACAGATGTCTCTGCCGCCCGCATCGTCGCAATTGGCACCCTCTTTATCTTTGTCGCCAACATTACGTTTCCCATCTATGGAGTGTTTCTTTTACCTGCTGTTATGGTTTTTTGGGGTATAGAGTCCATGGTGATATTCGATGCCGCACGCGAACCAATCACGCAGCAACGCTCCATCATTATCATCGTTTTCGTGTTTTCTGAACTAATGAGCATATTGGCTTCGGCATACTCGCAGCGCACCCGATACATGGCATACCGGGCACTGGCTGAGGTCAAGACTTTATCCGGAATGATCCCCATCTGTTCCAATTGCAAAAAGATTCGCGACGACAGCGGATACTATCAGCAATTGGAACAATACATCTCGTCGCATTCCGGCGCACAGTTTTCCCATGGCGTGTGCCCTGATTGTGTGGCCGTGCTCTATCCGGGGTTCAATTCCAACGACATATCGCCCGGTTAATTAATCATCGGCGATTACCCGAACGCAGACTTTCACTTGTCGTACTAAATCAGCAAACCAGTTGATTACTTATTTTCTTGCGGTCCAACAGTGACTTTCACTGCTTGCTCACATACTATTTAAAGCAATCCCGAACGGTTTAATCACTCCCCCAACGCAACCAGGTCTGGCACCGGAATCCCAATGCGCCCCTTACTCTTTGCTATTTTGCTCTTCGCCACTTGTCACACTGCTGCCGATGAACTGGCTGAACGTATTCTGCCCTTGCGCGAACAAGCCGCGGTCATTGATGCGGTGTTAGCGGAGCGCCTGGATGAAGTTGTACCCATGTTAATGCGCCGCGAGGGCATCGATGCCTGGGTCATTATCTCCCGCGAATACAACGAGGACCCGGTCCTGAAAACCATGTTGCCAGCTACCTGGCTCAATGCCCGGCGCCGCACGGTGCTGATGTTTATCAATCATGGCGACAGTCGCGGAGTCGAACGCATGGCGGTAGCTCGCTATGCCGTGGCGGATTTATTCCCCGGCGTATGGAATCCCGAAGAGCAGCCAGACCAGTGGGCGCGCATTGGCGAATTGCTCAATGAAGCCAACCCACAGCGCATCGCCCTGAACTACTCTGATGACTATGGACTGGCAGACGGACTCACGTTTTCCGAACACCGCGATTTCACCAACGCCCTGCCCCAGCGCCTGCGCAATCGCATCGAATCGGCCGAAGCATTGGCAGTCGGTTGGCTGGAAACTCGCACAGAGTCGGAATTGGCGCTGTACAGAGATGTGATGGCCGTGGCTTATGACATTATCCGCGAAGGCTTTTCTGCCGATGTCGTCACACCGGGTGTTACCACGCTGGATGATCTGTCCTGGTGGTTTCGCCAGCGTGTGAATGATCTGGGGCTGAGCACCTGGTTTCATACCGGCATGGAAGTCGAACGCGCTGAAGAGTCACGGCAACACATTGCCCAGCAAGGCCTGGACCCGGACGTTCTGTATCGCGGCGATCACGTGCACATCGATTTCGGCATCAGCTACCTGCGCCTGCAATCCGACACGCAACAAAATGCCTATATTCTCAAGGAAGGCGAAACCGATGTACCAGACTATTTAAAGAAGGCACTGGCCGAAGGCAATCGGCTACAGGATATTCTTACCAGCAATTTTCAAAACGGTCGCAGTGGCAACGAGATATTGCGCCTGAGCCTGGAACAGGCCAAAGCCGAGGGTTTAAACCCGATTATCTACACCCACCCTATTGGCTTGCACGGGCATGCGGCCGGCACAACAATCGGTATGTGGGACCAACAAGGTGGCGTACCTGGCAGTGGTGACTACCTGATGCAGCCCAATACCGCCTATTCTATTGAATTGAATGCGCTGGTGGATGTGCCCGAATGGGGCTCCGAGCCGCTACCGATGAAACTGGAAGAAGATGGCTTTTGGGATGGCGTGAGTTTTCAGTATATCCAGCCGCGCCAGACCGAATACCATGTCATCGATCCGAATTAAGCGTATTTCAGCTACCGCGTTTAACGACACCGATTAATTTGTTGTTCTGATCGAACTGAATTTCAAACTCACCGTGGATGCCGTCCATGGTGAGATATTGCCGGACCGCATTCGCGGGGAAACGGATTTTCCTGCCATCAAAACTTTGCACCTGAATGAACTGCACCTGGCCTTGATAGTAAGCTTTGTACTGCTCGGACGATAAATGCAGTCGAAAGCCAATCGCCTGTATCGGGCCGCATGTTGAGCTTTTTGAATTCATTGACGATACAGGCGATTTTTCAGAGCAGCTGCACTACCACGGAATCCAATTGGCAGCACTTCGCGCCTTACCTTTGCACTGCAAAATTGCTTTCGCACAATCCGGCTCCCGATGCTGGATCAATTACCAGCAAACAGAATATCAGGGTTTCCCGCAGGCATGAACAATTCTCTGTCAGCAAAGTTGGCGCCTGCACAAGCAGATAACAAAAATCTTGCGTTATTGGGGTCATCAAGCGCAACTGCATGAACACAGAAGGCAGTCTTGCATCCTGAATCGGCACTGCGGTTGTCCAAGGCTCAGCTGTTATACAAGGAATGCAAAAGACGCAAAGAGATTCAGACCAAGCTGCACATTACACGCCACTTCAGAAACCAAAAAGCGTAAGCCATCTACCAGAACGTGCTACCCCGGTATTGATGCGTACAAATTCGACCCAGTAGTCATCCTTTTCCATCCAGCGGGAATGGTTGTTTCGCACCCATACGGCAATTTGACCAAGCTCGCTTATACAGCTATCGGGCTCGGTACTTAACAAATAATTGACTCGCTTCATTGCCCAGCTTTGCAGCTCATCCTCATCGAACCGGTCAGCGATTGGCGCAATCTCCGCGAAGGGAATTTCCATCAGGCTCTGTGTCGCATTCATCGTTGTAAAATCCTTGACTGACACCGCAAGTAATTCAGGCCAAGCCAGACGTGCTGTCAGTCGACAAATCGTAAAGACGTAATTAACTGGTGTGACGGAGCCTCCCACGAAGACGTGAGATTACCGAGCAAATAGCGAGGACAAGTTAGCGGGTTGCTGGACAAGTCGGGACAATTGGAGGATTTTTCCAATAAATACAAAAGCTTAGCTGATTACCACGAACCCTTCGGGCGATGGCGCTCTAGCGTTCCAGGCGAACGATTTCCTGCAGCCTGCCGAGCATTTCTTCAAGCTGTTGTTTGTCTGCCGGGGAGAGTTCCAGATTGCCCAGCAAGTAATAGGCGGTGCGAGTGACTTCACGCCAGCGAGGGTTTTTCGGCAACTTGTCGATATCCAGATAGCGTTCCATCGAGCGCGCACGCAGGCGGCCATTATCGATACTCACCCGCCAGATGCGGCTTTCCTCGGCAAGATCAATGACGTGGCGATGCGTGACTCGCTGCCAGATTTCGACACAATATTGTAGAAGCTCAACAAGGGAACGCCGGAAGTCAATTTCAACACGGTTCAAGTCAACCGATTGGGCCAGTTGATCGATAATCGCGTCCAGATTTTCCAGTTGCGCCAGCAGTTGTGGCTCCTGCTGCAGCTTGTCTGCAGTCACCTGAGAGAGTAGTTCCCCGATCAATTGCGTACGGGCGGCATTGCGATTGACCTCTTCGATTAGCTTGGGCATCCCCGGCTCAGCCAGTGAGCGTGATTGTGTCGTGATGCCGAGCTGTTCGGACATGAGTCTGGAATCGTTTAGCGGGATGAGAGTCACCACATACAATTCCTGCTCCAGATTGAGAGGCAGGATACACACACTGGCTTGCACACTCGCTGCCTCTTCAGAATCGCTTTGTGGTACAAGCAAGGCAATGTCGCAGGTGATCTGTTGCACATCCTTTTCACTGGAAATCAGCGATTGCAAGAACGGGAATTGCAGCGGATGAGACCCTGATTGCTCGCCCGTGATCAAAATATCGACAGGTCTGCCAAGCAACGCATCCTCACTGGTTTGCAGAAGTTCCTCTGCCCGCCGGTTCGCATAGACAATTTCACCACCTTCATCAATGGTCAGCAACGCATCACTACTAACATCCAGCATCCGGGCAAGGCGTTGCCGGGATGCATGGAGTTTGGTCTCCGCCTCGCGATAACGTTTGATCTGCTCCTGTAATCTGACATTGTCATCCCTGACTTGTATCAGGTCATGAAGTTGCACTTGCTTGTCGACCCGCGCCAGGAGTTCCTCTTTAAAGAACGGCTTTGTCAGATAGTCATTGGCGCCAGCTCGCAGGCCAGCAACCAGGTCATCCACCTGGTTCTTGGCCGTAAGAATGATAATGGGTAAATCGGTAGAGGAATGAGTCTCCCTGATTATTCTGCACAGTTCATAGCCAGACATTCGCGGCATCATAAGATCGAGTATGATCAGGTCAGGCGTTTGGGTTTCGAGAATTTTCAGCGCCTGGAAGCCATCCTGTGCAGACAGCAGGCGATGCTTGTCATGCAGATACTCTTGCAACACATGCAAATTGATCGGCTCATCGTCTACCATCAAAATAGTGTGCGTGCAGTTTGCAGCGCCTTCGCCACTATCCAGTGGCTTCGGCAGCTGCAGTGATTCCTCTATGCTCTTGGCCAATAGCCCCCGGCCGAGACTGTGTGCATCTGCCTGACGCTCAACAGCAGTGTCCTGCTGGGATGCGGCGACCGGCAGATTGAAACTGAATCGTGAACCGGCGCCCTCAGCACTTGCCAGATTGATGTCGCTGCCGTGCAGTTTAAGGAGTTTACGAGTAATGGAGAGTCCCAGACCCGTGCCACCAAATTCACGCTGAGTGGATGAGTCCGCCTGCTGGAACGCTTCAAAAATATGCTCCAGCTTGTCCTCGGCAATACCGATACCTGTATCACTGATACTGAGTTGCACGTGCTCACCGACGTGCTCGGCAATCACCCGTATCTCCCCTTCGAAGGTAAACTTGATCGCGTTGGATGTCAGGTTAAAAATAATCTGCTGAAGACGATCCTCATCAGCATCCACCAGAGGCAACCTTGCAGGGATATCGACAACCAGCGTGACAGGTTTGTCACCGATTAACGGATTACACATGGCAATTACCATCTCCACAATGCTGCCAACATCTACCGGCTTTCTGCTCAATTCCAGATAGTCTCTGTTGATTGCAGAAATATCGATAATGTCATTGACTAGCGTGGTGAGCCGCTTGCCACTGGAGCGTATGATTTCGAGATTGCGCACGTCTCTCTCATCCGCCTGAGCGCGCACGTTAGGAATCACGATGTCCAGTAGACCGATGATGCCCGACAGCGGTGTGCGCAATTCATGAGAGACATTGGCGATAAACTCGTTCTTCATTGCATCAGCGCGTTCAAGGGTTTTGATCGTCAATGCGTTGTTTTCGAGTAGCCGAACCTGTGCGTCTTCCTTGTCTTGCATCAGAATGTTGATACGGTCTGCCAGCGCGAGCGACAACAGAATTACTTCGATTGCGGTACCAATCAGCACCCCATTCTGCGAGAAGAACCCCAAATCCAGAAACCCGAATCGTTGCAGCGATGTTTGCATAGTCGCAAACAGGAATACTGCCCAGGCCAGCATGAAAATCCGTGCCGGCCTGAAGCCTTTCAGCATAATCCAGGTGCCAGTGCCTAGAATGGCTGCCGCCACCACGATACTCAACGGGGGTGTCACCATGGCTGCCACTTCGTAGGAAGTGAGCAACGAAATAATCATGGCGGACACTGTTACTGCCGCGAGCCCCAGCAATGCGCGATGAATTTTCCTGCTGTGCTGCGCCACGCTGAGAAAGGAATTACAGAATAACAACCCGAATACCAGTGCAAGCCCGGCAGAGAACGTCACGCTTTGTGCGCCCAGCTGCGGATTCCCGGGCCAGAGAAATTGGAGCGCGAAGCCATCTGATGAGAACTGATAGCCGGTGATACCCAATACATACAAGATATAGAAAAGATAGCTGCGATCACGCACCGACAAGTAAATAAACAGGTTGTACAGCATCATGGCGAGCATGATGCCGTAGTAGAGACCGCGGGCCAGCAAGGTAAAGACCTCACCGTTATAGAAAGCCTGTGGTTGCCAGAGTCGTAACGGAAATTGCACAGACCCTTCACTTTCAGCACGAAAGTAGATTGATTGTGGTCCAGGAGTCGGAGTTTCCAGCGCAAAGACTACTTGCGGAAAATTCAATTCCCTGTCCGCAAAAGGCAATGTGTCTCCGCCTACTTTCCGGATCTGCTCCCCTTCACTATTGATGTAAATCATTTCCAGACGATCGAGAATCGGGTACTCGAGTTCAATCAGCCATTCGGCAGGATCAGATTCGTCGATGCGCAAATCGAGCACTGCCCAATATGCCGAGGAAGTAATTCCGAAATTGGGAATGCCCGAGGCTAGAACAATCGCTTCAGGACCGGCCAGTGCCTGCATGGCGTCCGCCAGCGAAAGAGTGCCGGATGGGTCTTCTACTATACGCAAATAGGGAGACAGGTCGACATCTTCTACCGTGTCATCAAGCTCCAAAACAGGAGCTGCATCCTGCGCGTTCCCGAACAACGGCAACAGAACGAGCAGCATCAACACACGATGTTTTAGGCAATTAATACGCATGAACCAGTATTATTATGACTACTGACGATAGGGCCAATAGTAGATGGATAGAACTACTATGCTATATGAAGGCAATAGAAATATCAGTGGTTGATACACTTGATTTGCCATGACCCACAATAAATACAGCGATGCACAAAATATCAAATAAGCGGGTACTAACAGTAGTGACAACTGCAGTGCAGAGCCTGTTTGCAAAGTGCCTGCTCGCATAAGCAAGTAAGCACAGGGAATCGCGACCAGCGAGGCGTGTAACAACGTTTGATAGACATGCCCGGCGACAAGGCTTACCGCTGTGCTGTACACAAAATACAGCACGGCGAAACAGACATAGGCCAAGGCTATCACCTTGATTTTACGTAAGAGAAATGTGCTCCATCTTAGCGTTGCAGTCTGGTCAGTATCAAATTGGTTAACCAAAAGGTACTGGGCCAAAGCAAGCGAAAATATCAGCAGATACCAGCCGACAAAATTACTCCAGGGCACGCTGTACCACGGCCACACGGATGCCAATTCAGACGGTGGCAACCATTCCCACAAACCTAGTGCCACAGTCCCCGGGTCCAGAATCAAATCCAGTGCCAGTGCCAGCAGCCCGGACGTGGTGGCTACAAATAACCAGTTGCGGCGTAGCTGAAGACTTGTGTAATACGCCGCATAGAAGATCATGGCCCAGCCGCAACTCACGTAGAGAGGTACCTGGCCAGGCAGATATAACCACTCAGGGCCAAACTGGTAGCAGTAATTACCAGCTAGAGTATTGACTGCTTCGATGGAGTAGCCGAACAGAAACCCCATGATATAGGTGGTGAAATTCTCCCGGCCCTCGCGCCAGGCGCAGTAGAGAATCCAGACTGCCAACAACATAAAACCGTAAATACTGAGTTTGACTGACCAATGTGGGTCTATCTGGGTGCAGATGAGTGCGATGCCGGGTTCGGTTTGGCTGATATTTAGAAATACGGGCATGTTCTAGTTGCCAGATACTGATTATTAGATCGTCGCGTGTGCAAGCTGCAATTATACGACAAAGCTGCTGTCGTTTTTTTGCAATTCGCAGGCATTGCAGGAGATCCACGAACGATTCCTTACCCGCAGTCGACGACATCCTGACGCGGCGCGAAATTCATGCGCGCGATGTTGAGCAATATGCAATGTAGCGCAATCTGAACAGAAAGGGTTGGTATTAAAAGCACGCACAGCTTGCATACGAGAAATACAAACACAGCGTTACCGGCAGGCAACTATCACACAATTGGTGAGCACACTAACCTCGTACGCTGGTACATTGGTCGCGGCATACTTTATTTATTCAGTTTCAACTACCGTTGAAAGAGAGTGATCGCCACCGGCGTGAATAGTGGCTGCTCTGAGGCCATACCCCACACCGAAGTCCCCGCTTTGACTGAAATAGCAGTCAGAATAATTTACTTGTCCAAAACACTTGCAAGTGTTAATTTTTTAACATATTGTTAAATTATTAACAGAAACTACGAAAACATATAGCGCCTGGAAGGAGCAAAGATGACCAACCTCAACAAGCTCAGCCGCCGCGAGCGGCAGATCATGGACGTGCTCTATCGATTGGAGCAAGCCAGCGCCAAAGAGATTCAGGATGCTCTGGGTGATCCGCTTAGCGACTCATCAATACGAACTTTCCTGCGCAAGCTGGAAGAAAAAGGGCATATCAAACACCGGGAAGCTGGCCCCAAATTCATCTATTCACCAATAGTCGCGCGCAACAAAGCGTCAGCATCGGCGCTGTCGAACGTGGTGAAAACATTCTTTTCTGATTCGCCACTCATGGCGGTCAACTCCTTACTGGACATGTCGATGGCAGACATCTCCGAAGACGATATCAAATCGCTGGAAAAACTCATTCGTGAGAAAAAACAAGAACTGAATAAAAAGTGAGGTAATGACATGCTAATGCAATTCCTAAGCTCGCCAATCTCGCAGTGGCTATTGAATCTGCTATTCGAATCACTGCTTATCCTTGCCCCTATCGCTGCGCTAACCAGCTTCGCCAAATCCAGGCTATCCAGTGCATCGACACATCTCTTGTGGTGTGCGGGCCTTATCGCTATCGCAATGCTACCCCTTGTTCCAATACTATTCTCCTGGGCTCCCAACGCAGCTAGCACAACGAATGGCCTAACAGTATTCACAGTGACAGCAAACTCTGCGCAGCTGAGTGACAGCAGTGCGCTGATATTGGCACCACTGGTTACTGCGCTTTACTGCATAGTCGCCTTCGCCCTGTTACTTTCACTCAGCAGATCATGGTGGCACTTGCGCAATCTGGATGCACTTGCCAGTGCATGCAATGACCTGGACTGCCAACAATTATTCAGCAAGTTAGTAGAAGACAAAGAAATTCGTCGTCCCGTGCAACTTAAAATAAGCCGAGCAGTGAACTCCCCTGTTTCATACGGACTTTGGCGACCAGTTGTTCTGCTCCCCGAAACTGCAATGCAGTGGTCTACCTCTACTCGCAAGCAAATTCTTGTTCACGAGCTAAGCCATATTCATCGCCTGGATTGGCTAACCATGCTTGTCGCCCGCATCATTTGCGCCCTGTTCTGGATTAACCCACTCACATGGCATGCCCTGCGAGAAATGAATGAAGCAGCCGAAAAAAGCTGCGATGCAGAAGTGTACCGCCACAACGACGAACATATTGGTTACGCCGAGAATCTTTTGCGGCTTGCCAAGCAACAGTCCAGTCCGCACGATTCGCCGTTACTGGCCCAGCCAATGTTTGGCAGAAACAGTCTCGATGGTCGTATTAGGAGCATACTCGAGCGCCGACTGCCGCCGCGAAGTAGTCGAATGCTCAAAGCCTTTGTAGCGTTCACGCTTTTGATCTCGAGCATTGGTTTTAATCAGCTTAGTCTTGTGGCAGCTCAGGACAACCTGGAGGATCAGGAATATCTGCCAATCAGAGCTATTGCCCCTATGTACCCGCGTCGTGCAGCCGATGAAGAGATAGAGGGCTGGGCCTTGTTTAGTTTCACAGTTACGGCACAGGGAACTGTCGATCCTGATTCTGTAGCAGTAGTTGACATAGAGCCAGCCGGTTATTTCGAACGCAGTTCAGAAAATGCTCTGTTGCAATTTGAATTTGAGCCACGCATCGTCAATGGAGAAGCTGTTGCAGTAGAAGGCGTACAGTATTTATTCCGCTACCATTTGCAGGACGAGGGAGAACCCAATTTTAATAGACCACCCCCTGAAGCACGAAACCGAAACAACGACTAAATCCTTCTCGTCCTGAATAAGAAAGGGCTAGCGATCTCAACATCCGCTAGCCCTTTTTTATTTCAATTTATTCTTCAGAATATACCGCGAATCTCAATCGCGATTACCGGCTTTGTGGCAAAACAGGAATCGTCGATCTAATCGTTGACGATGGTGCGGCTGAATCGCCGCTTGCTCACGAAATGTATGCCGAATGAGATTATGGGAGATAGCGAAAGATGTCGAGCCGAAGTGTTGCAACGCAATCAAGCGCTCAACACTTCGGCCCATTTGAGATTTCTATCTGTAAGCAGGTGCCTGCTATCAGTCACGCAGACTTGGAAGGCCCTTGCCTGGGGCACCGCGCCAGAAGCGACGAGTTGGTTTTTCTTCAACTGTGACCTCTTCAAAGCGGGCGAACTCAACCTGTTCAGTTTGTTGTTCTGCATCTATAGTACGCGCCCGGCGTGAATGCGGCAGTGATTTGCCTGGCGGGCCGGCTCTGAATACGCCGGCAAACAGAGTGCGTGAAGGACGGTCCATGATCTCCTGATAGTGCGCGAAGGCGGCTGTTTCATCAGCTGTCACAAAGCGGCGCTTGTGTGGTGGCTTGCCACGATACTCCACTACTAACAGGGTGGATTCATCAATCTGGCGGACCACTGTGCCGGCATTGGCCAGACTCATTGGTAACACTGCTAACAACCCGACAACCGAAAGAGTGATAGTGCTGGATTTTAATAAGCTGCTGGACTTCATACGCATTGAGACTTCTCCTGAAACTAAAATCATTAAGGACACGCTACAGTGTTGTCCGACACCTGTTCTATGCCTTTGCTAACGACCAACCGGCTCGCTAGACCCTGTTAAAGATTATATAAAACGCACTATGGGCGAGCAAACGAACATAAAAGGCACTATTTTGGTGCTTTATGATGCCCATCCAAGCAGCCTATGATCTTATCTACTTGTTTTTATTACGTTTACTTTATTGGCCTCGATGTTGCTTTGTTATAGGGCATAGACTCCCTAATACTGTGCGAGGCGACAGATGCGCCGACAAGCGAGATTTTTCAGATTACTGCCCTGTGTGTTCTGGCTGGCGAGTTCATTAACGTTGGCCGACGACATTCAGCTAGCCCTGCAACAGGCGGATTCGGGAAACTTCTATCTGCATGGGACGCTGGATCAGACTATTGAGACCGATATGCTTGTCGATACCGGTTCGGGCTATGTCAGTCTGAGCCGCAAGACTTTCAATCGCATTAGGCAATTGCCTGGCACCGAATACGCGCGCGATATTCACGGCACTATGGCTAATGGCCATACGCTGCGCATTCCTATCTACCGGGTGCATGAACTGGCGCTGGGCGAATCATGTGTATTGAGAGACATCGAAGTGGCAGTCTTTCCAGGTGCTGACCGCGACATTTTGGGCTTGAATGCGCTGCGCCGGTTGCAACCTTTCACAATGCAAATGGACCCGCCAGCTCTGATCGCATCGCAATGTGCCAACCTCGAGCTGTCAATGAGCCAATAGCCAGGATCAGGCTCTCGCCGATGTCTGGCTGCGGCATTGTCCGCAATCACCAATAGTAATAACGAAAAAGGGCCAGAACCTGCCAAGCCGGGAAACACCCCTGCTCAGAAAATCCTGACCCTTCTTGCTCAATTTTTTTTACTTCTTATTACTTCCTATTTACTACTTGGCTTTCAACTTCCAGCACGTTGTTTCTTGTACTGCTAACCGGTCTCGTTGCTGTTAGAAAGTACCACGAATCTTGATCGCCAATACCGGTCCGGCATCAGAACAGGAGTCTTCGATCTCGTCGATAGAACCGTTGGCGATAGTGCCGTTGATGTAACGCGTGCGGACACGACAGCGATCGCGCGAGTCTCGAGCTTCGAAGCGATAAACCAGGTCACCCCAGGCTTGTACCTCGACCCAGCCGTTGAATGACCCCACTTTCGGATACTGTTCGATCTTGTCGATATCATAGACCAGGAAATCATTGTAGAACTCACGGTTATAGCGCAGGCCGTAATTCATGTTGTAGAAGCCCGGGATATCATGGCGGAAACCAAAGTTGTAGCTACTGCCGCCGCCGCGCAAGGAACGCTCACGCTCAATGTTCAGGAACGGGTCAGTCACGGAGGATTCTTCGATCGATAAACCAGCAGTTAACAGTAACTCGGGCTGATTAAACATTGTCATACGCAAGCTGCTATCAATATTGAAACCATAACGCTCACCGCTACCGATGTTACCGCGCGCACCCAATGTTTGCGTATCGGTGGAGACATCGACGTTGTCGATCAGGTCATCCAGATCATGATAGAAGACATTGGAGTTAATCACACCGGAGTCATTAGGCAGACGGTATTCCAGATTCGCCTCATAGCGCCAGGACTGTTCCTGTCGCAGATCGGAGTTACCTTCAAACGCGTTTTGCTCATCGTCACCGCCATCAATGCTGGCCGTAAAATCGGTGAAGCTCAGCTGTGCCACGTCTTTTTCTATGCTGGCACGAAACTGAATCGCTGGCGTGATATCGAAACGATAATCCACTTTCGGACGGAAGAAAGTGAAATCGCGAGAATTTGAAATATTACCGCTTTGCGAAATCTCACTGTCTTCAAACAACAGCGTGGTCTCCAATGACATACGGTCATTGAGCTGCCAGTTGTGGATAGCGAAATACTCGTAACGCATTTCCTCAACAGTACCGACCGCATCAGTATCCGGGCTCAGGCCACCAAAACGTGGGCCGCCATCAGTGTCGCCAGCCAGACCCAGTTGCAGTGACGTATCAAGAATTGTTTGCGCGCGCTCAAGACCGGCTTCCAGTGATTGCGTATTACTCAGGTCGAACACATAGGACGAACGCACAATACGCTCTTTGGTATTCACTTCATTGGACAGGTACAGGTCGGAGGTTTCTGAGTTGCCATTGACCTGATATCGGGTGCGGTAGCTGTTATTGATGTCATCGTTAACGATGAACAATGTGCGCCAGCGGCTACCATCCGCAAACACGTGCATGTAGTCGCCACCGATTTCCCAGGAACCTTCCTCGGTCGGAATAGTATCGCGCTCAATGTCGACTGTAGGCGGGTTGGTATCGTAATCGGTAATAATACGGTCAGCGTAAGCGTCGTATTCGTTGTCACTCCACTGCAAGTTCAGGTTAGCTGTATCGTTGGCTGTAAATTCATAACCAAGATTGGCCTGCAGGGTAACTGGCCAGGCATCACGCCCTTCATCACGGTCGACAGTCTCGTTAATAGAGCCGTCAGGGTTAACACTGGTTTCAAAACCATCACGAAATTCCCAACGCGGCTCGCGCTCGGCGCTCAGGAAGTAATTGAAAGCGCCGCTTTGGCCGGTTGCAGAGAACTTGCCACCGGGCTGATATTTGCCATCGTGGTAGTGGTCCATGTTGAGCTCATAGGCAAACGAAGTACTGGACTGGGATTCCAGCAATACAACGTTAATTACCTGGCTGCCACCACGCACATCAAGGTCACCGGATGTACCACGAATGATTTCAATATACTGAACTTCAGAAGCAGGGATACGGGACAGTTGTGAATTACCCTCATTACCCTTGCCTGCGATACGGCGGCCATTGATCAATACCTGATCGCCACCAGCACCCAGACCGCGGCGGCTGGAACCATCGGAGCTACCGGGGCCACCGGAAGGACCATTGCCACCGAGCGCTACGCTAATACCGGGAATTCGCTGCAACATGTCATTGACCGAATAGGGTTGGTATTGATCGAAAAAGCTGGCTGGGTAGGTGACAGTGGAGTCGTCAGAAGTCGTCGGCTGGACCTGCGCCAGGGCCGATTGCCCAAAACTCGCCAGAATGACCGTACTGAAGCCAATGGCCAGACTGAGCTTATGTCGTGATACTGCTAGTGCTTTCATGAGGAAATGTGGGCTCCCTGATAATATTATAGTTAGGGTTTTCTGCCTGTCTCTTTAGTCAGTGCCTAGTCAATGCCTGAGCAAATGCGCTGGGGTGAACGCGGTAAGACTTTTATGGCAGAAAATCAGTCGCGTAGTATGCACGCAAATGTCGAGCAGAGACATCAGAGCCTTGTCTCAAATTATTACAATTTGTAATAACGCTACAGAGCTGTAACGCGAGATTTACGCGCCTGCAGCCACTCTTCAACGTGGCCTGACACCCAAATAGCGCTTGGCAGTCAGCCCCGTGCTGTTTATTAAATTTTTAAAGCAATGCGGGCTCAGGGCCCGCCAAAGAGTTAGAGATCGACTTAGTTAACGGCCGCCTCGGCATCCAAACGCTCCTGAACACGCGCGCCGCGCAGAATATTCTGCATCCCGTAATTACCCTCGTGACAGGCATATTCATAGAGCTGGCCGCCCACCTTGGTCAGCGGCTGCACGGCCGTGAATTTGTCAGTAAAAGTAGAGGGATCGTCCAAGGTCCATTGATATTCGATGGTATACGGTCCAGTGCGGGTGAAGCGCTCTATGAGCATCTTGTCCTCGGCATCGCCGAAGCGACTGAAGCTGGGCACCAGATGCGTGAAATTTCGGGTTTCCACCACCAGGGTCTCGTCTTCCCAATACCCCCGGGAATCACCGCTCCACTGCCGAATCGTGTCGTCGAGCGGCCCGCGTTCTGTAAGCGGGATTATGCGGGCATCGTGGACCATTTCAGTCAACACCACCACGTGATCGCGATTCTGAAAAATCTGCACATTGGCATTGTAGCCACCGCCAGAAAACGGCGGGCCGGCGTTGTAGCCAATCAGGCAACGCTCTGACAGGCCGCGATCTTCCGGGCCGTCCTTGCCAATACCACCGAACACACCCAGTACCGGGCGCTCGCCCCCGACATCCGGGCCCAGAGTCGTTCTGTGTACGGCGCTACCTTCCACGCGTGCAGGCAAGCGACCATCTTCGGGATAGATAAGGAGTGAAGTACGCCGGTTCTCACCAATACTGGCTGTTTCGTACCAGAAGTTGTTGTAACCCCCGGTGCTGTCACCTACCGGTGGCGCCTCCGGATCAACCACGCGTTCGGCTTCGGCTGCATCAGCGGCTTCGCGCGATTCCGCTTGACGAATGCGCTTCTGAATCAACTCGTCCTCTGTCAAAAATTCCCGGGTGCCAAAACTTTGCGGCCGCTGCATGGGAGTGCTGGATACCCAGTTCCATACGCCTTGCAGGTCAGGTTGGCCCCATTCTGTAAGGGGAGTTTCAAAACTTTCTGCAGACTGCGCCAGTGCAACCCTGAGAGGCGCAACGGTTAAGCTGCACAAAGCAGCGGCCAGAAAGACGGCTCCAGGTTTCCTGCTGGATTTGCTAGTAAGTTTCGTGCTGGGCTGGATTCTGAGTTGCATGGGGGGACACCATTTATTGTTTTCCTGAATGCTAGGCTAGCCCGAGCCGTATTGGCACACAAAACCGGGGGAATGCCCGGTTTTTCCGACAAAGAGCTAATGGTGTCTTAAACACGCAGCTATAAGAAATGTCCGGATTGTAAAAAAATCCCTGTTCAGAGCCATTTCGATAGAACTTCCAGCACCACCCAACCGTCTAAACCAACGCCGAATATACACATACTCGCGCTATTGTAGTGATGTATTTTGTGGTGCGTATGACCACTCATCTATACACCTGTCTCTTATACACATCTGACGCTGCCGACGATCTACTCTGTGTAG
>CAJXVC010000015.1 GCA_913060975.1 uncultured Gammaproteobacteria bacterium
CCAATTGTACCGACGTTGACGTGTACCTTATTTCTTTCAAATTTTTCCTTTGACATCACCTGCCCCTACGTATTTAGCTTAGATCAAGTTGTTTTCGTAATGAACTTGTTGCTAGTTTTCTTCCGTCTATATATAAAGAAGCAACAAGCTCAACTTCAAATCAAGTTGCAAATTTTCAGGCAGTTCAGAGCCTGCGTGTCATTTGCTGTGTACTCTCTGTACTCTCTGTACCGTTTGTACTCTTGTACCCTGTACTTTCTATACTCTATGTATTCTTCAATACAGCGGTGCGCAATTAAATGGTGCTCACTCCCGGAGTTGAACCGGGGACCTCTTCATTACCAATGAAGTGCTCTACCGCCTGAGCTAAGCGAGCCACGTAATTGGAGCGGGTAGCGGGAATCGAACCCGCGCAACCAGCTTGGAAGGCTGGGGTTCTACCTCTGAACTATACCCGCGATTAGAACGTCTCCGCCTATATACACCAAGCTGCAATCAGATGGTGGAGGGGGGTGGATTCGAACCACCGAAGCTTGCGCGTCAGATTTACAGTCTGATCCCTTTGGCCACTCGGGAACCCCTCCCACAAGATCTCCCAAGGGTCAAATCCCTGGCTCTCTCACTCAGGAGCGGCATTTTATGGGAATTGGGATGCTTGTACAAGCGTTTGGCAGAGATTTTCTGAGCGGATCAGGTCGGATCTTTCCGTTGATAAATCAAGCCATTCGGCTTCTTCGAGGGGGCCGGAATCACTATTGCGCAACCACACCCCTATCCCGCCATCTGAGCGGGGAATTTCCTCGATTTGGGGTGAATAACCCAGCTCAGCCACCGCCGCTCGCACCTCATCGGCATTCTCCCTGGCAGAAAAGACTCCCAGCGCAACGCCATTAGCCAGGGCGCCACGGGTAATCAGATAGGTCTCTATCTCCAAATCGGCTGCCGAGCTGGACTCACTAACCCCCGCCAGCGTGATCGCTGCAATTTCCCGGGAGGATGACGGTGGTAGATAGACCCGATACTGTGAAGGTAGTGGCTCGCCCAGCAAAATTACCCCGCCAGTGAGTGCGAGCTGCTCGGCATCCAGTAGCAACGCGCTGGCCGAATCAATCGACGTAAACCCGCTGACCAGTGTACACAATGCGCTGTCAAGGGCATTGAGCCGCTCCTGCTCTGCGCTTTGCGCAGTGAATTCACTGACCAACGTAATACCGGTGTTGAGTAAAGCCCAGTTTTCCCGCGCTTGGCCCGGTGACCGGCCCGGCAATAACTGATCGGTCTGCGTGAAATTCCAAATCACATAACCAAGATTGGCGACCAATAAAAAAATAGCGATATAACGCATCAGTTAAATGGCCATTCAGGGCGTGTGAGTGTAAGGGCAGGCATAGGCCAATCCATCCAGCACCAAACTGGGAATAATTTCGGCACCAGGAGTTGTCATGCCTGCCAACAAGGCGTCGGCATCTCCGCCAGTAAGTATGATTCGCGGCATCCGATTGTCGAGCGACAAGCGCTCCAACACCCACTCCACCAGTGCCACCTGACTTGCCAGCGCACCGTGCAGAACCGCGGCATCCGTGTCATTGCCCAGATCGACCGCATCGCTGTCAATATGACGCAGCCGGATGGCTGTATTTGCCTCCAGACTACTCGTCATCATGCGCCGGCCCGGTAATATATAACCACCCTCATGAAGACCCGATGCGCTGACCACATCGATAGTCAGAGCCGTACCGGCATCGACCACCACGCAGGCTCCCTGAATGCGGTTATAGGCAGCTATCATGCCCAGCCAGCGATCCGCACCCATGCGGGACATATCGTCATATTGATTACTAACGCCACCACAAGAACGCGTCACTACTGCTAATTCTGCTTCGCGGCCCAACACCACTGCTGACCACTGCCGCAGTCGCTCAGTTAATTCCGCGCTACGCACGCTGCACATTCGCACCTGCAGTGGCCGAGTATCTGCCAAAGGACTGGCTAACATCGCATCCAGATCGGCAAACACGCCTTCATCCAGCACCAAACCGGATTCAACAGAGAGCTGCCGCCATTTAATACGCGTATTTCCTGCATCAAATTCGAGAATCATGATGTCCTTGTCCTACCAAGCAACTAATCAACTCATCAGTTTCTATTTGTAACCGTGGCACTACCTGCCAGGAGATTCAAGCCGTCGCTGCCTGAGTCAAGCATCTGCGTGACTATCCCTTCCAGTCGGCCGCAAGGTAGGCAATACCTCACCGCCACTGATTTGCTGTATACCATCGTCCGTCAAGACCACCAAAGCCCCTGTCTCATCGACACCTTGTGACACACCCTGCCAGTGTCTGGTACCACCGCTCACCGTCACTTCGCGGCCATTGTAACTATCCAGCTCATTCCAGCTATCCATAAAAGGCGCGAAGCCCTGTGCCTGGAAAATCGTCACATTCCTTTGCCAGCGCTGCAGTAATTCGGTGAGCAAGACTGGCAAGTCTGCTTGCTGGCTGCCAGCTCTTCGCATATCGGTGATTGGCCGATCAATCTGAGCAATCGTCTCATCAGGCAGGTCCAGATTGATACCAACGCCAAACACAATGACAACTCCTTTCTCAGTATTGCAAGTTTCCAGCAGAATGCCTGCCAGTTTTTGCTCGGCCACCAAAATGTCATTAGGCCACTTTAATTGCACGTTGCTTAATCCCTGCCCTGCAATCGCTTGCTGGACGCTGATGGCAGTCACCAGGCTCAGCGCCTGCAAGGCAGTCACTGATTCAGCAAAATCCCATGTAAACGTTAGATAGATCCCGGCCCCGGCCGGACTCAACCAGTGTCGCCCGCGACGCCCCCGCCCTGCCGACTGACTTAGGGCAACGACTATTTGGCGCGCCTCCTGCCCGGCATTGATGCGCCTGATCGCCTCGGCATTTGTTGAATCAATGACATCGAGCACACAGATGTGGGCAAAAGCATCCGCAAACGCAAGCTGTAAAGCACCTTCAAGATTGGTTGACTGCGAACTCATCACTGATCACCTGATAACGTCACATCGAACTCCATACTTACATGAACAATAAATCGGCATGTCTTGTCCTGAAATAGGTTGACACTTATTTCGAAGAAAACGCCCGATGTACT